>NZ_CACSJA010000010.1 GCF_902706035.1 Pantoea sp. 18069 | reverse complement strand
CAGGTGCTGCAGCAGCTGGGGCGGGCGCCGCCGCTGCGGGTGCGGCAGCAGCAGGTGCTGACGCCCCAGCGGCTGCCGTGCCTTCGATTTCACCGATCACGTCACCGATATTGACCGTGTCGCCGACCTTGAGCGTCAGCGCCTTGATCACGCCGGCGGCCGGCGATGGAATCTCCATCGACGCCTTGTCGGATTCCACGGTGAACAGCGACTGCTCGGCCGCCACGGTGTCGCCGACCTTGACCAGAATCTCGGTCACGGCCACGTCCTTGAAGTCGCCGATGTCGGGGATTTTCAGGGCGATGGTTTCGGCCGGTCCTGCGGCGGCGGCGGCGGCGGGATCCGGCGCCGCGGCGGCTTGTGCCGCGGGAGCGGGAGCGGGAGCGGGAGCGGGAGCGGGAGCGGGAGCGGGAGCGGGAGCGGGAGCGGGAGCGGGAGCGGGAGCGGGAGCGGGAGCGGGAGCGGGAGCGGGAGCAGGGGAAGCAGCAGCGGGGGCCGCTGCTGCAGGGGCCGCTGCTGCTGCCGCGCTTTCGATGACCGCGATCACCGAGCCCTGCTTGACCTTGTCGCCCAGCGCCACGCGCAGCTCCTTGAGCACACCCGCATGGCTCGACGGAATTTCCATCGAGGCCTTGTCGGATTCCACGGTCAGCAGCGATTGCTCGGCCTTGATCGTGTCGCCCACCTGAACCAGTACTTCGATCACCGACACCTCGTCGAAATCACCGATGTCCGGAATTTGAATGTCTACCAATGCCATATATGTCTCCCGGAATTCTTAGGCGTTCAGCGGGTTGATCTTGTCGACCTGGATGCCGTACTTGGCAATCGCTTCGGCCACCTTGGTCATGGGCAGCTGGCCCGCGTCGGCCAGGCCGCGCAGGGCCGACACGACGATGTAGTGGCGGTCGATCTCGAAATGCTCGCGCAGCTTGCGGCGGAAGTCCGAACGGCCGAAACCGTCGGTGCCCAGCACCTTGTAGATGCGGCCCTTGGGGATATAGGCACGGATCTGCTCGGCGTAGGCCTTCATGTAGTCGGTCGACGCGATCACCGGGCCGGTGGTGCCGGCGAGCTGCTGCGTGACAAACGCCTGGCGCGAAGTCTCCAGCGGGTGCAGCAGGTTCCAGCGGTCCACGTCCTGGCCGTCGCGGGTCAGTTCGTTGAAGCTCGGGCAGCTCCAGACGTCGGCGGCAACGCCCCAGTCATTGAGCAGCAGCTCCTGGGCGAACAGCGATTCGCGCAGGATGGTGCCCGAACCGAGCAGTTGCACGCGCAGGCCCGTGGTCGGCACCTTGATGCCGGCCTTGCACTGGTACATGCCCTTGATGATCTGATCTTCGGTGCCGGGCGTCAGGCCTGGCATTGCATAGTTCTCGTTGAGCAGCGTCAGGTAATAGAAGACGTTTTCCTGCTCCTGCACCATGCGGCGCAGGCCTTCGCGCATGATCACCGCGACTTCGTGGGCGAAGGTCGGGTCGTAGCTGATGCAGTTGGGAACGGTGTTGGCCAGGATGTGGCTGTGGCCGTCTTCGTGCTGCAGGCCTTCGCCGTTGAGCGTCGTGCGCCCCGACGTGCCGCCGAGCAGGAAGCCGCGTGCCTGCATGTCGCCCGCTGCCCAGGCCAGGTCGCCCACGCGCTGGAAGCCGAACATCGAGTAGTAGACATAGAACGGGATCATGATCCGGTTGCTGGTGCTGTAGCTCGTGGCTGCGGCAATCCAGCTGGACATGCCGCCGGCTTCGTTGATGCCTTCCTGCAGGATCTGGCCGGCCTTGTCTTCGCGGTAGTACATGACCTGGTCTTTGTCGACCGGGGTGTACTGCTGGCCTGCGGGGTTGTAGATGCCGATCTGGCGGAACAGGCCTTCCATGCCGAACGTACGCGCCTCATCGACCAGGATGGGCACGACGCGCGGGCCGATTTCCTTGTCGCGCAGCAGTTGCGTGAGGAAGCGCACATAGGCCTGGGTGGTCGAGATCTCACGGCCTTCGGGCGTGGGCTCGAGGATGGCCTTGAAGGTCTCCAGCGCCGGCGCGGTGAACTGCTCGTCGGCCTTCACGCGGCGCTTGGGCAGGTAGCCGCCCAGCGCCTTGCGGCGCTCGTGCAGGTAACGCATTTCCGGTGTGTCGTCGGCCGGCTTGTAGAACGGCAGGTCGGCGATCTGGCTGTCGGGAATCGGAATGTTGAAGCGGTCGCGGAAGGCCTTGATGTCTTCGTCGCCGAGCTTCTTGGTCTGGTGCACGGTGTTCTTGCCTTCACCGATCTTGCCCATGCCGAAGCCCTTGACGGTCTTGACCAGCAGCACCGTGGGCTGGCCCTTGTGCTCGTTCGCCGAATGGAAGGCCGCGTAGACCTTCTGCGAATCGTGGCCGCCGCGGCGCAGGTTCCAGATTTCGTCGTCGCTCATGTGCTCGACCAGCTTCAGCGCGCGCGGGTCGCGGCCGAAGAAGTTCTTGCGCACGTAGGCACCGTCGTTGGCCTTGAACGACTGGTAGTCACCGTCGTTGCACTCCATCATGATCTTGCGCAGCACGCCGTCCTTGTCCTTGGCCAGCAGCTCGTCCCAGCCCTTGCCCCAGATCAGCTTGATCACGTTCCAGCCCGAGCCGCGGAATTCGCCTTCGAGTTCCTGGATGATCTTGCCGTTGCCGCGCACCGGGCCGTCCAGGCGCTGCAGGTTGCAGTTGATGACGAAGATCAGGTTGTCGAGCTTTTCGCGCGCTGCCAGCGAAATCGCGCCCAGCGATTCCACTTCGTCCATTTCACCGTCGCCGCAGAACACCCAGACCTTGCGGTTCTCGGTGTTGGCAATGCCGCGGGCGTGCAGGTACTTGAGAAAGCGCGCCTGGTAGATCGCCATCAGCGGGCCCAGGCCCATGGAGACCGTGGGGAACTGCCAGAACTCGGGCATCAGCTTGGGATGCGGGTAGCTCGACAGGCCCTTGCCGTCGACTTCCTGGCGGAAATTCAGCAGTTGCTCTTCGCTGATGCGGCCTTCGAGGTAGGCGCGCGCATAGATGCCGGGCGACACATGGCCCTGGATGTAGAGACAATCGCCGCCGTGGTTTTCGCTCTCGGCATGCCAGAAATGGTTGAAGCCCGCGCCGAACATGTTGGCCAGCGAAGCGAAGGAGCCGATGTGGCCGCCCAGGTCGCCGCCTTCGGGCGGGTGGATGCGGTTGGCCTTGACGACCATCGCCATCGCGTTCCAGCGCATGTAGGCGCGCAGGCGGCCTTCGAGCTCGAGGTTGCCGGGACAGCGCGCTTCCTGCGACGTCTCGAGCGTGTTCACATAGCCGGTGTTGGCGGAGAAAGGTCGGTCCACGCTGTTCTGGCGCGCGTGTTCGAGCAGCTCTTCGAGCAGTGCGTGGGCGTACTGCGCGCCCTCACGGTCGATCACGGCGGACAGCGCGTCCATCCATTCGCGGGTTTCTTGCTGATCGGTGCTGGCCACGGGGGTGGCGCCGGCGCCGGCCTGAGGGTCGGTCTGAGCTGTCATGGTGTCTCCTGGCAATAGGCGATAAACGAACAGTGGCCTTGTGCCCATTGTCATGGGGCGTAAACGCCCTTGCCAATTGGTCAACCAGCGGCTTGCGCGCCCGGCCGCAAATGCGCCGTCACTGAATGAATCGAGCGGAAGTTTCGCACATTTTCAGCAAATTTCAAATTATGCTTCTCAATTTCATAATGTGATATTTTGCTGCAAACGCACAAATTGGCCGCCGTCTGAAGCGCGCGAAAAAACCCGGCACTCCTCCTCTACACTCAGGCCATGGACCCCATTGCCGCCACGCCCGCCGCGAAACCCACCGCGCCCAACGCCTTGTCCGACACGCTCGTCGCCGCACCCGTGCGCTGGTGGCGCAGCTGGTGGCGCAGCCTCTCCCCGACCCGCCAGGATCGCTTCGCCGCGCTGGCCCCGCTCGCGGCGGTATTGATGTTCCTCGCGGCCATCGTCGTCGCTTTCTGGTATCTGCGCGTGGAAGAGGTCGAGCGCGAACAGGAAGCGCTGCGCCGCGACGTCGAATACGCCCAGCAGCGCGTGCGCCTGCGGCTGCTCGAACGCCAGGAGCAGTTGATGCGCGTGGCACGCGACATCGCCAACCAGGAGCTGGGCAGAGGGGATTTTGCGCGCCGCAGCGAAGCGCTGATCACCCAGTACCCGGAGCTCCAGTCGATCAGCTGGATCGACGAGCGCCAGCGCATACGCGCCAGCCATTCCGCGCCCACGGTGCACAGCGAACAGTTGCGCATCGCCGGCGAAATCCTGCGGCCCGGCGACACCGCCCGGACCTTCGCGCAGGTGCAGGACCTGCAGCAGCCGGTCTATGCGCAATCGGTCGCCATTGCGGGCGAGCCGGTACCGATGCTGCAACTGCAGGTACCGATCAACAGCACGGGCGGCTTTGGCGGCGTGGTGCTGGGCGAATACTCGGTCGACAGCCTGCTGCGCTACGGCACGCCAACCGAAGTGCTCGCGCGCTACGCGGTCACCATGCTCGACGGCAGCGGCCAGCTGCTGGCCGGCACCGCCCTGCCCCAGCGCGCCAACGGCAACACCTGGCGCTGGTGGCGCGACCGCGCCAACGAATATGAGGTTCCGGTCTCGCCCGTGGGCAGCGGCCTGGTGCTGCGCGCCCAGGCCTACCGCACGTCGCTGGGCTTTGTCGGCAACAGCCTGTTCTGGCTGGTCGGCACGCTCAGCGCGATGACGGCCTGGCTGCTGCTGGCTACCTGGCGCCATACGCGCCGGCGCATGCGCGCCCAGGAAGCGCTGGTCGCCGAAACCAACTTCCGCCGCGCGATGGAGAACTCGGTGCTCACGGGCATGCGCGCGCTCGACCTCGAAGGCCGGATCACCTATGTCAACGCCGCGTTCTGCCAGATGACGGGCTGGAGCGAAAGCGATCTGGTCGGCCAGTTGCCGCCCTACAGCTATTGGCCGAGCAATGAATACGACAGCCTGCGCCTGAAGCTGCGCGACGAGCTCAGCGGCAAGACCATCGTCGGCGGCTTCCAGGTGCGCGTGCAGCGCAAGAACGGCAGCCAGTTCGATGCGCGGCTGTATGTCTCGCCGCTGATCGACGCCCATGGCCAGCACACCGGCTGGATGTCGTCGATGACCGACATCACCGAGCCCAACCGCATACGCGAGCAGCTGTCGGCCTCGCACGAGCGCTTCACCATCGTGCTCGAAGCGCTCGATGCCTCGGTGTCGGTGGCGCCGCTGGGCAGCGCCGAGCTGCTGTTCGCCAACAAGCTCTACCGCCAGTGGTTCGGCTCGCAGACCGATGGCCACCTGCAGCTCGTCGCGCAGGCCGGCGTGCTGCCCGCACGCCACACCGACTCCAACATGGACGACGAGGACGGACTGATGGGCCTGCCCGCCGACCCGCTGACCAGCGCACGCAGCGAAAACGCCGAAATCTTCCTGCCCGACCTGGGCAAATGGCTGGAAGTGCGCTCGCGCTACCTGAGCTGGGTCGACGGGCGGCTCGCGCAGATGGTGATCGCCACCGACATCACGCCCCGGCGCCTGGCGCAGGAGCAGGCCGCGCGCCAGGCCGAACACGCGCAATCCATCAGCCGCCTGATCACCATGGGGGAGATGGCATCGAGCGTGGCGCACGAACTCAACCAGCCGCTCACCGCCATCAGCAACTACTGCAGCGGTATGATCTCGCGCAGCCAAAGCGGCCAGTTGAGCCAGGAGATGCTGCTGACGGCGCTGCAGAAAACCGCCCACCAGGCCCAGCGCGCGGGCCAGATCATCCAGCGCATACGCGCCTTCGTGAAGCGCAGCGAACCCAATCGCACGCTGGCCCATGTCGCCGACATGGTCAGCGAAGCCGTGGAGCTTGCCGACATCGAACTGCGCCGCCACAACGTGCGCCTGACCCACCATATCGCCGAGCGGCTGCCGCCGGTGATGGCCGACGCCATCCTGATCGAGCAGGTGCTGGTCAACCTGATGAAGAACGGCGCCGAGTCGATCGAGAACTCGCAGCGCCCGGGCCACCAGCGCAGCGTGGAGCTGAGCGTGCTGCCGCGCGAGATCGAAGGCCAGCAGGTGGTCGAATTCACCGTGCAGGACACGGGCAAGGGCCTGCCGCCCGAAGTGCTGGAACGCCTGTTCGAGGCCTTCTTCACCACCAAGAGCGAAGGCATGGGCATGGGGCTGAATCTGTGCCGCAGCATCGTCGAGTCGCACCACGGTCGAATGCACGCGGAGAACCTCTACAATGGCTCCGATGTCATAGGCTGCCGCTTCACTTTCTGGCTGCCGCTCGCGGCTCCTGTGGATGCGACAACACTCACCACGACAACCGAACCCACACCAAGGACGATTGCATGAGTTTGATTCCGAAAAAAGGCACTGTGTATGTGGTTGACGACGACGAGGCCGTCCGTGATTCGTTGCAGTGGTTGCTCGAAGGCAAGGACTACCGCGTGCGCTGCTTCGACGCCGCAGAATCCTTTCTGGCGCGCTACGACCCCCGCGAAGTCGCCTGTCTGATCGTCGACATCCGCATGGGCGGAATGACGGGCCTGGAACTGCAGGACCGCCTGATCGAACGCAAGTCCCCGCTGCCCATCGTGTTCATCACGGGCCACGGCGACGTGCCCATGGCGGTGAACACCATGAAGAAGGGTGCGCTGGACTTCATCCAGAAGCCGTTCAATGAAGAAGAGCTGCTGGGCCTGGTCGAGCGCATGCTGGACCACGCCCGCGATGCGTTCGCCGGCCACCAGCAGGCCGCGAGCCGCGACGCGCTGCTGTCCAAGCTCACCAGCCGTGAGGCCCAGGTGCTCGAGCGCATCGTCGCCGGCCGCCTGAACAAGCAGATCGCCGACGATCTGGGCATCAGCATCAAGACCGTGGAAGCGCACCGCGCCAACATCATGGAAAAGCTCAACGCCAACACCGTGGCCGATCTGCTGAAAATTGCACTGGGACAAAACCAGCCCACGGGCAAGGTCGCCGCCTGAATGTGGATCACCCCCTGAGCCGCTATGCGGCTTCCCCCTCTCATCCTTCGGTGGAGGGGGACGGCGCCCTCGCTGCGGGGCGGCCCTTGCTCGGCGCCCCCTCGGAATTGGGACATGTCGACTGCCTAGATCAAGGGTAATGCGGGAGTTGCAGAGGCTGTTTAAAATTACGCATGGTCCACGGCTGCTAGTGCCCCACGGTGCTAGCAGCATTTTTTATTGAGATTTCAAACATGACAGCCCAACTCATCGACGGCAACGCCCTCTCCCGCCAACTGCGCTCGGAAGTCGCCACGCGCGCAGCAGCGCTCAAGGCGCGCGGCGTCATTCCCGGACTGGCCGTCGTGCTGGTGGGCGACAACCCCGCCAGCCAGGTCTATGTGCGCAACAAGGTCAAGGCCTGCGAGGAAGCCGGCCTGCACTCGGTGCTCGAGAAGTACGACGCGAGCCTGACCGAGGCCGAACTGCTGGCGCGCGTCGAAGCGCTCAACAACGATCCCGGCATCCACGGCATCCTGGTGCAACTGCCCCTGCCCGCGCACATCGACGACCACAAGGTCATCGAAGCCATCTCGCCGCTCAAGGACGTCGACGGCTTTCACGTCGCCAGCGCCGGCGCGCTGATGGTCGGTGAAGTCGGCTTCAAGGCCTGCACGCCCTACGGCTGCATGAAGATGCTTGAATCCATAGGCATGAAGGACCTGCGCGGCAAGCACGCCGTGGTCATCGGCCGCTCGAACATCGTCGGCAAGCCCATGGCCATGATGCTGCTGCAGGCCAATGCCACCGTGACCGTGTGCCACAGCGGCACGGCCGACCTCGCGGCCATGACGCGCCAGGCCGACATCGTGGTCGCTGCCGTTGGCAAGCGCAATGTGCTCACGGCCGACATGGTCAAGCCCGGCGCCGTGGTGATCGACGTGGGCATGAACCGCAACGACGAAGGCAAGCTCTGCGGCGACGTGGACTTCGCGGGCGTCAAGGAAATCGCGGGCTACATTACCCCCGTGCCCGGCGGTGTCGGCCCCATGACCATTACCATGCTTTTGGTAAGCACCGTGGAAGCGGCTGAACGGACATAGCCCCCACGCTTGCCCACTTCGTGTGGCTGCGCTGCCCCCCATGGGAGCCCTCGCGGCTGGGGGGGTGCCGCCCAGGACGGCCCGGCGCCGCTCACGCATCGAACTTGGCATAGCTCTGCAGTATTTTCCAGCTTGAAATTATTAGTTACGTCGCCACATAAGCACGCATGAGCAATCCACTTCTCGACAAAACCGACCTGCCGCTGTTCGACCGCATCCAGCCCGAACATGTGGAGCCCGCGATCCACGTTCTGATGGAGCAGGCCAGCCAGGCCCTGGAAACGGTCACGGCCGCGGACTTTCCCGCGCGCTGGGAATCGATTGCCGGCGTGCTCGATGTCGCGACCGAAAAATTCTCCAGCGCCTGGGGCGCCGTGAGCCACCTCAACAGCGTGGCCGACACGCCCGAGCTGCGCGCCGCCTACAACGAAGCCCTGCCCAAGGTCACCGAGTTCTGGACCCGCCTGGGCGCCGACGAGCGGCTGTACGCCAAGTACAAGGCCATTGACCCGACCGCACTCAACCCCGAGCAGCGCCGGGCCTGGGACAACGCCATCCGCAACTTCGTGCTTTCGGGCGCGGAGCTGCAGGGCGAGGCCAAGCTGCGCTTCGCGCAGATCCAGGAACGCTCGGCCGAGCTGAGCCAGAAGTTCAGCGAGAACGCGCTAGACGCCACCGATGCGTTTGCGTATTACGCCACGCTAGAGGAGCTCGACGGCGTGCCCGCCGATGTGCAGCAGGCCGCGCGTGCCGCAGCCGAGGCCGAAGACAAGGCCGGCTACAAGCTCACGCTGAAGATGCCCTGCTACCTGCCCGTGATGCAGTTCGCGCGCAGCAGCAGCCTGCGCGAAACGCTCTACAAGGCCTATGTGACGCGCGCCTCCGACCAGGCCGCGGGCGATGCCACGAAATTCGACAACAGCGCCAACATCCGCGAAATCCTGGCCTTGCGCCAGGAGGAAGCCCAGCTGCTGGGTTACGCCACCTTCGCCGACCTGTCGCTGGTCACCAAGATGGCCCAGTCGCCGGCCGAAGTCATCACCTTCCTGCGCGATCTCGCGCGCCGCGCGCGTCCCTATGCCGAAAAGGATGTCGCCGACCTGCGCGCCTTCGCGGCCCAGGAACTGGGCCTGGACGATCCCCAGCCCTGGGACTGGAGCTATGTCTCGGAGAAGCTCAAGGAAGCGCGCTATGCGTTCAGCGAGCAGGAAGTCAAGCAATACTTCCCCGCGCCCAAGGTGCTCGCCGGCCTGTTCAAGATCGTCGAAACCCTGTTCGAAGTCAGCATCCGCCGCGATGTCGCTCCCGTCTGGAACCCGGCCGTCGAGTTCTACCGCATCGAGCGCGCGGGCAGCAACGGCCCCGAGCTGGTCGGCCAGTTCTACCTCGACCAGCCCGCGCGCAAGGGCAAGCGCGGCGGCGCCTGGATGGACGACGTGCGCGCGCGCTGGCTGCGCCCCGACAACCACGCGCTGCAAACGCCCGTGGCCCATCTGGTCTGCAATTTCGCCGATGGTGTCGACGGCAAGCCCGCGCTGCTCACGCACGATGACGTGATCACGCTGTTCCACGAAACCGGCCATGGCCTGCACCACCTGCTGACCCAGGTCAACGAGCGCGATGTCTCGGGCATCAGCGGCGTCGAATGGGATGCGGTCGAGCTGCCCAGCCAGTTCATGGAAAACTTCTGCTGGGAATGGAACGTGCTCGAGCACATGACCGCCCATGTGGAAACCGGCGAGCCGCTGCCGCGCGCGCTGTTCGACAAGATGCTGGCCGCGAAGAACTTCCAAAGCGGCATGGGCACGCTGCGCCAGATCGAGTTCTCGCTGTTCGACATGCTGCTGCACACCACGCACCAGCCGGCCGACGACATCATGCCGCTGCTGGCCCAGGTGCGCGCCGAAGTCGCCGTGCTGCCCGCGCCGCCCTACAGCCGCACGGCCCACACGTTCAGCCACATCTTCGCGGGCGGCTACGCCGCGGGCTACTACAGCTACAAATGGGCCGAGGTGCTGAGCGCCGACGCCTATGCGGCGTTCGAGGAAACCCAGCGCTCCGACGGCAGCAACGCGCCCGAGACCGGCCGCCGCTACCGCGCCGCCATCCTCGAAGCCGGTGGCAGCCGCCCGGCGATGGAATCGTTCAAGGCCTTCCGCGGCCGCGAGCCTTCGCTGGACGCCTTGCTGCGCCACCAGGGCATGGCCGAACCCGCTGCGGCCTGAACCAGTGCGGGCGGCTTGCCGCCCGCACGCCCTGCGTTCAGCCCCTTCCACTCACCAGGTTGCTGCCATGCTTGTTTCGTCCGTTTCGCATCGCTCGGCACTGGTTGCAGCCATGGTGCTCACCATGGCTGCGTTCACGGTCCATGAGGCTCAGGCCCAGGTCATCTACCGCAGCGTGGGCGCCGATGGGCGCGTGACGTTTTCCGACCGTGAACCGAACACCGCACGCGCGGCCGTGACGGCCGAAGACGCGCGCGCTCCCGCCAATGCCGGCGACGCGCTGCCCCATGCGCTGCGCGAGGTACAGGCGCGCTTTCCCGTGACCCTCTACACCGGCAGCGATTGCAGCCCCTGCGCCAGCGCGCGTGCGCTGCTGGTGACACGCGGCATTCCGTTCACCGAACTGAGCGTGCAGACGAACGCCGACGTGCAGGCCCTGCAGTCGCTCAGCGGCCAGAGCCAGCTGCCGTTTGCAACCATAGGCCGCCAGCACCTCACGGGCTTTGCGGCCGGCGAATGGGGGCAATACCTCGATGCCGCAGGCTACCCCCAGACTTCGGCCCTGCCCGCGAACTATCGCCAGGCGCCTGTGCGCCCACTGGCACCGGCGCCGGCGCCAGCCCCCGCTGCAGCGCCCGCCGAAACCGAGCGCCGCATGCCCGCGCCCCCCGCATCAACCAACCGGGTGACACCGACCAACCCCGCAGGCCTGAGTTTCTGAGCAGGCCGCGCAGGCCGGGTGATCAATAGGCGATGGTGCGCACGCCCTGCGCCGTGCCCAGCAGGCACACCGAAGCTTTCTGGTGCGCAAACACGCCCACGGTGACCACGCCGGGCCACTGGTTGACTTCGGATTCGAACGCCAGCGGATCGGCAATCGACAGGCCGCGCACATCCAGAATGTGCTGGCCGTTGTCGGTCACCAGGGACTGGCCATCGCGCAGGCGCAGCGTCGCGCTCGCGCCCCGGGCCTCGAAGCGGCGCGCGATCTGCTGGGCGGCCATGGGAATTACCTCGACCGGCAGCGGGAACGCGCCGAGTGCATCCACCAGCTTGGATTCGTCGGCGATGCAGACGAAACGCTTGGCCAGCGCGGCGACGATCTTCTCGCGCGTCAGCGCCGCGCCGCCGCCCTTGACCATGTAGCCCTGGCCGTCGATCTCGTCGGCGCCGTCGATATAGACCGACAGCGATTCGACTTCGTTGGCATCGAACACCGCAATGCCCAGTGCCTTCAGGCGCTCGGTGCTGGCCACCGAGCTTGAGACCGCGCCGCGGATCTGGTCCTTGATCGTCGCCAGGGCGTCGATGAACTTGTTGACCGTCGAGCCCGTGCCCACGCCGACGATCTCGCCGGCTTGCACGTACTGGAGAGCGGCTTGTCCCACCAGGGTTTTGAGTTCATCTTGGGAAAGGGCTGCAGCAGGTGTCGTCATGGGAGAGAATTGGAAGTAATCACTGAATTATCCAATGTCTCTTATTCCCTACGCACTGGCCAGACCCTTTCTGTTCCGCCTCGACGCCGAGGCGGCCCATGACCTGACGATGAACCTGCTGGCGCGCGGCCAGGGCACGCCGCTGCAGTGGGCCTGGTCACAGCCCATGGTGTCGGACCCGATCGAGCTCGCCGGACTGCAGTTTCCCAACCGCGTGGGCATGGCCGCGGGCCTGGACAAGAACGCGCGCTGCATAGACGCGCTCAGCGCCATGGGCTTTGGCTTCGTCGAAGTCGGCACCGTCACGCCCAAGCCCCAGCCGGGCAACCCCCAGCCGCGCATGTTCCGCATTCCCCAGGCCAGGGCACTGGTCAACCGCCTGGGATTCAATAACCAGGGCCTGGAGACTTTCGTCGCCAACGTGCGCCAGTCGAAGTGCCGCGCGCAGGGCAAGCCCATGCTGCTGGGCCTGAACATCGGCAAGAATGCGCTCACGCCCATAGAGGAAGCGACCAGCGACTACCTGATTGCGCTCGAAGGCGTGTACCCGCATGCCGACTATGTGACCGTGAACATCAGTTCGCCCAACACCAAGAACCTGCGCGCGCTGCAAAGCGATGACGCGCTCGACGGCCTGCTCGGCGCGATCGCCGTGCGCCGCGAGCAGCTCGCCGCGCAGCAGGGCCGGCGCGTGCCCTTGTTCGTCAAGATCGCACCCGATCTGGACGCCGACCAGGTCGCCGTGATCGCCGCCACACTGCAGCGCCATGGCATGGACGGCGTCATCGCCACCAACACCACCATCCGGCGCGAAGCCGTCCAGGGCATGGCGCACGCCGACGAAGCCGGCGGCCTGTCGGGCGCACCGGTGCGCGAAGCGAGCAACCATGTGATACGCCAGCTGCGCGCAGCGCTGGGCCCGAACTACCCCATCATCGGCGTGGGCGGCATCATGAGCGCAGACGACGCCGTGGAAAAGATCCGCGCGGGCGCGGACGTGGTGCAGATCTACAGTGGCCTGATCTATGAAGGCCCGGCACTGGTGCAACGCGCGGCCAGGGCGATTCGCCAGCTGCGCTGAGCAGCTTGCGTGCCCATGCAAAAAGCCGTGGCTGCTTGCAGCACACGGCTTTTTTGCGCCCGGTCGAACCGGGGCAGATGCGCGGTTGATATTAGCGGCGGTACTTCATCACCAACGGCAAAATGACGCTCGACCAGCGAATCAACCGGCGTGGGCCTATCACCAGCGCCACGCCCGCAGCCGCCGCCACCGCGAGCGGATGCAGCCGCGCAAATGCCACCAACCGTTCCGACAGGGGCCCGGAGGTAGGCATATGCGCCGACTGCTGGCTTTGCAATGCCAGCGCCTGGGCGCGCGCATTGCGCCGCGCATTCAGGCGTTCGCGCTGCGTCGCAA
The DNA here is from genome assembly GCF_902706035.1 of Pantoea sp. 18069. GTDB lineage: Bacteria > Pseudomonadota > Gammaproteobacteria > Burkholderiales > Burkholderiaceae_C > Comamonas. Next base: position 138,141 of record NZ_CACSJA010000010.1, on the reverse strand, counting down.
TGCGCAGCAGCACGGCGCGGTGCGTTTCGGGAAGCGACGCATCGAGCTCGGCGGCCTTGGCCTTCACGCTGTCCGCATTCGCGGAAATGGAAGCAGTGGTGGAAGTGTTCACAGCCGCTCCTTCAGCGCGCGCCAATCCTGCGCGAGTTCATTGCGTGTCAACGCAAAGGCACTGCCGGCCTTGCGCAGCATCGACCACAGACCCAGCAGCAAGCCGGCCCAGATCAACAGCCACCCGCCTGCCACGCTCCACGCGACCGTGACGCGCTCGGGCGAATCCCAGAAATGCACCATCAGCGCCATGGACAGCACGATCAAAGCCACAACGGTCAGTCCTGCCAGCGCGATGCCAAGCACCACGGCGGAGATCAAACGGCGTTTCTGATCCTGCCATTCGAGGCGGGCGAGATCGAGGCGGTCTTCCGCCGCGATCGCGCCTTCGATCACATTGGCGCGCCAACGCGCAACCCAGGCGTCGATGCCGAGTAGAGACAACCAGTTCACATCCATGTCCGGTGGGTCTGTGCTGGCGGCTTCAGCGACGCGACAGCAGGAAACCGATCACGGCGCCGGCGGCCAGGGCCGCGCCAGCGACGCGCCAGGGCTCGTCATGTGCGTACTGGTCGGCTGCCTTGGCAGCATCCTTGGCCTGGCGGGCGGCTTCACGCGCGGCGCGCAGGGCCGAATCGCGCGCGGATTCGATGCCTTCGTCCAGGCGCTTGCGCAGCACCTGGATCTCGGGCAGCGAGTCCAAGGTCTTGCTGTCGACCAAGCCGCGCAGATCGCTCACCAGTTTTTCCAGGTCAGAAGGAGCGTGGGCGATGGTTTCGGATACGGATTTAGTCATGAAGGCCTTTCGGATGGACAATAAAAACAGGCACCGGCAGCCGCATGCGGGGTGAATCACCTACAAGCGCCTACTGGCGTCATGGCTTCATCTTAGCGAATGCACGGGCAAGCACCAAGAGAATCTGGGCCGCGGCGCTGTCAGACAGCTCCCACAAGCTCACTGACCGACTCGGCCAATGCGAGGCAACTGGTGAGTCCCGGCGACTCGATGCCAAACAGGTTGATCAAGCCGGGCACGCCATGCGCGCTCGGCCCCTGCAGCACGAAGTCGGCCGCGGGCGCATCGGGCGCGCTGATTTTCGGCCGTATGCCTGCATAGCCGGGCGCGAGCGCGCCATCGCGCAGGTCGGGCCAGTAGCTGCGCACGGCCGCATAGAAGGCATCGCCGCGCTGCGGATTGACGACCAGGTCTTCGGGCCCGCCGACCCACTCTACGTCGGGGCCGAACTTGGCCTGGCCGCCCAGGTCGAGCGTCAGATGCACGCCCAGGCCCGCCGCTTCGGGCACCGGGTAGATCAGGCGTGAAAACGGGCTGCGCCCACTGAGCGTGAAGTAGCTGCCCTTGGCGTAGTAGGCGCTGGGCACGGCGTCGGCAGGCAGACCGTCGAACGTCTGCGCCAGACCCGGCGCATACAGGCCCGCCGCATTGACCACGGTACGGGCCTGCAGCTCCATTCCATCCTCGGTGTGCAGCACGATGCCTTCGGGCGTGACTTCGGCGCGCAACACGCGCGCATGGAAGGCCACGAGGCCGCCGGCATTTTCCAGGTCGCCCTGCAGCGACAGCATCAGCGCATGGCTGTCGACGATGCCCGTGCTCGGCGAGTGCAGCGCGGCGACGCACTGCAGCGCCGGTTCGAGCGCACGCGCCTGGTCGGCGTCGAGCAGGACCAGGTCATCGACGCCATTGGCCATCGCTTTGCAGCGAATCGTTTCGAGCGTCGCGCGCTGGGCTTCATTGGTCGCGACGATCAGTTTGCCGCAGCGCTGGAACGGCACACCCCGCTCCTCGCAATAGGCGTAGAGCAGTTGCTTGCCGCGCACGCACAACCGCGCCTTGAGCGAGCCTTCGGGGTAATAGATGCCGGCGTGGATGACTTCGCTGTTGCGCGAACTGGTGCCCGTGCCTATGGCCTCGGCCGCTTCGAGCACCATCACGTCCCTGCCCTGCAGCGCCAGCGCGCGCGCCACGGCCAAGCCCACGACCCCGGCGCCGATCACGACGCAATCCACACTTTCACGCATTGCCACCCCTGCTTGCAAAAAAACGATTTTGCCGCCGAAAAGGGGTTGGCGCGGACAACCGCGCCACATTCGTGCAGCATGCGGGGCCGGCGCCCTTCAGTCCAGCGACACGCCGGTCACCGCCACAACCTCCTTCCAGCGCTTGAGTTCCTTTTGCAGGTAGACGCCATACTCGTCGGCGGTCGAGCCCAGCGCCTCGGTGCCTTGCTGGGCGAGCTTGGCAAGCACCTCGGGATTCTTCAGCGCCCGGTTCACGGCCGTATTGAGCCGGGCAATGATCTCGGGCGGCGTTCCGGCGGGCACCATGATGCCCTGCCACGCCCCGGCCTCGAAGCCGCGCAGGCCTGACTCGGCCAGGGTCGGCACATCGGGAAACAGCGACATGCGCTCGGAGGTGGTGACCGCCAGCAGATTCATGTGCTTGCTTTTGATGAAGGGAATGACGGAGTTGATAGTGTCCGTGAGGAAGTCCAGCTGCCCACTGGCGAGCGCGAGATCCGCGGGCGCGCTGCCCTTGTAGGGAATGTGCGTGGCTTCGAGCTGGGCCGCATGCAGCATCTGGAACGCCGCGAGGTGCGTCACATTGCCATTGCCCGCCGAACCGTAGGACACCTTGCCGCGCTGGGCCTTGAGATAGGCAAAGAACTCCTGCACGTTCTTTGCCGGCAGATCCTGGCGCGTCACCAGCGCCAGGGGCACGACCGCCGTCAAGGCCACGGGGGCCAGTTCCTTGTGGACGTCGTAGCTGAGCTTCTTGTAAAGCGCCGGACTCAGGGCGATGGACGAGGTGTTGTAGAGCACGGTGTAGCCGTCGGGCGCCGCCTTGGCCACGGCGGCATTGCCGATGTTGCCATTGGCTCCCGGCTTGTTGTCGATGACGATGCCCTGCCCCAGTTGCTGGGCGATGTTCTGCGCCAGCAGGCGCGCGACGATGTCCGTGGGCCCGCCCGGCGGAAACGGCACCACCATGGTGATGGCCTTGGAAGGCCAGGGGGTCTGCGCCCAGGCCGCGGGCTGCAGGCCTGCGCCGGCGATTGCCGCGATACCCAGCGCTCGCCATATCCGGACGGTATTCCTGTCGTTTGTCATGCAATGTCTCCTCTTTGGTGGTTTGCGTGCGAAGCCGGCTGCTGCCTCTTGCGGGCACTGCGCAGCTCAGATGGGGGAACGCCCGGCAAGCAGCCTCTTGGCCACATAGCTCATGACGACCTGGTTTTCCTGGTTCCAGACATCGATGCGCGAGGTCACTACCGCCCGGCCACTGCGCGAGGTGGGGCGGACCCCGGTCACTTCGATCACGGCATGCACCGTGTCGCCGACCATGACCGGCGCGAAGATCTTTTGCTGCAGCTCCAGCATCGCCAGGCCCGTGCCCTGGATCATGGTCTGCAGGATCAGCCCTTCGATCAGGCAATAGGTCAGAGCGCCGGGCACCGCGCGGCCCGCCATGGCCGCACCTTCGTAGCCGTCTTCGATGAAGATGGCTTCGAGCATGCCGGTCACGCCGATGAAGTTGACCAGATCGGTCTCGGTCACCGTGCGACGAAACGTGCGAAAGCACTGCCCCACCTGCAGGTCCTGCCAGACGTAGCCCTGCCCCAATCGGGGCATTGCGGCGACAGCCGCCTTGGCCGTTTCGGCAGTGAGTTCGGGCGCAGGGGCCAAGGGTTGCGGGTTCATGGAATGGTCTCGGTCTTGGGTGGAGGGGCCTGGCGGCCGTGGCAGGCCGCGAGCAGCTGGTCAATGTGCGCCGACGCCAGGCCGGCGTCGAGCAGGCAGGCGCGGGTGTGCTCGCCCAGGCGCGGCGGCATGCGTACGGGCAGGCGCTGCCCGTCAAAACGCACCGGGTTGGCGGGAAAGTTCAGCGCGCCCATGGCGGCGTCGTCCATGCGCTGAAAGAAGCCCGTGGCGCGCAGATGCGGGTCGGCCTGCAGGTCGGCGAGCCGGGTGATAGGCGCCACGGGAATCTCCAGGCGCTCGCAGGTCTCCAGCCAATGGCCCGAGCTGTGCTGGCGAATCACGTCGGCCGCGAAATCGAGCAGGGCCACGATGTGCGTGGTGCGCTGCGCCATGCTGCAAAACCGCGCGTCCTGCGCCAGTTCCGGCCGGCCGGCGGCGGTGAAGAAGCGCAGCCAATGCGCATCGGTATAGGGCATCATGGCCACATAGCCATCGGCGGTCGCATAGGGCCGGCGCGAGGGCGCCATGGCACGCGGATAGCCGGCGTCACCCAGCGCCGGCTCGAAGTGCTGGCCATACATATGCTCGACCAGGTTGAAGCCCACCATGGACTCGAACATGGGAATCTCGACAAACCCGCCCTGGCCCGTGCGCTCGCGGCGCATCAGCGCGGCAAGAATGGCATGCGCCGCGACATGGCCGCAGGTCTTGTCGGCCGCGACCATGGGCAGGTAGCGCGCCTGGCCGCCCTGCTGGCGCATCAGATCGGCAATGCCGCTCATGCCCTGGATCACATCGTCATAGGCCGGCTTGCCCGCATAGGGCCCGCCCTGCGCAAAGCCATGCAAGCCCGCATAGACCAGCCGCGGATGGCGCGCCAGCAGGGTCTGCGCATCGATGCCCAGCCGGGCCAGCTTCTGCGGGCGCATGCTGTGCATGAAGACATCGGCACGCGCCACCAGCGCCTGCAGCGCGGCCTGGGCATCGGCCTGCCGCAGATCGAGCACCACGCTTTTCTTGTTGCGATTGGTGCCCAGGAACATCGCGGCCATGCCCTCCTCGCGGGCCGGGCCCGTGCGGCGCGTGGAGTCGCCGTCCGGCGTCTCGACCTTGATCACCGTGGCACCGTAATCGCCCAGTATCTGGCTGGCCAGCGGACCAAACACCACCGTGGACAAATCCACGACGGTCAAACCTTGCAGCGGTTGCATGCACCCCTCCTGTTGACGCGTCACGCGAACCGCGGCTGGCGTTTTTCGATGAAGGCGTTGACGGCCTCGCGGTGGTCCGCCGTCTTGTGGGCCAGCGCCTGGTAGCCGGCCGACAGTTCCAGCAACGACGGCAAGGAGCTGTTCTGCCCTTCGCGCAGCAGCCGCTTGGTCATGCGCATCACGGCCCCGGGATTGGCGGCGATCTTGCGCGCCAGCGCCATGGCCGTGGGCAGCAGGTCCGCGGCCGGCACCACGCGGCTCACCAGCCCGCAGGCCAGCGCTTCGCGCGCGTCTATGGCTTCGCCGGTGAAGGCCATCTCCGCGGCCTTGGCCATGCCGACCGCGCGCGGCAGCAGCCACGCGCCGCCGTCGCCGGGCACGATGCCGACACGCACGAAGCTTTCGGCAAAGGTCGCGGTGTCGCTCGCGATGCGGATGTCGCACATGCAGGTCAGGTCCATGCCCGCGCCTATGGCCGGGCCGTTGACCGCGCAGATCAGCGGCACATCGAGCTGCGCCAGCGCCAGCGGAAGGCGCTGTATTCCCTGGCGGTATTCATCGCAGATCAGGTCGGGCGTGAAGGCTTCGTCGAAGAAGCGCTGCATGTCCTTGACATTGCCGCCGGAGCTGAAGATGGGCCCGGCGCCGGTCAGTATCAGTACCTTCACGCCGCTGTCCCGGCGCACGTCCTCGCACAGTTGCACCAGCTCGGCCACCGCCGTGTTGCCCGTGAGCGCATTGCGCGTCTCGGGCTGGTTCATGGTGACGGTCAGAATGCCGCCGTCGCGCTCAATGGAAAGAAAAGCCATGGGTAGGTCTCCATATCTACAAGAATGGGCCGTGTTCGCTCGCCGGCCGCCCGGTTTTTTCAGGCCACCGTGTCGACATCGGTGATGCGCCGCAGCAGGTCCAGCGTCAATCCGTGGTGCTCCAGCAAAGCCTGGCCCGCGACGCGCTGCCAGTAGGCCTCGCTGCCGGCGGTCTGGCGCCAGGCATGCAGGCGGCGCGTGAACAGCTGCAGGTCGTATTCCTCGGTGAAGCCAATCGCGCCGTGGATGGCGTGCGCCATCTCGGCGACCGCGAGCGCGGCCTCGCTGCAACGCGCCTTGGCCGTGGCGACGCGCAGGCGATCGGGCAGCGGCGCCGCGCCGCTGCAGCCGAGCTGCGCGGCCATGCGCGCCGCGAACACATGCTCGCTCATCACCGCCAGCTGGTGCTGTATGGCCTGGAACTTGCCGATAGGCCGGCCGAACTGCTGGCGCTCGTTGGCGTACTGCAGCGTGCGCCGGAACACACTGCCCAGCGCCCCGGCCATCTGCGCCGCGACCACGGCGGCCTGCAGCGTGCGCAGGTCCTGCGCGCCCGGCAGCGCAAGCACGGGCGCGGCGCGCAGCTGTTCGCCGCTCCAGGCCAGCGCTGCATCCTGCGCGTGCGCCTGCGGCCCGGCCTGCGCCCCATCGACGGGCAGCAGGCGGCAATCCGCGCCGGTCTGCACCAGCACCGCATCCGCCAGGTGCGCGCCGCGCACCAGCGCGCATTGCACGCCGCCGTCGCCCACCAACTCGCCCCGAGCCAGCACGATGCGGCCGGCGGGCAGCGCCGCGCCCGCCTGCGCCAGCCAGGCGCGCGCCACCATGGTTTCTGCCAGCGGCAAAGGCAGCGCATGCGCGCCGCACTGCTCGAGCACGCCAAAGGCTTCGCCCAGGCCCAGGCCCGCGCCGCCCTGCGCCTCGCCGAGCATGGCATCGGCCAGGCCCGTCGCTTCGAGCTGCGCCCACAGCGCGCCGGCCGCGAGCGAGTGCCGCCCGCCCGCCTCGATGGCCCGCACTACCTGCGGTGTGCACTGGTCGGCCAGCAGGTCGCGCGCGGCCTCGGCAAACATGTCGATCTGGTTGATGTTCATGGTGTCTTTCCCTTTCAGCGCAGGCCCAGGCCGCGGGCGATCATGCCGCGCAAGATATCGCGCGTGCCGCCGCGCAGCGAGAACGCCGGCGAGGCTTCGGTCACGTACTTGAGCGTCATCAGCAGCTCCACGGGCAGGTCCTCGGCGTCGCGCGCGAACAGGTCCTCGGCAATGGCCGCGGGAATCATCTGCTCGAGCGTGGTGCCGAGTTCCTTGACCAGCGCCGCCTCGACGATGGGGCTCTCGCCACGCGTGAGTTTTTCCTGCACCGCCACCGACATCGCACGCAGCGGCGCGAGCTGCGTCAGCACCTTGCCCGCGAGCTGCACCGCAGAATCCGTGCGCCCCTGCGGCGTGCGCACATAGTCCAGCCATTGGTCGAACAGCACGATGCTGGAGAACAGGCGCTCGGGGCCGCTGCGCTCGAACGCCAGCTCGGCCGTCACCTGCTCCCAGCCCTGGCCTTCGGCGCCGATGAGCACGTCGGGGCCGAGTTGCACGTTGTCGAAGAACACTTCGCAGAAATGGCTGTCGCCCGACAGGTCCTCGATGGGCCGCACGGTCACGCCCGGCAGCGACAGGTCGACGATCACCTGGGACAGCCCCTTGTGGCGGTCTTCGCTGGTGCCCGAAGTGCGCACCAGCGCGATCATGTACTCGCAGTGGTGGGCATTGGTGGTCCAGATCTTCTGTCCATTGAGCACGAAGCCCCGGGCATTGGGCACGGCGCGGGTCTTCACGCTGGCCAGGTCCGAGCCGGCGTTGGGCTCGCTCATGCCTATGCAGAAGAAGGCTTCACCGCGGCACACCCGCGGAACGTAGAACTGCTTTTGCGCTTCGGTGCCGTATTTCAGGATCAGCGGCGCGCTCTGGCGGTCGGCGATCCAGTGCGAGCCCACGGGCGCGCCGAAATTCAGACATTCCTCCACCAGCACATAGCGCGCGAAGGCGCTGCGGCCCGCGCCGCCGTATGCCACGGGCAGGGTCAGGCCTATCCAGCCCCGGGCGCCGAGCTCGCGGCTGAATTGCGTGCTGTAGCCGCCCCAGGAGCGCGCCCGGACATGCGCCGGCATGTCACGCGTGGCCTGCGCCAGGAAAGCGCGGACTTCGGCGCGCAAGGCCTCGTCCTGCGCGGGAATGCGCGTGAGCGAAAGTGAATCGAGCGTACTCATCCCAGAACTCCGTTGTCTCTGTAAGTCTGCAATTGCCCGGGCGTGAGGCCCAGGTGACGCGCCAGCACCTCGTCGGTGTGCTGGCCCAGTTGCGGCGGCGGGTGGCGGTAGCGCACCGGGGTGTCGGACAGCCGTATGGGGCTTGCGACCAGCGGCACGTCGCCGGCACCGGGGTGGGCCATGCTGATCTGCATGCCCCGGGCCTTGACCTGTGGGTCGCCAAACACATCGGCCACGGTGTTGATCGGGCCGCAGGGCACGGCGTGCTGCTCCAGCAGCGCGATCCAGTCGCGCGTGGTGCGCGTCGCCGTGATCGCGCGGATGCGCTCCACCAGTTCCTCGCGGTGCTGCAGGCGTGCGGCGTTGCGCGCAAAGCGCTCGTCCACGCCCCAATCGGGCCGGCCGATGGCCGCGCAAAAGCGCACGAACTGGCCATCGTTGCCGATGGCGAGAATCATGTGGCCGTCCTGCGTGGGAAAGTCCTGATAGGGAACGGTGTTCGGGTGCGCATTGCCCATGCGCTGCGGCACCTGGCTGCCGTACAGATAGTTCATGCCCTGGTTGGCCAGGCAGGCCACGCCCACGTCGAGCAGCGCCAGATCGATGTGCTGTCCGCGCCCGGTATGCGCGCGGGCCTGCAGCGCCGCCAGGATGGCCGTGCTCGCATACAGGCCGGTCAGCACATCCGTGAGCGCCACGCCCACCTTCATGGGGCCGCCTGCGGGTGCGCCGTCGGGCTGGCCAGTGATGCTCATCAGCCCGCCCATTCCCTGGATCAGGAAGTCATAGCCCGCACGGTGCGCATAGGGTCCGTCCTGGCCAAAGCCGGTCACGGAGCAATACACCAGGCGCGGGTGCAGCGCGCTCAAGGTCTGGTAATCGAGCCCGTACCGCGCCAGGCCGCCGGTCTTGTAGTTCTCGATCAGCACATCGCAGCGCAGCGCGAGTTCGCGCACCAGCGCCTGGCCCTCGGGGTGGGTGAAGTCCACCGTGACCGACTGCTTGTTGCGGTTGGTGCACATGTAGTACGCCGACTCTCCCGTGGGCCGGCCCGCGGCGTCGGTCACATGGGGCGGGCCCCAGGCACGGGTATCGTCCCCGGTCACCGGCCGCTCGACCTTGATCACCTCCGCCCCCAGGTCGCCCAGCGTCTGCGCGGCCCAGGGCCCGGCGAGCACGCGCGACAGATCGAGCACCTTGATGTGCTGCAGCGCCTGCGCCGCACCCGCCTCGCTCATTGCAGCGGCACCTTGGCCTGCTGCACGATGCGCTTCCACAGCGCGATCTCGTCCTTCTGGAACTCATGCATCTGCGCCGGCCCGCCCGTCATCGGCGTCGCGCCCAGGCGTTCGTAGAACTGCCGTGTTTCGTCCATCCTGGAAATGGCGGTGAACAGCTCGGCCAGCCGCGCGGTTTCGGCCGCCGGCGTCCTGGCGTTGACCATTGCGCCGACCCAGGTGTAGGCCTCGAAGCCCGCCAGCCCCGCCTCGCTGGCCGTCGGCACGTCGGGCGAGGTACTCACACGCTGGTCCGACGCCACGGCCAGCACCTTGACGCGCCCGCCCCTGGCGAGTTCCTGCACGGCGGTGACTTCGGCAAAGCCGTAATCGACCGTGCCCGAGGCCAGCGCCGTCATCGCTTCGCCCGCGCCCTTGAACGGCACATGCACCGTGGCCACCTTGGCGGAGTCATTGAAGAGTTCGCCCATCAACTGATAGCCGGCCGATCCCGCGCCAAAGTTCACCTCGCCGGGGTGGGCACGCGCATGCGCGATCAGCGCCTTGAGGTCACCATAGGGCGCCTGCGGCTTGACGGCCAGCATGGCCGGCGAGCGCATCATCATCGTCAGCGGCGCAAAATCCTTGAGCGGGTCATAAGGCAGCTCCTTGAACAGCGCCACATTCACCGCCAGCGTCGAGTTGCTGCCTATGAACACCGTATGCCCGTCGGCCGGCGCGGCCAGCACCTGCTTGACGGCCAGAAAGCCGTTGGCGCCAGGCTTGTTCTCCACCACCACCGCCTGGCCGGTGCGCTCCTGCAGCTTGCGCGCGAAGTAGCGCGCCGAAGTATCGGTGCCGCTGCCGGGCCCGAACGGGACCACGAAGCGTATGGGCTTGCCGCCAGCGTCCTGGGCCATGCCCGCCAAGGGCGACAGGCCGAGCGCGGCCATCGCGCCCAGTGCCAGCAAATGCCCCATTGTTTTTCTCTTGCACATTCCTTGTCTCCTTCGCAGCCTCTGAGGGCTTGTTGGGAGACACCAATTTAGGGGCCGGGGTACATTACGTCCAATATCAAAAAAAGCGTTTTTGATACGCAAACGATATCGCCATGAACCTACGCCAGCTCCAGCAGTTCATCACGCTGGTCGAGACCGGAAACTTCCACCGCGCCGCCGAAATACTGCACATGGCGCAGCCGCCGCTGTCGGTGTCGATACGCCGGCTGGAGGAGGAACTCGGCGGCAAGCTGTTCCTGCGCACCTCCGGCGGCGTGGTGCCCACGTCGCTGGCCCATGCGCTGCTGCCCGACGCCCGGGCCGCGATCTTTCATGCCCAGCAGTGCAAGCTCAAGGCCCAGGAAGCGCTCAAGGGCCTGGGCGGGGTGCTGCGCATAGGCTTCATCGGCACGGCAACCTATGAACTGCTGCCGCGCTGGATTCCCGAGCTGCGCAGCGAGTTTCCGCGACTGGAAATGGAGCTCATGGAAATGACGTCGCTGGAAATTCTCGAAGGACTGCGCGCACGGCATCTCGATCTGGGCTTTCTGCGCTTTCCCGTGCTCGACAGCATGGACCTCACGGTGACGCCGCTGGAGCGCGACGACTTCGTTCTCGCGGTCGCGCGCACCAGCCCGCTGGCTGCAGCCCCCGGTCAGCGCATTGCACTGGCCGAGGCGGCCCGGGAAAACTTCATCTTCTATCCCCAGCAACGCGTTCCCAGCCTTTGCGCCATGGCCCATCTGCGCTGCCAGATGTCGGGCTTTTCCCCGCACGTCGTGCAGGAAGCCATGCAGGTACCCACCATCTTGAGCCTGGTCGCGTCGGGCATAGGCGTCGCGCTGGTGGCCGGGGTCGCCAAGCACCATGCGATGGCGGGCGTGGTCTGTCTGGAGCTCACCGACACCCCCGCGCAATTCTGCGTCGGGCTGGCCGTGGCGGTCGCTTCGCAGCAGCGCCTCAATCTCGCCGACAAGGTGCTGGCGCATGTCCTGCAGCGCCACCAGACGGCGGAAATGCGCGCGCGCTGCCTGCCGGCGTGATCGTCACACGGCGCTGGAAAGTTCGGGCACGGCCGTGAACAGATCGACTTCGAGGCCGTGGTCGGCCACGCTGAAGATCGGTGCAGAGAGGTTCTTGTTGATCGCGACAATCACCTTGGAGTCCTTCATGCCGGCCGCGATATACAAGCTGGGGCGCAACGATCTTGCCGGACTTGCCGCCCTGCATCCCGCGTTTGACTGGAACCATGATCTTCATATCCACGCCTTGTTTTCACTGGCGTTGATGGCTCACACCTGAAGCGCCAGACGGTTTCTCGGCTCCTGCAGCTTCCATACCATGCACAGGGACCACACTTTCACCAGCAGTGCAAGCCAGAAGATGTGGTGGTAGCCAAAATAGGTCGCTATTACTCCGCCGAGCAACGGCCCGAGGGCCATCATCAAATGGGAAGCGGTGTCGGAGACGGCAATCAGCATCGGCAATTCGTGTGACTTGCCGAACTCCAGCACGAAATTGTGCGAAGCCACCTGGTAGCCACCAAAGCCCGCACCGAGCCCGCAGAACGCAACGATGAAGACCGCGAGCGACGCGCCCCAGATCAGCAGCAGCGTCGAAAGACTCCACAGGCCGACGCTCAGCAAAAACACCAGCCGGTAGCCTTTGATGTCGGCAATCTTTCCCCACAGCAGGTTGCTGATCGTCTGCGACAGCAGGAATGCCAGCGAAAAATAGCCCAGGGTCGCGCCGGACAAGCTCACATACCCGCCGGCATACAGCACATAGAACGGCACGGCCACCGTTCCGAGCGCCCCGAGGGCCCTCGCATAGAAGAACTTGCGGTAATCACGGTCACCGCGCAGCAACGCCGGAATCTCCGCAAGGCGCTGCAGAAAACCGGAAGACTTCTTGCGCACCGTCAGGGACCTGGGCTCGCGCACGAAAGTCAGCGCGCTGATGCCAATGCTCGTCAGAATGAAGGCCAGCATGAAAGTCGAGGCGTAGCCGTTGCCAAAGGCATTGAGCCCGACCAGATACTCGCCGCCAAGATACGCGACCCCGGAGGCCGTCAATCCCCCGAGGAAATTGCGCATGCCGATCAGCTTTCCGCGCTTGTTGGTGGGAATCACCTTGGACATCAGGAAGTTGAAGGCCACGCCCTGCATGCCGCCGAAGAAACCGAACAGTGCCAGAAAGACGCAGGCGGAGATCAGCGCCCAATCACCCGACAGCATGAAGGCGCTCAGTGCCAGACAGAATATCTGCAGTCGCATCAGCCAGCCGACGGAATACACCACCTTCATCACCTCCTCGCGGTGCTCGATCAGCGTGGCGCTCCAGATCGACGACAGCGCCATGCCTATGAACTGCGCGCCCAGCGCCAACCCGACGGCAACCTTGGATTCGGACAGCAAAAAGATATAGGCCGGCACGAAAGTCGGCGCATGCATGAGCCGAAATCCCGTCAATCCCAGCATGCCATGCGCCAGATTGGCGAGAAAGTTCCGCGGCAGATCGCGCTGCACCTGCGCCTGGTAGGCCTGCTCCCGCTCCTGCAGCGACACGCGCGCGGACGGCGTGGAGAGTGCGCTGGAGCTGCTCATGGCACCGCTGCCGCAGTGGGCAGTACCGCATAGGACATGCAGGCCTTGACGGGATGGGCCGCGTCGCAGGCCAGCAGCACGCGCACCGCCTGCAGCCACGGAGGCCGCTCGCGCGTGCAGATGGTGATCGGATTGGCCTGCGCGCTGAACTCCTGCGCCAGCATGGCATAGTGCGCCGCATACTCGGGCGGCCGCGCGTCGGTGGCGAGTTCGGCCATGGCAAACGGGTCAGGCGTTACCGCAGCCGCCGCATGGACCTGTGGAATATAGGGCGAAGCCGTCGCGCAGCTGCCTGCCAGGCCCGGTCCGTCGAGCAGCACGGCGCCGCGCACTTTTGGGGGCCGCGCGCCGGCGATCAGCAAGGCGATGTAGGCGCCCAACCCCCGGCCGCAGACCGTGGCCGCGCCGAGGTGGGCCAGCGCAATGTCCACATCGCCCATCAGCACTTCGCAGCTGTAGCCACCGCCCGCGGGTATCGACGATGCACCATGGCCCGTGAAATCCAGCGCATGAACGGCGCCCGGCCAGGCCCCGTAAAGACTGCGCGGATGGGCTCGCGCGGATTCACCGAGCCCGTGCAGCAGCAGCAATGCATGGCTGCCGGGACTCTGTGCGGGCTGCAGGCAATGCAGCGCGAGACGGATTCGGCCGTGCTGGAGGTATTGGGTCATGGGCGTAGAAAGTCGATGATGAGACCGGCGGTCTGCCGGGGACGTTCGATGTGGATGAAGTGGCCCGTGTCCGCCATCGCGATGGCCTGCGCCGAAGCGGGCAGATAGTCGATCAGATCCTCGAGCTTGCAGTCCCAGCCCATGGGCTCATCGACGGTGCTGAACAGGGCCAGCAACGGAACGGGAAAACCCGGCAGGCGATCCGTCATCCAGCGCGAGCGCATCACGCCGAAACCACCAGGACGTATCGCGGGATCGAGCTTCCAGCGCCAGCCATCGGCCTGCTCGTACGCGCCCTGGCTCACCAGATAGCAAAGCCACTCGTGGCTCAGCCGCGGGTTCAGGCGCGCTCGCCGCGCGGCCAGCGCCTGCAGGCTTCCCGGCTTGCGCTGCGCCTCCAGGGAGAGATGGCGGTTGTCCAGCCATCTGGAAATCACTTCGGGCGTCATGTAGCGACGCTCGTGCATTGCGGTGTCAGGATGCGGGCTGCGAAAAGGCATGCCGTCGATGCAGGCAAAGCGCGTGAAGCGGTGTGGCAATGCCTCGATCGCATGGATCAGCAGCGATCCCCCCTTGCTGTGACCGATGACCGGCATGGGCTGCGTAGAGACTGCATCGGCCACGCACAGCAGATCCCGTTCATCGGCCACCCAGCCATACAAGGCCGCGGGCGAGGAATCGCCGTGGCCGCGGTGGTCATAGGACACCACGCGATAGCCCGCATCGGCGATCAAAGGCGCGAACACATCGAAAGTGCGCGCGAAATCCAGCGCGCCGTGCACCAGCAGCACCGGCGGCGCATCGGCCGCACCCCATTCGTAGGTGGCGATCTTCACGCCAAACACATCGACCAGACCCCGCCGGTCCGGGGCCCTGGCGCCCGGGTAGGTATGGAACGCCGCATCTTCCTGCGGGACCTTGGCCTGCGCCCGGTCCTGCACATAGGTTTCTTGAATGCCCGACATGCACGCTCCTCTTCATTAGCGTTCACCACACCCGAATTCACACTTCAAGGCATGGTCGTTAGATTCATCAAAAGCAAGGCCCCCAAAAAATAAACCCAACAAAAACAATCACATAGCCTTGTCAAATCGATTCATTCACTTTCCATACATAGCTCAAGTACATTTTTTAGGTTTATTGGTATGCACTCATGCTAGCACAAGGAGAAAAATTCCGCATGCCGCATGAAGTCGCCTAAAAAGCCGTGCCTCAGCCCGAAAGCAATGCCATGAGCCGTACAAAAAATCGCCATCTGCAATCAAAAATAAAAAAAACAGATGTGCCGGTATGCATGAAAACCCTTGCAAACAAACCCTAGGGGTCGCCAGGAATCGGGAAATCCTCTCTCTGACAGAGCAGGAATTTCAGGCGTAAACCCTAGAGCACTTGCCTCCCGCAATTTTGTTTGACCGTTTTAGAGTTTTCAGTATGATCGATCGCAACCCCTGCAAGGCGTTTCCAAAAACAGGTTTTCCAGGGGTTCCTGTCGGTAACAAGGCGTAAACACAGCGCGTTACCGCACAAGGTGCCATTGCCCAAGTCCACTCAGAGGCGACGGAAAGCGGGCCCGCAAGGCCTTGAGCCACGTCGATTCGAAATTCGAGTACAGGAGAGATATGGTGCGACACGCAATCAACGACCTACTTGGAAGTCCGTCCCGCCACAGGCCCAAGCGCTGCCATTGCCCGGCCGCGCAGGCGATCTACGCAGCCGTCCCGTTCACAGGGGGGATCTGATGCAGACCTATATATTGCGCCGCATCCTCGCGCTGCTGCCCACCATGCTGATTGCCAGCATCATCGTTTTCGTGATCGTGCGCATGGTGCCCGGCGATGTCGTCGACCTGATGCTGAGCCAGAACGATGCGGGCTCCAACAAGCTGACCCGCGATCAGTTGCTGGAGACGCTGGGACTGGACAAACCCATCTGGCAGCAGTACGGCACCTGGATCAGCCGCCTGCTGTTCCAGGGCGATCTTGGCGACTCGCTGTGGCAGGGAGATTCGGTGCTGGGCATGATCGCCGATCGCCTGCCTGTCACTTTCGAGCTGGGCCTGCTGGCAATGCTGATTGCGCTCACGGTGGCGATCCCCGTGGGCGTGTACTCGGCTGTCAAGCAGGACACTGCGGGAGACTACGCCACGCGCTCGTTCTCGCTGCTGATGCTTGCGGTGCCGAGCTTCTGGATAGGCACCATGGTCACCGTGTTTCCATCGATCTGGTGGGGCTGGTCACCCGAAATCCACTTCACGCCCTTCACCGAAGACCCTTGGGCAAACCTGCAGCAGATGCTGATTCCGGCGACCATCCTCGGCCTGTCGCTGTCGGCGATCACCATGCGCATGACGCGCACCATGATGCTCGAGGTGCTGCGCCAGGACTACATCCGCACGGCCCGCGCCAAGGGCCTGAGCGAAATGCTGATCCTGACCCGGCATGCGGTGCGCAATGCGCTGATTCCGGTGATCACGCTGATCGGCAGTCAGGCGCCGGTCCTGATCGGTGGCGCCGTGATCCTCGAGCAGATCTTCGTGCTTCCCGGTATGGGCCTGCTGCTGCTCGACGCGGTCAACCAGCGTGACTACCCCGTGGTCACCGGCGTGTTCTTCGTCGTCGGCATCAGCGTGATGCTCATCAATCTGCTGGTCGATCTGAGCTACGGCCTGATCGATCCCAAAGTCAGACAGCGTTAAGGGAGGCGAACATGAAAACCCAGGCCATTGCGCTCAACGTACCCGCCAAATCCGCCACGCCCCGGCGCCACAGCGCGCTGCGCAGCTTCATGCGCAAGCTATTTCGCGAAAAACGCCTTGGCGCCGCGGGCGCCGTGGTCGCGATCTTCTTCCTGCTGGTCGGTATCTTTGCCGACTTCCTGGCCCCGTACGGAATGAACGAGGTGGACATGGGCGCACGCATGCACGCCCCTTCCTGGGAGCACCCGTTCGGCACCGACAACCTGGGCCGCGACCTGCTCTCACGCTGCATCTACGGCGCGCAGATCTCGGTGGTCATAGGCCTGTCGGTGGCCGTGATCTCGACCTTCATTTCCGCGCTGATCGGCGTCGTCTCCGGCTACTTCGGCGGCAAGATCGACATGCTGATCCAGCGTTTCGTCGACGCCTGGATGAGCTTTCCCGGCCTGGTCGTGCTGATCGTCGTGGCCTCGGTGTTCGGCTCGGGCATCACGCAGATCGTCATCACCCTGGGATTGCTGATCGGCATCGGCGGCTCGCGCATCGTGCGCAGCGCCGTGGTCTCGGTGCGCGAGGACATGTACATCCACGCCGCCAAGTCGATTGGCGCTTCGGCGCCGCGCATTCTCTGGCGCCATGTGCTGCCGAACGTGGTTGCGCCGCTGATCGTGCTGTTCTCCTCGAGCGTCGGCGCCGCCATCCTGGCCGAATCGGGCCTGTCCTTCCTGGGCCTGGGCGTGCCGCCGCCCCACCCCACCTGGGGCGGAATGCTCTCGGGCAATGGCCGCACCTACATGCTGCAGGGCCCATGGCTTGCCCTGGCCCCCGGCATCTGCCTGACGCTGGTCGTCTACGCAATCAACGTCTTTGGCGACGCCCTGCGCGACATGCTCGATCCCCGCATGCGCGGCACCCGCTGATTGCCCTGCGCCCCCACCACCCAAGGAGACAAGAATGTACCAAGCATCGACGACGCCCCTGACCCGCTTCGCGAACCACCTCGCACTTGGCATGGCCCTGGCCGGCGCGGCCGGCGCGGCGCTGGCCCAGGGCGAAGCACCGAAATACGGCGGCACGCTCAACTTCGCCAGCACCAGCGCGGGCGTGGCGACGCTGTCCTGGGACCTCGTGGACTGGCAGGCCACCTTGCAGACCCGCGACACCGGCCAGTTCTACGAGCAGCTGTTCGCCGTCGACCTGTCGAAAGCCAAGAGCCGCGGTGGCAAGTACCCGTTCACCATCAGCGGCTGGCAGCCCACCGACTCCGTGCGCGGGGAGCTGGCCGAAAGCTGGAGCTGGCCCACGCCGCTGAAGCTCGAAGTCAAGCTGCGCCAGGGCGTGAAATTTCCGGCAAAGAAAGGCGTGATGGCCGAACGCGAACTCGTCGCCGAGGACATCGTCTTCAACTTCAACCGCATGAACACCAGCCCCAAGCGCACCCAGGGCTACTACGACCATATCGACAAGGTCGAAGCGACGGGAAAGCACACCGTGGTGTTCCACTTCAACAAGTACATCGCCGACTGGGACTACCGTTTCGGCAACGGCTTTTTCTCGGGCATCGTGCCCAAGGAAGTCGTCGATGCGGGCGCGGGCAGTTGGAAGAACGTCAACGGCACGGGCCCGTTCATGCTGACCAACGTCGCCCAGGGCAACGCGCTGACGTTCAGCAAGAATCCGGTCTACTGGGACAAGCTCACCGTCGCCGGCAAGAGCTATCAGTTGCCCTTCGTCGACCGCGTGGTGCACCGCGTGATCAAGGACGAATCGACCCAGCAGTCGGCGCTGCGCACCGGCAAGCTCGACATCCTGTCGTCGATTTCCTGGGAAGCGGCCAAGGAGCTCAAGAAAAGCACGCCCCAGCTCCAGTGGAACCGCTGGCTCACGACCAGCGCACCGCGCGTCGCGCTGCGCGTGGACACCAAGCCGTTTAACGATGTGCGTGTGCGCCGCGCGCTCAACATGGCCGTGAACAAGCAGGAGATCGTCGACAAGTTCTATGGTGGCGAGGCCGCGCTGTTCACCTTCCCCATGCACCCCGAGTACCTGGGCTACCACAAGCCGCTGAGCGAGCAGCCGGCCTCGGTGCAGGAGCTGTTCAAGTACGACCCGGCCAGGGCCAGGAAGCTGCTGACCGAGGCCGGCTACCCCAACGGCTTTGCGTTCAAGATGCAGATCTGCAGCTGCAACGTCGAATCGATGGAGCTGATGCCGCTGGTCGCGGCCTATCTCGAGGGCGTGGGCGTGAAGATGGAAATCACGCCCATGGAATACGGCGCTCATCTGTCGGCAATGACCAGCCACACCAACGCGGCCGGCTACCTGACCGCCATTCCCGATGTGAATCCGACGACATCGCTGCGCATCAACTTCGGCAAGGACCAGGTCTACAACGCGCCGATGATGGACGACGCCCAGTTCGACGCGCGCGTGGCCGAGGCCAATGGCGAGCGCGACGAAGCCAGGCGCCAGCAGATGCTGCGCGAACTCACGGCCCAGGTGCTCGACCAGGCGCCCGCGATCTGGATGCCCGCGCCCTACCGCTACACCGCCTGGTGGCCCTGGGTGAAGAACTATGGCGGCGAGATGTTCGTCGGCGCGGGCCGCATGGCCCCGATCCATGCCCAGCTCTGGATAGACCAGGACCTGAAGAAAAAAATGGGCTTCTGAACGCCGGCCGCGCACTTCCCAACTTTCACCCCCGGGCCTTGTGCCCGGCAGGAGCACCCCATGGCAACGCCTGTACTGCAAGTGAAGAACCTGACCACGCGTTTTCGCACCGAGCATGGCGAAGTCACGGCCGTAGACAACGTGTCCTTCGACGTGCACGCCGGCGAGACGCTGGCCATCGTCGGCGAATCCGGCTCGGGCAAGAGCGTGACGTCCATGTCGATACTCGGCCTGATTCCCAGCCCGCCGGGAAAGATCGAGCAGGGCGAAATCCTGTTCGAGGGCCAGGACCTGCTCAAGCTCAACGCCGAGCAGATGCGGCGCATCCGCGGCGACCGCATCGCGATGATCTTCCAGGACTCGATGGCGTCCCTCAACCCGTCGATCACGATTGGCAAGCAGATCGCCGAGCCGGTCCAGCTGCACCGCAATGCGCCCTGGAGCGAGGCCTACGAGCGCGCCGCCGAACTGCTGGCCCGGGTGCAGATTCCCGACGCGAAAACCCGGCTGTCCGCCTATCCGCACCTGTTTTCCGGCGGCATGCGCCAGCGCTCCATGATTGCCATGGCGCTGGCCTGCGAGCCGCGCCTGATCATCGCCGACGAGCCGACCACGGCGCTCGACGTGACCGTGCAGGCGCAGATCCTGGACCTGCTCAAGGAGCTGACGCAAAAGGAGCAGACCGCGATGATCCTGATCACCCATGACCTGGGCGTGGTCGCGCGCTACGCCGACCGCGTGGCCGTGATGTATGGCGGGCGCATCGTCGAGCAGGGCGCGGCGCGCGACATCTTCGAGCAGCCGCAGCACCCCTACACCCAGGGTCTGCTGGCCTCGATTCCGCGCATCGACAGCGACCCGGACCAGCCCCTGCCCGCGATCGAGGGCATGCCGCCCGATCTGTCCGCGCTGCCGCCGGGCTGTGCCTTTGCACCGCGCTGCCCGCGCTCTAGCCGCGACTGCGATGCCGCCCGGCCTGCGCTCACACGCGTCAAGGAAGGCCACAGCAAGGCCTGCTTCAACACCTGAGCCCCACGCCGGAGTACGCAATGCAAGAGATTCTCAAAGTCGAAGACCTGAAGATCCATTTTCCCGTAATGAAGGGCGTGATCTTCAAAAAGCAGGTGGCGACCGTGAAGGCCGTCGATGGCGTCTCGTTCTCGGTGCGCCGCGGCGAGACGCTGGGTGTGGTCGGCGAGAGCGGCTGCGGCAAGTCCACCACGGGCCTGGCGCTGATGCACATGCTGCAGGCCACGAGCGGGCGCATCCTGTTCGAAGGCCAGGAAGTGACGCCGTCGCAGCTCAAGCAGTTCCGCAAGCGCGTGCAGATGGTCTACCAGGACCCCTATGGCTCGCTCAACCCGCGCATGAAGGTCAAGGACATCATTGGCGAGCCGCTGGAAGTGCATGGCCTGGCCAAGGACCCGGAAAAATACCAGCGCCGCATTGCCGAGTTGCTGCGCATGGTGGGCCTGCTGCCCGACATGGCCGAGCGCTACGCACACGAGTTCTCGGGCGGCCAGCGCCAGCGCATAGGCATTGCGCGCGCGCTGGCGCTCGAGCCCAGCGTGATCGTCTGCGACGAACCGGTCTCGGCGCTCGATGTGTCGATCCAGGCGCAGGTCATCAACATCTTCAAGGACCTGCAAAAGCGCCTGGGCCTGACCTATGTGTTCATTGCCCACGACCTGGCCGTGGTGCGCCACATCAGCGACCGCATTGCCGTCATGTACCTGGGCCGCGTGGTCGAAGTCGCTTCACGCGAAGACCTTTACAGCCATCCCAAGCATCCGTACACGCAGGCGCTGCTGTCGGCGGTTCCGCAAGCCAACGTGGATGCCGAAAGCCGCCGCCAGCGCATCGTGCTCAAGGGCGAGATTCCGAGCCCGCTGCGCGTGCCCGAAGGCTGCCGC
Source organism: Pantoea sp. 18069 (assembly GCF_902706035.1). Classification (GTDB taxonomy): domain Bacteria; phylum Pseudomonadota; class Gammaproteobacteria; order Burkholderiales; family Burkholderiaceae_C; genus Comamonas. The sequence goes on along the minus strand of NZ_CACSJA010000010.1, from coordinate 117,311 downwards.
TTCCACACCCGCTGCCCGGCCGCGATGGCACGCTGCAGCACCGACGACCCGGCCATGCAGGAAAGCGCCAGCGGCCATGCCGTCGCCTGCCACCTCTATCCGTGAAGACTTGTCCCCGAAGGAACTACCGATGGATGCCCAGACCTTTCCCGAATTCAGCACCAACTACCCGCTGCTGCTGACGACCTTCATGAAGCGGCCCGTGCGCTACTACCCCGACCAGATCGGCGTGGTCTACCGCAACCACATCAGCGGCGAGTACCAGCGCTTCACCTGGAAGGAATGGCACCAGCGCGTGTGCCAGCTGGCCCACGCGCTGCGCCAGTTGAAGATCGCGAGCGGCCAGCCGGGGCGCCTGGGCGACCGCGTCGGCACCATGTCGTACAACACCCACCGCCACCTCGAGCTCTACTACGCCGCGCCCTGCTCCGGCGCGGTGCTGCATCCGATCAACATCCGGCTGTCCGAGGACCACATTGCCTACACCATCAATCATGCCCAGGACAGCGTGATCTTTGTCGACGACGTGGTGCTGCCGCTGCTCGAGAACATCTACGACCGCATCAAGGACACGGTCAAGACCTTCGTCTACATGTCGGACAAGCCGGGTCTGCCCGATACCCGGATTCCCAATCTGATCGAGTACGAGAAGCTGATCGCCGTGCAGCCGACGAGGTTCGACTGGCCCTATCTGCACGAGGACACCATCGCCACGTTGTGCTACACCACCGGCACCACGGGCCAGCCCAAGGGCGCGACCTTTTCCCACCGCCAGCTGTACCTGATGACGCTGCACGGCATGGCGCGCCAGAGCATCGCCAACACGCCCGACTTCGTGCAGGCCGAGCGCCTGGGCGAGAACGCCGTGCCCATGCTCAACACGCCGCTGTTCCATATCCATGGCTGGGGCTCGCCGTTCAGCACAGTGTTCAGCGCGCAGAAGATCGTGCTGCCCGGCACCTTCACGGTGCGCGGCTTCTGCGAACTCGTCGACCGCGAGAAAGTCACGTCGGTCGGCATCGTGCCGACCATCGCGGCCATGCTGCTGGAGTTCAAGGACTTCGACCAGTACGACCTCAGCAGCCTGGTCAATGTGGGCGTGGGCGGCGGCGCGCTGCCGCTGGGCCTGAAGACCAAGCTGGAGAAGGCCTTGCCCAACTTCCGCGCGAGCTCGGGCTACGGCATGACCGAAACCGCCCCGGTGGCGATCGGCGCGTTCGTCAAGAAGCACATGGTCGGCTGGTCGAAGGAGGCCATCGACGAAGTCATGGTCAAGACCGGCCTGCCCTCGCTCGGGCTCGAGGTCGAAGTCATGGACGAGCGCGGCCAGCCCGTGCCCTGGGACAACCGGACCGTGGGCGAGATCGTGATCCGCGGCCCCTGGGTCACGCGCGAGTACTACCAGTCGCCCGACAAGACCGCCGAGGTCTGGTACGACGGCTGGTTCCACACCGGCGACATCGCCAAGATCGACGCCGAAGGCTTCGTGGTGATCGCCGACCGCCTCAAGGACGTGATCCGCAGCGGCGCGGAAATGGTGCCCACGGTGCTGCTCGAGAACCTGATCGCGATGGCGGACTTCGTGCTCGAGGCCATGGTGGTCGGCGTGCCCGACCCGGTCTGGGGCGAGAAGCCCATGGCCGTGGTCAGCCTGCGCCCGGGAATGAACGCCAGCGAGGACGAGGTGATCGACTTCCTGGAAGAGCATGGCGTGCAGACCGGCAAGATCACCCGCTGGATGCTGCCCAAGCTGGTGGCCATCACCCCCGAGATTCCCAAGACCAGCGTCGGCAAGTTCAACAAGAAAGCCGTGCGCGAGAACCTGGGGCACTTCCTGGCGATCGCCAAGGACACCACGCGACAGCCGGCCTGAGCCTTCGCCCCTGAGCCCCCGGCGGGCCATCCCTTCCCCGATTTCACGGCACCTGGCCCAGGTGCGGGGGAAGCGCTTGCCCGAATTTCCGGATTTCGACGTTTTCATTCAAGGAGTTTCCATGCGCGAAGCAGTCATTGTCTCCACCGCCAGAACCCCGATCGGCAAGGCCTTTCGCGGCGCGTACAACAACACCCAGGCCCAGGAGCTCGGCGCCCATGCGATCTCGCATGCGGTGCGGCGCGCGGGCATAGACCCCAACGAAGTCGAGGACGTGCTGATCGGCTGCGCGTCCCAGCAGGGCAGCAGCGGCGGCAACACCGCGCGCCAGAGCCTGCTGCGCGCCGGCCTGCCCGTCACGGTGCCGGGCATGACCATAGACCGCATGTGCTCCTCGGGGCTGATGGCAATTGCCACCGCGGCCAAGCAGGTGATCGTCGACGGCATGCAGATCACCGTCGGCGGCGGGCTGGAATCGATCTCGCTGGTGCAGTCCGGCAAGCCCAATACCCACCGCGCGCGCGATCCCTGGCTGGTCGAGCATATTCCCGAGCTCTACATGGCGATGATAGAGACCGCCGAGGTCGTCGCCGAACGCTATGGCATCTCGCGCGAAGTCCAGGACGCGTATGCCGTGCAGTCCCAGGCGCGCACCGCCCAGGCGCAGCAGGAAAAGCGCTTCGACCAGGAAATCGTGCCGACCACCACGGTCTACAACGTGACCGACAAGGCCAGCGGCGAAGTCTCGCAGCAGACCATCACGCTGTCGCAGGATGAGGGCAACCGCCCCGGCACCAGCTACGCCGATCTGGCCAGGCTCAAGCCGGTCTTCAAGGAGGGCCAGCGCATCCAGGAAGGCCGCTTCATCACCGCGGGCAACGCCTCGCAGTTGTCCGACGGCGCCTCGGCCATGGTGCTGATGGAAGCGGGGGAAGCCCAGCGCCGCGGCCTCGAAGCGCTGGGCGCCTACCGCGGCATGGCCGTCGCGGGCTGCAATCCCGATGAAATGGGCATAGGACCGGTGTTCGCGATCCCGAAGCTGCTCAAGCAGCACGGCCTGCGCATGGACGACATCGGCATCTGGGAACTCAATGAGGCCTTTGCCTCGCAGGTGCTCTATTGCCGCGACAGGCTCGGCATTCCCGACGAGCGGCTCAACGTCTCGGGCGGCTCGATCTCGATCGGCCACCCGTTCGGCATGTCGGGCGCGCGCATGGCCGGCCATGTGCTGATCGAAGGCAAGCGGCGCGGCGCGAAGTACGGCGTCGTGACCATGTGCGTGGGCGGCGGCATGGGTGCGGCCGGCCTGTTTGAAATCTACTGAGGAAACAATGCCATGACCGCCATCAACTCCGTGACGCAACTGCACCGCATCGACCGCGTTGCCGTCATCTCCATCCACTTTCCCCCGGTCAACGCGCTTTCGGCCGCGGTGCGCGACGGCATCCATGGCGCGATGCAGGCGGCGCTGCAGGACGCGGCCATCGAAGCCGTGGTGCTGATCTGCGAAGGCAGCACGTTCATCGCGGGCGCCGACATCACCGAATTCGGCAAGCCACCGGCCGGCGTCAGCCTCGCAGAAGTCCAGCGCATTCTCGAGGAAGCGACCAAGCCGGTGATCGCCGCCATCCACGGCACGGCGCTGGGCGGCGGCCTCGAAGTGGCGCTGGTCTGCCACTGGCGCATCGCCGTGCCCTCGGCACGCCTGGGCCTGCCCGAAGTCAACATCGGGCTGCTGCCCGGTGCGGGCGGCACGCAGCGGCTGCCGCGCATCGTCGGCGTGGAAAAGGCGCTTGAAAACATGACTTCAGGCAGCCATGTGCGCGCCGGCGAAGCGCTGGAAAGCGGTCTGATCGACGAACTGGCACCCGAAGGCGAGCTGCAGGCCGCCGCCGTGACGTTCGCCCAGCGCATCGTCGCCGAGAAGCGCCCGCTGCGCAAGATACGCGACCAGAACGAGAAAGTGCTGGCCGCGCGCGACCAGCCGGACATCTTCGACAAGTTCCGCCAGGCCAACGCACGCAAGTTCCGCGGCCTCGAGGCGCCCGAAAGGATCATCCAGTGCGTCGAAGCTGCGGTCAATCTGCCGATCGAGCAAGGCCTGAAGCGCGAACGCCAGCTGTTTGTCGAACTGATGCAGGGCCAGCAATCCGCCGCGCTGCGCTACTACTTCTTCGCCTCGCGCCAGGCCTGGCAGGTGCCGGGGCTGGCCAAGGACACGCCACTGCTGCCGGTCGAGACCGTCGGCATCCTGGGCGCAGGCACCATGGGCGCGGGCATCGCGATGAACTTCCTCAACGCCGGCATTCCCGTGCACATCGTCGAAACGCGCCAGGAAGCGCTGGACCGGGGCCTGGCGACCATCCGCAGCAACTACGAGAACACGGCCAGGAAAGGCCGCCTGCAGCTCGCGGACATCGAACAGCGCATGGCGCGGCTCACGGGCTCGCTGGATCTGCAGCAACTCGCCGATGTCGATCTGGTGATCGAGGCCGTGTTCGAGAACATGGACGTCAAGAAGGACATCTTCCGGCGCCTCGACCAGACCTGCAAGGCCGGCGCGATCCTGGCCTCGAACACTTCGGCGCTCGATCTCAACGAAATCGCTTCGGCCACGTCCCGCCCCGAGTCGGTCATCGGACTGCACTTCTTCTCGCCGGCCAATGTGATGAAACTGCTCGAAGTCGTGCGCGGCACGCACACCAGCGACAACATCATTGCCACCTCCATGCAGCTGGCCAAGAAGATCGGCAAGGTCGCGGTACTGGTCGGCGTATGCCCGGGATTCGTCGGCAACCGGATTCTGGCCCAGCGCCAGCGCGAAGCCAATGCCCTGATCATGGAAGGCGCAATGCCCTGGGCCGTCGACCGCGTGCTCTACCAGTTCGGCTTTCCCATGGGGCCGTTCGCGATGAGCGATCTCGCGGGACTGGACCTGGGCTGGAACAAGGAGAGGTCGAGCTCCTCGACGCTGCGCGAAGTGCTCTGCGAAATGGACCGCCGCGGCCAGAAATCGGGCGCCGGTTTCTACGACTACGACGAAAAGCGCACCGCGGCACCGTCGCGCCTGGTCGAGCAGACCATCGCCGACTTCGCGAAGAAAAAAGGATTTTCCACGCGTGAAGTCAGCGACGAGGAAATCCTCGAGCGCTGCATCTATCCCATGATCAACGAAGGCGCGAAGATCCTTGAGGAAGGCATGGCGCTGCGCGCCTGCGACATCGACGTGGTCTGGGTCAACGGCTATGGCTGGCCCATCTACCGCGGCGGCCCGATGTTCTATGGCGACCAGATCGGGCTCGACAAGGTGTTGGCCCGGATGCAACAGTTCGAGCAGCAGCTGGGCCCGCAGTTCAAACCCGCAAAGCTGCTCGTGGAACTCGCCTCAAGCGGGCGCAAGTTCAGCGATCTCGCGCCGGCTAAGTAATCCCCTTTCATCGCCCCCTGCAGCAGGGCATGGCCTCCAGGCCATGCCCCGGGGGAAGACTCGCCCTTTTTCAACCAGGAGCACGTTATGGACCTCGAATATAAGGAAGAAGATCTGCGTTTTCGCGATGAAGTCCGGCAGTTCTTCAAAGACCATTTGCCGCCCGAACTCAGCGAGAAAGTCAGGCGTCGCCGCCATCTCAAGCGCGAAGACGCCGTGCGCTGGCACAAGATCCTCGCCGAAAAAGGCTGGATCGCGCCGGGCTGGCCGGTCAAATACGGCGGCACGGGCTGGAGCGCGATGCAGCGCCACATCTGGGCCGAGGAATACGCCAAGGCCTATGCGCCGCCCACGCTGTCGTTCGGCCTGAACCTGCTCGCGCCGGTGCTGCTGGGTTTTGCGAGCGAGGAACAAAAGCAGCACTACCTGCCGCGCATCTACCACGCCGAGGACTGGTGGTGCCAGGGCTACTCGGAGCCGGGCGCGGGCTCCGACCTCGCCTCGCTCAACACCCGGGCGGTGCGCGAAGGCGATCACTACATCGTCAACGGGCAAAAGACCTGGACCACGCTGGGCCAGCATGCCGACTGGATCTTCTGCCTGGTGCGCACCAGCACCGAAGGCACCAAGCAGACCGGCATTTCCTTTTTGCTGATCGACATGAAGACGCCCGGCATCACCGTGCGCCCTATCATCACCATGGACGAGACCCATGAGGTCAACGAAGTCTTCTTCGACAACGTCAAGGTGCCCGTGGCCAATCTGGTCGGCGAGGAAAACAAGGGCTGGACCTACGCCAAATACCTGCTCGGCCATGAACGCACGGGCATTGCCGCGATCGGCAATTCCAAGCGCGAACTCAAGGTGCTCAAGCGCCTGGCCCTGGCCAGGCAACTCAACGACGCACCGCTGCTGCAGGACCCGCAGTTCGCCGCGCGCGTGGCGGATATCGAAATCGAGTTGATGGCACTGGAAATGACGGCCTTGTCGCTGGTCGCCGAAGGGGCCAGCAGCAAGATCGGCCCCGAAGCTTCGCTGCTCAAGGTCAAGGGCACCGAGATTTCACAGGCCATCAGCGAAATGCTGCTCGAAGCCAGCGGCCCCTCGGGCCTGGCGTTCGATCCCGACTATCTGCATAACCGCAAACCCGCGCCCGACTCGGGCGAGGACGCGATCGCGGCGCTCGCTGCGCATTACTTCAACCTGCGCAAGATCACCATCTTCGGTGGCTCCAACGAAGTGCAGCGCAACGTGATTTCCAAAATGATTCTGGGACTGTAAGGAGAACACCATGGACTTTCGTCTTTCCGAAGAACAGCAGCAATTCTCCGAATCCCTGCAGCGCTGGATCGAACGCGATTACTCCTTTGAAGAGCGCAGGAAGATCATCTATTCCGATGCCGGCGTATCGAGCCAGGGCTTCAACGCGCTCGGTGATCTCGGCGCGATTGCGCTGGCCATTCCCGAAGACGCCGGCGGCCTGGGCGGTAACTCCGAAGACCTGATGATCGTCATGAAGGAGCTCGGCCGCGGCCTGGTCATCGAGCCCTACTTCGCGACGATTCTGGCCTGCGACTTCCTGCGCCGAGGCGGTCAGAGCGCCGTGCTGCAAGAGGTCGCAACAGGCAGCGTCACGCTGGCCTGCGCGCTCAATGAGAAGGAAGCAGGCCACGAACTCTTCAACATCACCACGCCGGCAAGGAAGGACGGTGACGCCTATGTGATCAATGGCGCCAAATGCGCCGTAATCCACGGCGCACAGGCCAGCGGCTGGGTGGTCTCGACACGCACCAGCGGCGCTGCGCGTGACGAGGAAGGCATCACGCTGTTCTACGTGCCGGCCAACCTTGAAGGCAGCAAGGCTGTCGACTACCGCACCTTCGACGGGCAACGTGCGGCAAACATCGAATTCAACAATCTGCGCGTACCGGCGTCTTCGATGATCGGCGAGGAGGGCAAGGGCTGGGAGATCCTGGACGCGGCCGCCGATTTCGGCGTGACCATGCTCTGCGCCGAGGCCGTGGGCGCAATGGAAGCCGCGAATGCGCAGACGCTCGAATATCTCAAGACGCGCAAGCAGTTCGGCGTGCCCATCGGCACCTTCCAGGTGCTGCAGCATCGCATGGCGGACATGTTCATCCACGCCGAGCAAGCCAAGTCGATCACCGTGCTGGCAGCGGTCAAAGTCAACACCGCGCCTGCCGAGGGGCGCAGAAAACTGGTGTCCGCGGCCAAGGTGCGCGTGGGCAAGGCATTGCAATTCGTGGGCCAACAGGCCATACAAATGCACGGAGGCATGGGCATGACCAACGAAATGCCCATTTCACACTATTTCAAGCGGCTCACCGCCATTGAAATGACGTTGGGAAACACTGACTTCCACCGGAGTCGATTCATCCGTCAGCCCGATTTCATGGCTGCCTGATTCCTGCGCCTCGTCACTAGATCCAGTCCGTTTCGGTTGCAAGCCAGGTCTTGCAGCCTGGACTGGATTTTTTTATTCGGTCTATTCCTTTTCCAGGGGTTCTGAAATGAAAAAGTTCGTAGTGAGTTCAATGGTTTTAGCAGTGAGCACAGGAGCAGTCCATGCGCAGTCCTACCTCACATTGTCCGGCTCGGTATATGGCGGCCTGGGGTTCAACTCGGGAGGATCCGCGCTGCGCACGGCTTTGGCCGGCACCTCGTCTTTCATGATCAGCGGCAAGGAGGACATGGGCGGCGGGCTTTCCGCCCTGGTCAAGCTCGAAAATGGCTTCAATGCCGACACCGGTACGACCGCCAGCAGCACTTTCTTCGACAAGCAAGCGTTCCTCGGCCTGCAGGGCACATGGGGCACGGTGCGCATGGGCCGACTCTATACGCCCTCCTTCGCCACCCTGGCGCTGGTCGGCGACCCGACCGCAACCTACGGCGTATTCACCGCGACCAATCTGATGGAAACCCATGGCGTGCGCCTGAACAACGGCATCATCTATAACAGCCCGGGCTTCAACCCCTGGACCTATGCACGCAAAGGGTTCTATGGGGCATTGGCCCACTATTTTGGCGAATCGCCAACGGGAGGTGCGTCACGGAACAGCGCGACGGGTTTCAGCCTCGGCTATGGGCAAGCTGGGCTGAGCGTTGAAATATCCCACCATCAAAGCAATCTGTACACCAATGCCACGCTCGATGTCGATGCCAAAAGCACGATTTTTGCGGCCAACTACAAGTGGGCCCAGGCCAGACTTTTCTTCGCCTACTCCGACAACTCGGCGCGCAACGTGATCACCCAGGCAAAAACCAAGGACAACACCGATATATTGCTCGGCATCTCCTACCCCTTGAGCAGCGGAACGCTGTCGGCATCCTACATCCGCAAGGACAACCAGTTGCTGCCCGGAAATGACGCTTACCAGATCGGTGCGATGTATGAGCATTTCCTGTCGAAACGATCGAAAGTGACGCTGGGTTTCGCAAGAATCCACAACCGCAATCCTGCACGGCCGCACCGTATCAGCAATGGCTATGCGGGAACCACGGCCGTGACCGCCGGAACCACCGCGATCACCCTGGGGATGACCCACCGGTTCTGATCATGGGTCAACATGGGCAGATTCATCTGGCCATGTTGCGCGAATATTCAACCGCTCAACAATCCATAATAAAGCGGCCGGATATAAAGACTGTCCACGTTGACATTCTCTGAACCAGGCACCCATTTATCCAGTGTCAACGATCCGTTGATCATTCCGACGATCATCATCGACGCCACGGATTGATGGGTCACCCGGACCGACCCATCCATCATTCCCACGGCCAGGAAATCGGTGAGATTCTGGAGCAGCTTGCGCAACGGCTTGATCTTTTCATGGAAGTTGCTGTAGTCGGATATTTCGCTCCAAGCCGAGACCCGCAGTAATGGACCCTGCTCGGAGAAATGGTATCTGAGCAATGCGCGGGAAATCCCGCCAAGTTTCTCTAGGCCATTGCCCTGGTGCTGGTGCACGGTTTCCTGAAATCCTTCCAGCACGGCATGCGTGCGCTCCATGCACTCGGCGAAAAGATCTTCCTTGCTTGGAATATGGTGGTAAAAAGACCCCTTGGTGACACTCAATCGCGCCGATATCCGGTCGATGGACGCGCCGTTATAGCCCGCTTCATTGATCAGATGGATAGCGGCCACCAGAAATCCATGATTGGGTGATTCGGGTATCTTGAACTCCGACAGCTTACGATCAATGGCATTGTTCTGCCACGGCGCATCATGGACCGCGAGACCATTGAGCATCACGTCTGTGATATAGAACTGGATTCTTTCGTAATTTTCCAGGCTGTAGCTTCCCATCCATATACGTGACCATTGGATCTGCGCAAGAAACAAGTGCGTCCTCAGGGTCAATATCATCCGGTTTTCGGAATTTATCTCTCCCTCGGCAAGCAGTCCCCGCACCCTACGGAACATGTTTTTATAACCGTCAAAAATAATCTTTGTATAAGAGCTGTCCAATTCTGCAGCATCGCGAAATGTCATGATCGCGGGGTAATTTCCTTTCGCGCAGTCGGACAGCTTCTTGATAAATTCTTGAATGAAGCGCTTAACTCTTTCAACCGGCGTTTTTTCACTTTCCGCCATTTCGGTAATCATGTCGAATGTCTTGACCGTATGCATCAGACATTCAAATACGAGATCTTCCTTTTTTTTGAAATAATAAGTGATGCTATTCGTGCTCAAGCCAACCTGCTTTGCCACCTCAGACAGCATTGCACCTTTTATCCCATTTTCATCAAAAAGCTTGGACGCAACATTGATGATCGCCTCACGCTTTTTCATATAGCGTCCGGTATTGCGCTCCGCGGTGCCGCCTGATTCAATATTCATAATATTCTCGATAAAACCACATGAAAACATGCCGGGAAAGAGACAGCTTCTTATGAAAGCGCTTTTCCATGGAATCGTACCGGGGCGTGATTTTCCATTGTGTCGTGAAAGCCCCTTTGCACCAGCCAGCAGCACTGAGGCGCTGCGCCACCGGAAAAAACATGGAGCCAGGATGGATGCGCGGCCCGGGCCGCCGGGCAACGGGACATGCTCCTCTTGCGCGCCAGCACTGCTCCCTTGCCCGCTATCGCCCTATTTTAGTTTTTTGGGTATTTGTTTTCGTCATTTTTTTCAAACATCCACCAGAAAAAATTACAAATTTTTGTCAAAACGTATATTTTTTAGAGTGACGGCAATGGATGTGGTGGGCCTTGAAAAAGAGCGCAAGAAAAACGAGGTGGACATTACGGCGCTGCCCGGTACATGTGCAGCGCGATATCGTTCTGCCGCCGGCACAATTTCCCGCTGGCGTTGTCGGTGACGGGGTGCGATACCACGTCGGCACGCGGGTGTACCTGTGATCGCCAAGGCCCACAGCGCGCACCTGGGCACTTCCGAACTCGTTGGTCGTGCGATCCAGCAGGCGGTCCAGGACCTCGGCCTTGCCGAAAGTGTGTTTTCCTTGCTGATCGGCGCCGGGCGCAAGCTGGGCGAGGCGCTGATGGCGCAGATCAACCCGACGGACTACGCCGACGCACGGCGCCTGATCCCGGTACTCGAACGCAAGGCGGGTCACATCCTGGCCAACGGCTTCCCAACCGGCGTGGAAGTGTGCCATGCCATGGTGCACGGCGGGCCCTTCCCCTCGACGTTGAACACCCTATTCACTTCCGTGGGTGCGACCGAGACCAATCGTTTCCTGCGCCCGACGAACTGCTGTCGGCGGCAGTGCAAGAAGCGAATCCGCAGGGGCTTTCCGGGGTCGTCAACGGCGCGCTTGAGAAGGCCTGAGCGCGCCAGGCGGCACTGCGAACCTGCCTGCGGGGCCACTCAAGGGCCCCGCGTGCCGCACCTTGGCATCATAAAAAAACCCTGTAAGTCAATGACTTACAGGGTTTCAATTGGTGGGTGATGCAGGGTTTGAACCTGCGACCCCTGCCGTGTGAAGGCAGTGCTCTACCGCTGAGCTAATCACCCGAAATCTGTCGTTGCTGGCGGCTTGCCAGTCGATTCCAAAATTCTACCAGCGCCGCGCAGGGCGGCCGGGAAAAAACCGCATATTTTTGCATCTGCGAGCGCTTTGGCCATGGATTGGCCCCTGCGCAGGCGCGCAAGGCCGCGCCCTGCAGCGGGCGGACAGCCTGGTCAGAGCGGCATTCTGCTCCTGTCCAGCGGCTCCAGCGCCGGCCGGTCGAACGCCGTCACCGGCGGCAGCTCACCGGTAAAACGCTCGAGCTGCACCAGGCAGGTCTGCGCGGCGCAGCCCTGGGACAGGCGCGAAGCGCCTTGGTCGCAGGTCAGCACATTGGGATTGCCGTGCTTGTCCAGAGCAAGCGCTTCACCCACCGCCACCGGATCCCACCAGGCCCCGGTAGCCATGCGGACCACACCGGGCATCACCGTCTCGTTCACCACTGCTCCCGCCAGACAGGCCCCGCGGGCATTGAAGACCCGCACCACGTCTCCCGCAGAAATGCCGCGTGTCTTGGCGTCGTCCGGATGCAGCACGATGGGCTCGCGCCCCTGCACCTTGTTGGCCAGGCTGTAGACGGAAAAATCCAGCTGGCTGTGCAGCTTGGTGTGGGGCTGGTCGGAAATCAGGTGCAGCGGATGAAGGGCTGCGGCGGCCGCGCCCAGCCACTCGCGCGGCGCCTGCCACACCGCATGGCCGGGACAGTCGTCATAGGCAAAGCCCGCGATCTGCGCGCAGGCGATCTCTATGCGACCGCTGGGCGTCCTGAGCGCATGGGCGACGGGGTCTGCGCGGAAGGCTTCGAGCATGACGACAGGCCGCTGCGCCGCAGGCAGCCGGAACTCGCCGGCGCTCCAGAAGGCATCGAACGACGGCAACTCCACACCCAGGGGCCGGGCGCGCTCGGCCGACTCCTCGTACATATGACGCAGCCATTGCGCCGCGCTGCGGCCTTCGGTGAATGCCTGCCCGGCGCCCAGGCGCCGGGCCAGCGCCGCAAAGATCGCATAGTCGTCCCGCGCCTGGCCCGGCGGCGGCATCACGGCCTTCATGGCCACCATCAGCGGCTCGCGCGTGGCAAAGCCGATGTCGTCGCGCTCCAGCGTGGACGTGGCCGGCAGCACGATGTCGGCCATCTTGGCATGCGCATTCCAGACCTGCTCGTGCACGACGATGGTCGACGGCTTGCGCCACGCGCGCGCCAGCCGGTTCAAGTCCTGGTGGTGGTGAAAAGGGTTGCCGCCAGCCCAGTAGATCAGGTCGATGTCGGGATAGACATGGCTTGCGCCGTTGTAATCGAAGCGGGCTCCGGGGTGCAGCAGCATGTCCGCGATACGCGCCACGGGAATGAACACCGACACCGCATTGCGGCCTTGCGAAAGCGTAGGCCCGGGGAACTTCGGATGCGGGCTGCCCATGAGATTGGCCGGCCCATAGGCCACGCCCAGGCCTCCCCCGGGCAGGCCGATCTGGCCCAGCACCGCGGCCAGCGACAGCGCCGCCCAGTAGGGTTGTTCGCCATGGTCGGCCCGCTGCAGGGACCAGGCAATATTGACGAACGAGCGGGTGCCAGCCATGTCCAGCGCCAGCTGGCGCAGCACCGGCGCGGGAATGCTGGTAATGCCTTCGGCCCATTCGGCGTTCTTGGCCACGCCATCGCTTTGGCCGCTCAGATACGCCCACCATGCATCAAAGCCCACGCAGTGGCTTTGCAGGAACGATGCCGCATGGCGCTGCGCATGCACCACTTCGAAGGCCATGGCCAGCAACGCCGCCGCGTCGGTATTGGGACGGATGGGAATCCATTCAACACTGCCTGCAGGCGCATCGAAATTGTCGCTGACCGGGCTGATGTTGACCATGCGGCAGCCGGCGCGGGCCAGGCCCGCAAGGCCAGGCCGCACGCGGTGTTCCGCGGCCCCGCCAGCGCTGACCTGCGCGTTCTTCGCGGGTATGCCGCCAAACGCCACCAGCAGCCGGGTGTTCGCCTGCATCACGTCCCAGCCATGGTGCATGGCCATCAATTCATCCATGGGTGCGATGACATGCGGCATCAGCACGCGGGCCGCACCCAGGCTGTAGCTGTCCACGCTGCGCACGTAGCCCCCCACCGCGTTGAGCATGCGATGGACCTGGCTCTGGGCATGGTGAAAGCGCCCGGCGCTGGACCAGCCGTAGGAGCCGCCGAAGATCGCCTGGTTGCCATGGCTGTCGCGCACCCGCTGGATTTCGCCGGCCACCAGGTCCAGCGCATGCTCCCACTCGAGTTCGACAAAAGGCTCGCGTCCGCGCAACTCGGGCCGCGCCCCCGGGCCGTCATACAGCCAGCTGAGGCGAACCGCGGGCCGGCGCACCCGCAGCGGCGAACGGTAGGCATCCCACATCGCCAAGCCTATGGGAGAAGGATCGGGGTCTTCAGGCAGCGCCTTAAGCCCCCGGACCTGGCCCTCGCGCCGGTCCACCTCATACACGCCCCAGTGGGCAGAAGTCAGCTCGCGTCGTTGTGTCATCGTCTGTGCTCCGGACACTGCATGTGCCGCGCCGCATCCTATAACGATTCCACATTTCGAAATAAATGTTCTATATCATAGAACTATAGAGCACACCGTCGCTGCGCCTAGCGCCACAGGGGAACCGCATACCGTGCGCCCAATCGCTCCGATATCTGCGCCGCGGCTTCCACGACCAACGGCGCAAATTCCTTGATCTGCGCGGCCTTGAAGCGCTCCTTCGGCCCGGACAAGCCCAGGGCGGCGACCACATGGCCGCTGACATCGGTCACCGCAGAAGCGATGCCGCAGACGTTCTCGTTCCACTCGCCCCTGTTCACGGCATAGCCCTGGGTGCGCACGCGCGCCATCTCCTGCAGGAACTTGTCCGTATCGACAATGGACTGGGGCGTATGCGCCACCAGGGTCCGCGCCATGGCTTGCAATGCCTCGGCGGAACGGAACGCCAGCATGGCCTTGCCCGTGGCCACGCAGGACGCGCTCGCCCGGCCGCCGATCTGCGTATAGGCGCGCACCGGGTTGGGACTGTCGAGCTTGTGCACGTAGACCACCTCGTCGCCGTCGAGCACCGAAAGATGGACCGTCTCCCGGGTCTGCGTCAGCAGCCGTTCCATCACCTGCTCGGCGTGCACGCGCAGATCCAGCTTGGATAGAACGGCCGACCCCAGCTCCCAGAGCTTGATGGCCGCGGTGTAGCGCCCGCTGGTTTCATCGCGCACGATGTAGCGCGTTTGCGTCAACGCCTGCAGCAGGCGGTGCACATTGCTCTTGGCCAGACTCAGCTGCGCAGCAATTTCCGTCAGCCCCAGCGCGCGATCGCTATGCGCCAGCAGCTCGATGATGGACAGTCCCTTGACGAGGGTGTTGTTCATGAAAGTCACCCCAATTGAATCGCCACAAAGCCACCCTCTCAGGACTATTCCCGATGAATGTTCATAGCATTTTCAAATTATAAAACGTCGGTTCTACATTTTGGAATACTCCGACTGATCGTTCCTTGGCGGCTGCCTGCCCGGGCCGCCATGCGATGGCCATGCGCCCCGGTCCCAACGACACCGCCGCCCCTCGAGGAATCGGCGATTGCCTCCATCAACAGTTCCACATTACAGAACTGTTGTTGCCAATTAAAGAACTACATAAGATGGCCTTCACGAGCAATGCGAAAGCCTTGCAGACCATTCTTGACTTCTTTTGGCCGCCTCATATCTCATGAAAAACAACGGAAATGCTGTCCTGCCCCTGTCCGGAGTGCGCGTCGTCGAGTTCTGTTCGACCGCCTCCGGACCCTTCTCGACCATGCTCCTGTCGGACATGGGCGCCGATGTGGTCAAGATCGAGCCGCCCGCAGGCGACGGCCTGCGCCAGTGGCCGCCGCTCAACGCGGGCTATAGCGAGAACTTCGCCGCGCTCAACCGCAACAAGCGCTCCGTGGTGCTCAATCTGAAAAACCCCGACGATCTGGCCCTGGCGCGCCAGTTGATCCTCGAAGCCGACGTGGTCGTCGAAAACAACCGCCCTGGCGTGATGGACCGGCTGGGTCTGGGCTATGCGAGCTTTGCCGAAGCCAGGCCGCAACTGCTGTTCTGCTCGATTTCAGCCTACGGGCAGAGCGGCCCGCGTTCGGGCGAAGGCGGCTTCGACCTCACCATCCAGGCGGCCGCGGGCGTGATGAGCATCACCGGCGAGCCCGGCGGCGCCCCCGTCAAATGCGGCGTGCCGCTGTCCGACTTCGCGTCCGGCCTGTATGCGGCGTTTTCCATTGCGGCCATGCTGGCCCAGGTGCGCGCCGGCGGCAAGGGCGCGCACATCGACATCCCCATGTTCGGCTGCACGCTGGGCATCGCGGCGCTGCAGACCAGCGAGTTCTTCGGCAACCAGCGCAGCCCCGTCAAGCTCGGCTCCGCCCATCCGCGCAACGCCCCCTACCAGGCGTTTCGTGCAGCCGATGGCTATTTCGCGATTGCCGCGGGCAACCACAAACTGTGGCTGGACGTCTGCCGCGTGGTGGATCTGCCCGAACTGCCCCAGGACCCGCGCTTTGGCAGCACCACCGATCGCGCCCAGCACCAGGAAGCGCTCAAGGACATCCTGGAGCAGGTATTCACGCTGCAGCCCGTGGCGCACTGGATCGAAGCCTTCAATGCGGCCGGCGTACCCCACGCCCGCATCAACGACTATGCGGCGGCGCTGGCCGACGCGCAAACCGAGTACATGCAATGGGTGCAGCCACTGGAGCTGCCCAATGGCCGCAGGACGCAGACCTTCGCCTCGCCCGTGCGGCTCAACGGCCAGGGCTTTCCCATCCGCAGCATGCCGCCCGAACTGGGCCAGCACACCGAGGAAGTGCGTGCGCAATTTGCCGGGGTGTCCGTCTGATGGCCCGCAACCGTTTGCTTCATTTTGTGGCGGCCATGACGCGTCTGGTCGAGGCCCATCCCGGCAATGAAGCGCTGCTGATGGCGGGCGCCCTGCCGCTGATGCGCGATCTCGTGTCCGCCGACGACTGGCTGCCCGAGGCCATGGCCGCGGCCCATCCCCGGTACTACCAGCAGCATCTGCTCTACGGTGACCCGCTGGACCGTTTTTCCCTGGTCAGCTTCGTCTGGGGTCCGGGCCAGAAAACCCCGGTCCACGACCATACCGTCTGGGGCCTCATCGGCATGCTGCGCGGCAGCGAATGCGGCCAGGCCTATGCGCGCAGCGCCGACGGCACGCTGGCGCCCTGCGGGCCCGAACTGCGCCTTTTACCCGGCGACATCGACCAGGTCTCGCCCACCTTCGGGGACATCCACGTCGTGCGCAACGCCCATGACGACCGCTGCTCCATCAGCATCCACCTGTACGGCGGCAACATCGGCCGCATCGCGCGCCATGTTTTCATTCCCGACACCGGGGAAGTCAAGCCCTTTGTCTCAGGCTACTCCAACCAGCTCGTACCCAATCTCTGGGCCGGGGAGCCGGCATGAGCGATCCCACCTTGCTCCATGCCACACGCAGTGGCGCCACGCTGCATCTGAAGCTGAACCGCCCCGACAAAGGCAACGCGCTGTCCGCCGAACTGGTGGGCGCGCTGACCGAAGCCTTGCAGACGGCCTGCGCCGACGATAGCCTGCGCCTGCTGGTACTGGCCGGCGAAGGGCGGCACTTTTGCACCGGCTTCGACCTGTCCGGCCTGGACAGTGAAACCGACGATAGCCTGCTGGCCCGCTTCACCCGCGTCGAGCTGCTGCTGCAGATGGTGCATGCCGCGCCATTCACCACGCTCGCCCTGGCCCATGGCCGCACCATGGGCGCCGGCGCCGACCTGTTTGCCGCCTGCAGCGAGCGCTGGGTCGTGGGCGAAGCACAGTTCGCGTTTCCCGGCACGGGCTTTGGCCTGGTGCTGGGCACTTCCCGCCTGGGCGACCTCGTCGGTGCTGCGCAGGCCGCGCAGTGGCTGCAAGGCGGCACGGCCGTCGATCACCACGCCGCACTGCAGGCGCAGCTGGCTACCCGCCTGGTGTCTGCCGAAGGTCTGGGCGGCGCCCTGAACGCCTTGCAGGAACGCGTCCAGCGGCTGGATACCGCCACCCAACACGCCATCCATGCGGCCCTGGCCCCCGCGCGCAGACCCCGCGGCGATGCGGGCGATGCACAGGACCTCGCGCGCCTGGTGCAGTCCGCCGCGCGCGCCGGCCTGCACGAACGCATCGTTTCCTACCGTGCCGCCCAGCGCAAAAGCTGAACGCTGTTTCCCCCCGTTCTTTCCAGGAGCATCACCTTGAACGCCCCCCTGTTTCCCACCCCTCTCAAGACCCTGCTCAACCCACGCTCCGTCGCCGTGATCGGTGCCTCGGAAGACCAGAGCAAATTCGGCGGCCGCCTGTACAAGACGCTGCTGCAGCATCGCTACGCGGGTACGGTCTACCCGATCAACCCCGGCCGGGACACGCTGTTCGGGCTCAAGACCTTCCCCAACGTCGCCGCGACGCCCGACGCTCCCGACATGGTCATCATGGCCTTGCCCCGCGACAAGGTCAAAGACGAGATTGCCGCCTGCGCCGCGCGCGGCGCCAAGGCCGGCATCATCATCACCTCCAAGTTCTCCGATTCCGGCCCCGAGGGCCTGGCACTGGAGCAGGACATCGTGGCCACGGCCGCCGAATACGGCATGCGCCTGATCGGCCCCAACTGCCTGGGTCTGATCAGCCCGGTCAACAAGCTGGTGCTGTGCTCCTCGCCAGCGCTCAATGTGGAACAGCTGATCGAAGCGCCAATCGGCTTTGTCAGCCAGAGCGGTGCGCTGATGGGCACGCTGTTCGATCGCGCCCACGGCATGGGCATCGGCTTCTCGCATTGCGTGTCCGTCGGCAACCAGGCCGACCTGGAACTCAACGACTTTGCCGAGTTCCTGATCGAGGACGAGCGCACGCAGGTGATCTGCAGCTATGTCGAAGGCATCAAGTCGCCCGAGCGCTTCGTGGCCCTGGCCCGGCGCGCGCACGCGGCCGGCAAACCCTGGCTGATGGTCAAGGCCGGCGCCACCGACGACGGCAGCCGCGCGGCCTACTCCCACACCGCGAGCATGGCGGGCGACTATGCGGCGCTCCAAGCCATCTGCGAGCGGGAAAACGTGGTTCTGATGGACGACCCGCTGAACATGCTGAGCCTGGCGCGCGCCATGGTGCGCTACCCGCGTCGCCGCGTGCGCGGCGTCGCCCTGATCACCACGTCCGGCGGTGGCGGCGCGATCACGGCCGATCAGCTCTCCCATGCCGGCATCGGCCTGGCACGCTTCAACGAAGCCACGCGCGCCGGTCTGGCCGAGCATTACGCCGAAGGCCAGGCTGCCAATCCCATCGACATCGGCGGGCGCAAGCACGACGGCACCGAGGCGCTGGGCGTGGTCACGGCAGAAATCGCGCTGAGTGACCCGTCGGCCGACCTGGGCCTGATGGTGCTGACCACAGCGCCCGATGTTCCCGGCCTGACCCGCCAGCTGGCCGACGGCGCCGAGCGCCCTGCCGCAGGCGGCAAGCCCACGCTGTATGTGATGCTGCCCGGCCGCGTGGCCGCGCCTGCGCGCGCCATGCTGATCGAGCGCGGTCTGCCCTATGTGGACACACTGGCCGAAGCCATGGACATGCTCAAGGCCTGGAAATCCTGGTCCAACCACCAGCCGGCCGACACACCGCTGCGCCCGGCAGGCATGGCCGTGACCCAGGCCTGCGCGCAGGGAGCACTGGGCGAGGCTGCAAGCAAGGCCCTGCTGGCCGAGGCGGGCATTCCCGTGAACCAGGAGCGCCTGGTGCGCAACGCCGAGGAAGCCGTGGCCGCCGCTGCAGTCATCGGCTTTCCGCTGGTACTCAAAGTCGCTTCGCCCGACATCGCCCACAAATCCGACGTGGGCGGCGTGGCCCTGAACATTGCGGATGCCGACGATCTGCGCGCCCGGCTGGCACGCATGCAGGCCAGCGTGGCCCAGGCCGCGCCCCGGGCCCGCATTGACGGCTACTCCCTGCAGGCCCAGGAAAGCGGCGAGCTGGAGCTGATCGTCGGCGCCCGGCGCGACGCCCAGTTCGGGCCCCAGGTGGTGGTCGGTGCGGGCGGCGTGCTGGTCGAGCTGCTCAAGGACATTGCCGTGCTGCCCGCGCCCGTGGACGCCGAAAGCGCGCGCCGCGCCGTGCAGGCACTGAAAGTCGCGCCCCTGCTCGGCGCCTACCGTGGCCGCGGGGCGCTGGATGTCGACGCCATCGTCGATGCCATTGTTCGCCTGGGCTGGCTGGCCCACGACCTGGACAAGGCAACGCAGGGCAGAGACTTCGAGATCGAAGTCAATCCGCTCAAGGTACGCCTGCAAGGCCAGGGCGTGGTTGCCGTGGACGCACGCGCGCGCATCGGCCAGGACTGACCCCTTTTCCATTCCGCAAAAAATTTCATCCAGGAGACAAGCAACATGCCCCAAATCACCATCGAACACCACGGCAAGGTCACGCTGTTCACGATCAACCGCCCCGGACGCAAGAACGCAATCTGCAAGGACACGGCGCTGGAGTTGCAAGCCGGTTTCGCCGAATTCGACGCGTCCGAACAGCGCGTGGCCGTCATCACCGGCGCAGGCGATGACGCGTTCTCGTCGGGCGCCGACGTCAGCAACCTGCCTGAGCTGTGGCGCTGCATTCCCGGCTCGGGCTTCACCACCGACAAACCCATCATTGCCGCGACCGCGGGCTGGGTCGTGGGCGGCGCCATGGTGCTGACCATGATGTGCGATCTGCTGGTGGCCGCGGAGAACACCCGGTTTTCCTATCC
Organism: Pantoea sp. 18069; assembly: GCF_902706035.1. Taxonomy (GTDB): domain Bacteria; phylum Pseudomonadota; class Gammaproteobacteria; order Burkholderiales; family Burkholderiaceae_C; genus Comamonas. Next base: position 97,217 of record NZ_CACSJA010000010.1, on the reverse strand, counting down.
CGAAGCCAAGCTGGGCTTCACCGGCGGCATGATCGCCGGGCTGGCCGCGCGCATTCCGCACAAGGTGGCCATGGACCTGATGCTGCTGGGCCGCCCCGTGGGCGCGCAGCGCGCGTATGACGTCGGTCTGGCCAGCGAGATCGCTCCCGTGGGCAAGCAGGTCGAAGTCGCCATGCAGCAGGCCCAGACGCTGGCCCAGTCCGCGCCCCTGGTGCTGACCACCATCAAGCGCTTCGTCAACCAGCATGTGCTGCCCAAGAGCCCGTCGGAAGCCATGGCCGAGACCATGCGCCAGCTCAACGTCGTGCGCGAGAGCAGCGACACCCGGGAAGGCATGGCCGCATTCCGCGAAAAACGCACACCTGCCTATACCGGCCGCTGATCCCCCTTCACAGAAGCATCGGAGCCTGTCCATGAATTTTGCATTGCGTACTTTCATCACTCCCCTGGGGGCCGCTTTGGCACTGCTCTGCAGCCCCACCGCCTGGGCCCAGCCCGCGGCCTGGCCGAACAAGCCCATTCGCGTCATCGTTCCCTACCCGGCCGGCGGCAACTCCGATGCCATCGCCCGCTACGTTGCCGAGAAGCTGGGCCGAGCGGTAGGCCAGTCCATGGTGGTGGAAAACAAGGGCGGCGCGGGAGCGACCATAGGCGCCGAACTGGCCGCCCGCGCGCCCGGCGACGGCTACACGCTGCTGATCGCGCCCACGGCCGTCTTCGCCATCACACCCCATCTGCGCAGAGTGAACTACCAGCCGTTCACAGACTTCGTGCCCATCGCGCAGCTGTCGGGCAGCTACTCCATCGCCACGGCCAGCAAGGACGCGCCCTTCAACGACATCAACGGCCTGATTGCCGCGGCACGCCAGGCGCCGGGCAAGCTCACCTTCGGCTCGGCGGGCCCGGCCACGGCCACCCATCTGGCCGGTGAAATGGTCAAGAACAAGGCCGGCATCGACATGCTGCACATCCCCTACAAGGGGTCCGCAGAAGCGCTGGGCGACCTCATGGGCGGGCGCATCGACATGATGTATGACCCCGTCAGCCTGGTCCAGGTCAAGGCCGGCAAGGTCAAGGCCATCGCGGTGATGAGCAAGACCCGCCACCCCGATCTGCCCAACATCCCCACGATACGCGAGCAAGGTCTGGACATCGATACCCGCAGCTGGTTTGGCCTGTTTGCCCCCAAGGGCACGCCCCAACCCATCGCGGACCGTCTGGCAGCGGAAACGCAGAAGATCATGGCCACCGATGAGACGCACCAGTTGCTGCTCAAGATGAGCCAGTACCCCGAGTTTGTCGGCCCTGCGGCCTTTGCCAAGCAGATCCAGGACGACAGCGCCTTCTTCAAGGCGCTGATAGCGCGCGCCAACATCCACGTCGACTGAAAAGAAGCCCCCTGTGCGGCCCTTGCTCGGTGCCCCTGGGCCGGGGCACGCCAATGGCGTGGGCTGCAGGCGGTGCGCTGCAGGCGGTGCGCTGCACCATGGATCACCGAGAAGGAAAGAACAGCATGCACAAAAGACTCTTCCTGTCTTCCCTGCTGGCCGCCAGCGGCGCAGCGCTCACGCATGCGGCCCAGGGGGCGCCTGCCACCGACGCCTGGCCGGCACGGCCCATCCGCCTGATCGTGCCCTACCCGCCCGGCGGCACGAGCGACAACCTGGGCCGCCTGGTGGCGGAGCGGCTGGGCGCCAACCTCCACGCAAACGTGATCGTGGAAAACAAGCCCGGCGGCACCACGCAGATCGGCACCGAGCTGGCGGCCCGCTCCGCGCCCGACGGCTATACCGTGCTGCTCGGGGCCGTGACGGCATTCACCGTGCTGCCGCATCTGCGGCGCAGGCTGCCGTACGACCCCAAAACCAGTTTCGACGCCATCGGCGGCATTGCCGAGTACCTGTCCATCGTGGCGGTGCGCAAGGACCTGGGCGTTGGCACGCTGGCGCAGTTGGTGAAGCTGGCCAGGGCACAGCCCGGCCAACTGACCTACGGCTCGGCCGGACTGGCCTCCTTTGGCCATATCGCGGGCGAAATCATCCAGCGCGAAACCGGTATCAGCCTGCTGCACGTGCCTTTCAAAGGTTCGGCCGACGCTGTTGCGGCCCTGGCTGGCGCGCAGGTGGACATGGTCATAGACGGCGCCGCCGTCCCATTGATCAAGGCCGGGCGTGTCGTGCCGCTGGCCACCTTCGGCAACGTCCGCCACCCCGAGCTGCCGAACGTCCCCAGCCTGCCCGATACCGGCTTTCAGATCGAACGCCCGACAGGCCCGAGCTGGGCACTGCTGACGCCCCGGGGCACGCCGGCATCCATCAATGCCCGCCTGTCCCTGGCGCTGCAAGCCCTGCTGCAGGAGCCCGAAACCCATGCCCGGCTGCGCCGCATCAGCACCCTGCCCGATTGGCGCCCGCCGGGCGAATTGCAGCAGGCCATCCTGGACGACTACCGGTTCTACGCGCAATTGCTGCCCAGGATAGGGCTCCAGCCGGAAAACTGAGCCTCCACCTGAATGCGGCTCAGTTCAGCCGTGCGTGGTGAGCCTGTCGCACCATGATCGGCATGCTGGCGCCGAAAAGGCCTGATGTGCTGCAGGTTCACAATGAACCAGGATTCGCGCGTTGGCTTCCGATGCGCCAACGTGCGCCGCTCGCCGCGCACCCCTGCCCCCTTCACAGGCAGTGGACGAAAAAAAACCTCTTGAATCCATGATTCAAGAGGTTTCTTGTCTGGTGGGTAATACATGGTTCGAACATGTGACCCCTGCCGTGTGAAGGCAGTGCTCTACCACTGAGCTAATCACCCCAATACTGTTCAACGTGACAAGCACACTGTGCTGTCTGTCGATCCATCGATTCTAGCACCATCGCGCAGACCACCAAAGCGAATCGGCTGTCTTTTTTGCAGCGCTGGCGCATGTGCATGGCCGTGCAATCCCGGGGCATTCCTGCACCAGCTTGCTGCAAGCCCGGCGGGCTCAGGCCCCCCCGAGCGCGGGTGCCGACAGATAGCCCTCGCCCTCGGCCTGCAGGCGATCGAAATGCCATTGCACTGCCGCGATCTCTGCGGCGTCCTCGACGGCGTCCAGTCCGGGATACGGCTGGCCGTAATAGTCGCCCCGCCAGGTCAGCACATCCTGCAGCGCGCCGCGTTGCGCATGGATCTCACGGATCGTCAGGCATTCGGCGTCGTCGGCGGCATCGGGATGGTGCAGCGCATAGTGCACCGCCAGGGCGGCCCCGAAGGCCAGCCCCGGCGCGGCGATGCCCTGGGCCCGCGCCATGGCGAGGCTGCCAAGCACGCGCTCGTCGCGCTGGAGTTTGCGCAAGGGGTCGCGGCCGACGCGCGCGCACGGATCCTTGAAGGCATGCTCGCAGCGGCGGCGAAACGTATTGATGAACTCCGGCAGGCGCGACTCCATTGCCGGGAACGCCGCTTGCAGCGCGGGTGCCAGCTCGGCGTCAAGCAAGCGGTCCATCAGCGCCTGCACGCGCGCATCCCCCATGGAATGGCCGATGCTCGGATGGCCCAGCAGCGCGGCATACCAGGCAATGATGGCGTGCGTGCCGTTCCACAACCGGTTCTTGAGCGTCTGGATTTCACCGATGTCGTCGACGGTGTCGATCTGGCACAGATGCTCCAGCAGGCTTCCGCCACGCTGGGCATAGAGCGGCATGTCCGTCTCGCCATTGAACAGGATCAGGTGCAGCGGGGCCAGCGCACTCGCGGGCTCGCCCGCATCGCGCAAGGTATTGACGATGGGCGTGATCGCCTCCATGTCCCCGTCGCCCAGGTCATCGCCCCACCCCACGTTGTCTACGGCCGCCTCGCGCACGGCGGCGACGTTCTTCTCGTAGAGGTCGCGCTTGATGCGCAGTTGCCGCATGAGCGCCTCTTCGGAGAGCTTGGAGACCATCCGGGTGACCACGGTTTCACAGAAGTGCGTGCGCGCCAGTATCTCTTCGCAATCGCTTGCCGATGCCTTCAGCTCCAGCGCTGCGGCCACGTGATCGCGCACGAACTGCGCGCCGCCCACCTTGTTGAGCACGACCAGCACGGTCAGCGCACGGCCGTGCGCCGCAAGGCGATCCGCCAGGCCCTGGGCAATCACGCCGGCCTGCGTCGCCATGGCCTGCTCCGGCAGGCACAGCGCAACGATCTCGCAATCGCGGTACATGCCGGCGACGGCCGGCACGTCTGCCGCGTCCACCACGCGCATCTGCTCTATGGTCTGGTCGAACGACAGGCTTCCGTAGCGCACGCTGAACCTGCCAAACGCATTGACGGCTTCGCGCAGCAGCGCATTGCCCGTGGAGGCAATGATTTCGCAGGGCCGCGTATACCCGTCCCAGTGCGAAAACACCTGCGCCAGATAGCCGCCGCCCATGGCGCCGAAGCCATGGATTCCCGCCTTGAGCTGGTTCACGGCCTGGGGAAAGGGGTCGGTCACGGCCGGCATGGCCATCTTCGGCGTCCAGTCCGACAGATCGGCCAGGAAGCTGCGCAGGTCGCTGTAGCGGGCGAAGGCGCGCGCGGCCACTTCGGGGCTGGGCACCTTGATGTCCTCGATCAGAATGGCCACCCCGCCGGCGTCGGCGGCCGAGCGCAGTCCGTTTTCGGAATCCTCGAACATCAGGCTGCGCTCGGGCAGGCTGTTGAGCGCATCGGCTGCGCGCAGGAATATTTCCGGGTGCGGCTTGCCGTGCGTCACCTCGTCGCCGCAGACGCACAGATCGAAGTACTTGAAGATATTGGCATTGATGAGGTACTCCTCGGCAATCGCCCGGCGGCTCGATGTCGCCACCGCCATCTTCAGCCCCGACTTGCGCAGGCGCTCGAGCACCGGCAGCAGGCCCGGCTTGATGGGCACGCCATGGGTGCGCACGTGCGCCAGCTCCAGCTCGTCCGCACGCAGGCGTATGGCGGCATAGGGAAATGCATCTCCGTAGTGCTGTTTGGCAAGCTCTTCAGCCTTGGTGGCGCTCAGACCCAGCGAGCCCATGAGCACGGCTTCGGTGAAAGGCTTGTCAAACAGTTCTTGGGACGCCTGAGAGAGGGTTTTGAACCGCAGTCGTTCGGTGTCGAACATGGTTCCGTCCATGTCGAAAATTGCGGTGTCGATTTGCTTGTCCTTGAATTGAAGCATCCAGATCCTTTCCTTTGATTGCTGCAGTGCAATAGGACATTTTGGCGCCAAACGTTGCAAAACGAAAATCCGGCGCCAAAAATTCCGGAAGGCCTGGAACTTTTCGGGGTACTTGCCAGGCAGCTACTGGCATCGACACGCCTTCTCAAGCGGCCGATCAGAATGTCGTGGTCGACACGATCAAAGAATTTGCCCAAGTCCACGTCCACCAACACGCGCCGGCCCGATTGCACGTAGCCCCGTGGGCCCGTGGGCCCGTGGGCCCGTCTGCCCGGGAGCAACCCGTAGCTGTGTTCGCTGAAGCCGGGGTCGATCAGGAATTGCAGCACTGCCTGCTGGATACAGTCTGTCCAGCTTTTTGGGGTCAGTTCATGCTGGGCGCACAAAAGAAAAAACCCTCTCGAGCCTGAACTCAAGAGGGTTTTCAAATTGGTGGGCGATACATGGTTCGAACATGTGACCCCTGCCGTGTGAAGGCAGTGCTCTACCGCTGAGCTAATCGCCCTTGTCTGCTGCGACAAGACCGCTATTATGGCACAGATTTCCGGACTACCCGGGCAAACTGCGCCAGATTGTCTTGCCGCTGCAGGCCTTGTCGATCTGGGCCAGGACCGCTTCGTGCGCCGCGCATTCCTGTTCGCTGGCCTGGATGACGGGCAAGATGATGCTGCGCAGATCGAGGGCGACGATGGGCAGGCCAGACGCGTCTTCCTGCGGCTCGTCGCTGATCAAGAGCGCGTCCTGGCCGCGCGTGAGGTTGATGTAGACGTCGGCCAGCAGTTCCGCATCCAGCAACGCGCCGTGCAGCGTGCGGCCCGAATTGTCGACGCCCAGGCGATCGCACAGCGAGTCAAGCGAATTGCGCTTGCCCGGGTAGCGCTCCTTGGCCATGGCCAGGGTGTCGATCACGCCTTCGACCCAGCTCTTGAGCGGCGGCTTGCCCACGCGCTGGAGCTCCTTGTTCAGGAAGCCAACGTCGAACGGCGCGTTGTGGATGATGATCTCGGCGCCCTGCAGGTAGGCCAGGATCTGGTCGACCTGCTGCTCGAAGCGCGGCTTGTCCTTGAGGAACTCGGTGGTGATGCCGTGCACCCGCAATGCGTCTTCGTGGCTGTCACGGCCCGCATTGAAATACATGTGCAGGTTGTTGCCGGTGAGCTTGCGGTTGAGCAGCTCCACGCAACCGAGCTCGATGATACGGTCGCCGTTCTCGGCGGACAGGCCCGTGGTTTCGGTATCAAGGACAATCAGGCGCGACATCTCAGTGGTTTTCCTTGGCGTGGTTGATCGAGTACTTGGGGATTTCGACGGTCACGTCTTCCTGCGCCAGGATGGCCTGGCAGCTCAGGCGCGACAGCGGCTCCAGGCCCCAGGCGCGGTCCAGCAGGTCTTCTTCCTCTTCCTCGGCTTCGTTGAGCGAGTTGAAGCCCGCGCGCACGATCACGTGGCAGGTGGTGCAGGCACAGACCATGTCGCAGGCGTGCTCGATCTTGATGTTGTTGTCCAGCAGGGCTTCGCAGATCGACGTGCCGGCGGGCACCTGCAGCTCGGCGCCCTGGGGACAGTATTCGGCGTGGGGCAGTATTTTGATGACAGGCATGGGGTCTCTTCTATAGCAATCAGGAAATGCTGTGTACGTTCTTGCCCGCCAGGGCCTGGACGATGCCGCGGTTCATGCGCTGGGCCGCGAAAGCTTCGGTGCCCTTGGCCAGGGCCTGGGTCGCGGCTTCGACCACGGCCGGGTCGGTCGAGGTCTGCTGCTCGCGCAGCGTGGCCATCAGTGCATCGACGGCCTCGCGCTCGGGCGCCGTGAGCAGATCGCCATCGGCGTCCAGCGCGCTTTGCGTGGCAATCAGCATGCGGTCGGCGTCCACGCGCGCCTCGACCAGCGCCCGCGCCTGCATGTCCTGCGCCGCGGTGGCGAAGCCGTCCTGCAGCATGCGCGCGATCTGCTCGTCCGACAGGCCGTACGACGGCTTGACGTCGATGTGCGCCTCGACGCCGCTGATCTGCTCCTTCGCGCCCACGGACAGCAGGCCGTCGGCGTCCACAGTGAACGTCACGCGTATGCGCGCCGCGCCCGCGGCCCTGGGCGGAATGCCGCGCAGCTCGAAGCGCGCGAGGCTGCGGCAGTCGGCGACCAGGTCGCGCTCGCCCTGCACCACGTGGATGGCCAGCGCCGTCTGGCCGTCGACATAGGTCGTGAAGTCCTGGGCGCGCGCCGTGGGAATGGTTTCGTTGCGCGCGACGATGCGCTCGACCAGCCCGCCCATGGTCTCCACGCCCAGCGACAGCGGAATCACGTCCAGCAGCAGCAGGTCGTCGGCCGAGCTGTTGCCGGCCAGCTGGTTGGCCTGTATGGCCGCGCCCAGCGCCACGACTTCGTCGGGGTTCAGGTTGGTGAGCGGCGTCTGGCCGAAGAATTCGCCCACGGCCGCCTGCACCTGGGGCATGCGCGTGGAGCCGCCGACCATGACCACGCCCTGGACTTCGTCCTTGGCAAGATCCGCGTCGCGCAGCGCACGGCGCACGGCGGCCAGCGAGCGCGCCGTGAGCGCCTGCGTCGCGGTGTTGAACTGCTCGCGCGTGACTTCGAGCGCCACGGCGCCCGTGCCCAGCTCGGCGCGGAATGTCGCGCTCGCCGCGTCCGTCAGCGCCTCCTTGCAGCGGCGCGCGGCCAGGCGCACTGCGGCCTTGTCTTCGGCCGTAGGCGCCTGCGCGCCGGTTTGCGCCAGCACCCATTGCGCCAGCGCCGCGTCGTAGTCGTCACCGCCCAGGGCCGAGTCGCCGCCCGTGGCAATCACTTCGAACACGCCTTGCGTCAGGCGCAGGATGGAGATGTCGAACGTGCCGCCGCCCAGGTCATAGACCGCATAGACGCCTTCGCTGGCATTGTCCAGACCGTAGGCGATGGCTGCCGCGGTCGGCTCGTTGATCAGGCGCAGCAGGTTGATGCCGGCCAGTTGGGCCGCATCCTTGGTCGCCTGGCGCTGGGCGTCGTCAAAGTACGCGGGCACGGTGATCACCGCGCCATAGAGTTCGTCGTCGAAGCTGTCTTCGGCGCGAAAGCGCAGCGTGGCGAGGATTTCGGCGCTGATTTCCACCGGCGTCTTGACGCCGGCGCGGGTCTGCAGCGAAACCATGCCGCCCTGGCCTTCTTGCTGCACGAACACATAGGGCAGGCTTTGCGCATCGGCGACGTCATTGAGGCCGCGGCCCATGAAGCGCTTGACCGAGACAATGGTGTTTTGCGGATCGGTGCTCTGGGCCGCAACGGCGGCGTCGCCAATCAGGCGCTTGCCCTGCTCGGCGTAATTCACGATCGACGGCAGCAGCACGCGGCCCTGGTCATCGGGCAGGCATTCGGCCACGCCATTGCGCACCGCGGCCACCAGGGAATGGGTCGTGCCCAGGTCAATGCCGACGGCGATGCGCCGCTGGTGCGGATCGGGGGACTGACCGGGTTCGGAAATCTGCAAAAGCGCCATGGGAACTCTCGAAAAATGGGGTGCAGGCGCCTGCCCGAGCAGTTCGCGCCTTCCTGGAAAACATGGGGTGCTTCAGAGCCGCCCGCAGAGGAGTCTATTGTTGCAGTTGCTCTCGCCGGGCCTCGATGTCGCGCGCAAAACGTGCAACAAACATAAGGGCTCTCACCTGCTGGGCCGCGCCCGCGGGATCCCGGGCGTCGTCGAGCAGCCGCGCGCATTCGGCCAGCAGGCTGCGGCGGGCTTGCGACACTTCGTCATCGAGCCGGTCGACATCGGCTTCGGCCTGCGCCTCTTCCAGCGCTTCGCGCCACTCCATCTGCTGCATCAGGAACGCCACCGGCATGGCCGTGTTGTCCTCGGCGCGCAAGGGCGCGCCGCGCATCTCGCACAGGTAGGCCGCGCGCTTGAGTGGGTCCTTGAGGCGCTGGTAGGCCTCGTTGATGCGCACCGACCACTGCATGGCCACGCGCTGGGCCGCCGCGCCCTGTGCCGCAAAGCGGTCGGGGTGGGCTTCGCGCTGCAGCTCCTTCCAGCGGCTGTCAATGTGCGCACGGTCCTGCGCGAACTGCGCGGGCACGGCAAATAGCTCGAAGTCGTCGGATTGAAGATTCATATCAATAAAAAACCGCCAGCACGCAAGGCGGTGGCGGTTGTTGGGTGCGGGGGAAAACGCAGGCAGGAACCCTGCACGCAAAGCGTCCTCAGACGCGGAAGCTCTCTCCACAACCACAACGATCGCGTTCGTTCGGGTTGTTGAACTTGAAGCCCTCGTTCAGGCCTTCGCGCACGAAGTCCAGCTCGGTGCCGTCGATATAGGCCAGGCTCTTGGGATCGATGATGATCTTCACGCCGTGGTTCTCGAATACCATGTCTTCGGGCGCCTGATCGTCGACATACTCGAGCTTGTAGGCCAGGCCCGAGCAGCCCGTGGTCTTCACACCCAGACGCACGCCCAGCCCCTTGCCCCGGCGGGACAAGTAGCGGCTCACATGCCGGGCCGCCGCATCAGTGAGCGTGATGGCCATCTCAGGCGGCCACCACCGCTGCGTGCTTGGCACGGTAGTCGTTGACTGCTGCCTTGATGGCATCTTCTGCCAGGATGGAGCAGTGCACCTTGACCGGCGGCAATGCCAGTTCCTCGGCAATTTCGCTGTTCTTCAGCGCGGCGGCCTGGTCCAGGGTCTTGCCCTTGACCCATTCGGTCACCAGCGACGACGAAGCGATCGCCGAGCCGCAGCCGTAGGTCTTGAAGCGTGCGTCTTCGATCACCCCGGTCTCGGGGTTGACCTTGATCTGCAGCTTCATCACGTCGCCGCAGGCGGGCGCGCCCACCATGCCGGTGCCGACCGAGCCGTCACCCTTGTCGAACGAACCCACATTGCGGGGGTTTTCATAGTGGTCTACCACTTTTTCGGAATAAGCCATGATGTCTACCTCTTCAAATCTTCAGACCGTGGATCTCTGGACCAAGCTCAGCGGGATATACGTCTAGTGCGCAGCCCACTGGATGCTGCTGATGTCGATGCCATCCTTGTACATTTCCCACAAGGGGCTCAGTTCGCGCAGCTTCTCGACATTCGCCCGGATGGTGCCGATCGCATAGTCGATTTCCTCTTCGGTCGTGAAACGACCGATGGTCATGCGCAGACTGCTGTGTGCCAGCTCGTCGCTGCGGCCCAGGGCGCGCAGCACATAGCTGGGCTCCAGGCTGGCCGACGTGCAGGCCGAACCCGACGACACCGCCAGGCCCTTGATGCCCATGATCAGCGACTCGCCTTCGACGTAGTTGAAGCTGATGTTCAGGTAATGGGGAACGCGCTGGGTCATGTCGCCATTGACGAACACCTGCTCAATGTCCTTGAGGCCGTCGAGCAGACGGGTCTGCAGCGCGCGCGCCTTGGCGATGTCCTGGTCCATTTCGAGCTTGGCGATGCGGTAGGCTTCGCCCATGCCCACGATCTGGTGCGTGGCCAGCGTGCCCGAACGCATGCCGCGCTCATGGCCACCGCCGTGCATTTGTGCTTCGAGGCGCACCCGGGGCTTGCGGCGCACGTACAGCGCGCCAATGCCCTTGGGGCCGTAGGTCTTGTGTGCCGTGAGGCTCATCAGGTCGACGGGCAGCGTCTGCATGTCGATCGTGAGCTTGCCGGTGGCCTGGGCCGCGTCCACGTGGAAGATGATGCCCTTTTCGCGGCACAGCGCGCCTATGCGCGGGATGTCCTGGACAACGCCGATCTCGTTGTTGACGAGCATGACGCTGGCCAGGATGGTGTCGGGACGGATCGCCGCCTTGAACACGTCGAAATCAAGCAGGCCGTTTTCCTGCACGTCGAGGTAGCTGACTTCAAAGCCCTGGCGCTCGAGTTCACGCATGGTGTCGAGCACGGCCTTGTGCTCGGTCTTCACCGTGATCAGGTGCTTGCCCTTGCCCTGGTAGAAGTGGGCCGCACCCTTGATCGCCAGATTGTCCGACTCGGTCGCACCGCTGGTCCAGACGATTTCGCGCGGATCGGCATTGATCAGCGCCGCCACATGGCCACGTGCCTTCTCGACCGCTTCTTCGGCTTCCCAACCCCAGGCATGGCTGCGCGACGCCGCGTTGCCGAAGTGCTCACGCAACCACGGAATCATGGCATCGACCACACGAGGGTCCACCGGCGTGGTGGCGCCGTAGTCGAGATAAATGGGGAAGTGCGGGGTCATGTCCATGGCTGGCTCAATGCAATGTCTGGCTGGCAAAAAACGAAATTTCTCTACACACCTTGCAGCGCCCCGCCCCCTGGCGCTGGCACCGTTGCTCGGCGCGGATTACGACTTGGCGAAAACGTTGCCCAAGGCAAACACCGAGTTCGGTGCATTCACGCGGATAGGCTTGACCACGGGCGCCGTGGAGATCGCGCGGCGCACCACAGGCTTGTCTTCGATCTGCACGCCCTTGGCGATTTGTTCGTCGACGAGCTTTTGCAGGGTCACGGAGTCCAGGAACTCGACCATGCGCTGGTTCAGCGCGGCCCACAGTTCGTGGGTCATGCAGCGGCCCGCTTCGCCCAGACAGTTTTCCTTGCCACCACACTGGGTCGCGTCGATGGGTTCATCCACCGAGACGATGATGTCGGCCACGGTGATGTCCGCGGCCTTGCGGGCCAGCGTGTATCCGCCGCCGGGGCCACGGGTCGATTCGACCAGTTCGTGGCGGCGCAGCTTGCCGAACAGCTGCTCCAGATAGGACAGCGAAATCTGTTGGCGCTGGCTGATCGCAGCCAGCGTGACGGGACCGTTGTTCTGGCGCAGGGCCAGGTCGATCATGGCAGTGACCGCAAAGCGGCCTTTGGTTGTGAGACGCATCGCGAGCTCCTTTGTCAGGCTTGTTCGTTACAGAAATACCCTAGGCAGGTTCTTGACCCGTCCGGGCACCGTCTCCGCCCATACTCCGCCCTACAAAAGGTCCAGAGCCCTTCTTCATCGAAGTCTTTGTTGTTATTGAATGTGGGGTCTAGTGTAGCACAAACCCCATCAATTTTGTCGGGTACCCGCGACAAACCTCTCGAGCACCCTCAAACTACTGGCGACTCGCGACCCGAAGCACCGAAAAAACGCGCTTTGAGCTGCGCCAACTGGTCGCGAACACGCGCTGCCTGCTCGAACTCCAGGCTGCGTGCATGCTCGAGCATCTGCTTTTCGAGCCGCTTGATTTCCCGGGCCACGTCCTTCTCGGACATCTCCTCCACGCGCACCCTTTGCGCGTCGGCACGCTCCAGCCGCTCGGCTTCCTTGCCACTTTTTTCGCTGTAGACACCGTCAATCAGGTCTTTCACCTGCTTGACAATGGCCTGCGGCGTGATCCCGTTGTCCAGGTTGAACTGGGTCTGCTTGGCGCGCCGGCGCTCGGTCTCGTCGATCGCCTTGCGCATCGAATCCGTGACCCGGTCGGCATAGAGAATCGCCTTGCCGTTGAGGTTGCGCGCCGCGCGGCCTATGGTCTGGATCAGGCTGCGCTCGGCGCGCAGGAAACCTTCCTTGTCGGCATCGAGAATCGCCACCAGCGAGACTTCGGGAATGTCCAGGCCTTCGCGCAGCAAGTTGATGCCGACCAGCACATCGAACAGGCCCAGGCGCAGGTCACGGATGATTTCCACGCGCTCCACGGTGTCGACATCGGAATGCAGGTAGCGCACCTTGACGCCGTTGTCGCTCAGGTAGTCGGTCAGCTGCTCGGCCATGCGCTTGGTCAGCGTGGTGATCAGCACGCGCTCATTGATCTCGGAGCGCAGCCGGATCTCCTGCAGCACGTCGTCGACCTGGTGGGTCGCGGGCCGCACTTCGATCTCGGGGTCGACCAGGCCCGTGGGCCGCACCACCTGCTCGACCACCTGGCTCGCATGGGTCTTCTCGTAATCGGCGGGCGTGGCCGAGACAAACACGATCTGGCGCATGCGCTGCTCGAACTCGGCGAACTTGAGCGGACGGTTGTCGAGCGCCGAAGGCAGGCGAAAGCCATACTCGACCAGCGTGGTCTTGCGCGCCCGGTCGCCGTTGTACATGGCGTTGAGCTGGCCTATCATCTGATGGCTTTCGTCGAGGAACATCAGCGCATCGGCAGGCATGTAGTCGGTCAGCGTGCTCGGCGGGTCGCCCGGCGCCGCGCCCGACAGATGGCGCGTGTAGTTCTCGATGCCCTTGCAGTGCCCTACTTCGCTGAGCATCTCGAGGTCGAAGCGCGTGCGCTGCTCGAGCCGCTGGGCCTCGACCAGCTTGCCCTGCGACACCAGCTCGCTCAGGCGCTCGGACAGCTCGAGCTTGATGGTCTCCACAGCCGCGAGCACCTTGTCGCGCGGCGTGACGTAATGGCTGCTCGGGTAGACCGTGAAGCGCGCAATCTTCTGCTTGACCCGGCCCGTGAGCGGATCGAACAGCTGCAGGGTCTCAATCTCGTCATCGAACAGCTCGATGCGGATCGCAAGCTCCGAATGCTCGGCCGGAAACACATCGATGGTATCGCCGCGCACGCGGAACTTGCCGCGGCTGAAATCCTGGTCGTTGCGCTGGTACTGCATGCGTATCAGCTGGGCGATCACGTCGCGCTGGCCCATGCGCGCACCCGTGCGCAGCGTCATGACCATGCGGTGGTAGCTTTCGGGCTCGCCTATGCCGTAGATCGCCGAGACCGTGGCGACGATCACCACGTCGCGCCGCTCCATCAGGCTCTTGGTGCACGACAGGCGCATCTGCTCGATGTGCTCGTTGATCGCGCTGTCCTTTTCGATGAACAGGTCGCGCTGCGGCACATAGGCTTCGGGCTGGTAGTAGTCGTAGTAGCTGACGAAGTACTCGACGGCGTTCTTCGGGAAGAACTCGCGGAACTCGCTGTAGAGCTGGGCGGCAAGCGTCTTGTTGGGCGCGAAGACGATGGCCGGGCGCCCCATCCGGGCGATCACGTTGGCCATGGTGAAGGTCTTGCCCGAGCCCGTGACGCCCAGCAGCGTCTGGAACACTTCGCCGTCGTTCAGGCCCTCGACCAGCTTTTCGATCGCCTGCGGCTGATCGCCGGCCGGCGGATACGGCTGGTAGAGCTCGAAAGGCGAGCCTTCATACGAAACAAATTGGCCAGTCAATGGCAGATCAGTAGCTTGGTGCATAACGTGGTGATACTAGCCTGCCCCGCAGGCCGCTAAAATTCCGGGGCTAACCCGAATGACTATTGCAGCTTGGGGCTGGCAGCCATATTTTCATCCTCCGAGGATTTTTTTCATGTCTTTGTTTACCGCCGTCGAAATGGCCCCCCGCGACCCCATTCTGGGTCTGAACGAGCAATTCGCCTCTGACACCAACCCCAACAAGGTCAACCTGGGCGTGGGCGTGTACTTCGATGACAACGGCAAGCTGCCCTTGCTGCAATGCGTGCAGACCGCGGAAAAGGCCATGATGGCCCAGCCCACGGCGCGCGGCTACCTGCCCATCGACGGCATCGTCGCCTATGACAACGCCGTCAAGGGCCTGGTCTTTGGTGCCGACAGCGACGTTGTCACTTCGGGCCGCGTGTCCACGATCCAGGCCATCGGCGGCACGGGCGGCCTGAAGATCGGCGCCGACTTCCTGAAAAAGGTCAGCCCCGACGCCAAGGTGCTGATTTCCGACCCGAGTTGGGAAAACCACCGCGCGATCTTCCAGAACGCCGGTTTTGAGGTCGACAGCTACGCCTACTACGACGCCGAAAAGCGCGGCGTCAACTTCGACGGCATGCTCGCCAGCCTGAACGCCGCCGCGCCCGGCACCATCGTCGTGCTGCACGCCTGCTGCCACAACCCCACGGGCTACGACATCACTGCCGCCCAGTGGGACCAGGTGATTGCCGCCGTCAAGGCCAGGCAACTCACGGCCTTCCTCGACATGGCCTACCAGGGCTTTGGCGAAGGCATTGCCGAAGACGGCGCCGTGATCGGCAAGTTCGTCGCCGCCGGCCTGGACATCCTGGTCTCGACCTCGTTCTCCAAGAGCTTCAGCCTCTACGGCGAACGCGTGGGCGCGCTGTCGGTGGTCGCCAAGGACGCCGAGGAAGCCAAGCGCGTGCTGAGCCAGCTCAAGATCGCGATCCGCACCAACTACTCCAACCCACCGATCCACGGCGGCGCCGTGGTCGCGGCCGTGCTCAACAACCCCGAGTTGCGCGCCCTGTGGGAAAAGGAACTGGGCGAAATGCGCGTGCGCATCAAGGCCATGCGCCAGAAGCTCGTCGACGGCCTCAAGGCCGCGGGCGTGCAGCAGGACATGTCGTTCATCACCCAGCAGGTCGGCATGTTCAGCTACTCGGGCCTGTCCAAGGACCAGATGGTGCGCCTGCGCAGCGAATTCGGCGTCTACGGCACCGACACCGGCCGCATGTGCGTCGCTGCCTTGAACAGCAAGAACATCGATTACGTCTGCCAGGCCATCGCCAAAGTGATCTGATCGCGTCCTGGGGGCTGCACGCCCCTGGAATGCAAAAACCCGCACACCTTACGGTCTGCGGGTTTTTTCTTGGGAACTACAACCACAGGGCGTGGCCTAGCGAAACTGGCGTGCCCCAGCAGGGGGACACCGAGCAAGGGCCGCCCCGCAGCGATGCTGCCGTCCCCCTCAGGGGGAAGCCGCGAAGCGGCTCAGGGGGAGCTTAATCCGCGATCGCACCCGACTCGCGCACGACCTTGCCCCACTTGACGCTTTCCTTCTGGATGAAGGCCGCGAATTCGGCAGGCGTTTCGCTGTAGGCTTCGGCGCCCTGGTCGTTGATCTTCTTCTTGGTGTCGGGCTGGGCCAGCACCTTGACCAGCGCGGCGTTGAGCTTGGCGATGACGGGTGCGGGCGTGGCGGCTGGCGCCAGCATGCCGAACCACGAGGTCGCTTCATAGCCGGGAACGCCGGCTTCGGCGATGGTCGGCACATTCGGCAGTTCGGGCGAGCGCTTGGCGGTGGTCACGGCCAGCGGCACCAGCTTGCCCGAGCGCACATGCTGGATGGCAGACGGCATGTTGTCGAACATGATGCCGATCTGGTTGCCCAGCAGGTCGGTCACGGCCGGCGCGCTGCCCTTGTAGGGCACGTGCACCATGTCGACCTTGGCCATCGAATTGAACAGCTCGCCCGACAGGTGGATGGAGCTGCCGCTGCCCGACGAACCGTAGTTCACCCGGCCCGGATTGGCCTTGGCGTAGGCGATCAGCTCCTTGACGCTCTTGTAGGGCTGGTTGGGGTTGGCGACCAGCAGGTTGGGCACATTGGCCACGCGCGTGAGCGGTGCGAAGTCCTTGACCGGGTCGAAGGCCATCTTCTTGTAGAGCGACGCGTTGATGGCATGCGTGCCCACGGTGCCCATGAACAGCGTGTAGCCGTCGGCCGGCGCCTTGGAAGCCAGCAGGCCGCCGATGTTGCCACCGGCGCCGGGGCGGTTGTCGATCACCACCGATTGGCCCAGCTCGGCCGTCAGGCCCTGGGCGACGATGCGCGCCAGGATGTCGGTCGTGCCACCGGCCGAGAACGGCACGATGATGGTGATCAGCTTGCTGGGGTAGGCAGCCTGCGCCAGCGCGCTGGTCGGCAGCGCTGCAGCGCCGACCGCCAGGGTAGCCAAGGTGGCCAGTGCCGCGCGGCGGCTCGAAATCTTGGCAATGCGGGGGGTGAATGTCTTCATCATTGTCTTCTCTGTCTCTCTAGTGGTTTGCGCCTGTGGCCTCATGGGCCGCAGGCAGGGTCAAGGCCTGTAGGGCCTGTCGGATGGCGTGCGACTCAGACGCCGGCCACGCCCACGGTCATGCCGCCGCAGACATACAGCACCTGGCCGGTGACAAAGCCGCTGCGCTCGTCGAGCAGGTAGCTCGCGGCATGGGCCACGTCATCGGCCGTGCCTATGCGCTTGACAGGCACCGCTTCGACGATGGCGCGCGTGCGCGGCGCATCGGGCGGGTTGGCGCGGTCGAACAGCTCGGTGCGTATGGGGCCCGGGCCGATCGCGTTGGCGGTGATGCCGTGGCGGCCGAGCTCGAGCGCCCAGACGCGCGTCATGCCGATCAGGCCGGCCTTGGTCGCCGAGTAGGCGGTGCGCAATTCCTTGCCCAGCGCGGCGCGCGAGGACATGTTGACGATGCGGCCAAAGCCCGCTTCCTTCATGCCCGGCAGCAGCGCCTGCATGCACTGGAACGCGCAGCGCAGGTTCAGCGAAACAGCGAGGTCGAACTCGGCCAGCGTCTGGTGCTCGGCATCGGCGGGCACCACGATACCCACGTTGTTCACGAGGCGCGTGATAGGGCCGCCGGCCAGGGCTTCGCGCAGCGCGCGCTCGGTGTCGGCCGCATCGGACAGGTCGGCACGGATGCCGTCGCCCAGGCGGTCGATGACCACGGGCTCGAAACCTTCGGCGCGGCAGCGCTGGGCAATCGCCGCGCCTATGCCGCTGGCGCCGCCGGTGATCAGCACGCGTTCGCGCGCGCCGTCAGGGCGGGTGTTCTGGGGTGCAGTATTCATGAAAACTCCGAAAGAAAGACGCGCTGCCCAGGCACCACCTGGGCCAGCGTCTTCAGCGTGGCATGCGCGCTGTGTGCGCACCCGCCTGACCTCTTGAAGGACCAGGCGGGATTCCGATTGGATGGCATCTGCGCGCCGCGAGTTCCAGCCTGCGCGCGCAGAATGAAAGCGAATGCAAGCGCAGGCCGCTGTCGCGGTGCCGGTATCAGACGCGTTCGATGATCACCGCGATGCCCTGGCCCACGCCTATGCACATCGTGCACAGTGCGTAGCGGCCGCCGGTGGCGTGCAGGCGGTTGACGGCCGTCGTGGCCAGTCGCGCGCCGCTGGCGCCCAGCGGGTGGCCCAGGGCGATCGCGCCGCCCCAGGCGTTCACGCGCGCATCGTCGTCCTTGAGACCCAATGCGCGCAGCACGGCCAGGCCTTGCGCCGCAAAGGCTTCGTTGAGTTCGATCACGTCCATCTGATCGAGCGTCAGGCCGGTCTGGGCCAGCACCTTGAGCGTCGCGGGCGTGGGACCGAAGCCCATGATGCGCGGCGCGACGCCGGCCGTGGCCATGCCGACCACGCGGGCACGCGGCGTCAGGCCGTACTTGGCGGCGTTGGCTTCGTCGGCGAGCAGCAGCGCGCAGGCGCCGTCGTTGACGCCCGAGGCATTGCCCGCGGTGACGGTGCCGTCGGCACGCACCACGCCCTTGAGCCTGGCCAGCGCTTCGATGGTCGTCGCGCGCGGGTGCTCGTCCTGGCTCACGATGATCGCGTCACCCTTTTTCTGGGCAATCGACACCGGCACGATTTCGCGCGCCAGGTGACCGGCGGCGATCGCTGCGGCGGCGTTGATCTGGCTGGCCAGGGCCATGCGGTCCTGGGCTTCGCGCTCGATCTTGAAGTCGTCGGCGACGTTTTCCGCGGTTTCGGGCATGGAGTCCACGCCGTACTGCGCCTTCATGAGCTTGTTGACGAAGCGCCAGCCTATGGTCGTGTCATACACGGCGTTGTTGCGGCTGAACGCGCTTTCGGCCTTGGGCATGACGAAAGGCGCACGGCTCATGCTTTCGACGCCGCCGGCGATCATCAGGCCGGTTTCGCCCGACTTGATCGCACGCGCTGCGCTGCCGACCGCGTCCAGGCCCGAGCCGCACAGGCGGTTGATGGTCGCGCCCGGCACTTCCAGCGGCAGGCCCGCGAGCAGGCCCGACATGCGTGCCACGTTGCGGTTGTCCTCACCGGCCTGGTTGGCGCAGCCATAGAGCACGTCGCCCACGGCGGCCCAATCCACACCGGGATTGCGCTCCATCAGCGCCTTGATCGGCAGCGCGCCCAGATCGTCGGCGCGCAGGCTAGACAATGCGCCGCCGTAGCGTCCGAAGGGCGTGCGGATTGCATCGCAAATAAAGGCCTGGTTCATGGTGTCTCCTGAATGGGTCGAATCAAAGAAAAAAGGGGTTGTACCGCCGCACAGGCCGCTCTTGGCAGGCGGCTGCGGATGGGGGCGGCACGACATCAAGCCTGGATGGGCAGGCCTACGAGTTGCTCGAGCTCGGCATGGGTCAGGCCGGGCACCATATCGACCAGCTTGAGGCCGTCGGGCGTGCATTCGAGCGTCGCCAGGTCGGTGTAGATGCGCTTGACGCAGCCAATGCCCGTGAGCGGGTAGGTGCACTGCGGGACGATCTTGCTTTCGCCCTTCTTGGTCAGCAGGTCCATCATCAGCCAGGTCTGCTTGGCGCCGATCGCCAGGTCCATCGCGCCGCCCACGGCGGGAATCGCGCCGGGTTCGCCCGTGCTCCAGTTCGCGAGGTCGCCCGTGGCCGAGACCTGGAACGCGCCGAGCACGCAGATGTCGAGATGGCCGCCGCGCATCATCGCGAAGCTGTCGGCATGGTGGAAGTAGGCACCGCCGGGCAGCAGCGTCACGGGCTGCTTGCCGGCGTTGATCAGGTCGTAGTCTTCCTGACCCGCGGCCGGCGCCGGGCCCATGCCCAGGATGCCGTTCTCGCTTTGCAGGATGACTTCGCGGCCCGCGGGAATGTGGTTGGCGACCAGCGTAGGCTGGCCAATGCCCAGGTTCACATAGGCGCCGTCATGGATGTCTTCGGCCACGCGCTTGGCAAGCTCGTCTTTGCTGCGTTTTTGATAGCTGCTCATGTTCTTCTTTCCTTGTCGCACGCCGCTCAGGCGGCTTTCTTGATGCCGCCGGCCTGGGTCGCGACGCGCTCGACGCGCACGATCTGGCTGACAAAGATGCCGGGCGTGACGATGCTTTCGGGGTCCATCTGGCCCAGCTCGACGATGTCATGCACCGTGGCCACGGTGTGGCGTGCGGCCATGGCCATCACCGGGCCGAAGTTGCGCGCCGACATGCGGAAGTTCAGGTTGCCCCAGCGGTCGCCCTGCTCGGCCTTGATCAGCGCCACGTCGCCGTGGATCGGGTACTCGAGCACATAGTGCTTGCCGTTGATCTCGCGCGTTTCCTTGCCCGCGGCCAGCTCGGTGCCATAGGCCGTGGGGCAGAAGAAGGCGCCGATGCCGGCACCGGCGGCGCGCAGGCGCTCGGCCAGATTGCCCTGGGGCACGAGTTCGAGCTCGAGCTGGCCGCTGCGGTACAGGCCGTCGAACACATGGCTGTCGACCTGGCGCGGGAAGCTGCAGATGATCTTGCGCACGCGGCCGGTCTTGAGCAGCGCCGCCAGGCCTTCGTCGCCATTGCCGGCGTTGTTGTTGACCACGGTGAGGTCGCGCGCGCCCTGCTCTATCAAACCGTCGATCAGCTCGTTGGGAATACCGGCCGTGCCAAAGCCACCAATCAGTACCGTGGCGCCGTCTTTCACACCGGACAGCGCCTGGGCCACCGAGTCGGCAATCTTGTTGATCATGTAATGCGTCTCCTGGGGATCGAAAATCCTGGCAAATGTTCGCCTAAAGAACAAATGTTCGTATAATGAATTATAGAGAGGCAACCCATGACCGTCCAGCCCCCCACCCAAGACCCCAAGCCCGGTGACAGCTATGTGCAATCGTTTGCGCGCGGCCTGGGCGTGATCCATTCGTTCAGCGCCGAGGCGCCGCAGCAGACGCTCAGCGAAGTCGCGGCGCGCACGGGCCTGACGCGCGCGGGCGCACGCCGCATCCTGCTGACGCTGCAGACGCTGGGCTATGTCGAGAGCGACGGCCGGCTGTTTCGCCTCACGCCGCGCATCCTGGAGCTGGGCTTTGCCTATCTGTCCTCCATGCCGCTGTGGAACCTTGCCGAGCCGGTGATGGAAGCCCTGGTCGACCAGGTGCGCGAGTCGTGCTCGGCCGCCGTGCTCGACGGCCTGGACGTGGTCTATGTGATGCGCGTGCACACGCACAAGATCATGCGCACCCACCTGGGCGTGGGCTCGCGCCTGCCCGCCTGCTGGACGTCTATGGGGCGGGTGCTGCTCGCAGCGCTGCCCGACGAGGCACTGGAAGCACGCCTGCAGGCGCTGGAAATGGAGCGCTACACGCAGCACACCATCGTCGATGTGCCCGCGCTGATCGCACGCATACGCCAGGCGCGCAGCCAGGGCTGGTGCCTGGTGAACCAGGAGCTGGAAGAAGGCCTGATCTCGCTGGCCGCGCCGCTCACCAACCGCGCCGGCCAGACCGTGGCCGCGCTCAACATCAGCGGCCAGGCCAACCGCACCAGCGCCGAAGTCATGCAGGCGCAGATGCTGCCCGCGCTGCTGCAGGCCGCGCGCGCGATTTCGCAGCGCCTGGGCGCGGCGCTCGACTGATGTAACAGAACACAGGCAATAGCCACCAGGCCGCAAGAGGGCTTGCACCGAGGGCGGGGGGCCACGCATCTGCGTATAAAGACATGAACCCGACATATTGGCATGGCGCCAATGCGGTCCACGAACGCCGCACTTATGAGGTCATGACGATGCAAACTCCCTCTTCCTGGTCGGCCCTGCCCCTGCAACCGCTGCGCAGCGTGCGCATTCTGAGCCTGGCATTGAACCTGCCCGGCCCGGCCGCGCTGCGCCGCTGCGCGGCAATGGGCGCGCAATGCACCAAGCTCGAACCCCTGGCCGCAGCCGGCGCCGAAAGCGCCGACCCGCTGCACACCTACTGCCCCAATGCCTACAACGATCTGCACACAGGCGTGCAACGCCTGCAGGCCGATCTCAAGTCGCCCGAAGGCCAGGCACAGCTGCACGCCGAACTCGCGCGCGCCGATGTTCTGTTGACCTCGTTTCGGCCCGCGGCCCTGCACAAGCTGGGGCTCGACTGGGACACGCTGCAAAAGCGCTATCCGCAGCTGTCGATGGTGCGCATTTTTGGTGCGACCGGCGACGGCGCCGACACCCCCGGCCATGACATCACCTACCAGGCCGAAGCCGGGCTGCTGCACACCGGGCAGATGCCGGCGTCGCTGATGGCCGACATGACCGGTGCGCTGATGGCCAGCGAAGCCGTCTTGCAGACGCAGATGCACAGGCTGCGCTCGGGCGCGGGCGCGCTGCTGGACATCGGCCTGTTCGAAGCCGCGCAATGGCTGGCCCAGCCGCTGCACTGGGGCCTGTCCGCGCCCCAGGGCGATGTCGGCGGCGCGCATGCGGGCTACCGCACCTACCGCTGCCAGGACGGCATGGTCGCGATCGCCGCGCTCGAGCCGCATTTCGCCGCACGGCTGTGCGCGGCCGCGGGCCTGCCCGCGCGCGGCGACGTGGCGACGATGCGCGAAGCCACGACGCATGAGGCGATCACCCGCTTTGTCGGCGAACGTTCAGTGGCCCATCTGCGCGAGATGGCGGTGCAGCAGGATATTCCGCTGCACGTGATTCCGGCCTGATGTCGATCCGAGGCCGGCACCGGCCTCGGCGCGCTCAGCGCCCGCTGCGCTTGCCCGCTGCGGGGCGCGCATTGCCCGTGGCCGGACGCGCGTTCCCTGGACGGGCCGTGGGCTTGGCGCCGGGTTTGGCCCCCGTGCCCGCGCGCGGCGGCAGGCCGGTGTGCTGTGTCAGCAGTTGACCCTTGACCGGCGCCGCGGCGCTGCGCCCGCCCGTGGCCGCGGCCTGGGGGCGCGCCATGGCCTTTTCGGGCGCGGTGCTGTTCTTGCGGCGCGCGCTCTGGTAGGTGCCATCCGTCATCGGCTGGAAGGTCGGGATCAGATGGTGCTTGCCGTTGCCTATCAGGTCGGCGCGGCCCATGGTCTTGAGTGCTTCGCGCAGCAGCGGCCAGTTGTTCGGGTCGTGGTAGCGCAGGAAGGCCTTGTGCAGGCGGCGGCGCTTCTCGCCGCGCACGATGTCGACCGACTCGTCGTCATTGAGCACATTGCGGCGCACGCGCTTGAGCGTGTTGCGGCCCGAGTGGTACATCGCCGTGGCCGTGGCCATGGGGCTGGGGTAGAAGGTCTGCACCTGGTCGGCGCGAAAACCATTCTTCTTGAGCCAGATGGCCAGGTTCATCATGTCGTCATCGCTGGTGCCCGGGTGGGCAGCAATGAAGTACGGAATCAGGAACTGCTTCTTGCCGGCCTCTTCGCTGAACTGTTCAAACATCTTCTTGAACTTGTCGTAGCTGCCGATGCCCGGCTTCATCATCTTGGTCAGCGGCCCCTGCTCGGTGTGCTCGGGCGCGATCTTCAGGTAGCCGCCCACATGGTGCTGTACCAGCTCCTTGACGTACTCGGGCGACTGCACCGCGAGGTCGTAGCGCAGGCCAGAGCCTATCAGTATCTTCTTGATGCCCTTGAGCGCGCGGCCACGGCGGTAGATCTTGATCAGCGGGTCGTGATTGGTGGTCAGGTTCTGGCAGATGCCCGGATAGACGCAGCTGGGCTTGCGGCAGGCGGCCTCGATTTCGGGCGTGCGGCAGCCCAGGCGGTACATGTTGGCCGTGGGGCCGCCCAGATCGGAAATGGTGCCGGTGAAGCCCGCGACCTTGTCGCGGATGTCCTCGATCTCATGGATGATCGAATCTTCCGAGCGGCTCTGGATGATGCGGCCTTCGTGCTCGGTGATCGAGCAGAAGGTGCAGCCACCAAAGCAGCCGCGCATGATGTTGACCGAAAAGCGGATCATTTCCCAGGCTGGAATCTTGGTCGCGCCGTCGTGGCTGCCGTTTTCATCGGCATAGCTCGGATGGGGCGAACGCGCATACGGCAGATCGAACACATAGTCCATCTCGGCCGTGGTCAGCGGAATCGGCGGCGGGTTGATCCAGACGTCGCGCGCCGTCGTGCCTTCGCCATGCGCCTGCACCAGGGCCCGCGCATTGCCCGGGTTGGTCTCGAGGTGCAGCACGCGGTTGGCGTGGGCATAGAGAATCGGGTCGCTCCTGACCTGCTCGTAGCTCGGCAGGCGGATCACCGAATGGTCGCGCGGCGGCACCTTGAGCTTGCTGCGCAGCGCGGGGTTGGCGACGAACTGTATGGGCTGTACCGAGTCACCCTCTTCCACGCCCGCGACCAGCGGGGAATCGTACTGGCGCCGGGCCGGAACGTTCTTGCCCGTGCCGCAGCTCGGGCCCGCGATTTCGGGAATCGCGGACGCAGCGGCCGCTTCCCCATCTTCCTTGCTGCAGGTGCTGCCCTGGGCCGCGGCCTGCTCGCTGGTGGTCTGGTAGGGGTTGATATGGGCTTCGACGCGGCCAGGTTCGTCCACGGTGGTCGAGTCGATCTCGAACCAGCCGGCCTCGGACGCGCGGCGCACGAACGCCGTGCCGCGCACGTCGGTGATGGTGTCAACGGGCTCGCGCGCGGCCAGGCGGTGGGCGACTTCGACCAGCGCGCGCTCGGCGTTGCCGTAGAGCAGCAGATCGCACTTGGAGTCGACGACGACCGAGCGGCGTACCTTGTCGCTCCAGTAATCGTAATGCGCGATGCGGCGCAGGCTGCCTTCGATGCCGCCGAGCACCAGCGGCACGTCCTTGTAGGCTTCTCGGCAGCGCTGGCTGTAGACGATGGCCGCACGGTCGGGACGCTTGCCCGCGACGTCGCCCGGCGTGTAGGCGTCATCCGAGCGGATCTTGCGGTCCGCCGTGTAGCGGTTGATCATTGAATCCATGTTGCCCGAGGTCACGCCCCAGAACAGGTTCGGCTTGCCCAGCGCCTTGAACGCCTCGGCGCTTTGCCAGTCGGGCTGGGCAATGATGCCCACGCGAAAGCCCTGGCCTTCGAGCACGCGGCCTATCACCGCCATGCCGAAGCTCGGGTGGTCGACATAGGCGTCGCCCGTGACCAGCACCACGTCGCAACTGTCCCAGCCGAGCTGTTCCATTTCCTGGCGCGTGGTGGGCAGGAACTTGGCCGTGCCGAAGCGCTTGGCCCAGTACGGGCGGTAGCTGGTCAGCGGCTTGGCGGCGCGGGCAAAAAAGGAAACGTCAACGGGGGCGTTCATGGCGGTGCGATCGTGGGGACTGGAACCTGCCAGTGTACTTTTGCACAGGTAGCTTTGCTGCAGCAGGGTCTTGCGCGCCCTGCTGCGCCCAGGGTAAACGCTCAGAGGTCTTTCTGCGCGTTCGCCACCAGCGTGGCCATGACCTGCGCGTCGCCGATACGCTGCGCGCACAGCAGCGCCAGCTTGGCGAGGAACAGCTCGCTTTTATCACGCCCGACGGCGTCCACGGCCGAGGCCAGGGTTTCGTAGACCGACTCGAGGCCGGCGATATCGAGTGCGGGCGCAGCCGCCGGTTGGGAGTTCAGAGTGTGAGGCATCAGCGGCTTTCAATAGGGGCAGAAATGGCCAGCGCGCAGTCGAGCGCCGACTGCAGCTGGGCGGCGTCAAGCGCGAGCCAGCGCGCGCAGACATGCTGGTCGGGGCGCAGCAGATAGGCCGCGCCCGGGGCCGGCACGCCGTAGCGCGCGCGGCAGCGGCCTGCGCCGTCATGCAAAACCAGGTCGGCGCCCGCGACCGTCACATTGCCGCTGCTTACGGCAACGATGCGCAGCGGCACGCCGCACGCCCGCGCGGCCTGGGCCGTGGCCTGCAACTCCAGCGGGATGGCCGCGCCATCGGTGAAATACAGCAGATCGAAATGGCCGCCTACATGGTCGAGCAGATAGTTGCCTTCCCCCAGGCGCACGTTCTGCGGCGGCGCGCCGTGTCCGGGCCCGGCCTCGAACAGCGCATTATCGTCTGCCGCACTGTTGAGCGGCGACTGCGCATAGGCATGCGGGCGCGATGTGCGCCAGTGGTAGAGCGGTCCGACAAACGGCTCGCTCAACGACAGTGACAGCACGGCGTCGCGCAGCAGCCGGTAGCCGCGCGTGGGCGGCGCCATGAAGCGCGTGCTCTTGCCGGCCTCCTCGACGATTTCGCGCGCCGCGCCCACGCGCTCGCTGCTGTAGGTGGCGAGCAGCGCCCGGGGCGCGACGCCGCGCGCCACCAGCGCCAGCCGCCAGGCCAGCGCCTGCGCGTCCTGGAAGCCGGTGTTGGCGCCGCGCACGCCGAAGATCGGCAGCATATGGGCCGCATCGCCGCAAAAGACCACGCTGCCATGCACATAGTCGGGCAGCGTCAGCGCGCGCGCCGAATAGACCGAGCTCCAGTCCATGCGCCAGGGCAGTCCGCCGCAACCTATCATTTCAAGCTGGGCGTCGATGCGTGCCTTGAGCGACTCGGGCCGCAGCGCCTCCTGCGGATCTTCGTCCAGCGGCAACTGGTAGTCGACGCGCCAGATGCCGTGCGGCTCGCGGTGCATGAGAATGGTGTTGCCCGGGTTCCACTCAGGGTCGAAATAGGCCAGGCGCTCGGTTGGCAGCGGCAAGTCGATGCGGATGTCGGCGATCACGAAACGGCCTTCGTACGACGCGCCTTCCATCTGCAATCCCATGGCCGAGCGTATGCCCGAACGCGCACCGTCGCAGGCCACCAGCCAGCCGGCTTCGAGCGCATAGATGCCTTCGGGCGTATCGACCTGCAGGCGCGCAAAGCCCTCTTCCTGCACGACTTCGGCAACGCGGTTGCCCCAGCGAAAATCGATCAGCGGATGGGCCAGCGCGGCGTCGATCAGGTACTCCTCGAGGTATTGCTGCTGCAGGTTGATCATCGGGAAGAAGCGGTCGTCCTCGTCATGCGGCGCTTCCATGCGGTAGACGCGCTGGCCGCGGTAGAACGAGTTGCCGAAACGCCAGGGCAGACCGTTGTCGCTGACGCGCCTGGACACGCCGACCTGCTGCAGGATTTCCATGGAACGGCGCGTGAACACGATCGCCCGGCTGCCTTCGCTGACCTGCAGCTCGGACTCCAGCACCACGCAGGCCACGCCCTGGCGCGCGAGCTCGAGCGCGGCCGTCAGGCCGACCGGGCCGGCGCCCGCGATGACCACCGCATGGCGCGGCTGGGCCGGGTGCCCGGATGCCAGCCAGGGCGCATGCACCTGGTAGGGGTAGTAGATCGATGGCCGCGGTTGGGCATGGGGCTGGTGCATGGGGCTTGTCTCCTGGGCAGGCGCGAAAATCGGGTTTTGTGGCGCCAGTGTAGGAAGCAGGAGGCCGCGCAATGTCCCCATATGGGAACATTGCTTCGAATATCAGGGCCGGCGCTCGCCAGGCTCCATCAGCAGCGCGAACAGTTCGCGCTGGCCCTGCACGCCGAGCTTGCGGCACACGCGCTTGAGGTAGGTGCGCGCGCTCTCGAGCGTGAGGCCCAGGCGCTGCGCGAGCGCGGCGGTGTCAAGCCCTTCGAGCACGCCGCGCACGACATCGAGGTCGCGCTGCGTCAGCTGGGCAAAGCGCCTGTGCAGGCGCGCGATCACCCAGCCCGCGAGGTCATCCTGCAGCGTCTGGCCCGCGTAATGCAGCCGCATGACGTCGATGACCATGGGTGCAAAAGCTTCAATGGCCGCGATCGCCGCCGCATCGAACGGCCCATGCTCTTCGCCGCGGTAGAGGTTCACCGACAGCCAGCGTGCACCCTGCTGGCGGCTGAGCAACGAAAGCCGCTCGACCACCTGGGGCTGCTCATAGCAGACGGCGCGGTATTCGGGGTGAAGCACTTCGCCGCGCGCCTGCAGATGCAGCCAGATACGGGGTCTGGCGGGCGTTGCGGCCAGCGCGCCCCGCTGGGCATTGACCCAGGCCAGTTCCTCGGCAAGCACGCGCTGGGCACCATCGAGCAGGTAGAAGCGCTGCGCATAGTCCTGGGAAATCGCGGCCAGCGCGCCGGTGCGCGCGCGGTCACCCAAGCCGACGACCTGGGGCCGGCCCTGGCCCTGGAACGAAAAAATCGCGCATTGCGCGAGCGGGACGTCACGGACCAGCAGTTGCAGCAAGGCTTCGGCGACTTCATCGCTGCCCGCGCCCCCAAGGCGTTCAAGCAGGCGGCCGACATCGGCGAGAGCCATCTGGCGGGAAGGGGCTGCAGCGGATTGGAGCAACCAGTATCGAGGCATAGGAGGCGCACTTTAGCATTGCCCTGTGCCGCACAAGCGGCCGGCCAAAGCGCTCAGGCCGGTGCAATCCATCCGGGTTCAGGGTTTTCAGGCCCTGAAACAGCACCGCCGGCAGCAATGCCGGCGGGGGCCTGATTTCACCATTCACCCACGTCGCGTATGCGCTGATCGAGGTCCGGGACGGGAGCGCAAGACTGGTCCTGGCCTCCAGCGAGCGCGCCCACGGTGGACGCACGCTCGAGACTTTCCGGCAACGGCGGCGGGCTGAACTGGTGGCGCCCGAATGTGTGCGCGGCCAGATCGTGGGTTGGGGGTAGGCTGCTGGACATGGTCGGTCACTCCTATGCCCTCAAGCATAGACACTGACCACAATGATCCGTGTAGGACAAATTCCAGCAATGACGTCACCTGCCTGCCATCCCGGTTGCGCCTTGCGTTAAGCTCGGCAGCCCCATGCCACAGACTCTCGCCGCGCCCGCACGGAGCGAACTCCTGATCAAGAAAAGCCGTTTCATCGGCTGCGTGCAACCCATGACCGATCGCGCCAGCGCCCAGCAGGTGGTCGACAGCCTGCGGCGCGAGCACCCGGGCGCGGCCCATGTCTGCTGGGCCCTGCTCGCGGGCGGCCAGTCGGCCGCCGTCGACGACGGCGAGCCCAGCGGCACCGCGGGCCGGCCCATGCTCGACGTGCTGCGCCACCAGGAACTCGAAGGCGTGCTCGCGACCGTGGTGCGCTATTTCGGCGGCGTCAAGCTGGGCGCGGGCGGACTGGTGCGCGCCTACACCGACTGCGTCGCCCAGGCGCTGCTGAGCGCCCCCAAGGTCCGGCTGCAGCGCATGGCCGCGCTGCGCTGCAGCGTGCCCTATTCCCTCGAAGGCCTGCTGCGCCGCGAAATCGCCGCGGCGCAGGCCGAGTTGCTCGACGTGGCGCACGGCAGCCTGGTCACGCTGCATTGGCGCATGCCCGAGGAAGCCGGCGCGGCGTTTGTCCAGCACCTCAACGACATCGGCCAGGGACGGCTGGGCTGGCTCGACGCCTGAAGCGGCGCACAGGCCGCGGCGTGCTGTCCGGCCCGGGCGATGCATGTCCGCCTACAGGCCGCGCCATGGGGGCCATGCAAAGTGGGTGCATGAATCAGGCTGCTGCATACGATTACGACGTTCTCATCATTGGCGCCGGCTCGGCCGGTCTCGCCGCCTTGCGCGCCGTGCGCCGGCATACGCAGCGCTTTGCCTTGATCGACGCCGGCCCGGGCGGCACGACCTGCGCGCGCGTGGGCTGCATGCCGTCCAAGCTGCTGCTCGAAGCAGCCCATGCCTTCCATCGCCGCCACCAGTTCGAGGCCTTTGGCCTGCGCGGCGCCGCGCAACTGCATGCCGACATTCCCGCCGTGCTGCAGCGCGTGCGCGCCGAACGCGACCGCTTTGTCGCGGGCGTGCTGCAGACCACGGCCGATCTGGGAACGCGCGCCATCACCGGCCGCGCGCGCATCCTCGACCCGCATACCGTGGAAATCGACGGCCAGCGCCGCCTGAGCACGCGCAGCCTGATCATCGCCACCGGCTCCACGCCCCATGTCCCCGACGAATGGCAGGTGCTGGGCCCGCGTGTGCTGACCACCGATACGCTGTTCGAGCAGACCGACCTGCCGCGGCGCATGGCGGTGCTCGGCCTGGGCCCGCTGGGCACGGAAATGGCGCAGGCACTCGCGCATCTGGGCCTTGAAGTGACCGCATTCCACACCAACCACCACCTGGCCGGGCTCGCCGACCCCAAGGTCAACGCGGCGCTCGAACAGAGCCTGTCAGGCAGCATGCATTTGCAGCTGGGTCGGATGCCGCAGCTCAAAGCCTTCGATGCGCGCGCGATCACCGTGGGCGCGGGTGACTTTTCTACGCAGGTGGACGCCGTGCTGGCCGCAACGGGACGGCGCCCGTCGGTCTGTGGCCTGGGCCTGGAAAATCTCGGAGTGGCGCTCGATGACCGCGGCCTGCCCGACGTCGACCCCCACACCTTGCAGCTCGAGCAGCTCTCGGTATTTTGGGCCGGCGACATCAACCCCGACCGCGCCTTGCTGCACGAGGCCGCCGACGAAGGCGAAATCGCGGGCAGCAATGCAGTCGCCGATCACCCGCGCGCATACGCGCGGCGCACGCCGCTGGCCATCACGTTCACTGAGCCGTCGGTCGCATCCATCGGCCTGCCTTATGACCCGCACTGGACGGATGAAGTCGCGATAGGCGGCGTGGATTTCGCCAACCAGGGCCGCGCGCGCACGGGCCTGCGCAACCAGGGGGCGCTGCGGCTGTATGCCAAGGCCAATGGCGGCGAACTGCTCGGCGCCCAGCTGTGCGCGCCCGCGGGCGAGCACCTGGCCCACCTGATCGCCTGGGCGATTGCGCGGCGCAGCACCGTGGCCGAGCTGCTCGACATGCCGTTCTATCACCCGGTGATCGAGGAAGGCCTGCGCACCGCGCTGCGCGATCTCCAGGCGCATGTGCATGAGCCACGCGACACACCCGGCCCCCACTATTGCCGGCAAAACAGCCTCGACTGCCTGGACTGATCGCCCGGAAAGCATGGTCTGCCGGGCGTTTTTCCGGCCATGGCAGCGCTGCGCGCGCAGCTAAAGTCAAGGCACTTCCACCATTCGCCTCGAAGCTTCCCGCCACCATGGACATCACCTACCAACGCGCTCTCGACAACGCCAGCCGGGCCTGGTCACAGCAGCGCGTGGTCGATGCCCAGAGCCTGGCGGCACTGCGCCGCGGGGAACAGGCTGCCGCGCAAAGCGTGGCGCCGCCCGCTGCCGCGCAGCAGGCCTTGCTGCAGCCCGAACTGGCACGTTTCGGGCTGCTGGGAACCAGGCTTAATCTGTTTGCTTGAGTCGTCCGACGGGGTGCTTGGGGGGCTTTGCCCCCCCAACGCAGCTACGCGAAGCGAGCGAGCGTGGGGGTAACCGCCGCCGCCGGGCCGCCCCAAGGCGGCGGACGGCCCCCTCTGGGGGCAGCGAGCCACACGCAGTGGGCGAGCGTGGGGGTTAATATCCCGGCCATGACCCATCCCCTGATAGAACAACTCACCCAGGCGCGCAAGGCCGCGCAGATGACCCAGGCCGATCTGGCCGAGCGCGCGGGACTGTCGCGCATGACGGTGCAGCGCCTCGAAAGCGGCGGCCTGGACCCGCGCCTGTCGACGCTCAGCGAAATGGCCCACGTGCTGGGCCTGCAGTTCCACGCCAGCGCGCGCAACGAAGACGACGCGGTTACCGGCTAGCCGCTCACCGGCGTGTTTGCATAATGGAACGATACGCAATGCAAAGGACACGCCCATGACCACTGCCCCGTCTTCCTCCCCGCCCCCGCTTCGACGCCTTGGCCGCTCGGGCCTGCAGGTTTCGCCGCTGTGCTTTGGCGGCAATGTCTTTGGCTGGACCGTGGACGAAGCCACGGCGTTTTCACTGCTCGATGCCTGGCTGGACGCGGGCTTCAATTTCATCGACACCGCCGACGTCTATTCGCGCTGGGTGCCCGGCCACACGGGCGGCGAATCCGAGCGCATCCTGGGCAAGTGGCTCCAGCGCAGCGGCCGGCGCCAGCAGGTGGTGATCGCCACCAAGGTCGGCAAGGACATGGGCGATGGCAAGGCAGGCCTGCGCCCGGCCTATATCCGGCAGGCCGTCGACGCTTCGTTGCAGCGCCTGCAGACCGACTATATCGACCTTTACCAGTCGCACGATGACGACGCCGACGTGCCGCTGGCCGACACGCTGGGCGCCTATGCGGATCTGATCGCCGCGGGCAAGGTCCGCGCCATAGGGGCTTCGAATTACAGCGCGGTGCGCTTCAAGGAAGCACTGCTGACCAGCGAGCGCCTGGGCCTGCCGCGCTATGAGAGCCTGCAGCCGCTGTACAACCTCTGCGACCGCGCGGTGTTCGAGCGCGAGCTCGCACCGCTGTGCGTTGCGCAGGAGATCGGCGTGATCAATTTCTACGCGCTGGCCGCGGGTTTTCTCACCGGCAAGTACCGCAGCGAAGCCGATGCCAGCAAAAGCCCGCGCGGCCCCAAGACCGTGAGCACCTACCTGAATCCGCGCGGCCTGGCGGTTTTGCAGGCGCTCGACGCCGTCGCGCAGCGCCTGGGCGCGCAGCCCGGCCAGGTGGCGCTGGCCTGGCAGATGCAGCGCCCGGCGATCACCGCGCCTATCGCCAGCGCAAGCTCGCTGGAGCAGTTGCAGCAGCTGATGGCGGCCGCGCGGCTGCAGCTTTCAGGGGAAGACCTGGCGCTGCTCAATGCCGCCAGCGCCGAGCCCGGCGCGCGCGACTGAGAGCGCCTCACAAAACCCTTGAGACGTCGTTGCGCTGCCTTACCGTGCTACTCACACTGTCTGCGGCAACGCGCCTAGCCTCAACCGCAAATCTTCGATTTGCTGGGTTGTGTTATGCGCTCCAGGCAAGCCGTCTTCAGACGGCGGCCAGCCGCTGGCGCACGGCCTCGAACAGGCACACGCCGCTGGCCACCGACACGTTCAGGCTCTCGACCGCGCCCTGCATGGGAATGCTGACCAGCTCGTCGCAGGTCTTGCGCGTGAGCTGGCGCATGCCGTCGCCTTCGGCGCCCAGCACCAGCGCGACCGGGCCCTTGAGGTCCATCTGGTAGATGTTCTTGTCGGCATCGCCGCTGGTGCCGATGATCCAGATGTTGCGCTCCTTGAGCTCATTGAGCGTGCGCGCCAGGTTGGTGACCATGAAATACGGCACGGTCTCGGCCGCGCCGCTGGCCACCTTGGCGACGGTGGCATTGATGCCGGCCGCATGGTCCTTGGGCGCGATCACCGCGTGCGCACCCGCGCCGTCGGCCACGCGCAGGCAGGCGCCGAGGTTGTGCGGATCGGTCACGCCGTCGAGCACCAGCAGCAGCGGGTTCCTGACGCCGCTTTCCTCGAGGTTTTCGAGCAGCTCGTCGAGCGAAGTGATCTGCTTGGTGGGCTCGACACGCGCGGCCACGCCCTGGTGGCCGTGGCTGCCGGCGAGCTTGGCCAGGCGTTCGCCGTCGGCCTCTATCAGGCGGGCCCCGGCGGCGCGTGCACGGTCCAGGAACTGGCGCATGCGGGCGTCGCGGCGCGAAGCCTCGTAGTAGATTTCGACGATGGATTGCGGCGCGGTCTTCAGACGCACGCCTACGGCGTGGAAGCCGAAGAGAACTTTGGGGGACGACATAGCCCGCGATTATCGACGCAAGCCCATGCCCGGCGGATTCCCGGTGGCATCGAAAGCGACAAATGGCGGCAAATGCAGTCACTGACTTCGCTGCCAAGCGGCATGCCGCCCAGGGGGTTTTATCCCCAGCGCTTAAACTCCCGGCTCCCGCAGCGCGGGCCGGGTGCCTGCGCCCCGCCTGCCAGGCCCCGAGGCCGCGCGCTGCCCGGCCGGATTGTGTGCCGCGCCCCTACCACCGCCTTATTCGAATTTCGCTTTTCCCATGATCTTCAAGCCATTGCTGCACTGGATGCAGCGCACCAGCCTTGTGACACAAATCGTGATGGCCTTGATCGCCGGCATCGCCTTCGCTTTCCTCTGGCCCTCGGCCACCCCGGGCGTGGCGCTGCTGGGCACGCTGTTCATTTCGGCGCTCAAGGCCGTCGCCCCGGTGCTGGTGCTGATCCTCGTGATGGCGTCGATCAGCAACCACCGTCCCGGCGATTCGACGCTGATCCGGCCCGTTCTTTTCCTGTATGTGATCGGCACGCTGGCCGCTGCCATCGTGGGCGTGTTCGCGAGCATGCTGTTTCCCTCGACGCTGGTGCTGCAGACCGCGGCCACCACGAGCATCACCCCACCGGGCAATGTGCAGGAAGTGCTGATGGCCCTGGTGCTCAGCGCCGTCGACAACCCGGTCAATGCGCTGCTGAACGCGAACTACATCGGCATTCTGGTCTGGGCCGTGGGCATGGGCGTGGCGCTGCGCCATGCGGGCGAAGGCACGCGCAAGCTGCTGGGCGACCTGTCGAACGCGATCACCGTCATCATCCAGGGCGTGATCCGCTGCGCGCCGCTGGGCATTTTCGGCCTGGTCGCGGCAACGTTTGCCGACGCCGGCACGGCCGCGCTGCTGGGCTATGCCCACCTGCTGACGGTGCTCGTGGGCTGCATGCTGTTTGTCGCGCTGGTCGTCAACCCGCTGATCGTGTTCGCCAAGATCCGCCGCAACCCCTATCCGCTGGTGCTGATGTGCCTGCGCGAAAGCGCCGTGACGGCCTTCTTCACGCGCAGCTCGGCCGCGAACATCCCGATCAACCTGGCGCTGGCCAGGCGCCTGCAGCTGGACGAAGACACCTACAGCATCGCGATTCCGCTGGGCGCGACCATCAACATGGCCGGCGCGGCGATCACCATCAGCGTGCTGTCGCTGGCCGCCGCCCATACACTGGGCATCGTGGTCGACATTCCCACGGCCATCCTGCTGTGCGTGGTGGCCTCGGTCTGCGCCTGCGGCGCCGCGGGCGTGGCCGGCGGCTCGCTGCTCCTGATTCCGCTGGCCTGCAGCCTGTTCGGCATCTCCAGCGACGTGTCCATGCAGGTCGTGGCGATAGGCTTCATCATCGGCATCGTTCAGGACTCGGCCGAAACCGCGCTCAACTCCTCCACCGACATCATTTTCACCGCCGCGGCCTGCCAGGCCGAGGAACGCAAGAACGCGGCACCCATCTGAGATCCACCCCATGCTGTTCGCTCCCCTGAAGTACATCCACCTGCTGGCCGTGATCCTCTGGCTGGGCGGCATGGCGTTCTCCCACTTCTTCCTGCGCCCCGCGGTGCAGGCGCTGGAACCCGCGGCGCGCGTGCAGCTGATGCACGGCGTGCTGCAGCGGTTTTTCGCGGCCATGCTGGTGACGGTGGCCGTGGTGCTGCTGTCGGGGCTGGGCATGGTCGCCTCGGTCTACCAGATGGCGGCGCAGTCGGGCCTGCAGTTCCAGATGCCGCTGTCGTGGAAAGTCATGACCGTGCTGGGTCTGGTGATGGCCGCCATCTTCGGCCATATCCGCTTTGCGCTGTTCAAGCGCCTGGACCGTGCGGTGCAGGCCGGCGACTGGCCCGCAGGCGGCAAGGCGCTGGCCGGCATCCGCGTCTGGGTCGCGGCCAATCTGGCGATAGGCGTGGCCATCGTCACCGCGCTGCGCCTCGCGGTCTAGAAACGCGCTGCCATTAGAATCACCGCGTTGGTGCAGGCCCTGCAGATCTTGCAGGGCCGTTAAACGGGAAACAGGGTGGCGATGCCTTATGCATCTGCCTAGCCTGTACTGCCCCCGCAACAGTGAGTGAACAGGCCTGTAGCCACAGGCCGGCGTACACACCCAAGCCACTGGCGCAGCCTTGCGCCGGGAAGGCATTGTGCGCAGGTTCACCAGTCTGGATACCGGCCAACGAGGCGGTTTTCGCGCCTGCGAGAACCTTGTGAGCGAAGTGCCGGCGGGGTCGCTGGCGCGAACTGGTAATCCTTCATGACTATTTCCCTGCGAATCCACACCGGCGTGCCGGTGCGACTGCACGCCTGCGCGCTCGCCGCCATGACCGCGACCGGCCTGTGCTCGCTGGCCGCGGCACAACCGGCACCCGCGCTCGACACCGTGGTGGTGACGGCCGCGCGCGAAGCCCAGCCGCTGCGCACCGTCACCGCCGACATGAGCGTGATCGACCGCGCGGCCATAGAGCGCAGCGGCGCCGTCGGCGTCGCCGACCTGCTGGCCCAGGTGCCCGGCGTGCAGATCACGCGCAACGGCGGCCCCGGACAGATCACCTCGGTATCGCTGCGCGGCACCGGCAACCAGCACACGGCCGTGCTCATTGACGGCGTACGCTACAGCAGCCAGGAAATGCAAGGCGGTGCGGCCTGGGCAGCACTGCCGCTCGCGCAGATCGAGCGCATCGAAGTGCTGCGCGGCCCGGCAGCCGCCATTTACGGATCGGATGCCATGGGCGGTGTGGTGCAGATCTTCACCCGCCAGGCGGACTCGAAGCAGGGTCCGCTGCGCGCCCACGCCGAGGCCGGCCTGGGCAACCAGGGCACCTCCAAGGTTGCGACCGGCCTGCAAGGCGGTGCCAACGGCTGGAGCTATGGCCTGCATCTGGCCGACGAGCGCAGTGACGGTTTCGACGCCGGCAGCCCCTGGGCTCCCAACCCCGACCGTGACGGCTATAGCAACACGTCGCTGGGCCTGAACGCCGGCTTCAAGCATGGCATGCACCAGATCGACACGCGCCTGCAGCACAACCGCCTCAAGGCCCAGTACGACCAGAGCACCGCACCGTTCGACGATTACGACAGCGTGAAGAACACCACGGGCACGCTGCGCTGGCAGGCCGCCTGGAGCGATACCTACCAGAGCGTGGTGCAGCTGGGCCATGCGCGCAGCGACATCCAGCGCTTCACGGATTCTCCCGAGGGCACCGACGGCACCAGCACCAACTATCTGCTGCAAAACCAGTGGAAACTCGGCGCGCACCGGCTGAACCTCGATCTCGAGCGGCGCGAAGACCGGCTGACCACCGACTACGCCTGGACGCAGAACACCGACAGCCGCCGCGTGCAGGACTCGCTGGCGGCCGGCTGGCGCTATGCCAGCGGTGCACACCAGTTCGACGCCAATGCACGCCACGACCGCGTGCGCGACCAGCAAAACAAGAACACGGGCGGCCTGGGCTACGGCCTGCAGCTCCATGACAGCCTGCGCTGGGTGGTTTCGGCGGGCACGGCGTTTCGCACGCCCACGCTGTACGAGCGCTTCACGGGCCAGGCCGCGGCCGACCTCAAGCCCGAGAGCAGCACCAATGTCGAGACCGGCCTGCACTACAGCGCCGGCGGCCAGCAGCTGTCGGCCGTGGCCTATCGCAACAGGATCAAGAACCAGATCACCTACGACTGGACCAGTTCGCCGGCCTGCAATTGCTACCGCAACTGGGAAAGCGTGGAGCTCAAGGGCCTGACCTTGACCGGCGCTACGCGCATGGACCGCATGAACCTGGGCCTGTCGCTGGACTTCCTCCATCCTAAGAACCTGGAAAACGGCAAGCTCGTGCCCTATCGCTCCAAGCGCATGCTCAAGCTCTCGGCCGACACCCAGGTCGCGGGCTGGACGCTGGGCACCGAAGCCCAGCTCTACAGCGCGCGCTTCACCGATGCAGACAACACCGACAGCCTGGGTGGCTATGGCGTGGTCAACCTCTATGCCCAGCACAAGCTGGCCAGGGACTGGTCGCTGCTGGCGCGCGTCAACAACCTCGCCGACCGCGACTATGCGCCGACCAAGGGCTATGCCAACGCCGGCCGCACCTTGTTTGTCAGTGTGAAATGGGCACCCTCCAACTGACCGCCCGCCTGGCACCATGGCTGCTCGCGGCATGCGCGCTGCTGGGCGCGCTCTCGCCAGCGCTCGCCTATGGCGTGCGCGACAGCCAGGGCCGCACGGTCGAAATCGCCCGCGTGCCGCAGCGCATCGTTTCGCTGCTGCCTTCGGTCACGGAGTCGCTGTGCGCACTCGGCGCCTGCGAGCGGCTGGTCGGGGTCGATGCACTCTCCAACCACCCGCCCGAAATCGCGGCCCTGCCGCGCCTGGGCAAGGCTTCCGCGCCGTCGGTCGAGGCCATCGTGCGCCTGCGCCCCGATGTCGTGCTCCTGCCCTATTCACCGCCGCTGATGGCCCAGCTCGCGCAGTTCGGCATTCCGGCGCTCGCGCTAGACGCCCATGATTTCGCGGGCATACGCGCACAATGGCATGCGCTCGATGCCTTGCTGCAGCAACAGCGCGCCGACGCGCTGATCGCGCGCCTGCAGGCCGGCGTCGACCGCGTCGCGCGCCCGGCCCGGGCGGGGCCCAGCGTGTACTTCGAGGTCGACGCCACGCCGTATGCGGCCGGAGCAAACTCCTTCATCGGCGAGCTGCTGACGACGCTGGGCGCGCGCAATATCGTCGCGCCCGCGTTCGGGCCCTTCCCGCGCCTGTCGCCCGAATACATCGTGCGCCAGAACCCGCAGCTCATCATCCATACGCCCGAAACACCCGCGGCCGCGTTCGCGCAGCGCCCGGGCTGGGGCGCGATGGACGCGGTGCGCAGCGGCCGCATCTGCACGCTGAACGCGGCCGAAGTCGATCTGGTCTCGCGCCCCGGCCCGCGCCTGGACCAGGCAGCGGCGGTGCTCGCGCGCTGCCTGGCTCTTGCGGCCGGACCATAAACCGGCTGGACAGTGCGTGCAACTGCTGGCACGCTACACGAAACTTTTGCCGCTGACGCCGCCGGGCGTCGGCGCGCCCCTGTCTTTCGTAAAGGGATGCGCGCATGAACTTCGCCGATATCACCGCCCCCCGCATGGACGCCGCCTGGCTCGATGCCCACTGGATGCCGTTCACCGGCAACCGCAACTTCAAGGCCAATCCGCGCATGGTGGTCGGCGCGCAGGGCGCCTACCTGCGCGACGCGCAGGGCCGCGAGATCTTTGACGGGCTCTCGGGCCTGTGGTGCTCGGGCCTGGGCCATGGATGCAGGGAAATCGCCGAGGCCGTGGGCCAGGCCGCGCTGCAGCTCGACTACGCGCCGGCCTTCCAGTTCGGCCACCCCGCAGCCTTCGCGCTGGCCAACCGCATCAAGGAGTTGATGCCGCAAGGCCTGGACCATGTGTTCTTCACCGGCTCGGGCTCCGAAGCCGCCGACACTTCGCTCAAGATGGCGCGCGCCTACTGGCGCGCCAAGGGCCAGGCCGGCAAGACGCGGCTGATAGGCCGCGAAAAGGGCTACCATGGCGTGAACTACGGCGGCATTTCGGTCGGCGGCATCGCGGGCAACCGCAAGCTGTTCGGCCAGGGCATCGAGGCCGACCACCTGCCCCACACGCAGCCGCCACTGGGCGGCTTCCACAAGGGCATGCCCGCGATCGACGGCCGCGCGCTCGCCGACCGCCTGCTCGACATCATCGCGCTGCACGATGCAAGCACCATCGCGGCCGTGATCGTCGAGCCGTTCTCGGGCTCGGCGGGCGTGGTGATTCCGCCCGCAGGCTACCTGCAGCGCCTGCGCGAAATCTGCACGCAGCACGGCATCCTGCTGATCTTCGATGAAGTCATCACCGGCTTTGGCCGCTGCGGCGGCTGGACGGGCGCCGAGGTGTTCGGCGTCACGCCCGACATCCTGAACTTCGCCAAGCAGGTGACCAATGGCGTGCAGCCCCTGGGCGGCTGCGTCGCGAGCCGGGAAATCTACGACACCTTCATGGCCGCGGGCGGCCCCGAATACCTGGTCGAATTCGCCCACGGCTACACCTATTCTGCCCATCCCGTGGCCTGTGCGGCCGCGCTCGCCGCGCTCGACCTGCTGCAGCGCGAAGACCTGCCCGCGCGCGTCAAGGCGCTCGCGCCCTACTTCGAGAATGCGGTCCACGGCCTGCGCGGCGCCAGGCATGTGCTCGACATCCGCAACTTCGGCCTGGCCGCGGGCTTTTCCATAGCCCCTCTGCCCGGCGAGCCGGCACGGCGCCCCTACGAAATCGCGATGAAGTGCTGGGAAATGGGTTTTTACGTGCGCTACGGCGCAGACACCATTCAGCTCGCACCGCCCTTCATCAGCAGCGAAGCCGAAATCGATCGCCTGGTCGGCGCGCTCGGTGACGCGCTCCAGGCCTGCGACTGAAAAAAAGCGCCCGAAGGCGCTTTTGCGTAAGCTCGGTGCAGTAGCGCTTACTTGTAGAAGGCTTCGACCTTGCCCTTGATCTTGATCAGCAGCGGGCGGCCCTTGCGGTCCAGCGTCTTGCCTGCGGGCACGCGGACCCAGCCTTCGCTGATGCAGTATTCCTCGACGTCAAAGCGCTCCTTGTCATTGAAGCGGATGCCTATGTCGTGCTCGAACACGGCCGCGACATGGTGCGGGCTGCTGGGATCGATGGACAGGTGGTCGGGCAGCGCGGGGGCTTGGGCTTTGTCGTTCATGAAAACCTTTCTGGTGCATTGAAGAATGCGTTCAACCCGCGATTTTCGCGGATTTTCGCGCGCTCAGTGCCCACGGGCGTCATTCTCCAGTACCACGGCCGTG
Organism: Pantoea sp. 18069; assembly: GCF_902706035.1. Taxonomy (GTDB): domain Bacteria; phylum Pseudomonadota; class Gammaproteobacteria; order Burkholderiales; family Burkholderiaceae_C; genus Comamonas. Next base: position 57,146 of record NZ_CACSJA010000010.1, on the reverse strand, counting down.
CCGCTGGCCGAGACCATCAGCATGCCATTGCCCTGGCCCAGCACCTCGAAGTCCAGATCGACGCCGACCACGGCGTTCGCTCCCAGCTTTTGCGCCTGGTCCTGCATCTCCTGCAGCGCCATTGCACGCGCCTTTTGCAGCTCCTTTTCGTAGGTGGCCGAACGGCCGCCTACGATGTCGCGGATGCCTGCAAGCAAGTCCTTGAACACGTTGGCGCCCAGGATGGCTTCGCCTGCGACGATGCCCAGATAGCGGGTGATGCGCTGGCCTTCAACGTTGGGAGTGGTGGTCACAAGCATGCGGGCACCTTGGTAGACATGAACAGGGCCTGATTGTGCCTGCGCGCCACGGCCGCGCCAAGGCGCGGCTCAGTCCATGGGCTTTGGCAGCGCACTGCCCGCCGCGAGGCTGGGCGCGCGGTTGCGGCCCTCGTTCTCGTGGTTGATCTGCGCGACCATCTGCATGAACAGCGCGCGCTGCTCGGCGGGCAAGGGGTCAAGCATGCGCTGCTGGGCGCGCATGACCGCGGGCTGGGCTTGCCTGAGCAGGTCGACGCCGGCCGCGGTCACGGTGAGCAGGCGCACGCGCTTGTCGGTCTTGCTCGCGTTGCGCACCATGAAGCCGCGCGCTTCGAGCCGGTCGATCACGCTGCCTATGGTCGAGGTATCGAAGCCGATGAAGCGCGCCAGCGAGCGCTGGTCCATCTCGGGCTGGCGCAGCACCGCCGACAGCGCCGCGAACTGCACGGGCGTGACCGCGAAGTCCTGGGTTTCCTCCATGAAGACCGCCACGGCAATCTGCTGCAGACGGCGGATATGGAAACCAGGCAGCAATTCAAGTTCTTCAGGGCTGAAAGTTGTCATAGCGGCAAGTTTAGGGGAGCCGCACCGCATTGCCGCATGCCAGCGTCGGATTAGACACACCAGGGTTTTCCCGAATTTCTTCAAAACAAACATCAACATTACACTGATTATCAGCATACTGTTGATTAACTGCAGCACTCCCGCCCCACAAAAGCATTCACGCCCGGCGGGAGCCATGCAAGCTTCGTAGAAAGAGTGGCCCATGACGACAAAATCATCCCCCGCCCTGCCCGTCCTGGTGGTCGGCGGCGGCATCGGCGGCGTTGCGGCGGCGCTGGCCCTCGCCCGCCAGGGCTATACCGTCCAGGTGCTTGAGCAGGCACCACAGCTCGGTGAAATCGGCGCCGGCATCCAGCTCGGGCCGAACGCGTTTGCGGCCTTCGACGCACTGGGCATTGGCGAGCGCGCGCGCAGCCGGGCCGTATACACCGACGAAATGGTGATGCATGACGCGCTCGACGAAACCCTGGTCGGACGCATTCCCACCGGTGAAGCGTTTCGCGCGCGCTTCGGCAACCCCTACGCGGTGATCCACCGCGCCGACATCCACACTTCGCTGCTCGAAGGCGCGCGCGAGCAGTCGGCGATCGAGACGTTCACCGGCACGCATATCACGCGCGTCGAGCAAAACGAGGGCAGCGTCACCGTCCACGACCAGAACGGCCGCAGCTTCACGGGCCAGGCGCTGATAGCCGCCGATGGCGTCAAGTCGGTGGTGCGCCAGCAGTACGTGGGCGACAACGCGCGCGTCTCGGGCCATGTGGTCTACCGCGCCGTGGTCGAGAAGGAAGATTTTCCCGAAGACCTGCGCTGGAACGCGGCCAGCATCTGGGTCGGCCCCAACTACCACCTGGTGCACTACCCGCTGCGCGGCGGCGAGCAATACAACGTGGTCGTGACTTTCCACAGCCGCGAGAACGAGGAATGGGGGGTGCGCGACGGCAGCCGCGACGAAGTGCAGAGCTATTACGCCAGTTGCTGCCCGCGCGCCCACCAGCTCATCGACCTGCCCAAGAGCTGGAAACGCTGGGCCACGGCCGATCGCGACCCTATAGCCCAATGGAGCTTCGGCCGCGCGACGCTGCTCGGTGATGCGGCCCATCCCACGCTGCAGTACATCGCCCAGGGCGCATGCATGGCGCTCGAAGACGCGGTCACGCTGGGCGAAGCGCTCAAGGCCTGCGACCAGGACTTCGTCAAGGCGTTCGCGCTCTACGAGCGCTCGCGCATTGCACGCACCGCGCGCGTCGTGCTGTCGGCGCGCGAGATGGGCCGCATCTTCCACGCCCGGGGCGTCGAGCGCCTGGTGCGCAACGACCTGTGGAAAGGCCGCACGCCCGAACGCTTCTACGACGCGATGGAGTGGCTCTACGGCTGGAAAGTCGACCACTGCCTCGCCGACTGAACCTATTCAAGGAAAAAAAGAATGGAAGAACTTGGCCGCCTCGAAGACCTGCCCCAGGATTACCGTGACGAACTGGTGCGCAACAACCTCGTGCCGCTGTGGCCCAGCCTGCGCAGCGTCATGCCGCCAAAGACCCCCAAGCCGCGCACCCAGCCCATACTCTGGACCTATGACAGCATCCGCCCGCTGCTGATGCAGGCCGGCGAACTCACGCCTATCGAGAAGGCCGAACGCCGCGTGCTGGTGCTCGCCAACCCGGGCCACACGCTGGAAAAAATGCAGGCCAGCGCGGCCATCTACCTGGGCATGCAGTTGCTGCTGCCCGGCGAATGGGCGCCTTCGCACCGCCACACGCCCAACGCCGTGCGCATGGTGGTCGAAGGCGAAGGCGCGTGGAGCACCGTGGACGGCGAGAAATGCCCCATGCTGCGCGGCGACCTGATCCTGACGCCGACCGGCCTGTGGCACGAACACGGCCACGACGGCGACCAGCCCGTGGTCTGGCTCGATGTGCTCGACCTGCCGCTGGTCTATTACATGGAATCCACCTACCACGTCGACGGCCCGCGCCAGCAGACCCTGCCCGGGCGCGGCGACCGCGCCTACGCGCGCGGCGGCGTCGCGCCGACCCGGGTCTTCAAGCGCAGCGGCAAGCAGTACCCGATGCTGCGCTACCCCTGGGCCGACGCGCGCGCGGCGCTGGTGTCGCTGGCCGAAGACCAGCCTGATCTCGACTGCGTGCAGGTCACCTATGTGAACCCCGAGACCGGCGCCGACTGTGAAAACATCCTGGGCTTCTACGCGCTGATGCTGCGCCCCGGCCAGACCCTGCAGCTGCCCGCGCGCTCGCCGGCCACGGTCTTCCATGTGATCGAAGGCGGCGCGCTGGTGGCGGTGATGGACCAGGACTGGCGCCTGAGCGAATCCGACACCTGCTGCGTACCGGGCTGGGCGGCTATCACGCTGCGCAATGCCTCGACCACCCAGACCGCCTTCCTGTTCATTGCCGATGAAGCGCCGCTGCACCGCAAGCTGGGCATCTACGAAGTGCGCGACTGAACGCCATCCAACCCTGTTTTCCGAAGGATTCTTCTCATGACCACCAACTATCTCTGGACTCCGCCCGCCGTCCAATCCCTGCCCGTGCGCGGCAGCGACCAGCGCCTGCCTATCCACCGCCTGTTCTTCGTCGGCCGCAACTACCACGCCCATGCGGTCGAGATGGGCCGCCCGGTCGACAAGAGCGTGGAGCGCCCGTTCTACTTCACCAAGGCGCCTTCGACGCTGGTCGAATCCGGCGCCACGGTAGCCTACCCGCCCGAAACCCAGAACTACCATTTCGAAATGGAACTGGTCGTGGCGATCGGCAAGGCGGGCTTTCGCATCGCCGCCGAGCATGCGCATGAATACATCTACGGCTATGCCTGCGGCCTGGACATGACGCGCCGCGACCTGCAGCTCGTGGCGCGCGACAAGGGCCGCCCCTGGGACCTGGGCAAGGACGTCGAGCAGTCGTCGGTGGCCAGCGAAATCGTGCCCATGGCCGGCACGGTGATAGACAGCGGCGCGATCGAGCTGTCGGTCAACGGCGCGGTCAAGCAGCGGTCCGACGTCGACAAGCTGATCTGGAACATCCGCGAAATCATCGCCGACCTGTCGCTGTTCTACCACCTGCAGCCCGGCGACCTGATCTATACCGGCACCCCCGAAGGCGTGGGCGCCGTCGTTCCCGGCGACAAGATCACGGGCAGCGTCGCCGGCGTGGGCAGCGTGGCGCTGACCGTGGGCGCGGCCGAGTAGGCAGTCCGACATGAAGCTCTACAGTTTCTTTCGCAGCGGCACCTCGCACCGGCTGCGCATCGCGCTCAACCTCAAGGGCCTGAGCGCCGACTACATTCCCGTCGACCTGCGCGTGGACGAGAACAGCGGCGCGGCCTTCAAGGCCCTCAATCCCCAGGGGCTGGTGCCGGCGCTGGACGTCGACGGCCAGGTGCTGATCCAGTCCCCGGCCATCATCGAGTGGCTGGAGGAAACGCACCCCACGCCGCCACTGCTGCCCCCAGGCGCCGCGGCCCGCGCCCGGGTGCGTGCGCTCGCGGCCATCATCGGCTGCGACGTGCACCCCATCAACAACCGCCGCATTCTCATCTACCTGCGCCAGCAGTTCGGCGCCGACGAAGCCGCAGTGAACGCCTGGTGCGCAACCTGGATCAGCGCCGGCTTCGATGCGTTCGAAGCCCTGCTGGCCCAGGACCCGCAACGCGGCGACTTCTGCTTTGGCGGCGTGCCCACGCTGGCCGACGCCTATCTCGTGCCCCAGGTCGAAAGCGCGCGCCGCTTTGGCGTGGACATGGGCGCCTGGCCGCTGATCAGCGCCGTCGACGCGGCCTGCGCGCAACTGCCGGCCTTTGCCAGGGCCGCCCCGCTGGCCCAGCCGGACGCACCCCACTGAAGTCACCGCGCCCCCAAAGCCCTGGAAACACAGGGCCTTCCTTTTCTCCTGGAGACAAACTTGAACCCTTTTTCCTCTACCCCGGTGCTGGTCGCCGCCGCCTTGCTGACCACGGGCGCCAGCGCCTTCGCCCAGAACGCCCCCTACCCCAGCAAGCAGGTCAATGTGGTCACGGCCTTTGCCGTGGGCAGCGGCCCCGACGCCGTGTTGCGCCTCGTGGGCCAGAAGCTGGGCCAGCGCTGGAAGCAGCCTGTGACCGTCGAGAACCGCCCCGGCGGCGGCGGTTTCGTGGCCATCGAGGCCGTGCGCCGCGCCCAGCCCGACGGCTATACGCTGCTGCAGCTCGACAGCGAGCATGTCTCGGCCCTGCCCTACCTCTACGCCAAGCGCAATTTCGACACGCTCAAGCATTTCGACGCGGTCGCGCCGCTGTTTCTCACGCCGTTCTTCATCGCCGTGCCCACGCAGTCGCCGTGGAAGAACATGGCCGACCTGATCAAGGCCGCCCAGACCGAACCCGGCAGTCTCAGCTACGGCTCCTGGGGCGTGGGCAGCCCCGGCCATCTGGGCGGTGAATGGCTGGACTACCTCACGGGCAGCAAGATGACCCATGTGCCCTACCGCGAAGTCAGCCAGCTGTTCACTTCGGTCGCCAATGGCGACCCGGCCTGGAGCTTTGCGAGCATTCCGTCGAGCCAGGGCATCTACCGCGCGGGCAAGCTGCGCTACCTGGCCGTGGCCAGCCCCAAACGCAACCCGCAGATGCCCGACGTGCCCACGGTCGCCGAATCGGGCGGCCCGGCCGAACTCGACGTGAACTCCTTTGTGTCCCTGCTCGCGCCCAAAGGCATAGCGCCGGCAGTGCGCGACAAGATCCACGCCGATGTCACGGCCGTATTGCAGGACCCCGAAGTCAAGGAGAAGTTCGCGACCTTCGCCTTCCAGCCCATCACCTGGCCGCTGGCCCAGATGGACCAGTTCGCCAAGGGCAAGGCCGAGCAGTACAGGCTGTTGATCCAGAAGGCGAATATCAGTCTGGATTGACAAGGGACTTGCGCTGCTGGAGCGCAGTCCGTTCATGGTGCGGCGGGCCGCCGAGCGGGGCTCACCACGAACGGGAGGCCCGTTTACCCTGAGAGCGGTGGTTTGGCTCGCAGTGGAAAAATCCGTTCGGGCTGAGCGAGGTAAGCGAGACGAGTCTCGCCAGGCGTTATCAAGAAACAGCGTGGCATGAGGACAGGCCGTTCATGGTGCGACGGGCGCGCCGAGCGAGGCTCACCACGAACGGGTTTCCCCTGTTCGCCCTGAGCTTGTCGAAGGGTCGGTCTTTTGAGCGTAAGCCACTCATCGCCGCTGTTTGCCCAAATTGGAGACTTTCTAAGTCATTGATTTAGTTGACGAAAAAAGCCGTTTCTTGAGAGCCTGTCGGAGCCCCCGTATTCAGTGCGGCGGCTGCAGCCGCTGCGCCTCCTCCTTCAACGTCTCCTTGAGCCAGCGCCACACCGCCTGAATCCGCGGCACCGACTGGCCCTCCTGCGGCATGGACATCCAGAAAGTGCGCGTGAAACGCGCCTGCGGCTGGTGCACGCGCGCCAGCCGCGGGTCGCGGTCGGCAAGAAACGCCGGCAGCACGCCCAAGCCTGCGCCCGCGCGCACGGCCTCGTACTGGGCAGTGATGCTGGTGCTGCGAAACGCATAGCGCTGCGGCTGGTAGAGGCTGTCGATGAGCTGCAGCTCCTTGGTAAACAGCAGGTCATCGACATAGTGGACGAACGCATGGTGGCGCAGGTCCGCGGTCTCGCGCACCAGCGGGCGGCGCGCGAGGTATTCGCGCTCGCCGTAGAGATAGAGGTCGTAGTCGGCCAGCCGGGTCACGACCACCGCGCCGCGCTTGGGGCGCTCCAGCGAAATGACGATGTCGGCTTCGCGCCGCGACAGGTGCAGCAGGCGCGGCAGCGCCAGCAGATCGACCGACAGCTGCGCGTGCCTGCAAGTCAATGCCGCGAGCTTGCCGGCCAGCAGCGTCGTTCCCAGCCCTTCGGTCGTGCCCACGCGCACCAGCCCGCTCGGGCCTTCGGCCGATGTGGCGGCCTGGTCGACGCTGCGCTCTATGCCGCGCGCGGCCTGGGCCATGGCTTCGACGGCGGGCAGCAGCGCGCGCCCGGCCTCGCTGGGCCTGAGCCCGCCGGGCTCGCGCGTGAACAGCGCCTGGCCCAGGCTTTTTTCCAGCGCCTGGATGCGGCGCGCGACCGTGCTGTGCTCGACCTGCAGCACGCGCGCGGCGGCCGACAGGCTGCCGTGCTGGCCCACGGCGGCGAAATAACGCAGATGTTCCCAGTCCATGAAAACCCTTAAGAAATACGCACGATCCAACGCTGGCGCGGCTTGCGCGGCCTGTGCATTTTTGCAAAGCGAAAATGCACAAACTGCTGTTGCCCCGCGAAATTCGCACAGCTAGCATAGTGCATCGCTGCAGGATTTCTAATTACATCGGAGACCATGTCATGAACGCCCCTACCGCTGCTTCCGTTCTCGCCCCCTCGGTCAAATTGCTGATCGACGGCCAACTGGTCGAATCGCGCACCACCCAGTGGCGCAACGTGGTCAACCCCGCGACCCAGCAAGTGCTGGCGCGCGTGCCGTTCGCCACGCCCGAGGAAATCAACCTCGCCGTGAGCAGCGCCAAGAAGGCCTTCACGACCTGGAAGAAGACGCCCATAGGCACGCGCGCGCGCATCTTTCTCAAGCTGCAGCAACTGATACGCGAAAACATGGGCGAACTCGCCGCGCTGCTCACGGCCGAACAAGGCAAGACGCTGGCCGACGCCGAAGGCGATGTGTTCCGCGGCCTCGAAGTCGTAGAGCACGCGGCCGGCATAGGCAACCTGCAGTTGGGCGAGCTCGCCAACAACGTCGCCAACGGCGTGGACACCTATTCCATACTGCAGCCGCTGGGCGTGTGCGCAGGCATCACGCCGTTCAACTTTCCGGCGATGATTCCGCTGTGGATGTTCCCCATGGCCATCGCCACCGGCAACACCTTCGTGCTCAAGCCTTCGGAGCAGGATCCCATGGTCACCATGCGCCTGTGCGAGCTGGCCGTCGAAGCCGGCCTGCCGCCGGGCGTGCTCAATGTCATCCATGGCGGCGAAGACGCCGTGAACGCGATCTGCGACCACCCCGACATCAAGGCCATCAGCTTTGTCGGCTCTACCCAGGTCGGCACCCATGTCTACAACCGCGCAAGCCTGGCCGGCAAGCGCGTGCAATGCATGATGGGCGCGAAGAACCACGCCATCGTGCTGGCCGACGCGAACAAGGAGCAGACGCTCAACGCGCTTGCCGGCGCGTCCTTTGGCGCGGCCGGTCAGCGCTGCATGGCGGTCTCGACCGCGGTGCTCGTGGGTGAAGCCCAAAGCTGGATTCCCGAGCTGGTGGCCAAGGCGCGCACGCTGAAAGTCAGCGCCGGTGTCGAGTCCGGCACCGACGTCGGCCCGGTCGTGTCCTGCGCGGCGCTGGCGCGTGTCGAAGGGCTGATCGCGCGCGGCGAAGCCGAAGGCGCCAAGCTCGAACTCGACGGCCGCAAGCCCGCCGTGGAAGGCTATGCCAGCGGCAATTTCGTCGGCCCGACCATCTTCAGCGGCGTGCAGCCCGGCATGGCGATCTACGACCAGGAAATCTTCGGCCCCGTGCTGTGCCTGATGGCCGCCGACACGCTCGACGACGCGATCGCGCTGATCAACGCCAACCCCAACGGCAACGGCACGGCGATCTTCACGCAGTCGGGCGCCGCGGCGCGCAAGTTCCAGGAAGAGATCGACGTAGGCCAGGTCGGCATCAACGTGCCGATTCCCGTGCCCGTGCCCATGTTCTCGTTCACCGGCAGCCGCGCCTCCAAGCTCGGCGACCTGGGCCCCTACGGCAAGCAGGTCGTGCTGTTCTATACGCAGACCAAGACCGTGACCGCGCGCTGGTTCGACGACAGCACGACAGCAGCACGCGTCAACACGACGATCAACTTGCATTGAAGGCAGCGCCAAGGCTGGGATGATGGCGGCATGAACGCTTTGCCTTCCCCCTCCCTTCTCGGCGCCGCAGCGCTGGCGCTGCTCGCCGGCCTGGTACCGGCCATCAGCCAGGCCCAGGCCGGCGCGGCCTGCGAGCGCGCGGCCGTTGACGCCGGCGCGCGCAATGCCTGCGCCGTGCTCGACTTCCAGGCCGCGGACACCGCCAACACCATTCTGTATGGCGACGTGATGCGCGCGCTGTCGGCGCACGAGCGCCCGGCATTGCGCAAGGACCAGACCGCCTGGGCGCGCCAGCGCATCACGGCCTGCAAGACCGCCCATGCCAGCGAAGAAGCCCTGGCCGACTGGCCCGCGCGCTATCACCAATGCCTGCGCCTGACCACCGAGGCGCGCCGCGCCGCACTGATGCACTGGCTGCAACATGGCGAGGGAAAGTGAAGCACCCCCTGAGCCACTTCATGGCTTCCCCCTCTCATCCTTCGGTGGAGGGGGGCGCCCGGCCAGGGGCGCCCGGCGAGGGACGGCACCCTCGCTGCGGGGCGGCCCTTGCTCGGTGCCCCTCGCCTGGGCAACGCCAGTTTCGGGCGATGTAAACGATACAAGCGCGATTAATAAAATGAAAAGAGGAGCATCCCATGGACTTTGAACTCAGCGACGAACAGCAGGCCTTTGCCGACACCGCACGCCAGTTTGCCCAGGCCGAGTTCGCGCCCCATGCTGCGCGCTGGGACGCCGACGGCCACTTTCCGCGCGAAGCCATCGCCAAGGCCGGCGAACTGGGTTTTTGCGGCCTGTACGCGCCCGAAAACGCCGGCGGCCTGGCCTTGCCCCGGCTGGACGCGACGCTCGTATTCGAGGAAATGGCGGCCGTAGACCCGTCGACCACGGCCTTCATCACCATACACAACATGGCGACCTGGATGCTGGGCACCTGGGCCCGGCCCGCGGTGCGCGACGAATGGGGGCCGCAGCTCGCCAGCGGCGCCAAGCTCGCCTCGTACTGCCTGACCGAACCGGGCGCGGGCTCGGACGCAGCCGCGCTGGTCACGCGCGCCGAACGCGACGGCGACAGCTACCTGATCAGCGGCAGCAAGGCCTTCATTTCGGGCGCGGGCAGCACCGACATGCTGGTGCTGATGGCGCGCACCGGCGCGGCCGGCTCGGGCGCGGCCGGCATCAGCGCGTTTGCCGTGCCCGCCGACCTGGACGGCATCACCTATGGCAAGAAGGAAGAAAAAATGGGCTGGAACAGCCAGCCCACGCGCGTGATCCATTTCGACAATGTGCGCGTGCCCGCGCAGAATCTGCTGGGCAGCGAAGGCGAAGGCTTCAAGATCGCAATGAAGGGGCTGGACGGCGGCCGCATCAACATCGCCTGCTGCTCGGTGGGCGCGGCCCAGGGCGCGCTGACCCAGGCCCAGGCCCATCTGCACGCGCGCCGCCAGTTCGGCAAAAGCCTGGCCAGCTTCCAGGCGCTGCAGTTCAAGCTCGCCGACATGGCGACCGAGCTTGTGGCCGCGCGCCAGATGGTGCGCCTGGCCGCGAGCCGGCTCGACGCCGGCGCGCGCGATGCCTCGACCTATTGCGCCATGGCCAAGCGCTTCGCGACCGACGCGGGCTTCATGGTCTGCAACGAGGCGCTGCAGCTGCATGGCGGCTATGGCTATATCCGCGAGTACCCGCTCGAGCGGCTGATGCGCGATGCGCGCGTGCACCAGATTCTCGAAGGCACGAACGAAATCATGCGCGTGATCATCGCGCGGCGCATGCTCGAGGCCGACGCGCCCGACGTGATCCGCTGAAAGCCCTGCCATGCCGCGCGATCCCGACGCCTTTTCCCCCGGCCTGGTGGCCGCGCTGCGCCATGCGCTCGACAGCCGCAGCGACGTCGAAGAGCGCCAGATGTTCGGCTGCCTGTGCTTCATGGTCGACGCCAAGATCTGCCTGGGCGTCAAGCGCGAGGAACTGCTGGTGCGCCTGCCGCCCGCGCGCCATGACGAATTCGCCGAGCAGCCCGGCGTGCGCGAGCTGTCGCCCCAGGGCGGCATGCAAGGCTATTTCTTCATCGAACCCGATGGCTATGCGCGCCGCGAGCAATGGGAGTTCTGGCTCGGCGAAGCGCTGGCCTACAACCCCCAGGCGCGCGCCAGTCCCAAGCGCAAGCCGCGCGCCGTGCGCATAGACAGCGAAGACTGAATTTCCAATAACCACACCAGGAGACAAGCATGCACATCGCATTCATCGGCCTCGGCCACATGGGCGGCCCCATGGCCGTCAACTTGCAAAAAGCCGGCCACAGCGTCGCGGCCTTCGACCTGTCGCCGCTTGCCTGCGACAAGTTCGCGGCCGCCGGTCTCACGATTGCATCGAGCGCCGCCGCCGCCGTGCAAGGCGCGCAAGTCGTCATCAGCATGCTGCCCGCGAGCCGGCATGTGCAGGCGCTGTACCTGGGCGCACCGGGTGACAGCGGCGGACTGCTCACGCAGATCGCCCCGGGCACGCTGGTGATCGACTCGTCGACCATCGCCGCCGCGACCAGCCAGCAGGTCGCGCATGCGGCCGACGCCGCGGGCATAGACTTCATCGACGCGCCGGTTTCCGGCGGCACGGGCGGCGCGATCGCCGGCACATTGACGTTCATGGTGGGCGCCAGCCATGCGCAGCTCGAGCGCGCGCGGCCGGTGCTCGAGAAAATGGGCAGCAACATCTTCCACGCGGGCCACGTGGGCGCGGGCCAGACCGCCAAGATCTGCAACAACATGCTGCTGGGCATTCTGATGATAGGCACCAGCGAAGCGATTGCGCTGGGCGTGGCCAATGGCCTGGACCCGCAGGTGCTGTCCGAAATCATGCGCCGCAGCTCGGGCGGCAACTGGGCGCTGGAAAAGTACAACCCCTGGCCCGGCGTGCAGGAGAGCGCGCCCAGCAGCAAGGCCTATGCGGGGGGCTTTGGCACCGACCTGATGCTCAAGGACCTGGGCCTGGCGCAGGAGAACGCCGGCGCCGTGCAGGCCTGCACGCCGCTGGGCGGCCTGGCGCGCTCGCTGTATGCCATGCACTCCATGGCCGGCCATGGCGGGCTGGACTTCTCGAGCATCGTCCAGAGCCTGCAAAAGCGCGCCGACGCATCGGCGAGTTGACGCGCGGGCGGGTCTTCGCCTGCCAGGTGCGCAGAAAGGTCGGCGCGATTGGGCAACAATGCAGGCTGCGTTCCGGCACGGCGCGCCGCCGCTGCACCGACATCCGGCCGGTCGCGGCGCCCTTGAAAATCTAGGCGCCGCCACTTCTGCGCGCGTCGCGCGCAACTCTTGCCCGAAAGGAAATCTGGATGAAATACCTACAACCTTCCGCCATTGCCTCGGCCCTGCGCGCAGGCGGCCTGAGCCTGATCAGCATGGTCGTCATGGGAGCCGCCAGCGCGCCCCTGTATGCCGAGACGCCGGCCCAGTGGCAGGCCGCGCTGCAGCAGACCCGGCTGTCGCTGGCGCAGGCGATCGACGCGGCCGAAAAGGCCGTGGCGGGACGCGCCTTCGATGCCCAGCTCGACATCGACGACGGCTCGCCCCACTTCGAGATCGACATCATCACGACCCAGGGAGACCATGTCGAAGTGCATGTCAACGCCGGCACCGGCGCTGCGCTGCAGCACAAGAACAAGGGCTCCGCGTCCTCCAAGGACAGGAAGCGGCTGGACGCCAGCAAGATCACGCTCAAGCAAGCGCTGGACGCCGCGCTGCGCCACACGCCCGGAACGGCCGTCGATGTGGAACTGGGCAATGACTGGGGCCGCGCCGTGATCGCCGTCGATGTGCTGACCGCGGCCGGACAGCGCATGGAAATCAAGGTCAACCCCGCGGACGGCAGCGTCATCAGCGCCAAAGCCGACTGAGGGCTCGAAGGGGGCGGACAGGCGCAGCTTGCCCATTGGCGCAAGAACCGCCAGAATTTCCCCATTCCCCTTCCGGAGCACATGCCATGGCCATTCCCCACGCCTTGCCCGCACAGGCCATCGACGTCCACCCGTTCGGGCCGCGCCTGGCAGACGAAAAGTCCGTGGCGCTGTTCAAGTCGGATGACCTCGAAGTGATACGCATGGTGCTGCCCGCGGGCAAGCGCCTGCCTTCCCACAAGGTCGCGGGCGGCCTGGTGCTGCACTGCCTCGAAGGCCGGCTGCAGGTGGATGTCGACAGCCAGCAGCATGCGCTGCGGGCGGGCCAGTTGCTGCACCTGCCAGGCAATGTCGCGCATGCGGTCAGCGCGCTCGAAGACTCGTCGGCGCTGCTGACGCTGGTGGTGCGCAAATAAGTCGCGTAAGTCAGTAAGTCGCGCGCGAGCGTCTTCAGCCCGCGGCGCTGCCCAGCGCCTGCGCGAAAAGGCCCCAGGCATGCGGGTCGTCCACCATAGGCACCGGCACGCGCAGCATGCGGCTGGGTGCGGACTGCGGCGAAAACAGCACGCCCGGCGCGAGCAGCAGACCCAGTGCAACCGCCTTGCGCGCCAGCTGTTCGGAATCCCGGCCGCAATCGGCCCAGACGAACATGCCCGCCTGGGGCCGGTGCGCCACATGACAGCCCAGTTCCTCCAGCCTGGACAGGCAATGGCCCCGTGCCTGGTTCAGGCGCTCGCGCAGCCGGTCCACATGGCGGCGGTACTGGCCATCGGCCAGGATGCGGTGCACCACCTGCTCACCGAGCTCGGGCGAGGTCGGACTGCCGAGCAGCTTGCCATCGACCAGCCGGCGTATCAAGGCCTCGCCGCCCGCGATATAGCCCACGCGCAGACCGCCGCCTAACGTCTTGGCGTAGCCACCGATCAGCAGCACGCGCTGCAGCCGGTCGAGCGCGGCCAGCCGCACCGGTGTGCCGGGATGGAAGTCGGCGAAGGTATCGTCCTCGGCGAGCAGAAAGTCGAAGCGCTCGGCAATCCGCAGCACTTCATGGGCCACGCCCACGGACAAGGTCGAGCCCGTGGGGTTGTGCACCGCGGTGTTGACGATGAACATCCGCGGCCGGTGGCGCTCGGCGATCTGGGCCAGCGCTTCGAGATCGGGGCCGTCCTGGCGGCGCGGCACGCCGACCACCTGCAAGCCCTGGGCCTGCAGCAGGCCACAGACCAGAAACCAGCCCGGGTCCTCGACCAGTACCGTGTCGCCTGGCCGCAGCAGGCTGCGCACCAGCAGATTCAGCCCCTGGGTCACGCCCGCCACCGTCATCAAATGCAGATCGGGATGGGCCGGCACGCCCTGCGACTGCAGCACGGTGGCGATCTGCTGGCGCAGCGGGCGATAGCCATGCGGCGTGCCATAGCCGAGCAGGCTGGTGCCGGCCGTGCGGCCCACGCTGCGGATGGCGCCGCCAAGCATGTCGCCATCCAGCCAGTGGGGCGGCAGCAGTCCCGCGCCGGCCGCATGCCCGCCGCCCCCCGGGTCGCTGAACATGCTGCGCAGCAGGAACGCCGTGTCGAACGCCACGGGCGGCACATGGGCGCACGGCACAGCCGAAAGGCAGGCTGCCTCCTGGGGCTGCGCACAGACAAAAAACCCCGCACTGCGGCGCGAACAGACCAGCCCCTGGGCCTCGAGCCGGCCATAGGCCTGCACCACCGTGCAACGGCTCAGGCCCGTGGCATTGGCCATCGCGCGCACCGAAGGCAGACGCATGCCCGGGCGCAGCCCCTGGTTGGCTATCAGCCCGCAGACATGCGCAACCAACTGCTCCACCAGCGACAGCGGCGAGCCGCGCAGCGGTTGCCAGCCATGCCCAAGAGGGCTGCGCGTGCGGTCAGGCGCCATCGCCTTGCTGTCGTCAGGTGTCATGGTGTTCCGGTCAGGCCAGTCAGACCACATTATTAATTAACTGTATCGATATTAATTTACCAATAGTCAATAGCATGACATGGTTCCGCCGGTTTTCCTAGCCCACGCGCCAGGACACCACTCCGATTCACCTTGATTGGATTCAGCCATGAACGCTTCCGCCTTTTATCCGCTGCTCATGTTCACTTTTGTGTACTCGATCACGCCTGGCCCGAACAACATGCTGCTGGCCGCCTCCGGCGCGGCATTCGGCTATCGCCGCAGCCTGCCGCATATGCTGGGAGTGAGCCTGGGGGCGGCGCTGATGCTGCTGGTGGTGGGCTGCGGGCTGTGCACGGTGTTCGAGCGCGTGCCGCATCTGCACACCGCGCTCAAGTACTTTGGCGCGGCCTACCTGGTCTGGCTCGCCTGGTGCATCGCGCGTTCTGGCAACGCGGGCAACCACCGGCCCGCGCCGAAACCGCTGTGCTTCTGGCAGGGCATGGCCTTGCAGTGGATCAATCCCAAGACCTGGGTGATGGCCGTGGGCATCGCCGCCACCTATACGCCACGCGATGGCTATTTTCTCCACCTGCTGCTCGCCGGCGTGCTGCTGATACTGGTGAGCTTTCCCAGCATCAGCGTCTGGACCCTGTTTGGCCAGTGCGTGGCCTGCACGCTGCGTTCACCTGCGGCCATTCACCGCTTCAACCGCACCATGGCCGCCCTGCTGCTGGTGTCGCTGTATCCCTTTGTCGTTGAAATCTGGGATTGCCTCTGCGGCTAGCTCCCCGCCACGTCGCGGACCTGCTGCGCGAGCCGCGCAATGCCGGCATCGCTCAGATCCGCGCAGGCGATGCGCGCGCGCGCCGCCCAGCCGCGAAAGTGGCGTGCCTGCGAGCGCTCGTACTGCGGGTCGTAATGCAGCGCCATGAGTTCGCCGAACAGCGGCGCCAGCGCCTTTTCCTCGGCCCAGCCCTGCCAGCGCGCGACGCAGGCATTGCCCTGCAGTTCCTTGAGCCGGCCCAGTTGCTGCGACAGTGCGGGCGCGTCGTCACCCAGATACGCATAGTCGCGCAGCAGGTAGTCGAGCCGGGCGTCCACCGTGGCGTCGATTTCAATACAGGGCGCGTCGCGCATGCGCTCGACCAGGCCCAGCGGCAGCGCGATCCGGCCTATGCGCATGCTTTCGCCTTCGATATAGACGGGGCGTGCGAGATCCAGCGTTTCCATGCGCTCGACCAGTTGGGTTTCAAAGGCTTTTTGCGACGGCTGGGCGATTCCCGGCAGTTGCCCCAGCAGCGAGCCCTTGTGGCGCGCACAGCCTTCGAGATCGATCACTTGCTCGCCTTGCCCGGCCAGCGCATGCAGCACGCGCGTCTTGGCGCTGCCGGTCGCGCCGCACAGCACGCGCAACTGCAGTTGCGGCACCAACTGCTCGAGCTGGGCCATCACATGGTGGCGAAAGTACTTGTAGCCGCCCGCGAGCTGCTGCGCATCCCAGCCCACCAGCCGCAGCCAGGTGACCATCGAGCCGCTGCGCAGGCCGCCGCGCCAGCAGTAGATCAGCGGCTTCCAATCGGCGGGCTTGTCGGCGAAGGTCTCGCGCAGATGGCGCGCGAGGTTGGCCGAGACCATGGCCGCGCCCAGGCGCTTGGCTTCGAACGGGCTGACCTGCTTGTAGATCGTGCCAATCATCGCGCGCTCGTCGTTGTCGAGCACCGGGCAGTTGATCGCGCCGGGAATGTGGTCGAGCGCGAACTCGGCGGGCGAGCGCGCGTCGATCAGCGCATGGAACTGGTGCTTGTCGGTGATGCGTACGGGAGAGCGATGGGACACGGAAGAGGCTTTCTGAAGACGGCATGGGCTTCCAGTGATCGAGCCTCGATACGAGCTGGACGCCGCGACGGCGCTTGCCGCGGGCGCGGGCAAGGGGCGGCCATTGTCGCATTGCATGCCCGGCAATGCACGAAGGCCTAGCATGGGCGTACATTCAGATTTCCGCCCCTTCACCTCCCTGCGCTGCCATGTCTTCTTCCCCCGCTCCCGTTTTGCACTACATCTTTGATCCGCTGTGCGGCTGGTGCTATGCCGCCGCGCCGCTGCTTGCCGCGAGCCATCTGCCCGGGCTGGAACTGCAGTGGCATGCGGGCGGCATGCTCAGCGGCGCGTCGCGGCGCACCATCACGCCCGACTGGCGCGCCCATGTGATGCCGCACGACGAGCGCATCGCCGCGCTCACGGGCCAGCCGTTTGGCGACGCCTACTTCAACGGGCTGCTCAACCAGATCGGCGCGACGCTTGACTCCAGCCCGCCGATCGCCGCCATGCTGGCGGCCGAAACCATGGCCGGCCGGGGGCTGGAAATGCTCGCACGCGCGCAGACGGCCCACTACGTCGAAGGCCGGCAGATCGCGACGCTGGGCGTGCTGCAGTCGCTGGCCAGCGACCTGGGGCTCGATGCCCAGGCATTCGTTGCGGAGTACCAGGGCGCGCTCGCGAACGCCGTGGTGCCCCACATCCAGGAAAGCCGCGAATGGCTGCAGGCTTCGGGCGGCCAGGGCTTTCCGACTTTCCTGCTCGAGTACACCGAGCCCGCAAGCGGCGCGCGCGTGGGCCAGCGCCTGGACATCTCGCCCTGGCTGGGCAATCCCGCAGGCTGGCAGGCGCATCTGCAGCATTTGCTGGCCGCCGCGCCCGCCCGGGCCTGAGCGGACCCGCGTTGCAAAGGCGGTCATCTCGATAACAATGAGAAAAATTCTCATTACAATTTCAGATTCCACCTTTTCTTCCCAGTCCACTGTCGGGCCGCGCGCCCTGCCATTTCTGATATGCATAAATTGCTGTTGATCGCTGCGCTCGTGGCCGCCCCCGTGGTTGCCCCCCTCGCCCAGCCCGTTGCCCCCATCGCTGCGCAGCAGTCGGCGCTCAGCGTCGATCAGATCGCCGGCCATTACGCCCAGTTGGTCCATGCCGGCTACAGCGATTCGCTGCAATCGGCCCAGGCGATGCAAAAGGCCATCCATCGCCTGCTCGCCCAGCCCGGCGCCGACACGCTTGCCGCCGCGCGCAAGGCCTGGCTGCACGCCCGCGATTTCTACGGTCAGACCGAGGCCTTCCGTTTCTACGACGGCCCTATCGACAAGGAAGACGGCCCCGAAGGCCGTATCAACGCCTGGCCCATGGACGAGTCGTATGTCGACTACGTGCAAGGCAATGACAAGGCCGGCATCATCAACGACCGCAGGCAGCCGATCACGGCCGAAGCGCTGTCCGAGCTCAATGAAAAGGACGGCGAGGAAAACATCGCCACCGGCTGGCACGCCATCGAGTTTCTGCTGTGGGGCCAGGACCTGAGCGCCACCGGCCCGGGCGCGCGCCCGCACACCGACTTCGTCAACGGCAAGAAGGCCAACGCCGATCGCCGCCGCCAATACCTGCAGGTCGTCACCGACCTGCTGATAGCAGACCTGGCCACGGTGCGTGATGCCTGGGCGCCCGGCGTCAAGGACAACTACCGCGCCGAATTCGTTGCCGGCGGCAATGAGTCGATCCGCAAGATCTTTGTCGGCCTGGGTTCGCTGTCGCGCGGCGAACTCGCGGGCGAACGCCTGGAAGTGGCGCTCGCCAGCCAGGACCAGGAAGACGAGCACTCGTGCTTCTCCGACAACACCCACAACGACGCGATCGCCAACGCCAAGGGTATCGAGAACGTCTGGCTGGGCCAGTACCGGCGCCTGGACGGCAGCCTGCTGCGCGGCCCTGGCCTGCGCGACTGGGTGGCGCTCAAGAACGCAGCGCTCGCCCAGGAAACCACGACGCACATCCGCAAGTCGGTGGCCGGCGCGCAGCAGATTCCCGTGCCTTTCGACCAGGCCATCCAGGGCCAGCGCTCGTCGCCCGCGCGCGCCAAGATACAGACCGTCATCGACAGCCTGACCCAGCAGAGCAAGGACCTGGCGGCATCCGCCCAGGCCGTGGGCATTGAGCGCCTGAACATCGTTCAACCCGAGTAAGCCGACTGCGTTCCATGAAAAGATTGACGGGCCGCCAGGCCCTGGCTGTGGTGGCGACAGCCGCCGCAGTCGCCACGGCGGCGCTCGCCGCCCAGGTTTTTGCCGACACGCGGCCTGCGCCGGCAGATGCCCCCAAAGCCGCGCAGACCGCCAGCACGCCCCCGGCCGACCACCTCCCCGGCGGCCAGACCACGGTGTTCGCGACCGGCCGCAATGCGTTTTCCTTTCCCGCGGCCAACCTGGGCGACGCCGAGCGCACGCGCTTCGTGATCGGCAATTCGTTCTTCAAGCGCAACTGGGTGCAGGCGCCGGCGTCGACCACGGCGCGCGACGGCCTGGGCCCGCATTTTCTCGCGCGCTCGTGCGGCGGCTGCCATGTGCAGGACGGCCGCGCCCAGCCGCCGGACTTCCACAACGGCCTGGCGCCGCGCAGCCAGGCCGGCCTGCTGCTGCGCCTGTCGGTGCCGGGCAAGAATGCCCTGGGCGGCCCGCTGCCCGAGCCGACCTATGGCGACCAGTTCAACGACCTGGCCATCGAGGGCGTGCGCCCCGAGGGACAGGTGCATATCCGCTACGAAACGCTTACCGGCGCCTTCGCCGACGGCACGCCCTATACGCTGGAGAAACCGGTATATACGCTGCGCGAGCTGGGCTACGGCCCGCTCGCGGCCAAGGCCATGCTCAGCCCGCGCATTGCGCCCCAGGTCATTGGCCTGGGCCTGCTCGAAGCCATTCCCGATGCCGAAATCGAAGCCAATGCGCGCGCGCAAAAAGCAGCGGGCGGCCCGGTGCGCGGCGAAGTCAACCGGGTCTGGGATGCCTATGCACAGGCCACGCTGATCGGGCGCTTCGGCTGGAAAGCCAATGTCGCCACGCTGGCCCACCAGACTGCGGGCGCGTTTCAGGGCGACATCGGCATCACGTCCAAGAATTTCCCCGAAGAGACCTGCACCACCGCGCAGAAGGACTGCCTCAAGGCAGCGCGTGGCGCCAACGGCAAGGGCATGGAAATCGACGACAAGACGCTGGACGACGTGATCTTCTACCAGGCCACGCTGGCCCCGCCCGCGCGGCGCAACGCCGCCGACCCGCAGGTCGTGCAGGGCCAGCAGATTTTTGCACGGGCCCAGTGCGCGAGCTGCCACCGGCCCAGCTATGTCACCGGCCAGCCGCCGTTCCCGCGGCTGAGCAGCCCGGCGCTGTCGGGGCAGACCATCTTCCCCTACACCGACTTGCTGCTGCACGACATGGGCCCTGACCTGGCCGATGGCCGGCCCGACTTCCTGGCCAACGGCAACCAGTGGCGCACGCCGCCGCTGTGGGGCCTGGGACTGGTGCCGGCCGTCAATGGCCACAGCCGGCTGCTGCACGATGGCCGCGCACGCAATCTGCTCGAAGCCGTGCTCTGGCATGGTGGCGAAGCGCAGGCCTCGCGCGACGCCGTGCTGCAACTGGGCGCCCAGGAGCGTGACGCGCTGGTGCGCTTTCTCGAATCGCTCTGACCCCGCAGGAATCCCATGAACCACCCTTTCGCACTACGCCCGCTTGCCTGGGCCTGCACTGCGCTGGCCCTGATGGCTGGCGCGGCATCGGCGCAGAGTATCCCTGCAGCCTATGCCGAAGTCGCGCTGCCCTTCTACAACCCGGCCCACCTGAGCGCGGGCCTGGCCAGCCAGTGGTATGACAGGAACGCCAGTGCTTTCGAGCAAAGCGCGCAAGCCATGGCCGGCAGCTGGCAGCAGTACTGCGCGGGCCAGGGCGCGATCGCCGAAGTGCGCGCGCGCTGGCGGGCCGCGGCCACCGACTGGGAACGCCTGTCGGCTGTGGCGCTGGGCCCGCTGGTCGAGCGCCGCTCCATGCGCCTGATCGACTTCCAGCCCCTGCGGCCCGCGGCCGTGCGCAAGGCCATCACCACTGCCCCGGCCGACCTGCTGGGCATGGAGCGCGTGGGCGCGCCGGCCAAGGGTTTCCCGGCGCTCGAATGGCTGCTCTGGACCGAAGCCGCGGCGCCGAACACGCCGGCCTGCCGCTACGCGGTGCTTGCGGCGCGCGAAGTCCATTCGGAAGCGCAGGCGCTGCAGCAGGCATTCTCCACGCTCGCAGGCACGCCCTGGGATGAAGACGAATCCGAGGCCGCGGCCAGCCTGATGGCCGAGTTCATCAACCAGTGGATAGGCGGGCTGGAGCGATTGCGCTGGCAGCAGATGGAAAAGCCGGTGCGCAGCCAGGGCAAGGCCCCAGCCCCCGACTTCGCGCGCAGCGCGAGCCAGACCAGCCTGCAGTCGTGGCGCGCGCAATGGTCGGCGCTCAGGACGCTGGCCGTGCACAGCGCGGCGGCCACACCCGTGCCGGGCAAGGATATCGTGCCCATCGAGCTCTACCTGCGCGGACGCGGCCTCAACGACCTCGCCCAGCAATGGGTCAACGCGGTACAGGCCGCCGACCAGGCCATGGCCCAGCTCAACTCGACAGACGGCGACGCCGTGCTCCAGGCCGTGCGCGCGCTGTCGGGCGTCAAGCAGCAGATGCAGGACAAGATCGCGCCTGCGCTGCAGGTCCATATCGGTTTCTCGGATGCCGATGGAGATTGAGGCCATGCGCGAACCGATGGACCGCCGGCAGTGGTTGCTGCAGGCGCTGGGCTGGTCGCTGCTGCCCGCCCTGCCCCTTGCGGCACGCGCGCAGGCAAGCGCCGCGCTGGCGCAGACCGGCCAGCCACGCTTCATTGCGGCCTGGCAGGTGGGCACGCAGCAGCATATCGGCCAGTTGGCCTGGTCCCAAGCCGGGCCTTCGGCCGAGCCGCAACTGCTGGCGCTGCATGCGCTCGAAGTGCCCACGCGCGCGCATGCGCTGCTGCAGGAAGCCTCGGGCGCGGTGCTCTCGGTCGCGCGCCGGCCCGGCGACTGGCTGGTGCGCTGGCATCCGGGCCGGGAGCCGCAATGGCTCTGGATAGAACCCGACCGCGTGTTCAACGGCCATCTGCTGGCCAGCGCCGACGGCCGCCACATCTACACCACCGAAACCGATCTGGCCGACAGCCAGGGGCTGATAGGCGTGCGTGACGCGGTCAGCCTCGAGAAAGTCGCCGAATGGCGCACCGGCGGCATGGACCCGCACCAGTTGCTGCTCGACAGCGACGCCAGCCTGGTGGTCGCCAACGGCGGCATTCCAACGCAGGCCGAAACCGGCCGGCGCAAGCTGCGGCTGGACCATATGGATTCGTCCATGGTTCGCCTCGCGCCCCGGTCGCGCGGCGAACTGCTGGGCCAGTGGAAACTGGACGACCCGCGCCTGAGCCTGCGCCATCTGGCCTGGGGCGCGCAGCTGCGCCCAGGCCACGGTCGCCGCTGGCTGGGCGTGGCCTTGCAGGCCGAGCACGACAATGCCCAGGCCAAGCGCCAGGCGCCCGTGCTCGCGGTCTTCGACGGCGAATCGCTGCGCACCGTTGCTGCGCCCCAGGCGCTGGCCGGCTACGGCGGTGATATCGCTTTTACCGGCGATGCGTTTGCCGTGAGCTGCCCGCGCGTGGACCGCGTGGCTTTTTTTGGCAGCGCCCGGCCCGGCGCGCCCATCGCCTGGCAGGCGGAGCATGCGCTGCCCATGGCCTATGCGCTCGCGGCCGTGCCTGGCGCTGGTCAGGCCGATGACCCCCGCGTCTGGGTAGGCGGCGGGCAGCAGGCCATCGCCCTCGATGCCGCAGGCCACGACAGCCGCATTGCGCCGGCGCGCGTGGGTGCGATCCAGCTCGACAACCACTGGCTGCGCGCGGGCTGAGCCCGACACGGGTCTGGCTGCGCCCCCGAAGCGGCCGACTGCAGACTCGGCGCGTGTTCATCGCTTGATTTTCCTGCGCTGCCAGCCGTTGGACCTGGACGGGCAAAAAGCAAAATTGCTGCCCGTCACTGCCCGCCAGTGGCAGGGCCATGCCACGATCGAGCCCCAGGGTCATGGCGAGCAGCTCTGGCGCATCGAACTGCCTGAGCCAGGCCGTGGTTTCCTTGTCGCTGGGCTCCATCAGGCCATCGTCGCCATTGAACGAGACATGCCATTGGCCGGCATGGATGCTGATGTGCAATGAAGCGGCTGGCTGCTGACGATATGGACCGCGAGCGTGGCGTCACTCGCGGGCCTGGCTCATGCGGCAGTTCATGGCCTGGGGCGGCATGCTCGGTTGACGGCCCGGGGCGCTGCGCCACCCAGACGCAAGAAAGCCCACCGAAGTGGGCTTTCTTGCATGTTCCGGCCAGAGCCGGAACAGGTTGGTTGCGCGAGAAGGATTTGAACCTACGACCTTTGGGTTATGAGCCCAACGAGCTACCAGACTGCTCCATCGCGCGGTATTTCTTCAGCGAGGGAGGCATTTGCTGCATCCCCTGCGTCGATGGATGAACTATAGCACGGTCTTTGCGCTTATTGAAGATTGAGCGAAACAAATTATCGAATTTCCTGCGTATTCGAAAATCTTTCTTTCCATCATCGCGGCTCCACGGCTGATTTCATGCCGCAGTGTCTTTGCGCACCGGCATCCCTGCTGCGCGGGAGCCCCAGTCGCGCTGGACCGGATGCCATCTGGAACACCGCGCAGCATGGCCCTGTCGCAAACCCTAATGATAGATGGAACCTATCGATGCAAGCAGGCACATAGATTAGTCTTTATTGTTCAACAATAACGATTTTTCGCCCCTTCAAACCCCTGACCAGACCGGGTCGCAAACCTGTCAAGCCACGACAGTGGATGCCAGCTTGCCCACCCTTCCGATGGATACCGACATGCCTCAGAAACCCAGCCCAGATAACAGTGCAGTTATTGAAATTGCAGGGGCCCCCATAGATTTCTCTTTCCCCGCCGATGAAGAGGAGGACCTTGACCTCTTCGAGATGGAGTCGGATATGAACGCCGCCTTTGCCCACCAGCATGATGATCATCAAGACAACGCCACCAGCATCAGCAAGGCTGCGCTACTGTATGCCTTTATAAACATGCATATACCCCAACTGGACTCCATCGATGAGAGTCCGGGTCTCGTTGAAACAAGCGTTTCGCCGCCGCCCAAGGATCGCACGGCACCCATGATCTGGGCGATGAATCAGTCCGTGCGAGTGGGCGACGCCAGCCTGCGTGAAATCGAGCATCTCCCACTGTCAAGGACGGACACCATTTCATGGAGCCTCCTGGTGAATGGAGCGAACAACGTCGACTACGACTGCGACGACTGGCTTTTTCAAAGCAGTTGCGATACTGCGCCTGCCAGGGTCGCGTCGAACATCGCGGGGGCACCTTGCTACCTGATCGGAGACTTAGTGGATACGGACAGCGACGACTCCGACTCCGATTTCGACTCGGAAATGGTTTGTCTGCCCAATGTCTTCATCGACTGATGCGAGCGGGCATGGCCAGTCCGCAGGGCGTGCCATGCACTCCCATGGACTACCCCACACCAGGCAATGCAAGCTGGAAAAGCCCTGCGCAAAAGAAAAAACGGCGACGCGATACGCGCAGCCGTTCTTGCACCATGCGCCACATGGCGCGGCGGTTTTACGCGCCAGGCGCAGGGCTCAATCCATCTGGGCAATCATGACTTCGCCAAAGCCCGAGCACGAGACCTGCGTGGCGCCGTCCATCATGCGCGCGAAGTCATAAGTCACCTGCTTGCTCAGGATGGCTTTTTCCAGCGAACGGATGATCAGGTCGGCGGCCTCGGTCCAGCCCATGTGGCGCAGCATCATTTCCGCGGACAGGATTTCCGAGCCCGGGTTCACATAGTCCTTGCCCGCATATTTGGGCGCCGTGCCGTGCGTGGCCTCGAAGCAGGCCACCGAGTCCGACATGTTGCCGCCGGGCGCGATGCCTATGCCGCCGACCTGGGCCGCGAGCGCGTCGGAGATGTAGTCACCGTTGAGGTTGAGCGTGGCGACCACCGAGTACTCGGCCGGGCGCAGCAGGATCTGCTGCAGGAAGGCATCGGTGATCGAGTCCTTGATGACGATGTCCTTGCCGGTCTTGGGGCTCTTGAACTTGCACCAGGGGCCGCCGTCGATGGGCTGGGCGCCGAACTCCTTTTGCGCCAGCGCATAGCCCCAGTCGCGAAAGCCGCCTTCGGTGAACTTCATGATGTTGCCTTTGTGCACGAGGGTCACGCTGGGTTTGTCGTTGTCGATCGCGTACTGGATGGCCTTGCGCACCAGCCGCTCGGTGCCCTCGATAGACACCGGCTTGATGCCAATGCCCGAGGTATCGGGAAAGCGGATTTTCTTGACGCCCATCTCGTTGATCAGGAAATCGATCAGCTTCCTGGCCTTGTCGCTGCGCGCTTCGTATTCGATGCCCGCATAGATGTCCTCGGAGTTTTCCCGGAAGATCACCATGTTGGTCTTCTCGGGCGCCTTGAGCGGCGACGGCACGCCCTTGAAGTACTGCACCGGGCGCAGGCACACATAGAGGTCGAGCTCCTGGCGCAGCGCGACGTTGAGCGAGCGTATGCCGCCGCCCACGGGCGTGGTGAGCGGCCCCTTGATCGAGACCACGTATTCGCGCAGCACCTGCAGCGTTTCCTCGGGCAGCCAGACGTCGGGGCCGTAGACGCGCGTCGCCTTCTCGCCGCCGTAGACTTCCATCCAGTGGATCTTCTTCTTGCCGCCATAGGCCTTGGCCACGGCTGCATTCACCACCTTGAGCATGACCGGCGTGATGTCCTGGCCGGTGCCATCGCCTTCGATATAGGGAATGATGGGCTCGTCCGGCACGTTCAACGACATGTCGGCATTGACCGTGATCTTCTGGCCTTGGGCGGGCACCTGGATATGCTGGTAGCGGGTCATTGACAAAATTCTCCGGTGAGAACGCTGAAATTCATCAGCAAGGGGAAAAGCCCCACGATTTTAGCGACAAAGTCCTGCGAGTTTGCACCAAGATGGCGCATGTTCGATTGCAGGATTTTGCCGCCCTTGCGCGACAGCCAGAGCCCCGATTCTGGCAGACTGCATGCATGCCGCTTTCTTCCATGCATCGTCTGAACATTTTCCACGCCATGCCTGCTTTTTCTGCCTGCCTCACCGCGCTGCGCACGCCTTTGCGCCGCCCTGCCCTTGCCGCCTGCCTCGTGGCGCTGCTCGGCGCCGCCGCCGCGCCCCAGGCCCATGCCGCGGACGCGCCGCAACTGCACTTGCCACGCACCGAGCTGCGCGCGGGCATGTTCCGCATAGACGCCCAGGTCGCGCAGACGTTCAACGAACGCCAGACCGGCCTGATGCACCGCAAGCAGATGCCGGCGCACGAAGGCATGCTGTTTGTCTTCGAGCAGCCCGGGCGCCAGTGCTTCTGGATGAAGAACACCTTGCTGCCGCTCACCGCAGCCTTCGTCGCCGATGACGGCACCATCGTCAACCTGGCCGACATGCAGCCGCAAAGCGAGGAGTCGCACTGCTCGGCCCAGCCCGTGCGCTATGTGCTGGAGATGAACCAGGGCTGGTTTGCGCAGAAGAACCTGCGCGCGGGCGCCAGGCTCTCGGGGCCTGCGTTCACCAGCCGCTGAACACAAGGCACGAAAAAGCCGGCGGCCCCTTTCGGAGACCGCCGGCTTTGTGCTTTCAGCCACGCCCCGCAGGCGGGGCGCTGGTGCATCAGGCCTGGGCAGATGCCAGGGCTGCGTTCAGCGTGCTGCTCGGGCGCATTGCGGCGTCGAGCTTGGCCAGGTCGGGCTGGTAGTAGCCACCGATGTCGACCGGCTTGCCCTGCACGGCCAGCAGTTCGGCGACGATGGTCTGCTCGTTGTCGGCGAGCTGCTTGGCCAGCGGCGCGAACTGGGCGGCCAGCTCGGCGTCGTCGGTCTGCGCGGCCAGCGCCTGGGCCCAGTACAGGGCCAGGTAGAACTGGCTGCCGCGGTTGTCGAGCTGGCCGGTCTTGGGCGAGGGGTTCTTGTTGTTGTCGAGCAGCTTGCCCGTGGCTTCGTCCAGCGTCCTGGCGACGATCTTGGCCTTGTTGTTGCCGTTCTTGAGCCCCAAGTCTTCCAGCGACACGGCCAGCGCCAGGAACTCGCCCAGCGAATCCCAGCGCAGGTGGTTTTCCTCGACCAGCTGCTGCACATGCTTGGGCGCCGAGCCGCCGGCACCGGTTTCGTACATGCCGCCACCGGCCATCAAGGGCACGATGGACAGCATCTTGGCGCTGGTGCCCAGTTCCATGATGGGGAACAGGTCGGTCAGGTAGTCGCGCAGGATGTTGCCGGTCACCGAAATGGTGTCCTGGCCGCGGATCACGCGCTCGAGCGTGTAGCGCATGGCGCGCACCTGCGACATGATCTGGATGTCGAGACCATTGGTGTCGTGGTCCTTGAGGTAGGTCTCGACCTTCTTGATCATCTCGGCTTCGTGCGGGCGATAGGGGTCGAGCCAGAACACGGCAGGCATGCCCGAATTGCGCGCGCGCGTCACGGCCAGCTTGACCCAGTCGCGGATAGGCGCGTCCTTGACCTGGCACATGCGCCAGATGTCGCCGGCTTCGACGTTCTGCGACAGCAGCACTTCGCCCGTGGCCAGATCGACGATATTCGCCACGCCGGCTTCGGAGACTTCGAAGGTCTTGTCGTGCGAGCCGTATTCCTCGGCCTGCTGGGCCATCAGGCCCACGTTGGGCACGGTGCCCATGGTCACGGGATCGAAGTTGCCGTTGGTCTTGCAGAAGTTGATGACTTCCTGGTAGATGCGGGCAAAGGTCGACTCGGGGATCACGGCCTTGGTGTCCTTGGGCTTGCCGTCGGCGCCCCACATCTTGCCGCCGATGCGGATCATCGCCGGCATCGAGGCGTCGACGATCACGTCGTTGGGCGCGTGCAGGTTGGTGATGCCCCTGGCCGAGTCGACCATGGCCAGTTCCGGACGGTGCTCGTGGCAGGCGTGCAGGTCGCGGATGATTTCCTCTTTCTTCGAGGTCGGCAGCGTCGCGATCTTGTCGTACAGGTTGACCATGCCGTTGTTGACGTTCACACCGAGTTCGTCGAACAGCTTGCCGTGCTTCTCGAAAGCTTCCTTGTAGAAGATGCGCACGGCATGGCCGAAGACGATGGGGTGGGACACCTTCATCATCGTTGCCTTGACGTGCAGCGACAGCATCACGCCGGTCTTGCGCGCGTCTTCGAACTGGTATTCATAGAAGTCGCACAGCGCCTTCTTGCTCATGAACATGCTGTCGATGATTTCGCCGGCCAGCAGCGAGACCTTGGGCTTGAGCACCTGGGTCTTGCCGCTGGCGGTCACGAGTTCCATCTTGACATCGCGCGCCTTGTCCAGCGTCAGCGACTTTTCGCCATGGTAGAAGTCGCCGTGCAGCATGTGCGCCACATGGCTGCGCGAAGCCATGCTCCACTCGCCCATGCTGTGCGGGTTCTTGCGCGCGTAGTTCTTCACCGCGGCGGGTGCGCGGCGGTCGGAATTGCCTTCACGCAGCACGGGGTTCACGGCGCTGCCCAGGCACTTGGAGTAGCGCTTGAGGATGGCCTTGTCTTCGTCGCTCTTGGGGTCTTCGGGGAAATCGGGCACGGCGTAGCCCTTGCCCTGGAGTTCCTTGATCGCGCTGACCAGTTGGTGCACCGAAGCACTGATATTGGGCAGCTTGATGATGTTGGTCTCGGGCAGCAGCGTCAGGCGTCCGAGCTCGGCCAGGTTGTTCGGGACCTTCTGTTCTTCGGTCAGGAATTCGGGGAACTCGCCCAGAATGCGGGCCGCCACCGAGATGTCACTGGTTTCGACATTGACGCCCGCGGGCGCGGTGAACGTGCGCACGATGGGCAGAAAAGCGCTGGTCGCGAGGCGCGGCGCCTCATCGGTCAGGGTATAGATGATGGTGGATTGCTGGGTGCTCATCTCTTGTCTCAGGTAGTAAAAAGGGTGGTCAAGCCGCCGGCCAGCCTCGCGCCGCGCAGTCCGATGGAGTAATCCACAAGGATTGTGCGCGCGTCGCAAAAACTGTTCGCAATTTTTTGCAACGGGTTCTCACAATGCAAAAATTCTAACCCGAGCCGGCCGCTTTTTTCTTATGTCTTGTATAAGAGTTGGTCTTTTTCCCTGCTTTACCGACTGGGACAAACCCCAGCCAGGCATAAAAAATATTTGCCGCAGTGCAGCAATCGCGTGTAGCAGCGCACGAAAAAAAAAGCCTGAAGATTGCGCTTCAGGCTTTTCGTCATGGAACGGGCAGCATGCTGCCCGGCCGCGATCAGGCGAAGTTGGCTTGCGCGAACTTCCAGTTCACCAGCTTGTCGAGGAAAGTCTCGACGAACTTGGGACGCGCATTGCGGTAGTCGATGTAGTAGGCGTGTTCCCAGACGTCGACGGTCAGCAGGGCCTTGTCTTCGGTCGTCAGGGGCGTGCCGGCAGCGCCGGTGTTGACGATGTCGACCGAGCCGTCGGCCTTCTTCACCAGCCAGGTCCAGCCCGAACCGAAGTTGCCCACGGCCGACTTGACGAAGGATTCCTTGAAGGCGGCGTAGCTGCCCCACTTCTGGTTGATGGCGTCCAGCAGCGCGCCCGTGGGCTCACCGCCACCATTGGGGGTCATGCAGTTCCAGAAGAACGTGTGGTTCCAGATCTGCGCCGCGTTGTTGTAGATGCCGCCGGACGAACGCTTGATGATCTCTTCGAGGTTCATCGATTCGAATTCCGTGCCCTTTTGCAGGTTGTTCAGGTTCACCACATACGCGTTGTGGTGCTTGCCGTGGTGGTACTCCAGCGTTTCCTGGCTGTAGTTCGGTGCCAGGGCATCAATGGCGTAAGGCAATGGTGGCAGGGTATGTTCCATGGTGTTTTCCTCGTGGTGGTTTGAATTCTTCACAAGCCAGGCCCGGGCCTTGCAGCTCGCAGATCTGATGGGGCTGGGGCGCGCTGGCCCGCAGTGCGCCGTCCTCACAGCAGACATTGTAGGAAGAACCGCAGGCCGCGCGCAGCATTTGCGGCCGCTGCGGCCATGTTTCGCCGCTGTCCGACAGTCTGCGGGCGTTTCTACAGCAGCCGCGGCTGGCCCACGGTCAGATCGATGTCTCCGTCCGACAGCGACGCGCGCAGCGCATCGCCGGGCCGGGCCTGCGCGATGCGGGTCACGGCCTGGCCCTTGGCATCGGTCAGCAAGGCATAGCCGCGCTGCAGCGCATGGCGCGGATCGAGCAGTTCGAGGCGCAGCGCCGCACGTTCGAGCCGGCGCTGCTGGGCGTCCAGCCCGCGCTGCAGGCCCTGCGGAATCTGCCGCGCGAGCTGCTGCTGGCTGTGCCGGTGCTGCTGCAGGCGCAGTTGCATGGCATGGCGCAGGCGCTGCGCGCTGCGCGCGAGCTGCAGCTGGTTGCGGCCCAGCTGCCCCGAAGGCCGGCCCAGGCGCTGGCTTGCATGGTCCAGGCGCTGCTGGTGGCGGTCCAGGTGGCGCTGCGCGGCCGCCTGCAGGCGCTGCGCGCCCTGGCCCAGTTCCGCGAGCCAGTTGTCGCGCGGCAGCGACACCAGCTCGGCCGCGGCCGTGGGCGTGGGTGCGCGCAAGTCGGCGCAGAAATCAGCAATCGTGAAATCGGTTTCGTGGCCCACGCCGCTGACCAGCGGCACCGGGCTTTGCACGATCAGCCGCGCAAGCTGCTCGTCGTTGAACGCCCAGAGGTCTTCGATGGAGCCACCGCCGCGCACCAGCAAAATCACATCGATCACCGGCCCGGGATCTTGCGCCCCGGGCTCGGCCTGCGCCATGCGGTAGAGCTGCGCCAGCGCATCGCGCAGCGATTGCGGCGCCGACGCGCCCTGCACCAGCGCCGGCACCAGTACCACGGGAATGTGCGGCACGCGCCGGCGCAGCGCCGTGACCACATCGTGCAGCGCGGCCGCGCCCAGCGAGGTGACCAGGCCTATGCCGCGCGGCATCGCAGGCAGCCGGCGCTTGCGTTCGGCATCGAACAGGCCTTCGGCCTGCAGCTGGGCCTTGAGGCGCAGGAACTGCTCGAACCACGCGCCCTGGCCCGCGCGCTGCAGGCTGTCGACGATCAGCTGCAGGTCGCCGCGCTGCTCGTACACCCCGAGCTTGCCGCGCAGCTCCACGAGTTCGCCATCGCGCGGCGAAAAATCGAGCTGCATGGCCGCACGGCGGAACATCGCGCAGCGGATCTGGCCTTGCGCGTCCTTGACGCTGAAATAGCAGTGGCCGCTGGCCGCGCGCGAAAACCCGGTGATCTCACCGCGCACCGTGACCGGGTTGAAGCGCGCCTGCAGCGCATCGGCCACGGCCCGGCACAGCGCCCCCACCTCCCAGACCGTGGCCCGTGGAGGCTCGGAAAAATCATACATATGGCAAAACGCTTTCTAAAAATGCCCGCAGCGCGGGCCCGCTGTGCGGTGCAGCGCGGCATTCGTTCGAACTTTGCCACCGGGGGGCCAGCCGCCTGGGCCATAATCCCGAGTTGCACCCCTTCGCGTGGAGAGAGTAATTGCTGTCGATCATACAAGCCGCAGGCTGGCCCATCTGGCCACTGATTGCCTGCTCCATCCTGGCGCTGGCGCTGGTTTTCGAACGTTTCATGGCGCTCAAGACCGCCCGCGTCGCGCCGCCGCAATTGCTCAATGAGGCCCTTGCGGTTTCGTCCAGAGGCGTTCCCGCGCCCGATGTGGTGCAGCAACTCGCCCAGAACTCGGCTCTCGGTGAAGTGCTGGCCAGCGGCCTGCGCACGCTGCATGTGCACCCCGGCGCCTCCGAGGAAGAGCTGCGCGCGGCCGTCGAAGGCGCGGGCCGCGCTGCGGCGCACAAGCTGGAGAAATACCTGAGCGCGCTGGCCACCATTGCTTCGGCCGCGCCGCTGCTGGGCCTGCTGGGCACGGTGATAGGCATGATAGAGATCTTCGGCTCGCAAGCCAGCGGCCCCACAACAGGCGGCGGCGACCCGGCCCAGCTCGCGCACGGCATCTCGATCGCCCTGTACAACACCGCCTTCGGCCTGATCGTGGCGATTCCGGCGCTGATCTTCTGGCGCTATTTCCGCGCCCGCGTCGACGAATACCTGCTGACGCTGGAGCTGTCGGCCGAACATTTCGTGCGCCACCTGTCCCGGCTGCGCAAGTAAGCCACGTCCAGAACCCAAGGCCTGCCCGATGAATTTCCGTCCCCGCCACCGCGACGAGCCCGAGATCAACCTGATCCCGTTCATTGACGTGCTGCTGGTGGTCCTGATCTTTCTGATGCTGTCGACCACCTACAGCAAGTTCACCGAACTGCAGCTGACGCTGCCGGTCGCCAACGTCGAGCAGCAGCGCAACCGCCCCCAGGAAATCATTGTTTCCGTGGCCGCGGACGGCCGCTATGCGATCAACAGGACGGCGCTGGCCGACACCAGCGTCGCCGCCCTGACCCAGGGCCTGAACGGCCTGGCGCAAAACGGCCCGGACAGCGTGCTGATCATCAGCGCCGACGCCACCGCGCCGCACCAGGCGGTGATTTCGGTGATGGAAGCCGCGCGGCGCGCGGGCCTGTCGCAAATCACTTTCGCGACCCAGTCGTCCAAGACCGAGCGGCGCTGAACGCGCTTTCTGCCGGCTGGCCGCTTTCCCCCTGATGGCCTCCTCCTCCACACTTCAGACTGCCTGGCGCCGACGCGGGCCCCTGGCCTGGGCGCTGTGGCCGCTGTCGCTGCTCTACGGCGCGCTGGTGCGCCTGCGCCGGGCGCTGTATGCGACGGGGCTTCTGCGCCAGCAGCGCGCCGGCATTCCGGTGATCGTGGTCGGCAATGTGATCGCCGGCGGCGCGGGCAAGACGCCGGTCACGCTGGCCGTGGTGCGCCATCTGCGCCAGCGCGGCCTGGCCGTGGGCATTGTCTCGCGCGGCTACGGCCGCAGCACCCAGGACTGCCGCGAAGCCCTGCCTGACAGCCCGGCCGACAGCGTAGGCGACGAGCCCGCGCTGCTCGCACGCGCCAGCGGCGCGCCGGTGTTCGTCGCACGCGCGCGCATCGATGCGGTGCGGGCCTTGCGCGCGCGCTACCCGGCAACGCAGGTCATCGTCTGCGATGACGGGCTGCAGCACCTGGCGCTGGCGCGCGATGTCGAGCTGTGCGTGTTCAACGACGAAGGCACGGGCAACGGCTTCCTCTTGCCTGCGGGGCCGCTGCGCGAACCCTGGCCGCGCAAGGTCGATCTGGTGCTGCACGCGGGTGCACGCCCTGCCGGGCCGGCGCCCGCGTTTGCGCTGCGGCGCCGGCTCGCGGGCCATGCGCACAACGCGCGCGGGGAGCGCATCGCCCTGACGGCGCTGCGCGGCCAGCCGCTGCACGCGCTCGCGGCCGTGGCGCGGCCCGCGGACTTCTTCGCCATGCTCCAGGCCCAGGGCCTGACGCTGGCCACGACCGAGGCCTTGCCCGATCACTATAATTTTGAGAGCTGGAACGGCATGAACGGCGCCGCGAAGGCGTTGATCTGCACCGAGAAGGATGCGGTCAAGCTGTGGACCAGACACCCCGAAGCCTGGGCCGTGCCACTGGAAATTTCCATTGCCGAGGGATTCTTCCCTGCCCTGGAGCAGGCTCTCTCACTATCATCGAATCACTGATCTTCTTTTCCTACCGCCATGGACGCCAAATTCCTCGAACTGCTCGTCTGCCCTGTGACCAAGGGCCCTCTGACCTATGACCGCGAGCGCCAGGAACTGGTCTCGCGCAGCGCGCGCCTGGCCTATCCGGTGCGCGACGGCATGCCCATCCTGCTGGAGAACGAAGCCCGCACCCTGAGCGACGAGGAGCTCGAAGCGTGAGCGCCGACACGCACGCCCACGCCGCGCCCGCGCTGTTCACCAGCAGCGGCTTCACGGTGCTGATTCCCGCGCGCATGGCCTCGAGCCGCCTGCCCGACAAGCCGCTGGCGGACATCGCCGGCCTGCCCATGGTGGTGCGGGTCGCCCAGCGCGCGCTGCTGAGCCAGGCCACGAAAGTGGTCGTCGCCGCGGATGACGAGCGCATCGTCGAGGCCTGCGAAGCCCATGGCGTGCAGGCCATTCTCACGCGCGCCGACCACGCGAGCGGCAGCGACCGCCTGGCCGAAGCCTGCGAGCAGCTGGACCTCGACGGCAGCGATTGCGTGGTCAACGTCCAGGGCGACGAGCCGCTGATCAACCCGCAGCTGATCGACGCTGTCGCGCAACTGTTGACCGACAGGCCCGAAGCCAGCATGGGAACCGCTGCCCACGCAATCGAGACGCTGGAAGACTGGCGCAACCCGAACGTGGTCAAGCTCGTCTGCGACGCGCAGGGCCTGGCCCAGTATTTCAGCCGCGCGCCGATTCCGTTCGCACGCGACCACGCCGACCACGCCTGGTGGAACAACGCCGCGGCCCTTGGCGGCCATGCGGGCTTTGCGCCGCTGCGCCATGTGGGCATCTACAGCTACCGCGCGGGATTTCTGCGCCACTTTCCCCAGCTCGCCCCCGCACCGACCGAAGCGCTCGAAGCGCTCGAACAGCTGCGCGCGCTGTGGCACGGACACCGGATTGCAGTGCATGTGACGCAGGACGCGCCCGGCGCAGGCGTCGATACGCCAGCCGACCTCGAGCGCGTGCGCGCGCTGCTGGACTGAGAACGCAAGCAGGTTCCGAGGGCTGCGCGCGTTCCGCAGCGCAACAATCGGCCAGCGTGCGCACCACAAATCGTGGGAATTTCAACCGCTACTTTCTGAAATAACAGAAAATCAAAACAATTCGCAAATTCAGGGAGCGCATGCACAGCACAGGCGAATGCGCCTGACTGGCCACTTTGCCCGGCATGGCCGGTGTCACGAATCCATCAGCGGCGCGCATTCCACAGGGGTGCTCGCGTGCTATCCTTGCCGCGAAAAAACGCGACATGGCCTGCGCCGGCGCAACTGCCGGCCGGCTCCATCGTCGCCCAAAAATATTTCAACACTTCGAGGATTTCCATGAAACTGATTTTGTTGGGCGCTCCCGGCGCCGGCAAAGGCACACAGGCTGCTTTCATCTGCCAGAAGTACGGCATCCCGCAAATCTCGACCGGCGACATGCTGCGCGCTGCCGTCAAGGCCGGCACGCCGCTGGGCCAGCAGGCCAAGGCGGTGATGGACGCGGGTCAACTGGTCAGCGATGAGATCATCATCGGCCTGGTCAAGGAACGCATCCTGCAGGACGACTGTGCCAAGGGCTTCCTGTTCGACGGTTTTCCCCGCACCATTCCCCAGGCCGACGCAATGAAGGCCGCGGGCGTCAAGCTCGACTACGTGCTTGAAATCGATGTGCCGTTCGACGCCATCATCGAGCGCATGAGCGGGCGCCGCTCGCACCCGGCTTCGGGCCGCACCTACCACGTCAAGTTCAACCCGCCCCAGGTGCCCGGCAAGGACGACGAGACCGGTGAAGACCTGGTGCAGCGCGAAGACGACAAGGAAGAAACGGTGCAAAAGCGCCTGCAGGTCTACAGCGACCAGACGCGCCCGCTCGTCGACTACTACCGCCAGTGGGCCGAAAAGGATGCCGCCCAGGCGCCCCAGTACCGCGCCATCAGTGGCATGGGCACGGTCGAAGAGATCACCGCCCGCGCGCTCGCGGCTCTCGCCAGCTGATTGCCGGCTGCGGCGCTGCCCTACAGCGCCGGAAAAAAGGCCGCGCCCCCGGGCTGCGGCCTTTTTTGCGGGCTGCGCGCAAGATGATCTAGGCGCGATGCGCCAGCAGTGCGAGCTGCAGGCTGATGCGCGCCTTGAACGGCGGCAGGTCCACGGGCCTGGGCTGCCGTTCGGCCTGCGTGGCATGGCCCTGCGCCGCCACCAGCTGCCCTTCGCTGCAGCGCGTGCTCAGCCACACCGGCACGCCCGCCTGCAACGCCCTGTGCAAGGCCGGCCCTAGCGCGCGGTGCAGCGTGCCATTGCCCGTGGCCGCAACGACCAGGCCTTGCACGCCCTGGGCAAGCAGGGCATCGACCGCACGGCCATCGCAGCCCGCATGGCTGCTCACGACCTCGACCCAGGGCCAGTCATCGCACGGCAAGGCCTCAACATCGGCTTGCCAAGCCGAGGCTTCGGGGAGCCGACACTGCGGCGGCTGCTGCCAGCGCACCTGCCCTTCTTCGATCCAGCCCATGGCGCCCTGCTCGGCCGAGGAAAACGCATCGAGCCGGTAGGGGTGCTGCTTGCGCACCGCGCGTGCGCCGTGCACCTGGCCTGCGACGACCACCAGCACGCCCTGGGCCTGCGCATCGACGGCGCAGGCCACGGCATCGCGCAGGTTCTGCGGGCCGTCGGCAAGCAAGGCCGTCGCGGGCCGCATCGCACAGGTCAGCACCACGGGCTTGCCGCCCGCCGGCAGCACCTGCTGCAAAAACCAGGCGGTTTCCTCCAGCGTGTCCGTGCCGTGGGTGATGACCACCGCCGCCACATCGGCGCGCGCCAGCCAATGCCGGCAGCGCAAGGCCAGCTGCCGCCAGGCAGCGTCATCCATGTCCTTGCTGTCGAGCTGGGCCACCTGCTCCGCGATGAGGCCGCCGCCGGCGACCTCCGCCAGATCCGGCACGGCCGCCAGCAACTGGTCCACGCCCAGTTGCGCGGCGCTATAGCCCACGGACTGCGAAGAACGGGCCGCCGTGCCCGCAATCGTGCCGCCTGTGGCCAATATCACCACATTATTTGAATTGCCCACTTGCGGCTCCTTGAAAACTGGTGAAAAATACAGTCACTGTATAAAAAAACAGATTGCTTTAGCCAGCACCCATCTGCACAAGGACCGCCATGCTCGACCATCCCAAGCTCACACCGCGACAGCAGCAAATCCTGGACCTGATCCAGTCTGCCATCGAGCGCACCGGTGCGCCCCCGACCCGCGCCGAAATTGCCGGCACGCTGGGCTTTCGCTCCGCCAACGCCGCCGAAGAGCATTTGAAGGCCCTGGCGCGCAAAGGCGTGATCGAACTGGTCAGCGGCACGTCGCGCGGCATCCGCCTGCGCCATGACACGGTGCGCAACATCAACGCCGCGCGCGGCGCGAGCTTCGCATCGCCGCTGGCCGCCATGGCCTCGCTGGTGCTGCCCCTGGTCGGCCGCGTGGCTGCGGGCTCGCCCATTCTGGCGCAAGAACACATCGACCAGACCTATGCGGTCGAACCCAGCCTGTTCCAGGCCAGGCCCGACTACCTGCTCAAGGTGCGCGGCATGTCGATGCGCGACGCCGGCATCATGGACGGCGACCTGCTGGCCGTGCAGGCCAGCAAGGACGCGCGCGACGGCCAGATTGTAGTCGCGCGCCTGGGCGATGAAGTCACCGTCAAGCGCCTGCGCCGCACGCGCACCGGCATTGAACTGCTGCCCGAGAATCCCGATTTCCCCATCATCCATGTCAAGCCTGACGAACCGTTCGCGATCGAAGGCCTGGCGGTGGGCCTGATCCGCAACAGCATGTTCATGTAACAGGCCTGTTTCCCCGCTGGGCCCTCCCAGGCCCATGCATTGCACCTTTCGACTGACGCCGTGCGCGGCCCGGTCGAAGCACGGCTACGGCCGCCGCGGCTACGGCCGTCCTAGTACCTTTGCTGGAGATATCACATGCAATTTGCTTTGCAGGCCCTGCCTTTCTCGCGCCACGCCCAGAACGACATGCTGTTCGGACATTTGACGGCCGCGCCGGGCGCCGTCAACCGCCGGCCTTCGCCGTCGGCCCCAAGCACACTGCATTCCGCGCGCCCCGCGTCCGTCGCCCGCCTGCCGCTGTGCCCGCCTGCAGCGCGCGGCGGCGTGCGCATACTGCGCAATGAAGCCCAGAGCGAGGGCGGCCGGCTGCTGATCTCGGGCCGCATGGCCGATGTCTGCGCCGCGCTCAACCGCCTGGCATTCAACGAATACGCCTGCGGCTGAGCCGGGCGCCGGGCTGCCGGGCATGCACCGCCCGCGTGCATGCCCGCTGATGGCATCGCGCCACACCGGGCAAGCCCGAAGGAGCGCGAGAAATCCTGCCGCTACACTGTCGGCACGCGCACTTCCCCCTCATTTTCGTGGGCCGCATCGCTCCATGCCTGCCTCTTTTCGTCTTCTTGCCTCGACCGGACTGCACCGCGGTGACCGTGAATACCAGCAGGACCAGGTCCTGCTGCTCACGCACGCACGCCTGCATGGCTGCGTGCTGGGCGTGGTCGCGGACGGCATGGGCGGACGCAGCGGCGGGCGCAAGGCGTCGGACCAGGTCATGCTCACCTGCAGCCAGCTGTTCGAGCGCTACGACCCGGCGAGCGACGACGCAATGCTGCTGCTGCAGACCATGGTGCAGGAAGCGCATACCGTGATCCGGCTCACGGCGCTTTCGGCCGAGCAGGAGCCGCACAGCACGATGGCCGCGTTCATCATTCAACCCAGCGGCGCCTGCCACTGGGTGCACTCGGGCGATTCCCGGATCTACCATTTCCACGAGGACCGGCTGCTGCACCGCACACGCGATCACTCCTATGTGCAGACGCTCGTCGACCGCGGCGACCTGACCGAGCTGCAGGCGCGCAGCCACCCGCAGTCGAATATCCTGGTCGGCTGCCTGGGCGCGACCTCGGCGCCGCCCGCGACACCGCACCATATCGCCCAACTGCAGCCAGGCAGCACGCTGCTGGCCTGCAGCGACGGCCTCTGGCACTATTTCAACGCCGAGGAACTGGCCGCGCTGCTGCAGGCACTATCGCCGCGCGATGCGGCCGAATCGCTGATCCGGCAGGCGCGCGCACGCGCCGGGGGCGCGGGCGACAATCTGAGCCTGGCTATCGTCAAAATCGAAGCGCTGTAAATCGAGGCAAGCCGACAGTACGCGCAGACGTACTGCGCGAAGCGGGGTTTGCAGCCCTGAATGCACTTTTGCGACGACCTGCGCGCGGCACATGGGCCGCACAGGGGCGCATCGCGTAGATGCATTGGGCCGAATGCGCCCATGGGCCGCCGCTGCGCAAGCACCTGCGCCAACCGGCCCGCAGTGAGCACCGCCCGGGCGCTGAAGCCGGGCACGAGCGCAATGCCCAGGCCGGCGATCGCCGCGTTGCGCAGGGCTGGTGGCCATCGGCCGCGATACCCCCGGTGAATCACTCGATCTTTTTTGGCATCTTCTTGGTGCCCTGGGACGCTTCTAGCATGCCTGCTGCTTCCCATGCATCGAGTGCGCATGTGACGCTTCCCAATCTGCCTGACCAGGGCGTGCACATTGCCGGCGCAGGCCCGTTGCGGCCTGCCATGCGGTATGCGATGCCCGGCTGATTTCACCACCCCGTGCAAGAGCCTTGACCACAAAAGGCCGCACGTTCACTACATCGGAGACAAGCATGTTCAACCTCAGAACCCTCAAGAACGCCACCGCCATCCTGGCCTTGGGCGCTTCGTTCTGCGCTCAGGCGCAGGCCCAGACGCCTATCAAAATCGGTTACCTCGGTACCTTCTCCGGCCCCATCGGTGCCCTAGGTCAAGACAACTACGATGGCTTCATGCTCGCACTGGAGCAACGCGACGGCAAGCTCGGAGGCGTGCCGGTGCAGGTGCTCAAGGAGGACGACCAGTTCAAACCCGATGTAGGTTTGCAGATCGTGCAAAAGCTCGTCGAGAAAGAGAAGGTGCCGATCATCACCGGCGTGATGGGCTCCAACGTGATGCTGGCGGTGCACCGCCCGATCACCGAAAAGCAGGTGTTCCTGATCGGCTCCAACGCCGGCCCGTCTGCCCAGGCCGGTGCCCAGTGCTCGCCCTACCAGTTCATCGTTTCCTGGCAGAACGACGGTCACGCGGAGGCGGCTGGAAAGTTCTCCACCGACAAAGGTTACAAGCGCATGGTGTTGATCGCCCCCAACTACCAAGCCGGCAAGGACGCACTGCAGGGCTTCAAGCGCACGTACAAGGGCGAGGTGCTGGAAGAACTCGCACCGGGCATGGCACAGCCCGACTTCTCCGCCGAGATCGCGCAAATCGCCGCCGCCAAGCCCGATGCCGTTTACGCCTTCTTTCCTGGTGCGCTGGCAGTGAACTTCATCCGCCAGTACCAGCAAGCCGGACTGAACAAGACCATTCCGCTGCAGACCTCGTCGATGCTCGATGCCACCACGTTGCCGGCGCTGAAGGACTCGGGCCTGGGACTCTTCAGCACGCACTGGTGGGCGCCTGATCTCGACAATGCCGCCAACAAGGGCTTCGTGGAGGCCTTCGAGAAAAAGTACAACCGCATCCCCTCGCTGTTCGCCGCGCAGGGCTACGATGCGGCGCTGCTGCTGGACACCGCCATCACCCGCGTCAAGGGCAACATCAGCGACAAGCCGGCCTTCATGGCCGCGCTGAAGGCCGGCAACCCGAATTCGGTGCGCGGCGTGCTGAAGTTCGGCAACAACAATTTCCCGATCCACGACTATTTCGCGTTCACCGTGGTGAAGGACGCCAAGGAGCGCCACACCCTGAAAACGGTGGCCACGCCGCTCAAGTCCCACCAGGATGCCTACCACGCACAGTGCCCGCTGAAGTGATCGCCCCCGGCGCGATTTCTTTCAAGGAGTATTCGAAATGACAGGCTCACTGGTGCTTACGCAGTTGCTGAACGGGTTTCAGCTCGGCGTGCTGCTGTTTCTGCTGTCCGCAGGACTGACTCTGGTGCTGGGGATCATGCATGTGATCAACCTGGCGCATGGCTCGCTTTTCATGATGGGGGCGTACTTTGCCGCGACGGTATACGGGTGGAGCGGCTCCTTCATGCTGGCCGCACTGGCCGCCGTGGCGGGCAGTCTGCTGCTCGGGCTGGTGCTCGAGCGCACGGTGATCTCGCGGCTCTATGAGCGCGATCACCTGTACCAGGTGCTGGCCACCTTCGGCGTCATCCTCATCTTCAACGAAGTGGCGCGTTTCGGATGGGGCCAGGCGCCGGTGTTCATGAACGTACCCGAAGCCCTGGCCGGCACGGTGGACCTGTTTGGTGTGGCATACCCGTCCTACCGCTTGGCCATCATCGCCGTCGGCTTGCTGGTGGGCGCTGCGCTGTACTGGCTGGTGCACCGCACGCGCGTCGGCATGCTCATCCGCGCCGGAGCCACCGATGCGGGAATGGTTTCGGCGCTCGGCGTCAACATCGGCCAGCTCAACGCCCTTGTCTTTGCCGCTGGCGCCGCACTCGCCGGGTTGGCCGGGCTGATGGCCGGCCCCATCTTTTCGGTGCAGCCGGGCATGGGCGAGCCTATCTTGATCCTCACCCTGGTCGTGTTGATCACTGGCGGCGTTGGCTCCATCCGCGGCGCCTTCTACGGAGCGCTCATCGTGGGGGTCGTGGACACCATCGGCCGGGCCTTCATGCCGGGGCTGATGCGCGAACTGATGGAACGCTCGCTGGCGCAAACAGCCGGGCCGGCCATCGCCTCGATGCTGATCTATCTCCTCATGGCAGTCGTGCTCGCAGTACGGCCTGCCGGATTGTTCCCGGTGAAACATGGCTAAAGCTCTGATACCCCCAATGACTCCAAATGATGCCTGTCCCGCAGGAAGTCCGGCTCCCGCGCGGCGCCCTGCCATGAGGACCAAGGTCGCAGTTGCGTTGATTGCGCTGCTTGCGCTGGTACCCGTTTTCTCGCATTTCACGGGCGAGAGCTTCTACGTCACCTTGGTGTCGCGCATGATGATCTTCGCGCTGGCCGCCACCGGACTCAACCTGGTGATGGGCTACGGCGGGATGGTCAGCTTCGGGCACGCACTGTACATCGGCCTGGGCGCGTATGTGGTGGGTGTCCTGTCCTTCCACGGCATCGGCAGCGGCTGGATCCACCTGGCAGCGGCGCTGGGAGTTGGCACGGTGCTGGCCGCGCTGATCGGCCTGGTGTGCCTGCGCGCCAAGGGCGTGGGCTTCATCATGATCACCCTCGCGTTCGCACAGATGTTCTACTTTCTGGCGGTCAGCCTCAAGCAGTACGGCGGCGACGATGGCTTCAGCATCACCGACCGCAGCGACTTCGGCGTGATCGACCTGAATAACAACGTTGTCCTGTACTACGTGATCTTCAGCGTGCTCACTGCGGTTCTGTTCGCCTTCCACCGGCTGGTGCACGCACGATTCGGCATGGTACTGCGCGGCTGCCGCACGAACGAGCGCCGCCTCGAGGCGCTGGGAATGCCCGTGTCCCGGGTGAAACTGACGGCCTATGTGCTGTCGGCCCTGGTGTGTGTGCTGGCCGGCGTGCTGCTGGCCAACCTGACGCGCTTCATCTCCCCTTCCTACATGCACTGGGTGGTTTCCGGCGATCTGATCGTCATGGCGGTGCTCGGCGGCCTGGGAACGCTGGTCGGCCCGGTGGCAGGCGCGATCCTGTGGCTGAGCATGGAGGATCTTCTCTCCTCGTTCAACATCGGCTG
The DNA here is from genome assembly GCF_902706035.1 of Pantoea sp. 18069. Taxonomy (GTDB): domain Bacteria; phylum Pseudomonadota; class Gammaproteobacteria; order Burkholderiales; family Burkholderiaceae_C; genus Comamonas. The sequence goes on along the minus strand of NZ_CACSJA010000010.1, from coordinate 15,257 downwards.
GCCTGTGCTCGATGACTTCGTGCGCAACCATTGGCTGGGCGTGCTGGGCCTGATGGCCCTGCTGGTCGCGCTCAAGCTCAAGGACGGCATCTACGGGATCATCACCGCCCGCTATGGAGAAAAGCCATGAACGCCGCCAAGGGATCCACGCTCAGCGTCAACGGGCTGGTCAAGCGCTTTGGCGGATTGCTGGTCACGGACCACTTCAACCTGGAGGTCAGGCCCGGCGAGCTGCACGCCATCATTGGCCCCAACGGCGCCGGCAAGACCACCTTGATCAACCAGCTCTGCGGCGAACTCATGCCGCAGGCCGGCAGCATCCTGCTTGACGGGCGCGAACTGGTGCGCGAGTCGGTGCAACGCCGGGCACGCATGGGCATTTCGCGCAGCTACCAGATCACGTCGGTGTTCCGCGAATTCACGGCACTCGAGAACGTGATGCTGGCGGTGCAGGGTGCGAGCGGGCGCAACTTCTCCTTCTGGAAACCCGTGCTTGGCGACGCCAGCCTGCTCGGGCCGGCGCAGGCCCTGCTGGAGCAGGTAGGGTTGGGCGCGCAGGCGAAAACCCCGGTATCGGCCATGGCGCACGGTGCGCACAGGCAGCTGGAGCTCGCAATGACGATGGCGCTGCAGCCCAAGGTCATGCTGCTCGACGAGCCCATGGCGGGCATGAGCCATCAGGAGTCGGAAGACATGGTGCGCCTCTTGCAGACGCTCAAGGGCCGCTACGGCATCGTGCTGGTCGAGCACGACATGGATGCGGTGTTCGCCCTGGCCGACCGGATCACCGTGATGGTCTACGGCAAGGCGATTGCCTGCGGCACCAGCGAGCAGATCCGCAACGACCCCGATGTACGCATGGCATACCTGGGAGATCAGGTGGAGACAGTATGAAGACACTTCTGGAAGTGAACGGTATCGAGACCTTCTACGGCAGCAGCCAGGCGCTGTTCGGCATGAGCTTTGACGTGCGCGAGCGCGAGGTGATCACGCTGATCGGGCGCAATGGCATGGGCAAATCGACCACGGTGAAGTCCATCATGGGCCTGCTCACGCCCCGCCGGGGTTCAGTGCGGGTCGCGGGTGAGGACGTGACGGGGCGCGCGGCACACCGGGTGGCTTGCAGCGGCGTCGGCCTCGTGCCGGAAGGCCGCCGCATCTTCCCCAACCTCACCGTGCGCGAGAACCTGGTCGCGACCGCTGGCAACCGGCAGCAGCATGCCTCGCCCTGGACGCTCTCGCGCGTGTACGACATGTTTCCGCGCCTCCAGGAGCGTGAGCGCAACCTGGGCAGCAACCTTTCGGGCGGTGAACAGCAGATGCTGGCGATCGGACGGGCGCTGATGACCAACCCGAAGCTGCTCATCCTGGACGAAGCCACCGAAGGCCTGGCACCGCTGGTGCGCGCCGAGATCTGGAAATGCCTTGAGCGCTTGAAAGGCGAAGGCCTGTCGCTGATCGTGATCGACAAGAACATCGCTCCCTTGCTGCGGCTCGCCGACCGCCACTGCATCGTGGAAAAAGGGCGCGTGGTCTGGCGCGGCACCTCGCAAGAGCTGCGGCAGCAACCCCAGTTGCTGCAGGAATACGTAGGTGTCTGACGCCATGCCCGAAAAACACAAGGAGACCCTTTTGCACAACGACACGATGCATTTGACGAGTTGGGGCCAAACCGGCCCCAAGGTGGTGATGGTGCACGGCAGTGCCCAGGGCAGCCGCCTCGGTGGCGAACGCCACTTCGTGGCGCAAAGGCGGCTTGCCGAGCAAGGCTGGCAGGTCATCGTTCCCGACCGGCCTGGGCATGGGCTTACGCCCTGTCCCGGCCGCCCCGACGACGCCCGGGCAGATGGCCAGTTGGTAGGTGCACTGATGGACGATGCCGGAGTGCATCTGGTGGGCCATTCCTTTGGCGGGTGCGTGGCCTTGGCGGCAGCAGCGGACAACCCTGGGCGCGTGCGCTCGCTGACCCTCATCGAACCGGCCATGGCTGCGCTTGCGATGGACGTGCCGGTGGTGCGGCGCTTCGGCCTGCAGATCGTGAACGTGCTGTTCCTCTCCCTGTCTGCGCGCTCGCGCATCGTGCGCTTCATGAAGCTGGCCAATATCCCCGACGACATTGGCGGGCACTCGTCCGAGGACGAACTCCGGCGGATGGGGCGCGCCATCCTGCGGCTCAAGCTGCCCAACCGGAAGACGCTGGCGCACCAGCTTGCCACCGTTCGGCAGGCCGGGGTGCCGGTGTTCGTCGTGTCGGGCGGCTGGAGTCCCGCTTTCGAAGCGATTTCCGAGCGCGTGGCCGAGGTCGTCGGCGGCCGCCGGCTGGTGATTCCCTCGCCTCACCATTTTCCGCAACAGGTATCCGACGCGTTCAACGAGGCGCTGGATGCCTTCATGCGGGAGAGTGACGCAAAAAGGCCATGACGGGTATCAACGCGGTGGCGCTTCGGATCCTCCGCGAACTGCGGGCCGGCGCCAGCCTGTGCAACGTCGAGCGCGCGCGCCGTGCCCGGCGAGGTCACTGGCAAGCCGTGGACTGATACGGCCGCCTCTCGCGCTGCCCTACGCTGCCCGGCGGCGGGTCACGGACCCCGACGTCTTCATCGGCCTCAGGCAACGGAACCTCGACGCGCTCGAGCATTTCGCGCAGCCGATGCGCATGCACGATGAAGTGACGCAGTACTGCCGCATCCGGTCTGCGGTGAACGACATGGCCCCACGGGAACGCTTCACCGTGGAACGGCTGTCGCCCAGGGGCCAGGTCCCGAAGATCCGGTCCGGCCTTGCGCTCAAGCAGGTGCGCTGCAAGACGGCGCTGCCACTGCAGCGGACCTGGCGGCACATCGGCACATCGGCGCCAGGGTCCTTCTCTCGAACAAGCTCTCGAACGATCTCTTGAACGGGGTCGCTCACAACGCGGGGCGAGGCCAGGCCATGCCCCCAAAGGAAATGCCACGTGAAATTTCGCCAGAAGATATGGGCGCTGCCCTTGAGTGCATGTCTCGTGTTCGGCCTGGGTGTATCAAGCAGCCTGGTCATCGCGTCCAGCAGTGCCTCGCAGTTGAACCAGTTGCGCCACACCGACAATCGCCTGCTGGAAGTCACCCTCCAGATGGAGCGTCTGTCCGAACGCATGGACAACGCACTCGAAGCTGCGGCCATGGGAGACTCCCGCAAGCTCGAGGAGGCCAAAGAGCATGCGCAGGAGATCGAACAGCGGCTGGCCAGCACCACGCCGGCGCTCAAGGCCTCTTTTGCTGCACACCGCGAGCACGGCTTCGCCGTGGTGGAGGGAATGATGTCCGGGCAGGACGTTTCGGGGCGCGTCGCGCAACGGCGCAGCGCGCAGGCCCAATGGAGCGCCGACCGGCAGGCCGTGGTCGGGCAGACCCGGCTCGCGGTCGAGGCCGGCTTCGACGGGCTCGAAAAGGCCTTGCGAAACACCGTGCTCGCGAGCGCGCTGACGGCCCTCACCGTGCTGATGGTACTGGGCCTGGCATCGTGGCTAATCGTGCGATCCGTCTGGCATGAGCTTGGCGGCGAGCCGGACGAATTGCGCCGGGTGGCCGAGCAAGTTGCCGCGGGCCGGCTGGACTGGGATGCCACGCCCGGCATCAGGAATTCCCTGCACGCGGCCATGGGGCGCATGACCAGCCGGCTGCGCGAAACCGTGACCATGATCCACGAGACCTCGCGCTGCATCAACGACGCCGCCATCGAGATCGCCGCCGGCAACCAGGATCTGAGCCATCGCACCGAGACGGCTGCGGGCAGCCTGGAAGAAACCAGCGGATCGGTTCAGCAACTGGCCGATGTGGCAAGAGAAAGCGGGCGGGCGGCTACCGCGGCAAATGCGCTGGCGTTGTCCACCACCGAAGCGGCCAGCCGGGGCGGTCAGGTCGTGTCCCAGGTAGTGGCCAGCATGGAGGAGATCAACCAGTCGTCTCGCCACATTGCGCAGATCATCGGCGTGATCGACGCCATCGCTTTTCAGACCAACATCCTCGCGCTCAACGCCGCCGTGGAAGCGGCGCGCGCCGGCGAGCAAGGGCGCGGCTTTGCCGTGGTGGCGAGCGAGGTCCGCACACTGGCCGGGCGCAGTGCCGAGGCTGCGAGCCAGATCAAGACCCTGATCCAGGCGTCCACGGCCCGGGTCGACAGCGGCGCCCTGCTGGTGGCCGAGGCCGGCGCGGTCATGGCGCGCATCGTCGACAGCGTGCGGAGGGTGGGCGAGATGATCGAGGGCATCCACCACGCCGCGAGCTACCAGTCGGCAGAGATAGGCACCATCAGCGAGGCCATCGTCCACCTCGACAACATGACGCAGCAGAATGCAGCGCTGGTTGAGCAATCGGCGGCGGCCTCCCTGAGCCTGCAGGAGCAGACGCGCCGCCTGGCCAGCACAGTCGCAGTATTTCACCTGTAGGAGCGGTGCTGCCGGCCACCGCTCACAGGCCGGTGGCCGGTCAGTGGCGGTGGCTGGTATCGATCACCGTGCTGGGGTCGCGGACCGGCGCGGCAGCATTGGCTGTCGCCACCGCCGCGGTCATTGCATCCAGCGTGCTCTTCGGGAAGTACTTGCCCGCATTGAACACTCCCGCGATCTTCGACAGGTTGGCGACGTCGGCCACCGGGTTGGCGTCCAGCAGCACCAGGTCGGCGTTCTTGTGGGCTTCCACCGTGCCCATCGTGCTCTCACGATGGAGAAAACGCGCACCGTTGAGCGTGGTGGCCTGCAGGATCTCGAGCGGTGTGAAGCCGGCTTTCGCGAACGCGCGAAACTCCTGGTGCAGCGAGAACCCGGGCACCACCCAGATACCGCCGATGTCCGTGCCGATCAGCATCTTAGAGGCACCGCCGTTCTCGCGCAGCTGCACCAGGGTGCGCTCGAACGAGGCGTAGGAGCTTCGGAACGTCGCGGCGGCGCCAGCAGGCTGCAGGTCCTCGAAGTCCTTCGAAAGCTTGTTCCAAAGAGCACGCGTCGTCGGGTCCACATACTTGAGATTGGGGTCGTTGCGGAACTCGGCGCTGTCGCTGTTGGTCATGGTCTGCAGCCGTATCATCGTGGGCACCTGCCACGTACCCTTTTGCACCACGGTTTTCGTGACGGTGTCGCAGGCGGCACTGTCGTAGGTGTCCAGCGAGCGCTGCACGAACGGTGCATCCGCCGCGCCGTGAATGAAAGGGCTGATGGCGAACGTGGGCGGAAATGGCGAAGGCATGGTGGCGCCCTTGCCGGCCCCCAGATCGGCACGGATGGCGGCTTGGTCCTTAGCGCAGTCCAGCGCAATGCTCCAGCCACCGCCCAGGTGCTCCATGGCCGTCCAGCCTATGGTCGCGGCCTCGACGGCGCCCATGCCTGGCGAGAGATGGCCGGCCACATCCAGTCCCTGCGCCCGGGCTTCGGCGACGATGGACTTCAGGGCGGCGGGCGAGGCGCCGACCACTTTGACGAAGCTGCCGCCCATCGCCTTCGTCTGGCGCACTGCGGCCACGCCGTCTTCGGGGGTACGCGCGCCGACCACCGGTGGGCCTGGAATCTGCAGGACTTCAGGCGCGTCCAGCGCGCCGGCAGTGCGCGCGGCATTGAATTGCTGGGCAGCGGCAATCAGCGGGGGCGCGCCGGCCATTTCGCGTATGCCTGTGACACCGTTGGCGATCAGCAGCGGCCACTGAGGCGCCTTCTGAAACACCGCGGACGGAAGGGAGTGGGTGTGCATGTCAAGGTAGCCGGGCACCACGTATTTGCCCGCGCCATCCACCACAGTGGCGTTGCCGCCGACACGCACGGCAGCGTCCGGCAGCACCTGGCGGATCTTGCCCTGGTCAATGACGACGGCCATGTTGCCCGCCAGCGAACCTGTCCGGGTGTCGACCACCGTGACATTGCGAAGCACGGTGCCGACTGTCACCGGCGTGAGCTCTGTGGGAACGGCGCATGCCGTGACGGTGGCACCCACAACGGTGGCTGCGGCGGCGGCAAGGATGGACCTCTGCATGGAATGAATCTCCTGGTTGAAATGAGCGCATAAGGGGAGCGCAAGCGCGCACTGACTCTAGAGCGGCCACCGTGATTGCAAAAGATGCGCAAAAGCTGGCACTGATGCACTTTCCGTATCGCTCCGCAACCATGCCGGGCCTGTCGGCGCGACCGCCACCAGCGTTGCACCGCACCAAGGGCCTGGCACCGGCTGTCGGGCAAGGTGGCGCTCGCTGGCGCCTGTCCGGGTGATTCAGAAGCGCTATCAGTGATTCAAAAATGCCATCTTCCACGTGTCGGTCCTGCTCCCTAGGATGCTTCGACATGACCGAGCCTTCTCCCCCCCAACACGCTGCCGTGCTGCCCTTGCCCCGCTGGGTCCTGGGTCCAGGCAGCATCTCCAGCCTGGCCGGCGAACTGGCCCTTCTGCGCATTGCGCGCCCCTTGCTGCTGAGCGACGTGGGTCTCGAGCGGGCCGGCGTGCTGCAGACGGTGGCCGCATTTCTGCCCCCATCGAGTGCGCGCCACCTGCTGGCATCGGAGGATCCCACCTGCCTGGATGCAGACCAGGCATTCGCCGTCTACCGGGAGGCCGGCTGTGACGGCATCGTCGCGCTGGGCGGGGGATCGGTCATCGACACGGCCAAGATACTGGCGGCACTGGCACAGGCACCGGCCGCAGGCGCACGCGGATTGCTCGGGCGCCCCGACCTCATAGGTCCGGGGGTGGCTCCTTTGCTGGCCATACCCACCACCATCGGTACCGGCAGCGAGAGCTCACCCGCCACCGGCCTGCACCCCGATCAGAACACGCGGGCCATTGGCACGCGCAGCCCTTTCCTCGTTCCCCGCTCTGTGGTCAGCGACCCCATGCTGGTGCGAAGCCTGCCACAGCGGCTCATTGCTGCGACGGGCATGGACGCGCTGGCGCACTGCCTGGAAGGCTATCTCGCGGACCCACCGCACCCCTTGGTGGATGCCATTGCGCTCGACGGGCTGAGCAGGGCCTACGGCCACGTGCGCGAAGCGCTGCGCCCCGAATCGGACGGTGCGCGCCAGGAACTCATGGTGGCGTCGTTTGCAGGAGGTGTGGCCATCCACAAGGGCCTGGGGCCGGCCCATGCGATTGCCCTGGCATGCGGCGACCAGCGCCTGCACCACGGCATGCTCGTGGCAGCCGCCCTGCCCTGCGCCATGGAGATCGCCGCAGCCAAGGTTCCAGCCAAGTCAGACCGCATGGCGCAGGCACTCCAGCTCGGTTCGCGCTTCGATCTGGCACCGGCCTTGCGCGCGCTGAATGCCGCGCTGGGCCTGCCGTCTCACCTGGGCCGCGCAGGCTATCGGGTGACGGACCCCGACGAACTGGCCAGGGCCATGGCAAGCAGCCCTTTCAACCGCAACGCTGCCTATGCGCCCAGCACCGACGAGTACCGCGCAATGGCCAACACGCTTTTCTTTTGACCCTTTCGAACACCACAACACCTGAACCGGAGACAAAATGTCAAAAATTCTCGAGCACACGACCCACTTCATTGGAGGCCGCTGGAGCGCCCCCGATTCCGCGACCTTCCCGGACCACAATCCGTTCACGAACGAAGTGGTGGCGCAGGTGGCCGCCGGCACACGGCAGCATGCGCAGGCGGCCATCGATGCCGCCCACGCCGCATTTCCCGCATGGGCCGCAATGCCTCCCGGGCAGCGGCAGCGGCTGTTCCTCGCGGCGGCCGACATCGTGGAGCGCCGCACCGAAGATTTCGTGCGCCTGCTGGCGGCAGAAACCGGAACCGCCTCGGGCTTTGCGCGCTTTCAGATCCGCTGGTCCGTAGACCTCCTGCGCCAAGCCGCCAACTGGGGGTACCGGCCCGTGGGGGATGTGCTGCGCAGCGACACCCCGGGCCGGTTCGCGATGGCCGTGCGCAAGCCCTTGGGGGTGGTGGCCGGCTTTGCGCCCTGGAACGGCGCATTCTGCCTGGCCTGGCGCACGGTGGTGCTGCCCATGGCCTTTGGCAACACCATGGTGCTCAAGCCTTCCGAGGAGGCACCCTTGTCGGCCGGGCTGGTACTGGCCGAAGTGCTGGAGGAAGCCGGATTTCCCGCCGGCACATTCAACGTGGTGACGCACGGCCCCGGCGAAGCGGCCCCCATTGCCGACGCCTTCTTTGAAAGCCCGCATGTGCGCAGCATCAACTTCACCGGCTCTTCGGCCACCGGGCGCATGCTGGCCGAGCGCGCGGGACGGGCCCTCAAACGCATCGTGCTGGAGCTGGGCGGCTACAACCCCCTGCTGGTGCTGGAAGACGCGGACATCGATCAGGCAGTCAACACCACGGCCTTCGGCGCCTTCTTCCACCAAGGTCAAATCTGCATGAACACGCGCAAGGTGCTGGTCGATCGCTCCATCGCCGACGTTTTCGTGGATCGCCTGGCGGCCAAGACCAGGTCATTGCCTGCTGGCGATCCAGCTCTGCCGGGCACCGTGATCGGCCCACTCATCAATGACAGGGCGCTGGCCCAGGTAAGCCAGCGCGTGGACGAGGCTGTGGCTTTGGGCGCGCGCGTGGTGACGGGAGGAAAAGCGAATGGCCGCGTCTATGAACCCACGATCCTGGTGGACGTGCCGGCCCAGGCCAAGCTCACATGCGAAGAAACCTTTGGCCCGGTCCTGATTGTCCAAGCCGTTGACAGCACCGAGGACGCCATGTCGCAAGCGCTGGCGACGCCCTACGGACTTTGCGCCGGCATCCTGACCCGTGATGCCCAGCGAGGTCTCGCGCTCGCAGAACGCTTCGACTGCGGCATGGTGCACATCAATGGCGCCACCATGGCCGGAGAGCCTGCCATGCCCAATGGGGGCGTGAAGGACAGCGGGTGGGGACGCTCCGGCCACTACGCCATCGAGGACTTCACCGAGATCCGCCTCACCACGCTCACGCAAGGCGCGCTCCACTATCCCGTGTAAGGCCTTTCTGCGGCGCATCACCGCAGCGCGTATTGCAGACACAGAAAACCCGAACCTGCCCCTGGTGCAATGGCGCATCCAGGGGCATTCGCGCTTTTGGCGCGGTCCACGCCATGCAGGCAGATCGCAGCTGCCAACAAAAATGCCAGTCGGCGATGGCCTGACTGGCATTCTTTCTCCATCCGGCGCAGCAGCGAAGCCCCGCGCCGGCCGATTCAGTCGGGAGTGATGCCTGCCCGTTGCACGACCGCCTTCCACCGGGCCGCATCGCTGCCGATCAGCGCGGTGATCTGGGCTGGCGTGCCCGTACTGACGCGCAAGCCCTGCTTGGCCATCTCGGCCTTCACGTCGGCACGGTTCATCGCCTCGACAAAATCATGGTTCAGGCGCTGCACCAGGTCGGCAGGCGTGCGCGCCGGCGCCAGCACGGCATACCAGGCGTCCACCGCATCCATCGCGGGATAGCCCTGCTCGCGGAACGTGTGCACCGCGGGCAGAAGCTCACTGCGCCCCTCCCCCGTCACGGCCAGGGCCTTCACGCGCCCCGCCTGTATCTGCGTGCGCAGGGAGGGGACAGACCCGAACATCATCTGCACCTGGCCGCCGATCAGGTCGGTGGTGGCATTGGCGATGCCGCGGTAGGGAACGTGGACCACGAAGAGCCCGTTGTCCGACTTGAACAGCTCCATGGCCAGATGGTGGGGCGTGCCATTTCCCGGCGTTGCGTAGTTGAGCCGGCCTGGCTGGCTTTTGGCCAGCGCAATGAGCGACTTCACATCCTGTGCCGGCAAGCCTGGATGCACGGCGAGCACGAAGTTGGCCTCCGCCAGCTTGGCCACGGCGGCGAAATCGCGTACCGCGTCATAGGGCTGACTGGGCTGGACTGCCGGCGTCATGGTGTGCGTGTTGATCGCCATCAGCAGCGTGTGGCCGTCCGGCTCGGCCCGGGCAACCGCTTGCGTGCCCAGGCTGCCGCTGGCACCGGGCTTGTTGTCCACCACCACCGGCTGCCCCCATTTGGCAGCAAGGTGCGGGCCGATCAGGCGGGCGATGGTGTCGCTGCCGCTGCCAGGCGTGAATGGAACGACCAGCGTGACCGCCTTGGCGGGGAAAGGCGCACGATTTTGCGCATTGGCGCTCAAGGCGCCCCCAAGCAAGCTGCCCGAGACAGCCAGGCACGCAAGCAGATGCCTTCTGCGGATTGTTCTCATGCGGCCTCGCATGCGCACTGCAGCGCGAATGCCAGTTGCTGCAGTTGCAGCGAGTGGCCATAGTGATGGAAATCCATGCAATGCCCCGTTTGCTGGACCATGGCGGCATCCACGCGGGGCGAATTTTCAAGTGCCCTGGCAAATCCGTCCACCTCTGCGGCCCCCATGATCCAGAGCGGATCCTGCGCCGACTGGCGGTAATGCACCGGCACGCGGATGGCGGCCAGCGTCGCGGGTGCGTTGGCGGTCCAGGTACTGACGATGTCCACGAGTTCGGCCTTGGGCGCGGGCGCGTCCGCTGCCTGGCTGGCTTCGACGATGGCAGGGTGGTAGCTCCCCGCCGGGCCGAACATCATCTGCACCTTGACGGGCCCAGGCATTTCCACGGTAGGAGTGTCCGGCAGGCTTTCCCACAGCGGCTTGTGCTCGGGAGGCGTCTTCAGGCACATGCCCGACAAGGCCAAGCCCAGCAACGGGAAGGCGGGGGAAGCGCTGGCCGCCTGTGCAGCGATGCTGGCAGCGATGGCACCACCGATGGAGTGGCCGATCAGAAAAATCCCCCGGGTGCCTTCGCCATAGCGCTGCCAGCAGTCTTCCAGGGCCTTCAGCAGATAGGTGGCTTGCCCTTTCACCGTGCTTTGCCCGGCAGGCAGCGCGGGGCTGGCGCCGTAACCCGGGCGATCCAGCGCCACGACGGGGATGCCGTTGGCCGCCGCGCAATCCAGAAGCGATGCGCCCGGGACATCGAAGTAGCGCGAGGTATAGGTGCCGCCGTGCAATGCCACGACGAGCGGCAGCGGCGGGCGGTTGATGCCGCTGCCTGGCAGCCGCACCCGCCCCGTCAGATCGCCAGCGACCTTGGCGGCATGGCCCGGTTGAAATGAGGATGTATTCATGCTTTTTGTCTCCGTTGAAATACTTGCCGGGCAATGCGCAGGCGCACACTCACCCACCGAAGGTGCAGCGTAAGGCCTCGGAAGAACAACGGACAGATGAGAAAGATGAAGAACCGATGCCGCGATTGCATCGCAGCGAGCGCTACCGCCTCAATGCGCCACGAAGTCCATGTGCATTGCGGCCCGGCGGATCATGTCGCAGAAGTATTCGGCCGCAGGTGTGAGGGGCAGGCCCGTACGGCGGACAATGCAGATGGGAGGCGCGGCCAATGACTCCTGCACGTCGATCGGCTGCAGGAAGCCCTTGAACAAGGGCACCTGAGCCCACTGCTGAGGAAGCATCGTCAGCAGGTCGGAATGCGCCACCACGAAAAAGAAGGTCAATGCAGAGTGGCCCTGCACCACCAGCCTGGGAGCAGGCAGGCCGTGCTGCTTGAACAATGGCGACAGCTCATCCTCTGCACGATGCGTCACCGAAGTGCTGACCCATTCGGCGTCCACGAGGTCATGCAACGATCTCGCGGATGACAGAGGATGCCCTTTTCGGCCAAGTATTACGCGCTTGTTGTCAAAGAGCTTCTCCACCGTCAGCTCGCCGGAAACCTCTCCGAGGATGGGGCCGATGTAGAAGTCCATCGTCCCACCAATCAGCTCCAGCTCGACCCGCGGCAAGACCGCGTCGAACAGGTCAAGCGTCACGTTGGGAAAGGCCTGCCTGAATGGCCCCATGGCATTGGGAAGCAAGGCCATGTGGGAAACGCTAGAAAGGCACATCCGGATGTGCCCGCGCGTCGCGCCCTGGAGCTGTTCAATCTCATCCTGGGCACGCTGGAACTCGCTTCGCACCGCCTTTGCGCGCCGCAGGAATACCTCTCCCATGGACGTAAGTTGAACGCCCTTCGCACGGCGCTCGAACAAGACCGCACCGAGCTCCTTTTCCAGCTCTTGAATACTGCGCGTCATGGCCGGCTGCGCGAGCCCGAGCTGGCGCGCTGCGGCACGCAAACTTCCACGTTCCGCTACCGCCAGAAAATCACGAATCGAGTTGAACTTCACTGGCGGATCTTGGCGGTGGATGCACTATGGGGGGGGAAAGGGGAGAAAGCCTGAAATTATCGATCCTCCCATGTGCGCCTGGCATCCGGAGAATCCCGCACGAGCGACCCGAAGGCCGCAGTGCTTCTAGCAGTCGCCGTGCATCCCGAGCAATTTATACGCGTTGCCGAAGTACAGCTTGCGCGCATCGCTTTCGTTCAGGTCCAGGTCTTCGATGGAACGGATGCCCTCGCGGATGAACATGGGCCCTCCTTCGGGATCGAAGGGGCAATCGCTGGCAAACACCACGTGGTCGGCGCCGAAGAAATCCAGACCGCAGCGCAGCGCGGAGCTCGATCCGCCGAGCACCGTGTCGCCATAGAACATCTTGAAGTATTCCATCGGCGGCTTGGACAGACGTTTGAGCGCATCGGCGTCCGAGCCATCGATGCTGCGGCTGCCCAGCTGGGCCCACAGCGTTTCGGCGCGGCCGGAAAAATAGGGCAGCATGCCGCCGCAGTGGTGCGTGATCAGGCGAAGGTCCGGCAGCTTTTCAAGCAGCCCCGAGAACACCATGCGGGCCATGGCGACGCTGGTCTCCACGGGCCAGCCCAGCACCTGCCATATCTCGTACTGGGACTTGTCCTCGTCGGGGTAGTCCGCCCTGCTGGCCGGCCGCGTGGGGTGCATCCACACCGGCATTCCATGCTTCTTGGTCACGCGCTCGAAGATCTGGAACACCTCCGGCCCGTCCAGGGCGCTGCCATTGATGCTGGTCAGGATCTGCACGCCCTTGGCACCGAGTACCTCGATCGCGTAGTCCATCTCGTCGAGCGCGGCCGCCGGGTTGTTCATCGGCAATGAAGCAACGAAGGCCGGGAACTTGTGGGGCCATTGGCGACAAATGTCAGCCATTCCCTCGTTGGCAACCCGGGCGAATCCCGGCGAGACATCGGGTCCTCCCAGCATCTCGGGCGAAGGCACCGCACAGGTGATGACCTGGCGCACCTCGGGCCACTGGTCCAGCATCTTCACACGGGCCTCCATGTCCCAAAGCATGCGCAGGGAATTCATGCGCCGGACCATGCCAGGCTCCTTGCCATGGCGGTTCACCAGCTCCAGGTAGGCGGGCGGCATGACGTGGTTGTAGATGTCGATCTTGGTGGGCTTTGCAGTCGTGTTCATGGGTTTTCAATGTCTCCTACTGCAAGAACTCTAAGCGCCCGGAGGGGTTGCCGGTAGATAACAAAAACGCGCAGGCGCCACTGATTCTGAATCGCTCTGCACGGCCTCACGGGAGCGGCGCATCGGCTTGATGCGTCCCCTGCGTCAAGCCGATGCGCCAGCGATATCGGACAGACGATTTCGTCATCTATTCCGGAACACCTTCACTCCCTATCTTCGGGACCCAGTCGCTTGCAACCACGTGCAGCGGCTCACAACATAAGGAGACAAAGTGAAGAAATCCGTGCTCGCCATGGCAGCCGCAGCTGCTACCTTTCCGTTTTCCATTTACGCGCAATCGAACGTCACGCTGTACGGCCGCCTCAACGTCGGCGTCGAACATCTGAGCTATGGCTCCACGCCCACGCGTTCATCGTCGCACCTGACCGCGATGACCAGCGATGCTTCACTGTGGGGTGTACGCGGCAGCGAAGACCTGGGTGATGGCTACAGGGCCTACTTCAAGCTGGAGTCAGGCTTCCAGGCGGACACGGGCGCAGCCACCGACGCCGGCAAATTCTTCAACCGCGAATCCTATGTGGGCCTGAGCAACCCCCGGCTGGGTTCGCTGCAGTTGGGAAGCCAATGGGCGCCTGGCCTGTGGCAATCGCTGCGCGCGGATCCGTTCCTGCGGTTTGGCCCGGGGGGCCAGCCATACCTTCTGCAGGTACAGCGCGGATATACCCTCCGCTACGACAACGCCATCCAATACATCACGCCGAAGTGGGGCGGCGCCTCGGCACGCCTGTACCATGCGCTGGGTGAAAGCCAGGCCGTCGGCAGGGCGAGTGCCGTGAGCATCGACTACGACAACGGACCTTTTTACGTCGGTGCATACGTGGAGCAAAGCCGGGTTGCCGGGGCTTCCGTCGGTCTGCCGGGGGGCCCCGTCTCCAGCCGCACGACTTCGGTGGCAGCGTCCTACAACCTCACCGTCGTGAAGCTGCATGCGCAGGCACAGACCAACAGGGTGGACGGTCTGGCCAACGTGAACGGCTACCTGCTCGGTGCGTCCGTGCCCGTGGGAGTGGGCCAGATCAAGGCGTCCTATGTGCACAAGGACGCGAACAACGCGGACGCCTCGTCCTTGGGCATGGGCTACTGGCATTCGCTGTCCAAGCGCACCACGCTGTATGTGAATGTGGCGCGCTTGTCGAACAAGAACATGGCGGCCTATCGCCTCGGCCCGGCGCTGGCTGAACAGGCCGCACTGGGCGCCGCCGGCCCGAGCGCCGGGCAGCGGGCCACGGCAGTGCACTTGGGCATGCTGCACACGTTCTAAGAACGTGTTTGCGATCTCCACGCGTCGCATTGCGGCGCAATCGGGATGAGTTCGAAGCGCTGCGGCGCCGCTTGCACCAGGGTGCAAGCAAGCTGCAGCGCGAAGAGATCTCCCGATTTCGTCCCAACCCTTCGGGAGACTACCCTCCCGAAGATGCGCTCCATATCTGGGAACCGCCTGTGCCAGAGCACTTCATCCTCAATCACCAGTGAATTTCCCAGGCCCGAATCGCCGCAACACAGTGCGTGTTGCGGCGATTTCGTTGGTGGGCTTAGAACGTGTTCACGATCTCTTCGCGCCGCGACAGCGCCTTGGCGGGATGGGATGCTAGGCGCAGTACCGCAGCAATAGCCCTGCTATTGCGAGGATCTGCAACGACGCAGACCGCCCGCCAAGGCACTGTCCCGAAGGGTTGGGACGAAATCGGGCGATTTCTTCGCGCTGCAGCTTGCTTGCACCCCGGTGCAAGCTGCGCACCAGCGCTTCGAACTCATCCCGATTGCGTCCCAACGCGACGCGTTGAGATCATGAACACGTTCTGAGAACCATCCCTTTCAAGGTCTTTTCCCCGAAGCCTGTTTAAGCACACGAGCAGTGGAGACATGTGAGCGGGCGATGCGGCCATCGACATAGCCTTTGGCCTGAGCAGCCTTGGGCTTGCGCTTGGAGGTCG
>NZ_CACSJA010000009.1 GCF_902706035.1 Pantoea sp. 18069 | reverse complement strand
GGGCAGGGTCATGCGTTGGGGCCCTTGCGGGGCGTGGGCTGCGCGGTCTCGGGCATGGGCGGGCGCCAGCCGCGCTTGGGCGCGAGCAGCGTGCCGCGGCAGTTGGCCGCGCCGCAGTAGCAGGGGTACTCGGCCTTGAGCCTGGCCGTATAGCGCTCCTCGAGCATCAGGCCGTAGTCGTAGTTGAGTTCCTCGCCCGCGGCGATGTTGCGCAGCGCGGTGATGAAGATACGGCCTTCGCGCTCATCGGTATAGCAGTTGGGGTTGCAGCTGTGGTTGATCCAGCGCGAGGAATTGCCGCCGAAGTTGGCGTCGATCACGCGGTCTTCGTCGACGTGGAAATAGAACGTGTGGTTGGGCTGCAGCGGGTCGTGCGGGTGACGGTCCTGGGCCTGCTGCCAGGAGATGATTTCACCCGTGTATTCAATGAGGACTTCGCCCTCGGCAATATCCTGCACGGCAAAGACACCCTTGCCGTGGACGCCGGAGCGCCGGGCCTGTATGCGGCGCTGTGCCGGCGTGGACGGAGCGGGGGGCTGGGTGCGGGACATTGGAATCTCTGATACTTTGAATATGCACACATGCGCGTGCGCGTGCACGCGTAGGAATGGATTGTAGAAGCGCTCGCCGACCCTGGAGGGCGGTCGCTTGAAATGACGAGAACACACAATGACAAAAACACTGGTGATTGCCGAGAAGCCTTCCGTGGCGCAGGACATTGTTCGCGCACTGACCCCGGTCGCGGGCAAGTTTGAAAAGCACGATGACCATTTCGAGAGCGACACCTATGTGGTGACCAGCGCCGTGGGTCACCTGGTCGAAATCCAGGCCCCCGAGGAGTTCGACGTCAAGCGCGGAAAGTGGAGCTTCGCCAACCTGCCGGTGATTCCGCCATTTTTCGACCTCAAGCCCGTCGACAAGACCAAGAGCCGCCTCAACGCCGTGGTGCGCCTGGCCAAGCGCAAGGACGTGACCAAACTGATCAACGCCTGTGACGCGGGCCGCGAAGGCGAGCTGATCTTTCGCCTGATCGAGCAGTACGCGGGCGGCGCCAAGCCTTTGGCGAAGCCGGTGCAGCGCCTGTGGCTGCAGTCGATGACGCCCCAGGCGATACGCGCCGGCTTCGAGAGCCTGCGCAGCAACGAGCAGATGCAGGGCCTGGCCGACGCCGCGCGCAGCCGCTCCGAAGCCGACTGGCTGGTGGGCATCAACGGCACGCGCGCCATGACGGCGTTCAATTCGCGCGACGGCGGCTTCTTCCTGACCACCGTGGGCCGGGTGCAGACGCCCACGCTGTCGGTGGTGGTCGAGCGCGAGGAAAAGATCCGCAAGTTCGTCAGCCGCGATTACTGGGAAATCCACGGCACGTTCGGCGCCCAGGCCGGCGCGTACCTGGGCAAGTGGTTCAACCCGCAGTGGAAGAAAAACGAAGACGCTGAAATGCGCGCCGACCGCGTCTGGAGCCTGGCCGAAGCCCAGGCCATCGCGCAGGCCGCACGCGGCAAGCCCGCGGTGGTGACCGAGGAAAGCAAGCCCACGACCCAGGCTTCGCCGCTGCTGTTCGACCTGACCAGCCTGCAGCGCGAAGCCAACGGCAAGTTCGGCTTCTCGGCCAAGACCACGCTGTCGATCGCGCAAAGCCTCTACGAGCGCCACAAGGCACTGACCTACCCGCGTACCGATTCGCGCGCGCTGCCCGAAGACTATCTGCCCGTGGCCCAGCAGACCTTCGAGATGCTCGCCAAGAGCGGCATGCGCCACCTCGAGCCGTTTGCCCAGCAGGCGATCACGAACAATTACGTGCGCCCGACCAAGCGCATTTTCGACAACAGCAAGGTCTCGGATCACTTCGCCATCATTCCGACCACCCAGGCGCCCAGCGGCCTGAGCGAGGCCGAGCAAAAGCTCTATGACCTCGTGGTGCGCCGCTTCATGGCGGTGTTCTTCCCCAGCGCCGAGCACCAGGTCACGACGCGCATCAGCCGCGTCGAAAACAACCACTTCAAGACCGAAGGCAAGGTGCTGGTCAAGCCGGGCTGGCTGGCGATCTACGGCAAGGAAGCCGCGCACGAAGTCGAGGATGCGAAGGAAGGCGACAAGGGCCAGAACCTGGTGCCGGTGCAGCCCGGCGAGCAGCCGCTGGCGCAGGCTGTCGACCCCAAGGGCCTGAAGACCAAGCCGCCGGCGCGCTATTCGGAAGCGACGCTGCTGGGCGCGATGGAAAGCGCGGGCAAGCAGGTCGAGGACGAGGAACTGCGCTCGGCGATGCAGGAAAAAGGCCTGGGCACGCCTGCCACGCGCGCGGCCATCATCGAAGGCCTGCTGACCGAAAAGTACATGCTGCGCGAAGGCCGCGAGCTCATTCCCACGGCCAAGGCCTTCCAGCTGATGACGCTGCTGCGCGGCCTGGGCGTCGAGGAGCTGTCGCGCGCCGATCTGACCGGCGAGTGGGAGTACAAGCTCTCGCAGATGGAAAAGGGCCAGCTCTCGCGCGCAGCCTTCATGCAGGAAATCGCGGTCATGACCGAGCGCCTGGTCAAGAAGGCCAAGGAATACGACCGCGACACCATTCCCGGCGACTACGCGACGCTGGCCACGCCCTGTCCCAACTGTTCGGGCGTGGTCAAGGAAAACTACCGCCGCTACGCCTGCACGGGCGCCGACGGCAAGCAGGCCGGCTGCGGCTTCTCGTTCACCAAGTCGCCGGCCGGGCGCACGTTCGAATCGCACGAGGCCGAAAGCCTGCTGCGCGACCGGCGCATAGGCCCGCTCGACGGCTTTCGCTCCAAGGCCGGCTGGCCGTTCGTTGCCGAAGTCGCCATCGTGCGCGACGAGGACAACAACAACTACAAGCTCGAGTTCGATTTCGGTGACGATGCGAACTCCGAAGACTCGGGCGAGATCGTCGATTTCGCGAGCCAGCAGCCGCTGGGCCCATGCCCCAAGTGCGGCGCGCCGGTGTTCGAGCATGGCAGCAACTATGTCTGCTCGAAGGCCGTGCCCACGCTGGCCCAGGCCGCGCCCAGCTGCGACTTCAAGAGCGGCCAGATCATCCTGCAGCAGCCGATCGAGCGCGAGCAGATGGTCAAGCTGCTGTCCACGGGCAAGACCGATCTGCTCGAGAAATTCGTCTCCAACCGCACGCGCCGCGCGTTCAAGGCCTTTCTGGTCTGGGATGCGACCGAGGGCAAGGTGAATTTCGAGTTCGAGAAGCGCGATTCGAAATACCCGGCGCGCAAGACCGCGGGTGCGCCAGCGAAGAAGGCGCCAGCGGCCAAGAAGGTCGCGGCCGTGAAGAAGGCGCCCGCCGCGAAGAAGGTTGCAGCGGCCAAGACCGCCGCGGTCAAGGCACCGCGCAAGGTGGCGTCCAACCTCACTCCCAGCGCCGAGCTCGCGGCGGTGATTGGCGCCGACATGGTCGCGCGCACCGAAGTCATCAAGAAGGTCTGGGATTACGTCAAGGCCAACAACCTGCAGGACGCGACCAACAAGCGCGCGATCAACGCCGATGCCAGGCTTTTGCCGGTGTTCGGCAAGGACCAGATCACGATGTTCGAGCTTGCCGGCATTGTGGGCAAGCATCTCGCCTGACGGCGCGGGAGTCATCTAAGGTACACACGGTGGCGCGCGCAATGCGCTACGCTGTGGCCTATGGCCCTTACGAATGCTTCCCCGCTTCCGCCCGGCATGCCGGCCCGTGTGCTGCGCCTCGAAGGCAGCAGCAACTTCCGTGACCTCGGCGGCTACACCACGGCCGACGGCCGCAGCCTGCAATGGCGGCGGCTTTTCCGCTCCGACCATCTGGCCGGGCTGTCGGCCGCCGATCTGCAGGCGCTGGCCGGGCTGGGCATAGGCCATAGCGTGGACTTTCGCGGGGTCAACGAGTGCACGGCGCAAAGCTATGCCTGGCCGCAGTTTCAGCGCCACGCCTTCATGGTCGAACCCACCGTGGTGCAGCGCACCCAGGAGCTGCTTGCGGCCGGCCACCGGATGACGGCCGCCGATACCGTGGGGCTGATGAAGGACACCTACCGCAGCTTCGTGCAGCTCAATGCCGACCGCTTCGCGCGCCTGTTCCAACTGCTGCTGCAAAGCGATGCGCCGCTGGTGTTCCACTGCACGGCGGGCAAGGACCGCACGGGCTGGGCCGCGGCGCTGATCCTGCATGCACTGGGCGTTTCGCGCGAGCAGGTGATGGAAGACTATCTGCTGACCAATGCGCACTACCAGCGCCCGCCCGCCACGGTCGCCGGGCGCCTGCCCGAGGAAGTGCTGGAAGTGCTGTGGCGCGTGCAGGAACCGTTTCTCGACGCTGCGATGGACCTGGTCGACCGCGACCATGGCGGCATGGACCGGTATCTGGCCGAAGTGCTGGGCATGGACCGCGCGGCGCGCGCGCAGCTTGCCGAGCGCTACCTTGCATGAGGGGCGCACATCCCGTTACCTGCGTCTGTCGCTTCAGGCCCTAGCATCAAGGCTTGTTACACGGGAGTATTCGTCAATTACCCCGCCCTAAAGGACGGGGCTTGGAACTGAAAGGAATCAAGCCAGATTGACCAGGGAAAGCGGTACCCAACCCGCTGCGTCGATAACAGGTCGTTCAGACGCACCAGCGAATGCTTCCTCAGTTCGCTGCTCTGCAAGGTCCGGATCATGCAGGACAAAGGTAAAGGTCCGAAGGTCTGGATCGCAGCCCGCAAGGGCTGGAGCCGGTTGTCGACATTCCCGAGGGGAGCGGGTTCGTGAGAAATCACGCGCCCCGTCACCAGGCCCGTAAGGGCTGACTGCTGGAAAGACAGCCTGGCTGCACAGATTGCAGGGGTTTTGATCAGGAGTCGATGTGGCGGTTTTTGTGTTGGACATCCATGGCAAGGCTTTGATGCCGTGCACCGAAAAGCGCGCCCGGCTGTTGCTGGACCGCGGCCGGGCGCGCGTGCATCGCCTCCTGCCTATGGTCGTCCGACTGGTCGACCGTCAGGCCGGCGACTGCGAATTCCAGCCTCTGCGTCTGAAAATCGACCCGGGGAGCAAGACTACGGGGCTCGCGCTGGTCCGCGAGGTGGCGGCAGTGGACGCTTTGACTGGCGAAGTCCAGCTGGGCGTAGCCGCGCTGAACCTGTTGGAGTTGGTCCACCGCGGCCGGCAGATTTCCGAGGCCATGACGGCGCGCCGTCAGATGCGCCGTCGGCGTCGCAGCAATCTGCGCTATCGCGCTCCAAGATTTCTGAACCGGGGCGGCGACAAGACTGGCAGGCTCGCCCCATCGCTGCAGCACCGCGTGGACACGACCATGGCCTGGGTTCGGCGCATCCAGCGCTGGGCACCCGTGCGTGCCATCAGCTCGGAGCTTGTGCGCTTCGACATGCAAGCGCTGCAAAATCCTGAGATTGAAGGCATCGAATACCAGCAAGGCACGCTGTTCGGCTACGAACTGCGCGAGTACCTGCTGGAAAAATGGGGCCGCCAGTGCGCCTACTGCGGCGCCAGGAATCTGCCCCTGCAGATCGAACACATCCGGGCCAGGGCCCATGGCGGCAGCAACCGTGCCTCCAACTTGACCCTGGCCTGCGCCTGCTGCAATCAGAAAAAAGCGGCGCGCAGCGTGGAGGATTTTCTGGCCCAGGACCACAAGCGACTAAACGCCATTCTTGCGCAGGCCCAAAAGCCGCTGCGCGATGCGGCAGCCGTCAACGCCACGCGCCGGGCACTGGCAAACGCCTTGCAGGCTACGGGCCTGCCCGTGGAGCTGGCCTCGGGCGGGCGGACCAAATTCAACCGCAGTGCGCTGGGTGTGCCCAAAACCCATGCGCTGGACGCGGCCTGCGTGGGCCAGGTCCACTCCATTGAAAACTGGGATCGCCCGACCCTGGCCTTGAAGGCGATGGGCCGCGGCAGCTACCAACGCACGCGCCTGGATAAATTCGGTTTCCCCAGGGGTTACCTCATGCGCAGCAAGCGCGTCCACGACTTTGCCACGGGCGACATGGTGCGCGCGGATGTACCCAAAGGTCTCAAGGCCGGCGTGCACTGGGGCCGCGTGGCGGTTCGTGCGTCAGGCAATTTCAACATCCAATCGCACCAAGCTGGCGTTTCAGCGGTGGTGCAGGGAATCCACTACAGACACTGCCGTATCGTTCAAAGGAACGACGGGTATGGCTATTTTCTTAACCCGGCCAATCACACAAAACGTGATCAGGTAAGGCCAAAAGCATCGGATGCTTCGCATCCGGCGCTCTACCTCCCCGGCATGAATGCCGAGGTTTCACGCGCACTCTGATGAAGTATCTGTTGGTCCTGCTGGTGATCGTGATCGCCGTGGGCGTCTGGCGCAAGCGCCGCCGCGTCGAGCACCTCAAGGCGCAGCGTCCTGCCCCACGCCGCGAAAACCGGCTGCAACCGCCCCAGGACATGGTGGCCTGTGCCCACTGCGGGCTGCACCTGCCGCGCAGCGATGCCCTCGTACTGGGCGCATCGCCCCGGCCCGAGTACTACTGCAGCGCCGAGCACCGCGCGCAAGGCCCGGCCTGAACCGGCGCTGCGCCCTGGCCATGGCCCCGCCCCGCCCCTTCCTGGCCGAGCCACAGGTGCTGCGCCTGTGGAATGGCTTTCTCAATGGCCGCGTGCTCGTCGCCGTGGTGCTGCTCGCGCTGCAGGGGCTGAGCCTCACGGTGCAAAACCATATAGCACCGCTGCTCTGGGCGGTGTGCGCGGTCTATCTGGCGTTGACGGTGTTCACGCGCATTGCCGGGCGCCGCACGCCGCCGCCGCCCCAGGTCGGCTGGCACTGGCTGCCGCTGATCGGCGTCGACATCGCCGTGGTCTGCGTGCTGCAGCTGCAGCAGACCAGTCCGATGAACTACGCGCCGCTGCTGGCGCTGCCGATTCTCATGGCCTCGGCGCTGGGCACGCTGCTGCTGGCCTTCGCGACCACCGCCAGCGTCACCTTGCTGCTGCTGGGCTGGACCGGCTGGAACGGCCGCCATGGCCTGACGGACCTCACGCAGCAGTATTTCCAGACGGCACTGACCTGTGCCGGCTACTTCCTGATGGCCTACCTCACGCACCAGTTGGCGCAGCGCCTGCAGCGTGAGCAGCAGCTTGCGCTGCAAAGCCGCCAGGCGGCCCATCTGCAGGAGCAGGTCAACCACCTCATCATCCACCACCTCGACGATGGCGTGCTGGCCATCGACCGCCAGGGCCTGGTGCATACCGCCAACCCCGCAGCGCTGCTGCTGCTCGACTGCGCCGCCGGCCTGCAGCCGCCGTTTGCGCTCACGGCCAGTGCCGGCAATGCGCCGCTGGCCACGCTGGTCGAGCAGACTTTCGCCAGCGGCGCCGCGCTGACCGCGGACATGGACCTGGTGCACGCCGACCACAACCCCCTGGGCCTGCATGTGCGCACCTGGCTCACGAGCCCGCTGGACGCTGCGCCGCTGGCCGGCGAAACCCTGCCGGCGCAGTGGTGCGTGGTGTTCCTGCATGACCTGCGCGAGATGCAGGCACGGCTGCGCACCGAGAAACTCGCTGCCATGGGCCGCATGTCGGCCGCGGTCGCGCATGAAATCCGCAACCCACTGGCCGCCATCAGCCAGGCCAATGCGCTGCTCGCCGAAGACCTGAGCGACCCGGGCCAGCAGCGCCTGAGCCAGATGGTCGCCCACAATGCCCAGCGCCTGGCGCGCATCGCCGAGGAAGTGCTCGACATCGCGCGCGTGCAGCAGCAGATCCATGCGGCCGAGGCCAGCGCCCTGCCGCTGGACGACCAGGTCGAAGCCATCTGGCAGGAATGGAGTGCGCAGGGGCCCGCCATCGGGGCCCCCGCCGGCGAGGCCGCCGCGCGCCAGGGGCTGGTAGCGCTGCAGGCGGACCAGGCGCTCGTGGCCTTCGATGCCGAGCACCTGCGGCGTGTGCTCGTCAACCTGCTGGACAACGCCCAGCGTTTTCGCAGCGCCGCCGCCGACGGCCTGCAACTGCACACCGGCCATGCGGGCATGGCCCCTTTGCCTGGCATCGCCCCGCCCGTGGGCACCCAGGTCTGGCTGCAGGTCTGGAGCGACGGCGCTCCGCTCGATGCCTCGGTGCAGCGCCACCTGTTCGAGCCTTTCTTCTCGTCACAGAGCCGGTCCACCGGCCTGGGCCTCTATATATGCCGGGAGTTGTGCGAGCGCTACGGCGCGCGCCTGGGCTACCAGCGGCTGGCGCGCACCACCACGCGCGGCAGCGTCGAAGGCAATGCCTTCACGCTGGTGTTCTATCCCACCGCCGTCCTGGGTACGCCTTCGTACCGCCTTGACACCATCGTCGTCTGACACCTGAGCCCCATGCCTGACATTGCTGCTTCCATCCTGGTCATCGATGACGAGCCCGACCTGCGCACGCTCTATGAGCTGACTTTGCTGCGCGAAGGCTACCGCGTGGAAACCGCCGAGAGCGTGCAGGACGCGCGCGCGCAACTGCAGGCCCGGCGTTTCGACGCCGTGCTCACCGACATGCGCCTGCCCGACGGCCTGGGGCTGGACCTGCTGCACGAGCTGCGCGCCCAGCAGCGCCCCGAGCGCTGCGTGGTCATCACCGCCCACAGCTCGGCCGAGAACGCGGTCGAAGCGCTGCGCGCCGGCGCCTTCGACTACCTGAGCAAGCCCGTGGACCTCAAGCAGTTCCGCGCCGTCGTGGCCTCGGCCGTGCACCGGCCCGCAGCCACCGGCGCCGGCGCGCCGGCGCGCGGCGCGCGCGGCGGGCGCGAATCCGACGCCCGCCTGGCCGACCCGGCAAGCGCGCTCGCGCAGCTGGTCGGCGAGTCGCCCGCGATGCGCGCGGTCAAGCAGAACATCCTCAAGGTCGCCAAAGGCATGGCGCCGGTGCTGGTCCAGGGCGAGTCGGGCACGGGCAAGGAGCTGGTCGCGCGCGCGCTGCACGCCTGCAGCCACCGCGCCGATGGCCCGTTGATCGCGGTCAACTGCGGCGCGATTCCCGACAACCTGCTCGAGGCCGAGTTCTTCGGCGCGCGCAAGGGCTCATATACCGGCGCCACCCACGACCGCAACGGCTACTTCCAGGCCGCGCGCGGCGGCACGCTGTTCCTCGACGAAATCGGCGACCTGCCGCTGGCCATGCAGGCCAAGCTGCTGCGCGCCATCCAGGAGCGGCGCGTGCGCCCGCTGGGCTCGACCCAGGAAGAGCCGGTCGACGTGCGCATCGTCAGCGCCACCCACCGCGACCTCGCGCAGGAAGTGCCCGCGGGGCGCTTTCGCCAGGATCTGTACTACCGGCTCAACGTCATCGAGATCCGGCTGCCGCCGCTGCGCGAGCGCCGCGAAGACCTGCCCGCACTGTGCGAAGTGCTGCTCGCGCGCATCGCGGCCGAGACCGGCTGCGCCGTGCCGCAACTGCCTGCGCAGGTGCTCGAGCAGCTCGCACGGCTGCCGCTGACAGGCAACGTGCGCGAACTCGAAAACCAGCTGCACCGCGCGCTCACGCTCAGCGAAGGCCAGCAGCTGTCGCTCGATACCGCCGCGCCCGACCCGCTGGCGCCCGCGCCCGCAGCAGCGGCCAGCGCCGGCGCCCCTCCCCTGCCCCAGGACCTGCAGGCCTGGCTCGACCAGCAGGAGCGCGACATCCTGGTGCGCGCCCTGCATGAAATGGGCTTCAACCGCACCGCGACCGCGGCCAGGCTGGGCATCAGCCTGCGCCAGATCCGCTACCGCATCGCGCGCCTGAACATTACCGCTCCCCATGACAGTGACGCCACCGACAGCCCCGACGCCCTCCCCCCAGCCGATTGAGGCCGGCGATCGCTGGCAAGGCGGCTGGTACCAGCGCGCGCACCGCCTGCCCTCGCCCAACTTCGGGCCGCGGCCCGCAGGCGCGCGCATTGACCTGGTGGTGCTGCATTCGATCAGCCTGCCACCGGGCGAATACGGCACGGGCGCCGTGCAGCAGCTGTTCACCAACCAGCTCGACTGGGACGCCCACCCCTATTACCAGACCATACGCGGCATCGAGGTCTCGGCGCATTTCTTCATCACGCGCGCGGGCGTTATCTGGCAGTTCGTCGATTGCGGCCAGCGCGCCTGGCACGCGGGCGCGTCGCGCTGGCGCGGGCGCGGCAACTGCAATGACGATTCGATAGGCATAGAGCTCGAAGGCCTCGAAGGGCTAACGTTCGAGGCCGCGCAATACGCCGCGCTGGCCCGGCTGTGCGCCGACCTCGTCGCCCGCTACCCTATCCGCCATGTCGCCGGCCACGAACATATTGCGCCGGGCCGCAAGCTCGATCCCGGGCCGGGCTTCGACTGGCCGCAACTGCGCGGCGCGCTCGCGGGCAACGCGCTCGACTGGCCGCCGGGCAGCGACCAGCCCGGTTGAATCGGCCCCGTCAATCCAGGAATTCGCGATGGGCGGTGATTTCCGCCACGTTGACATTTTTTTTCAAAAAATGATCGTTCGCGCCGGATCCCCTTGCATCGCCTATGCAATGGCGCCGCAGCCCGCATGCGCATTGGTTTTGGCATTTTCCGGACACTATTGACATGGATTCAGGTCCTGGCTTTTCTGCCTTTTTGCCTGGGGATACTGCGTCGATTGGCGCCACGGATGTAGTGCTCCGCGCTACACTAAGACACTACCGGTAGTGGTCAACACCACACACAGGCCCCATATTTAGTGTTAAAAACTTGTGCACAGCATGTGCATCAGCTGTTAACAATTGCGCAGCGACGAGCTTCATGGCGGTCGCTGCGCGTGACTTAAACGCCCAAGAGGAATCCATGCAAGAAGCGTTGAACCCCGTATCCACTGCGTCCGCCGATGCAGCGACCCACTCGGCCACCGAGCAGTACCACGTGATGCGCCGCAGCGGCGATGTCGTGGACTTCACGCCGCAGAAAATCGCCATCGCCGTGACCAAGGCCTTCCTGGCCGTGCGCGGCGCCCAGGGCGCGGCCTCGTCCAGCGTGCGCGAAATGGTGGACGAGCTCACGCAAGGCGTGGTGCGTGCGCTGGTGCGCTCGCGTCCGGGTGGCGGCACGTTCCACATCGAAGATATTCAAGACCAGGTCGAACTCGGCCTGATGCGCGGCGGCCACCATGAAGTCGCCCGCGCCTATGTGCTGTACCGCGAGCGCCGCAACCAGGAACGCGCCGAGCAGAAGAAGGCCGGCCAGGCCACGGCGGCTCCCGCGCCCGTGCTGCACGTGACCGACAACGGCCAGCGCGTGCCGCTCAACCGCGAACGCCTGCTGGCGCTGATCGAAGCCGCCTGCAAGGGCCTGAACGCCGACATCCGCCCCGACCCCATCGTGCAGGAAACGCTGCGCAACCTGTACGACGGCGTGCCGATCGACGAAGTGTTCAAGGCCGCCATCCTGGCCGCGCGCACGCTGATCGAAAAGGACCCCGACTACACCTACGCCACCGCGCGCCTGCTGCTGCACACCATCGTGCGCGAAGTCATGGGCCGCGATGTCGCGCCCGCCGACATGGCCGCGGCCTATGCCGACTACTTCCCCGGCTTCGTGCAAAACGGCGTCGACAACGAACTGCTCAACCCCGAGCTGCTCAACTACGACCTGCCGCGCCTGGCCCAGGCCCTCAAGGCCGAACGCGACCAGCAGTTCGACTATCTGGGCCTGCAGACGCTGTATGACCGCTACTTCCTGCACGTCAAGAAGACGCGCATCGAGCTGCCCCAGTCGTTCTTCATGCGCGTGGCCATGGGCCTGGCGCTGGGCGAAGCCGACCGCAACGCACGCGCCATCGAGTTCTATGAGCTGCTGAGCTCGTTCGACTTCATGAGCAGCACGCCTACGCTGTTCAACAGCGGCACGCTGCGTTCGCAGCTGTCGAGCTGCTACCTGACCACGGTGCCCGACGACCTCGACGGCATCTACGAATCGATCAAGGAAAACGCGCTGCTGTCGAAGTTTGCCGGCGGCCTGGGCAACGACTGGACGCGCGTGCGCGCCCTCGGCTCGCGCATCAAGGGCACGAACGGCGAATCGCAAGGCGTGGTGCCTTTCCTCAAGGTGGTCAACGACACGGCCGTGGCCGTGAACCAGGGCGGCAAGCGCAAGGGCGCGGTCTGCACCTACCTCGAAACCTGGCACCTCGACATCGAGGAGTTCCTGGAACTGCGCAAGAACACCGGCGACGACCGCCGCCGCACGCACGACATGAACACCGCCAACTGGATCCCCGATCTGTTCATGCGCCGCGTGATCGAAAAGGGTTCGTGGACGCTGTTCTCGCCCGCCGACGTGCCCGACCTGCATGACCTGTTCGGCGCCGACTTCGAGAAGGCCTACACCGCCTACGAAACCAAGGCGGCGAGCGGCGAGCTCAAGCTGCACAAGACCCTGCCGGCCACCGACCTGTGGCGCAAGATGCTGTCGATGCTGTTCGAGACCGGCCACCCCTGGATCACGTTCAAGGATCCCTGCAACATCCGTTCGCCGCAGCAGCATGTGGGCGTGGTGCACTCGTCCAACCTGTGCACCGAAATCACGCTCAACACCAGCGACACCGAAACCGCGGTCTGCAACCTCGGCTCGGTCAACCTGGTGCGCCACATCAAGAACGGCCAGCTCGACCACGAGAAGCTGCGCCGGACCATCACCACGGCGATGCGCATGCTCGACAACGTGATCGACATCAACTACTACGCGGTGCAGAAGGCCAAGGATTCGAACCTGCGCCACCGCCCCGTGGGCCTGGGCCTGATGGGCTTCCAGGACGCGCTGTATGAAATGCGCATGCCCTACGCCTCGCTGCCGGCCGTGGAGTTCGCCGACCAGTCGATGGAAGCCATCTGCTACTACGCCTACTGGGCGTCGACCGAGCTGGCCAAGGAACGCGGCGCGTACTCGACCTTCAAGGGCTCGCTGTGGGACCAGGGCATCCTGCCGCTGGACACGCTGAACCTGCTCGAAAAGGCCCGTGGCGGCTACGTCGAAGTCGACCGCTCCATGCGCCTGGACTGGGACGGCCTGCGCGGCAAGATCGCGGCCGACGGCATGCGCAACTCCAACTGCGTGGCCATCGCTCCCACGGCGACCATCTCCAACATCGTTGGCGTGGACGCATCGATCGAGCCTTCGTTCGGCAACCTGTCGGTCAAGTCCAATCTGTCGGGTGAATTCACCATCATCAACGGCTACCTGGTGCGCGACTTGAAGCGCCTGGGCCTGTGGGATGACGTGATGGTCATGGACCTCAAGCATTTCGACGGCTCGCTGCGCCCCATAGACCGCGTGCCCCAGGAAATCAAGGACCAGTACGCGACCGCGTTCGAAGTCTCGCCCGAATGGCTGGTCGAAGCCGCGTCGCGCCGCCAGAAGTGGATAGACCAGGCGCAGAGCCTGAACATCTACATGGCCGGCGCCTCGGGCAAGAAGCTCGACGACACCTACAAGCTGGCCTGGCTGCGCGGTCTGAAGACCACCTACTACCTGCGCACCACCAGCGCCACGCAGGTCGAGAAGTCCACGGTGCAAAGCCGCACGCTCAACGCCGTGTCCTCGTCCGCTGCGCCGGCTGCACCCGTGCCCGCAGCACCCAGCGCGCTTGAAAAAGCCGCTGCCGCCGCCCTGGCCAGCACGCCCGCGACGGACATCAAGTTCTGCGCGATCGACGACCCGGGCTGCGAGGCCTGCCAGTAAGAGCTCACCACTCTGGGCCTTTGTGCCTCCCACCGGCTTCAGCCGGTGGGGTGGCAAAAAGCGCGGCTCCCGGTCGCGCACGCTTTCTGCAAAAATAAGAACGAACGCCGGCCCTCGGGATCCGCTGGCTCGCTCCACGGACCACCGCGCGCAATGCCGGCCACGCCTGGCCGGCAGCGCCTAGCCGGCCGCGCCGCCCATTGCGGCCCATTTCAGGAATACACCATGCTGACCTTCGACGACGACATCTCCCCCAACGCCCCGGCCGGCGACGAACAGGCCGTTGCGCCCACCACCTTCAAGCGCGTGAATGCCGCCGACAAGCGCATCATCAACGCCAAGACCGACGTCAACCAATTGGTGCCGTTCAAGTACAAGTGGGCCTGGGAAAAGTACCTGGCCACCTGTGCCAACCACTGGATGCCCCAGGAAGTGAACATGACGCGCGACATCGCGTTGTGGAAGGACCCCAACGGCCTGACCGAAGACGAGCGCCGCATCGTCAAGCGCAACCTGGGCTTCTTCGTCACGGCCGATTCGCTGGCCGCGAACAACATCGTGCTGGGCACCTACCGCCACATCACGGCGCCCGAATGCCGCCAGTTCCTGCTGCGCCAGGCGTTCGAGGAGGCCATCCACACCCACGCCTACCAGTACATCGTCGAGTCGCTGGGCCTGGAAGAAGGCGAGATCTTCAACGCCTACAACGAGATCAAGTCGATCCGTGACAAGGACGAGTTCCTGATCCCGTACATCGAGGCGATCATGGACCCGAACTTCCACACCGGAACGCCCGAGACCGACCAGACGCTGCTCAAGTCGCTGATCGTCTTCGCCTGCCTGATGGAGGGCCTGTTCTTCTACGTCGGCTTCACGCAGATCCTGGCGCTGGGCCGCCAGAACAAGATGACCGGTGCCGCCGAGCAGTACCAGTACATCCTGCGCGACGAGTCCATGCACTGCAACTTCGGCATCGACCTGATCAACCAGCTCAAGCTCGAAAATCCCCACCTCTGGACCAGCGAGTTCAAGGAAGAAATCAAGGCGCTGTTCACCAAGGCCGTCGAACTCGAATACGCCTATGCAGAAGACACCATGCCGCGCGGCGTGCTGGGCATGAACGCGTCGATGTTCAAGGGCTACCTGCGCTACATCGCCAATCGCCGGGCGACGCAAATTGGCCTGGAAGAGCTGTTCCCCGGTGAAGAAAATCCCTTCCCCTGGATGAGCGAGATGATCGATTTGAAGAAGGAACGTAACTTCTTTGAGACACGTGTGATCGAGTATCAGACCGGCGGCGCACTTTCCTGGGATTAATCGCTCTCCAGCAGGCACAATGGCACACATCTACCGTCCCGAGCAAATCACTTTGAATCAAGGTGCTGCGCGGGGCGATTCCGTGTTCATTGCGATGCGTCACTCCACATCGCTATGAATCGCTTCCTGCCCACGCGCAGTCGAAGTGTTTTGTGCAAATCGACCAAGGAGAAGATGATGGCAACTGCGAAAAAAACGGCCGACAAAAAGGCCTCGACTGCCACCCCGGCAGAGTCCGTGAAAAAAGCGGCAGCACCCGCCACGAAAGTGGCGGCAAAGGCCACGACCGTGACCAAGGCTGCGGCACCCAAGAAGGCTGCTGCGCCCAAGGCCGCAGCCAAGCCCGCACCTGCAAGCACCAAGCCAGCGGCGACGGCAAAGAAAGCTGCCGCACCCAAGCCCGCAGCAGCAACCAAGACCGCTGCCGCCAAGCCGGCTGCAACCTCTACCAAAGCCGCGGTGACCAAGCCGTCCACGGCTTCGGCCAAGGCTGCGGCTCCTGCGAAGAAGGCTGCTGCACCCAAGGCTGCCGCACCTGCCAAGAAGGCCGCTGCGCCCAAGGCTGCGGCTCCCGTGAAGGCTGCCGCGCCCGCCAAGAAGGCTGCTGCGCCCGCCAAGGCCGCTGCGCCCGCGAAGAAGGCAGCTGCTCCTGCCAAGGCCGCTGCCCCCGCGAAGAAGGCTGCCGCACCTGCCAAGGCCGCCGCCCCCGCGAAGAAGGCTGCTGCGCCTGCCAAGGCCGCCGCACCCGCGAAGAAGGCCGCTGCGCCTGCCAAGGCCGCCGCGCCCGCGAAGAAGGCAGCTGCGCCTGCCAAGGCCGCCGCTCCCGCGAAGAAGGCAGCTGCGCCTGCCAAGGCCGCCGCGCCCGCGAAGAAGGCCGCTGCGCCCGCCAAGGCCGCCGCTCCCGCCAAGGCTGCTGCTCCTGTGAAGGCCGCCGCACCCGCGAAGAAGGCCGCTGCCCCTGCGAAGGCTGCCGCTCCTGCCAAGAAGGCCGCTGCTCCTGCAAAGGCTGCCGCTCCTGCCAAGGCTGCTGCGCCCGCAAAGAAGGCCGCTGCACCTGCCAAGGCCGCCGCTCCCGCCAAGGCCGCCGCTCCCGCCAAGGCTGCTGCTCCTGCGAAAAAGGCTGCTGCAAAGAAGCCGGTAAAGGCCGCCGCAGCCCCTGCTGCCGTCGCCGCACCGGTGGCACAGACCGCGCTGAACCCGCAAGCCGCATGGCCCTTCCCCACGGGCACCAAACCCTGAGGCATGGCGCTCCTCGCCAAAGCCCGAAGCCGCAAGGCCTCGGGCTTTTTTTACGTCTGAATTTCTGGCGGCGATAAGCCTCGGGCGTTGCAATCGACAGCCCTCGCAACGCTTGCCAAGCCGCAACGGCGCCAGGCGTCATCCACCACCGTGAACTGCGTGGCTTCAGCCCGGCTTGCGCCAGATGCGCTGCCATAGTTCGCCCAGGGCCTCGCGCACCGGCAACTCCAAGGCCTGCTGCTCGACGTTGACCCGGCCTGCGGCCAGATCCGCGGCGCTGCCCAGCAGAAAGCGAAAGCTGTAGCGACCTTCGCTGCCCATGCGCAGATCGCTGAGGAACAGTTCGTCGCCTTCGGGCTCGAGCTTCACATAGCCCCGGGCAAAGTTCGCGAGCTGCTGCACCGCGGGCGCCTGCGGCGCGTACTGCGCCTGCAGCGCCGTGCCACGGTCATGGCGTGTCCAGACCATCTCGCGGTCCTTGTCGAACACCGAGTAGTAGCCTTCCCAGTAATGCGTGTCGCCCAGCGCCACGGCGCGCCACAGCAGCGTGTTGAACGGCGTGGCGGTCACCAGCAACTGCGGGGCTGCGATGCGCTGCGCCGCAAGCGAGGCCTGCGCGATGCCGGTCACATACTGCTGCGCGAGCACGCTCCAGGCCAGGTACAGGCTGCTGAGCAGCAGGCCGACCTGGTTGGCGCGCAGGCCCGTGAACGACTTGCGGCACAGCGCCAGGACGATGCCGACGAGCAGCGGCAGCGTATAGAGGGGGTCGATGACAAAAATACTTCCCAGCCCATAGGCCTGGGTCGAGAACGGCCGCAGCAACTGCGTGCCGTAGATGGTGAACCAGTCGAGTATCGGGTGCGTGACCAGCACCAGCGCCATCGCCAGCCACCAGCGGCGCCAGTGCGCGCTTTCACCGTGCAGCCGCGCGATGCTCCAGCCCAGCAGAATCGACAGGCCGAACAGATACAGCAGCGAGTGGCTGTTGCCGCGGTGGTTGACCATGTTGGCCAGCGCGTTGCCGTGGTCGATGAACACATCGAGGTCGGGCAGCGTTCCCGCGACAGCCCCCCACAATGCGGCCTTCCATACGGCCGTGCGCCGCCCGAGGGTGGCAATGGCCAGCGCCGAACCCAGCGCGATCTGTGAAACGGAATCCATGCTCGTCCAGGCTCAGAAAGAAAAGTCCGCCCTGGACGCGCAGCGCGCCCACGGCCACGACCGTGGCTTATTCCACAGAAAAGTCGAGCAGGTAATTCTGCGGGCCCTTGCTTGCGATCTTCAGCGCGCCCACGCGGTTGCCCAGTTCGGCGCAGCGCACCAGAGGCCAGCCCTTTTCGAGACCGAACAGCAGCGCGCCACGCCAGGCATCGCCGCAGCCCGTGGGATCGACCACCTGC
This sequence comes from Pantoea sp. 18069, assembly GCF_902706035.1. Taxonomy (GTDB): domain Bacteria; phylum Pseudomonadota; class Gammaproteobacteria; order Burkholderiales; family Burkholderiaceae_C; genus Comamonas. The sequence continues at coordinate 139,558 of NZ_CACSJA010000009.1, read as the reverse complement.
TTGGGAGCGACCGGCGCGACCGGCGTCCTGCGGCCCTGCTCCCAGACTTCGCAGCCCTCGGCGCCCAGCGTCACCACCAGGCCCCGAACCCGCTGGGACAGCGTCGCGAGGTCCATGCCGGTGCGGTCGCTGAGGACCTTGGCTTCGTAGTCGTTGACCGCAATCCAGTCGGCCTGATCAATGAAGGCATTGAGCTCGTCGCCGTTGAACATCGGCAGGCCCTGGCCCGGATCGAAGACGAAAGGAATGCCCATTTCCTTGAACTGGCGCGCATGCTGGACCATTGCCTCGCGGCCATCGGGCGCGACAATGCCCACGGCCGCGGAGGTCTCGGCCGTGATCTCCAGCAGATGGGCATGCGACATCGCGCCGGGATGGAAGGCCGTGATCTGGTTGTTGTCGGTGTCGGTCATGATCATGGCCTGCGCCGTGAAGATCTCGCCGCTCTCGCCCACATGGCGCGTCGAGATGCCCAGGCCGCGCATGTGCTCCAGATAACTGCCGCCGTCGCTGCCCAGCATCGCCATCGGCAGCGGCTCGCCGCCCAGCAGCTTGAGGCTGTAGGCGATATTGCCCGCACAGCCGCCGAAGTCGCGGCGCAGCGTGGGCACCAGGAACGAGACATTGAGAATGTGCAACTGGTCGGGCAGGATCTGGTCCGCGAAACGACCCTCGAAGGTCATGATGGTGTCAAACGCGAGGGATCCACAAATGATGGCGGCCATAGTCGGTGAGTTTTCCTAGGATCAGGGATAAAAGACAAGCGCACGATAACCCGCAATGCGCGTCGGCGTGGCAGTAACGACCAGCGGAATGCGCACACTCCATTCGGCCTGTGGACCGAGCGTCGCCGGGGCCTGCAGATCGGCGCGCAGCAGCACGCGGCGCAGCACCGGTTGGTCCTGCAGGTCGGTGAGCGTGAGTTCCACGGCAGGCATGGCGAGTTCGGTGCCGGCCTGGTTTTCTATGGTCAGGCTCAAGAGGTAGCTGTCGGCCTGCGCCGTGCGCGTGAAGGCCGAGCCCGAGATCACCACCTGGCTGATGTCCTGGCGCGCCGACAGCGTACAGCCGGACAGCGCGCAAAGGCCCTGCAACGCCGGCCGCAGCGACGGCTGCCAGGCGGCCAGTGCATTGCGCTCCTGCAGCGCGACCTGCAGCGCCAGGCCCAGCAGCAGCACCGCGCTGCCCAGTCCCAGCGCCATCCGCACGCCGGGCGCGCGCCAGAATGCCTGGCGCCGCGCCGCGCGCACGAAACCGGGCTCGGCCTCGGGCAACTGGGGCAGCGCGAACGGATCGGCGGGCATGCTTGCGGCGGCGTCGGCGTCCAGCGCGGGTTCGAATTCCGTGTCCGTGTCCGCTTCGGGTTCGGATTCGGATTCGGATTCGGATTCGGATTCGGGCAAAGCATCCGGTGGCGTTTGCGGCTCGAGCTCCTGCGCCGGCTCCGTGGTTTGCGCTGAAGCCGCGAAAGCTTCCGGCTCGGGGTCGAATTCCGGCTCGGTGCGTGCCATGCGGTCCCCGTCTTCGGGCGCGGTGGCTGGTTCCGGCTCGGGCCCGCTTTCGGCCAGCGGCAAATCATCCTCGTCCTCGTCCTCGACTGCCGCAGGCAACGCATAGCCTGCGGCTGCGCCCGGCTCAGGCGGCTGCACCTGCGCCGGCGCCTCGGGCGCCGTCGCGGCCATGCCGGGCGACTCCAGCGTCAGGGTCGCGTCGAACACTTCCTCGCACTGGCCGCAGCGCACCCAGCCCTCGGAGATGCGCAACTGGTCGGCCACCACCTTGAACTTCGTTCCACAAGAAGGGCAGCGCGTGGTCTGGCTCATTGGAAGTTCCTGTCAAAAGTGGGGCGACCGCAGCGGGCTCAGCGCGCAGCGGTCATCAGGATCCAGCCGTCCTCGGCGTCCGCGACTTCGAGCTGCACCCACGGAGCATAGGCCTGTTTGAGTTCGTCGGCCTGGCGCTCGAGGATACCGGCGAGCACCAGGTTTCCGCCAGCGGCGACATGCGCGCACAGCAGGGGCGCGAGCACCTTCAGGGGCGAAGCCAGGATATTGGCCAGCACCGTGCCGTATTCGCCGCGCGCCTGGTCGGGCAGTCCCGCGGACAGTTGCACTTCGTTCGCCTGGGCATTGAGCAGCGTCGAATCGACGGCCGCGGTATCGATGTCCACCGCGTCGATGTCGACGGCGCCGAACTTGGCCGCGCCTATGGCGAGAATGCCCGAGCCGCAGCCGTAGTCAAGCACGCGGCCCAGCGATCCCGCGGGCTGGCGCGCGATCCAGCGCAGGCACATGCGGGTCGTGGGGTGGGTGCCGGTGCCGAAAGCCAGGCCCGGGTCGAGCCGGATGCTGACCCTGGCCGCCGCCGGCATGTCGTGCCAGGTCGGCACGATCCAGAACTCGGGCGTGATGTCCACGGGCGTGAACTGCGACTGCGTCAGGCGCACCCAGTCCTGCTCGGGCACGTTGTTCACGCCCAGCACCGTGCAGCCGTCGAAGAAGTCCTGCAGACTCAGCAGCTGGCGCGCTTCCTGCGCGAGTTCCTCGGTGGGAAACAGTGCGACCACACGGCTGCGCTGCCAGCCATCCTTGGGCGGCGGCATGCCCGGTTCGCCGAACAGGGCCTGCTCGGCCTCGGTCTGCGCATCGGCGTCTTCGACCGACACGCTCAGTGCGTCCAGCGCATCCAGCGCATCGCTGATGGTTTCCACCCGGTCTTCGGGGCACAACAGGCTCAGTTCAAACATGACGCCGTTCCTTGTAAAAATGAAAATGCCGGCCTCCGTCGCCAGAGGCCAGCATGTGCGGTCACAGCCCTGCGGCCTGACTCATCGCTTGGGATTGCGCAGCTGCAGCCACTCTTCCAGATAGTGGATGTTGGTGCCGCCTTCCATGAACTTGGCATCGACCATCAGATCCTTGTGCAGGGGAATGTTGGTGTTGATGCCTTCGACCACGGTTTCCAGCAGCGCCGTGCGCATGCGGGCCAGGGCCTGCTCGCGCGTGTCGCCGTGGACGATCAGCTTGCCGATCATCGAGTCGTAGTTCGGGGGCACGAAGTAGTTCGTGTAGATGTGCGAGTCCACGCGCACGCCCGGACCGCCGGGCGCATGCCAGGTGGTGATACGGCCGGGAGACGGCGTGAACTTGTACGCGTCCTCGGCGTTGATCCGGCATTCGATCGCGTGGCCGCGCAGCTCGATCTGGCGCTGCGTGAACGGCAGCTTCTCGTCGGCCGCAACCATGATCTGCGTCTTGACGATGTCTACGCCCGAAATCATTTCGGTCACGGGGTGCTCGACCTGAACGCGCGTGTTCATTTCAATGAAGTAGAACTCGCCGTTCTCGAACAGGAACTCGAACGTGCCCGCACCGCGGTAGCCGATCTTCTTGCAGGCCGCGACGCAGCGCTCGCCTATGCGTTCGATCAGCCGGCGTGGAATGCCGGGCGCGGGCGCCTCTTCGATCACCTTCTGGTGGCGGCGCTGCATGGAGCAGTCGCGCTCGCCCAGGTAGACCGCGTTCTTGAACTTGTCGGCCAGCACCTGGATTTCGATGTGGCGCGGGTTCTGCAGGTACTTTTCCATGTACACCGCGGGATTGCCGAACGCCGCGGCGGCTTCGGCCTTGGTCATCTGCACGGCATTGACCAGCGCGGCTTCGGTATGCACCACACGCATGCCGCGGCCACCGCCGCCGCCTGCGGCCTTGATGATCACGGGATAGCCCACGGCCTTGGCAATGCGACGGATCTGCACCGGATCGTCGGGCAGTTCGCCGTCGGAGCCCGGCACGCAGGGCACGCCGGCCTTGATCATGGCCTGCTTGGCCGAGACCTTGTCGCCCATGATGCGGATCGACTCGGGCGTAGGGCCGATGAACTGGAAGCCGCTTTTCTCGACGCGCTCGGCGAAGTCGGCGTTTTCGCTCAGGAAACCGTAGCCGGGATGGATGGCTTCGGCATCGGTCACTTCGGCCGCGGAAATGATGGCCGGCATGCTGAGATAGCTCAGCGGGGAAGGCGCGGGGCCTATGCAGACGGCTTCGTCGGCGAGCTTGACGTACTTGGCGTCACGGTCGGCTTCGGAATAGACCATCACGGCCTTGACACCCAGCTCGCGGCAGGCGCGCTGGATGCGCAGGGCAATCTCGCCCCGGTTGGCCACCAGAATTTTCTTAAACATGGAAGTCCTCGCAGCGCAGTGCCTGCGTATGGGCGCACGCCACAGTCATGGGCTCAGCCGGGCGACAGGCGCGGCTGCTACTTTTTGCTTTACGCAGCATCACAGGCTCGCCGTTCACTCGATCACGAACAGCGGTTGTCCGTACTCGACCGCCTGGCCGTTTTCGCCCAGGATGCGGGTGATCTTGCCCGACTTGTCGGCTTCGATCTCGTTGAGGATCTTCATGGCTTCGATGATGCAGATGGTCTCGCCTTCCTTGACCTCGGAGCCCAGCTCGACAAACGGCTTGGCACCCGGGCTCGACGAGCGGTAGAACGTGCCCACCATCGGCGACTTCACGACATGACCGGTCTCTGCGGCAACGGGAGCGGGCAGCTCGGCAGCGGGCGCTGCGGCCGGCGCGGGCGCGACGGGCGCTGCCGCGGGAGCGGCGACATACTGCTGCAGCACCTTGCCTTCGCTCTTGACGATACGCACTTTGCCTTCGGCCTCGGTGATTTCCAACTCTGACACGTTGGATTCAGAGACCAGATCGATCAAGGTCTTGAGTTTTCGCAAATCCATGGGAGCTCCAGCGACTAAAACTTAATAAGGGCGCGAATTTACTCCAATTTCGCCCTACTTCGCGTTTCGAGGCACATTTTTCACCAACATCGCAAGGGAGATTAGGGAAAAAAGGCATGCCGCAGGCTAACTTTGGGCCCATTGCGCGAGATCCTGCGCGCTCAATTCGCCTATTTTACGTTGCCGCAGCTTCCCATCGCTTCCGAGAAAGACCGTGAACGGCAGTCCCCCGTTCAGATTGCCCAGATCGCGCGTGAGCTGGCTGCCCTCCGCGGCCATGCCGACGGGAAAGGCCAGCGGCTGGCGCTGCAGGAATTTCTGCACCGGCGCCGGTTTGTCGACGGCCAAGCCTACCACCTGAATGCCATGCGTGGCCTTGCGGGCCGCAAATTCGCTCAGCAGCGGCAGTTCGCGCACGCAGGGCGGGCACCAGGTGGCCCAGAAATTCACGATCAGCGGCTGGCCGCGCCAGGCCGCCATCGGCAGGGGTGCGCCTTCGGGCGTGGTGAACTGCTGGCGCCACAGCGCCTCTTCGACGCCGGGCTGGGCCGCGCCCGGCGTAAGCCGCCACCAGGCCAGGCCGGCGCCGGCAACGGCGGCCACACCGGCCACGCCCGCGCCCAGCCACAGGCGCCGGCGCGAGGAAGGGGCTGCAGGGGAAGAATCAGCGGACTGGTTGGATAGCTTCGTCATGGGTTCCATTTTCTTCACGCAAAAGTCGGCGCACGGCATTCGCGTCGCCGCGCGGACTGCGGCCGTGGGCATCGGGGCGCAGCGCGCCGCGCAGGTCGTCGAGATCGTAGACCAGCAGGTGCACGCCGACGACCACATCGAGTTCGCGGCACATCACGCCCAGGCTCAGCGCCTCGACGTCCTCGCCATGAAAGCCCGTGACCGTGCTCGGGTCGTAATCGACATGGTGGTTGATCAGCGCGATTTCAGCCGACTTGCAATCATCGCAAAACAGCTGCAGATAGACATCGGACAGGCGCGTGGCCGTGCCGCGCCAGACCGCGCCGCCCAGGTGCGGGCGGAACTGCGCCATGCGCTCCATCCACTCGAGCGCGAGCCGGCGCAACGCGCGCAGCTCGGCCGGCTGGGTGTCGGCGCAAAACAGCGCAATGTATTCACGCACCGCATCCTCGACGCGGTCGTTGTCGGGCAACGCGGTGCGCGTGGGCAGGCCCAGTTCACGCAGCGCACGGCGCTTGGCCGCGCCCCAGTCGAGGCCGTCTTCGACTACCAGGCGCGCGGCGGTGTGGGCGATTTCATCCATGAGTGAGTCTTGCTGCATACAGCCTCCCGAAAAACGCCAAGCCGACAAACTCCCGCAGCGCGCGACCACAGGACCCTGGCGACAGAATACCGGCATGCCATCGCCCCGACATGCGAGCGGTGATTCCCTGCGCCGCAACGCCTGGCCCCGCGCGGGCCCCAGTGCCATTAAATGCCCGGCGCCGGCTTTTTTGCAAGCCCTTGTGCGCCGCGCCCGGCCAGCGCGCCGTCCGCGCCGCGCCAAACGTAGAATCCCGGGCCATGCACATACATATATTGGGGATTTGCGGCACCTTCATGGGCGGACTCGCCGCACTCGCGCGCGAAGCGGGCCACCGCGTCACCGGCTGCGATGCCGGCGTCTACCCCCCGATGAGCGACCAGCTGCGCGCGTTGGGCATCGAATTGATCGAAGGCTATGATGCCGACCAGATCAGCCTCAAGCCCGACATGTTCGTGGTCGGCAACGTCGTCAGCCGCGCCCGCCTGCCCGACGGGCGCGCGAAATACCCGCTGATGGAAGCGATTCTCGACGCCGGCATGCCCTATACCAGCGGCCCGCAATGGCTCAGCGAGCATGTGCTGCGCGGGCGCCATGTGCTGGCCGTGGCCGGCACGCACGGCAAGACCACGACCACCTCCATGCTGGCCTGGATCCTCGAATGCGCGGGGCTGCAACCCGGTTTCCTGGTCGGCGGCGTGCCGCTGGACTTTGGCGTGTCCGCGCGGCTGGGCGCGGCCACGCGCCCCATCACGGGCCCGGGGCCGGCCGGCGCCGAGCCGCTGTTCGTGATAGAAGCCGACGAATACGACACTGCGTTCTTCGACAAGCGCAGCAAGTTTGTCCACTACCGCCCGCGCACCGCCATTCTGAACAACCTCGAGTTCGACCACGCCGACATCTTCGACGACCTGGCCGCGATCGAGCGCCAGTTCCACCATCTGGTGCGCACCGTACCCTCGTCGGGGCGCATCGTGACCAACGCGCTCGAGGAAAGCCTCACGCGCGTGCTGCACCAGGGTTGCTGGAGCGACGTCTGCGACTTCGGCTCGGCCGTGAGCGACTTCAGCGCCCAGGGCGAGCCCCATGCGTTCGACGTGCTGCAGCGCGGCCGGACCGTCGCACGGCTCGAATGGGCATTGAGCGGCGTGCACAACCAGCTCAACGCGCTGGCCGCGATCGCCGCGGCCCAGCATGTGGGCGTGACGCCGGCCCAGGCCTGCGCGGCACTCGCGCGCTTTCAGAACGTCAAGCGCCGCATGGAGCTGCGCGGCACGGTGCGCGGCGTCACCGTGTTCGACGATTTCGCCCACCACCCCACGGCCATACGCACCACGCTCGACGGCCTGCGCCGCAGCGCGTCTGCAGGCCAGCGCATTCTTGCGGTGTTCGAGCCGCGCAGCAACACCATGAAGCTAGGCGCGATGAAGGCACTGCTGCCCTGGTCGCTTGAGAGCGCCGACCTGGTGTTCTGTCATACCGCCGGCCTCGACTGGGATGCGGCGGCCGCGCTCACGCCCCTGGGCGTGGGCCCGGGCAAGCGCGCGCAGACCGCGCCCGATATCGACACGCTGATCGCCCAGGTGGTTGCCGCGGCGCGGCCCGGCGACCAAGTGGTATGCATGAGCAATGGGGGGTTTGGCGGGATCCATGCCAGGTTGCTGGAGAGGCTGGGCCAGCAGGCGGGTTGAAATCAGCAGCGCAGGGCGACCGTGAAAAACCGTTCGCGGTGAGCTTGCCTGGGCGGCCCCATCGAACCATGAACGGCCTGCCCTATAGACAAGACCAATACCCGCTTATTCCTGAGGCAGGGCCGTTCACCCTTCGACAGGCTCAGGGCGAGCGGGACAACCGTTCGTGGTGAGCCTGCATCGGCGGCCCCTTCGAGCCATGAACGCCCTGCGCCATAGCGATATTCAGTACCCCACGGTCATGGACGGAATATCGATGCGCACCACGGGCCGCGCCGTGACGCCGGTTGCGGCCCGGCCAAAGGCGCGCAGCCATTCGGGGTCGGAGAGCCTGGAAGCGCCCGCGGCATGCGCCACCGTGAGCAGCTTGTCGGCCAGCAGCACCTTGCCGCTGGGGCGCAGCGGCTCGCAATCGAAGGCGATGAACTGCTCGTCCAGCCACTGGCGCGCGGCTTCGTGGCCAAGCGGCTCGACGCCACGCAGGTCGACATGGAATTCCTGTTCGGGAGCCAGGGTCACGGTCACTTCGCTGTGCATGAAAAACCTTTCGGCAGAGGGTGAGAACGGGGCGCCCATGCGCCCGGACAGCCAGCTTAAACCCAATCACCGCGCGGACGCCAGCGGGACTGCGAGCAGTCGCGGCGCGCTCTGGCTAAAATCGCCCTCCCCGCTCTCACCACAGGCCCACCGATGTCTCTTACTGCCCAGCACGCCGAAATCCAGGAGCAGCTCCAGGCGCTGCAAGCGGAAATGAGCGCCCTCGACCTGTGGTCGGCGCTGCCGCCCAGCGCCCAGGCCCTGGCGTCGACCATGCCGTTCATGTACGACACGCTGGAGTTCCACCAGTGGCTGCAATGGGTGCTGGTGCCGCGGCTCAATGCCTTGATCGACGCGCGCAGTCCGCTGCCCGGCAACTGCAACACCCATGCGCTGGGCGAGCACGAGTTCAGCCGGCTGGCGCCGCGCGACTGCAGCCGCCTGCTGGCAGTGCTGCAGCGGCTGGACCACGCGCTCAACACCGGCGCGGCCAAGCACTGAGCGCCAGGCCGGCAGCGCGCCGGCCTTGAAACCTCAAGCCAGCGCGGGAGCGGCAGCTTCGGTCGTCGTTTCCTGGCGCGCACGGCGTGCCTGCACGGCCTGCGACAGCACGGCCAGGGTCTGCAGCGAATCATCCCAGTCCAGGCAGGCATCGGTGATGCTCTGGCCGTACTTGAGCGCGGCCACATCGTCCTTGCCCGGCGTGAACTTCTGCGCGCCGCCCTGCAGATGGCTTTCTATCATCAGACCGAACACCGAGTCCGAACCACCGGCGACCTGGTCGGCGATGTCGCGCGCCACGTCCTTCTGGCGCTCGTGCTGCTTGGAGCTGTTGGCATGGCTGCAGTCGACCATCAGGGTGTCGGGCAGGCCGGCCGCGCGCAGGTCGGCGCAGGCCGAGGCCACGCTGGCCGCGTCATAGTTCGGCGTCTTGCCGCCGCGCAGGATCACATGGCAGTCCTGGTTGCCCGTGGTGTTGACGATCGCCACCTGGCCGTTCTTGTGCACGGACAGGAAGTGGTGGCCACGGCCGGCCGACTGGATCGCGTCGGTGGCGATGCGGATATTGCCGTCCGTGCCGTTCTTGAAGCCTATGGGCGCCGAGATGCCCGAAGCCAGCTCGCGGTGCACCTGGCTTTCGGTGGTGCGCGCACCGATCGCGCCCCAGCTGATCAGGTCGGCAATGTACTGGGGCGAGATCACGTCGAGGAACTCGCTGGCCGCAGGCACGCCCAGGCGGTTGATGTCGATCAGCAGCTGGCGCGCGATGCGCAGGCCTTCGTCGATGCGGTAGCTCTGGTCGAGGTAGGGGTCGTTGATCAGGCCCTTCCAGCCCACGGTGGTGCGGGGCTTCTCGAAGTACACGCGCATCACGATTTCCAGCGTGTCCTTGTACTGCTCGCGCACCACGGCCAGGCGGCGGGCGTATTCGAGCGCCGCGGCCGGATCGTGGATCGAGCAGGGGCCGATGATGATCAGCAGCCGGTCGTCTTCGCGCGCCATGATGCGGTGGATGGTATGGCGCGTATTGCCGATCAGTGCCTCCACGGGCGTCCCGCAGATCGGGAAGAAACGGATGAGATGCTCTGGAGGGGGTAACACAGTGATGTCCTTGATACGTTCGTCGTCAGTCTGGCCGGTCTTGTGGACAGAGCTGCGATACCAGGAATCGCTGGCGGATGCGGTAGGAGCGGTCATCGTTTGCTTTCGTGGAATGCGTGGAAGGCGTGGGAAATGGGGACCAAAAAAAACCGCCGGGCTTTTCAGCTTCGGCGGTTCTTAGAGAGTGTGTTTCGGGTGCTTGTGCGCTCGCCTCTCATCCGCCGGGGACCGAGAACCAAAAATAGGCAAAGTAAGCGCGAGCTGCATTCATAGGCAGAAAATGTAGCACAGTCCGGCCGACCGGCACCCTGGCCCCACGTTGCCATTGGGCAACACCCAGCTCAATAAACCTGCAATAACCCAATGAAAAACACTTCCAACGCAATTTAACTGTGCAAAACTTCATTTTTTCAGAGAAATTCAGCGTTAATTCAAAAACAAAAAAAGCGCACAAAAGGCCAAAATCCATGCTCCGCGCATGCGGTTGCGCATTGCGCAGACGAAAAAAGAGGGCCTGGGCCCTCTTCGTCTCGTGCCTGGCGCGCCAGGCGGCGGGCCTGATCAGGCGGTGCCGCCCACCGTGAGGCCGTCGATGCGCAGCGTGGGCTGGCCCACGCCCACGGGCACGCTCTGGCCTTCCTTGCCGCAGGTACCCACGCCGGGGTCCAGGCGCATGTCGTTGCCTATCATGCTGATCTTCTTGAGCGACTCGGGGCCGCTGCCGACGATGGTCGCGCCCTTGACCGGATACTGGATCCGGCCGTTCTCGACCCAGTAGGCTTCGCTCGCCGAGAACACGAACTTGCCGCTGGTGATGTCGACCTGGCCGCCACCGAAGTTGGTCGCGTACAGGCCCTTCTTGATGCTGGCGATGATTTCCGCTGGCTCGCGGTCGCCGCCGGTCATATAGGTATTGGTCATGCGCGGCATGGGAATGTGCGCATAGCTTTCGCGCCGGCCGTTGCCCGTGGGCGCAACGCCCATCAGGCGCGCATTCATCGCGTCCTGGATATAGCCTTTGAGAATGCCGTCCTCGATCAGCACGTTGCGCTGGCTGGGGCAGCCTTCGTCGTCGACGTTGAGCGAGCCGCGGCGGTCGGCGATCGTGCCGTCGTCGAGCACGTTGACGCCCTTGGCGGCGACGCGCTGGCCGATGCGGCCGCTGAACGCGCTCGAACCCTTGCGGTTGAAGTCGCCTTCGAGGCCATGGCCCACGGCTTCGTGGAACAGGATGCCGGGCCAGCCCGAACCCAGCACCACGGTCATTTCACCTGCCGGCGCGGGGCGCGACTCGAGGTTGACCAGCGCCGCGTGCACGGCTTCGTCGACATACTGGCTGATCTGCTCCTCGCTGAAATAGGCCAGGCCGAAGCGGCCGCCGCCGCCGGCCGAGCCGACTTCGCGCCGGCCCTTGTGCTCGGCGATCACCGTGACCGACAGCCGCACCAGCGGGCGCACGTCGGCCGCGAGCGTGCCGTCGGCACGCGCCACGAGCACCACATCGTATTCACTCGCCAGGCCGGCCATGACCTGCTTGACGCGCGGGTCCTTGGCGCGGCCGAGCTTCTCGACGCGGCCCAGCAACTCGACCTTGGCCGTGCTGTCGAGCGAGGCGATCGGGTCTATGCCGGGATAGAGCGAGCGGCTGCCCGCGATCTTCGGGCGCACGATTTTTGCGCGCTGGCTCTTGGCCACGCTCGAAATGCTGCGCACGGTGCGCGCGGCGTCGAGCAGCGAGGCTTCGGAAATGTCGTCGGAATAGGCAAACGCGGTTTTCTCGCCGCTCACCGCGCGCACGCCCACGCCCTGGTCGATGCTGAAGGAACCGGTCTTGACGATGCCTTCCTCGAGGCTCCAGCCTTCGGCACGGGTGTATTGGAAGTACAGGTCGGCGTCATCGACCTGGTGCGAGCGGATCTCGGCCAGGGCGCGTGCGAGGTGGGATTCATCCAGGCCGAAAGGCTCGAGCAGCAAGCTGCGGGCCGTGGCCAGGCGTTCGATGGTGGGTTCGCGGGAGATCATGTGCACATTGTAGGCACCGCTCCATGCCCTCTGCCTGCGCTGACCTGGAAATTCGCGCCGACGTCAGCCCATGCGCGACGTGGCGAGCGGCCCCCGGCCCAGCGCCGCGTCCTTCGGCAACTGGCGCTGCGAGCGCGCGACCGACATCAGCACGCCCAGCGCCAGCCCCAGCGTGACCATGGCCGTGCCGCCATAGCTGACGAACGGCAGCGGCACGCCGACCACGGGCAGGATGCCGCTGACCATGCCCATGTTGACGAACGCATAGGTGAAGAAAATCATCGCCACCGCCGCCGCCATCAGCCGCGCGAACAGCTGCTGGGCGCGCATGGCGATGACCAGGCCGCGCCACACCAGCAGCAGGAAGGCGGTGATCAGCAGCAGATTGCCGACCAGACCGAACTCCTCGGAAAAGGCCGCGAAGATGAAATCGGTGGTGCGCTCGGGAATGAACTCGAGGTGGGTCTGCGTGCCGGCCATGAAACCCTTGCCCCAGACACCGCCCGAGCCGATGGCGATCATGCCCTGCAGAATGTGAAAGCCCTTGCCCAGCGGATCGCGCGTGGGGTCGAGCAAGGTGCAGACCCGGGTCTGCTGGTATTCGTGCAGCACCGGCCAGCGCACGCCTTCGGCGCACAGCTGGGGCTCGAACCAGACGATGAGCACGATGCCGACCAGCCCGAACACCACCGGCGGCAGCACCAGCTTCCACGGCAGGCCGGCGAAGAAGATCACCGACAGGCCCGCGGCCATGACCAGCAGCGAGGTACCCAGGTCGGGCTGCTTCATGATCAGGCCCACGGGCACCAGCAGCAGCAGCATGGCCAGCACGAAATCGGTGCGCCGCAGCTGCCCTTCGCGCCGCTGGAACCACCAGGCCAGCATCAGCGGCGTGGCGATCTTGAGCAGTTCGCTGGGCTGTATCACCACCCCCACGTTGACCCAGCGCTGCGCGCCTTTCTTGGTGATGCCGAACACCGCGACGGCAATCAGCAGCGCCACGCCCAGCAGATACAGCGGCACGGCGACCTTCATGATGTGCTGCGGCGGCACCTGGGCGACGAGAAACAGCAGGCCCACGGCGATCAGCATGTTGCGGCCATGGTCGACAAAGCGCGTGCCGTGGTCGTAGCCCGAGGAATACATGGCCGTCAGGCCGATCGCGGCGAGCAGCAGCACCAGCAGCACCAAAGGGCCGTCAAAACCGCGAAACAGGGGCACGATGCGTTGAAGGATCGAAGGCTTGTCGAATTCTGCTGCAGACATATGGCGCCGATTATCCGTTGCCGGGCAAATCCATCGCCCGCCGCGGGCCAGCGCGCCACAATGGCATGTGTCGCACTGCTGCCGATCCCATGACCACCACCCACCTGCTCTATCTGCACGGCTTTCGCTCCTCGCCCCAATCGCTCAAGGCGCAGCAGATGGCCGCCCATGTCGCGGCCCACCATCCTCATGTCCACTGGTGGTGCCCGCAGCTGCCGCCTTCGCCGCGCGAGGCCGCACAACTGCTGCTGGCAGGCACGGCCGAGTGGCCGCGCGCCACGACGGCGGTGATGGGCTCGTCGCTGGGCGGCTTCTACGCGAGCTGGTTTGCGCAGCAGCGCGGTTGCCCCAGCGTGCTGCTCAATCCAGCGGTGTTCCCGGCGCGCGATCTCGAAAAGCATATCGGCGCGCAGACCGCCTGGCACGATCCCGAAGTGCAGTTCTTCTTCCGGCCCGAATACATTGCCGAGCTGCAGGCGCTGGACACGCGCGCGCTGAGCGCGGCCGGGCCCGAGCTGGCCTTCATCGCCAAGGGCGATGAAGTGCTCGACTGGCGCGAGATGGTGGCGCGCTACCCGCAGGCGCAGATCGCGCTGCTCGAGGGCGGCGAGCACGCGCTCAGCGACTTCGCCACCCACATCCCCCGCATCAGCCAGTTTCTGGCGCTGGCCTGAGGCCCACGCAGCCCGGCACAGCGCAAGGAAAAGCCCTGCAGCCACCCCGGACCTCATGGGACAATTGCAAGCATGCACGCATTGTTTGAAGAAGCCGGCAAATTCCTCGCCGGTCGCATCCTGTCTGAAACCGACACCTCCGCCCAGGTCGAACTCGATACTGGCAAGCGGGTCAAGGTCAAGGCCGCCCATATCCTGATCAAGTTCGACAAGCCGTCGCCGGCCGAACTCATGGCCCAGGCGCAAGCCCAGGCCGACGGCATGGAGCTGGACCTGGCCTGGGAATTCGCTCCCGAAGAGGAATTCGGCTTCGCCGAACTCGCCCGCGACTATTTCTCGGAAAACGCCACGCTGGCCCAGCAGGCGGGCACGCTGCTCGCGCTGTTCGACGCGCCGCACTACTTCCGCCGCGCGGGCAAGGGGCGTTTTCGCAAGGCCTCGGCCGAAATCCTGCAGCAGGCACTGGCCGCGATCGAGAAGAAAAAGCTGGTGCTGGCGCAGATCGACGAATGGGCCGCGCAGCTGGGCCAGGGCGAATGCCCGGCGCCGGTGCGCGAGCAGCTCTACAAGATCCTGTTTCGCCCCGACAAGAACGCGCCCGAATACAAGGCCGTGGTCGAAGCCAGCCGCGCCACGCATCTCGCGCCGCTCGACCTGCTGCAGCGCGCGGGCGCGATCGACTCGGCCTACGAGTTCCACTGGAAGCGCTTCCTGTTCGACAACTTCCCCAAGGGCACGGGCTTTCCCGCGCTGGCCGCGCCCCAGCCGCCGCAGGAGCTGCCGCTGGCCAATGTCCAGGCCTACTCGATCGACGATTCGGCGACGACCGAAATCGACGATGCGCTGTCGGTGCAGGGCCTGGGCACGGGCGTCGTGACGCTGGGCGTGCACATTGCCGCGCCGGGTCTGGCCATCGTGCCCGGCACGCCGCTCGACCAGCTCGGCCGCAACCGGCTGTCGACGGTCTACATGCCGGGCTACAAGATCACCATGCTGCCCGACGAGGTGGTGCAGGTCTATACGCTGGACGAAGGCCGCGCCAACCCCGCGGTCTCGCTGTACGTGCAGATCAACGAAGAGACGCTGGAATTCATCGCCAGCGAAACGCGCCTGGAGCGCGTGCCGGTGCAGACCAACTTCCGCCACGACCAGCTCGATCACATCGTGACCGAGGAATGGCTGGGCGATCCGTCGATCGAAGTCGCAGGCACGCCGGCCGCGCTGCAGGAAAAGCGCAGCGAGTTCACCTTCCTGCACCGCCTGGCCAGGCACCTCAAGGCACAGCGTGAAGTCGTGCGCGGCAAGCCCGAAACCTTCAACCGCCCGGACTACAACTTCCGCCTCACGGGCGGCGCCGGCGGCGAACCCGTGGGCAACGAGACCGTGCAGATCAGCACGCGCAAGCGCGGCGCGCCGCTGGACCTGATCGTCGCCGAAGCCGCGATCGTCGCCAACAGCACCTGGGGCAATCTGCTGGCCGAGCACGGCGTGCCCGGCATCTACCGCAGCCAGGCCAGCCTCGCGCCCGGCGTCAAGGTGCGCATGGGCACCAAGGCCTTGCCGCACGCGGGCATAGGCGTCAAGAGCTATGCCTGGGCGACCTCGCCGCTGCGCCGCTATGTCGACCTGGTCAACCAGTGGCAGATCATCGCCTGCGTGCGCCATGGCAAGACGGCGGCGCTGGCCGCGCCGTTCAAGCCCAAGGACGCCGACCTGTTCGCCATCATCAGCAGCTTCGACACCGCCTACAGCGCCTACAACGGCTACCAGGCCGGCATGGAACGCTTCTGGACGCTCAAGTACCTCGAACAGAACGGCATCACCGAAATCGAGGCCAGCGTGATCAAGGAAGGCCCGGGCGGCAGCTTCCTGGTGCGTGCCGACACCCTGCCGCTGGTGCTGCCCGTGCTCGGCGCCCAGGGCCTGCCGCGCGGCGCGCGCCTCAAGCTGCGCCTGGGCGAGATCGACGAGATCACGCTCGACGTCAACGGCACGCTGATCGAGCGCCTCGACAGCCCCGAAGCCCAGGCCACCGGTGCGGGCGAAGAGGCCGCCGAAGACGAAGACGATGCAGTCGCCGGCCCCATCGCCATCGCCGTCGACATGAACGAAGCCGACAGCGCGACGCCCCCCGCACCGTGAAAGTCGCCGCCGCGCTCCGCTCCTTGACCACCCTGCAGCTCGCGCTCGGTATCTCGCTGGCGCTGCACGCGGCCGTGCTTTCGGTGCGTTTCGTCCATCCCCAGGCCTTCGAGCGCGTGTTCCAGGACACGCCGCTCGAAGTCATCCTGGTCAATGCCAAGTCCCAGGAACGCCCGGAAAAGGCCCAGGCGATTGCCCAGGCCTCGCTCGCCGGCGGCGGCGAAGCCGCACAGGGCCGGGCGACAAGCCCCCTGCCCTATTCGGCGCTCACCGCCGTGGGCGAGGATTTCGAGGAAGCGCAGCGCAAGCTCGACGCGATGCAGGAGCAGCAGGCCGTGCTGCTGACCCAGCTGCGCCAGCGCGTGGCCACCATGGCACCGCTGGACCCGCACGAAACCGCGCCCAACCCGCAGCAGCTCAGCGAGCAGCAGCGCCGCCAGCAGCTCGTCAAGCTGCTGGCCGAAATCGAAAAGCGCATCAACGAAGAAAATGCGCGGCCCAAGAAACGCTACATCAGCCCCGCGACGCGCGAAGAGGTGTATGCGGTCTACTACGACGCGCTGCGCCGCAAGGTCGAGGACAAGGGCACGGAGAACTTCCCCGAGCAGGCCGGCAAGAAACTCTACGGCGAGCTGACCATGATCGTCACCGTCAACCACGACGGCCAGGTGCTGGACACCGAGATCGTGCAAAGTTCGGGCAACCCGCTGCTCGACAGCCGCGCCGCCGCGATTGCGCGCGCCGCCGGCCCGTTCGGGCGCTTCGGTACGTCCATGCGCGCCAAGGCCGACCAGATCGCCGTGGTGTCGCGCTTCAAATTCACCCGCGAACAGACGCTGGAGACCAGCGTGCGCTGACGCCGGGCGCGCACAGCGTTGCGCGACCGTTTTTTCCGCTTTTCACACTGCCATGCCATCCACCGTCGATCTTTACTGCGTCATGGGCAACCCCGTCGAGCACAGCCGCTCGCCCTGGATCCATGCGCGCTTTGCCGAACTGAGCGCGCAAACGCTGCACTACACGCGTGAGCTCGTCGCGCTCGACGGTTTCTCCGCGGCCGTGCAGGCCTTCGCCGCGGCCGGCGGGCGCGGCTGCAATGTCACCGTGCCGTTCAAGCTGCAGGCCGCTGAGCTCGCCGACAGCCGCAGCGAGCGCGTGCAGCTCGCGGGCGCGGCCAATACGCTGGTGCTCGAAGGCGGCCGCATCCATGCCGACAACACCGACGGCCTGGGCCTGGTGGCCGACATCACGCGCAACGCCGGCGAGACCGTCGCCGGGCGCGACCTGCTGCTGATCGGCGCGGGCGGCGCCGCGGCCGGGGCGCTGGGGCCGCTGCTGGCCGAAAAACCGCAGCGCATCGTCATCGCCAACCGCACCGTGGAAAAGGCGCAGGCGCTGGCCGAACGCCACGCGGCGCTGGCCGCGCGCCATGGCGTCGAACTGCAGGCCCAGGGCCTGGATATCGCGCAAGACTTCGATCTGGTGATCAATGCCTCGGCCAGCAGCCTGGGCGGCGCCACCGTGCCCGTGCCGGCCAGCGTGCTGCGCCCGGGCTGCCTGGCCTACGACATGATGTACGGCCCGGCCGCCCAGGGCTTTCTGGAATGGGCCGCGCAGCACGGCGCGCGCGGGCGCGACGGCCTGGGCATGCTGGTCGAACAGGCGGCGGAATCGTTTGCGCTGTGGCGCGGTGTGCGCCCGGCCGGCGCGCCGGTACTGGCCGCGCTGCGCGCCAGCCTCGGGGCCTAGCCATGCGCATGCAGCCTGTCTGGCGCTGGCTGGCCCTGCTGCTGTGCGGGGCGCTGCTGCTCGAGCTGTTCTTTGTGGGCCGCATCGCGGCCATGGCCGTGATCGACCCGTCGTCGACCAGCGTCCAGCGCTCCGAAGCCTGGCAGCAGCTGCGCAACGGCGAGATTCACCGCTGGCGCCAGCAGTGGGTACCCTACGCGCAGATTTCCGACCATCTCAAGCGCGCCGTGGTCGCGGCCGAAGATGATGGCTTTGTCGACCATAGCGGAATCGAATGGGACGCGATCGAGAAAGCCTGGGAGCGCAACCAGCGCGCCGAAGCGCGCGCGCCGGCCGCGGGCCGCGCGCCGGCCAAGATCTATGGCGGCTCGACCATCACCCAGCAACTGGCCAAGAATCTGCTGCTGTCGGGCGAGCGCCAGTTCGCGCGCAAGGGCCAGGAGCTGGTGCTCGCCAAGCTGCTCGAGCTGTTCCTGACCAAGCAGCGCATTCTCGAGATCTACCTCAACCATGTCGAATGGGGCCCGGGCATCTTTGGCGCCGAGGCCGCGGCCGGGTATTACTTCGGCAAGCCCGCCGCCCGCCTGAGCCCGGCCGAAGCCGCGCGCCTGGCGGTGATGCTGCCCCAGCCCAAGCGCTTCGCGCTCCAGCCCCAATCCACCTATCTGGCCCAGCGCGCGCGCGCCATCATGCGCCGCATGGGCCATACAGTATTACCATGACACCCCCTGAGCCGCTGTCGCGGCTTGCCCCTCTCAACCTTAGCTTACGGGGGACGACACCATCGCTGCAGGGCGGCGTCCTGAGCTGGGTCGAAGGGCTTGGTGTCCCCCTGCTGGAGCACGCCAGTCTCCAAGAACATTGGGCCAAGCAAGCGCCATGAAACACTGAGAAGAAAATTGCATGCGCATTCTTGGAATTGACCCCGGCCTGCAGACCACGGGCTTTGGCGTGGTCGACGTCGATGGCCACCGCCTGAGCTACGTGGCCAGCGGCACCATACGCACGACGGCGCTGGACCGCGGCGACCTGCCGGGCCGGCTCAAGCTGCTGTTCGACGGCATCACCGAAGTCGCGCAGCGCTACCAGCCCGACAGCTCGGCCGTCGAAATCGTGTTCGTCAACACCAATCCGCAATCCACGCTGCTGCTGGGCCAGGCGCGCGGCGCGGCGCTCGCGGCGCTGGTGACCAGCCTGCTGCCCGTGGCCGAATACACGGCCTTGCAGATGAAGAAGGCCGTCGCCGGCCATGGCCGCGCGGGCAAGGACCAGATCCAGGCCATGGTGCAGCGGCTGCTGCAACTGCCCGGCCTGCCGGGCCCGGACGCGGCCGATGCGCTGGGCATCGCCATCACCCATGCCCATGTGGGCGCGGCCATGGCGCGCATCGCCGAAGCTGCGCCGCTGCAGCGCCGCCAGCATGCGATGTACAAGGGCGGGCGATCTTACTAAGGCCCCCTCTGAGCGGCTTCGCCGCTTGGGCCGGTCTTCAGAGGATGACGCCGGGCCCAGGGCCCGGCCGGCGCGTCAACGGCTCAGTATCAACTGTGCGATTACACCCGTGGCAATGGCCACCAGCAGGTAGTCACCACCGTTTTGCACCCAGTGGTAGCCACGCGGCGGAGGCGCCAGGCGGTGGACGCGCCAGTCGTTGACCACATAGTGGCGCGTGCGGTACTGGGGCGGAATGCGCGAGCCGCGCACCCAGTTGTACTGGGGGCCCGCGCCATGGCGGCCACCATGGGCATGCGGCGGCGGGCCGGGGCGGCGCACGTCGCGGCGGTCGTAACGGTCATGGCGGTCCGGTCCGGCATGACCGTGGCCCTTGCCATGGCTTTGCGAATGGCCTGGAGGGCCACGGCGGTTGTCAGGCTGGGCCTGGGCCAGCGTGGCGCTCAGGCCCATGGTCAAGGCGACGGCAGTGGCCAGTACGGAAGTGGTCCAACGGGTCATAGTGGCGGCCCTGATGTCGGATTGGATCGATTTATTGTGTGTCATGTCACCCCTTCCTGAAGTGGTTGGTGTGACTGCATGATCGCCCATCCTCAAGGGCCCGGGTGGTCGAACGCCAGCGCTTTACACAAGTTTTGCGCAAGCCTTGCGTTGGTTCACAGGAGCAGCGAATCGATACAACTAAAGCCGCTCAAACGTTTCTCGAATGAAACATTTTCGGCCGCCATCAAGGCGTGCTCAGACAATCCTGGTGAGAATGAGTACGGCAAAGAAAGCGAACGCCGCAATCAGCATCCACTTGAGTATCAGCACGGCCCAGCGCTTGTAGCCGGGCTGGCCCGTGCCCAGGTAGAACGCAAAGCACAGCAAGGCAGCGAGCAGCAGAAAGCCGACGAGGGCGCGAAAAATCAGCATGGGGTAGACCTTATCACCAGGCGCGCACCGGTTCGGCAAAGCCCTTGGGGGCCAGGCGTTCGTTCTCGAAGGTGACGATTTCCCAGGCATCGGGCTGGTCCAGCAGCGCGCGCAGCAGCTGGTTGTTCATGCCGTGACCCGAGCGGAACGCGCTGTAGGCCGCGAGCAGCGGCTTGCCGATGACGAACAGGTCGCCGATCGCATCGAGGATCTTGTGCTTGGCGAATTCGTCGTCATAGCGCAGACCGTCGCTGTTGAGCACCTTGTAGTCGTCCATGACGATGGCGTTGTCGAGCCCGCCGCCCAGCGCCAGGCCGTTGGTGCGCAGCATTTCTACATCCTTGGTGAAGCCGAAGGTGCGCGCACGCGCGATGTCGCGCACGTAGTTGTCCTCGCCGAGATCGAACTCCACGCACTGGCCCGTCGAGTCGACCGCCGGGTGGGCGAAATCGATTTCGAAGCGCAGCTTGAAGCCGTGGTAGGGGTCGAAGCGTGCCCACTTGAGGCTCTTGCCTTCGCCTTCGCGCACTTCGACGGGCCGCTTGACGCGGATGAAGCGCTTGGGCGCGTCCTGCAGTTCTATGCCCGCGCTTTGCAGCAGGAACACGAACGACGAAGACGAGCCGTCGAGAATGGGCACCTCTTCGGCCGTGATGTCGATATACAGGTTGTCTAGCCCGAGGCCGGCGATGGCCGACATCAGGTGCTCCACGGTATGGACCTTGGCGCCCCCCACGCCTATCGTCGACGCCATGCGCGTGTCCGTGATCGCATGCGCGGAGATCGGGATATCCACGGGCTCGGGCAGGTCGACGCGCCGAAACACAATACCCGTATCGGCAGGAGCGGGCCGCAGCGTCAACTCCACGCGCTGACCGCTGTGCAGGCCCACGCCCACAGCACGGGTGATTGTCTTGAGGGTGCGTTGCTTCAACATACCTGGATTTTAAGTGGGCCAGCGATGTCCCGGCCGTGGCCGGGACACAGTCTTGGCTATGACCGCGATCAATTTCGCGATGGGCGATCAACCTTTGACACGGGTAACAGCGTATGAAACTGGCGCGCCCCAGCAAGGGGGCAGCGAGGAAGGGCCGCCCCGCACCGAGGCTGCCGTCCCCCTTCCACCGAAGGATGGAAGGGGGAAGCCGCGTAAGCGGCTCAGGGGGTGCGATATTTTTGCCGCCGGGCCGCCCCAAGGCAAAAATGCGCCCCTCCTGGAGGGGCAGCGACCCGCGCAGCGGCGGAGCGTGGGGAGCTATTTAATCCGCTTGTTTACGCAGGAAGGCGGGGATTTCCAGGTCTTCCATGCCGCCCGAAGCCAGTGCGTCCACACGCGCTGCGGCCTGGGTGCGGTTGGTGCGCCAGACGCTGGGCACGGACATGTTGCCCATGTTGCCGAAGTCGGTGCTGTGGCCCGTGCCGCCCGCGCCCTGGGCGCTGCCCATGTTGGCCGTGGGCATCTGGTAGCTCAGGTTGTCGGTGCCGGTGCGCAGACCGCCTTGCAGCACGGCCATGTTCTGGCGGCGTGCATTGGGGCGGGCCAGGCCGGTCGCGACCACCGTGACGCGGATTTCCTCGCCCAGGCTGTCGTCATAGGCAGCGCCGAAGATCACGTGCGCATCGGGCGAAGCGTAGGCATTGATGGTGTTCATGGCCAGGCGCGACTCGGACAGCTTGAGGCTGCCCTTGGACGCGGTGACCAGCACCAGCACGCCCTTGGCGCCCGACAGGTCTATGCCTTCGAGCAGCGGGCAGGCAATGGCCTGCTCCGCGGCGATGCGCGCGCGGTCGGGGCCCGCGGCCGTGGCCGTGCCCATCATCGCCTTGCCGGGCTCGCCCATCACGGTGCGCACGTCTTCGAAGTCGACGTTGACCTGGCCGTATTCGTTGATGATTTCAGCGATACCGCCGACGGCGTTCTTCAGCACGTCGTTCGCATGGGCGAAAGCTTCGTCCTGCGTGATGTCGTCGCCGAGCACGTCGAGCAGCTTTTCGTTGAGCACCACGATCAGCGAGTCGACATTGGCTTCGAGCTCGTTGAGGCCGTTGTCGGCGTTGGTCATGCGGCGCCCGCCTTCCCAGTCGAAAGGCTTGGTCACCACGCCCACCGTGAGAATGCCCATTTCCTTGGCCACGCGCGCGATCACGGGTGCGGCGCCGGTGCCGGTGCCGCCGCCCATTCCGGCGGTGATGAACAGCATGTGCGCGCCGTCGATGGCCGCGCGGATGTCTTCCACGGCGGCTTCGGCGGCTTCACGGCCCTTTTCGGGCTTGGAGCCCGCGCCCAGGCCGCTTTGGCCGAGCTGGATGGTGCGGTGGGCAGCGCTGCGGATCAATGCCTGGGCATCGGTGTTCGCGCAGACGAATTCCACGCCCTGCACATTGCGGGCAATCATGTGCTCGACGGCGTTGCTGCCGCCGCCGCCCACACCGATCACTTTGATCTGTGTGCCCTGGTTGAACTCTTCGGCTTCGATCATTTCGATGGTCATGTTGCTGCTCCTGAAACTTTGCTATTGGGGGTCACGGCCGTTAAAAGGGAAATCCTGGAATCACTGGGTATTCGGACATCCGTGGGCGGGCCGGTAATGCGCAATCGATAGGCGCTCATGGCTAGAAGTTTCCCACAATGAAGTCTTTGAAACGGCCAAAAGCAGTCTTCATCGACCCACTCTTTTGTGCCACCTTGAAACCGCGCAGGCGCGCAAGCCTGGCTTCATCGAGCAAACCCATCACCGTTGCCGACCGGGGCTGCGCCACCATGTCGGCCAAAGCGCTCGAATATTTGGGGATGCCGCGGCGCACGGGCTTGAGGAAGATGTCCTCCGCCAGCTCGACCATGCCGGGCATGACCGAGCTGCCGCCCGTGATCACGATGCCCGACGACAGCACTTCCTCGTAGCCCGATTCGCGGATGACCTGCTGCACCAGCGAGAAGATTTCCTCGACGCGCGGCTCGATCACGCCGGCCAGCGCCTGCTTGCTGATCATGCGCGGGCTGCGGTCGCCCAGGCCCGGCACTTCGACCTGGCTGTCGGGGTCGGCCAGCAACTGCTTGGCGTAGCCGCTTTCGACCTTGATGTCCTCGGCGTCCTTGGTGGGCGTGCGCAGCGCCATGGCGATATCACTGGTGATCAGGTCGCCGGCGATGGGAATCACGGCCGTGTGGCGGATCGCGCCGCCGGTGAAGATCGCGACGTCGGTCGTGCCCGCGCCGATATCGACCACGGCCACACCCAGTTCACGTTCGTCGTCGGTCAGCACCGCCTGGCTCGAGGCCAGCGGGTTGAGCAGCAGCTGCTCGACTTCGAGGCCGCAGCGGCGCACGCACTTGATGATGTTCTCGGCCGCGCTCTGCGCGCCCGTGACGATGTGGATCTTGGCTTCGAGGCGTATGCCGCTCATGCCGATAGGCTCCTTCACGTCCTGGCCGTCGATCACGAATTCCTGCGGCTCGACCAGCAGCAGGCGCTGGTCCGAGGAAATGTTGATCGCCTTCGCGGTTTCGACCACGCGCGCGACATCGGTGGGCGTGACTTCCTTGTCCTTGACGGCCACCATGCCGCTGGAATTGAGCCCGCGGATATGGCTGCCGGTGATGCCGGTGCACACGCGCTGGATCTTGCAGTCGGCCATCAGCTCGGCCTCCTTGAGCGCGAGCTGGATGCTCTGCACCGTGGCGTCGATGTTCACCACCACGCCGCGCTTGAGCCCGTTGCTCGGGGCCACGCCCAGGCCCGCGAGCTTGAGTTCGCCGTTGGGCAGCACTTCGGCCACCACGGCCATGACCTTGGCGGTGCCAATGTCCAGCCCGACGACCACATCTTTGTATTCTCTTGCCATATCAGAGTCCGCCCTCAGTTGGTCCCGTCTTGTCGTTCTGTTGCATATGCCTTCATCCTTAGCGCCGGACCGCAGCCGGCTTGGGCTGGGGTTTGGGACGGGGAGGAGGCAGCTTGCCCTGTACTGTGCTCACGCCATGCAGCCGCAGCGCATAGCCGTCTTCATAACGCAAATCCACCGACTCGAGTGCATCGGCCTTGCGCTGGTACTGCGCCGTCACGGTGGCCAGCGTGCGCGCGAAACGCTGCACACGCTGCAACACCTGTTCGACCGTGCCGCCGCCGAGCTCGACCTGGGCGTCATTGGCCAGGCGCGCTTTCCAGCTGCCGCGCTCGTTGAGCGTGAGCTCGTCGATTTCCAGCGACAGCGGCGCGAGCGCGGGCGCGAGCATGCGGTAGACCTGCAGCACCTGCTGCGAGGTGCCCGCCGGCCCCTGCAGCCGCGGAATGCCTTCGCGCTCGACTTCGCCGATATTCGCCTCGAACACTTCGCCGAAGCTGTTGACCATTTCCGCGCCCGTGTCCGGGCCCCAGAACGCTTCGGCCACATGCTCGTGCAGCTCGACGCGCAGGCTGTTCGGGTATTCGCGGCGCACCTGGGCCTCGCGCACCCAGGGCACCTGTTCGAACGTCGCGCGCGCCGCGCCCAGGTCGATGGTGAAGAAATTGCCCGTCAGGCTCGGCGCCACATTGGCGCGCAGCGTCACCGCGTTGTTGTGCACCAGCTCGCCCTCGACAACGATGCGGCTGATCGAAAATGCGGGATGGCGCACCACCCACCAGCTCGCCGCCGCCAGCAACAGCGCGGCGCAGCCCAGGAACAGGACCGTGGCGGTCACGTTCATGAGCTTGACGTCGAGCGGAGCGGGCAGCGTGCGCTTCATGGTCGGCCAGCGCCTCCATCCAGAGCGGCACTGGCCAGTATGCGCAGGCACAGGTCTTCGTAGCTGATGCCGCTGGCGCGTGCCGCCATCGGCACCAGCGAATGGCTGGTCATGCCGGGCGAAGTGTTGATCTCGAGCAGGAACGGCTGGCGATCGCTGGCGCGGATCATGATGTCGGCGCGCGCCCAGCCGCGGCAGCCCAGCGTGCGGAAGGCTTTCTCGACCAGGCGCTGGATCTCATGCTCCTCGGCCTGGGGCAGGCCGCTGGGGCAGTGGTACTGCGTGGTGTCGGTGAAATACTTGTTCTGGTAGTCGTAGTTGCCTTCGGGCGCGACGATGCGGATCACGGGCAGCGCCTGGGCGCGGCCCGCCTGGACCTGGCCCGCGCCTTCGAGCACCGGGCAGGTGGTCTCGTCGCCATCGATGAACTGCTCGCACAGCACTTCGGGGTCGTACTGCGAAGCCAGCGCATAGGCCTGGGCGCACTCCTCGACGCTCATCACCTTCGTCAGGCCAATGGTCGAGCCTTCGCGTGCGGGCTTGACGATCATCGGCGCGCCCAGCACGGCCAGCGCCTGGCTGGTTTCCTCGGCGCTGGCGACCAGACGCCAGTCGGGCGTGGGCAGACCTTCGAAGCGCCAGATGCGCTTGGTCATGATCTTGTCCATGGCAATGCTCGAAGCCATCACGCCCGGGCCGGTGTAGGGGATGTCGAGGAGTTCCAGCGCGCCCTGCACCGTGCCGTCCTCGCCGTAGCGGCCGTGCAGCGCGATGAAGCAGCGCGCAAAGCCTTCGGCCTTGAGCGCCGACAGGTCGCGCTCGGCGGGATCGAAGGCATGCGCGTCGACGCCGCGCGCGCGCAGCGCGGCCAGCACGCCGCCGCCCGACATCAGCGAGACCTCGCGCTCGGCCGAGCGCCCGCCCATCAGCACCGCGACCTTGCCCAGTGCGCCCACATCGATATCCATATTCGCTTTCGCGTCCAATCCGCTCATATCCCGACTTTCTCTTCGACTGGCTGTTCACTCTGGTCCGTCATCCGCACGACCTTGGCCGGCACGGCGCCTATCGAGCCCGCGCCCATGCACAGCACGACATCACCGGCGCGCGCGTTGTCGACGATCGCCTGGGGCAGATCGGCGACGTTCTCGACGAACACCGGCTCGACGCGCCCGGCCACGCGCAGCGCGCGCGCCAGCGAGCGGCCGTCGGCGGCCACGATGGGCGCTTCACCGGCCGCATAGACTTCGGTCAGCAGCACCAGGTCGGCGCCGCCTATGACCTTGACGAAATCCTCGAAGCAGTCGCGCGTGCGGCTGTAGCGGTGGGGCTGGAATGCCAGCACCAGCCGCTGGCCGGGAAACGCGCCGCGCGCCGCAGCCAGCGTCGCCGCCATTTCGACCGGGTGGTGGCCGTAGTCGTCGATGACGCTGAAGCGGCCGCCGTCGCGGCTGGGCAGCTCGCCGTAGCGCTGGAAGCGCCGGCCCACGCCCTTGAAGTTGAGCAGCGCGCGCAGCAGCGCGGCGTCGTCGATCTCGAGCTCCATCGCCACGGCCACGGCCGCCAGCGCATTGAGCACGTTGTGCTCGCCCGGCAGGCTCAGCACCACGTCCAGGTCGGGGTAGGTGCCGTTGCCCGGCTGGCCTTCGCGGCGCACGGTGAAATGCATCTCGCCGCCGCGCGCCTGCACGTTGACGGCACGCACCTGGGCGTCTTCGCTGAAGCCGTAGGTGGTCATGGGGCGCGCGACGCTGGTCAGGATGTCGCGCACCGCGGGGCTGTCGACGCACAGCACGGCCCGGCCGTAGAACGGCATGCGGTGCAGGAAATCGACAAACGCGCTCTTGAGCTTGCCGAAGTCATGGCCGTAGGTTTCCATGTGGTCGGCATCGATGTTCGTGACCACGGCCATGACTGGCAGCAGGTTCAGGAACGAGGCGTCCGACTCGTCGGCTTCGACGACGATGTAGTCGCCCTGGCCCAGTTGGGCATTCGCGCCCGCGCTGTTGAGCTTGCCGCCGATGACGAAGGTCGGGTCCAGCCCGGCCTCGGCCAGCACGCAGGTCACCAGGCTGGTGGTCGTGGTCTTGCCGTGTGCGCCCGCGATCGCGATGCCCTGCTTGAAGCGCATCAGCTCGGCGAGCATCAGCGCGCGCGGCACGACGGGAATCTTCTTCGCGCGCGCGGCCAGCACTTCGGGGTTGTCGGCCTGGACGGCCGTGGACGTCACGACGACGTCCGCGCCCTCGATGTGCTTGGCAGCATGGCCTACGCAGGTGGTGATGCCCAGGCCCTTGAGGCGCTGCAGGCTGGGGCTGTCGACCAGGTCGGAGCCCGAAATACGGTAGCCGAGGTTGTTCAGCACTTCGGCGATACCGCTCATGCCCGAGCCGCCGAGACCAACGAAATGGATGTGGTGGATGGCGTGTTTCATGCGGCCAACTCCTCGCACGCGCGCACCACCGCGGTGGTCGCCTCAATCTTTTGCATGTTCTTCGCTTGTTCTGCGCGCTCCAAAAGCGTGGAGCGCTGCATATTTTGTAGCATATTGGACAACATTTCCGCGCCCAGTTCTCCCTGGGGCAGCAACCATCCACCGCCGGCGTCAACTATGAAGCGGGCATTGGTGGTCTGGTGGTCGTCCACGGCCGACGGAAACGGCACATAGACCGCGGCCGCGCCCACGGCGGCGATCTCGGTCACGGTGCTCGCGCCCGCGCGGCAGACGATCAGATCGGCGTCGGCAAAGGCCTGCGCGGTGTCGTCGATGAAGGGGGTGAGCGTGGCTTCGACGCCCGCGGCCGCGTAGTTCGCGCGCAGCGCCTCGATCTGCGTGGCGCCGCTCTGGTGCAGCACCTGCGGGCGCTGGTCGGCGGGAATCAGGGCCAGCGCCTGCGGCACGACCTCGTTGAGCACGCGCGCGCCCAGGCTGCCGCCGACAATCAGCAGGCGCAGCGGGCCGCTGCGGCCCGCGAAGCGCGCGGCCGGCAGCGGCTGCTGCGTGAACGCCGGGCGCAGCGGATTGCCGACCCACTGGCCCTTGGCGAAGACCTTGGGAAACGCCGTGAAGACGCGGTCGGCGACGCCGGCGAGCACGCGGTTGGCCATGCCCGCGACCGAATTCTGTTCATGCAGCACCAGCGGCTTGCCGGCCAGCACGGCCATCATTCCGCCGGGAAAGCTGATGTAGCCACCCAGGCCGACAACCACGTCGGGCTTGACGCGGCGCACCACGGCCAGCGCCTGCCAGAATGCCTTGAGCAGGCGCAAGGGCAGCAGCGCCAGCGTGACCAGCCCCTTGCCGCGCACGCCCGAGAAAGCGATGGTCTCCAGCGTGAAGCCCTGGGCCGGCACCAGGCGCGACTCCATGCTGTCCGGCGCGCCCAGCCAGTGCACCTGCCAGCCGCGCTCGCGCAGCGCCTGGGCCACGGCCAGGCCGGGGAAAATGTGGCCGCCGGTGCCGCCGGCCATGATCAATGCGGTCCTGCTCATGGATGTCCTCCGCGCATGAGTTCCTTGTTTTCGTAATCCACGCGCAACACCACGGCCAGCGCCACCAGATTCATCAGGATGGCCGAGCCGCCGAAACTCATGAACGGCAGCGTCAGCCCCTTGGTCGGCAGCGCCCCGAGGTTCACCCCCATGTTGATGAAGGCCTGAAAGCCTATCCAGACGGCCACGCCCTGCGCGACCAGGCCGGAAAACACCCGGTCCAGCGCCACCGCGCGCCGGCCGATGTGCATGATGCGGCGCGTGATCCAGAGGAACATGATGATCAGCGTGAGCACGCCGATCAGGCCGAACTCCTCGCCGATCACGGCCAGCAGAAAGTCGGTATGCGCTTCGGGCAGCCAGTGCAGCTTCTCCACGCTGCGCCCCAGGCCCACGCCGAAGATTTCGCCGCGGCCGATCGCGATCAGCGCGTGCGACAGCTGGTAGCCCTTGCCCAGCGCGTGTTTCTCGTCCCAGGGGTTGAGGTAGGCGAAGATGCGCTCGCGCCGCCATTCCGAGAAGCCGATCATGATGACGAAGGCCACCACCACCAGGAACGCGATCAGGAAGAACATGCGCGCGTTCACGCCGCCCAGGAACAGGATGCCCATCGCGATCACCACGATCACCATGAACGCGCCCATGTCGGGCTCGGCCAGCAGCAGCACGCCGACCACCACCACGGCCGCGCCCATGGGCAGCACCGCGCGGAAGAAGCGCTCCTTGACGGCCATCTTGCGCACCATGTAGTCGGCCGCATAGATCAGCACCGCGAACTTGGCGAGCTCGGACGGCTGGAAATTCATGATGCCCAGCGACAGCCAGCGGCGCGCGCCGTTGACCACCGTGCCCACATGCGGGATCAGCACCGCGACCAGCAGCACCAGCGAGACCAGGAACAGCTTGCGCGCCATGCGCTCCCAGGTCGCCATCGACACCTGGAAGGCGAGCAGCGCGCCCACAAACGCCATGGCGATCGACATGCTGTGGCGCAGCAGGAAATGGGTGGGAGCGATCTTGCCGAAGCGCGGGTTGTCGGGCATGGCGATCGACGCCGAGTACACCATCACGACGCTCCAGGCGAGCAGGCCGATCACCATCCAGATCAGCGCCTGGTCCAGGCCCAGCACGCTCGCCGGCGTGACCGTCGGGCGGCGGTACTGCGGCCCGCCCACGCGCACCGGCAGCACATCGACGGCCTTTTCCGACAGGCCGCCAAACCAGGCGCCCAGGCGTTGCGTGATCGAGGCGGCGCTCACACCCAGCCCTCCAGGTCATGGCCGGCGTCCTGCGCCAGCCCCTGGACCGCCAGCACGAACTGGCGTGCGCGGTCTTCGTAGTCCTTGAACATGTCGAAGCTCGCGCAGGCGGGCGACATCAGCACCGCTTCGCCGGGCCGCGCCTGGGCCTGGGCCAGCGCGACAGCCTGGGCCATCGAGTCGGCCGCCAGCAGCGGCACGCCGCTGGCCTCGAGCGCCGCGCGGATCAGCGGCGCGTCGCGCCCGATCAGCACCACGGCACGCGCATAGCGCGCCACGGGCGAGGCCAGCGGCGAGAAATCCTGGCCCTTGCCTTCGCCGCCCATGATCACCACCAGCCGGCGGTCGGCGCCCAGGCCGGTGAGCGCGGCCACGGTCGCGCCCACGTTCGTGCCCTTGCTGTCGTCAAAGAACTCGACTTCGCCGACCACGCCCACGGGCTCGACGCGGTGCGGCTCGCCGCGGTATTCACGAAGGCCGTACAGCATGGGGCCCAGCGCGCAGCCCGCGGCGCAGGCCAGCGCCAGCGCCGACAGCGCATTGATCGCGTTGTGGCGGCCGCGAATGCGCAGCGCATCGGCGGGCATCAGCCGCTGGAAATGCAGGTCGTCCTGGGGCGCCTTGGCACGCTTGCCGGTTTCGTCGGCTTCGAGGGCGCGCACCAGCCAGGCCATGCCGGCGACGACTTCGATGCCGAAGTCGCCCGGGCGGCGCGGCATGTCGCCGCCAAATGTGAGATGCACGCGCTCCTGCGGGCGCTGCAGCTTGACGCGCGTGGGCGCGGGCAGCATCTGCATCACGACCGGGTCTTCGCGGTTGAGCACCATCAGGCCGTCGCCGAAGATACGCGCCTTGGCAGCGGCGTAGGCTTCGACGCTGCCATGCCAGTCGAGGTGGTCCTGGCTGATGTTGAGCACGGCTGCGGCCGTGGGCGAGAAGCCCGTGGCCGCATCGAGCTGGAAGCTCGACAGCTCGAGCACCCAGGCCTGGGGCAGTGTGTCGGCGTCGATATGGCCGGCCAGCGTGTCGAGCAGCGTAGGGCCGATGTTGCCGGCCACGGCCACCGACTTGCCCGCATGCGCGAGCAGCTGGCCGGTGAGCGAGGTGACCGTGGTCTTGCCGTTGGTGCCGGTGATGGCCAGCACCGCGGGCTGGTAGCCATGGCACTGGGCCAGGGCCTGCAAGGCCAGTGCGAACAGATCGAGCTCGCCGCCCAGGCACAGGCCCTGGGCCTGGGCAGCTTCGAGCACGGGCGCGAGCTGCTGCGGGCTCAGGCCCGGAGAACGGTAGACGGCCGAAAAATTCTGGCCGTCGAGCAAGGACGCATCGAATGCGCCGGCGACGAAGCGCACCTGGGGCAGCTCCTGCGCGAGCAAGGCCAACTGCGGCGGCGCTTC
The DNA here is from genome assembly GCF_902706035.1 of Pantoea sp. 18069. Taxonomy (GTDB): domain Bacteria; phylum Pseudomonadota; class Gammaproteobacteria; order Burkholderiales; family Burkholderiaceae_C; genus Comamonas. The sequence continues at coordinate 108,611 of NZ_CACSJA010000009.1, read as the reverse complement.
GCGCGTATCGGCCACGGTCACCTGGGCGCCCAGGCGCGCGCACCAGCGCGCCATCGCCAGCCCCGAAGCGCCCAGGCCCAGCACCAGCAGTTGCTGGCCCGCGAACGGCAGTTCCTGCAAATCCGCCGCCTGCGGCCAGCCCGCGGGCACGGGCGGCAATTCGGGGGCGGCTTCGGGCTGGGCGGCCTGCGTCACCGTGTCGGCGTCGAACTCGGACTCGGAGGCCGGCGCGGCCACCTGGGCAAAGATCTGCGCGACGAAGGCCGCGGCATCTTCGGCCGCATGCAGGCTGGACAGCGGCGGCACGGGCGCTGCCGGGGCGTGCAGCTGCGCGGCCGCCGTTGCTTCGCGGGCCGCGGGCGCCGGCTCGATCACCGCTTCGGGCTCCACAGACGCGGCGTCCTGCACCGGCGGCAGCGCCGACCCATCAGCCACGGGCGCGTGCACGGGCTCGACCGGCGCCGCGGCGTCGGTGGGTACAGGTGTGAATTCAGGCGTATTCATCGCAGTTTCAGCGTCGACAGGCCGATCAGGCACAGCAGCATGGTGATGATCCAGAAACGCGTCACGACCTGCGTCTCCTTCCAGCCGCTCTTCTCGAAATGGTGGTGCAGCGGCGCCATCTTCAGCAGGCGCCGGCCTTCGCCGTAGCGCTTCTTGGTGTATTTGAACCAGACCACCTGCAGCATCACCGACACCGCCTCGGCCACGAAGATGCCGCCCATGATGGCCAGCACGATTTCCTGGCGCACGATCACCGCGATGGTGCCCAGCGCGCCGCCGAGCGCGAGCGCGCCGACGTCGCCCATGAACACCTGGGCCGGGTGGGCGTTGAACCACAGGAAGGCCAGGCCCGCGCCGGCCATGGCGGCGCAGAACACCAGCAGTTCGCCGGCACCGGAAATATGCGGAAACAGCAGGTAGCGGGAGAAGTTGACGCTGCCCGTGACATAAGCGAATACGCCCAGTGCCGAGCCGACCATGATCACCGGCATGATCGCCAGGCCGTCGAGGCCGTCGGTCAGGTTGACCGCATTGCTCGCGCCGACGATCACCAGATAGGTCATGATCACGAAGCCCAGCACGCCCAGCGGGTAGCTGACTTCCTTGAAGAACGGCACGAGCAGGCCGGCCTTGGGCGGCAGGTCCATCGAGAAGCCCGACTGCACCCAGCGGATGAACAGCTCGAACACCTGCACGTTGCTGTTTTCGGAGATGCTGAACACCAGGTAGAGCGCGGCCAGCAGGCCGATCACCGACTGCCAGAAATACTTCTCGCCCGAACGCATGCCTTCGGGGTCCTTGTTGACGACCTTGCGCCAGTCATCGACCCAGCCGATCGCGCCAAAGCCCAGCGTCACCAACAGCACGATCCAGACAAAGCGATTCGACAGCTCGAACCACAGCAGCGTGGAAATGGCGATCGACAGCAGGATCAGCACGCCACCCATGGTGGGCGTGCCGCTCTTGGCCAGATGGGTCTCCATGCCGTAACCACGGATGGGCTGGCCTATCTTCAGCGACGCCAGCAGGCGGATCACGCGCGGGCCGGCCGCCAGGCCGATCACCAGCGCGGTGAGCGCGGCCATCACGGCGCGCAGCGTCAGGTATTGGAAAACGCGCAGGAAACCGAATTCCGGCGAAAGACCTTGCAACCATTGAAAAAGCATCAGCAGCATGCGGCCTCCGATGCTGCGCTGTTCGTGTCCGCGCAGGCCTGGACGGCCTGCACCACCTGTTCCATCTTCATGAACCGAGATCCCTTGATCAATAGGCTGCCCACCGCGGGCAGCCCTTCGCGCACCGCTGCAAGCAGCGCTGCCATGTCTTCGAAATGTTGCGCCGCACTGCCGCAGGCCGCGGCCGCGTGCGTGCTTTGCGCGCCCAGCGCCAGCACGCGCTCTATACCCCGTTCCCGCGCATAGGCGCCGGCCTCGGCGTGGAACTGCGGGCCCTGGTCGCCGACTTCGCCCATGTCGCCCATCACCAGCCAGCGCGGTGCGGGCAGCTCGGCCAGCACGTCGATCGCGGCGCGCATCGAGTCGGGGTTGGCGTTGTAGCTGTCATCGACCACCGTGATGCCGCGGCCCGCGAGCTGCACGCTGAACGCGCGCGAGCGGCCGGTCACGGGAACGAAAGCGGCAAGGCCCGCGGCAATCGCCGCCAGCGGCACGCCCGCGGCCAGCGCGCAGGCCGTGGCCGCAAGCGCATTGCGCACGTTGTGCCGGCCCGCGATCTGCAGCCGCGCGTCGAACGCGCCCGCGGGCGTGGCGATGCGCACCTGCCAGGCGCCCTGCTCCCAGGCGGCCTCCAGCGCATGGACTTGGGCGCCATGCTCCTGGTCGCCAAACAGCAGGCATTGGCGCGGTTGCGCCAGGCCCTGCCACACAGGCGTGAATTCCTCACCGGCGGGGAACACCGCCACGCCATCGGCGGGCAGCGCCGCGAGCACGCTGCCGTTTTCCTCGGCCACGGCCTGCACGGTGTGCATGAATTCGAGGTGCTCGCGCTGGGCATTGTTGACCAGCGCTACCGTGGGCTGCGCCATCCTTGCCAGTTCGGCGATTTCCCCCGGATGGTTCATGCCCAGCTCGACCACGGCCAGGCGGTGCGCGCTCGTGAGGCGCAGCAGCGTCAAGGGCACGCCGATCGCGTTGTTGAAATTGCCGCGCGTGGCCAGCGCGGCTTCGCCCGCCTGGGCCGACAGGATCGCGGCGATCATCTGCGTGACCGTGGTCTTGCCATTGCTGCCCGTGACGGCAATCAAAGGCAGAGCGAACTGCGCGCGCCACTGGGCGGCGAGCACGCCCAGCGCGGCCAGGCTGTCATCGACTTCTATGCCGGTCAGGCCGGCTTCGGCCAGGCGGCCGGGGTGGGCAATGGCCGCGGCCGCGCCGCTGTCCCGGGCCTGGGCCAGAAAATCGTTGGCGTCGAAACGCTCGCCCTTGAGGGCCACGAACAGATCGCCGGGCTGCAGGCTGCGCGTATCGGTATGCACGCGCGCGAGCAGGGTTTCGCCGTCGCCTATCAGGCGGGCTTGGGGGATCCGGGACTGGATCAGGGCCAGCGCTTGGTTCAGGGTCATCATGACCGTTTCATTCCTTCTCGGGCCGCGAGCGCCGCACGCGCCTGGGCCATGTCGGAGAACGCGCGCTTGACGCCCGCGCTCTCCTGGTATTCCTCGTGTCCCTTGCCGGCGATCAGCACCACGTCCTTGGCGCCGGCTTGGGCCAGCACGTAGGCAATGGCCGCCGCGCGGTCGGATTCCGAATGCAGGTTTGCCGACGGCGACATGCCGCCCAGGATCTGGGCAATGATCGCGTCCGGGTCTTCGCCGCGCGGGTTGTCGCTGGTCACGACCACGCCGTCGGCATGGCGCTGGGCCATTTCACCCATCAGCGGGCGCTTGCTCGCATCGCGGTTGCCGCCGCAGCCGAACACGCACCACAGTCGCCCGCCGCGCTGGCGCGCCGCGGGCCGCAAGGCCTTGAGCGCCTGCTCGAGCGCATCGGGCGTATGTGCATAGTCGACGGCCACCAGTGGCTTGCCGGGTTCGGCGATCTGCTGCATGCGCCCGGGCACGGGTTCGAGCTGGTCGCAGGCGAGCACGGCCTGGTCCAGGCTCAGGCCCAGCGCGCGCAGCGCGGCCAGCACGCCCAGCAGGTTGGCGACGTTGTACTGTCCGACCAGGCGCGTCTTGAGCACATGGCTGTGCGCGTCCTCGATCACGGTGAACTGCAGGCCTTCGCGGCCCAGGCTGATGTCCTTGGCCTGCAGGCGCGCCGGGCCCTGGGTGGACACGCTCCACACATCGAGATCGCGCGCCTGCAGGCTGGCCCACAGACGCGCGCCATGCGCGTCGTCGACGTTGACCACCGCAGCCTGCAGACCCGGCCAGTCGAACAGCGCCTTCTTGGCCTGCCAGTAGGCATCCATGTTCAGGTGGTAGTCGAGGTGGTCCTGGGTGAAATTGGTGAAGATCGCCACGCGGATGCGCGTGCCCGCGAGCCGGTGCTCGGCCAGGCCTATCGACGAGGCTTCCATCGCGCAGGCGGCCACGCCCGCGTCCACGTAGTCGCGCAGCACGCGCTGCAGGCGCACCGGGTCGGGTGTGGTCAGGCCGGTGTCTTCGAGCCTGGGCGGCACGCCCACGCCCAGCGTGCCGACCATGGCGCAGCCGCGCCGGCCGTCGAACGCGCGCTGGGCCAGCGCATGCGCGAGCCACCAGGCCGTGGTGGTCTTGCCGTTGGTGCCCGTGACGGCCAGCACCTGCAACTGCTCGCTGGGTCGCTCGTACCAGAGCGCCGCGATCTCGCCGCTCGCGGCCTTCAGATCGGGCAGCGCGGCAATGCGTTCATCGGCGAAATCAAAGGCTTGTACGCCCTGGGCCTCGACCAGGCAGGCCGCGGCGCCGCGCGCCAGCGCCTGGGCCACATGCGCACGGCCGTCGGTGGCCGCGCCGGGCCAGGCGATGAAGGCGTCGCCCCTGGCGACCTGGCGGCTGTCGGTCTGCAGCCGGCCCGTGATCCGGCCGCGCAGCCATTGCACGGCCTCTGGCGAAGATGTCAGTTGAACAATACTCACAGCGACTCCTCCACCGGGTTGGCGACGATCTGGGGCACCACGGCCACATCGGGCTGCACGCCCATCAGCCGCAGCGTCTGCTGGACCACTTCACTGAACACCGGCGCGGCGACCGTGCCGCCGTAGATGCTGCCCGCGGTGGGCTCGTCGACCATCACCGAGACGATCACGCGCGGCTTGTCCACGGGCGCCAGGCCCGTGAACCAGGCGCGGTACTTGCCCGACGCATAGTTCTTGCCGACCTGCTTGCGCGCCGTGCCCGACTTGCCGCCCACGGAGTAACCCACGGTCTGGGCCTTCTGGCCCGTGCCGCCGGGGCCGGCCGCGAGCGCCAGCATCTGGCGCACCTGGTTGGCCGTGCGTTCGGAGAAGATGGGCACGCCCACGGGCGGTTCATTGCGCTTGAGCATGGTCGCGGGAATCACCCGGCCGTCGTTGGCGAACACCGTGTACGAACGCGTCATCTGCAGCAGGCTCGCCGACAGGCCGTAGCCGTACGACATCGTCGCCTGCTCCACGGGCCGCCAGGTCTTGTAGGGACGCAGGCGGCCGCTGGCCGCGCCGGGGAAGGCAATCTGCGGCTTCTGGCCAAAGCCGACGGCCGAGAAGCCTTCCCACATCTGCTGCGCCGTGAGCTGCTGGGAAATCTTGGTCGTGCCGACGTTGCTCGACTTCTGGATAACACCGGCCACCGTCAGCAGGCCGTAGTTGTGCGTGTCGGAAATCGTCGAGCCGGTCACATTGATGCGCCCGGGCGTGGTGTCGATCGGCGTGTCGGGCTTGAACTTGCCGGTCTCGAGCGCGATGCCTATGGTGATGGGCTTCATCGTCGAGCCGGGCTCGAACACGTCGGTGATCGCGCGGTTGCGCAGTTGCTCGCCCGTGAGGTTCTTGCGCTTGTCGGGCACATAGCTCGGGTAGTTGGCCAGCGCCAGCAGCTCGCCGGTGCGCGCGTCCATCACCACCACGCTGCCGGCCTTGGCCTTGAAGGCCAGCACCTGCTCGCGCAGCTTCTGGTAGGCGAAGTACTGCACCTTGCTGTCGATAGACAGCTGGATGTCCTGGCCATCCATGGGCGGCACTTCCTCGCCCACGCCTTCGACGACCCGGCCCATGCGGTCCTTGATCACGCGGCGCGAGCCGGCCTTGCCGCCGAGCTCCTTGTTGAACGCCAGCTCCATGCCTTCCTGGCCCTGGTCCTCGACATTGGTGAAGCCGACGACGTGGGCCGCGGGCTCGCCTTCGGGGTACTGGCGCTTGTATTCCTTGCGCTGGTAGATGCCCTTGATGGCCAGCGCCTTGATCTGCTCGCCGATGTCCCAATCGAGCTGGCGCTTGATCCAGACAAAGGTCTTGTCCTCGTCGGCGAGCCTGGCATCCAGGGCGGCCGGGGTCATTTCCAGCAGCTTGGCCAGTTGCAGCAGCTTGGCCCGGACTTCGGGGTCTTCCTTCTCTACGTCCTCGGGAATCGCCCAGATGCTGGCCGCGGGCACGCTGGACGCGAGGATCAGGCCGTTGCGGTCGAGGATGCGGCCGCGGTTGGCGGGCAGCTCCAGCGTGCGTGCAAAACGCACTTCACCCTGGCGCTGGAAGAAATCATTGCCGAACACCTGCACATAGGCCGCGCGTGCCCCAAGACCCACGAAGCCCAGCGCCAGCATGGCGACAATCATCTTGCTGCGCCACAGCGGCGTCTTGCTCGCGAGCAAGGGGCTGGAGGTGTAGAGCACGCTGCGCGTCATTGCGCGGCCTCCGAACGGGCGTTGTCCTGCACGTACTGCGTGATGGCCGGCGTGGCGGAATGCATCTTGAGCTGGTCGCGCGCCAGGCTTTCGACGCGCTGGGGCGTGGCCTGGGCGCGCTTTTCGACTTCCAGGCGCTGGTTTTCGGTCGCGAGTCGGCGCGACTCGTTGACCGAGCGGTCCAGCTCGGTGAACAGCCGGCGCGACTCATACTGCGTATGCACCAGGAAAATGGCGCTCGCCATGACGGCCAGCAGCAGCATCAGGTTCAGGCGCAGCATGGCCGGCCTTTCTGCACATCAGTTATCCATGCCGCCTCAACCACCCACAGCCCCTGAAACTGGCGTGCCCCAACACGGGGGCAGCGAGCAAGGGCCGCCCCGCAGCGAGGCTGCCGTGCCTGGGCGGCCCCCCCACCTCCACCGAAGGATGAGAGGGGGAAGCGGGCTCGGCGCCTGCCGCGTGAGCCGCTCAGGGGGTGGCGCATTTTCATGCAGCCACCTCGGTGCGTTGGGCCACGCGCATCACGGCCGAGCGCGAGCGCGGGTTGGCCGCGACTTCGGCCGCGCTGGGCTTGATGCGATCGAGCCCGACCAGACGCATCGGCGTCGGCGGCGCGAACGGCGCGCGGCGGTCGAACACTTCCTTGGAGTGCTTGGCGATGAACTGCTTGACGATGCGGTCCTCGAGCGAATGGAAGCTGATCACCACCAGCCGGCCACCGGGCGCGAGCACGCGCAGGCTGGCCTCTAGCGCCTGCTCAAGCTCCTGCAGTTCGGCATTGATGAAAATCCGAAGAGCCTGAAATGTGCGGGTGGCGGGGTTCTGGCCCGCCTCACGCGTGCGGACGGCGCCAGCCACGAGCTCGGTAAGCTCGCCGGTGGTTGCGAGAGGGCCTTTTTCCTGGCGCCGCGCAACAATCGCCTTTGCAATAGGCCCAGCAAACCGTTCTTCGCCATAGTCACGTATCACCTCCGCAATCTGCTGCATTTCCGCGTCCGCGAGCCATTCGGCCACGCTCAGTCCACGCGTGGTGTCCATGCGCATGTCGAGCGGCGCGTCGAAACGGAAGCTGAAGCCGCGCTCGGGCGTGTCGATCTGGGGCGAGCTCACGCCCAGGTCCATCAGCACGCCTTGCACGCTGGCGGTGGGCAGATCAGCCAGATGGCTAAAGCCCTCGTGCTGAATGGAAAAACGCGCATCGGTGATGCGCGCAGCTTCCTGGATGGCCTCGGGATCCTTGTCGAAGGCCCTGAGCCTGCCCTGCGGCCCGAGCCGTTCAAGAATGCGCCGGGAGTGACCCCCTCGGCCGAAGGTGCCGTCTACCCACTCGCCCGCGGGAGCCTCGCCTGCTGCGCCCAGCAGTGCATCCACCGCTTCGTCGAGCAGTACCGTAATGTGTTGGAGGGGCTGGTTCAATCGCACGCCCTTTTTTAGAAAGCAAAATCCTGGAAAACGTCGGGCATCTGGGCCTGCATGGCCTGTGCCTCCTGGGCGTCATAAGTGGCTTTGTCCCAAAGCTCGAAATGGTTGCCCATTCCGAGCAGCACGGCGTCCCGCGTCAGGCCTACGGCCTGGCGCAGTTCGGGCGAGATCAGCACGCGGCCGGTCCCGTCCATGTCGACGTCCATGGCATTGCCCAGGAAGATCCGCTTCCACCATTGCGCGGACATCGGCAGCTGGGCGATGCGGTCGCGAAACAGCAGCCACTGCGGCCGGGGGAACAGCATGAGACAACCATGGGGGTGTTTGGTGATCGTGACCTGTCCTTCGGCCATCTCGTTCAAGGCGTCACGATGCCGGGTCGGCACGGAAAGCCGACCCTTCGCGTCGAGACTGAGCGAAGAGGCCCCTTGAAACATGGAATTGCCCTTGGACTGGCTGCCTGCCGTTCACCGCCGAAAACCGCCGGGAATGGCAAGTTTCACCACTTAATTGCACTTTTTTCCACTGTAGCAGCAAATCGCGGCGAGGCCACAGGGGGTGTGACAATTATTTGCAATGAAATCAAGGACTTAGAACGCAATCCAAACCGGCCCTTGGGGAAAAACTCCTTGCCCCATAAGCACTTACTCAATTCACTGCATGTGAAACCTCAACCGCCCTCGGGCTGCAGATGCACACACGAAGTGCGGTCAGGCGTATACAAGCGTTAACACCAGCGCGTTTTTTGCGCGGCAAACGTCACAAAATGAAACGAGACAAATCCTCGTCCTGGCTCAGCGTCTGCAGGCGCGCATCGACATAGGCGGCGTCGATGGTGATGGTCTGGCCCGAGAGGCGGGCCGCATCGAAGCTGATCTCGTCGAGCAGCCGTTCCATGACCGTCGACAGCCGGCGTGCGCCGATGTTCTCGGTGCTTTCGTTGACGTGGAACGCGGTGTGCGCGAGCCGCGTGATGCCGTCGGGCGTGAACTGCAGCGTCACGCCTTCGGTGGCCAGCAGCGCCTGGTACTGCTTGACCAGCGACGCATGGGTCTGCGTCAGGATGGCCTCGAAATCCTGCACCGACAGCGACTCGAGCTCGACGCGGATGGGAAAACGCCCCTGCAGTTCGGGGATCAGGTCGCTGGGCTTGGACAGATGGAACGCGCCCGAAGCGATGAACAGGATGTGGTCGGTCTTGACCATGCCGTACTTGGTCGACACCGTCGTGCCTTCGACCAGCGGCAGCAGGTCGCGCTGCACGCCCTGGCGCGAAATGTCCGAACCACTGCTTTCCTGGCGCGTCGCGACCTTGTCGATCTCGTCGATGAAGACAATGCCGTTTTGCTCGGCGTTGGCGATCGCCCGGGCCTTGATGTCTTCCTCGTTGACCATCTTGCCGGCCTCTTCGTCGGTCAGCAGCTTGAGCGCCTCGCCGATCTTGAGCTTGCGCGTGCGGCGCCGCTCCTGGCCCATCTGGCTGAACATGCCGCGCAGTTGCTCGGCCATCTCCTCCATGCCCTGGGGGCCCATGATTTCAAGCTGCGGCCGCGCGTCGGCCAGGTCGATCTCGATTTCCTTGTCGTCGAGCTGCCCTTCGCGCAGCTTCTTGCGGAACACCTGGCGCGCCGTGCTGTCGATCGGCGCGTCGTTGGTGCGCGCCTGGGGCAGCAGCACATCGAGGATGCGGTCCTCGGCCGCGTCCTCGGCGCGCGCGCGCAGCTTGCGGATTTCCCATTCGCGCGTCTGCTTGACGGCGATCTCGGCGAGATCACGGATGATCGCGTCCACATCCTTGCCGACATAGCCGACTTCGGTGAACTTGGTCGCTTCGACCTTGATGAACGGCGCATCGGCCAGGCGTGCCAGGCGGCGCGCGATCTCGGTCTTGCCTACGCCGGTCGGGCCTATCATCAGAATGTTCTTGGGCGTGATTTCCTGGCGCAGGTCACCTTCGACCTGCTGGCGGCGCCAGCGGTTGCGCAGCGCGATCGCCACGGCGCGCTTGGCGCCCTGCTGGCCGACGATGTGGTTGTCGAGTTCGGAGACGATTTCCTGGGGAGTCATTGACATGGTGTTCTCGGTTCAATCGGCCTGCGGCGCGGCATTGCCGACGCGGCAGGCGGGCAACAGGGATGCGCTCAGAGAGTTTCGATGGTGTGGTGCATGTTGGTGTAGATGCACAGCTCGCCCGCGATTTCAAGCGACTTCTTGACGATCTCGGCCGCCCCCAGATCGGTGTTGGTCAGCAGCGCCTTGGCGGCCGAATGCGCGTAGGCGCCGCCCGATCCGATCGCGACGATGCCCTGCTCGGGCTCGAGCACGTCGCCATTGCCGGTGATGATCAGCGAGGCGTGCTTGTCGGCCACGGCCAGCATGGCTTCGAGGCGGCGCAGCACGCGGTCGGTACGCCAGTCCTTGGTGAGCTCGATGGCCGCGCGCGTCAGATTGCCCTGGTGTTTTTCCAGCTTGGCCTCGAAACGCTCGAACAGCGTGAAGGCATCGGCCGTGGCGCCGGCAAAGCCCGCGAGCACCGTGCCGTGGTAGAGGCGGCGCACTTTGCGCGCCGTGCCCTTGACCACGATATTGCCCAGGGTGACCTGGCCGTCGCCGCCGATGGCGACCTGAATGCCGTTCGCCGTCTGGCGGCGGACGCTGATGATGGTGGTGCCGTGATACTGTTCCATAGCGTTGCCATTTGGGGGTGGATGCGCGGATTGCAAGCCCCGGCGGGCCGCAATGTTCAGTCAGTGCGGGGCAGCAGTCGGGCGTGGTCGCTGACGCCTATCATGCCGAAGAACACCGCCACCAGCTGGTGCATGCGCTCGAAGCGCAGTTCCACCCCCTGGGCCTGCATGCGCGCCGACCAGTTGAGCACCGACCCCGCGGCCGCGAAGTCCAGGCGGATCAGCTCGGAGCAATCGACCACCAGCGGCAGATCGCGGCGCGCCTGGGCCTCGAGAGGCACGAGCCAGGGCATGGCATCGCCCTCGATGCAGCCGACCAGCCCGCCGCCGGCCGGCGCCTGGGCCATCGTCTCGGTGGCTTCGGGCATTTCCTCGAGCGCGTCGAGATAGCTGCTGCGCGGTGGCGTCCATGAGGGCGGCGACACTTCGTAGGTCACACAGTAGTCGAGCGCGACCAGCTCGAAGCTGTCGTGCTGCGCCATCAGCCGCAGCGCCGCCATGCGCAGCCGCCAGCCGTCCTCGGGCGCTTCGCGGTCGCCGGACACGGTCAGCGCCTGCAGGCGCTGGGCCAGCACCGGCGCGTCGAGGAAGATGATCTGCCCCGGCGTCTGCGCCCACTCGTTGACCAGGACCTCGAACGGCGCCAGCGCATCGGCGTCGATGTGCTCCAGCGCCGTCCAGATCAGGGTCCAGGGCGCGGGGGCCGCCGCCTTGGCGCGCTGCAGCGCGGCCACCGACTGGCGCGTGAGCTGCGCCGGCGCGTTCCAGCGCCAGGCGCGCGCCCCCGGCCCGGCCGCGTCCGCAGCGGCGCCGGGCTCGACCCAGCCGCGCTGCGCGGACAACGCAAACCACAGCGGCGCCGAACGCCCGAAGCGCGCGGCGAAATCGATGGCCAGCACGTCGAAGCGCTCGGCCATGCCCACGGCGCGGTACAGGTCGAACAAGGCCTGCCACACGGGCTGCTGCATGTCGGGCTGCGCCTCGCGCTGGGCGAGCAACGCCAGCAGCAATGCTTCTGCGCCCGCGGCATTGCCGTTGGCGAACGCAATCGCGGCCTGTTCGAAGTCCGGGTCGTGCACGAACACCGGCGCAGGCCCGCCGATCGATGGCAGCGGGCGCGCCTGTGCGCCCCAGTCGGGCGGATCATGCGGTTCGGTCACGGCAAAAGTCGTCGTCACCGCCGCGCGTTCGGGCTCGCCGGCCTGCGCAGCGGACAGCGGCGGTGCGGGCTCGAGCGCGTCACCGGCTTCGACATGCCAGTCCAGCGGCGCGGTCAACGCGAAGCCCGGCGGCGAATCCGCGCCGCCATGGGCCGCCTCGCCATCAGGCACGCCAGGCGCTGCGGCGACATGCACGGAATCGGCTTGGGGGAAAGTCGAGAGCAGGTACATGGGCAGCGTCGACGCATCGGCCGGCTGCTTGTTGCGCCACCATTGCTGGGACATCTGCTCTTCGATCGCATCGATCTTCTGCCGCGTGACCGCGCGCGCATCGGGTGGTATCAGGCTGCTCTGGAAGCTGGTCGGCGAGCTTGCGCTTTCGCTCAGGCTTTCGGCAACGCCCGCGGACTGCACCTCCTGCTGGCGCAGCTTGCGCAACTGATCGAACTCGCGCTGGCGCACGAAATCGTTGCGCCGCTTGCGCTCGAGCGCCTGGCGCAGCACCTGCTTGTCGGCCTGACCCAGCGGATCATCGGCTTGCACGTCGAGCTGCGACCAAGAGACCGTGGGGTGGCGTACAAAGCGCACCACCTTGGAGAAAAGGCCACCTCGCTTGCTGTCATCCGTGCTCATAGAGGATCAGCGTAGCGCAAGTGGCCTGGTGCATGGAGATGAATTCCCCTCAGTCTCCAAACATCTTCTGCTTGAGTTCGCGGCGCTGCTGCGCTTCGAGCGACAGCGTGGCCGTGGGACGGGCCAGCAGGCGGCCGACGCCGATGGGCTCGCCGGTCTCGTCGCAGTAGCCGTAATCGCCGGCGTCGATGCGCGCAATCGATTGCTCGATCTTCTTGAGCAGCTTGCGTTCGCGGTCGCGCGTGCGCAGTTCGAGCGCGTGCTCTTCCTCGATGGTCGCGCGGTCGGCGGGATCGGGAACGACGACGGTGTCCTCGCGCAGGTTTTCTGCCGTTTCACCGGCGTTGTTGTGCATGTCCTGCTTGAGCAACACCAGCTTGTGGCGGAAAAACGCCATCTGCTTGTCGTTCATGTACTCATCTTCGGGCATGGCCAGGACTTCAGCGTCGGTCAGCTCTTCCGCAGATTTGGTCTTCCAGTTGTTTGCCAATTGAGGATCTTTCTTTGCAGCAATCAATGAAGGCGCTTGCATGGTTGTGGGCATGGTGTTGATGTAGCTGGCTTTGGCGGCATCGAAGGCTGCAGCCGCGGCCATGGAGGGTACGGTCAGTTGGGCCAACCGAGCGGACGGACGGGTGCTGCGGGCGAGGCCGCCGGCAGCAACGGTCACAGGAGGCACAGAATGGGCCACGGCTTTGGGCTCGAGCACCTTTGCGGCCTGGGTAGCGGTCTTGGCAGATACTTTCGCTGCGGCTTTTTTGGCTGCAGCGGGTTTGGCAACTGCGTTCACTTTGCGGGTTTCGGCATTCACTTCCAGTCTCCTCTCGGTACGCCCAGCCCCTGGCAGGGGAACAAGTCCCAGGGGGGACTCGCCATCCGGGTTCTCTTTAGGGGCGCGATTGTATCGACCACAGGCGAGACCCAACGAAACGTTGCGTATATCCCACATACGGGTATTCCACAGAATGCAGGCATTTGCTCTCAAATCCCGTCAAAAAAAGGTATTTTTCCTACAAGATAATTCCGCCAGGGGCGCCGGAAATGGGCGTTCTGGACCTCAGACCAGGCACTGGTCCAGGCCGGAGCGCAGGATGTCCTGGGGCAGGTCTATGCCGATGAAAACCATCTTGCTCTGGCGCGTTTCGGCGCCGTCCCAGGCCGGACCGAGGTCGCTGCCCATCAACTGGTGCACGCCCTGGAAAATCACCTTGCGCTCCGTACCCTGCATGTTGAGCACGCCCTTGTAGCGCAGCATCTTGGGGCCGTAGATATTGACGATGGCGCCGAGGAAATCCTCGAGCTTGGCGGGATCGAACGCACGGTCGGCGCGGTAGACGAAGCTCTTGACATCGTCGTCATGGTGGTGGTGATGCGGGTGGTTGCAGGCCTCGCCGGGCGCGTGGTCGTGGCCGGCGTGGGCGTCGTGCTCGCAATGACCGTGGTCGTGATCGCAGTCGTCATGCCCGTGCTCGTGTCCATGGTCATGCCCATGATCGTGGCCATCGTCTTCCTTGAGGAAGTCCGGATCGATGTCGAGCTTGGCATTGAGGTTGAAGCCGCGCAGGTCCAGCACCTGGCTCAGCGGCACCGCGCCGAAATGCACGGCCTGGATGGGCGCGCGCGGGTTCATGTGCTTGAGCCGGTGGATCAGCGCCTGCTGCTCGTCGTCGCTGACCAGGTCGGTCTTGGACAGGAATATCTGGTCGGCAAAGCCCACCTGGCGGCGCGCTTCCTGGCGGGTGTCGAGCTGCTGGCCCGCATGCTTGGCGTCGACCAGCGTGATGATGGAATCGATCAGGTAGGACTCGGCGACCTCGTCGTCCATGAAGAAAGTCTGCGCCACGGGACCGGGGTCGGCCACGCCCGTGGTCTCGATGACGATGCGGTCGAACTCGACCAGGCCCTTGCGGCGCTTGGCGGCCAGCAGCTGCAGCGTCTCGCGCAGGTCTTCACGGATGGTGCAGCAGATGCAGCCGTTGCTCATCTGCACGATCTGCTCCTTGGACTCCGTCTTGAGGATGTCGGAATCGATGTTTTCTTCACCGAATTCGTTTTCGATCACGGCGATCTTCTGGCCATGGGCTTCGCTGAGCACGCGCTTGAGCAGCGTGGTCTTGCCCGAGCCCAGGAAGCCCGTGAGGATGGTGACAGGAATGAGAGACATGGAATCGCCTAGAAAGTAAATGCTCAACGCGCGCCGGACACAGGCACCTGCACGCCCCGCAAGACCGCAGGCCCTGCCTGAAACAGGGAATATGGGGAGTTTAGCGGTGGATTCAAGAGGTGTTGATGCCCCGCTGGACGCCAGCGCATGCCGGATGAGGGCGCAGGGCCGGCTCAGCGCTTTCGTCGGGCGCGCGGATGGGCGTTTTCGTAGGCCTGTGCCAGATGCTGGAAGTCGAGCCGGGTATAGATCTGCGTGGTCGCGATGCTCGCGTGGCCCAGCAGCTCCTGCACGGCGCGCAGGTTACCGCTCGACTGCAGCAGATGGCTGGCAAACGAATGGCGCAGCACATGCGGGTGCACCGATGTCGTCAAGCCCGCCTGGCGCGCGCGTGCGCGCAGGCGCACCCAGACCGACTGGGCCGTGAGCCGCGCGCCGCGCCGGCCGATAAACAGCGCAGGTTCCAGCGCCTGCGGCACAGCGAAGGGCCGGGCGCGCACTGCCAGCCAAGTTTGCAGCGCCTGCAGCGCCGCGCTGCCCACGGGAACGATGCGCCGCTTGCTGCCCTTGCCCAGCACATGCGCCTCGCCGGCCGCGCAGTCGATCCAGCCGCGCGCAAGGCGCTCGGTGTCCGGGCCGGGCGCGACGTCGAGCCCCACCAGCTCCGCGACGCGCAGGCCGCTGCTGTAGAGCAGCTCGGCAATCGCCGCATCGCGGGCCTCCAGCCAAGCATCACCCTCATCATTCACATGATTGACCAGTTGCAAGGCATCTTCGACGCCAAGCGCCTTGGGCAGCGGCTTGGGCGCGCGCGGCGCGCGCACGCCGTCCACGGGGTTCATGGGCACCAGGCCCTGGCGCGCGGCCCACAGGAAAAATCCGCGCCAGCCCGAGAGGATCAGCGCGATGCCGCGCGCACTGCGCCCGCCACTGTGCATCTGCGCCGCGAAACGCCGGATATGCGGCACCTGCAGCGCCAGCAGCTCGACCTGGGCCGCCTGCGCAAACGCGACCAGCTTGTGCAGATCGAGCGTGTAGAGCGCCAGCGTGCGTGCGGCCAGCCGCTTTTCTACGCGCACATGTTCGAGATAGGCCAGCGCGGGGGCTGGCAGCGCGACGCTAGGCTCAGGAGCCTCCACGGCGGCCCCGCCGATGGCGGTCACCGGCGCCGCGCGTCCCATGGTCAGACCGAAGCCAGCGTGCGCGTGACCGGGCGCATGCGCGCCAGCGCGGCACTGGCCTGCTCGGCGATGCGCATCAGGAACTCGGTGCCCATGGTGGCGTCGAAACGCAGCGGATCGGGCGAACCCAGCACCAGCATGCCGAACGCCGGCGAAGGCGCGCTCAGCGGGCCGGCGCGCAGCGGCAGCAGGGCCAGCGACTGCACGGAGTCGACGCGCGTGAGCCAGCCCGCGGGCTCGAAGCCCAGGTTGGGACCGCAAAACGGCAGGGTCAGCGACGATGCAAAGGCCTTCACATCGCTGCTCACGCCCATGGTGAACAGCGCGCCTGCGAACGGCGGCGCCACATCCCAGACCCGGATCGCGGCCTCGGGCACGTCGAACACCTGGCGCAGCCCTTCGGTGATCGCATGGGGCAGATCGCGGGTCTCTACGCAGGCGGCGAGATCGCAGCTCCAGCGGTGGATCTTCTGCGCGATCGCCGCGTTCTCGCTGCTGTTGCGCATCATTTCCATGATGCGCTGCTCCAGGCCCTTGATCTTGTCGCGCAGCATCTCGGCCTGGCGCTCCTGCAGGCTCACCGCGCGATGACCATGGACGCTGGTCAGGCGCACGCCCGTCAGCACTTCGGCATGGCGTTCAAAGAATTCCGGAACCTGGGCCAGGTAGGAGGCGATGCTGTCTTCGCTGGTGGACAAGGCGTGGTCGATGCTGGTGCTGTCGTTCATGGTGCTTCGGGAAGTTCGATCTGTCCGTCAAAAACAAAAGTCGCGGGGCCGGTCATGAAGACGCTGTCGTCGTCGCCTCCGGACCAGGCAATGCTCAGCAGGCCGCCGCGCGTATGCACCTGCACCTGCGTATCGAGCAGCCCCTGGCGTATGCCCGCGACGACGGCCGCGCAGGCGCCGGTGCCGCAGGCCAGCGTTTCGCCCGCGCCGCGCTCGTAGACGCGCAGCCGCACTTCACCGCGGCCCACGCGCTGCAGGAAGCCGGCGTTGACGCGCTGGGGAAAGCGCGGGTGCTGCTCGATCTGCGGGCCCAGCGTCGCGACGGGCGCGGTGGCTACATCGTCGACCCAGAGCACGGCGTGCGGATTGCCCATGGACACCGGCATGACCCACTGGGTCGAGGCACCGCCATCGAGCGCCAGCGGCCAAAGCTGGGCCTGGCCTTCGGAACGCGCCTTCAGGCCTGCGGTATCGAACGGCACGCGCTCGGGCCGCAGCTCGGGCCGGCCCATGTCCACGCGCACCCGGCCGTCGGCCGCGAGCTCGGGCGCGATCACGCCGGACAGGGTCTTGACGCGTATCACTTTCTTGTCGGTCAGGCCGCGGTCGTGCACGTAGCGCGCGAAGCAGCGCGCGCCATTGCCGCACTGCTCCACTTCGCCGCCATCGGCGTTGTGGATCACGTACTCGAAATCAATGCCTTCGGCCGGCGCGGGCCGCACGCTGAGGATCTGGTCGGCGCCGACGCCGAAGTGGCGGTCGGCCAGAAAGCGGTACTGGGCAGGCGACAGGCCCCACAGGCCCTGCGTTTCATCGAGCACGACAAAGTCATTGCCCGCGCCCTGCATCTTGGTGAAGCGGATTTGCATGGTCGCCGATTATCCGCGCAGTCGCGCCCCGCCGCCATCACAGGGGTCGTCCAAGGCCTGCACGCCCCCAACGCGGGCCGCCCCTAGCGGCGGCAGCACGCTCGGGGCGGGGGGCTTACATGTTGATTTTGGAGATCTTCGCGCCCTGCAGCGATACCCCGGCTTCAAGGCCGGCGTTGGTCATGACGAAGCTCGTCACCGGCGCCTGCGCGGTCTGGGTATCGATCATGCCGGTGGCGCCGACGCGGCCCACGGCCACCGTGGCATCGACGCCTGCCGACCAGCCTTCGCTGCGCAGGAACTTGTCGAGCGCATCCTGGGTGTTGAAGACATAGATCACGGCCTTGGACTGACCACCGGCCTGCCAGCCTATCGAGGCCGCAGTGGTGCTGTAGTAGCCCAGCGTGCGCTCACCCGAGCGCAACGCGCCGCGGCCATGCTCGGCACCGACCACGAAGCTGCCGCCGACCACGGTAGGGAACACCAGCACGCCCTTGGAGTTCGACACCAGCTCGCGCGAGCCGGGAACGGTGGCATAGAGCCGCGTCAGGGTGGCATCGACCTGGGCGTCGAGCGAGCCACGGGTGGCGCGCGGCGAAGCCTGCACGTCGGAGGGGCTGGTGGTGGTGCAGCCGAGCATGGCCACGCCGCCCACGGCGACGGTTGCAGCGATCAACAAAGAGCGAACGGACTGTGACATCATGGCAATTTCCTCTTGGTGGTGACGGTGCCTGCGGACAGCGCAAGGCGTCGCAAGCGCTGGTGATGGCCTGTTTCGCACCGGCCTGAAGCCATCCTAGATGCGTTCGCACCCTTTGTTTCACCGCTGCTGCAGCTCTGCCTTCCGACCTACAGATACAGCAGAAATAATCCTGTGCCGGCGCGGGCCGCGCGCCTGCATGCAGCGCAGGCGCGCCGTGCAGGTCAGAATTGGCGCGCATGCAACAGTCGCGCAGACCTTCTTGTGGCACAAAGCGAAGATCGCTTCTTTGTGCAATGGCCGGTCAGCGGCCTGCCATCCGATCCATTTTTCTCCCGAGGAAACCCATGAACTTCTGGTCCCACCTGCACCATCCCCGCGCCGCCATGGTGCTGCTGCGCATCACGCTCGCGCTGCTGCTGCTGTTCCACGGCTGGGCGAAGATCACGCATGGCATAGGCGGCATCGAGAAAATGGTCACGGGCCATGGCCTGCCCTCGTGGCTGGCCTATGGGGTCTACCTGGGCGAAGTGGTCGCGCCGCTGCTGTTGCTGATCGGCGTGTGGGTCGTGCCCGCGGCACTGATCGTCGTCGGCAACATGCTGGTGGCGCTGCTGCTGGTGCACACCGGGCATTTCCTGTCGATTGGCAATTCGGGCGGCTGGGCCCTCGAATTGCAAGCCTTCTTCATCGTCACGGCCCTGGTGGTCGCGCTCGGCTACTCCAAAGGCAAATAGCCTCCCGACCGACGCCGCGCCCAGCCCTTCTTCCTGAATCCCACGCCCCATGACCCGTCCCAGCCAGCTCCTGCGCGACCAGCGCGCCCCCGCAGATCCCCGGCCCGCAGCCACCGCGCTGCTGTTGCGCGACCGAAGTGAAGGCGGGGGCTTTGAAGTGCTCATGACGCGCCGCTCGCCCACGGCCAGCTTTCTGCCCGGCGCCTATGTGTTCCCGGGCGGCGGCATCGACGCGCTCGACGCGCGCTCGCATGCGGCCGCCGCGCGCCGCGCCGGGCAAAGCGATGCCCACCTGACCCAGGCGATCGCCGCGATCCGCGAGAGCTTCGAGGAACTCGGCGTGCTGCTTGCGCGCCATGCCGACGGCCGCATGGCCGATGCCAGCGACATCGCGACGTTCGACCGCGCAGCGCCGTTTGTCGCGCAATGCACGGCGCGCGGGCTCACGCTCGCCGCCGACGCATTGCATGCACTCGCGCACTGGACCGCCGACCGCACCCAGCCCAAGCGCTTTGCCACGCAGTTCCTCGTCGCGCGCATGCCCGAAGGCCAGACACCCGTGGCCGATGAAAGCGAGCAGTTCGAGCCGCAGTGGATCACGCCGGGCGAAGCGCTGCAGCGCTTCGCCGATGGCGTGTTTCCCATCATCTTCCCGACCATCAAGACGCTCGAGAAGCTGGCCCGTTTCGGCTCGACCGACGCGGTGTTCGCGGCGCTCGCGCACGAAGAGGTGCTCTGGGACTGCTGCCCGCGCACCGGCCTGATCGGCGGCGCGGAACGACGCCACATGGAAGACGAGTCGGCCTATGGCGAGCTCGCGATGGTCAGCCCCGACGGGCAGGTCTTCCACCCGCTCGACTGGCAGACCACGCAGCCCGTGGCACTGCGGCGCAATGTGCTGCGCCTGACGGCACCCAACGCCGGCGTGATGACCGGACCGGGCACGAACAGCTATCTCGTCGGCGAGGCGCTGACCGGCTTCATCGCCATAGACCCCGGTCCGAGCGACCCTGGACATGTGCGCCGGCTGTTCGATGCCGCGGGCGGCGACATCCGGCATATCGTCTGCACCCACTCCCACGCCGACCATTCGCCCGGCGCCGCGCTGCTGCAGGCGCTGCTGGCCGCCGCCGGCCGGCCCGCGGCAGCGATCCGCGGCCTGCCCTCGGCGCCGACGGCACGCGCCGCAAGCCGCTTCACGCCCGACCAGGCGCTGGTCGACGGCGAGCGCCTGGTACTCGGCGGCACCGGCCCCGGCGGCCCGGTCAGCCACACCCTGCGGGCGATCTTCACGCCCGGCCATGCGGCCAACCATGTCTGCTTCCTGCTCGAAGAAGATGCGCTGCTGTTCAGCGGCGACCATATCCTCAACGGCAGCACCACGGTGATCGACCCACCCGACGGCAACATGGCCGACTACCTCGACTCGCTGGCACGCCTGGACACGCTGTGCGCGCTGCAGGGCGTCGAATTCATCCTGCCCGCGCATGGCTACGTGCTCGGCGACGCGCGCCGCGTGATCGCCCGGCTGCAGTCCCACCGGCTCGCGCGCGAAGCCAAGGTGCTGCGCGCCATGCAGGCCACGCCCGACGGCTCGCCAAAGGATTGGGTGCGCCTGGCCTATGACGATGCGCCCCAGGCGCTCTGGCCGATTGCAGAAAGATCCCTTTTGGCCCATGTGGAACGCATTCGTGCCTTAGGCTTGCGGCATGTCTCAAACTGAAACCGTTCGCCTGTCCAAGCGCCTGGCGGAACAACAAAGCTGCTCGCGCCGCGAAGCCGAGCTGTATATCGAAGCCGGCCATGTGCAGGTCGACGGCCAGGTCGTGCTCGTGCCCGGCACCCACATCGGAGCGGACCAGCAGGTCCGGCTCGCGCCCGGTGCCAAGGCCGAGGCCATACCGCCCGTGACCCTGCTGCTGCACAAGCCCGCGGGCTACACCCAGGGCGAAGCCTATGGCCGCGTGCCCAGCGCACGCAGCCTGCTGACCGAGAAGAACCTCGCCGAATACGACGCCCCCGCGCCGGTGCGCGTGCTCAAGCGCCACTTCGCCGACCAGCTCGCCTTCCTGCCCATCCCGGTTCCGGGCAGCGGCCTGGTGATCTACACCCAGGACCCGCGCATCGCGCGCAAGCTGCAGGAAGACGCGTACGCGCTCGAGCAGGAACTCGTGGTCGGGGTCAAGGGCCAGATCGCCGAAGGCGGCCTGCAGCGCCTGTGCCACGGCCTGATCGCCGACCGCCAGCCCCTGCCGCCGGCCAAGGTCAGCTGGCAGAACGAAACCCATCTGCGCTTTGCGATCAAGGGCTTCTGGCCCGACAAGATCGACGAGATGTGCGCGACCGTGAACCTGCAGGTCGTGAGCATGCGCCGCCTGCGCGTGGGCCGGGTGTCGATGGCCAAGCTGCCCGAGGGCCAGTGGCGCTATCTGCTGCCTTGGGAGAAATTTTAGCCCCCACGCTTGCTCGCTTCGCGTAGCTGCGCGCTGGGGGGCGCTGCCCCCCAGGGCGGCGGCTCGATTCGCCCCAAACATTCGCCTCAAACCGCTCGTGGTCAGCCGCCCTGCCCTGGCCGGGCGCGTCGAACCATGAACGTCCCGCCCTAGAAAAAGAAAAAGCGCCTGACCGAAAGCCAGGCGCTTTTTGCATGAAAAGTGTGAAGTCCACCGATAAGCCGGATTCTGTGCACCGCCGGCTCTCTTGCGAAAACCGGCCGCGTGACCGCCATTACTCTTGGCTGGTGGTCGCCCAACCAGCTCGATGCTACCTACCCGCACACTCCGGGGGCCCCGTCAACGTGTGCCTACTTGGTATTGCTGCGCGTAGAGATTGCCCGTTTCACCCGCACTAAAGCGGCTCGTCTCTGTTGCTCTGATCCTCACCTCACGGTGGACAGCCGTTAGCTGCTACGCTGCCCTATGCAGTCCGGACGTTCCTCCAGTGCGGCCTTTCGGCACTAGCACCAGCGGCGGTCTGGTGAACTTCACGCCGCGATTATCGCCCAGTCGCAATGCCCTGCCTTCAGCGCATAAGAATATGCCCAGAACGCAGATCAACTGCGCCAGAATGTGCGATCTACACAAGCCATCGCCAAGGAGATGCCATGAAAGTCGACAGCATTCTGCAAACCATCGGAAACACCCCCCATGTGCGCGTGAACCGCCTGTTCGGCGCGGCCGCCCAGGTGTGGATCAAGTCCGAGCGCAGCAATCCCGGTGGCTCGATCAAGGACCGGATCGCGCTGGCAATGATCGAGGACGCGGAGAAAACCGGCCGCCTGCAGCCCGGCGGCACCATCATTGAACCGACAAGCGGCAACACCGGCGTGGGCCTGGCCCTGGTCGCGGCCGTCAAGGGCTACAAGCTGGTGCTGGTCATGCCCGACAGCATGTCGATAGAGCGCCGCCGCCTGATGCTCGCCTATGGCGCGACCTTTGATCTCACGCCCAAGGAAAAAGGCATGAAGGGCGCGATCGCCCGCGCCGAGGAACTGGCCGCGCAGACGCCCGGCGCCTGGATTCCCCAGCAGTTCGAGAACCCCGCCAACGTCGAAGTGCACGAACGCACGACCGCGCAGGAAATCATCGCCGACTTCCCCGACGGCCTCGACGTGCTGATCACCGGTGTCGGCACCGGCGGCCACCTCACGGGCGTGGCGCGCCAGCTCAAGGCCAAGTTCCCCAACCTCAAGGTCTATGCGGTCGAGCCCGCGGCTTCGCCCGTGATTTCGGGCGGCGCCCCCGCTCCCCACCCCATCCAGGGCATTGGCGCGGGCTTCATTCCCAAGAACCTCGACACCAGCTTGCTCGACGGCGTGATCCAGGTCGAAGCCGAACCCGCGCGTGAATACGCACGCCGCGCCGCGCGCGAGGAAGGCACGCTGGTCGGCATCTCGTCGGGCGCGACGCTTGCAGCCATTGCCCAGAAGCTGCCCGAGCTGCCAGCGGGCAGCCGCGTGCTGGGCTTCTCCTACGATACCGGCGAACGCTATCTGTCGGTCGACGGCTTCTTGCCCACGTAACCTCCGGCGCGCGCGCCGCAGCAAGGACACCGCCAGCGCGGTGTCCTATTTTTTTGTTTTTTGCCGCTGGGCCGCCCCAAGGCAAAAAGCGGCCCCATGGGGGCAGCGGCCACACGCAGTGGGCAAGCGTGGGGGCTTTTTCTGTGCACGGCCCCAGCCAACACCTGCACTGCGCAGGGAATAACCGACCAGAGCGCCACGAACCAGTCCCACGGCCTAACATCAGAGGTCAATAAAGGGACTGAACTTGTACGGATTCTTCGAAAAACGCATTCCACCCTATCCCGCAACCGAACCCGCGGCCCTGCCGCGGGGTTTTCTGGCGTTTGTCTGGGCCTGCACCCAGGGCCTGCGCGGCTATGTGCTGGGCATGGCGCTGCTCGCGGCCGTGACGGCCGCCTACGAAGCCTGGCTGTTTGCCGTCATGGGCCGTGTGGTCGACTGGCTCACGCGCGTCGAGCCCGCGCAGTTGCTCGCCGAGCAAGGCGGCGCGCTCTGGGGCCTGGTGGCGATCATGGTGCTGAGCATTGGCCTGGTCGCGCTGCAGACGGTGGTCAAGCACCAGGTGCTGGCGATCAACTTCCCGCTGCGCCTGCGCTGGAACTTCCACCGGCTGATGCTGGGCCAGAGCATGGCGTTCTACGCCGACGAATTCGCGGGCCGCATCACCACCAAGATCATGCAGACCGCGCTGGCCGTGCGCGACATGATCTTCACCACCACCGACATCGTTGTCGGCATGACGGTCTATCTCGTGACCATGATGGTGCTGGCCGCGGGCTTCGACACCTGGCTGCTGGTGCCGCTGCTGCTGTGGACCGCGGCGTATATCGGCGCCTGCTGCTACTTCGTGCCGCGGCTGGGCGCCGTGGGCAAGGCCCAGGCCGACGCGCGCTCGCAGATGACCGGGCGCATCACCGACGCCTATACCAACATCGCCACCGTCAAGCTGTTCGCGCACACGCGCCGCGAAGCCGAATTCGCGCGCTCGGCGATGGAGGCTTTCCGCCTCACGGGCAACGCGCAGATGCGCCTGGTGAGCCAGTTTGAAATCGCCAACCATGTGCTGATCGTGCTGCTGATTCTCGGCAGCAGCGGCCTGGCGCTGTGGCTGTGGATGCAGGGCCAGGTGGGCGCGGGCGCGGTGGCCGCCGTCACGGCGATGGCGCTGCGCATCTCGGGCCATGCGCGCTGGGTGATGTGGGAAATGACCAGCCTGTTCGAAAGCGTGGGCACGATACAGGACGGCATCAACACGCTGACCCATCCGCCGACCGTGCGCGACGCGGCCGATGCCCGGCCGCTGCAGGTCACGCGCGGCGAAGTCGTGTTCGACAACGTGTCGTTCGGCTACCGCGACGGCAAGGCCGTGATGGAGCAGCTCAACCTCACGATACGCCCCGGCGAGCGCATAGGCCTGATCGGCCGCTCGGGCGCGGGCAAGTCGACGCTGGTCAACCTGCTGCTGCGCTTTCACGACCTGCGCGCGGGCCGCATCCTGATCGACGGCCAGGACATCTCCCAGGTCACGCAGGACAGCCTGCGCCAGGCGATAGGCATGGTGACGCAGGACACCTCGCTGCTGCACCGCTCCATGCGCGACAACATCCTCTACGGCCGACCCGACGCCAGCGAAGCCGATCTGCAGGCCGCGATCGCGCGCGCCGAGGCCGCCGACTTCATCGCCCAGCTCAATGACCGCCACGGCCACCAGGGCCTGGACGCCCAGGTCGGCGAACGCGGCGTCAAGCTCTCGGGGGGCCAGCGCCAGCGCGTGGCCATCGCGCGCGTGATGCTCAAGAACGCACCTATTCTGCTGCTCGACGAAGCAACCAGCGCGCTCGACTCCGAAGTCGAGGCCGCGATCCAGGAAAGCCTCTACAAGGTCATGGAAGGCAAGACCGTGATCGCCATCGCCCACCGGCTGTCGACGATTGCCGCGATGGACCGACTGATCGTCATGGACAAGGGCCGCATCGTCGAGGAAGGCACGCACCAGCAGCTGCTGCAGCTCGGCGGCGTCTACGCGCGGCTGTGGGCCCACCAGAGCGGCGGCTTCCTGGGCGAGCCCATGGACGGGCCTTTGTGAACGCACACCCTGGCGGGCCTAATCCGATCGCCAGCCAGGGTCGCCGCCCACGCGGGTTCAGCCATTCGCGCATTTGCCTTACCATCGCCGGCTTGCTTGATAGATCCGAGCCATGATACGTATCGCAGAACTCAAACTCCCCCTGTCGGCGATCACTTTCGATCCCGAGAACCACACTGAATTCCACCCCGAGGCCAGGCTGCGCACGCTCGCGGCGCAGCTGCTCGGGATAGCGCCGGCCGAACTCGGCGCGCTGCAGGTGTTCAAGCGCAGCTTCGATGCGCGCAAGGCCGACCTGCAGGCGGTCTACATCGTCGACCTCGAACTCGCCGATCCCGCTCAGGAAGCCGCGCTGCTCGCGCAGTTCGAGTCACACCCGCATGTGAACCCCACGCCCGACATGGCCTGGAAGCCCGTGGGCCAGGCCCCGGCCGATCTCGCCCAGCGCCCGGTCGTGGTGGGCTTTGGCCCCTGCGGCATCTTCGCGGCGCTGGCGCTGGCGCAAATGGGCTTCAAGCCCATCGTGCTCGAACGCGGCAAGGAAGTGCGCGAACGCACACAGGACACCTGGGGCCTGTGGCGCAAGCGCGCGCTCACCCCCGAGTCGAACGTGCAGTTCGGCGAAGGCGGCGCGGGCACGTTCTCGGACGGCAAGCTCTACAGCCAGATCAAGGATCCGCGCCACCTGGGCCGCAAGGTCATGCAGGAGTTCGTGGACGCGGGCGCGCCGCCCGAAATCCTCTACGCGGCCCACCCGCACATCGGCACGTTCAAGCTGGTCAAGGTGGTGGAAAACATCCGCGCGCAGATCATCGCGCTGGGCGGTGAGGTGCGCTTCAGCCAGCGCGTCGAAGACGTGCTGTTCGACAGCGAAGACAGCCACGACGACGCAGACATGCGCCGCCAGCGCCGCATCCGCGGCCTGGTGGTGCGCGACCTGGCCACCGACAGCTGCAGCGAACTCGCGGCCTCGCAGGTCGTGATTGCGCTGGGCCACAGCGCGCGCGACACCTTTGCCCGGCTCTACGAGCGCGGCGTGAGCATGGAAGCCAAGCCCTTCTCCATCGGCTTTCGCATCGAGCACCCGCAAAGCGTGATCGACCGCGCGCGCTGGGGCCGCCACGCAGGCCACCCGCTGCTGGGCGCGGCCGACTACAAGCTGGTGCACCACGCCGCCAACGGCCGCGCGGTCTACAGCTTTTGCATGTGCCCGGGCGGCACCGTCGTCGCCGCGACCAGCGAGCCCGAACGCGTGGTGACCAACGGCATGAGCCAGTACTCGCGCAACGAGCGCAATGCCAACGCCGGCATGGTCGTGGCCATAGACCCGCCAGACTTCCCGCACACGGCGCAGGCCTTTGCCGCGGCCTTCGACGGCCGGACCTATGGCGTGGAAAACCTCGCCGACGGCGAATTCCACCCGCTGTCGGGCATCGTGCTGCAGCGCCAGCTCGAGTCGCGCGCCTATGTGCTCGGCGGCAGCAACTACAACGCCCCGGCCCAGCGCGTGGAAGACTTTCTCGCCGGCCAGCCGTCGACGGCGCTGGGCGAGGTCGAGCCCTCGTACAAGCCCGGCGTGAACCTGATCGACCTGCAGGCGGCGCTGCCCGCCTATGCGATCGAAGCCATGCGCGAAGCCCTGCCCGCGTTCGGCAAGAAGATACGCGGCTACGACATGCCCGATGCGCTGCTCACGGGCGTGGAAACACGCACCTCGTCGCCGCTCAAGATGGGCCGCGACGACAGCTACCAAAGCCTCAACACGCGCGGCCTCTACCCGGCCGGAGAAGGCGCGAGCTATGCGGGCGGCATTCTGTCGGCCGGCGTCGACGGCATACGCGTGGCCGAGGCCGTGGCACGGCAGATACTGGGCCTGCCCGTACCCGCCAGCCGCCGCTGAAACAAAGCACCCCCTGAGCCGCTGCGCCCTAGGCGGGCCCCGGCTTCCCCCTCTCATCCTTCGGTGGAGGGGGGCGCCCGGCCAGGGACGGCAGCCTCGGTGCGGGGCGGCCCTTCCTCGCTGCCCCCCGCCTGCGACGCGCCGGTTCTATAGACCACGGATTCACACCAAGCGCCGTAGATAACTGAGATGACTTACGCCCATACTTTCACCGCGCCCACGCGGCGCGCGCTGGCCCAGGGCGCACTGGCCATGGCGGCGGTGGTGCTGGCCTCCAACATCCTGGTGCAGCACGCGATCAACGACTGGCTGACCTGGGGAGCGATCACCTACCCGTTCGCCTTTCTTGTCAGCGAACTCGCCAACCGCGCCCATGGCCCGGCGCATGCGCGGCGCATTGCCTATGTGGGCTTTGCCGTCGCGGTCGCCGCCTCGCTGCTGCTCGCGCCGGCGCGCATTGCGCTGGCCTCGGGCCTGGCCTTTGCCTGCTCGCAGTTGCTGGACATCCATGTCTTTCACCGGCTGCGCCGCGGCCTCTGGTGGCGTGCGCCCCTGGTCGCGACGCTGCTGGCCGCCGTGCTCGACACGGCCGTTTTCTGGAGCATCGCCTTTGCCGGCGAAGACCGGCCCTGGGTCACCTGGGCGATCGGCGATCTGGGCGTGAAGCTGGCGATGGGCGTTTTGCTGTTGCTGCCGTTTCGCCTGTGGATAGGCCGGCATTCCGCCGTTTGAACTCTTTCGCGTGCAATGCCGCTGCACCGCCCTTGGGAAGAACGTTGACCAATTCGGTGCAGTCCTACACTGAATGGCGCCGATTCGCACTCAAACAGCGTTCATCTGAGGTTTTCTGTTGGCACGGGCCTTGCTCTAATTCAAGCATTCCAACCAACGCCCATCGGCGGGCTTGCCTACCCGGTGGAGCACGAGACCACGATGCCTGCCTTGCCCATGACATTCAGCTCCGGCGCGCGGCTGGACCTGGCGCCGCTGTACCGCAGTTGCCTGTTCAGCTCCCGGGAGCCCCAGGAATCCCACATGCGCGTGGCGCAGGAGTTCTCGGAGCACAACCTGCGCTGGAAACGCGGCACGGTCGACACCGTGATGTACCGGGCGCGCGCCAGCGAACTCAGCGTGGTGATGCTGCGCTATGGCGCCGAGATCGAAATCACGCCCCGGCCATTCGATGACTTTGCACTTTTGCACCTCACGCTCAAAGGCATGGCGGAGATTGAATCCGATGGCAAGCGCGTCGCGCTCGCGCCCGGCCGCTCGGCGCTGCTGGCACCGCGCAAGGACCTGCGCATGCACTGGCAGGAGGACTCGGAGCAGTTGATCGTCAAGATTCCGGGCAGCATGCTGCGCGCCTGCAGCCCGGGCAACGATCCCATGGCCCAATTGCCTTCGGTCGCGCTGTCATCGCCCACCGCCGAGCACCAGTGGGCCACGCTGATCCAGTTGCTGCTGCTGGCCACGCACGGCCCAGGCGGTATCGGAGGCATCGGAGGCATCAGTGGCGACAGCGCGCTTGCAGGCAACTGGATCCATCACTTCGAGCATGCGGTGGCCTCCTACCTGCTGGTGCAGCACGGCGAAGCCCATGCCCCCGCACCGGCACCACAGCCGCCCGACCGCCAGCAGCAGGTTCAGGACCTGGAGCAGCAGCGCCTCGAGGCCATGGACGCCTATATGCGCACGCGGCTGGGCGCGCCCATCGGCCTCATCGACTTGGCCAAGGCGGCCGGTGTGAGCGTCCGTTCCCTGCATACGCTGAGCCTCAAGCACCACGGTGTCTCGCCCATGGAGCAGTTGCGCCTGCTGCGGCTGGACGCGGCACGCAGCTTTCTGCTGGCCCAGCAGCAGGCCAGCGTGACCGACGCGGCGCTGCTCCACGGCTTTGGCCACCTGGGGCGGTTTTCTGCCTATTACCGCGAACGCTTTGGCGAGCTGCCCAGCCAGACCGCACGCCCTATGCACTGAGCGGCACGCCCGCCAGCGCCATTCCAACGCCGGACCGGGCCTTGCGCCCG
Source organism: Pantoea sp. 18069 (assembly GCF_902706035.1). Classification (GTDB taxonomy): domain Bacteria; phylum Pseudomonadota; class Gammaproteobacteria; order Burkholderiales; family Burkholderiaceae_C; genus Comamonas. The sequence goes on along the minus strand of NZ_CACSJA010000009.1, from coordinate 79,964 downwards.
GCCCGGCGTTGTCGCTTGCGGGAGCACCAGCACCCGCGCGCGGCTACAAGAAACGGACAAGACGCGCAGCGTGATCTGCCGGGCGCGGATAGTCAGCGTCGCGGCCGAATTCTAGACTGAAGCATCTTCATTCCCACAGGAGCCTGCCATGCTAGAGCAAGCCATGAGCGCCCCCACACCCCTGGGCCGGGCGGTGCATTTCCCCCAGGCCAATGGCTCCGAAGTTCCATACCGCGTGTTCAGTTCACAGGAAGTCTACGAACGCGAGCAGGAGCGAATCTTCCGCGGCCCGATCTGGAACTTCCTCGGCCTGGAAGCCGAAATTCCCGAAGTCGGCGACTTCAAGTCGACTTTTGTCGGCGACACCCCGGTGGTGGTCACGCGCACCGCCGAAGGCCTGGCCTGCTGGGTCAACCGCTGCGCCCACCGCGGGGCCATGGTCTGCCGTGAAAAGCGCGGCAATGCGGCCTCGCACACCTGCGTCTACCACCAATGGAGCTTTGCGGCCAACGGCGACCTGCAGGGCGTGCCGTTTCGCCGCGGGCAAAAAGGCATGGTCGGCATGCCCAAGGACTTCAAGCCCGAGGAGCACAGCCTGCAGAAGCTGCGCGTGGACAGCTACAAGGGCCTGCTGTTTGCGACCTTCCGCGACGACACGCCGGCGCTGCCCGACTACCTCGGCGCCGAGATGCGCCCCTGGATAGACCGCATCTTCCACAAGCCCATCGTCTTCCTGGGCTGCACGCGCCAGTACTCCAAGTCGAACTGGAAGCTGTACCTGGAGAACGTCAAAGACCCCTACCACGCCAGCCTGCTGCACCTGTTCCACACCACGTTCAACATCTTCCGCGTGGGCATGAAGGCGCGCTCGATTCCCGATGCCAGCCACGGCCTGCACAGCATCATCACCGTGACCAAGCCCGAGCAGGATGCCGATACCGCCGCGGCCTACGCGGCGCAGAACATCCGCTCCATGGATTCGGGCTTTGCGCTAGAAGACCCCGAACTGCTGGGCCAGATCCAGGAGTTCGAGGAAATGACCACCAACCATATCCAGCCCATCTTCCCGCAACTGGTGATCCAGCAGATCCACAACACGCTGGTCGCACGCCAACTGCTGCCCAAAGGACCGAACAACTTCGAGCTGATCTTCCATTTCTTCGGCTATGCCGACGACACCCCGGAGATGCGCGAGATGCGCCTGCTGCAGGCCAATCTGGTCGGCCCCGCGGGCTATATCTCGATGGAAGACACGGAAGCCACAGAGCTGGTGCAGCGCGGCACGGCGCGCGACGGCGACAAGCATTCCTATATCGCCATGGGCGCATCCGACCAGACCGACACCGTGATCACCGAAAACCTGATCCGCAGGTTCTGGGTGGGCTACCAGCAACTGATGGGGTATTGAGCCATGAGCAACACTTTCCTGACCGATGGCACCTGGCTCGCGCTGCTGGAACTGCAGCAGCGCTACATCAGCGCCCTGGACAACGATCGCCTCGAGGAGTGGCCGGACTTCTTCACGGCCGACTGCCGCTACGAAATCATTCCCAAGGAAAACGTCGATGCCGGCCTGCCGGCACCGGTCATCTACTGCCGCAACCAGAAGATGCTGCGCGACCGCGTGCTGTCGCTGCGCCACGCCAACATCTTCGAAGGCCATACCTACCGCCACATGACCTCGGGCCTGGTGATCACCGGCCAGCAGGACGGCGTGGTGTTCGCGCAGTCGAGCTATGTGGTGGTCATCACCGGCCTGAGCGGCGAATCCTCGGTCTACCAGGCCGGCTGCTACCACGACGAAGTCGTGCTGCAGGACGGTGTCTGGCGCTATCGCGCCAAGCGCGTGATCTATGACACGTCGCGCGTGCAGACCCTGCTCGCGACACCGATCTGAGGAGCAGACCATGACACAAGTGATGCAAGACCTGAACTGGTGCGATGTCGGCGAACCCGAGGACTTCCCGGACGGCGCAGTCTGGCCGGTCGTGGCCCAGGGCCTGCCGGTGGCGGTGTTCCGCCAGGGCGAAGACCTGTTCGGTCTCTACGACCTGTGCACGCATGGCGCCGCCAAGCTGTCCGACGGCTGGGTCGAGGACGGCTGCGTCGAGTGCCCGCTGCACCAGGGCACGTTCGACATCCAGACGGGCGCCCCCTGCAAGGCCCCGGTCACCGAAGCGGTGCGCACGTTTCCCGTGCGCGTGGTGGCCGGGCGTGTCGAAGTCGGCGTGGCCGCGCACTGAGGCCGCCAGATCGCCGGACCTCCGGACCGGCATGCCATGTGCTCATGCAAAAGCAAGCACATTGCGCAGGCGCAGCCGCGCTGCATCCATTTCTCTCATCCTAGGGGTTTCCATGTTCGCTTCCTCCTCCCGTTCCCTGGTCGCTGCCGTCGTTCTGGGCAGCCTCGCCACGCTGACCCAGGCGCAGACTACGCCCATCAAGGTCGGCGTGGCCCTGGACATTTCGGGGCCGTTCGCGGCCCCGGGTGCCGATGTGCGCGACGGCATCAACCTCGCGGTCAAGCTGCTCGATGGCAAGCTCGGCGGCGTGCCCGCCCAGTTCATTCAGGCGGACATGGCCGGCAACCCAGAGCAGGCGCGCCAGCTCGTGGACCGCATGGTGCAGCGCGACAAGATCGACCTGTTCACCGGCCCTGTCGCCTCGAACGTGGCGCTGGCCGTGGGCCCAGCGCTGTTCGCCGCCAAGGTGCCCTACCTTTCGCCCAACGCCGGCCCCAGCCAGTTCGCGGGCGCGCAATGCAACCCCTACTTCTTCGGCACCAGCTACCAGAACGACGCCATGCACGAAGCCGCGGGCCAGTATGCTGCCAGCAAGGGCTACCGCAAAGTCGTGGCCCTGGCCCCGAACTACCCCGCAGGCAAGGATGCCATCCATGGCTTCAAGCGCCTGTACAAGCAGCCCGTGGCCGACGAGATCTACACCAAGGTGGGTCAGCTGGATTTCGCCGCCGAACTCGCGCAACTGCGCGCGCTCAAGCCCGATGCCATCTATATCTTCCAGCCGGGCGGCATGGGCATCAACTTCATCAAGCAGTTCATGGCCGCAGGCCTGAGCAAGGACATCGCGCTGATTTCCTCGCCCTTCACGGCCGACGAGGACATCATTGCGGCCGTGGGCGCGCCCATGCTCGGATTGTTCAACCCCTCCTCGTATGCGCACGATCTGGACAACCCGGCCAACAAGCGCTTCGTCACCGAGTACCGCAAGGCCTATGACGGCCGCTATCCCTCGCTGTATGCGGCCTTTGCCTACGACGTGGTGATGAACATGGACGCGGCCGTGAAGACGCTGGGCGGCAAGCTCGGCGACCGCGCGGCCGTGGTCAAGGCGATCAAGACCGCGTCCTTCGACTCGGTGCGCGGCCCCGTCAAGTACGGCAGCAACCAGTTCCTGGTGCAGGACTACTACCTGCGCCAAGTCGGCAAGGACGCGAGCGGCCGCATCACCAATCTGCTGCAGCCCGGCAAGCTGCTGACCGCGCACCAGGATTCGTTCGTCGCGCAATGCGCGATGAAATGAGCCCCCGCCACTGAAAGGGAGCACCGATGGATGCGACTTTTTTCCTGGAGCAAGTCTTCAACGGGCTGGGCTACGGCTTCATGCTGTTCCTGTTGGCCGCGGGGCTGACCCTGGTGTTCGGCATCATGGACACGCTGAACCTGGCCCATGGCTCGCTGTTCATGGCCGGCGGCTATGTCTCGGCCACGGTGCATGCGCAGTCGGGCTCCTTCGTCGGCGCCGTGCTGATCGCCGTGGCCGCGACTTTCGTGCTGGCCATCGTGCTCGAGGCCTGCCTGGTGCGCCGGCTCTACCAGCGTGACCACCTGTCCCAGGTGCTGGCCACGTTCGGCGTGGTACTGATCGCCGACGACGTGGTCAAGTTCCTCTGGGGGCCTTCGCCCATCATGGCGCCCACGCCCGCAGCCCTGTCCGGCCCCGTGAACCTGCTGGGCTTCGTGCCCTATCCGTCCTACCGCCTGCTGATCCTGGGCGCAGGGCTGCTGATCGCGGCCGGGCTGTACTGGCTCGTCAACCACACGCGGCTGGGCATGCTGGTGCGCGCCGGCGCCTCCAACCGCGCCATGGCCGAGTTCATGGGCGTGCAGGTGTCCAAGATCTTCACGCTGGTGTTCGGCCTGGGTGCGGCGCTGGCGGCGATCGCCGGTGCGCTCATGGCGCCGATCAGCGCCGTGGCCGTGGGCATGGGCGAAGCGATCCTGATTCCGGCGCTGGTGGTCATCGTCATCGGCGGCATAGGCTCGGTGCGCGGGGCGTTCGTGGCCAGCATGCTGGTCGGGATGGTCGACACCGCGGGCCGCGCCTTCCTGCCCCCGCTGCTGCGCGAAACCCTGTCGCCCACGCTGGCCGCCGACATCGGCCCCGCCGTCTCCAGCATCGCCATGTACATGCTGATGGCCGGCGTGCTGGTCTTCAAGCCTTCCGGCCTTTTCCCTGCACGCGTATGAGTGAGAACCTGATGCATCCTCCCCCTTCCGCTCTTTCTTCCACCCCGGCGTGGCTGCCCGTAGCCGCAGCGGCCGCCCTGGTGCTCACGCTGGCCGCGTTTCCGCTGCTGGCCCCGCAATGGGACCTGGGCTATTACGTGGGCTTTCTGGGGCGGCTGATGATCGTCTCGCTGGCCGCGCTGAGCCTGAATTTCCTGATCGGCCGCGTAGGCCTGGTTGCGCTCGGCCACGCGGGTTTTGTCGGCGTGGGCGCCTATGTGGTGGCCATGGCCGCCGATGCGGGCTGGACGCTCGCGCTGCCCATCTGGGGGCTGGCCATGCTCGCCGGCGTGCTGATGGCCACCGTCATCGGCGCGGTCGCGCTGCGCACCCGGGGCGTGTACTTCATCATGATCACGCTGGCGTTCGCGCAGATGCTGTACTACCTGGCCGTGTCCCTGCGCCAATACGGCGGCGACGACGGCTATACGCTGTATGCGCCGCTGCTGCTGATGGCGAACGATGCGGGCGGCCTGGCCGCGAGCGGGGCGGCGCTGTACTGGGTCGCGCTCGCGGCGCTGGTGCTGGTGTTCGTGCTGCTCGCACGCCTGGAGGTGTCGCATTTCGGCCGTGCGCTCGAAGGCATACGCGACAACGAAACGCGCATGCAGGCCCTGGGCTACCCCAGCTACCTGCTCAAGCTCTGCGCGTTTGCCGTGGCCGGGGGTGTGGCCAGCCTGTCGGGCGCGCTGATGGCCACGCAGAACGCGTTTGTGAGCCCCTCGCTGATGCACTGGAGCCAGTCGGCACTGCTCATCGTGATGGTCGTCATCGGCGGCGTGGGGCGGCGCTTTGGCGCGCCGCTGGGCGTCGCAATCTGGTTGATCTCCGAGGAAATCTTGCGCCAGTACACCGACTATCGGCATGCCCCGCTGGGGCTGCTGCTGATTGCCGTGGTGTTTCTGGCGCCCAAAGGTGTGGCGGCACTGCTGTCCAGAAAGGCCAAGGCATGAGCCTGCTTGTTGCCAACCAATTGGTCAAACGCTTCGGTGCCTTGCTGGCCACCGACCATGTGAGCTTTGCCGTCGACCGCGGCGAAGTGCATGCGCTGATCGGGCCTAACGGCGCGGGCAAGTCCACGCTGGTCAACCTGATCTCCGGTCTGCTGAGCGCAGACGCAGGCACGCTGGTGCTCGACGGTGTGGAGCTGACCGGCCTGCCGCCGCACCGGCGCGTGGCCTGCGGGCTGTCGCGCTGCTTCCAGGTGACCAGCATCTTCCCGCAGCAAAGCGTGGGCGAGAACCTGCTGCTGGCAGTGCAGGCGCATGCGGGCTCGAGCTTTCGCATGCTGCGCAGCCGCGACCGCGATGCCGCGCTGCACGCACAGGCGCGCGACCTGGCGCGGCGCGTGCATCTCGAAAGCGAATGGCTGCGCACGGCCGGCACCTTGCCGCATGGCGCGCAGCGCAAGCTCGATGTGGCATTGGCGATCGCCGCGCGCCCCAAGCTGCTGCTGCTCGACGAACCCATGGCTGGCATGGGGCCGGTCGAGTCGGCGGAGATGGTGCGGCTGATCCGCAGCCTGCGCCAGGATATGGCCATCCTGCTGATAGAACACGACATGGACGCCGTGTTCCAGTTGGCTGACCGCATCTCGGTGCTGGTCTACGGCAAGGTGCTGACCTGTGGCACGGCCCAGGAAATCAAGGCCAACCCCCAGGTCCAGGAAGTCTATCTGGGCAGCGAAGCAGACGCCATGGAGGCCGCGGCATGAGCAACACCAATCCCCCCCTGCTCGAATGCAGCGGACTGCAGGCCGGCTACGGCGCGAGCCAGGTGCTGTTCGGCATCGATTTCCAGATCCGGCCGCAGGAGGTCGTGACGCTGCTCGGGCGCAATGGCATGGGCAAGAGCACCACCATCAAGACCCTGATAGGCGCGCTGCCGCTGCGCCAGGGCGAGATTCGGTTCGACGGCCAGTCGACGCACGGCATGCGCCCGGATGCAATCGCGCGCCTGGGCATCGCCATCGTGCCCGAAGGGCGCCAGTGCTTTCCCAATCTGACCGTGCAGGAGCACCTGCTGGCTTTTGCCGCCAACCGCAACGGCCAGAAGGACGAATGGGACCTGGAGCGCATCTACCAGGTATTTCCGCGGCTCAAGGAACGCGCGGGCAACATGGGCAACCAGTTGTCGGGCGGCGAGCAGCAGATGCTGGCCATAGGCCGTGCGCTGTCCACCAACCCGCGCCTGCTGATACTGGACGAGGCCACGGAAGGCCTGGCACCCGTGATCCGCGAGGAGATCTGGCGCTGCCTGGCAACGCTCAAGGCCGCGGGCCAGACCATTCTGGTGGTGGACAAATACGTGCACCGGCTGGTCGGCCTGGCCGACCGCCATGTGATCCTGGAGCGCGGCCATGCGGTCTGGCAGGGCAACTCCGATGAGCTCAATGCCAACCGCCAGCTCTGGCATGACTACCTCGGCGTCTGAGGCCGCCTGCGCGGCGCAGCCGGACCTCGGCCGCTGACGGGCGGTCCCCTCACCCAACTTCCCCCACAGGGCATCCGCGCCCTGTGCGCAGGCGCGCGCCTGAAAGGAGCCCCGCCCCCTCGCACCTGCCCCCTGTTCGACACCGAAACAACCCTCAATGCATTCTGGAGAGAAACCTATGTTCAAGCAAATCGCCGGGGCCGCCGCCCTTTGTGGACTCAGCGCCGCAGCCATCGCGCAATCCTCGGTCACGGTCTATGGCTCCATCGACACCGCCGTGGAATACCTCACGCATGTCGGCGCCACGCGCGCCAACGTCAGCCGCATGGGAGCGCTCACGGGCGCAGGTGCATCGCGCCTGGGCTTTCGCGGCCGTGAAGACCTGGGCCATGGCCTCAAGGCCGACTTCGTGTTGGAAATGGGCTTCAGCCCCGATAGCGGCACCCTGGGCCAGGGCGGCCGCGGCTTCGGGCGCCAGGCATTTGTCGGGCTCAGCGGCCCCTGGGGCTCGGCCAGCCTGGGGCGCCAATACAACATGATTTTCTGGAGCAATCTGGACGCCGACATCATGGGCCCCAACCTGCACGGCAACTCGAGCCTGGACAGCTACTTTCCCAATGCGCGCGCCGACAACGCCCTGGCCTACAAAGGCACGTTTGCCGGCCTGACGCTGGGCGCGACCTACAGCTTCGGGCGCGACAGCGTGAATGCCGGCCCCAGCATTGCCGGAGCCAACTGCGCGGGCGAAAACGCTGCCGACAGCCAGGCCTGCCGCGCCTGGTCGTTGATGGCCAAGTACGACACGCCCACCTGGGGTGCGGCGCTGGCGCATGACAACCAGGCCGGCGGCACGGGGGCCTTTGCGGGACTGGTGCGCGCCGACCAACATGACCGGCGCAGCCTGGCCAATGCCTACCTGAAGCTGGACCACCTCAAGCTCGGCGCGGGCTATATGCAGCGCAAGAACGACGGCAGCGCCAGCATGCCACAAAGCGGCCTGTGGTGGCTGGGCGCGAGCTACCCGGTCGGCGCCTGGCGCTTCGATGCCCAGTACTCGCAGCTCAAGTTCAAGAACGCCGACAACAAGGCCCAGTTGCTCGCGGTCAAGAGCACCTATGCGCTGTCAAAGCGCACCGCCGTCTATGCGTCGCTAGGCCATGTAAAGAACAGCGGTCTGTCGGCCGTCAGCGTGAGTTCGGCCCAGGGCGGCGGCGCGCCGCTGGCTGGAGTCAACCAGACGGGCCTGGCCCTGGGACTGAGCCACGCGTTCTGAGCCGCTGCGGCCCCGGGCTTACTGGGGCCTAGCCCGCGTCCAGCCCCAGCAGCTCCAACGCCGTGCGGTGCACGGCCGAGCCCGCCTGGCCTAGCTCCAGCGGCAGGTCGAAATGGTTGGTTCCCGGCGCTTGCACCCACTGCCCGGGCAGACAGCGCGCTTTCCAGGCCGCAAGGTATTCGGTCGACTGGCGCTTGAATTCCAGGCTCTCGAACTCGCCGCAGGCCACGCGCAACGCGCAATGCGCATGGCTCAGGTGGCTGGGCAGCTGAAAGCGCGGACTGTTGCGCTGGGCCGCGGCATCGTCCAGGCCCATCCAGCCATTGATCTCGGTGTGCAGCAAAGGCTGAAGATCGAACAGACCGCTCAAAGGAAAAGCCGCCGCGGCCACGGCCGTGTCGCGCAGTCCATAGGCCGCTTGCCAGCCACCCGCGACCAGCATGCCCGTCAGATGGCCGCCGGCCGAGCTGCCGCTCACGCAGATGCGCTCGGGGTCGCCTCCCCAGCGCGCGATATGCGCGAAGGTCCAGGCCAGCGCGCGGCGCATCTGATCGACGATATGGTCCAGCGAGGCCGCGGGTGCGAGGTCGTAGTCGGGCACGACCACAGTCGCACCCGCCGCATTCAGCGCCGGAGCCATGAACGCCGATTCATTCTTGCTCAGCGCGCGCCAGTAGCCGCCATGGATGAAGAACAGCACCGGTGCGCCGGGCTGCGCCGCGGGGTAGATGTCCAGCAGGTCGGACGCACCCGGGCCATAGGCCTGGTCACGCACGGCACCGGGCAGCGCGTGCGCGGCCTGGCTTTCCCCGGCGTAGCGGGCAATCAGTGCGGGGACGTCCTGCACGCTGGCGCGCGCGTTGTACTGGCGATCGTAATAGGCCTGGGCGGCGGCGAAGCTATAGGGTGCGGACATGGGCTTGGGACACGAAAAAAGGGATAGGCCATCTTAAACAGCCGCCTGCAAACCGGCTATCCGGCACCGGCAAGCGCGCCCCTGCGAGAAACGGACAAGCCGCGGCGCCCGCCTTGCGCTGCGCGGCTATCCCCCGCAGCGGCCGCTTTCTAGACTGGCGGCATCAACGCACAGCCCTGACCCGCGACACCATGTCCTCCATCCCGACACCTCCGCCCGCCTTTCGCATCCAGCTCCAGCCTTCGGGGCGCAGCTTTGCCTGTGCCCCCGGGCAGACCGTGCTGGACGCGGCGTTGGCGGCCGGCATTGTGCTACCCCACCAGTGCAAGACCGGCTCCTGCCTGTCCTGTCAGGCCCAGGTGCTGAACGGCCAGACCGATTGCGAGCAGCCCGACACCGACGCGGCCTTGCCCGGCACCCAGGCCCTGCTTTGCTGCACCCGGCCGCTCAGCGACCTGTCCCTGCAGTGCCGCGAGCTCGACGGCCAGTGGCCCGTGGCGCGCGCCAACGTGCGCGTGCTTGCCATGGACCGCCTGGCCGCCGATGTGATGCGCCTGCAACTGGGTCTGCCGCCAGGCCAGCACCTGGGCTTTGGCGCAGGCCAGTATCTCGACATCCACCTGGGCCGGGGCCTCAAGCGCAGCTATTCGCTGGCCGCCGCGCCGCGCGATGACGGCACGCTGGAGCTGCATGTGCGCCTGCGCCCCGGCGGCGTGTTCACTGGCCAGATCCTCGAAAAGCTCAAGCCCCGCGATGTACTGCGCATCGAAGGCCCCTTTGGCATGGCCGCGGTAGCAACGGACGGCGGCGCCACACCCGCCCCGCTGCTGTTGCTGGCCACAGGCACGGGCATGGCACCGGTCAAGGCCTTGCTGGAATCGGCCATGGTCCAGGCGCAGCCGCGCAGCATGGTGTTGTATTGGGGCGGACGCAGCCTGGACGACCTCTATCTGCATGCGCAATGCCTGCAGTGGCAACAGGAGCATGCGTGGTTCCGCTACATACCGGTGCTGTCGCGCGCCCCACTCGCATGGGAGGGACGGCGCGGCCATGTGCAGGAAATGGCCGTGCAGGACTGGCCGCAACTGCAAGGCTGCGAAGTGTTTGCCTGCGGCTCGCCGGAGATGGTGACTGCGGCCCGCGCGCGCCTGCTGCTGCAGGGTCTGCCGGCCATGGCCTTCCATGCGGATGCATTCACCAGCGCCACGGTCTAGGCATCAACGCTCGCGCGCAGAAAAAAGCCCGCGTCGTTCAACGCGGGCTTGTGCTCATTCAGCCGGGGCTAGCCGCCCCCTGCATCAGGACTTTTGCAGCGCGGCAATGCGCTCTTCCATCGGCGGATGGGTGGAGAACAGCTTGCCGATATTGCCGGTGATGCCCATCGCGGCCACGCTCTTGGGCAGTTCGCCCGGGTGCATGCCGCCCAGGCGGGCCAGGGCGTTGATCATGGGCTGCTTGCGGCCCATGAGCTGGGCGGCGCCGGCGTCGGCGCGGAATTCGCGCTGGCGGCTGAACCAGGCGACGATCATTGCCGCGACAAAGCCCAGCAGGATGTCCATCACGATGGTGGTCACGTAGTAGCCAATGCCCGGCCCCGAGCTTTCGGTGTCGTTCTTGCGCAGAAAGCTGTCGACCGCATAGCCGACCACGCGCGACAGGAACACCACGAAAGTGTTCATCACGCCCTGGATCAGCGTCATGGTGACCATGTCGCCGTTGGCGATGTGCGCGACTTCGTGGCCGATCACGGCCTCGACTTCCTCGCGCGTCATGCCCGACAGCAGGCCCGTGGACACCGCCACCAGCGCCGAATTCTTGAACGCGCCGGTCGCGAACGCGTTGGGCTCGCCTTCGTAGATGCCCACCTCGGGCATGCCTATGCCGGCCTTGTCGGCAAAGCCGCGCACGGTGTTGACGATCCAGGCTTCATCGGCGTTGCGCGGCTCGTTGATCACGTGCACGCGCGATGCCCACTTGGCCATGGGCTTGCTGATCAGCAGCGAAATGATCGCGCCGCCGAAGCCCATGATGAAGGCAAAGCCCAGCAGTGCGGTGAGGTTCAGTCCATTGGACGTGAGAAAGCGGTTGACGCCCAGCAGGCTGGCGACGATGCCCAACACCGCCACGACGGCAATATTGGTCAATAGAAAAAGGGCAATTCGTTTCATCGGGATTAATTCTCCACAAGGAGGGAAAGCGGCGCATTCGCCACACCACCCCATCTGGGGGCATGGGACGCAGGGTTCAAGTCACGCAGCGCGCCGTCTTTCTGTTGTATGGGCTTGTGAGGCCGGGCGCTGCGAAACACAAAAGGATCATCATAAAAGCAAACCTGCTCATTGCCCTGCCACCAGCCGGGCACGCCCAGCACCGGCAAAGGACTAAACGGCTTTTGCGCCAGCCATTGCGCGCTGCACTGGCGCGCCAGCACCGCATCGACATCGGGCGTGGCGATCCCGGGCGCGAGGCACAGCACATGGGCGGTGATCGACTTGCGCGGCTGCACCAGCTTTTCAAGCAGCGCATGCCCCAGCGGCAGCAGCCGGGCGTGTTGCCACAGTTCGCGCCCATGCACGCCCAGTTGCAGCCAGTCGCGCGCGCGCAAGGCGGCCTGCAGCGCCGCCGGCGCGAGCAGCAGCGCGCCGTTCTCGTCGAGCAGCGTGGCGGCGTCGCGCACCGGCCCGCGCACGGCGCCGACCCCGGCCTGGGCGATCTGCTGGGCCTGCACCACATTGAGCTGGCGCTTGAGCTGCGGGTAATGCAGCCAGACCATGGCGTTGAAGAAATCGTGCAGATTGCAGCGCGTGGGCACGGCGTGCTCGCGGTGAATGAAGGCTTCATAGGCCATTCCCGGCGGCAGCTGCGCCTGCGGCACGAAGCGCCAGCCCGCGAGCTGCGCGAGCCGGCCTTGGGCCTGCAGCGCGGCCAGGCCGGCATTCACCGCGTCGGGCACGGTCGCGCCGTCTGCGATGCGCAGCCAGATGGGCTCGGCGACGGTGCGCAGGCTTTGCAGCCAGGGCGCGGACCAGTCAACCAGGGACCAGTCGGTATCGGCGGCCGCAGGATTCACAGCGCTCGCACCTGTCGCTTGTCGCGCACCGCGACGCGCGACGTGCCTTCGTCGCGCATCTCGAATGCCTGGGTCGCGGCCAGCAGCTTGGTCAGCGAGGCATAGCCGTAGTTGCGCGCATCGAACGAGGCCTTGTTGCCGATCTGCGTTCCCACGGCGCCGACACGCGCCCAGCCCTGCTCGTCCTGCGTGGCGTTGACGGCGTCGCGCAGCAGGCCCAGCAACTGGCTGTCCTGGCGCAACTGCTGCGTGGGCACGCGCAGGCTGGCCGCACGCGCGACCGGCGCGCCCTCGCGCTCCGCAGGCACGATCAGGGGAGGAGCCTCGGGCACCGCCGCCGCCGCGGCCTCGGCGGGCTCTTCGGCCGGCCCGTTTTCGACCGGGCCCTGGCCCAGGGCTTCGAGATAGAGAAAGCGCGAACAGGCGTTGACGAACGGCAGCGGCGTCTGCTGCGCGCCAAAGCCATAGACCGCCGCGCCCTTGGCGCGCAGGTGCATGACCAGCGGCGTGAAATCGGCATCCGACGACACGATGCCGAACGCGTCGGGCCGCTCGGTGTAGAGCAGCTCCATCGCATCGACGGTCATCGCCATGTCGGTCGCGTTCTTGCGCCTGGAATAGTCGAACTGCTGCATGGGCCGCAGCGCAAACTCGAGCAGCCGCGCCTGCCAGCCCTGCAGGCCGGCCTTGGTCCAGTTGCCATAGGCGCGGCGGATGTTGATCACGCCCAGCGTCGACAGCTCGGTCAGGATTTCATCGAGCTTTTCGGCCGGCGCGTTGTCGGCATCGATCAGCAGCGCAATGCGTAGGGGGGACTCGGCGAGCATGGGCACTCCTTGGTGGGCATACACAGGATGCAGCCTACACCATCACTCGCGGCGTGCCCTATTTGGCAATTTCTCTCCAGTGGATGCGGCTGCTGCGACTTTGTTTTCCGAGGCCGGGTCTCGGCCCGGCAGCCGACTTCATTTTCTTGTACGCACAAGAAAACGAAGCAAAAGAAGGCGCCCCTGCTGTCTGCGACCCTGCGCTGCGAGTGCCGGCGCAGAAGAGGGAGGTGTCCATACCATCTCGCTACGCGGCTACGCCGCTGCGCTCGAACAACTGCGGTGAGTCAGTTGACGAAGCGGGTGTGTCCTTCGGCACACCGACCAGCCCGGCCCCTGCGCGCGCCAGGCGCAGCCAGAAGGGGGAACACCTTGGTAGCTTTGTGACGAAACGGGAGTCCGTCAGTTGGTTTAAGTACTTAAACCATCTTCCACGGCAGCGCCTCGCCCGAACGCAGCGGCTTGAGCTGGGCTTCGCCGAACGCAAAGCTTTCGGGCGGGGTCCAGGATTCGCGGCGCAGCGTGATGGTGCCGGTGTTGCGCGGCAAGTCGTAGAAGTCGGGGCCGTTGAAGCTGGCGAAGGCTTCGAGCTTGTCGAGCGCCCCTGCGTTGTCGAAGGCCTCGGCATACATCTCGATCGCCGCGTGCGCGCTGTAGCAGCCCGCGCAGCCGGTCGCATGTTCCTTGAGGTGGGCCGCATGCGGCGCGCTGTCGGTGCCCAGGAAGAACCTGGCGTTGCCGCTGGTTGCCGCCTCGACCAGCGCCAGGCGGTGGGTCTCGCGCTTGAGCACGGGCAGGCAGTAGTAGTGGGGGCGGATGCCGCCGGTGAAGATCGCGTTGCGGTTGAACAGCAGGTGCTGGGGCGTGATGGTCGCGCCCACGAAACGGTCGGCCTCGGTCACGTACTGCGCGGCTTCGCGCGTCGTGATGTGCTCGAAGACGATCTTCAGTTCGGGGAAATCGCGGCGCAGCGGAATCAGCTGCTGGTCGATGAACGCCGCTTCGCGGTCGAACAGGTCGACCTCGCTGCCCGTGACTTCACCGTGCACCAGCAGCAGCAGGCCTGCGCGCTGCATGGCCTCGAGCGTCGCATAGGTCTTGCGCATGTCGGTCACGCCGGCATCGCTGTTGGTCGTCGCACCGGCCGGGTAGAGCTTGAGCGCGACCACGCCCGCGGCCTTGGCGCGCACGATCTCCTCGGCCGGGATGTTGTCGGTCAGGTACAGCGTCATCAGCGGCTCGAAGGACTGGCCTTCGGGCACGGCCGCGAGAATGCGCTCACGGTAGGCCAGGGCCTGCTCGGCCGTCGTGACCGGCGGCTTGAGGTTGGGCATGATGATCGCCCGGCCGAACTGGGCGGCGGTGTGCGGCACGACGGTGCGCAGCGCTTCGCCGTCGCGCACATGCAGGTGCCAGTCGTCGGGACGGGTGATGGTGAGGGTGTCGAGTGGGGCGGTCATGGGCCGCTATTGTCCACGCCCACCCCCCGGTCCACAACATCCAACCGCGGGCTGCGGGTTATTCATCGCAGTTCGCAGCGCTCGAAACCGGCGCGGCCCAGGCCAGCGACACCGAGCAAGGGCCGCCCCGCAGCGACGGTGTCGTCCCCCCTTGGGGGGAAGGCGCGAAGCGCCTCAGGGGGGCTAGTGTTGCAGGATCTTGTTCAGGAATTCCTTGGTCCGCGGCTGGCGGGCTTCCGGATGCGTGAAGAAATCCTCGCTCGAGCAGTCCTCGAGAATCTTGCCGCCCACGTCCATGAAGATCACGCGGCTGGCGACCTTGCGCGCAAAGCCCATTTCGTGCGTCACGCACATCATGGTCATGCCTTCGTTCGCCAGGCCGACCATCACGTCGAGCACTTCGCCGACCATTTCGGGGTCCAGCGCCGACGTCGGTTCGTCGAACAGCATCACGATGGGGTCCATCGACAGCGCGCGCGCAATCGCCACGCGCTGCTGCTGGCCGCCCGAGAGCTGGCCCGGGAACTTGTCCTTGTGCGCCGTCAGGCCCACGCGGTCAAGCATCTTCAGGCCGCGCTGGCGCGCTTCGTCGGCGCTGCGGCCCAGGACCTTGATCTGGGCGATGGTCAGGTTTTCCGTGACCGACAGGTGGGGAAACAGCTCGAAGTGCTGGAACACCATGCCGACGCGGCTGCGCAGCTTGGGCAGGTTGGTCTTGGCGTCGTGCACGGCCGTGCCATCGACAAAGATCTCGCCCTTCTGGAAAGGCTCGAGCGCGTTGATGGTCTTGATCAGCGTCGACTTGCCCGAACCCGAAGGCCCGCAGACCACCACCACCTCGCCCTTGTTGATATTGGTCGAGCAGTCGGTCAGCACCTGAAAGCTGCCATACCACTTGGAGACGTTCTTCATTTCAATCATTGGGTGCTCTCCGTATCCGTATTCAGTTATCCATCCCGGCCTAGCTACTGGCGCTCTCCAGCCCAGGGGCACCGAGCAAGGGCCGCCCCGCAGCGATGGTGCCGTCCCCCTTGGGGGAAGGCGGGGCGGCCCATGCCGCGCAGCGCCTCAGGGGGGGTTATCTAATAATCGCGATTTTCTTGTGCAACTGCTTGACCAGCCAGGACAGCGCATAGCACAGCACAAAATAGGCGACGGCCGCAGCCAGGTAGGCTTCGATCGGCCGGCCATAGTTCTTGCCCGCGACTTCAAAGCCCTTGAGCATGTCGTAGGCGCCAATCGCATAGACCAGCGACGTATCCTGGAACAGGATGATGGTCTGCGTCAGCAGCACCGGCAGCATGTTGCGAAACGCCTGCGGCAGCACCACCAGACGCATGTTCTGGCCATAGGTCATGCCCAGCGCCTGGCCCGCATTCACCTGGCCACGCGCGATCGACTGGATGCCGGCGCGCATGATCTCGCTGAAATAGGCGGCCTCGAAGGCAATGAAGGTGATGATGGCCGACAGCTCCGCGCCGATCGGGCGGCCAATGATGGCCGGCATCAGCAGGAAGAACCAGAGGATCACCATCACCAGCGGAATGGAGCGCATGCCGTTGACGTAGATCGTCGCCGGCACCACCAGCCACTTCTTGCCCGACAGTCGCATCAGCGCCAGCACCGTGCCGAACAGCACGCCGCCCACAGTGGCGATGGCCGTCAGCATCAGGCTGAAATACAGACCCTTGAGCACGAAGTTGCTCACCAGGTCCCAGTTGTAGAAACCGAAGTCGATTTGCAGGTCCATGATCAATGCCCTCCTGCATTCGAAGCGGCAACCATGCCGGGCACCTGGGCGCGCTTTTCAATCCAGGCCATGATCCGGTTGATCGCAAACGCCGAGACGACATACAGGCCGGTCACGGCCAGATAGACTTCGACTCCGCGGCCAGTCTCTTCCTGGGCCTGCATGGCAAACATGGTCAACTCCGTCACCGACACGGCAAAGGCCACCGACGAGTTCTTGAAGATGTTCATCGTCTCACTGGTCAGCGGCGGAATGATGATGCGCAGCGCCATCGGCAGCAGCACGTAGCGGTAGGTCTGCCAGGTCGTGAAACCGACGGCCATGCCCGCATAGCGCTGGCCACGGGGCAGCGACTGCAGTCCCGAGCGCACCTGCTCGGCGATACGCGACGAGGTAAAGATACCCAGGGCCAGCACCACCAGCACAAAGCCCGGCACGGACTTCATCGCCGGCACGAAGGCGGGCACCACGTGGTACCAGAGAAAAATCTGCACCAGCAGTGGAATATTGCGAAACAGTTCCACCCAGGCGTTGCCAAAGCGCACCAGCCACGGGCTGTTGGGCAGCGTGCGAATCACGCCTATCACGCCACCGACCACCAACGCGATCAACAGCGCCAGCAGCGACACCGACACCGTCCACCCCCAGGCGGACAGCATCCAGTCCATGTAGGTGATGTCGCCGCCCTTGCCGAAGCACCCCTGCACCGCAACGCGGTCCAGCGTGTCCTCGCAGAACACCTGCCAATCCCAAGCCATAGGATTTCCTTTATTGCCTCAAGCCTCTGGCGGAAAAGACGCGCAACGCGTCTTTTGCACCACACAAAAAACCCCCTCCGAGACCAGCCAGAAGGGGGTTTTCATCCCAAACACCAATCAGAGTTTACTTGTTGAAAGCTTCCTTGGGCTGGTTGTTGGGGTTCTTCCAGGCGTTCTTGGTAGCGTCGGACAGGGGCAGGCCGACCTTCTGGTTTGCCGGCGGGATGGGCTGCATGAACCACTTGTCATAGAGCTTTTCCAGGCTGCCATCGGCGACCTGGCGCTGGATGCTGGTGTCGACGGCCTTCACGAAAGCCGGGTCGTTCTTGCGCAGCATGCAGGCGATAGGCTCGACCGACAGCACTTCGCCGACGATCTTGAAATCGTTGGGGTTCTTGGACTTGGAGATGTTGCCGGCGAGGATGGAGCCGTCCATCACGAACGCGTCGGCACGGCCCGTTTCGAGCAGCAGGAAGCTGTCGGCGTGGTCCTTGCCCATGACTTCCTTGAAGTCGATGCCTTGGGCGCGCTCGTTCTTGCGCAGGATCTGCACCGAAGTGGTGCCCGTGGTCGTGGCCACCGACTTGCCGTTCAGGTCCCTGATGCCGGTGATGCCCGAATTGGCCTTCACGGCAATGCGCACTTCTTCCATGTACGTGGTCATGGCGAAGTCGACGTCCTTCTGGCGGTTGGTGTCATTGGTCGTCGAGCCGCATTCCAGATCGACGGTGCCGTTGGTCACCAGCGGAATGCGGTTTTGCGAAGTCACGGGCTGGTACTTGATGTCCAGCTTGGCCAGGCCCAGCTGCTTTTGCAGATCGCTTACGACGCGCTCGGCCATTTCGGTATGAAAGCCGACATATTTGCCGTCGCCCAGCGTATAGGCCAGTGCGCCGGAGGATTCGCGCACGCCCAGCGTGATCGCACCCGAGGATTTGATCTTCGCCAAGGTGTCATTGGTTTGAGCCATGACCGTGCCCGCGAGCATGCCCATGACGGCAACTGCCAACAAATGTTTCTTCATACCTTCTCCTCTGATGACTTCGGATTAAAAAAGCAACGCGGAACGCGCGTGGACTTGTTTCAATAATTCACTGTAGAGGCATTTTGCTACCGTCAAATCAAACCAATAGCGATAACCACATGGAACTATGTCAAACAAGGCATAAACGCTTTCCATCCAGGGTAAACACCTAGCAAAAAACGGGCCCACACGCCATGCTAACGGCCATGTGCGCAGGCCACGACCCGGCTTACCCTAGTTCCAGCGTATTGCCATGCTCGAGCAAAAATGCCCAGAGGTTCTGCGCCACCCCTTTGGGTGCATCCTTGGCCGTGGGCTTTTCGCGGTAGGCGCGCACGTCCATGGGCATGCGGAACGACTCCACGCCCAGCGGTTCGGCGCTGACCAGCCGTCCGGCCTGCAGTTCGTTGCGCACCGCGCTGTAAGGCAGGAACGCCACGCCATGGCCTTCGAGCGCCATGGCCTTGAGGCCTTCGGCCATGTCGGTTTCGTAGACCCGCTCCAGATGGATGGCTTCGCCGGCCTGCTTGAGGATCAGCTCGGTCACCTGGCCCAGATAGGCGCCCGAGGCATAGCCCAGGTAAGGCAAGGGCTGGGACTGGGTTCCGGGCAGCTGGTGCAGCGGTCGGCCCTGGGCATCGGGCTTGACATAGGGCGCGAGGATCTCACGCCCCAGGCTGACCATTTCGTAGCGATCGGGGTCGAGCTGGAAAGGCTGCGAAGGGTGGTGGTAGGCGATCAGCAGATCGCAGCCGCCTTCGACCAGCCGCATCACCGCGTCATGCACGTTGAGCGCGAACAGCCGGCTGCGAAACGGCCCGAACAGTCCATGCAGGTTCGACACCCAGGCCGGAAAAAACGTGAAGGCCAGCGTGTGCGGCACCGCAAAACCTATCATGCCCTTGCCCGCACTGACGTGCGCGCGCAACATGCTGCGCGTGCTTTGCAGCGACTGCAGCATCTCGAGCGCCTGCTCGTACATGGTCTTGCCCGCGGGTGTGAGCCGCGTCGGGTAGGAGCTGCGATCGACCAGGTCGGTCCCGGCCCAGGCTTCCAGCGCCTGGATGCGGCGGGAAAACGCGGGCTGGGTCACGTGCCGCAATTGCGCGGAGCGGCTGAAACTGCGGGTTTCAGCCAGACTCACAAAATCTTCTAGCCATTTGGTTTCCATCCCGCCATTATCCGCGCGTCAGGGGGTCATGCCTCGGGCCAACCCGCATGGTCAGCGCCGGAGGTGGGCCAGATAATGGTTTGCCCACCCCACCCGGCGGGCGCGCGTCAGGCCCCCTGGTACACGACACCCTCGGGCAAGGCGAACGTCTTTTCCCGTTGTCACGCGTTTTCCCGACTGCCTGCGCTCATGCCCTCTGACCAATTGCCTCCCGACCACAACGCGTCGGCCCCTCCCCGCTCCCTGCGCATCGAAGACTGGCTCACCGTGATCATCATGGCCGCGCTGGCACTGATCACCTTTGCCAACGTGCTGGTGCGCTACCTCACCAACTCCTCCTTCGCCTGGACCGAGGAAATCTCTATCTTCCTGATGATCGTGCTGGCCCTGGTCGCCGGCTCGGCGGCCGTGGCCCGCGACCAGCACATCCGCATCGAATACTTTGCCCACAGCGGCTCGGCGCTGCGCCGCCGGCGCCTGGCGCGCCTGGGTTCGCTGCTGATCGCGCTGCTGTTCGCGCTGATCGCCGTGCTGAGCCTGCGCGTGGTCTGGGACGATTTCCGCTACGAGGAAACCTCGCCCGGCATTGGCGTGCCGCAATGGTGGTACTCGGCCTGGCTGCCGCTGTGCTCGACGGTGATCGTGCTGCGCGCGCTGCAGCTGTTTGCGCGCCAGGGCCTGCCCGGCGCGTTCACCGAGGACGACGGCCAGACTTCTGAATCCAGCACGGGACCGCAAGCATGATCGCCACGCTGCTGTTCGTGGCCTTTGTGCTGCTGATGTCCGCGGGCGTGCCTATCGGCGCCGCGCTGGGCCTGGCGGGCGCGGCCTGCATTGCGCTGGCCAACGCCGACGCCCAGTGGTTCGGCCTGCTGGCCGTGCCGCAGAACTTCTATGCGGGCCTGGGCAAGTACCCGCTGCTGGCGATTCCGATGTTCGTGCTGGTCGGCGCGATCTTCGACCGCTCGGGCGTGGCGCTGCGGCTCGTGAACTTCGCCATCGCCATCGTCGGCCGCGGCCCGGGCATGCTGCCGCTGGTGGCGATTGTCGTGGCCATGTTCCTGGGCGGCATTTCGGGCTCGGGCCCGGCCAATGCCGCGGCCGTGGGCGGCGTGATGATCCTCGCCATGAGCCGCGCCGGTTATCCCGGCTCGTTCTCGGCCAGCGTGGTCGGCGCCGCCGCCGCCACCGACATCCTGATTCCGCCGTCGGTCGCGTTCATCATCTATTCGGTGCTGGTGCCCGGCGCTTCGGTGCCGGCGCTGTTCGCGGCCGGCATGATTCCCGGCGTGCTGGCCGGCATCGCGCTGATCGTTCCGGCCGTGTGGCTGTCGCGCCGCCACAAGATGGGCATGCTCGAAGCCACGCTGCCGCGCCCGGCCTTCTGGAAAAGCCTGCGCGAAGCCGCCTGGGGACTGGCCGCGCCGGTGCTGATCCTGGGCGGCATGCGCGCGGGCTGGTTCACCCCCACCGAAGCCGCCGTGGTCGCAGTGTTCTACGGATTGTTCGTGGGCATGGTGGTGTACCGCACCATCTCGGTGCGCGACCTGTTCCCCATCCTGCGCGAAGCCGGCGAACTCTCGGCCGTGATCCTGCTCGTGGTCTCGCTGGCCGGCATTTTCGCGTTCTCGCTGTCGACGCTGGGCGTGATCGATCCGGTCGCCGATGCCATCGTCAACTCGGGCCTGGGCGAATACGGCGTGCTCGCGCTGCTGATCCTGCTCCTGATCACCGTGGGCATGTTCCTCGACGGCATCTCGGTGTTCCTGATCTTCGTGCCGCTGCTGCTGCCCATCATGATGCACTACCAGTGGGACCCGGTCTGGTTCGGCGTGATCCTGACGCTCAAGGTCGCGCTGGGCCAGTTCACGCCGCCGCTGGCCGTGAACCTGATGGTCTCGTGCCGCATCGCCGGCGTGCGCATGGAGTCGACCGTGCGCTGGGTCGGCCCCATGCTGCTCGCGATGTTTGTCGTGATGCTGCTGGTGATCGCCTTCCCGCAGCTTGCGCTGTGGCTGCCGCACAAGCTTGGTTACTGAAATGGAAACACCCCTGAGCGGCTCACGCCGCTTCCCCCTCTCATCCTGCGGTGGAGGGGGGCGGCCGGCTAGGCACGGCAGCCTCGGTGCGGGGGGGCCCTTCCTCACTGCCCCCTTGCTGGAGCACGCCAGTTGCAGAGGCCATATCCTGAATAAGCAACAGAATCAAACCACCCTAGGAGACACAACATGAAACTGCGCAGCTTTCTGACCACCGCGGTTGCCGCGGCCGCGGCCCTGGCCTTCACCGCTCCGGCGGCGCTGGCACAGAACTACAAGAGCGAGTACCGCATGTCGCTGGTGCTGGGCCCGCCATCGCCCTGGGGCCAGGCCGGTGAAATCTGGTCCAAGCTCGTCAAGGAGCGCACCCAGGGGCGCATCAACATCAAGCTCTATCCCGGCGTTTCGCTGATCCAGGGCGACCAGACGCGCGAATTCAGCGCGCTGCGCCAGGGCGTGATCGACATGGCCGTGGGCTCGACCATCAACTGGTCGCCCCAGGTCAGGTCGCTGAACCTGTTCTCGCTGCCGTTCCTGATGCCCGACTACGCGGCCGTCGACGCGCTGACGCAAGGCGAAGTCGGCCAGGAAATCTTCAGGAACCTCGAGAAGGCCGGCGTGGTGCCGCTGGCCTGGGGCGAGAACGGCTACCGCGAGATCAGCAACTCCAAGCGCGCGATCCGCAAGCCCGACGACCTCAAGGGCCTGAAGATCCGCGTCGTCGGCTCGCCGATTTTCTCCGACATGTTCAGCGCACTGGGCGCGAACCCCACGCAGATGAGCTGGGCCGACGCCCAGCCCGCGCTGGCGAGCGGCGCCGTCGACGGCCAGGAAAATCCGCTGTTCATGTTCACCGTGCTGAAGATGCACACCGTGGGCCAGAAATACGTGACCACCTGGGGCTACATGGCCGACCCGCTGGTGTTCGTGGTCAACAAGGACATCTGGGCTTCGTGGACGCCGGCCGACCAGGCCATCGTGCGCCAGGCCGCGCTCGACGCGGGCAAGCAGGAAATCGCGATCGCGCGCAAGGGCCTGATCGAAGCCGACAAGCCCGTGCTCAAGGAAATCTCCGGCATGGGCGTGACCGTGACCCAGCTGACCCCCGCCGAGCGCGAGGCTTTCGTCAAGACCACGCGCCCGGTCTATGACAAGTGGAAAGGCCAGATCGGCAACGACCTGGTGACCAAGGCTGAAAAGGCGATTGCTGCACGCAAGCAGTAAGAGCGCTCTGAGCGACTGCGGGCGGCGCGTGTCGCCGCCCTCGTCTCAAACCGGCGACACCAGCGGCCTTCCCTCCAGATGGCAACGCAGATTGGCCACAAAACGGTCCACCGACGCCTGCACGGCTTCGGGCGACCAGCCGCCCACATGGGGCGTGAGCACCACGGCGTCTAGATCGAGCAGTTCGGCCGGCGGCAGCGGCTCGCTTTCGTAGACATCGAGGCCTGCACCGGCAATGCGGCCCGCACGGATCGCGGCGGCCAGCGCGGCCGTGTCGACTACGCTGCCGCGCGCGATGTTGACCAGATGGCCGTTCGGGCCGAGCGCGTCGAGCACCTGGGCATTCACCAGGTGGCGCGTCTCGGCCCCCCCGGGAATGGCCACCAGCAGCACATCGGCCCAGGTCGCCAGCGCCAGCAGATCGTCGAAGTAGCGGTAGGCCACGCCTTCGCGCGCGCGGCGGTTGTGGTAGCCGACTTCCATCTCGAAGCCCAGCGCGCGCTGGGCGATGCGCGCGCCTATCGTGCCCAGGCCGACAATGCCCAGGCGTTTGTGCGAGACATGGGGCGGAATAGGCAAGGCCGTGCGCCAGACACCGGCGCGCGTGAGGCCGTCCAGGCGCACGATGCCGCGCATCGACGCCAGCATCAGCCCCATCGCATGGTCGGCAACGCACTCGTCGTTGGTGCCTGCGCCATTGCCGACGGCAATGCCCTGCGCGTGGGCATGCGCGACGTCGATGTTTTCATAGCCCACGCCCAGCGCGCAGACCAGCGTCAATGCGGGCATGGCCTGCATATGGGCCGCGCTCAAGCCTGACGAGCCCAGCGTCAGCACCGCCTGCACGCGCTCGCCGACCGCGGCGATGGTCGCATGCCACTTCGTCACATCCGGCTGGTTGACCAGCTCCAGCATGGGAAACGCCCGGGCCAGCTGGTCCAGGTGCGCGGGGGAAAGATGGTTCAGTGCAAGCAGTACAGGTTTCATGGCGCAAGGCTCAGCAAAAAAATCGATTCTCCATCCTCGCGCCTATGCCTGCTGCGATCCGGGTCAGGCCAGCGCCACGCCCTCGGCGACCGACTGGCTTTGCTGCAGCGCCCACATCTGCGCATAGCGCCCGCCCAGCGCCAGCAACTGGCCATGCGTGCCGCGCTCGAGAATCTCGCCGGCGTCGAGCACCAGGATTTCGTGCGCATCGACCACCGTCGACAGGCGGTGGGCGATCAGCAGCGTGGTCTTGTTGCGCGCCGCGCTCTGCAGCTCGGCCTGGATCGCGCGCTCGTTGGCCGAGTCCAGCGCCGAGGTGGCTTCGTCGAAGATCAGGATGGGCGGATTCTTGAGCAAGGTGCGCGCAATCGCCACGCGCTGCTTTTCGCCGCCCGACAGCTTGAGCCCGCGCTCGCCCACGCGCGTCGCGTAGCCCTGGGGCGTGCCGGCGATGAAGTCATGGATGCGCGCGGCGCGCGCCGCGGCCACCACTTCGTCGTGGCGCGCGCCGGGGCGGCCGTAGGCGATGTTGTATTCGACGCTGTCGTTGAACAGCACCGTGTCCTGGGGCACGATGCCTATGGCCTGGCGCACGCTGGACTGCGTCAGGCCACGGATGTCCCGGCCCGCAATCGTGACCCGGCCCTGCTGCACGTCATAGAAACGGAACAGCAGCCGCGCCAGCGTCGACTTGCCCGAGCCCGAAGGACCGACCACGGCCACGGTCTTGCCCGCGGGAATCTCGAAGCTCACGCCGCGCAGGATGGGCCGCGCGGGGTCATAGGCGAAATGCACGTCTTCGAGACGCACCGCGGGGCAGCCAGCGGTCTGCAGCGGCTGCGCATCGGGCGCGTCGGCGACTTCGCGTTCGCGGTCCATGAGCACGAACATCCGGTCCAGATCGACCAGGCTCTGCTTGATCTCGCGGTAGATCACGCCGAGGAAATTCAACGGAATGTACAGCTGGATCATGAACGCATTGACCATGACCAGGTCGCCCAGCGTCAGCCGGCCGTCGACCACGCCCTGCGTGGCGCGCCACAGGATGGCCACCAGCGCGGTGGCGATGATGATCTGCTGGCCGGCGTTGAGCAGGCTCAGCGTGGTCTGGCTCTTGAGCCGCACGCGGCGCAGCTGTTCAAGGTTCTCGTCGTAGCGGCGCGCTTCGAACGCTTCGTTGTTGAAATACTTGACAGTTTCGTAGTTCAGCAGCGAGTCCACGGCCTTGGTGTGGGCCGCCGACTCCTGGGCATTGGCCTCGCGGCGAAAGCGCGTGCGCCAGCCGGTGACCTGCACCGTGAACACCACATACAGCACGAGCGCGGCCAGCGTGATCACCGCGAACCAGACGTCGAAGCGCAGCGCCAGGATGCTCAGCACCAGCACCATCTCGATCAGCGTCGGCAGGATGCTGTAGAGCGAATACGAGATCAGCGACTCGGTGCTGCGCACGCCGCGCTCGATGTCGCGCGTCATGCCGCCGGTCTGGCGTTCGAGGTGAAAGCGCAGGCTCAGCGCATGCAGATGCTCGAAGGTCGTCAGCGCGATGCTGCGCGCCGCGCCCTGCGTGGCCTTGGCGAACACCAGGTCGCGCAGTTCGGTGAACAGCGCCGTCGAAAAACGCAGCGCGCCATAGGCCAGCAGCATGGCTGCGGGCACGACCAGCACCGCGGCTGCGTCGCCGGGCTTGAGCGTGAGCGCGTCGACCAGCTCCTTGAGCAGTACGGGCACGCCCACATTCGCCACCTTGGCCGCGACCATGAACAGCAGGGCCGCGAGCACCCGCCACTTGTATTCCCACAGATAAGGCAGCAGCCGCTTGAGCGTAGCCCAGTCGGCGCCGGAAGCCGGGGAAGCTGATACGGGTAAATCCTGGGGAGATTCGGCAGAACGGCGCATCGGGGACAATTCCTGTTGTTATATTCCCGATTGTGCCAATGCCTCCGCGTCCAGACCTTCCTCCCCACCCATTGCCCGCAGACAAGGATCTCGTGCTCAAGGTGATTCCCATGCCCGCCGATGTCAACGCCAATGGCGACATCTTCGGCGGCTGGGTCATGGCGCAGGTCGATCTCGCAGGCTCGGTGCTGCCGTCGCGCCTCGGGCCGCGTATGGTCACGGTGGCGGTCAATGAATTCATTTTCAAGCAACCGGTGCGCGTGGGCGACATCCTGTCGTTCTATTCGAGCGTGCAGCGCGTGGGCCGCACGTCGGTCACGGTGGACGTCGAAGTCTATGCCGAGCGTTTTCACGACCAGGGCCGCTTTGTCAAGGTGACCGAAGCCTTGCTGACCTATGTCGCCATCGACAGTGAAGGCAAGCCCCAGGCCCTGCCGGAGAACGCCCAGATTGCGGCCTGGCGCCAGGCGATCGCGCGCAACACTGCACCAAAGGCCTGAGGCCTTCAGGCAGCGCCCGATGCAGGGTTGCGGCGCATAGTTCCTGCGGCAGCTTGCGCTGCCGCGAAACGAACGGCAGTTAAGCGGGCAAACCGGCCGCCACGCGCGGCTGGCTGGCCACCGAGGCCGGGCTGGATGCGGCTGCGGCAGTCGCTGCGGGTTGCGCGCTCGCCGATGCCGTCACCACGCTGCTGCCCGGCGCCGTGGAAATGTTCCTGGGCGAGGAACCAGCCTCGATCTGGCCCGTGAGTTCGCCGCCCTCCTCGATCACCACCTTGCCGTAGCGGATCTTGCCGCTGACCTTGCCCGTGCCGTAGATCACGAGCTTCTGGCGCACGATCAGCGTGCCGTCGAACACGCCACGGATTTCGGCGACGTCGATCTCGGCCGTGCCGTGGAATGCGCCCTGCTCGGCAATCTCGATCACGCGCGAATCCATCGTGGCCTCGACCGTGCCTTCGACCACCAGCGTGTCGCAGTCGGTGATTTCAACGCCCTTGAGCTTGATGTTGGGGCCGACGATCAGCCGGCTGCCGCCTTGGCTTTGCGCGGCCGCGCTGGCGGTGGCTGGCACCGCGCTCGCGCTGCCCTGGCCAGCGGCCGGGCTTGCGCCAAAGCTGCTGCCGGTCGATGCCATGCCAGTGGCGGGGCTGCGGGGGGTGAAGCTGTCGTTCTCACGCTTGCCAAAAAACGGGTTCTGCACGGCCATGGTCTCTCCTTGGAAAGCGTCCATGCTAAACAGCAATGTGGCAACATTCGCCTTCATCTCGCAATAAAAGTAACCAATCCCCTCGATTGATGCATCTGCTTGCAAGCGTTTCCTGATTACACAGCTATGGACGCCAGGCCAACAGGTCAGCCAAGCGAATCTCTGGCCGTCAGACCCGAGAAAAGTCGGGGTGGCGCTTTTCCATGAAGGCCGATACCGCTTCACGCGCCGCGGGCTCGTGCAGCATGCGGCCAAAGCTCTCGCCTTCCTCGGCCATGCGAGTGCGCACCAACGCCGCCTGGCCCGACTTCATCAGCCGCTTGGACTCGACCAGCGCTGCGAGCGGCTTGGCCGCGAGCTTGCGCGCCTGGCGCTGGGCCAGCGCATTGCACTCGCTGGGCGGCACCACGCGGTTGACCAGGCCGACTTCGAGCGCGGCTTCGGCCAGGAACGGCTCGCCCAGCAGCAGCGCTTCGGCCGCGCGGTGGTAGCCCATGAGCTGGGGCAGCAGCAGGCTGGAGCTGAACTCGGGGCACAGGCCCAGGTTCACGAATGGCAGCGAGAAAGCCGCGTTGTCGCCCGCATAGACCAGATCGCAGTGCAGCAGCAAGGTGGTGCCAATGCCCACGGCCGGGCCGCAGACTGCGGCAATCACGGGCTTGGGGAAATCCACGAGCTGGTGCATGAAGCGCATCACCGGCGTTTCGCCGCCGAGGCTGTTGGCGGACGCATTGAGGAAGTCGCCCAGGTCGTTGCCGGCGCTGAAGATCGCCAGGTCGCCCTGGAACACCAGCACGCGCACCGCGGCATCGCCACGCGCCGCGGCCAGTGCATCGGCCATCGCGCCATACATGGCCTGGGTGATCGAGTTCTTCTTCGCGACCCGGTTGAACGTGAGCGTGCAGACACCGTCTTCGGTGTGCACAAGAATATCGGAGGTGGTGGTAACCGTCATGGCGTTGATCATTCCTTGAAATAGACAATCTGGTGGCTGCTCGCGAGCAGGTAGCCGGCCTCGTTCCACAGCTGGGCCGTCTGGTCGAAAAAGCCGTTGCGAAACTCCTGGCCCCGGGCCTGGCCCAGCACATAGCCCGTGCCCGTGGTCTGCAACTGGGCCTGGCTGGCGTGGAAGTAGACCGTGATCGACACCGTGCCCGCGGGCACCTGGCGCGCGCGCCGCAACCAGACGCGCGGAAAGAATACATCGGCCAGTGCGGCGAGCGCGCAGAAATCGAGCGGGCGCGGTGGATCGTCGCGCATCCACAGCTGCGACAGGCTCGGGGCCTGCGCGCCGTCCCAGTCCTTGGGCAAGCCGCCCTGCACCGGCCGCATCTCGTAGCGCGAAAGCCACTCGACGCCAAAGCCCGGCGCGATGCGCTGCAGGTCGCCGGGCGCGGCCACCTCGGGCATGGGCTCGTCGGAGATGCTCCAGGTCTCGCGGCGCACCGCCGTCACCACGGTGGCCGTGGTCGTGACCACGAGTTCGCCTTCGGCATCGGTCTGCAGCACCGACAGCGTCCAGTGCTGGGTCGAGCGGTTGGTGCGCACCGGCGTGACCTGCAGCGTGAACGCCCCGGCCGTGAGCGCGCCCGCGTAGTTCACCGTCAGCGACAGCGGCTCGCCCAGCCGCTGCGGGTGGTCCATCACGGCCTTGACCAAAGTGGCAGCGGTGATGCCGCCAAACGGCCCCACCATATTCCAGTAGCCGGGGCTGGTCTGTCCTTCGTGCTGCCCTGGGGACACAGGCTGCAGCTGCAGCGCCAAATCAAGAGGATGGGTCATGGTCATGGAGCCAGTGTCGATGAACGAAGGGGTGGATGCGGTCGTTTTGGTGACTCTGCGAGCCGCCGCCGGGCCGCCCCGAGGCGGCGCGGGCCCCCCTGGGGGGCAGCGCCCCCCAGCGCGCAGCTACGCGAAGCGAGCAAGCGTGGGGGCGACATATTTCACACCCGTTCAAAGATGCCCGCAGCCCCCTGCCCCATTCCCACGCACATCGTCACCATGCCGTACTTGAGATTGTTGCGACGCAGCGCATGCACCACCGTCGCGGCGCGGATCGCGCCGGTCGCGCCCAGCGGGTGGCCCAGCGCGATCGCGCCGCCCATGGGATTGACCTTGGACGGGTCCAGGCCCAGCGTGTTGATCACCGCCAGAGACTGCGCCGCGAAGGCTTCGTTGAGCTCGAACCAGTCTATGTCCTGCTGGCTCAGGCCCGCGTAGCGCAGCGCCGCGGGAATCGCCTCGATAGGGCCTATGCCCATGATCGCCGGCGGCACGCCCTTGCTCGCAAAGCTCACGAAGCGCGCCAGCGGCGTCAGGCCGTAGCGCTTGATCGCCGACTCGCTGGCCAGGATCAGCGCGCCCGCGCCGTCGCTGGTCTGCGAGCTGTTGCCGGCCGTGACCGAGCCGCGCGCCGCGAACACCGTGCGCAGCCTGGCCAGGCCTTCGAGGCTGGTGTCGGGGCGCGCGCCTTCGTCAAGCGACACCGTGCGCGTGTTGAGCGCAACTTCGCCCGTGGCCAGGTTCAGCGCGCGGTCGGTGACTTCGATGGGCGTGATCTCGTCGGCAAACGCGCCTGCGGCCTGGGCCGCGAGCGCCTTCTGGTGCGAAGCCAGCGCGAACGCGTCCTGCGCTTCGCGGCTGACCTTCCACTGCTGGGCGACCTTCTCGGCCGTCAGGCCCATGCCGTACGCTATGCCCACGTCGCCATCGCGATCGAAGATGCTGGGCGACAGGCTGGGCGCATTGCCCATCATCGGCACCATGCTCATGCTTTCTACGCCAGCGGCAATCATCACATCGGCTTCGCCCACGCGGATGCGGTCGGCGGCCATCTGCACCGCCGACAGGCCCGAAGCGCAGAAGCGGTTGACGGTGATGCCGCCGACGCTGGTCGGCAGGCCGGCCAGCACGGCCGCGATGCGCGCCACGTTCAGGCCCTGCTGGGCTTCGGGAATCGCGCAGCCGCAGACGATGTCCTCGATGCTCGCGGGGTCCAGCCCCGGCACCTGGGCCAGCGCGCTCTTGAGCGCCTGGGCCAGCAGGTCGTCGGGCCGGTAGTTGCGGAAAAAGCCTTTGTGCGAGCGGCCGATGGGCGTGCGCGTCGCGGCGACGATATAGGCGTCCTGGATCTGTTTCATGTCATTCCTTCAACGTATCAGCTATGCATAGCCTTTGAAACCGGCATGGCCCAATTCAGTGGCATCGAGGAAGGGCCGCCCCGCACCGAGGCTGCCGTCCCCCTTGGGGGGAAGCGGGGGCCGGCCATCCGGCGCCAGCCGCTCAGGGGGTCAATTTCGCAGAGGTTTGCCGGTGGACAGCATGCCCAGGATGCGCTCCTGGCTCTTGGGGTGGGCGATCAGCCCGCAGAACGCCTTGCGCTCGAGCTGCATCAGGTATTCCTCGCTGACCAGCGTGCCCGCGTCGACGTCGCCGCCGCAGACCACTTCGGCAATCAGCGTCGCGATGTACTGGTCGTGGTCGCTGATGAAGCCGCCGTCGCGCATGTTGACCAGCGAGCCGCGTATGGTCGCAATGCCGCTGCGCCCGGCGACCGGGAACAGCCGCTTGTGCGGCGCGCGCCAGCCGCCCGCGGCCAGGGCCCGGGCTTCATTGAGCGCGACGAACAGCACTTCGTCCTTGTGCGCGACGACCAGGTCGCTGTCGAGCAGATAGCCGAGCTGGCGCGATTCGAGCGCGCTGGTGCCGACCTTGGCCATGGCTGCGGCTGTGAAGCCTTCCGTGAGGAACGGCAACAGGTCCTTGCCCGTAGACGTGGCCGCATTCTCGGCCGCGCGCCGCGCGATATAGGTCAG
This sequence comes from Pantoea sp. 18069, assembly GCF_902706035.1. Taxonomy (GTDB): domain Bacteria; phylum Pseudomonadota; class Gammaproteobacteria; order Burkholderiales; family Burkholderiaceae_C; genus Comamonas. The sequence goes on along the minus strand of NZ_CACSJA010000009.1, from coordinate 49,580 downwards.
GCCGCCCGCGCCCGGCACCAGGCCCACGCCGACTTCGACCAGGCCGATATAGCTTTCCATGTGGGCCACGCGGCGCGCGCAGTGCACGGCCAGCTCGCAGCCCCCGCCCAGCGCCATGCCGTGGATGCCGGCCACCACCGGCACCTGCGCATAGCGCAGGCGCAGCATCAGCTGCTGCAACTCCTGCTCTATGCTTTCCACGGCGTCGGCGCCGCCGACCACGAACGCCGGCATGGTTGCCTGCAGGTCGGCGCCCACGCTGAACGGCGCGTCGCCCGACCAGATGACCATGGCAGCATACTCGGCTTCGGCCAGTTCCAGCGCTTCCATCAGCCCTTCCATCACGGCCGGGCTGATCGCATGCATCTTGTTCTTGATGCTGGCGATCAGCACGCGGTCGTCACCCTCAGCATCCAGCGTCCAGACGCGCAGCGCATCGGTTTCGCTGATGGTCGTGCCCGCGGTCTCGAAGCCCGCGCCTGCCTCGCCCAGCAGGCGCTCGGGAAACAGCTGGCGCGCATAGACCGGCAGCGCGCGGCGCGCGACGAAGGTCTTGCGCGCCGGGCTCCACGAGCCTTCGGCCGTGTGCACGCCGCCGGCCTCGGCCACCGGGCCCTCGAACACCCAGGCCGGCAGCGGCGCGCGGCTCAGCGCCTTGCCCGCGTCTATGTCTTCCTGGACCATCTTCGCGACCTCGAGCCAGCCGGCTTCCTGCCACAGCTCGAACGGCCCCTGGCGCATGCCGAAGCCCCAGCGCATGGCCTGGTCGACGTCGCGCGCGCTCTCGGCAATGCTTTCGAGGTGCACGGCCGCGTAGTGGAAGCTGTTGCGCAGGATGGCCCAGAGAAACTGCCCGGCCGCGCCTTCGGCGTTGCGCAAGAGCTTGAGGCGCTCGGCCGCGGGTTTTTTCAGCATGCGCGCATAGACCTCGTCGGCCTTTTGCCCGCCGGGCACATAGTCTTCGCTCTCCAGCTCGAAGCGCAGGATGTCGCGGCCGACTTTCTTGTAGAAGCCTGCACCCGACTTCTGGCCGAGCTGACCGAGTTCCAACAGCTTTTTGAGCACCGGCGGCGTCGCGTAGCTGTCGTAGAACGGGTCGGTTTCGACAGTCAGGCTGTCCTGCAGCGTCCTGATCACATGGGCCATGGTGTCCAGGCCCACGACATCGGCCGTGCGGAACGTGCCGCTCGAGGCGCGGCCCAGCTTCTTGCCCGTGAGGTCGTCGACCACGTCATAACTCAGGCCGTAGTTCTCGACTTCCTTCATCGTCGCCAGCATGCCGGCAATGCCTATGCGGTTGGCGATGAAGTTCGGCGTGTCCTTGGCGCGCACCACGCCCTTGCCCAGCGTGCTGGTCACGAAGGCTTCGAGCTGATCGACCACGCCGGCGTCGGTGCCGGGCGTGGCGATCAGTTCCACCAGCTGCATGTAGCGCGGCGGATTGAAGAAATGGATGCCGCAAAAGCGCGCGCGCATGGCTTCGGGCAGGGCTTCGCCCAGTTGGGTGATCGACAGGCCCGACGTGTTGCTGGCGACGATGGCGTGCTTGGCGACGAAAGGCGCGATCTTGTGATACAGGTCGGTCTTCCAGTCCATGCGCTCGGCAATGGCTTCGATCACCAGGTCACAGCCCTTGAGCAGCTTCATGTGCTCTTCGTAGTTCGCGGGCTGTATCAGGTCGGCGTCGGCGGCGAGGCCCAGCGGCGACGGCTTGAGCTTCTTGAGGTTGGCAATCGCTTTTTCGGCGATGCCGCTCTTCGAGCCCTCCTTGGCGGGCAGGTCGAACAAGATGACCGGCACCTTGACGTTGACCAGATGGGCGGCGATCTGCGCGCCCATCACTCCGGCGCCGAGCACGGCGACTTTCTTCACAGGAAATCGTGACATCTTGGGTTCCATGTAATGCGCCCGCCCGCAGCGCGGACGGGCCTGAAGCGGGAGGCCTGGCGTGGCTTATTGAACGCGAACCCAGGTCTGGGTACGGCCGAAGGGTCCGATCGAGCCGCGCACGTCGAGCTTGCTGCCGCTGTCGGTCGGGGTCAGGCGCAGCGTGTACGACTTGCCGGTTTCAGGGTCGAGGATCTTGCCGCTCTCCCAGACATCCTTGCCTTCGGCCTTCTTCGCGCCGCGGATGATTTCCAGGCCCACCATGGGCTGGTCCTTGCGTTCGTCGACGCAGGCCGTGCACAGCGCCGCCGGGTCGGCGCCCGCGCGCAGCAGCTTCTCGACCCGCCCGCTGAGCACCCCGCCCTGGTCGGTGATGCGGATCTCCGACTTGGGATCACCGGTCTTGTCGTCGACACTTTTCCACAGGCCCACGGGCGTCATCTGCGCCCAGGCGGGCGCGGTGATTGCCATGCAGACCATGGCGGCAAAAGCTTTGAACATGAGCACCTCCAGGAAGAAAAAGGCAAAAGTCCGAAAGACAAGCTCAGGCCAGCGCGGCGTCGCTGTCCATCAACACCCGGCTGCCCGCGCGCGCGGTGCGCATCAGCGTCGCGGTCTCGGGGAACAGCTTGGCGAAGTAAAAGCGTGCGGTCTGCAGCTTGGCCAGGTAGAACGGGTCGGCATTGCCCTTGGCGATTTCGCGCAGCGCCACCTGGGCCATGCGCGCGAACAGGTAGCCGAACACCAGATGGCCCGCGACGCGCAGGTAGTCGACCGACGCCGCGCCGACTTCGTCGGGGTTTTGCATGCCCTTGAAGCCGATCTCGGTCGTGAACTTGGTCATCTGCTCGCCGAGCACCGCGATCGGGTTGATGAATTCGGCCATCTTCTCGTTGACGCCCTCTTCCTCGACCAGGCGGCCCACGAGCTTGCCGAACTTCTTGAGCGTCGCGCCCTGGTTGCCCAGCACCTTGCGGCCCAGCAGGTCCAGCGCCTGGATGCCGTTCGTGCCTTCATAGATCATGTTGATGCGCGCATCGCGCACGAACTGCTCCATGCCCCATTCCTTGATGAAGCCATGGCCGCCGTAGACCTGCTGGCTCAGGGTGGTCGCGGTCCAGCCGTTGTCGGTCAGGAAGGCCTTGACGATGGGGGTCAGCAGCGCGACGAGTTCTGCGCTGTCCTTGCGCACCTTCTCGTCGGAGTGGTGCAGCTCCTTGTCGATCAGCACCGAGCAGAACGTGGACAGCGCGCGTCCGCCTTCGGCATAGGCCTTGACGGTGAGCAGCATGCGGCGCACATCGGGGTGGACGATGATGGGGTCGGCCGGCTTGTCCTTGGCCTTGGTGCCCGACAGGCTGCGCATCTGCAGGCGGTCCTTGGCATAGGCCAGCGCGTTCTGGAACGCGACTTCGGTCAGGCCCAGCGACTGGTTGCCCACGCCCAGGCGCGCGGCATTCATCATCACGAACATCGCCGCCAGGCCCTTGTTGGGCTGGCCGACCAGCGTGCCCACGGCGCCGTCGAGGTTGAGCTGGGCCGTGGCATTGCCATGGATGCCCATCTTGTGCTCGAGCCCGCCGCAGTAGATCGGGTTGCGCTCGCCCAGGCTGCCGTCGGCGTTGACCAGGAACTTGGGCACGACGAACAGGCTGATGCCCTTGGAGCCGGCCGGCGCATCGGGCAGGCGCGCGAGCACCAGGTGCACGATGTTGCTGGTGAGGTCATGCTCGCCGGCGCTGATGAAGATCTTGTTGCCCGTGAGCTTGTAGCTGCCGTCGGCCTGGGGCTCGGCCTTGGTGCGCAGCAGGCCCAGGTCGGTGCCGCAGTGCGACTCGGTCAGGCACATCGAGCCGGTCCACTCGCCGCTGGTCAGCTTGGGCAGGTACAGCTGCTTTTGCGCGTCGGTGCCATGCGCATGCAGAGCTTCGTAGGCGCCATGCGACAGACCGGGGTACATGGTCCAGGCCTGGTTGGCGCTGTTGAGCATTTCATACAGGCACTGGTTGACGACGAACGGCAGGCCCTGGCCGCCATAGTCGGGATCACAGCTCAGCGACGCCCAGCCGCCTTCGACATATTGGGCATAAGCCTGCTTGAAGCCCTGGGGCGTGGTGACCGCATGGCTGTCGCGATCCAGCGTGCAGCCCTCTTCGTCGCCGCTGATGTTCAGCGGAAAGATCACATCGCTGGCGAACTTGCCCGCCTCTTCGAGTACCGCATTGATGGTGTCGGCATCGACCTCGGCATGCCGGGGCATGGCCTTGAACTCCTGCGTGACATCGAACACTTCGTGCAACAGGAACTGCATGTCACGCAGAGGCGGTTGGTAGCTGGGCATGTGTCGTCTCCTTTGATGGATGGTGATGTGATCGGACCGAGGCGCGCATCAGTTGCTGCAGCGCGCCAGAATATTCTCGAAACCCTGGCGGGCGCGCTGCAGCGCACCCTGCGCGCGCAGGAAGCGGGCTTCGTAGTGCAATGCCAGAATGAGCCCATGGACTTCAAAAAGCAATTGGGCTTCATCCGCATCTGCACGTAAGTCACCATGCTCCCGGCACTGCACGATGGTGCGGCGCATGGCCGCGTGCCAGGTGTGAACGGAGTCGGCAAGCGCCTCGCGCACCGGGCCGCTGCGGTCATCGAATTCGACCGCGCCGCTGATGTAGATGCAGCCCGAGTCGATCTCGACCGACGTGCGCTTCATCCACAGGTCGAACAGCGCGCGCAGGCGCGGCAGGCCGCGCGGCGCCTGCATCGCGGGGAAGAACACTTCCTGCTCGAAGCGGACGTGGTATTCGCGGATCACGGAAATCTGCAGTTCCTCGCGCGAGCCGAAGTGGGCAAAGACGCCCGACTTGCTCATGCCCGTGGCCGCGGCCAGCGCGCCTATCGACAGGCCCTCGAGCCCGGCCTGCGACGCCAGGTGCAGCGCCGCATCGAGGATATGGGCCTTGGTTTGCTGGCCCTTGTGCATCCCGCGGACTTCGCTGCGCGCGCTGAGTGGGCTGTCCGACAAGGAGGAAGAAGAAGGCATGGCAAGAAAATAAAACGAACGTTCGTACTATTTTGCACCACAATCGCCTGTCCTCGCTGCGCCACGCGGGTAAACACCTAGCTTCCACGGCCGCCCCCCGTAGCGTCCATGGCCGGCATCCGGCGATGCCGACCGCAGCGGCAAGGGCAAGGCCGGCGCCCCTCCCGGCGCATGCTGAAATATTTTCACCACCATCCGGTGCACCGCCCCATGGGGCATGAAAGGAATGCCATGAGCCGCCATTTCCCTTTTGCCACCCTGACCCTGGCGCTGAGTCTCAGCGCCAGCGCCTGGGGCCAATGGAGCACCGACCCGCAGAAAAACACCCCGGTCGCCAACGTCCCGGGCGCGGCCCAGGTCCAGCCGCAGATTGCGGCCACGGCCGACGGACATTGGTGGATCAGCTGGTTCAGCTTGATTCCACAAGGCAGCGCTCCCCAGGGATACGACGTCTTTTTGCAACGCCTGGGCCCGGACGGCAGCGAGCGGTATCCGCACCAGGGCCTGCAGATAGCCAACCTCGGCGTCGGCTGGACCGAGGACTACGGCCTTGCGACCGACCCCCAGGGCAATGCCGTGCTGACCTTCCAGGACGACCGGGCCCACCCGCCGGCACGCGCCATCGCCGCGACCAAGATCGACCCCGCGGGCCAGCCGCTGTGGCAGACGCTGACCGCCCCTTCGGGCCATGCGCCGCATGTCTCCATCCTGCCCGATGGACACTCGGTCATAGGCTGGAGCACGGACACGGAAAACAGCGTGCGCCTGCGCAAGCTCGATCCCCTGGGCCAGCCGGTCTGGAAATCCGCCGACGGCGCTGCACTGGATTTTGTGCTCGTCGAGCCCGGCTACAGCTACCGCCTGGCCGACCTGCAAACCACGGGCGATGGCAGCGTGATCGTGTCCTTCATCCGCAACCGCGGCATCTCGGGTGCCAAGCACCTGTATGCGAACAAGATCTCGCCCAGCGGCCAACTGCTCTGGGGGCCGGCGCATGTGAAGATCTTCGACGCGGGCTCGCTGCAGCAAGGGAATTTCCCGCACTTCGTGCTCGACGGCCAGGGCGGCGCGGTGTTCGCCTGGTACAGCATAGACCCGCAGATACAGGTCTATGCCCAGCATATCCAGGCCAATGGCAGCCCGGCTTTTGCCGCCAACGGCGTGCCGGTGTCGACCAACCTGCAGCAGGCACGCACCTCGCCCTCGCTGACCTACCAGCCGTCCACGGGCGAGATCACGCTGTTCTGGACCGAGCTCGACAGTGCGCTGGAGCAGCACCGGCGTGGCCTGTATGCGCAGAAGTTCGATGCGCGCGGCGCGCGCCAATGGGGAGAAACCGGCCGCACTGTCCTGCCGCTGGCGCGCCACGACATCGCCCATCTGCACAGTGTCGCGGTCACCGATGGAACGCTGGCTTTCTGGGTGCAGTCCTCCGCGGGCGGGCACGACACCATCCAGGCAATCAAGCTCGATGCCACGGGCGCCGCGCGGTGCCCGCAGTTCGCGGTCTCGACCCGGCCGTCGGCCAAGTCGCGGCTGGTCAGCGGCGCATCGGCGTCAGGCCAGACACTGATCGCCTGGGAAGACCAGGCCCAGAACCAGGGCGCCGACATCTATCTGCAAAGCGTGAGCGCCGACTGCCGGCTGGGCGCACGCTGAGCGTCAAAGCATCAGCGCCAGGCTCTCTTCGAGGTGCTCGGTCGGCAGGCGGCGAAAACCGGAGCGCGAAAAGCGCTGCAGCCGGCCGAGCGCAAACGAGGTCAGCACGCTGGCCGCGACCTGGGCGTCCACCGTGGGCTTGGCCGAGCCGCGCGCATCGGCCACGGGGCGCAGGCATTGGCGCAGCGTCGATTCGATGCGATCGAAGAACTGGTTCATGCGCTGCTGCAGGCGTTCATGCTCGAACACCAGCGCATCGCCGACCATCACGCGCGCCATGCCCGGATTGCGCTCGCCGAACTGCAGCACCAGCGCGATGACGCGTGCGGCCTGGCGCGCGCCGTCGATGCCCGGCTGGTCCGGGTCGGCCACGTCGCGGCCGACGATCTGCTGCACCAGCGTGAACACCGACTGCTCGACGAACTCGATCAGGCCCTCGAACATCTGCGCCTTGCTGGCGAAATGCCGGTACAGCGCGGCTTCGCTCACCAGCAGGTGGGCGGCGAGCGAAGCGGTGGTGATGCGTTCGGCCCCGGGCTTCTCCAGCATGGTCGCCAGCGCTTGCAGAATCTGCTCGCGCCGCTCGCCCGGCTTGGGGCGCTTGCGGGGGGCGGGCGCTGCAGCAGCGGCGGCATCGCTGTCGCCAACAACGGCGGCAGAGAGAAAAGAGGAGGACAGGACTTCAGACTCAGACATAGGCGATCAGGAATTTGTAAATAATTCTCTCACAGCCACCCGCTCCCATGTCCTACTGTTTTCAACCTGAATGGACTTGACAAAACTCAACGCACCCCCTGAGCCGCTTCGCGGCCTCCCCCTCTCAACCTTCGGTGGAGGGGGCGCCCGGCCAGGGACGGCAGCATCGCTGCGGGGCGGCCCTTGCTCGCTGCCACTGGCCTGGAACACGCCCAATTCGCAAGTTTCACCTAAATCTTGAGTCTTGAGTTTGTCGGAGGCTCAAGGGGCCCGCGACTCAAGCCGCGGCATCGGGCTCGGGCGGAAAGACCAGCAGCACGCGCAGGCCCAGGCCGCCGGCGCCTTCGCCCAGTACCAGGCGGGCCTGGTGCAGCTGGGCGATCTCGTCGGCAATCGCCAGCCCCAGGCCCGAGCCTTCGCCGGGCGCGCCGGGCAGGCGATAGAAACGCTGCACGATGCGCTCGCGCTCCGCTTCGGGCACGCCAGGGCCGTCGTCTTCGACCTCGAGGAATGCGCCGTCCGGGCGCGACCCGCTGCGCAAGGTCACGCGGCCGCCTTCGGGGTTGTACTTGAGCGCGTTGTCCACGAGGTTGCTCAGCAGCTCGCGCAGCAGCCAGGCATGGCCCCAGACGCTGGCCGCAGCGACTTCGAGACCGAAGTCGATGTTCTTCGCCGCGGCCTGTTCGAAGAAGGCTTCTAGCAGGCTCTCGCAGAGGTCCTTGAGGTCCACGCGCTGCAGCGGCTGGGACTGGGCGTGGCGCGCGTCGGCGCGCGACAGGGCCAGCAACTGGCGTGCGAGCTGCGAAGTGCGGCGCGTGGCATCGCGCAACTGGTGGATCTGCGTTGCACTGAGCACCAGCGTGCGCTCCAGCGGATGGTCCGTTGACTGCGCTGGTGCATCCGCGGGCGCGGGCGCGGACTGCACCATCAGCGCCCAGGCTTCGACCTGGGCCTGCAAGGCCGCAAGCGGTGTGCGCAGCTGGTGCGCGGCATCGGCGACAAACCGCCGCTGCTCCTGGGCCTGGGCATCGACCAGCGCGAACAGCCGGTTGAGCGAATGCACCAGCGGCCGCACTTCATCGGGCGAGGCGGCTTCGTCGATGGGGCTCAGATCGCGCGGCGAGCGGCGCTCGACCGCACCGGCGAGCACCACCAGCGGCTCGAACGCCTGGCGCACCGACCAGTAGATCGCCAGCCCGGCCGCCGCGATCAACAACACGTTGGGCAGCAGCACGCGCAGCAGCAGTTGCTGCGCCCATTGCTGGCGCGCGTCCGAGCCGTCGGCCAGCGCCACCACCATCTCGCCCGCACCCGCCGTCTCGATGCGCAACACGGCGACGCGGTACATGATGCCGGCGAACTCCTGGCTGTGGAATTCCGCGACCCGCGTGCTCGGCACTTCGACGCGTATCCAGGTGTCGCCCGCGAGCACCCGGCCCTTGAGGTCGGCGATCGCATAGCCGGCCTCGTTCTGGCGCTGGCGCAGAAACTCCTCCACGGTCGGCGGCAGCATCAATACGGGCGGGGATTGGCCGTCGAGCGACGGCGCGAGCACGGCCTCGGCCAGTGCGGGCAGAAAGCGCATCAGCCGCTGGTCGTGCTGGCCCGCGGCGGCTTCGGCCGAGCGGTAGGCAAACCACGAGCCCATCAAGGCCAGCACGCTCAACGGCAGCACCAGCAGCAGCAGCAGCCGAAAGCGCAGATTGGACGTCATGGCTCAGCGTGGGGCCGACGCCGCGGCGTCAGGCGCTGCCTGCCACCAGCTCCAGCCGGTAGCCGAAACCACGGATGGAGCGCAATGCCACACCATACGGCTCGATCTTGCCGCGCAGCCGCGAGGCATAGACTTCGACGGCGTTCGGCGTGATTTCCTTGTCCCAGCCGGTGAGGGCCTGCAGCAGCTTGTCCTTGCTCGCAGGCTTGGGCGCATGGATCAGCAGGTATTCGAGCACCGTCCACTCGCGCGGCCCGAGGTCGATGGGCTGCAGATGGCTGCCTTCGGCGGAATCATCGGCCACGCGCACGCCCACGCAGCGCGCGGCAGTGTCGAGCTCGAGCGGGCCGAACGTCAGCAGCGCCGAGGTCGCGGCCTGGGAGCGGCGTGCAAGCGCGCGCAGTCGCGCGAGCAGCTCGGGCAGCTCGAAGGGCTTGACCATGTAGTCGTCCGCCCCCATGTCGAGCCCCTGCACGCGGTCGAGCAGCGCATCGCGCGCGGTCAGGATCAGGATCGGCATCGCGGCGCTGTCCATGCTGCTGCGGCGCAGGCGCTGGGTCAGCTCCAGGCCGCTCAGGCCCGGCAGGCCGATATCGATCACCGCCAGGTCGAACGATTCACTCGCCAGCACTTCGAGCGCGCGCTCGGCGCTGCCGACCCAGTCGACCGCATAGCCGGCATCGCTCAGGCCCAGCTTGACGCCACTGGCCACCATCACATCGTCTTCCACCAGCAGCAGGCGCATGTCGAATCTTCCAGTGCATGGCCCCTGGGGGGCCCTGGCCACGTTCAGTGGCTGCGGATCATCGTGCCGTAGGCCTGGTCCGTGAGAATTTCAAGCAGCATCGCATGCGGCACGCGGCCGTCGATGATGTGCACCGCATTCACGCCGGCCTTGGCCGCGTCGAGCGCGCCCGCGATCTTGGGCAGCATGCCGCCCGAGATCGTGCCATCGGCAAACAGTGCATCGATTTCACGCGCCGTGAGATCGGTCAGCAGTTGGCCGGCCTTGTCCAGCACGCCGGGCGTATTGGTCAACAGCATCAGCTTCTCGGCCTGCAGCACCGTCGCCAACTTGCTCGCGACCACGTCGGCATTGATGTTGTAGCTCTCGTTGTCTTCGCCAAAGCCGATCGGGCTGATCACCGGAATGAAGGCATCGTCCTGCAGCGCACGCACCACGCTCGGGTCGATCGCCACGATGTCGCCGACCTGGCCCAGGTCGTGCTCGATGCTCGGGTTCTTGTTGTCGGCCAGCTTGAGCTTTTGCGCGCGAATCAGGCCACCGTCGCGGCCCGTGAGACCCACGGCCTTGCCCCCCGCCTGGTTGATCAGGCCGACGATGTCCTGCTGCACTTCTCCGGCCAGCACCCATTCGACCACTTCCATGGTCTCGGCGTCCGTGACGCGCATGCCCTGGATGAACTCGCCCTTCTTGCCCAGACGGTTGAGTGCGGTTTCAATCTGCGGCCCGCCGCCGTGCACCACCACGGGATTCATCCCCACGAGCTTGAGCAACACCACATCCTCGGCAAAGTCGGCCTGCAGGGCCGGATCGGTCATGGCGTTGCCGCCATACTTGATCACGATGGTCTTGCCATGGAACTTGCGGATGTAGGGCAGCGCCTGGGCGAGGATTTCGGCTTTGTCGCGCGGGGCAATGGAGAGGATATCGTTCATGGTGCAGGCCGTGGGGCAGGGAAGTAATCAACAACAAGCGGGGCATTGTGCCGCAACTGCAGTGCCGCAGTGCGCTCTGGGGCGCCCCCGGGACGGTAAAAGCGGCTCACTTCTGCAGCCAGCCCGGCAACTTGAAGCGCACGATCGCCAGATAGGCGCAGACATAGCTGATCATAAACAGACCGCAAAAAGCCATCAGCACCGGCGTATTGCGCCAGAACAACATGGCCGGCAGCACCGTGAGCAACGTAAAGGCCCAGAGATAGGGTGAGGTGCGGTTGTTGCGCATCAGCATCTGCCGGGATTCATCATCGTGGAAGACTCCCCAGACGATACGCCTGTAGACCAACTGGTGGAAGTGCAGCGCATCGGCCATGCCTGGCGAGTCGCCGCGCGCGAGCTTGCGGTACATCGAGAAAACCGTCTCCCAGACCGGGTAGATCAGCAGCAGCATGGGAAACCACGGCGAGACCAGCGCATGACGCTGCACCAGCAGGATGCTCGAAAAAGCGATAACCACCCCCCAGATATAGGCGCCGCCGTCGCCGGCGAACAGCATGCCGCGCGGATAGTTCCACACCAGAAAGCCGCCCGTGGCCGCGGCCGTGCTCAGCAGCAGCGCGGCCAGCGCACGGTCGCCTACCTGCAGTGCCACATGGGCCAGCGCCAGGCAGATGACCACCGCGACCATGCCCGCGAGCCCGTTGTAGCCATCGATGATGTTGAACGCATGCGGCAGCCCGGCGATGGCCACCAGCGCGATGCCCATGCCTATCCAGGGTGCCCAGACCAGCAGCGCGTCGATCCAGGGCAGGCCCAGGCGCGGCACGCCCAGATCGAGCAGCCAGATGCCCAGAACGCCCGTCAGGCCCGTGAGCAGCAGCCGATAGCGCACCGACAGGCGCTGGGTCAGGTCTTCGGCGAGGCCGCCGAGGACCGCAGGCAGGATGGCCAGCATGAACCAGCCGACCCAGATATTCATGCGCAACGCGGACGGGTCGCCGAAGAAAGCCGTCGAGACCAGGCCCGCGCTCCAGCTCAGCAACAAGGCAATCAGCACGGCCAGGCCGCCGATGCGCGGCACATCGCCGCGGTGAAAACGCTGGGGCATGTCTTCGCCATAGACCACATGGTGGCTGCGTGACCAGCGCACGATAAGACCCGCACAGACCAGGGCCGTTAAGAAAGACAGGATGGATAACCAGACCATTCAATTTCGATTCAGTGCGCCTATGACGCCAAAAGAACAATATATGCCAGCCCCCATGAAAATCTCGGGAGCCACAGGCGCGTTATATGAAAATCAGTGTCGCCGAAGGAGCGAAAGGATGCGCCGGCCAGCACCCCGGGATTTACGCGACCAACCACCGGTATTTACCTGGATGGCCCCTTGGGGCGGAGCGTGAGTCAAGCGCGGGCGTACAAGGTCTTCTTGTATGCCTTGTATGCCGGCGATGCCCACAAGCGCAACAAACTGCCCACATGCCATCGCAAATGGCTCCATTTACGATGGCTGGCCCGGCTCCCGGAGTGGAGCAAGGTGCATGGTGCTTTTTCCAGCGTGAACCCCGCCAGGCGGATCCGCAGGCACAGATCGACATCCTCGCAATACATATGGTAGGAAGTATCAAAGCCCCGTACCGCCTGCCATAGCCTGCGGGGAAACATCAGGCAGGCCGCGTTGACCCAATCCACCCGTGCTTCCGGCTGGCCCAACACCCTGCGCCGCAGCAACGCAAGTGGCGTCGGCAGCGCCCTCTCGCTGTCCTGGATTCTGCCTTGCTCGTCCACCTGGATCGGGTAGGCGCAGGCCTCATTTCCATCCTTTGCAGCGTGCATCAATGCGGCAAACGGATCTGCCCCCTGAAGACCAACATCTGGATTCAACACGCAAAGGAAGTCTTCGGTAGCCCCCAGCAGGGCTGCATTGTGGTTTGCACCAAACCCCAGCGGGTGTGCATTGCAGCGCAGTTCAAGAAGAAACGGCCACTCTCCGTCGAAGGAGCACACAGGCTGCTCGGGAATATTGATGGTCAGGACGACCCGCGTGACCACGCCGGCGCTGGCCTGCGCAATTTCCTGCAACAAGGACCGCACCATCTTCCCGTGCCCGTGGCTGACCACAGAAACCACCAGGGAAGAATTCACACCGACGCGGGAGCTCATAGCATTCCATGGAACTGCATGCCCAAGACATGCATATCCCTGCCAACCGGAAAGAGCAGCGAGGCCATTTTATTCATCCTATATTTCAATTCAGCGAAACCGGCTCAAGAATGCTTTCACCGCACGAAAGCAGCGCAAGCCCCTGCGCTTCAATACGCCCGAAAAAGTAAACTGCGCGGACCGCAACAAGGCTGCGTCCAATTCGTCGGATGGCCTGGGCATTGGCTGGGGCGGAAATCCCGACTCATTGACGCCGAATTGCAGCGCCTTCATCAGACTTTCAGGCGAATGGTATTTTTCGTAGTGCAGTCGCGCCTGACACCCCAGCTGGCGCAACGTGACAGTGTCGTTTGCGGACAGGAAGGTCATCAACTGGTCAGGCGTGGACCAGACGCAGCTGCCCACAGGCAACATGTCCACCGCGCCCAGGAATCTTTTGCCCGAGTGGTCGTGTCCTGCAATCGCCACACCCGCGGCCATGGCCTCCACGGCCGTACGGGCGCCAGCGTAGGGAAAGGATGCCAGATAAAGATCCACTTGGCGCTCCTGCAAGAAGCGGGCAACGCTGGGCACATAGGGAATGAACTCCAGAGCACTGGACGGTACCTGCCTCCTGGCCAGGGCGCGTCTGATCTTCCTGCGATAAAGCCAGCTCAGGCGCCCGACATGAAGGTGCTTTCCGCCCGTCTTCGCCAGAACATCAGCGATCACATCGGCGTAATCGGGCCAGTACGCATGCTCTATCTTGTTCTTCCCGGCCGCAGTGCATGACACGATTTCCGCGGATGGCGCGCCCCGGGCTTTCGCAGAATCCAGCCCGGGATCCGCAACGATCAGGGGCAGGTATTGGTTTTCCTTGTGATGCAAGACATCACGACAGTTCCAGAAGCCCATGGAATGCAGGTCATAGTGCTCGCCAAAGGAAAGGAACACACCCAGGCAGAGATGGTGATCGCCATGGTGCAAGTATTTGAGGGCATAGCCCTGACCAGGCTGGACCGCCGATACGGCCACGCTGTCCTGGTGGTGATTGGCCAGCCATACCGTCTCTGGATTGATTGCCTGCAGACAGGCCTGTAGCCACTGAAGCTTGCCCAAACGGCTGCCCGCGGGCACGCAGATGAATTCCAGCCCGGGCGCAGCCCTGAACGCATGCTGGATCGCAGAGAGATCCGTAGCCCCCACCACGCCCGTGATGACAATGGTGACCGGGCCTTGCATGCGGCATGCGATATCCGCCAAAACAGCGGTATGGCCGCCAGACGCCTGCAGTCTGCTCGCGATGAAAACGGCACCTCCACGATCGCGATAGCTTCCTGCATCAGGATGCGCTGTGCATCCGCGCAAGGACAAACGCCCTATCTGCTCGCAGGCCGAGTCCAGGAACGGGTCACCGAAGATTTGCGCCGTATTCAGTGGCTCGCAAAAAACGCGCTCCACTATATTCTCAATATAGAGGAGCGCAGCCTCCAGCTCATCGGCTTTGATCAAGCGTTCAATTTCATGACGGAAATTGCGACTGTTCTCTGACCTTGAAAAAATCACCTCAGCACCTCATCCATGGACAGCCACGAAAACCAGCCATTTTCAAAAAAACAATGAAGCGCTGACCACGCCATTCACCCACCATCAGCCCATGGTGCTTTCAGCCAGAGACAGGCACAACCCTGGATCATTCACCCCGCGCGAAAAATTCTTTCACGGAGTCAATCACCTCTTGTACTTCGGCATCCGTCAAATCCGGCGACATGGGCAAGCTCAGCACCTGCCCGGCAAGCTGCTCAGCCACGGGCAACGATGTCTGAGAATACTCCGCATAGCAGCCCTGCAGGTGCGGCGGCTTGGGATAATGGATCACGGTGCCAATGCCTCGCGAGGCCAGATACTGGTGCAATGCATCACGCTGGGCGGTGACGACCACGTACAGATGCCAGACATCACCGCCCCACGGCGATCCCTGCGGCAGCGTCAAACCTGTGCCCTGCAATGCCTCGGTGTATTTTTTGGCGACAAGCTGCCGTTTCTGGTTCCATGCGTCCAGAACCCTGAGCTTTTCACGCAGAAAAGCAGCCTGCAGTTCATCCAAGCGGGTGTTATAGCCCGCCTCGGTATGCTCATACTTGACGGTCGAGCCGTAGTTCCGCAGCTTGCGGACCTTGGCCGCAATCTCCGCATCATTTGTCAGCACGGCCCCGGCATCGCCCATCGCGCCCAGGTTCTTGCCTGGGTAGAAGCTCGTGCCTGCGGCATGGCCCAAGCCACCGGCCTTGCGGCCCTTGTACAGCGCGCCCTGGGATTGGGCCGCATCTTCAATCACGACCAGTCCGAAGCGTGCAGCAATCTCCATGATGGGGTCCATGTCGGCGACCTGCCCATACAGGTGCACCGGCATGATCGCACGCGTGCGGGGCGTGATGGCCTTTTCAATCCGGGCCGGATCCATGTTGTGGCTGACGGGATCAGGCTCGACAGGGACAGGCTTGGCGCCGCATTGGGACACCGCCAGCCAGGTAGCGATGAACGTGTTGGACGGCACGATGACTTCATCACCCGCCCCGATGCCGTAGGCGCGCAAGAGCAAGGTCAGGGCATCCAGCCCGTTGCCGACACCAACGCAATGGCTCACATTGGAGTAGGCGGCGAATTCCTTTTCAAAGTGGTCGACCTCCGACCCCATGATGTATGTACCGGAATCCATGACGCGCTTGTAAGCAGCATCCATTCCAGCACGGAGTTCGGAATTCAAACGACCCAGATTAAGAAAAGAAACCGCCATCACACACCTTTTTTACAGCCGACAAGAAAATCCGAGTAGTCTCGGTAGTAGTCTTCTTCATCATACTTCTCGGAAGCCACCACCATGCAGACAGCGCCAGAAGAAAAGTTTTTCAACTCCCGCCAGATCATGGGACAGATATACAAGCCTTGATAGCTTCTATTCAGCTGAAAAACCTTCTTCTCTCCACCGTCATCCAGGTGGACATCAAATGAACCAGAAATCGCAATAATCAACTGGTGCAGCGCCTTGTGCGCATGCCCCCCGCGCTCGGCGCCACCGGGCACATCATAAAGATAATAAACCCGCTGAATATCAAACGGGATATGCGTCGACCCTTCAATGAAAGTCAAATTACCTCTAGGGTCTTGTACCCTAGGCAAATCCACAACACTACAGTTCGCAATAGGCATATTTACCCCTAGAAACAAAATAATCAGGTATCGCTATTCACCGTCTTACGCACAAAACGCGCCGGTGTGCCTGCCACCAAGGTCTGGGCTGCGACATTCTTTGTGACAACCGCACCGGCAGCAACAGTTGCGCCCTGACCGATCACGACACCCGGCAGCAACGACGCGCCCAGTCCAATGACTGCATCGTCCTCGATCACCGGCCCCACCACATGCTCCGCATAACCTGCGCGGACCAAATTGTCATTCGCAGTGCCCACCAGCACGCTGATGAACACATTGCGGCCGATGACTGCGTTGCCAGTGATATGTGTGTTATCCATGATTTTGGTTCCATCGCCCACGCTGGTGTTGTAGTTGATGGTCACATAACGACTCACGATGCACGATGCACCAATCTTGCACTTTTCACGAACCGAAGCACCATCGCCAATCAATGTGCCGGCGCCAATGACGACGTCATAAAAAATGACGGCATGGGGCCCGATCGAAGACCCGGCACCGACGAGCAGCCTCTTCTCGAACTCAGGTTTTCTCGCCAAGGCTCCGGCGCCTTTGGGTTCCTTGCCCAGAAATGCCCCCGGAAAAACCTCGACGCCATCTTCCAGACGAACGCCATCAGCGATAACAACGTGGGGGTGAATGACGCAGTTATTACCGATGACTGCATCTCCAATAACGCAAAACGGCGCAATGGAGACGCCAGCGCCCACAACTGCATTGGGCGATACGATCGCAGTAGAATGAATCATCAAGACTCCAAATCTTATTAATAGTTGATGGCGAAAACAACATCATCCACGTCGACCACAAAATCCGCATGAACTCCCTGGTTTTTCTCGCCAACCACGGGCCCCAGCACATAACGGATATTATTCCCCATCGCAGATGCCATATTTCTCCAGTAGCCAAAGCTGTGCTCTTTGTGTGAAGAAATACAGATGATCAAGCGGCATGCAGGCTGGCAGAAAACAAGATTTGCCATGGCTGCCCCCGTGGCACCGACCACACACTCGGCATTCGAGAACAAATGGTATTGCTGTGAAAAGCTAAGCTTTTCAGGATATATCGAAGAAAAACCCAACTCCTGCAGCTTCAAAGCCAGCGCTTCCTCATTCTTCATCGATCGCGCACCCGAGCTTCGGCGCAGCATGATCTTTCGAGGGTAATCGCCATCTGCGGGCCCCATCAATGCGGACAACTCCGCCCTCATGGACTTCAACGCCGACGGACTGAAGACGCCATGTGAATAAACGCCCTCCTTGGCTGGCCGCCGATCGAATGGGATATAGCCTGTGGCCCCCACCACATACAGCTTCTTGACCTGGATGCTCTCCCCCCTTTTGAGCTCGACCAGCGGATGGGCTCCCGCAAGCAAGCGGGCGGAGAAAAGAATATTCGCATGCAAACCCGCATCGACAATGAACGGGATACTCTCATCCATTCCGGACTTCGCACCAACATGAATTCTAGGCAGCACTTCCGTCAGCCAATGCGCATAGTTTGGCGAGCATGCGTCGGTAAAAACCGCAGCAGCCTCCAGGACAGCGCCTGGTTCAGACTTCCCAAACTTCCTGATGATTTTTCTCCGAGGAAAAATGGCAAATCGTCCATGCAACTCTTCCGAAGTGTAGTCATAGGTCAGTTGGTATAGATCATGGTGCAGCACTGCCTCATGCGTCTCAACAAAATTGCTCAGGCCTTCCACCGTGGCATTCACGATTTCCACGGCAGTGATGGCAGGAAAAATATAGCTGTCAGCGACCAGGCCTACTTCATCACCCAGGGATGGAGGAAAGACAATCGGTGCGCCAGTGAGCACCTCTTCTTTCGAAAACAGCTCTGCGGACGGTTTGATCCTTTTTTCCGCTGCGGCATCCCTGATTGCCAGAAGAGCGAGTTCGCGACTTCCTCCGAAAAGCATGAACATTTTTCGGAATTCAAACGACAACAGCTTTGTCCTGATATGCCGAGGAATAGTCCTGCGCGCCAATGGCTTCACCAGCTTGACAATGAAAAAGTCAAAAACCGGCGCGACTTTTTCAGATGTGAAATCCGAGAAATTTCGCAAAGCAGAGCGCGGTCGTTCTGGAACAAAATTATCCAGAAAATAAGAGCCATCCCATGAAAAACAAAAAAAGCTCATCTTCCGGAAAAAATTCGCAAAGGCCCGCTTGACCGGATAGACAACTTTCCACCGGACAGTCCAAACCGTCTTGCCCGCCAACAACCTCAAGAGACGGACAAAATAGAATTGTTTTAAATATTTTTTATAGAAATTTACAAACATCAAAATCAATATCCAGAATGTCCATCAACCCTCAAGTGCTGCACCACTGCCAGACAGCAAGGGCTACTTTATTTTCAATAATCAAACCAATCCATCAAACAGATCCAAAAGTTCAATCACCGATCAATATCAAGACTTCACCCGAAATCCTCGCGCGAGATTTCGTCCACGGCACCATGATGGACTCTGAAGAAGCGGTTGCAATAGTTTTTCACCAACTCATTATTGTGCGATGCAAAGACAAAGATACCCACGGACTCAATCAACTCTTCCATCCGCTTCTTGGCTTTATCCTGGAAATCAGCATCTCCGGTGCCAAAAATCTCATCCACCAGCAAGATGTCTGGCCGCGTTGATGTGGTCACGGCAAACATCAACCTAGTTGCCATGCCGGACGAATAGGTTCGAACCGGCAATTTCAAGAAATCCCCCAACTGGGTGAATTCTTCGATATCTCCTGTGCGTTCCTTTATTTCCCGCATATTCGCACCCATCAGAACGCTCATGCGAATGATGTTTTCATAGCCTGAGAGTTCCGGATCCATTCCGGCACCCAACTCCAGGACCGTCGCCACGCGGCCCTGCCGGACGACTTTTCCTGCAGTCGGCGCATAGACACCTGCCATGGTGCGCAGCATGGTGCTCTTACCCGCACCGTTGTGCCCGATGAGCGCTACCGCATCCCCCTCCTTCAAGGAAAATGAAACGTCTTTCAGCGCAGTCACGATGCTCACGTGACCGGCCTCGCTTTCGATGCGCCCACCTGTTCCAATTCTCACCAACTGATTTCTCAGCGACAAGCTGCGAGTGTTGTAGACGGGATATTGAACCGTCACATTATTGAATTCTAGCTTTGTCATCTTCACACCCAAAATGCAATGCGATTGTGCTTCTTATTGAACAACCAGACTGCACCAATCCATCCAACAACCAACATCAGCAAGTTTGTCTGAATTACAAACATGGGTGGAGCCACACCTAAAAGAGGATCTCTGATTATTTCGATGAAATAAGAAAGTGGATTCGCCCAGATGATGTTCTGACTGAATGGCAAATAGGCGGGGCGGTAAAAAACCGGGCTGACGAACATCAGCAATGGAATCACCGTTCCAACAATATGCTCCAAGTCTCTGAACCGCGCACCCAGCAAGCTGACCACCAGGCAAATCCACAATAGATTCAGCGAAACCAGCAACAAGCCGGGAATGAACAGCAAAGTATTCAGATTGAAAGGCACATTCAAGATAAGCGCCAGCACAATAAACACAGGAATATTGTGCGCAAAATTGACCAGATGCCTGAAAATCAACTGCAGCGGATGGATCGACAAAGGCAGGTTCATGTTCCGTATGATGGATGCCTGCCGTCCGTACAGACCACATGATTCGGTGATCACACCCGAAACAAGCTGCCAGATGATCAATCCGGCAGTCAATGTCGGCACAAAGCTCTTCGCATCGACTTTCAGCAACTCGCTCCAAAGCATGCCTAAGCCGACCGAGCCGATCGCCGTGCCCAAGGTAATCCAAAGTGGTCCGAGAACGCTGCGTTTGTAGCGCGCTCGCATATCGCTGAGCGCCATGAAACTCACCACAGACCAATTTTCAAAAGCCCTCTTGAGGTCATCCTTTGCCGGAAATTTATCAGCACTCATCAAACACCTCCGCATCTTGAAAATAAGATGCTGCCAAATCTTTTTCTGATAATTTCGGGATGCAACCTGCAGGCCAATCAATATTCAACGTGGGATCATCCCAGCGTATGGATCGCTCATGCTGAGGCGCGTAATATTCAGTGGTTTTGTAGAGGAAGTCTGCAGACTCACTCAAAACGATAAACCCATGCGCCAGCCCAGGAGGCACCCATAGCTGCTGCTGGTTTTCCTCACTCAACTCGACTCCCACCCACTCTCCAAATGTGGGAGATTTCCTGCGCAGATCGACCACCACATCAAAAACAGCGCCCTGCACCACACGCGTCAGCTTTCCCTGCGGTTGCTTGACTTGATAGTGCAATCCTCGCAGAACATTGCGGGAACTTCTGCTGTGGTTATCCTGAACAAAATCATAGTTACCGCCTACGACTTGATCAAACTCTTTCTTATTGAAACTTTCCAAGAAAAATCCGCGCTGATCACCAAATACCTTGGGTTCAAGCAGGATGACCCCCGGAATTTTCAATGGAGTCGCTTTCATGCACTCACCTTCTCTTTCAGCAGGCGCAAAAGATATTGCCCGTAACCATTCTTCGCCAATGCTTTCCCCAAATTTTCCAGTTGCCCGGCATCGATCCACCCCTGGCGAAACGCGAGTTCCTCGGGACAAGCCACTTTGAGGCCCTGGCGGTTTTCGAGCGTGGCGATGAACTGGCCGGCTTCGAGCAGGCTTTCATGCGTGCCGGTATCGAGCCAGGCATAGCCACGGCCCATGATTTCGACCTGCAGTTGCGCCTGCTCCAGGTACATGCGGTTGAGGTCGGTGATCTCGAGTTCGCCGCGCGCCGAAGGCTTGAGGCGCTTGGCCATTTCGACCACCTGGCCGTCGTAGAAGTACAGGCCGGTCACCGCGTAGTTGCTTTTCGGCACGGCGGGCTTTTCCTCTAGCGACAGCACCTTGCCCGAAGCGTCGAATTCGGCGACGCCGTAACGCTCGGGATCCTGCACATGGTAGGCAAAGACGCTTGCGCCTTCGTCGCGTACCTGGGCACGGGCCAGCAGGTGCTGGAAGTCGTGGCCGTAGAAAATGTTGTCGCCCAGCACCAGCGCGCTGGGCGCACCGTCCAGGAACTGCTCGCCGATGATGAATGCCTGGGCCAGCCCGTCCGGGCTGGGCTGCACCGCGTATTCGAGGCGCAGTCCCCACTGGCTGCCGTCACCGAGCAGTTGCTCGAAGCGCGGCGTGTCCTGGGGCGTACTGATGATCAGGATCTCGCGTATGCCCGCGAGCATCAGCGTGCTCAGCGGGTAATAGATCATCGGCTTGTCATAGACCGGCAGCAGTTGCTTGCTGATCGCCAGTGTCGCCGGGTGCAGGCGAGTGCCCGAGCCGCCGGCCAGGATGATGCCCTTGCGTTGTGTCATGGTTGTTTATAGAGTTTCTTGAAGCATGCGGACCACACCCTGCTGCCAATGGGGCAGCCGCAGGCCGAAGCGAGACTGCAGCCTTGATGTGTCCAGGCGGGAATTGAGCGGCCGCCGGGCAGGGGTGGGAAAGGCCGTGGTGGGCACGGGCGCGATCTCGCTGACGCGCAGCGGCAGTTCGGAGCGCAACGCGCGCGCGGTCTCGATCACGAATTGGGCATAGGCGTGCCAGCAGGTTTCGCCCGACGCCACGAGGTGGTACAGCCCCAGGTCCTGCGGCGAATGGCCTGCATGCCGGATCGCATGCGCGGTCACATCGGCGATCAGATCGGCTCCCGTGGGCGCGCCCCACTGGTCGTCGATGACCGTCAGGCGTTCGCGCTCCTGCGCCAGACGCAGCATGGTCTTGGCGAAATTGCCGCCGCGCGCGGCATAGACCCAGCTGGTGCGGAAAATCAGGTGCCGGCAGCCGGACGCGGCAATTGCCTGCTCGCCTTCGAGCTTGGTCCGGCCATAGACCGACAGCGGCGCGGTCGCGGCGTCTTCGCTGCGCGCCGCGCTGCCGCTGCCGTCGAACACGTAGTCGGTGCTGTAGTGCACCAGCAAGGCGCTCAGCGCACGGGCTTCACGCGCCAGCAGCGCGGGCGTGGTGGCGTTGAGCAGGCGCGCGCGCTCGGGTTCGGCCTCGGCCTTGTCGACGGCCGTATGCGCGGCCGCATTGACGATGACGTCGGGGCGCAGCGCGCGCACGCTGCGCGCGACGCTGTCGGGATCGGCGAAATCGCCTGCGTGCGGACCCTGGCGCCCCAGGGCGATGACTTCGCCGAGCACGGCCAGGCTGCGCTGCAACTCCCAGCCGACCTGGCCCGTGGGGCCCAGAAGAACAATTCTCATGCGTTCGCGTATTGGGTCTGCACCCAGTCCCGGTAGGCGCCGCTTTGCACCTGGGCCACCCATTCGGGATTCTCGAGGTACCACTGCACCGTCTTGCGAATGCCGGACTCGAACGTTTCCGCGGGTTTCCAGCCCAGTTCGCGCTCGAGCTTGCGTGCGTCGATGGCGTAGCGGCGGTCATGGCCGGGACGGTCTTTCACATAGGTGATCTGGCCCGCATAGCTCTGGCCATCGGCGCGCGGACGCAGCTCGTCGAGCAGGGCGCAGACGGTGTTGACGATCTCGACGTTGGGCTTTTCGTTCCAGCCGCCGACGTTGTAGGTCTCGCCCAGACGACCGGCTTCAAGCACGCGGCGTATGGCGCTGCAGTGGTCCCGGACGTAAAGCCAGTCGCGCACCTGCATGCCGTCGCCATAGATCGGCAGCGGCTTGCCGGCAAGCGCGTTGACGATCATCAGCGGAATGAGCTTTTCCGGGAAGTGCAGCGGACCGTAGTTGTTGCTGCAGTTGGTGGTCAGCACCGGCAGCCCGTAGGTGTGGTGCCAGGCGCGCACCAGATGGTCGCTGGCCGCCTTGCTCGCCGAATAAGGGCTGTTGGGCTCGTAGAGGTGCTCTTCGGTGAAGGCCGGCGCCTGGGCATCGAGCGATCCATAGACTTCGTCGGTGGATACATGCAGGAAACGGAAATCCTGCTGCTGTTCGGCCGGCAAGTCACTCCAATATCCACGCACGGCCTCGAGCAGGCGGAAAGTACCGACGATATTCGTCTGGATGAAATCTTCCGGGCCGTGGATGGAGCGGTCCACATGGCTTTCCGCCGCGAAATTGACCACGGCGCGCGGCCGGTGCTGCAGCAGCAGTTGCGACAGCAGCGCGCTGTCGCCAATATCGCCTTGCACAAATACATGGCGCGGGTCGCCATTCAGGCTCGCGAGATTGTGCAGATTGCCGGCATAAGTCAGCTTGTCGAGATTGACGACCTGTTCATCGTGGGCCGCGAGCCAGTCGAGAACGAAATTGGCACCGATAAAACCTGCGCCGCCTGTGACCAGAATCATGGGGGAAATTAGTTAGATGCCTCTTGGCGAAGCGGTAAATTATCGCATCCACCTTCTGCTCCGGAGAACAGGGGTAGTCACTGACGGTAAGGTCTGCAGCGCAGATGAATCCATGCTGTACAGCCCGAATTCACCAGCGCCGGCAACCCTTAGTGGATGCAGCGTGCAAACCGTCTCATTGAGAAACAATTTATTACAGATTGCAGTGACTGTGCACAGCGGCATGGGCTGCATGGCGGCCGCCCACCGCCGCGCCCATCACGACTGCCAGCGTTGCGCGGCAATCACCAGCAGGCCATCGAAGATCAGGTTGTCGGTGAGCTCAAACGGGCGCGACATGCTGGGCGCCATTTTCCATCCTGCGCCACCGGCCATGATGCAGGCCGGCGCCTCGCCGCAGCGTGCGCAAAGATGCTGATAGATGCGTTCGACGGCCCCGGCGATCGCATAGGTGCCGCCGCTGGTCAGCGCGTCGCTGGTATTGGTCGGAAAAAGCGTGACCTCGCCCGTGGGCACGTGCAGGCCCGCGGTACCGGTTTCGAGCGCGCGCAGCATGATGCCGTGGCCGGGCAGGATCAGGCCGCCGAGAAAATGGCCTTCGGCGTCGAGCGCATCGACGGTCACCGCCGTGCCGACCATGACCACCACCAGCGGCCGGGGCACGCCCTGGCGCAGCACCTGGTGGCGCGCGCCTATCATCGCCACCCAGCGGTCGGCGCCCAGGCGCGTGGGGTGGTCGTAGCCATTGACCACGCCGGCCTCGGCCACCGACGGCACCACCCACTGGGGAACGACATCCCAGTGCGCCATCTGCTCTATCTGCTGCTGCACCCGGCGCATGACGGCATCGCCCGCGACCACGCAGCCGAGCATGCGATCGGGCGCGGGCAGGCCCGCCCAACCGGTTTCGGCCAGTTGATCGATATGCTCGAGAAATTCGGCGCCATGCGCCAGCAGGGTGGCGCCAGGATGCGCCGCGTCGTACAGCGCCCACTTGAGACGGGTGTTGCCAACGTCGATGGCCAGAAATGTCATGCGGCGGATTATCCGGAGTTTTGCGCTGATTGGGGGTTTCATGCGCACTGTGGCGGAGATATAGCTGTCGAGCCGGCAGGGGTTGACAGGGCGTTATCCCACGCCACGGAACGCGAACCGAGGTTAAAGTAAAGCCTCTTTGCTTTCACAGGAGTCATCCCATGGGTCTTTTCACTTTCATCAAGGAAGCCGGCGAGAAGTTGTTTGGTGGCAAGGAGGCGCAGGCTGCGCCAGTGCCGGGAGCATCGCAGGAAGACCGGAACATCAAGGCTGCCAGCGCGATCGAGGCCTATATCGCCACCCAGAAGCTGGGCGCGAGCAACGTCAAGGTGACGTTCGATGGTGCGCAAGGCAAGGTCACGGTCACGGGCGACGCGCCCACCCAGGCCGCGAAGGAAAAGATCACGCTGTGCTGCGGCAATGTCGCCAACGTGACTTCGGTCGACAACCAGATGAACGTCACCACCCCCGAGCCCGAAGCCCAGTACCACGATGTGGTGCGCGGTGACACGCTGTCGGCGATTGCCAAGAAGTACTACGGCGACGCCAACAAGTACCCGGCGATCTTCGAAGCGAACAAGCCCATGCTGACCCACCCCGACAAGATCTATCCGGGCCAGAAGCTGCGCATTCCCGCGCTGTAAGTTAGGCCCCCACGCTTGCTCGGCTGACGCCGTAGCTGCGCTGCCCCCCAAGGGGGCCGTCCGCCGCCTTGGGGCGGCCCGGCGGCGGCGGAGTTGCCCCCACGCTTGCTCGGCTGACGCCGTAGCTGCGCTGCCCCCCAAGGGGGCCGTCCGCCGCCTTGGGGCGGCCCGGCGGCGGCGGAGTTGCCCCCACGCTTGCTCGGCTGACGCCGTAGCTGCGCTGCCCCCAAGGGGGCCGTCCGCCGCCTTGGGGCGGCCCGGCGGCAAAACTGGATGCGCCCCTTTATCGGGCCCGCAGGCTCACTGCCGCCAGGGCAGGCCCGCAAGCCGCCAGCCCCCGACGCGCCCGCGCTGACCGTTCTCATCGGCATCGCCTTCAAAGCCTTCGAGAATGTTGTAGGCCTCCAGGCCCAGCGCCGCCGCGCGCTGCGCAGCCGCGACCGAGCGCACGCCGCTGCGGCACAGCAGCACCACTTTCATGCCTGCGGGCACGGCCGCGCGCAGCTGGGCGTCGAAATCGGCGTTCGCCGCCATGCCCGGCCATTGCTTCCAGGCCACGGCCTGGGCGCCGGGCACGCGCCCTACCCATTCGCGCTCGGCGTCGGTGCGCACGTCGACCAGCACCGCCTGCCCCTGTTGCACCCATTGCCAGGCCAGCGCCGCGGGCAGATCGCCTGCATAGCCCTGGGCGGGCCGCACGCCGGAAGTCGTCGAAGAATCGGGAGTCGGAGAATCAGTCATGGTGCACAGTCTCGCAGAACTGCCGTCGCGTTTCCAGCGACAGCCTGCACCGGACCGCGGACTTTGACGCCTCAAGCGTCGTCGTCGGCCCACAGCGGCGCGGGCTGGTCGCGCAGGCGCTGGCGCAGCGCGCGGTAGTCGGGCAGCACGCTGGCCACCGTGGCCCAGAAGCGCGGGCTGTGGTCCATGTGCCGCAGATGGGACAGCTCGTGCACCACGACGTAGTCAATGACTTCGGGCGCGTAATGCAGCAGACGCCAGTTCAGCCGGATCGCGCCATCGCTGCGCGCGCTGCCCCAGCGGGTGCGCGCGCTCGACAGCCGCAGGCTGCGCCACTGCACACCCAATTGGGGCGCGAAATGGTCCAGGCGTGCGGTGAAATGGCTGCGCGCGGCGTGCAGCCACCAGGCATGCACGCGGCTGCGCACCAGCTCGGCAGACGCATCGGCGGCCAGCGCCAGCTGCAAGGCCCCGAGCGCGGGCTGCAGCTGCGCTGCGGGAATGCCGGGCCCGGGCGTGACCAGTGCCACACACAGCGTGCCGCCCAGATACGGCAAGACCGTCTGCGCGCCCCATTGCAGACGTGCGCTCTGCGCCTCCAGGCCGCGCTCGCGCTGCTCCGCCAGCTTGCGCACGATCCAGTCGGCCTTGTCCTGCAGCACGCGCTCGACCACGCCCAAGCTCGAAGTCAGCGGCGCACGCACGCGCAGGCCTTCGACGCCCACGGTCATGCCGACGCTGCGCCGGCGGCTGCGTTCGAGCAGATAGCCGACGCGAATGCCCGACAGCTGCAGATGGTGGCTGGCCTGCGGATGCACAAACGCCACCGCAGGCGCGATGCACGGTGGCGCAGGCAGCTCAGGTTCAGGCGTGGGCGCAGGTGCGGAGAGTGGCACCAGTTCCAGTTGCAGTCCCTCGGGCTGTGCCGGACTGCCGGCAGGCGGGCCCGTTGGCGGCGACGGCGCGCGCCGCTGGCGCTTGACCAGTTGGCCATCGACCAGCGGCACCTCGGGCGGCGCCAGCCAGTCCCAGGCACGCTGCAGCAGGCCTGCCATGGCCGTTCTCAGCGCGCGTAGGCTTCGGGGTCGAGGCGCTGCATTTCGCTTTCGATCCAGGCTTCGACTTCGAGCATCAGTTCATCGTGCTTGCGGCCCGTGGTCGGGATCTGCGGGCCTACGCTCACATCGACCATGCCCGGGCGCTTGATGAAGGCCTTGCGCGGCCAGCACTTGGCCGACGTCACGGCGACGGGCACCACGGGTACGCCGGCCATGATGGCCAGGCGCGTCGCGCCCGACTTGTAGACACCCTTCTCGCCACGCGGCACGCGCGTGCCTTCGGGGAACATGATGACCCAGGTGCCCTGGGCCAGCAGCCGCTTGCCCTGCTCGACCACCTTGTGGAAGGCGCGCGAGCCGTCGGAGCGGTTGATGTGGATCATGTCCAGGCTGCCGATGGACCAGCCGAAGAACGGCACCTGCAGCAGTTCCTTCTTGAACACATAGGCCAGCGGGCGCGGCATGATCGCCGGCATCAGGAAGGTCTCGTAGGTCGACTGGTGCTTGACGAGCAGCACCACGCCCTGCTGCGGATCGGTCGGCAGATGCTCCATGCCCTGCACCCGGTAGCGCACGCCCATGAACCAGCCCGCGCTGTCCACGCTCAGCTTGAGCCAGGCGCGCGCGATCCGGTAGCGCGTACGCGCCGATGCGCCGAACAGCCGCACCACCAGAATGGCCAGCGTATAGGGAATGCAGGTCACAGCCATCCAGAGCATGTGAATCACGGAGCGGATCAGTGGCATGGCGAAATCAGTCCAATCAAGTAATCAGCGGGACGCGGCGGCGTGCAACGCCCGGCACTCATGGCAGCTTGCCCGGCGCGGACGGTGGCGGCAGCGGTTCGGCCGGCACGAGACTTGCGACCAGCTCGGCCAGGCTCGCGTGCGTGCGGGTCTGCGGCGGGAATTCGGGCGGCAATGGCCGACCGGACAGCACCTCGGCCGCGGTCTGCGCGCACACCAGATGCAGGTGGGCGCCCAGATGCGCACCGGCCTGCAGGTGGGCGGCGCCACTGCCTATCACCCAGGTTTCATGGGACTCGGCGCCATAGCGCTCGGCGATCTGCCGCATCAGCCCGGGCGCGGGCGCACGGCAGCCGCAGCCCTCCTCGGGCGCATGCGGGCAGTAGAACACGGCCTCGATGCGCGCGCCGGCCGCGGCCAGCGCGCGGTGCATCCTGGCGTGCATCGCATTGAGTTCGCCCAGGCCCACCTCGCCCAGGCCCAGCCCGGGCTGGTTGGTGGCCAGCACCACATGCCAGCCGCCGCGGTTGAGCCGGGCCACGGCCTCGAGCACTCCGGGCAGCGCGACCCAGCTTTCGGGCGCGTGCAGGAACGGCTCGCCGGCCGCGTTGAGCGTGCCATCACGGTCGAGGATCGCGAGCTTCATGGCCCAGGCCTGCGGGTCAGGTGGCGAGGCGCGACAGGTCGGCCACGCGGTTCATGGCTTCGTGCAGCGTCGCCAGCAGGCCCAGGCGGTTGGCCTTGAGCGCCGGGTCTTCGGCATTGACCATCACCTGGTCGAAGAACGCGTCCACGGGCGCGCGCAGCACCGCCAGCGTCTGCAGGCTGGCCGTGTAGTCGCCTTCGGCAAACTGCGCGTCCGCGCGCGGCACGGCGGTCTGCAGCGCCTGGTACAAGTCCTTTTCGGCGGTTTCCTGCAGCAGGTCCGCGGCGACGCGGGCCTGCACGGCAGTCTCGGCCTTCTTCAGGATATTGCCCACGCGCTTGTTGGCCGCAGCCAGCGCCGGCGCTTCGGGCAGCGCGGCAAACGCGCGCACTGCTGCCAGGCGCTTTTGCACGTCGGCCAGCCGCTGCGGGCGCAGGGCCAGCACGGCGTCGACCTGCTGGGCGCTGAAGCCCTGCTCGCGCAGGTTGCCGGCCAGGCGCTCATAGATGAAGTCGAGCAGCGCCGGCGTGGCGTCGGCGATCTTGTCGCCAAACGCGGGAATGGCGCTCACCAGCAGGGTTTCCAGGTCCAGCGCCAGGTCCTTCTCGACCAGCATGCGGACCACGCCCAGCGCGTGGCGGCGCAGCGCGAACGGATCGCGGTCGCCCGTGGGCAGGTTGCCGATGCCGAACATGCCGACCAGCGTCTCGAGCTTGTCGGCCAATGCCACCACCACGCCGACGTCATTGCGCGGCAGTTCATCGCCCGCGAAGCGCGGCTTGTAATGGTCTTCGATGGCGTCGGCCACGGCGACATCGAGGCCGTCGTTGAGCGCGTAGTAGCGGCCCATCGTGCCCTGGAGTTCGGGGAATTCACCGACCATGTCGGTCACCAGATCGGTCTTGGCCAGCTGCGCGGCCAGATCGGCCTGGCGCGCCAGCGCACTGTCGCCGAGTTGCTGCGCAATCGACTTCGCAATGGCGCGCACGCGCTCGACGCGCTCGCCCTGCGTGCCCAGCTTGTTGTGGTAGACCACCTTGCCCAGCCCCTCGACGCGCGAGGCCAGCGTCTTCTTGCGGTCCTGGTCGAAGAAGAACTTGGCGTCGGCCAGGCGCGGGCGCACCACGCGCTCGTTGCCGCCGACCACGGCGCTCGCATCGGCCGGACGGATATTGCTCACCACCAGGAACTGGTGCGTGAGCTTGCCATCGGCGGCCAGCAGCGGAAAGTACTTCTGGTTGGCCTTCATCGTCAGGATCAGGCATTCCTGCGGCACGCCGAGGAATTCCTTCTCGAATTCGCAGATCAGCACATGCGGGCGCTCGACCAGCGCCGTGACTTCGTCGAGCAGCGCTTCGTCCTCGATGGGGCGCACGCCACCACCGACCAGCTCGGCCGCGGCCTGCAGCTGGCGCGCGATATCGGCGCGGCGCTCGGCAAAGCTGGCGATCACCGCGCCCTGCTCGGCCAGTTGGCGCGCGTAGCTGTCGGCGCTTTCAATGACCACCGGGTCCACGGCCGCCTCGAAGCGGTGGCCATGGGTGGCGGAGCCGGCCGTCAGGCCCAGCGCCTTGACGCCGACCAGCACCTGCGTGCCGTGCAGCGCGACCAGGCCATGGGCCGGGCGCACGAAGTGCACGCTGGTCCAGCCGTCCTGCAGCTGGTAGCGCATGACCTTGGGGATGGGCAGCTTGGCGATCGCTTCGTCCAGGGCCTTTTGCAGGCCGTCGGTCAGCTGAGCGCCACGCGCCGTGCTTTCGAAATACAGCACGTCGGCCTTGCCGTCGTGCACGCGCTGCAGGCCGGCCACGGCCGAGGCATCGGCGCCCAGCGCGGCGAGCTTCTTGAGCAGCGCCGGCGTGGCCTGGCCGTCGGCCGTCAGGCCCACCGTGGCGGGCATGAGCTTTTGCGACACGGCCTTGTCGGCCGCCTGCGGCGCGACTTCGGTGATATGCGCGGCCAGGCGACGCGGCGAGGCATAGGCCGTGAGGCGCGATTCGGCGCTGGTCAGACCGTGGGCCGCGAGCTGGTCGAACAGCACGCCGGCAAACGCGTCGCCGAGCTTTTGCAGGACCTTGGGGGGCAGTTCTTCAACGAACAGTTCAACGAGAAGATTCGAGTGGTTCATGGTGTTATCTCTGTCGCAGCGGCTCAGGCGGTCTTCTTGGCGGCGGCGGATTGCTCGGCCTTGGCCAGGTCGGCCAGCACTTCCTCTGCCCAGGCCTTGGGCGCCATCGGGAAGCCCAGGCGCGCGCGGCTGTCGAGGTAGGCCTTGGCGACGGTGCGCGCCAGATTGCGGATGCGGCCGATATAGGCGGCGCGCTCGGTCACCGAAATCGCGCCGCGTGCGTCCAGCAGGTTGAAGCTGTGCGCGGCCTTGAGCACCTGCTCGTAGGCGGGCAGCGACAAGGACTGGGTAATCAGGTGCTGGGCCTGCTTTTCATGCGCAGCGAAGGCCGTGAACAGGAAGTCGGCGTCGGCGTGCTCGAAGTTGTAGGTCGACTGCTCGACTTCGTTCTGGTGGTAGACGTCGCCATAGGTCAGCGTGTCGGTCCACTGCAGGTTGTAGACGTTGTCCACGCCCTGCAGGTACATCGCCAGGCGCTCGAGCCCGTAGGTGATCTCGCCGGTCGCGGGCTTGCAGTCGATGCCGCCGACCTGCTGGAAGTAGGTGAACTGGGTCACTTCCATGCCGTTGAGCCAGACTTCCCAGCCCAGGCCCCAGGCGCCCAGCGTCGGGTTTTCCCAGTCGTCCTCGACGAAACGGATGTCGTTCTTCTTCAGGTCGAAGCCCAGGGCTTCGAGCGAGCCCAGGTAGAGCTCGAGAATGTTGTCGGGCGCGGGCTTGAGCACCACCTGGAACTGGTAATAGTGCTGCAGGCGGTTCGGATTCTCGCCGTAGCGGCCATCCTTGGGACGGCGGCTGGGCTGGACATAGGCGGCCTTCCAGGGCTCGGGGCCGAGGGCCCGCAGGAAGGTGGCGGTGTGCGAGGTGCCCGCGCCCACTTCCATGTCATAGGGCTGCAACAGGGCGCAGCCCTGGGCGTCCCAGTACGACTGCAATTTCAGGATGATTTGTTGGAATGTCAGCATGACTTTTTGAGCTTGCGGCAGGCCGGTCCTGCGCTTCGGTAAGTGCGCGCGCGGTGCGCGTAAACCGTGATTTTATGTCGGCGACCGGGATTGCCGCCCGGGCCACCCGCCATGGGCATGCGCCGCCATGGGTCGCCCTACAATGGGCTGCACGTTTTCCACTCCGCCAAGGCCAGCCATGAGTCTGTTGAAAATCATCACCAAGCAACTGATCGAGGTCATCGAATGGACCGATGATTCGCGCGACACCCTGTCCTACCGCTGGCCCGACGAAGACAAGGAAATCAAGAACGGCGCCCAGCTCATCGTGCGCGAGTCGCAGCAGGTGCAGTTCGTCTCCGAAGGCCAGTTCGCCGACCTGTTCCAGCCGGGCCGGCATACGCTGAGCACGCAGAACATTCCCATCCTGTCGACGCTGCAGGGCTGGAAGTACGGCTTCCAGTCGCCGTTCAAGTGCGACGTCTACTACCTCAACACGCGGCTGTTCACCGGCAACAAATGGGGCACGGCCAACCCGGTGATGCTGCGCGACAAGGACTTCGGCGTGGTCCGCATCCGCGCTTTCGGCTCCTACGACTTCCGCATCGTCGAGGCACCCAAGTTCCTCAAGGAAGTCGCGGGCACCGACCAGAACTTCCGCCTCGACGAGTTCGCCGACACCATGCGCTCGCGCATCGTCAGCGTGTTCACCGAAGCGCTGGCCAAGGCGCATGTACCGGTGCTCGACGTCGCCACGCGCTACAGCGACCTGGGCGATGCGCTGCTGCAGCTGATCAACCCGGCGATGCGCGAGAAGTATGGCCTGGAGATCAGCAGCTTCATTCTCGAGAACGTGTCGGTGCCGCCCGAAGTCGAGCAGGCGATCGACAAGCGCTCGAGCATGGGCGCGATCGGCAACCTCAACGACTATGTGAAGTACCAGATGGGCCAGGCCATGGCGGCCGGCGGCGAAGGCAGCGCCGCGGCCACCATGCCCGCGACCATGGCCATGGGCTTTGGCATGGCGCAGGAAATGATGCGCAGCATGCAGTCGGCGCCGGCCGGCGTGGGCACGGCAGGCGTTGCCGGTACGGCCAATGCCGGCGCAGTCGCGCCAGCGGACGCATTTTCACCCGCGGCCGCCCAGGCCACCCAGACACCGGCCGCAGCCCCGGCCGCGCTGCAGGTGCTCACGCCCGAGCAGGCCGCGCAGTTGCTGGGCGTGGGCCTCGACGACGTGATGTCTGAAATCGAGGCCGGCCACCTCAAGGCACGCAAGATCGGCAGCAGCTGGCGCATTGCGCAAACTGCGCTGGACGAATTCCTGCGCGGCTGAGCCAGCCCCTTCCAGCAGATTGACCGGCGCCCTTGCGGCGCCAAGGTGGCTTGGCCGTGACCCCAGAACCTTCCCGCTCTCCTGACGCCGGCTATTCGGCCGTGGCCGAAACGCCGCGGCCCGCGCTGGTCGGCAAGCATCCCTGCCCCGAATGCGGCGCCAACCTCGAATGGAACCCCAAGGCCCAGTCGCTGCGCTGCCCCTACTGCGGCACGCTCGTGCCCTGGAGCGAAGCGCAGCGCGAGGAACTGGGCAACGCCGTGGTCGAGCAGGACCTGGCCGCGGCGCTGCAAAGCCCGCAGGCCGGCCGGGGCTGGGGCCCGCAACGGCGCGAAGTGCAATGCCAAAACTGCCGCGCGATCTCGGTGTTCGTCGACGGGCGCACGGCCCAGCGCTGCGATTTCTGCGGCTCGCCGGCCATCGTCGCGCACGAGGAACGCAACGACGCGATCACGCCGCAAAGCATTCTGCCGTTCAGGATCAGCGACGGCCAGATCCGCGACGCGATCCGCCAATGGTATGGCTCGCGCTGGTTCGCGCCGAACAAGCTCAGGAACGCCGCGCTGACCGACACGCTCAAGGGCCTGTACCTGCCCTACTGGACGTTCGACGCCCATGTGCAGGCCACCTGGCAGGCCGATGCCGGCTTCTACTACTACACCACCGAAACCTACCGCGACGCCAATGGCAACTCCCAGACGCGCCAGGTCCAGCATGTGCGCTGGGAGCCGGCCGCAGGGCAACTCGCGCATTTCTTCGACGACGCGCTGGTGCCGGGCACGGTGGGTGTGCACGCCGCGCTGCTGCGCAGGATCGAGCCCTTCCCGACCACGACCGACCTCAAGCCCTATACGCCCGAGTTCGTGCGCGGCTGGACCGTGGAACGCTACCAGGTCGACCTGGGCCAGGCCGCGCAACTCAACCAGCAGGACATGGACGCCGCAGTGCGGCAGATGTGCGCGCGCCAGGTGCCGGGCGACACCCAGCGCAACCTGCGCGTGCAAAGCCGCTACCAGGGCCGCACCTTCAAGCACACGCTGATGCCGGTCTGGCTCGTAGGCTACACCTACGGCCGCAAGAACTACCAGATCGTCGCCAACGGCTACACCGGCCAGATCGCGGGCGAGCAGCCGTACAGCTGGGTGAAGATCACGCTGGCGGTGCTGTTTGCGTTGCTGATCGGGGTGCTGCTGTTGTCGGCGATGCAATAGCCCGGACAAAACAAAACCCCGTGGCCGGTGACGGCGACGGGGTTTGTCTGGCCGCAGGGCGGCCGAGGGCTTACGCGCCTTCCCAGCGGCGCAGCACCAGGCTGGCGTTCGTGCCGCCAAAGCCGAAGCTGTTGGACAGCACCTGGCGCAGCGGGGCGTCGCGGGTCTCGGTGACCAGCGGCATGCCTTCGACCGCGGGGTCGGGCGTCTCGACGTTGGCCGAGCCGGCGATGAAGCCCTTGTTGAGCATCAGCAGGCAGTAGATCGCTTCCTGCACGCCGGTCGCGCCCAGCGAGTGGCCGGTCAGCGACTTGGTCGACGAGAACGGCGGAACCTGTTCACCGAAGACTTCGCGGATGGCGCGCAGTTCGGGCACGTCACCGACCGGGGTCGAAGTGCCGTGGGTGTTGATGTAGTCGATGGGGCCGTCCAGGCCTTCGATGGCCTGGCGCATGCAGGCAATGGCGCCGTCGCCCGAAGGCGCGACCATGTCCTCGCCGTCGGACGTGGCGCCGAAGCCCACGACTTCGCCGAGGATGTTGGCGCCGCGCGCGAGCGCATGCTCCAGGCTTTCGAGCACCACGGCGCCGCCGCCGCCGGCGATCACGAAGCCATCGCGGTTGGCGTCATAGGCGCGTGCGGCCTTCTCGGGCGTGGCGTTGTACTTGCTGGACATCGCGCCCATGCCGTCGAACAGCAGCGACATGCCCCAGGACAGCTCTTCGCCGCCGCCGGCGAACATCACGTCCTGCATGCCCCAGGCGATCTGCTGGGCCGCGGAGCCTATGCAGTGCGCCGAAGTCGAGCAGGCCGAGGTGATCGAGTAGTTGATGCCCTTGATGGCGAAATTCGTCGACAGGCAGGCCGAGACCGTGGAGCTCATGCAGCGCGTGACCTGGTAGGGGCCGACGCGGCGTATGCCTTTTTCGCGCAGCGTGTCCGCGGCTTCGATCTGGTTGGCGGGCGAGCCGCCGCCCGAGCCCATGATCAGGCCGGTGCGCGGATGGGAAACCTGCTCGGGTGTGAGTCCGGCCTCGGCGATGGCCTGGGTCAGCGCAATCTGCGCATAGGCCGCCGCATCGCCCATGAAACGCAACTGCTTGCGGTCGATCAATGCCTCGACATCAATTTGCGGAATGCCGGCCACCTGGCTGCGCATGCCCAGTTCGGTGAACTCGGGCATGGCCCGAATGCCCGAACGGCTCTCGCGCAGCGAGGCCTCGACCGCTGCATTGTCGTTACCGATGCACGAGACGATGCCCGTGCCCGTAATCACAACCCGACGCTTCATTCTGCAGATCCTTCGGTTTTGCCCTCACGCATGAACAAACCCACGCGCAGGTCGGTTGCCGTATAGATGAGCTTGCCGTCGGCCAGCAGGCGTGCGTCGCCGATGGCCATGTTGAGTTTGCGCTTGATCAGGCGTTTGATGTCGATTTCGTAGGTCACCAACTTGACGTCGGGCCCCACTTCGCCGGTGAACTTGACTTCGCCGGCGCCGAGCGCACGGCCACGACCGGGCAGTTGCAGCCAGGTCAGGTAAAAGCCAATCAACTGCCACATGGCGTCGAGCCCCAGGCAGCCCGGCATCACCGGATCGCCCTGGAAATGGCATTTGAAAAACCACAGGTCGGGGTTCACGTCGAGTTCGGCCACGATCTTGCCCAGACCATGCTCGCCGCCTTCGCTGGCGATGTGCGTGATGCGATCGAACATCAGCATGGGAGGCAAAGGCAGGCGCCCGGAATCAGGAGTGAACAGCTTGCCCTCGCCGGAGGCGATCAGTTGCTGGTAGGAAAAGGAATCGGCCATTATCAAACTTGCTCCACAGCGGTGCACTCACCGCTTCGTTGTCGCGTGATTCGCAGCATTTCGCAGCGCCACAGGCGCGCATTATCCGGCCCACGGCGGCGCCGTATAACCGCAAAGACCCTGCAAATGCAAAAGAACACGGATACTTCAAAAGACGACAGTCTACTTGCCCTGGCTGAACTTTCGCTGTCGCCAGGCTGCACAGCCCAGTGCCAGCGCGGCCAACAGCCATAGCGGCAGCTGTCCGGCCCAGCGCACCCAGCGCGCAAAAGGCGTGATTCCGTCGCGTCCCTGGACACTGCCGGACAGCACGCCGCGCTCATGCGGCGCGAGCGCCTGGGTCACGTCGCCATGGTGGTCGATGATCACCGTGGCGCCGGTATTCGTGGCGCGCAGCATGGGCCGCTCGAACTCGAGCGCGCGCATGCGGCTGATCGCCAGATGCTGGTCGATGGCGACGCTGTCGCCGAACCAGCCGATATTGCTCACGTTGACGAAAATCGTCGGCGCCGTGCTCGGATCGCGAAACCGCAGCCCAAGTTCCTCGCCGAACAAATCTTCATAGCAGATGTTGGGCGCGAGCCGCTGGCCGGCCCAGTCCATGGAAGGCTGGTCCAGGCTGCCGCGGTTGAAGTCGCCCAAGGGGATGTTCATCATCTCGGTGAACCAGCGAAACAGCGGCGGGATGAATTCGCCGAACGGCACCAGATGGTGCTTGTCGTAGCGGTATACCGAGGCCTCGCCCGGCACCAGGCCGATCACGGCATTGGCATAGCCTTCGAGCGGGTTGCCCAGCGGAATGCCGATCAGCGCGGCCTGCGGGCCCTGGCTGAAATGCTGCTGCAGTATCGCCATGTAGTCGAGCGGCAGTTGCTGGGGCAGCAGCGGAATCGCGGTTTCGGGCGCGACCACCAGTTGGGCATCGGTGCTGCGCAGCGCACGCGAATACCAGTCCAGCGCCAGCGGCACGCCGCTGCCGGGCTCGAATTTCTCGTCCTGGGGGATATTGCCCTGCAGCAGGGCCACGCTGATCGCGCCTGGCTGTGCGGCCGGCGCGGCGGCCAGGCAGGCGCGCAGCGCGCAGTCACGCTGCCAGAACAGGCCGGCGAGCAGCGCCGCGCCGGCCAGCAGCAGCGCCCCGCTGCGCGCCTGGCGCAGATGCCGGGCCCGCAGCCCGGCCAGCCCATAGGCGAGCGCGGCCGCGACGGCCCCGGTGCCGTAGACGCCCAGCCAGCGCGGCAGCACGGACAGCGGCCCGTCGACATGGGCATAGCCGCCCGCGCCCCAGGGAAAGCCGGTGAAGAGACTGCCGCGTGCCAGTTCGGCCAGCGTCCAGCAGGCCGCAAACAGCAGCGCCGAGGCCAGCGCGCCCGAAGGTTTCAAGCGCGCAAAGGCCCAGGCCGCGAGCGCGTAATAGCTGCCGAGAAACGCGGCCAGTCCGAGCACCGCCAGCACCGCCAGCGGCGCGGGCAGGCCGCCATAGGTGTGCATGGAGATGAACAGCCACCAGAACGTCGCGGCCAGCCAGCAGGTGGCGAACACGAAGGCGAGCGCCGCGGCGCGCCGCGGCGCCGCCACGGCGCGCAGGCCATGGGCGAACAGCGCCAGCGACAGGATCTGCAGCCACCACAGCGGCTGCCCTCCTGCGGGCCAGGCGATCGACAGCGCCTGGGCCAGGCCCGCGGCGGCCACGACGGCCGCCGGCAGCCAGAAGGCCGCGCGGCCGGGCGAAAGCAAAGCCATGCGGGCGTTCAGTTGCTCACCAGGCTGTCCGGCGCATGCTCGCGCACCACGCGGAACCAGCGCACGGCACCGCCCTTGGTGTGCAGCACGGTGAAGCCCAGGCCCTTCATCTGCAGGTATTCGCCACGCTTGGGCACATGGCCCATTTCATGCGCAATCAGCCCGCCTATGGTCTCGAAATCGTCTTCGGGGTCGGTGGCCTGGAGGACCACATCGAATGCTTCGGCCACGCGCTCGACCGACGTGTCGCCCGAGACACGGTAGCTGCTGTCGGCCAGCGCGAAGATGTCGCCTTCGTCTTCGGGAATGTCGAACTCGTCTTCGATCTCGCCGACGATTTCCTCGAGCACGTCCTCGATGGTGACCAGGCCGGCAACGCGGCCGAACTCGTCGATGACGATCGCCAGGTGGCTGCGGTTGCCGCGGAACTCGCGCAGCAGATCGTGCAGGCCCTTGCTCTCGGGAACGAACACCGCGGGGCGCAGCAGCGCGCGCAGATTGAGTTCGGGGGCGCGCTGGAGCTTGAGAAGGTCCTTGGCCAGCAGGATGCCGATGATGTTTTCCCGCTCGCCCTGGTAGATGGGAAAGCGCGAATGGGCGGTGGTGATGACCTGGTGCAGGATGACGTCGAAAGGATCGTCGATGTTGACGAGGTCCATCCGTGTCGAGGCGACCATCACGTCGCCGGCCGTCATGTCGGCCATCCGGATCACGCGTTCGAGCATTACGCGGGAATCGGCGCCAATGACTTGCTTGTCTTCGGCTTCCGCCAGGGTTTCGATCAATTCATCGGTGGACTCGGGGGCCGGATGGATGAATTCAGCGACTTTTTGCAGAAAACTGCGCTTGTCTTCCTTTTCGGAAGAACGAGCAGAATGCGGGTCTGACACTGTCTTGGAATGCAGGACGTGCGGTAGTGGAACAAGCTGCAAGGATAGCGGATTGCCCGCGTTTGATGTGTGGCGTTTGCGAGAAATCCCCGTTGCGCCATGGCCCTCTTGGCGCCCAAGGCGCGCCATGGCCGCGGCTGCCGCGCCTCAGGCCCCGGTCTTGTGGCGGCCTTCGCGCATGCCCTGGCGAATCTCCTGCATGCCCGCCAGAAAGCTCCAGAACTGCCTGGCCTGCTTCTTGAGCTGGTAGTCGACTTCGGCGACCTGCTGGTTGAGCATCTGCTCCATGTGCGTGTCTATGCCCGCAGGCGGCAGCTGCAGATAGGCTTCGGACTCCGAGCCGTCGCGCGTGACCACGGCACCGGCCTTGCGCGCGATCTTGAGCATCGCGGTGTTCTCGGACAGCGCATGGATGAACATCATGCTCACGCCGCGCGTGCGCCCATGCACGATCGCATGGTCGAACAGACGCTTGCCCAGGCCCTTGCCACGCGCCTGCTTGAGCACGGACACGCCGAACTCGGCGCAGCGATGGTGCTCGGGATGGGGCCCATAGGCGAGGTGCGCCATGGCGATCAGCTCCAGGCGCCGGTTGTAGATGCCGAATACCTGGTCGCGGTCGAAATCGAGCTGCTGCACATAACGCAGCACCTGCTCGTCGCTGGCCGCATAGCCAAAACGCAGGTAACGGTCGGCAGTGTCGAGCTTGAGCAGATGGCGGCCCACGCTGTGGCGGTGGCGCGCACCCAAGGTGCGAATAGGAACCATGGCAGGACGGCCCAAGGTGATGAAGCGGGGTGACGGGCTGGCAACCGGGCGCAACATCTGCGTGCCCGCGCGCCAGGAAGACCTCAACCAGTCAATAGAAACGTTCATGCCTCGAATATAGGGGATTACCCTATACCCTTCAAGAAACATGTTGCAGTGCAGCATGCAAACGATGCGAGCTTGCAACGCTTTCAGTGCGCATGGCTTGAGCGCAGGCCGTTCGTTGCGGGCCGCACTCCCCCCGTTCGTGGTGAACCCGTCGAACCATGAACGGCCTGCCCTCATGCCACGCTGTTGCTTGATAACGCCTGGCGAGGCTTCGCCTCGCTCAGAACGAACGGCTGACGAAGGGCCGAGGGCAGGCTAGACCGGCACGGCCGTCGTCGCCTTGACGCGGTCCAGCACAAAGCTGGTTTTGCAGTCCTGCACGCTCGGGTGCTTGAGCAGCGTGTCCATGATGAAGCGGCTGTAATGCGCCATGTCGCTGACCACGACGCGCAGCAGATAGTCCATCTCGCCGGTCAGCGACGCGCATTCGACGACTTCGGGCCAGGTCTGCACGCTGGCGCGGAACACATCCATGGGATTGCGCTTGCTGGTTTCGGTGTACTTCTCTAGCCGCACGTTGAGATAGGCGGTCAGGCCCAGGCCCACGGTCTCGGGGCGCACCAGCGCGACATAGCGGTCGATCACGCCCGCTTCTTCGAGCCGCTTGACGCGGCGCAGCACGGCACTGGGCGAAAGGCCGACCTGCTCGCCGATCACGTCATAGGTTTCGCGGCCGTTTTCCTGCAGGCGCCGCAGAATGGCACGGTCCAGTTTGTCGATTGCTTGCGTTGCGCTCATGGCCGGCATTCTACGGATGCGGGCAAAAACACCCAGGGTTTCCCCGAATCACCCTCAAAAACTGCATGAAATGTGTCTTCCTTGCACTTTTCATGCAAATCTGG
Source organism: Pantoea sp. 18069 (assembly GCF_902706035.1). Lineage (GTDB taxonomy): Bacteria > Pseudomonadota > Gammaproteobacteria > Burkholderiales > Burkholderiaceae_C > Comamonas. Next base: position 9,579 of record NZ_CACSJA010000009.1, on the reverse strand, counting down.
CGCGTACATCTGTGCAACAACGCAGGAATTCACGGCCAGCAAGTTCTACAGTGGACTCCATACCCACCGACCGCCACCCCGGCAGGAGACACCACCATGAATGCCCCGCTTCCCTTGAACACCGCCCCGTCCACGCCCTCTTCCACCGCCGCCTGGGACAACCCCATGGGCACGGACGGCTTCGAGTTCATCGAATATGCGGCGCCCGATCCGGTCGCCATGGGCCAGGTCTTCGAAAGCATGGGCTTCAAGGCCGTGGCCAGGCACCGCCGCAAGAACGTGACGCTCTACCGCCAGGGCGAGATCAACTTCATCATCAACGCCGAGCCCGACAGCTTCGCCCAGCGCTTCGCGCGGCTGCACGGCCCCAGCGTCTGCGCGATCGCGTTTCGCGTCGACGACGCCAAGGCGGCCTACGAGCGCGCGCTCGATCTGGGCGCCTGGGGCCATGAAGGCACGCACACGCCCGGCGAACTCAACATCCCGGCGATCAAGGGCGTGGGCGACAGCCGCATCTACCTGGTCGACCGCTGGCACGGCAAGAACGGCGCCAAGCCCGGCGACATCGGCAACATCGGCTTCTTCGACGTCGACTTCGTGCCGCTGCCGGGCGTCACCACCGAAGAGATGCTGACCCCGCGCGGCCACGGCCTGACCTATATCGACCACCTGACGCACAACGTGCACCGCGGCCGCATGAACGAATGGGCCGACTTCTACGAGCGGCTGTTCAACTTCCGCGAGATCAGGTACTTCGACATCGAAGGCCAGGTCACGGGCGTCAAGAGCAAGGCCATGACCAGCCCCTGCGGCAAGATCCGCATTCCGATCAACGAAGAGGGCAAGGAAAAGGCCGGCCAGATCCAGGAGTACCTGGACTCCTACCACGGCGAAGGCATTCAGCACATCGCCATGGGCTCGGACAACCTCTACGCGACCGTCGACGCGCTGCGCACCAGCGGCGTGCGCCTGCTCGACACCATAGACACCTACTATGAACTCGTCGACCAGCGCATTCCCGGCCACGGCGAGCCGCTGGACCAGTTGCACCAGCGCAAGATCCTGATCGACGGCAAGAAGGACGCCATCTTGCTGCAGATCTTCAGCGAGAACCAGCTCGGCCCCATCTTCTTCGAGTTCATCCAGCGCAAGGGCGACGACGGCTTCGGCAACGGCAACTTCAAGGCGCTGTTCGAGAGCATAGAGCTCGACCAGATGCGCCGCGGCGTGCTCTGAGGCAAGTGCCTTCCCCGGGAGAAAAGCCATGGGACAAGCTCCAGTGGTCTACGGACAATCCGAGCGCCCGCCGCGCGGCGACTACAGCCGCGCCGCGGGCGACTACACCTGCGCCCAGGATTACGCGGCCTATACCGAAACCGACCACGACACCTACCGGCGTCTGCACGCGCGCCAGTCGGCGCTGCTGCCGGGGCGCGCCTGCGCGGAGTTCATCGCCGCGCTGCCGTCGCTCGGGTCCCATGAGCGCATTCCGCGCTTCGAGGACATCAACACGCGGCTGATGCCGGCCACGGGCTGGCAGATCGTCGCCGTGCCCGGGCTGATTCCCGAGCTGGCGTTCTTCGAGCTGCTCGCCGCGCGCCGCTTTCCGGTCACCGACTGGATACGCACGCCGGCCGAGTTCGACTACATCGTCGAGCCCGACATCTTCCACGACCTGTTCGGCCATGTGCCGCTGCTGTTCAACCCGCAGCTCGCCGACTATGTGCAGCGCTATGGCCAGGGCGGCATCAAGGCGCACAGCCTGGGCGCCTGCGAAATGCTCGCGCGGCTGTACTGGTACACGATAGAGTTCGGACTGATACGCGAGGCCGGCGGCCTGCGCGCCTATGGCGCGGGCATCCTGAGCTCGGGTGGCGAGCTGGTCCATTCGGTCGAAAGCCCGCAACCGCAGCGCCTGCCGCTCACCGTGGAACGCGCGATGCGCTCGCGCTACAAGATCGACAGCTACCAGCAGACCTATTTCGTGATCGACGACCTGCAGCAGCTGTTCGACATGACCGAAGCCGACTTCGCGCCGCTGTACGCGCAGCTGCGCGCCCTGCCCGAGTTCTCGGCCGACGGGCAGATCATTGCGCCGCAGGCGGCACCCGCCAACGGCTAGGCCTGCTCCACCAGCGCGGCGCAGTCCTGCATGAGCTGCGCGTCGAACACCAGTTGCACATGGGCCTGGTCGACGATCAGCCGGTTGTCGGCGCCGGGGTAGGTCGCAGCAAGCGCGGGCATCACCAGGTTGTCGCAGTTCGAATACCAGCAGGTCATGCGCGCGGCCAGGGCCTGTGGTTCCTGGGCGGCCAGGGTCCGCAGCCAGTCGCTGTCCAGGCGCATCTGCCGGCCGTTGAGGCTGTGGCTGAAATTCGCGATCCAGGTGCCACGGTGCGGCGCGGCCAGCGTGATCACACGCGCCACCAGCGCCTGCAGACGCTGTGCGGCCTGGGCTTCGCTCACGCCGTCTGCGACCACAGCGCCGCGGCTGCGCAGCCAGGCGCGTATCACCAGCCCGCCCATGCTGTGGCCGATCACCACGGGCGGGCGGCCCGAGATCCCGGCCATGCGCCGCACGGCGGCATCCAGGTCGGGCACGCAGTCGTCGATCGACCCCCAGGCCGGCTCGAGCGTGACCGCGATGCAGGGGATGCGGCGCGCCGCGAACAGCCGCTGCCAGGGCTGCCAGAAAGCCCGGTTGCACAGATAGCCATGCACCAGCACCACCCCCACAGATCCTGCGTCTGCCTCGACGTCATCGGCCAGCGCGTGCGTGCGAAACGGCTGGCGCCAGCCGAAGATGCGGTAGGCGAGCCCGACTTCGGCCAGGAAGGCGCGCAGCATGGCGCGCGCCGCCACCGGCGGCAGCTCGCCCATGGCGTCGCGCGGTGCCAGCAGCAGGCAGACGAATTGCGTGCCTATGCTCCACGCGGGAAACAGCAACAGCGCCAGCACACCGCCCAGCGCCAGCGCGGGCGACTGCGGCCATTGCCACCAGAGCCAGAGCACGGCCAGTGCCCAGCCGCCGAGGATGGAGGCCTGCTGCCAGCGTGCGTTCATTCCTGCATACCTGTCATGCCTGCGGTTTACCACGCCGCGCCGCCCTTGGCTATCGGCGGACCCCCATCTTTCGCCCCTTTGGCCCTTTGGCCCTTTGGCCCTTTGGCCCTTTGGCCCTTTGGCCCTTTGGCCCTTTGGCCCTTTGGCCCTTTGGCCCTTTGGCCCTTCGACAGACTCTCAAGAAACAGCTTTTTTTGCCAAATAAATCAATGACTTAGAAAGCGCGCGATTTGGGGAAACAGCGACGAGCGACGTCTCTTCGACAAGTTAATGGCGAACGCCGACTAACCATTCGTGGTGAGCCTGTCGAACCATGAACGGCCTGCCCTCAAGCCCCGCTGTTTCTTGTTAACGCATGGCGAGACCTCGGCTCGCCTACCTTGCTCAGGGCGAACGGAAACCCTCTTGCGCTGTCCTCCCCGGGACATTCCCTAGGACAAGCCCGGGGGACAGCCCGGGCTGGCGGCTCCAGAATGGGCAGATCCCATCGCGGCCTGCTGCGCCAGGTCATTCTTCCGACATTCAAGGCTGTACTCGCATGGATCCTCTCTGGCTGCAGAACTATCCCGCTGACGTTCCCCACGATATCGATGCCGGTGCCTACCGATCGGTGGCCCAGCTGATCGAGGAATCGCTGAAGAAGAACGCCGACCAGCCGTTTTCGGTCTGCATGGACCACTGGATGCATTACCGCGAGCTCGACCAGCTCTCGCAGCAGCTCGGTGCCTGGCTGCAGGGCCTGGGGCTGGAGCCCGGTGCGCGCGTGGCCATCATGCTGCCCAATGTGCCGCAGTTCGCCGTGACCATGGCCGCGGTGCTGCGCGCGGGCTATACCTGCGTCAACGTCAACCCGCTCTACACCGCGCGCGAACTCGAGCACCAGCTCAAGGACTCGGGCGCGAGCGCCATCGTCATCCTCGAGAACTTCGCCCATACGCTGGGCAGCGTGCTCGAGCGCACGCCCATCCAGCAGATCTGCATCACTTCGCTGGGCGACCTGCTGGGCCCGGTCTATGGCCGCTGGATACGCTTTGCCGCGCGCCATCTCGCAAAGATGGTGCCGCCCTATACGCTGGCGCTGACAGACGGCCGCCAGGTCACGACCTTTCCCCAGGCGCTGGCGCTGGGCGCGCAGCGCACGCTGCGCCCCAGCCCGGCGACGCCGGACTCGATCGCCTTCCTGCAATACACCGGCGGCACCACGGGACTGTCCAAGGGCGCGATCCTGACGCACCGCAACATCATTGCCGCGACGCTGCAGGCCGAAGCCTGGTTCGCGCCCGCGCTGAGCAGTCTGCCCGACCGCCGCAAGCTGCACAGCATCGCCGCGCTGCCGCTCTACCATATCTTCGCGCTCACGCTGTGCCTGCTCGCCATCCGCCAGGGCTCGAGCCTGAGCCTGATTCCCAACCCGCGCGACATCGCCAAGTTCGTCGGTGTGCTGAAAAAACGCCCCTTCCACCTGCTGCCCGGCGTGAACACGCTGTTCAACGCGCTGCTGCAGAACCCGCAGTTCCGCGCCCTCGATTTCTCCAGCCTGTACCTGACCCAGGCCGGCGGCATGGCCGCGTCCGAAGGCACGGCGCGCGAGTGGAAGAAAGTCACGGGCAGCACCATGATCGAAGGCTGGGGCATGAGCGAAACCTGCGCCATCGGCACCAACAACCCCGTCACCAACCCCGAGTTCACGGGCCACATCGGCCTGCCGCTGCCGGGCATATCGATCACCATCAAGGACGAGAACGGCCAGAACCTGCCGCTGGGTCTGCCGGGCGAGCTGTGCATCCAGGGCCCGAATGTGATGACCGGCTATTACAACCAGCCGCAGGAAACCGCCAAGGCCTTCACCGACGACGGCTACCTGCGCACCGGCGACGTGGGCCAGATGGATGGCCAGGGCTGCGTGCGCATCATCGACCGCAAGAAGGACATGATCCTGGTCAGCGGCTTCAACGTCTATCCGAACGAACTCGAGAACGTGATTTCGCTGTGCCCGCATGTGGTCGAATGCGCGGCCATAGGCGTGCCCGACGAAAAGCAGGGCGAGGCGATCAAGGTGTTCGTCGTGCGCAGCAGCACGGCGCTCGACGAGGAAGCGGTGCTGCGCTACTGCAGCGAAAACCTCACGGGCTACAAGCGGCCCAAGTACATCGAGTTCCGCGACGCGCTGCCCAAGACCAATGTCGGCAAGATCCTGCGGCGCGCGCTGCGCTCGCCGCAGTGAGCCGCGCTCACGCCGCGGGCGCGCTGTGGCCCGAAATGACCGTGCTCGAGCGCGGCTGGCTGTCGGCGAACAGCGTGCTGTTCACCGGGCCCGACGCCGCCGCGCCATCGGACGCCGCGCTGGTCGACACCGGCTACTGCATCCATGCCGAACAGACCGTGCAACTGGTGCGCTCGGCCCTGGGCACGCAGCCGCTGGCGCGCATTCTCAACACCCATCTGCACAGCGATCACTGCGGCGGCAATGCCGCGCTGCAGGCGGCCTGGCCGGGCGTGCACACCGCCATCGCGCCGGGCCAGGCGGCCCAGGTGCGCGACTGGGATGCACAGGCGCTGGGCTATGTGCCCACGGGCCAGCAATGCCCGCGCTTTCGCATCGACGCCACGCTCCAGCCCGGCAGCGACGTCTCGCTGGGCGGGCGGCCCTGGCAGATCCACGCCGCGCCCGGCCACGACCCGCATTCGGTGGTGCTGTTCGAGCCCGAGGCCCGGCTGCTGATTTCGGCCGATGCGCTCTGGGAAAAAGGCTTTGGCGTGGTGTTTCCCGAACTCGACGGCGAGGACGCGTTTGCCGAAGTCGGCGCCACGCTGGACCTGATCGAGCGTCTCGCGCCCTTGACCGTCATTCCCGGCCATGGCCCGATATTCCAGAACGTGGCGGCCGCGCTGGCTGCGGCGCGCGCACGCCTTGCGGGCTTCGTGCAGTCGCCGCTGCGCCACGCGCGCCATGCGGCCAAGGTGCTGATCAAGTTCAAGCTGCTGGAATGGCAGCACATAGACGCGTGCGCGCTGCAGGCCTGGACCGAGGCCACGCCCTATCTGGTGCAGCTGCATGCACGGCATTTTTCGCAGACCGCGCCCGCGGCCTGGACCACGGCCCTGGTCGATGAACTGGTCGCCGTGGGTGCGGCCCGGCGCGAGGCCGGGCAGCTATACAACGTTTAAGGCAAGTCCTTGTTGGGCTCGGGCTCGTTGATCGGGCGCGGCCCCACCGTGCCCAGGCGCGACTTGAGCGACTGGGGCTGGCTGGAGATCAGCGCCGCGTAGGCGGTGGTATTGGCCAGCACCTTCTTCACGTAGTCGCGCGTTTCGGTGAACGGCACGTTCTCTGCCCAGATCGCGGCGTCGAGCACCGGCCCGTTGCGCCACGCGCGCGGGCGGCCCGGGCCGGCGTTGTAGCCGGCTGCGGCCATCGCCATCGAGCCGTCGAAGTCGTCGAGCGCGAGCTTGAGGTAGGCCGTGCCTATGGTGATGTTGACCTCGCGGTCGTTGATCATGCCCGGCGTGAAGTCCGTCATGCCGATCTTGCGCGCGGTCCAGCGCGCGGTCGCGGGCATGACCTGCATCAGGCCCGAAGCACCGACGCCCGAGCGCGCATTCATGATGAAGCGGCTTTCCTGGCGTATCAGTCCGTAGACATAGGCCGGGTCGAGGCCGATCATGCGCGAACGCGCGATCACCGTGTCGTGGAACGGCATGGGGTAGCGCTGGTTCCAGTCGACTTCGCTGCGCGTGCGCTCGCTGGTGTTGATGCAGCGGTCCCAGACTTCACGCTGGCAGGCCAGTTCGGCCGCGGCAAGCAGCGAGCGTTCGTCCATGCCGCCCGGCGTGTGCAGGTTGGTCGCGTAATTCCACTCGCGCACACCTTCGCTGCGCAGGCCCAGCTGTATCGCCTGCAGGCCGCGCTGCAGCCCGGGGTTGGCCAGCACCGCCGCTTTTTCCTGCGCCGTGATGGCCGCGGGTGCGGCTGGCACCGTCACGCGCTGGCCCAGTTCCTCGAGCGCGAGCTGCTCGTAGAAGCCGCCGGGCCCGGCAATGCTTTCGAACAGCTGGCGCGCCTGGGCGCGCTCGGCGTCGCCGCCATGCGGGGCCAGCAGCGATTTGGCTTTCCAGTAGACCCAGGTGCTGTCGGCCTGGCCCTGGGGGCTCATCGCATCGATGGCGCGCGTGACCTGGCGCCACTGGCTGGCGCGCAAGGCGGTGCGCACTTTCCAGCCCAGCAGTTCGTCGTTGAGGTCCTTGTCCTGGCGCACGTTGGCGAAATAGCCCTGGGCCTCGGGCTGCAGCTTGAACGCGGCCTGCTTGCCGATCGCTGCCCAGGCCCAGTTGCGCTCCTCGGCCGTGAGCACACCGTTCCAGCGGCTCTCGAGCTGGGCCGCGGCCTGGGCCGGGTCGTTGGCCGCCAGGCGGATCAAGGCCAGCAGGCCCAGTTCCTTGCGCACCTGGCCGCGCGCCATGCGCGGGCCCGTGAGGAATTTGATCGGCGACGCAAACAGCTCGCTGACCAGGGGCAGCGACTCGGGTGCGACCATCTGCACCGCATCGCGCACCGCGCGCTGGCGGTTGGCATCGGCGGCCAGGCGCGCCTTGCGCCAGATGTCGCTGGCCGGCATCTGCTTGGCGGCATAGAAGTTCGCGGCCGCGTTGGTGCAGGCATCTTCGGCATCGCGCTGGGCATACCAGAGGTCGCGCACTTCCTGCGCCTGCGCCTCGCCGGTGCGGCCTTCGATCTGCTCAATGGTCAGCGCATAGCAGCGCACCGCGCGGTCATCCTGCATGCGGTAGCCCGGCAGCATCTGCTCGAACTGCCCCCATTCGCGGCGCTGGCCCAGCAGCAGCAGCCAGTCGTTGCGCAGCCGGTCTTCGTGGTAGCTGCCGGCCCAGCGTTTGAGGAACGACTGCACCTCGTCGGGCTGCGCCTCATTGAGCCGCGCGCGCAGCTCCCAGTAGGCGCCCCAGGGTTCGAGCCCGTGGCCGCGCACGGCGGGCAACAGCTGAGCGAGCTGATTGCGGTCGCCTTTGCGGTAGGCTTGCTGCATGGCGAGCAACGCATCGTCGCCACGGATTTGTGCCACCACCAGCGGCGAAGCCGTGGTCCAGAGGGTTGCCGCGAGAAGCGGTGTCAGAATCTTGAGCCAGTGCATGGAGGATTATGTGATGGACAAAGCAGCCTTACGGCGCGCATTGATCGAACAGCGGTTGAACCTTACGGATCGACTGGACCGCGCGGACCTGTTGCAACAGGTCATGCGATTTTGGCTCATTGATCGGCCCGATACCGTGATTGGCGCCTATTGGCCCATCAAAGGAGAGTTTGACCCCTTGCCAGCCCTGCACCGCTGGAAGGAAGATGGCGAGCTGCAGCGCGACGGCCAGCGCCGGCGCATAGGCCTGCCGGTGATCGACAAGGTCCACAAGACCCTGAGCTTTCACCTCTGGTACCCGGGCTGCCCGATGGAAGAGGATGCCTACGGCATTCCCAAGCCCAAGGACACCGAAGTGGTCGTGCCCACGCTGCTGTTCGTGCCCTGCGTCGGTTATGCCCCGGGCGGCTACCGGCTCGGCTATGGCGGCGGTTTCTACGACCGCACGCTGGCCACGCTCACGCCGCGCCCGTTCACCGTGGGGCTGGGCTTTACCTGCGGCTACCTCGACGACTTCGTGCCCGAGCCGCACGACCTGCCGCTGGACGCCATCCTCAACGACAACGGCGTGGTCTGGCCGCAGGCGCAGCGACCGCGGCGCTAGCAGCGTTCGACACCGGGCCGGTCAGCCGGACTGGCAGGCCAGAATCTCTGGACGCGCGCCGGCCATGCCGCAGGTCCATGCATGCGCGCCGACCGGTGTATTCCGTCGCGCGCCTGCCGCTGGGCAAGCGGCGAGATCGATACGCTCAAGAGGTCAATTACCCCGCCCTAAAAGACGGGGCTTGGAACTGAAAGGAATCAAGCCAGATTGACCAGGGAAAGCGGTACCCAACCCGCTACGTTGACAGCAGGTCGTTCAGACGCACCAGCGAATGCTTCCTCAGTTCGCTGCTCTGCAAGATCTTGATCATGCAGGACAAAGGTAAAGGTCCGAAGGTCGTGATCGCAGCCCGCAAAGGCTGGAGCCGGTTGTCGACATTCCCGAGGGGAGCGGGTTCGTGAGAAATCACGCGCCCCGTCACCAGGCCCGTAAGGGCTGACCGCTGGAAAGACAGCCTGGCTGCACAGATTGCAGCGCTTGTGATCAGGAGTCGATGTGGCGGTTTTTGTGTTGGACATCCATGGCAAGGCTTTGATGCCGTGCACCGAAAAGCGGGCCCGGCTGTTGCTGGACCGCGGCCGGGCGCGCGTGCATCGCCTCCTGCCTATGGTCGTCCGACTGGTCGACCGTCAGGCCGGCGACTGCGAATTCCAGCCTCTGCGTCTGAAAATCGACCCGGGGAGCAAGACTACGGGGCTCGCGCTGGTCCGCGAGGTGGCGGCAGTGGACGCTTTGACTGGCGAAGTCCAGCTGGGCGTAGCCGTG
>NZ_CACSJA010000008.1 GCF_902706035.1 Pantoea sp. 18069 | reverse complement strand
TATTCCCCACGGTGCTCTTGCACCATGCGCACTGCGCGCTCACGGACTTCGGGAGAGAACTTGTTGGACTTATTCATGGCTTCATCATCTTAAGAGTTGATGCCTCCACGAAACCCGGTGTGATTCATGGCAGCGAGTGCTAGTGCAGCAGCTATGGCAATTGACTGAGCTTGAAGCTGGGCATAAACCCGTTTCTCGAAGTCTTCAGGATTGTTTTTATAGGCGAGTGAAAAAGTTAAGGCCATGTCTAGGTCCTGTGATTGCGGAATCCAGAACATAGCAGACATGAAACATTTCAATACACAGAGGTTGAGCTATGCGCCTGTACAAGCGTTTTCTTATGTGGGCTTTGGGCCCTGTCTTGGTCGATATAGAAGCCAATGCGGCTGCAGCATGGGTCGCCCAGGAGGCTGACATAGAGGCGCTTCGCAAGGGCGCTGGGTTCATGAAGGCCTATGGCGGCGCCGTCGCTCGCATGTCAGACGGAAAAGTCTTCTCCGCCTGAATACGCCGCTTCTTTGCTGGCGCTGCCCAGCACCTGCCCGCCCTGGTTCGCCTCGGTGGGTTTTTTTATTTCAGGAGCTTTCATGAGCGACCAAGCAATCGAGCAAGAGATTCAAGCCAAGGGCAAGACCGCCGCGCGCGTGACGCCTGACGATATCGAAGCGAACATCGCTGACGAGACTTACTTCACTGCTGCGGAAGGCCGGCACGGCCATTCCCACAAGAAGCATGGCTTCGACTACGAGATCGAAGCCGATGGGCCGCTGCACTTGCTGACCTTCTGCGTGCTGACCTTAGGCAATGGCTTCACCGTCACCGGCGAAAGCGCCTGCGCCAGCCCCGAGAACTTCGACGCCGATATCGGTCGCAAGATCGCGCGCGCCAACGCCGTGCAGAAGATCTGGCCGCTCATGGGCTATGAGCTGCGCACCAAGCTGGCTGGCGCCTGAGCCGTTCGCGCCTATGACCGAGTTCGATTTCCAACGCGCCAAGCGTGCCCGCTGCACGTTATGGGATCGCTTCGTTGCATGGGTGCGTGGGCTTGCCTCCCCCATGCCGGCCTCTCTGCGTCGCGCCGCTCTTGACCGCAAGGCAGAGGTCGAGCGCAAGGCTCGCCAATCCCTCTAACCCATTTCGCCACCGCTCGGGCGCATCCACCACGCCTCACTCGCCAGGGACGCCTTGCCCGCAGCGGTGGCACCTATTCCAGAAAGAAACTTTCCATGAAGACTTCGATGACTCCAGGCGTTTTTGCTGCAGCCCTGCTTGGTAGCGTGGCCGCAATCCCGCTCTCCATCGTGTGGGGGGGGGCTACTGGTCCGGCTTGACGCTCTCTCTCCTGTGGGTCTGGTTTATGGTGCCGATGTTTGCACTGCCGGCGCTGACCCTGCTGCAGGCATACGGGCTGGCGCTGGTGCTGCGGGCGGCGCACGGATACCAGGCGCAGCCCAGGAGCGAGGACGGCTTCGCTGGCGCAGTTGCCAAGGCATTCATCTTGCCGCCTGTTCTTGCCGGTCTAGTTCTGCTCGCTGGCTGGGTTGCCAAGAGCTGGATGTGAGGGGTTCATGCCCCAGCGTCCTAGCAGGCCATGCCGGCACCGCGGCTGCAAGGCCATCCACCGCAATGCCAATGGCTACTGCGACCAGCACCAGGAGCAGGCCCAGCAGGCCAAGCGCGGTAGTGCGGGTCAGTTCAGCGCCTGGTACACCACCACCAAGTGGCGCATCCTGCGCAAGCGGCAGCTCACCGCCGAGCCCTTGTGCGCGTACTGCGCGAAGGCGGGCAGGGTGACGGCGGCCACGGTGTGCGATCACATCACGCCTCATCGCGGTGACCCCGAAATGTTCTGGGCTGGGCCATTCCAGTCCCTATGCCAGACCTGCCACAGCAGTGACAAGCAGCGAGAGGAGTCAAGGCGATGAAGGATGCAATCGTGACCGTCGTCGGGTTCCTGGTTCTGGCTGCTGCGGTGATGTCGCCAGTGGCTTGCACCATGAATCGTCACGCCCTCATGGCTGAGGCAATTAGAGGTGGTGCTGATCCCATTGCAGTGAAGTGCGCCATCGAGGCGGACATGGGGATGAGCCCTATGTGTGTAGTGAAGGCGTCGCGCCCGTGACCGGCCTGGCGGTCTTGTTTTTGTCCTTAGCTTATTTGCCAGCGACGCCGAAATAGGGCACAACCATGGCCGAAAAAAAGCTGATACGGCAATGCCTCTAGGCAAAAAAATCGGCGCACGGGCGGGGGGTGGGTAAAAAGTCTGAAAAGGCTCCATGAAACAGCCGCGCCCCTAAGTGAATTTTTGCACCCGCGAAAAATGAAATTTAAACCGGAGGCCCGATGGCAGGTATTGCTGGGCGCTCTGGCCGCCGCCCGAAACCCACGGGCAAGAAAGAGTTGGCCGGCAACCCGGGCAAGCGGGCGCTGAATAAGGTCGAGCCGGACTTCGGCCTGGTTCGAAATATTAACTGTCCGTTTTGGATGGGTGATGCCGGGCGTTCCTTGTGGGAGACGCTGGCGCCGCTGCTGTGCAGGGAGCGCGTGCTTGAGGCGACCGATGTGCAGAACCTCGAGGTCTACTGCAATGCCTATGACCAGTTTCGAATGGCCCAGGTCGATGTCAAAGAAAACGGCGTGACCGTGACCGGCGCAATGGGCGGGGTCATCAAGAATCCTGCGGTCACGGCGCTCAAGGAAGCGACCGCGATGATGGCCACCTACGGCGGGATGCTAGGGCTAGATCCATCCAGTCGCCAGCGGATTATCGGCAAGAAGCCAGAAGGGAGCGGCAATCCGTTTGCCGCATTGTTCAATGGCTAAATATCCCGCTGTCGACGCCGCGCTCAAGTTCGCGAAGGACGTGGTCAAAGGAAAGATTCCCGCGTGCCGCTACGTGGTCCTGGCCTGCCAGCGTCACCTGGACGACTTGGATCGCGCCAAGGATGACGACTGGCCCTACTGCTTTGACCCCAAGGAGGCCCAGCGCAAGATTGCTTTGATCGAACTGCTGCCACATACAAAGGGGGAGTGGGCATTTAAGCGCCAGTTGGTGACGCTCGAGCCTTGGCAGAAGTTCGGCTTGGCTTGCACCTTCGGCTGGAAGCGCAAGCGCGACAAGATGCGCCGCTTTCGCGAGAGCTACTGGGAAGTGAACCGCAAGAACGGGAAGTCGGTGATCGCCGCCGGCGTCGGTCTGGCGATGTTCTGCCTGGACGATGAATTCGGCGCCGAGGTCTACTCAGGCGCCACGACAGAGAAGCAGGCCTGGGAAGTTTTCCGGCCTGCGCGCCTGATGGTCAAGCGGTCGCCCATGCTGATCGAGGCCGCAGGCATTGAGGTCAACGCGTCGAATTTGAACAAGCCGGCGGACGGCAGCAGATTTGAACCGCTCATCGGCAATCCTGGTGACGGTGCGAGTCCTTCGTGCTCCATCGTGGACGAGTACCACGAGCATGACTCGGATGCGCTCTACACCACGATGCTGACCGGGATGGGTGCCCGCAAGCAGCCGTTGATGTTCATGATCACGACGGCCGGCTTCAATATCGAGGGGCCGTGCTACGACAAGCGCCGCGAAGTTCTGGAAATGCTTGAGGGCACGGTGCCAAATGAGGAGCTGTTCGGCTGGGTGTGGACGATTGATGAGGGCGACGACTGGAAGGACCCAGCAGTTCTGGCCAAGGCCAATCCGAACATCGGTGTGTCAGTCTATCCGGAGTACTTGGAGAGTCAGCAGCGGCGAGCTATTCAGCAAGCCCGCTTCACCAACACCTTCAAGACCAAGCACCTGGGCGTGTGGGTCACGGCCAAGACCGGGTTTTTCAACGTCGCCCAGTGGGAGGCGCTGAAAGACACGACGCTGACGCTGGAGCGGTTCGAGGGCCAGCCATGCGTACTGGCATTTGACTTGGCGCGAAAGCTGGATATGAACAGCATGGCACGCCTGTTCTGGAGGGACATCGAAGGCAAACGTCACTATTACAGCGTAGCACCCCGGTTCTGGGTCCCCGAAGACACGGTGGCCAACAACGACAACCGGCGCATGGCCGAGCGCTATCAGAAGTGGGTGAACGCGGGACTGCTTGTGCAGACCTACGGTGCGGAGATCGACTACCGGGAGATTTTGGAAGAGGCGAAAGAAGCCAACCACCTTAACCCCGTGCAGTCGTCGCCGCTAGATCCGCATGGCGCGACCAACTTGGCGCACCAGCTCGACGATGAGGGGTTGACGCCCATCACCATCACCCAAAACTACACCAACATGAGCGACCCCATGAAGGAGCTCGAGGCAGCAATCGCCTCTGGGCGTTTCCATCATGACGGCAACCCAATCATGACATGGTGTATTGCGAACGTTATCGGCAAAACGCTGCCAGGAAATGACGATGTGGTGAGGCCTATCAAGCAGGGCAGCGACAACAAGATCGACGGCGCGGTGGCGCTGATCATGGGTGTCGGCCGCCTGCTTGTTTCGACTGACGACGGCGATGGCGACTTCATGGATGCCATCCGTAACCCAATGAGTGTGTGACCTATGGATCAGACGACAATTGTTTTTCTTGCGCTGTCGGTCCTCGGGATCGGCCTGTTCATTGCCGGCGTGGCCGTTTTGCAGGGCTTGGGCTGGGCGTTGCTGGCCGGTGCGGGCTCTTGCAGTCTGGCGGCCGGATTCCTGCGAAAGGGCATGAGGCATGGGTAAGCTGTCCGCAACACTGGCGCGAGCCGCGACGCGGCCCAGCGCGGTGCAGGCGGCGGTGGGTAACTGGTCTGGGAAGGCGATACGCCTGACAGACTCCAGCTTTTGGTCTGATTTTCTGGGTGGCAACAGCTCCGGGAAGATCGTGAGTACAAACACCGCCATGCAACTTCCGGTGGTGTGGGCGTGCGTACGCTTGATCTCACAGACCATTGCCACGCTGCCTCTGACGCTTTACCGGCAGGATGGGCGAAAGCCTATGCCTGCCGTGGAAGTGCCGCTCTACGAGATACTGAAGCACAGCCCGAACGCTGACACCACTTCGGTGCAATTTTGGGAAGCGGTGGTCGCATCGATCCTGCTGCGCGGCAATGCTTATGTGCGCAAGCGCCATGTTGCTGGCCGCATCGCTGCGCTGTACGTCCTGTCGCCAGACCGGATTGCGGTGCAGCAGCAGAACGACGGCAGCCTAAAGTACACCTACACCCCGCGTAGCGGAAAGGTCGAGGAGATCAGTCGGCGCGAGATGATGCACATCGCCGGGTTTTCCCTGGATGGACAGATGGGCCTTTCGGCCATCCAGTACGGGGCAAACACCTTCGGCCAGGCCATGTCGGCCAACGACGCGGCGAACAGCATGTTCCAGAATGGCCTGCACAAGACTGTCGCTTTCAAGGTTGACCGCGTGCTGAAGCCCGAGCAGCGTGAGGAGTTTCGCGAATATCTCAAGACCATTTCGGGCGCGATGAATGCCGGGCGCTCTCCGGTGCTGGAGCAGGGCGTGACTGCTGAACCTATTGGCGTTGACCCCGCTGATGCGCAGTTGCTGGAGTCCCGTTCCTACAGCGTTGAGGAGGTCTGCCGCTTTTTTGGGGTCCCGCCGATCCTGATAGGCCACGGCGACAAACAGTCGTCCTGGCCAACGAGTACGGAAGCACAGAAAGACCTGTTCCTCACGCTGGCGCTGCGGCCGATTCTGAAGAGGATAGAGGAAGCGATCTACAAGCACCTGCTTGAACCGCCCGAGAGGCGGTTTTTTTACGCCCGCTTCAACCTGGAGGGGCTGCTGCGGGCCGACAGCGCCGGACGTGCCAGCTACTACTCGACGCTGGCGCAGAACGGCGTGATGACGCGCAATGAGATTCGCGCTCTGGAAGATATGGCGCCGATGGATGGTGGCGATGCGCTGACCGTTCAGACTAACCTGACGACGCTCCAGAACCTTGGTAAGGACGGAGGGAAACAAACATGAGCCTGAAAAAACTGCCCGAGCTGCCGCAAATGAGGGGCCAGACCGGCATTGAGTTCGACCTGTCGCCTCAAGCGCTGTCGAAGTGGAACCCGGCCTTGGCCATGGATGAGGATGAAGGTGATAACGTCATCAACATCCTCGATCCCATCGGTTACGACGCCTGGACCGGCGAGGGCACATCGGCCCGGCGCATTGAGGCCGCACTGCGGTCCATTGGGCGTGACCGAGACGTGATCGTCAACATCAACTCTCCTGGCGGGTCGATGTTCGAGGGCAATGCCATCTACAGCCTGCTGCGCATGCACCGCGGCAAGGTGACAGTGCGCATCCTGGGCATTGCGGCCTCTGTCGCTTCCATTATCGCTATGGCGGGTGATGAGATCCTGATCGCGCGCGCCGGTTGGTTGATGGTGCATAACTCCTGGGTCGTGGTCATTGGCAACCGTCACGAACTGCGAGAGGCGGCAGACTGGCTGGAGCCTTTCGATGCGGCGGCTGCTGATCTGTATGCCGAGCGTACTGGCCTGGACAAAGCAAAGGCGGCCGCGCTTCTGGACAAGGAGACATGGATAGGGGGCGCCGCCGCTGTCGAGACTGGCTGGGCTGATGCCATCCTGGAGCCGTCAAAAATCCGCGAGACCGAAGACCAGGGCGCTCAAAACGCAGTGCGTCAGATCGACGTACTGATGGCCCGCCAGGGCGTGCCACGCAGCCAGCGCCGCCATCTGTTCCAACAAATCAAGGCCAGCAAGCCAGACGCTGCTGGTGCCGATACGCATGACGCTGTCGGAAAGGGCAAGCCTGACGCTGCCCAGCCGGCGCCGCTGATGGTGGCGCCACCTGTGTCGTTGTCGGGCCTGCTAAAGGTCTGACGGGGCATCCCTTCCGAAAGCCAGCCGCCCACTGAGGCGGTTTTTTTATGCCTATTGGGCAGAAAGACCATCCAAATGCCGACTCCCATGAATGTAGAACAGGCCTACCAGCAAGTCCAGGCCGACCTGAAGCAGACCGGCGATCAGCTGAAGCAGTACGCAGAGAAGACGGAGCGTGAGATCCAGAGTCTGGGCGCATCCAGCGCGGAAACCAAGCAAGCCGTCGACGCACTCCTGCCACAGTTCAACGCACTGAACGCGCACATGCGGGAACTGCAGCAGGCCATGGCCCGCCCCGATAACGGCGGCAAGGACGCCCCGCAGACCGCTGGCGATCTGGTCGTGAACAGCTCCCAGATGGAAGGCGTGAACAGCTCCTTCCGTGGCTCGCGTCGCATCGAAGTGCCGCGCCAAGCCATCACCACGGCCTCCGCTGGCAGCTTGGTCGTGACCGATCGCCAGTACGGCATTGTCACTCCTCCCGAGAAGCGCCTGACCATCCGTGACCTGATTGCCCCCGGCCAAACTGCCAGCAACAACGTCGAGTACGTGCGCGAATCTGGCTTCACCAACACCGCCGCGCCTGTGGCCGAAGGCGCTGCTAAGCCCTATTCGGACATCACCGTTGCTCTGGAGAATGCGCCAGTGCGCGTGCTGGCCCACCTGTTCAAGGCCTCGCGCCAGATCCTGGACGACGCTCCGGCCCTGCGCAGCTACATCAATGCCCGCGCCGAGTACGGCATCAAGCTGGCCGAAGAAAACCAGTTGCTCTACGGCAACGGCACCGGCGCCAACCTGAAGGGG
The DNA here is from genome assembly GCF_902706035.1 of Pantoea sp. 18069. Classification (GTDB taxonomy): domain Bacteria; phylum Pseudomonadota; class Gammaproteobacteria; order Burkholderiales; family Burkholderiaceae_C; genus Comamonas. Next base: position 159,325 of record NZ_CACSJA010000008.1, on the reverse strand, counting down.
CTGGTCCCCCAGGCGTCGGCCTACGCGGCGCCCGCCGGCATCACTGTCACTGGCGAGCAGCGCATTGACCGCATCCGCCTGGCCATCCTGCAGGCGATCCTGGCTGAGTTTCCGGCTTCCGGTGTGGTGCTCCACCCTACCGACTGGGCAGCTATCGAGTTGACAAAGGACAGCCAGGGCCGTTACCTGGTCGGCCGCCCCCAGGATGGCACCCCGGCGCGACTGTGGAACCTGCCTGTGGTGGAGACCACTGCCATCGTGCAGAACACGTTCCTGACCGGCGCGTTCTCGCTGGGAGCGCAGATATTCGACCGCATGGCGGTTGAAATCCTGATCTCCACGGAGAACGACAAGGACTTCGAGAACAACATGGTCACCATTCGCGCAGAAGAGCGCCTGGCGCTGGCGGTGTACCGCCCCGAAGCCTTCGTTACAGGCCAACTGGTCGCCATCGGCGACTAAACAAGGCGGGGGCGGGTAACCGCCCTCTATTCCAAATGGCAAAAGTCAAAGCACTGAAGTCATTCGAATTCGAGGGGGAGATCAAGAACCCTTGGAATTCGGAGCAGTTCGACATCCCGGACAGCCGGGTAACGCAGTTCTTGGCGCTTGGCCTTGTGGCTGTGGCACCCGATGGCCAGGCCGCAGCTCTGGCATCTGAATTTGCTGTGGAGAATGCGCCGCGCCGAGGCCGCAAGCCCAGCCCTAAGCTGGAGTGAGGTAAGTATGACCATCGTGACACTGGAGCAGGCGCGTCTGCATCTGCGCGTGGCAGGTGATAGCGAGAACAGCCTGATCGCGATCTACCTCTCTGCAGCTGAGGCCACGGCCGCCGAGTTCCTCAATCGCAACGTTTACGCAACCCAAGCTGAGCTGGAGGCAGCTGCAGAGCCGCCCGAGGCAATGCCCATTGTGATCAACGGGGCCGTGCAGGCGGCCGTGCTTTTGATCCTTGGCCATCTGTATGCCAACCGCGAAAACAGTGCGATCGGCGTATCGGCCCAGGAGCTTCCTATGGGCGCGCACTCGCTTTTACAGCCCTATCGCATCGGTTTGGGGGTGTGAAATGCGTGCGGGCCAACTTCGCCACTTCGTCACGCTGCAGCGCAACGTTCCGACGCAGGATCCGCAAACCGGTGCCATGCTCGACCACTGGGTGGATTTTGCCCGGATCTGGGCGAGCGTGGAGCCGCTGAGCGTGCGCGACTTTATCGCCGCGCATGCCTCTCAGTCTGCGGTCGGCCACCGAGTAACCATTCGATTCCTTCAAGGTGTTCAGCCGGGCATGCGAGTGCTGCATGGCGCGGCGGTCTATCGGATTCTGGGCGCGCTGCCCGACAAAGTCAGCGGCCGCGATTTTTTGACCTTGCCTTGCGAGGAGCTGAGCCAATGAAGGAATTCGATCTCAAGGGCCTGGATCAGGCCATCGGCAAACTCAAGCAGTTGCCCAACAACATGCGCAAGAAGGTGGTGATGGGCTCCATGCGCAAGGGCTCCATGGTGGTGGTGCGCGCGGCGAAAGCCAACGCCATGGGCATTGATGACCCGGGAACGGGGCGCAAGATCGCCAGCAATATCCAGGCGCGCTTTGCGAGCAAGCTCTATCGATCTACTGGCGATGTGGCTTACCGCGTCGGCGTCGCCACTCCCAAAGGGCCTATTCCCAAAGGCAACCCGGATGAAGGCGACAAGGGGCCTACCCCTCATTGGCTTTTGAAAGAGTGGGGCACCGAAAAGATGGCTGCCGAGCCTTTCATGCTGCCCGCGCTCGAAGCCAACGTCGAATTGGCTACGGACGCGGTGGCCGCTGAAATGCGGAAAAGGCTGGACAAGCTATGACAGCCCCCATCTTCGAGGTCGTCGCTGTCGACGCTGCAGTTCGTGCTGTGCTCGGTGCTGGCCCGGTGCGCTTCTATCTGTTTGGCATGGCGCCGCAAAACAGCCCGCTGCCTTATGCCGTCTGGCAAGTTGTGGGTGGCTCGCCTGAGAACTACCTGGCGGGTCGCCCTGATGCCGACAGCTTCACATTGCAGGTCGATGCCTATGGCGATGACCCGCTTATCACCCGTCGCATCGTTGAGGTGCTGCGTGATGCGATCGAGTTGCACGCGCACATCACTTTGTGGCTGGGAGAGTCTCAAGACCCAGCGACTAAACGTTGGCGAAGCAGCTTTCGGCTCGACTGGATTACCTCACGCTGACCATCGTCAGCAACGCAACCGCCGCCCCTTGAGGTGGCATTTTTGTTTTTGAAAGGCAAGCACCATGAGCATGCTCACCCAAGGCACGCAGGTTTACGCGCTGGTCCCGGCAGATGGCGCGCCTGGCACTTTTGAAGTGCTGAACATCGAGTGCGTCACTGCATTCAACCCCGGCGGCGCGCCCGCTGAACAGATCGAGGACACCTGTCTGGAAGAGGTCGCTGGCCGGACCTACAAGCGGGGACTTCGCACCCCCGGTCAGGCCAGCCTGACGATCAATGCCGACCCGCGCAACGAGAGCCATCTGCGCCTGCATGAATTGAGCGAGTCCGATGACGACTCGGTGATCAAGTGGGCCATCGGCTGGAGCGATGGTGTGAACATCCCGCCCACGGTGGCAGTCGGCGGGGCTGAGCTGGTCCTGCCCGCTACCCGCACCTGGTTTGTTTTCGAAGGTTATGTTTCGGACTTCCCGTTCGATTTCGCGGGCAACGCCGTGGTGACCACCCAGGCTAGCATCCAGCGCAGCGGCGGTTCTTCGTGGGTGCCCAAGACATGAACCTGCATCAACTCACTGAAAAGGGTGGCTTCGTTGAGGCTTCACCCGTCAAGATGCCCGTGACTTGGACGCGGCAGGATGCATCCGGCAAGGATCTCATCGATAAGTTCGATGTGTGGGTGCGCCGTCGCAGCTTTGGCACGTTTGAGCGGGTTGCCTCGCTGGGCGAAGACCGCAGTCGCTCGGCCAAGATGCTCAGCGAATGCGTGCTGTTGGGCGATACGCAAGAGTCGTTGAGCTATGAGCAGGCCTACCAGCTCGAGCCCTCCCTGGCCATGGCGCTGATCGAGGCAGTGAAGGAAGCCAGCGCCCCAAAAGCCTGACGGCCGACGACGAAGTGTGGTGCGAGTTGGTGCTCAATGGCATCGGCGGCACCAGCATCGCGGCGGCCAAAGAGGCGCTGAGCTGTGAGGAACTTGACCTATGGCGGCAATATCGGGAGCGGCATGGAACTCTGAATCTGGGTCTGCGTATAGAGCAGGGCGCCGCGCTTGCGGCGTTCTGTGCGAACGGTTGCCGAGGTGATTTTTCCGACTACCTGCCGCCGCGCGACAGCGCAGCCGGTGCAGACGCCGCGGCCTTGGCGCGCGCCATGAAGGAATGGGCATGACCTGCAGCGGTTGCGCCGCGCGTCGTGAGTGGATCAACAAAGTGAAGGAACTGGCATATGAGCGCGTCAGACAACGATTCTCAAAAGCTGCTGATCGAGACGGTGGCCACGCAGGCGACAACGATTCAGGTCCAGGCGCAGACCATCGACAGGCTGCAGCAGATGCTGCTGGAGTCGACGGACTCGGAGGGCCTGGATAGCAGCTCAAGCCGCACGTTCTTGGATGGCAGCCCGCGGCGTTAATCCGGTAGCATAGCTGCTCCATACGGAGGGGATATGCGCAGTCTTGTTTTGATCGGCTCTTTCATCGGCGGGCTTTGCCTGGTCGGATCGTTTTTCGTCAACGGCGCGGCCCAGCAGGCCGCGCTGGCGGCCATGGCATGTGCCTTCGCGGTAATCCCCTACGTGGGCTATCGCGTGCAGCAGCTGGAAAAGGCGGCAGTGCAGCGGAGGGATTTTTTCAACCAGATGGAAAACAATATTGAGAAGCTGATCAGAGCGCAAGCTAAGCAGCAATAACAGACCCCTCCCGCCTTGGCGGGGCGGTAAAGGCACGGCCCACTTCGGTGGGCTTTTTTTATGGGCGATTGAAAAATGGCATCACGTTCCCTTGGCACGCTCACGCTCGACCTGATCGCCAAGATTGGTGGTTTTGAGTCCGGCATGGACCGTGCCGCGCGCACTGCCGGCCAGAAGGCAAAGCAGATTTCCGCAGCGCAGCGCAAAGCAGCCAAGGAATCGGAAGAGGCGTGGAACAAGATTGGCAGCGTCATCGGCGGCATCTTTGCGGGCATCACGGTGGGTGCCGTGTTCCAAAAGTTCATCGCCGAGACCAAGGCGGCGGGGCAGGAGCAAGCCCAACTGGCCGCTGTGCTCAAGTCGACTGGGAATGCTGCGGGCTTTAGCCAGAATCGGCTCAATGAGATGGCCGACAGCATGCAGGACACGCTGGGCATTTCTGCTGGCGAGATCACCCAAGCGCAAACGGTGCTGTCGGCATTCACCAATATCGTGGGTGACAAGTTTCCGGCGGCCTTGCAAGTAGCTGCGGACCACTCGGCGCGCACCGGCTCCGAGATCAAGGCCTCTGCCGAGATCATGGGACGTGCCCTCGACGTGCCAAGCGTGGGCATGGCCTCACTGCAGAAGCAGGGATTCAAATTCTCCGAGTCGCAAATTGAGCTTGCACGGGAGCTTGAGCGCACAGGGCGCATAGCCGAAGCGCAGCAGATGGTGCTCGACTCTCTCAACGAGACCTATGAAGGTGCGGCAGCGGCGGCGCGTGACACCTTCGGCGGCGCGCTGAAGGCGCTGCAGAACACCATCAATGGGCTTCTGACGGGCGACAGCGGGAGCATGGCGCAGATGAAAGTCAGTGTCGAAGGCCTGAATTCTGCATTGGCAAGCGAAGGCACCCGCGCTGCATTTCAGACCTTGATTGGGTGGATGGTCGATCTATCCACGGCAGTGATTCGAGGCACTGCCAACCTGGTGACCTTCATCAATACCAAGAACAAGCTGTCTGTCGTAATGGGGACAGATGAGTTTGGAAAGCTGAAGGCTGGAGCCGACAGCTACTCGCACCAGTTGACCCAGTTGGTGTCGAAGGCCGAGCGATTCCAGGAAGCATTGAGCAGGAATCCTGACGACAAGAACACCCAACGCATGCTGGACAACGTCCGCACGAAAATCACCGAGGTCCAGGGCAAGTCCGCTGCGGCATCCCAGGCGCTCAAAGATTTTGCCGAGATCGCGGCGCCCACGGCATCTACGGTCATGGCTCCTGATCTGAAGCTGCAGGCCCCCGGTGTGGTCAATCTCAAGGATGGCGACAAGGGCGGTGCGCAGAAGGCAGCTCAAGAAGCCGCCGCCCAGGCGCGCTATGACATAGAGGCCGTGCGCGCGAAGTTCGCGGAGATCGCCAAGATCTACGGAGCATCCGAGAAGCTTCTTGAAGCTACGCGCCGCGCTGGCCTCGTAGATGAAAGCGAATACTACGCGGCGAAGCTTTCATTTATTGACCTTGTCAGTACCGCCCAGGAAAAGGCTTTGCAGGAAGAGAACGAACGTCTGCAGGCACAACGGCTCGGTGCGAAGGAGGCGCTTGACCGCGACCGCCAGGTTCTGGCGAACAAGGCCAAGATCGCCGCGCTGCGGGTTGATGCCGGCCTCGACAAAGAGTTGCTGGCGATGGAGCGCACCACCTCCCAGCGGCAGCAGGATAACGCTGCCACGCTGTCGCAGATTGCGGCCCAGCGCGAATTGAACGACACGGTGCAGCAGTACCAGCGGGCTCTTGATGCGATGGGGATGGGGCGTGCCGAGCAGGAGCGTCTTGCCGGCGCCAACCAGATCAACGACAAGTACGGCGCCGATGTGCGCCGGCTGGAAGACGCCCGGCGCACTGCGCAGTTCTCGGGGAACTGGGGCGAGGGTGCGCAGAAGCAATACGACGACGAGTTGCTCCGCATCGAGGAGTTCAAGGGCAAGGCGCTCACCTCTTTCACCGACTACTACGACCAGCTGCAGGCCCGGCAGGGAGACTGGCGCCTGGGCGCACAAAGTGCGCTGGCAAGTTACGCCGACCAATCGTCCAATCTTTTCGCGCAGGCTGAATCGCTGGCGACCTCGTCATTCCAGGGGATGGAGGATGCTCTGGTGTCGTTTGCCATGACTGGCAAGGCCGACTTCAAGAGCTTAGCCAACAGCATCATCAGCGACCTTATCCGCATCCAGATCCGGGCGGCGGCAGTGTCGTTTCTCAGTAGCGCATTTGGTGCTTTGTCAGGTGCTGGCGTACAGCCATCGGGCGCGGTGACTTCGGGTGTGAGTGGCTGGGGGAACGTCTCTGGTACGGCGCTGCCAGATTTTTCCTGGGGTGGTTTCACCGGACCAGGCGGCAAATATGAGCCGGGCGGCCTCGTTCACAAAGGCGAAGGGGTGCTGTCTCAGGAGGACATGCGCGCCCTTGGCGGGCCGACTGCTTTCGAAACTCTGCGGCGATCACTTCGCAATGGCTTTTCCTCTGGTGGCGTTGTGGGTGCGACCCCCGCCATCTCCCGTGCATCTGATGGCTCGGGCCGAGGGTCGCCAGTCATCAATATTCACAACAACGTGGGCGCTGAAGTTGAGCACACCACCAGGCGAGGTGCGGGCGGAGAAGAGATTTTCGACTTCTTTGTCAATAAAGCGGTCGAGACGGTGGCCGGACAAATCGCAGGCGATTACGGCGTCAACGGACAGGCTATGCGCCAAAGGGCGCAGATGGGAATGTAAATGGCAGCACTACCAAGCTACGTGAAGATTTTGCTCAGCGGTGCCGGTTTGGAATATGAGTCCGGCGTTGAGAGGTCTCCGGTGGAAAAAGGCCTGGCGAAGATGCGCGTCACTCAGTATCGGGTTGTGGCCGAAGTCGCTGCCGTCCTCTTCTTCAAGAGCACCGCTGATACGTTGGAATTCGAGAAATGGTATTTCGAAACCATTGAGCGAATTGGGTTCTTCGATGTGAAAGATGTGCGCACCGGCCAGATGCGTTCCATGCGCTTCAAGGATGGTCACATTGGCAAGCTGGAACCGATGGCTGGGAAGTACGCCAGGGCGCGCCGGCAAGTCACCCTGGAGTACCTGCGATGACGCTGTTTCAAGAGCGCAATCAGCGCATCACCAACGACGTCGGCCATGTCGAGCTGCTGGAGGTCACCAATCCCAGTTTCTCCGGCCCCATGCGCATCTGCAACGACGTGCAGGACTTCGTGAGCCAGGGGTTGGATTACATCGGCTTGCCGTTTGGCTTCACCCTGCCCGAGGACCAGAGTGGCAGCGCGCCGCGCATGAAGTTGGTCATGGACAACGTGGGGCGAGGCATCAGCGACGAGCTCGAGCGCTTGCTGCCCGGCACGGCCACCATGGCGCGCCTGATCATCGTTGCGCGTGACACGCCTGATGTGCATGAACATGTTTTTTGGCTGCCGATGACCGGCGTGACCGTGAACGGCGCCACGGCGCAGGCGACCTGCGGCGTTGACGCGCTCATGCGCCAGTCCGCATGCAAGCAAGTTGCGAATCAGTTCACGCTGCCGGGGATCTCCCCATGAACGTCGATCGCTTCATTGGCATCCCCTACGACGCGCGGCACATGGATTGCGCCGACCTGGCCCTGCTGGTGCAGCGCGAGCTTTTCGGGCGCGAGGTGCTGCTTCCGGGCAAGCGTCCGCGGCCGCTGCGCCCGGCTGAGCAGGACGCGGCGATCGCCGCCTACAGCGTGCAGTTGGCCGACCCGGTCATCAACCCGATGGACGGCGATGCGGTACTGATGCGCGAAATCGGCGCTGCGCAGGCGGGCCACATCGGCACCTACTTCTTTCTCAATTTCACGCCATACGTGCTGCACACGACTGCCTTGCTGGGTGCAAGCGTGTTGCACCGGATGCAGGATCTGTCGGCCACCGGGCTGACGCTTGAAGGGTTCTATCGATGGAAATGAATCACGCTGAGCTGGCTGCTGTGGATGGTGTGGCCTGCGATCTGCTGGACTCCCGTGGCCGTCTGGTCATCACGCCCAATGCGTTGACCTGCGACGGTCAACGCAACGTGCCTGCGGACCTGCAGCCCGGCGAGACGCTCGAGGCGTTCCTGCGCCGGCATGTGCCCGGCATTGAATCCGGCGCGTGGACGGTAATGATCGGCGGCGCCATGGTGCCGCGTGCGATGTGGAAGCGCACTTGGCCAAAGCATGGCCAACTGATCGCATGTCGCGCTTCGGTTGGCAAGCAGGTGGTGCAGCTTGTGGCCATGGCCGCGCTCACCTGGTTCACCATGGGAGCTGGGCTGGCGCTTTGGGCGGGTACGGGCGCGATGGCGTCTGTTATCGGCATGGGAACCTTTGTTGCCGGCTCCATGCTCATCAACAAAGTGCTGGGCCCCAAGGTGCCCAAGATGGGCGAGGCTGCGGCCGCGCGCCAGGTCCACAGCCTGAGCAGCCGGCGCAACACAAAGCGCCCCCATGAGCCGTTGCCGACACTGTGGGGCGAGATGCGCGTACTGCCCGATCTTGCCAGCGATTCATATACCTGGTTCGAGGGTGAAAACCAGTACCTGAGCACTATCCTGCTGGGCGGCATCAATGTGCACAGCGTCTCTGATTTGGCGATTGGCGATACGCCGATCACCAGTTTTGAGGAAGTGTCTGCGTTTTTCAATGGCTTCTCGGGCATGCCCAGTCAGGACGTGCCGCTGTACGGCAATGTCGACAGCATCGCCGGGGGCGAACTCGAGAACGATGGCGCGTGGGTGACGCGCACCAGCTCGACCGACACCATGACGCTGCAGCTGGACATCGAGGGCCAGTTGTATGACGTGGACAACAAGGCCAATGTCTTGGTCAACAGCGTGCCATTGTTCGTTGAGACACGCGTCGTGGGCAGCGAGGCCTGGCAGCCGGCGCTGAGCACCACGCTGACCAATGCGACCAGGGATGTGGTGCGTCGCACCTACACCGTGTCCGTGGCGCTGGGCCAGCATGAAGTGCGCGTGCGCCTTGGCAAGCCGACTTACAACGAGGGTGACGGCAAGGACGCGTGCAATTTCACCTGGAACGTGCTCAAGAGCATCCAGCCCGACACTACCGACTACAGCCAGTGGGGCCGCATCGGTATCAAGATCAAAGCCACCGGTCAGATATCGGGCAGCCTGGACACGCTGCGCGCAACCTATCGCGCGCGGCCGCTGCCGGTCTGGAACGGCACGGAATGGATCACTGCGACCACGCGCGCCGAAGGCTTGAGCAACTGCGGTGCCATCTTGCTGCAGACGCTGCGCGGCGTGTACGCGCCCGACGAAAACGGGGTGCCGCGACTGCAGTTCGGTTTCGGCATGTCAGACGAGCAGATCGACATCGAGGGCCTGAAGGCCTTTATGCTGCACTGCACGGCGCGCGGCTACAACTACGACCGCTGGATCACTGGCTCGATGTCGTTGGGCCAGTTCTGCGACGAAGTGGCCCTGGCCGGCATGGGCGAGTTCAGCTGGACGGATGGCAGCCGGCCCACTGCCGTGTTTGTGTCGAGCGGCCAGCCGCTGAGCGGCGTGGTCAACATGGCCAACATGCTCAAAGGCTCGTTCTCGGTGGCCTACAACCTGGCCAACGCTGCCGATGGCATCGAGTACCAATACCTCGACCGTGACCGCAACTGGGAGACTCAGACGCTACGCGTGGCCGCACCCGGCGTGACCACGATGCTCAGCCCCGCGCGCATCACGAGCGAGGGCGTGACCAGCGAGGCCCACGCCGCCGTGCTGGCGCGCTATCACCTGGCCCAGTCGCTGTATCAGTACAAGACCATCGACTTCGGTGCCGACATCGAGCACCTGGCATATCGCCGCTTGTCGGTGCTGTCGGTCAGCCACGACCTGACGCAATGGGGCTTCGGCGGCCGTGTGATGCACGCCGAGCGCGTGGGCGGCAAGGTGGTGCTGCAGCTGGACGAACCCGTGCCGCCCATGCCGCAGGCCTATGTCGGCCTGCGCGTGCCCGGCGCGCGCGACTATCGCGTGTTTCAGGTCGAGGCGCTCGAGGCCGAGTCCGAATGGGTCACCCTGGTCGGTGCCTGGCCCGCCGGCGTGAAGTTCCCCGGTGCAGATCTTGACAACCCCGCCCACGACACCCTCTGGTGCTATGACTTCAAGGCTACACCTGGCTACCGCGTGCGCGTAGTCGGCATGCAGCCCGAAGCCGATCTGAAGGGCGCCCAGGTGACCTGCGTGCCTGAAGGCCCCGAGTTCTGGGATTACGTGCTCAACGGCACCTACACGCCCGCGCCAAACCAGTCGAGCCTGCCGCAGCTGGGCCGCCCAAAGGTATCGAACCTGCGCATCACCGAGAAGGTCAATGTGCAGGGCGACACCGAGTGGTATTCGCTGGGCCTGGTGTGGGATGTGGAGGGGGACTACGACCATGCCCAGGTGTGGGCTGGGCGCGACGGCTCCGAGCTGCGGATGGTCGACGGCAACGCCGTGGGCAGCCGTGCCGAGTTCCGCATCGATGGCGCGGGCGAGTGGCTGGTCGAGGTGCGCCCGTTCAACGCGTCGGGCCTGGTGGGGCAGTCGGCCACGGTGCTTTACATCACCAGCATGACCCAGCTGCCGCCGCGCAATGTCGATGATTTCGTGGTGCAGAGCGTGGCCGGTGGCCTGCGCCGGTTTGCATGGCAGTACGTCGGCGATCGCCCGCCAGCGTTTGCCGGCGTGCAGATCCGGTATGCGCCTGGTGATGTGCAGCTGAGCGTGGCCGACTGGGACGAAATGCAGCCCCTGGGCGAAGCCGGCGACGTCTACCGCGCGCAGTTCGAGACCACGCGGCCCCAGGCCGGTCTGTGGACCTTTGGCTGCCGCGCGATCGACACCGCGGGCCAGTTGGCCAACGGCGTGGTGCGCTTTGCGGCGAACCTGGGCGACAGCTTCGAGCAGGTGCAGCAGCCGGACCTGACGCCGCCGCCTGCGGTTGTTGGGCTCAAGGCCGAGGGCGCCTTCAGCACGGTGATGGTGTCCTGGGATACGCCGATTTATACCCAGGGCCATGGCCATGCGCGCACCGAGGTGTGGGCTGGCAAGACCGCCGACCAGGCGCAGGCCAGTCAGATGGCCGAGAGCTATGGGGGGCCGGTATCGTTCAGCGCAGAGATTGCGGCCGCTTGGTATGTCTGGGCGCGCAATGTCACCGCCGACGGCGTGTCGGGCGCATTCGTAGGCCCCGTGACGGCGGAAACTGGCGCGGACATTGAAGGCCTGCGCGAGGTGCTGGATGGGCAGATCGATCGTGACCTGTTCGCCCCCATCGTGCTCGATCGCCTGGACATGATCGACCGCATCGATCAGGACGGCGGCCCGCTGGGCAAAAGCCTGCTGGACGCGGCGGTCCACCAGGACGCGCTCAATCAGCAGGTGCGCGGCAATATGGACGACATGGCCAAGGGTCTGCTCGAGGCTGCTCTGGCCGCCGATGCTGCGCTCGAGCGCATCACGGACGCAGGCGTCTATGTGGACCCGACCACGGGCCAGGTGAAGATCTACGGCCTCGATGTCACCAATGGTCAGGTCACAAACCTGCAGGTGTTGCTCGATGCGCTGAACGGCCAGCTGCAGCTCAAGGCAACCACCGCATATGTGGACGGCAAGATCGCCGAGGCCGTGCTGTCGCCCGCCGATCTGCTGCTGTATGAGGGCCTGGACGCTCGCATGATCGAGGTGGTCCAGCAACTCGACAGCATCAATGGCACGCTCAGCAGCAAGGCCAGCGCGCTCGAGCTGCAGCAAGCGCTGGTGCGCCTGACCACGGCAGAAGCGAATCTCGACGCGCTGAACGGGCAGATCGCGTTGCGCGTGACGCGCGCGGAGTATGAGGCGGATCAGGGTGGAATTCAGGAGCGCTTGGGCAGTGCCGAGTTGACCCTGTCGGTGCTGGACGTGCCAGCAATCACCGCCACGGTGACGGCAGTGAACCGCAACGAGCGTGAGGCGCAGAAGACCGCAGAGGCGCTGCTGCGCGACATCCTCACGGGCGAAGCCAACCGCATTCAGGCCGCTGACGCGCTGGGGTTCGCTCGCACCCAACTGAGTGCGGCGATACAGGAAGGCCTGGCCGCCGAAGCGCAGCAGCGGCTTGAGCTGGCTGTCGTGGTGGGCGCCCAGACCTCCGCCCTCGAGCGCGAAGAGTCGGTGCGCGCGCAGGCGGATCTGGCTGAGGCGCTGGCACGGTTGCAACTGGCTGCGCGTGTGGATAGCAACCAGCAGTCGCTGTCTGCCCAGATCACCCAGGAATCGCAAACACGCGCCACGGCAATCTCGGCCGAGGCGGCGCAGCGGCAGCAGTTGGCCGCCACGGTCTCGGGCAACCAGACGGCGGCGCTGGGTGCCGCGCAGGCGGCGTCGGATGCGGCCGGCGCGAAGGGCAAGGTGCTGTATCAGAACGCGGCGCCGGCTGCGGCAGACCGCCTGCCGCAGAACCTGTGGATCGACACGACGGGCGGTGCGAACACGCCCAAGCGCTGGAACGGCACGGCTTGGGTGGCGGTCACGGACAAGGTGGCGACGGACGCGGTGGCGGCGGCTGCAGCGGCCGCGCAATCGGCGGCCGAAGCCAAGGCCCAGATCACCCAGGAATCGCAAACACGCGCCACGGCAATCTCGGCCGAGGCGGCGCAGCGGCAGCAGTTGGCCGCCACGGTCTCGGGCAACCAGACGGCGGCGCTGGGTGCCGCGCAGGCGGCGTCGGATGCGGCCGGCGCGAAGGGCAAGGTGCTGTATCAGAACGCGGCGCCGGCTGCGGCAGACCGCCTGCCGCAGAACCTGTGGATCGACACGACGGGCGGTGCGAACACGCCCAAGCGCTGGAACGGCACGGCTTGGGTGGCGGTCACGGACAAGGTTGCGACGGACGCAGTGGCGGCGGCGGCAGCGGCGCAGCAGACGGCGACGGCTGCCACCGCTGCAGTTGAGCAGGAGGCGATCGTGCGTGCAAACGCAGACGGGCACCTCGGCGCGCTGTACACGGTGCGCATGCAGCTTTCGCAGGGCGGGCGTCAGGTGGTCGGCGGGTTCGCGATTTCGGGCACAAGCTCTGCGACGGCTGGGCCGCTCATTGACTTCGGCGTGATGGCGAACAGCTTCTGGATTGCGGCGCCCAACGGCTCGGCAGCCAGCAGCGTCAAGCCTTTCATGGTGCAGACCACCGCCCAGACGATCAATGGCGTGGTGGTGCCGGCCGGCGTCTATATGGATGCGGTCTACATCAACAACGTGACGGCGCTGTGGGGGCGATTCGGCTCGTTGGTGGCCGACACCATCCAGGCGACGGCGATTAGCGCGAGCCAGCTCACGGCGGGTAACGGCGTCATCGGCGGCACGTTGAAAAGCGCCAACTACGTTGCGGGCAGCTCTGGCTGGACGCTGCGGCCCGATGGTGTGGCCGAGTTCTCTGGCGTGATTGTTCGCGGGACGATCTACGCCACTGCGGGAGTTATTGGCGGGATCACTGTGCGGGGCGACACCCTCACGACTGGGGCGTTTACAGGGTGGGGCTGGCCCGGTGGTACTGGCGGAGGTATGGCGATTGGACCGAACGGGATTTTATTGGGTAATCCCAACACCGGCCGCTATTTTCTTGTGCAGAGTGACGGCCGAATCGAAATGCCAGGTTTTACGGTAATCAACGGGAATGCCACATTTTCGGGAAATTTGTCCGGCGCCTCTGGCAGTTTTAGCGGAGTGTTGACTGCATCCAAGGTGGTAACTACCGGAAATATTGCCGATAGCGCAGTCACGGTGCCGCTATTTATTGAGAGTGCAAATGGTGATGGCGTGTCTGCCACCGTGTCGGTGGACAGTCCTGCCGCAATTCTAATTACTGTCTCATACTCATTGGGGAATACTGATTTAGGCATCCTTCGTAGAAATGGCGCGACTATACGGTCTCTCGGAGCAACCTGGAACAATCAAACGAGGAATCCAATAACACTAATAGTCAATGCCTCTGCTGGATCGCACACCTTTGATATTGTAAGGCACCCTCTTAGGGCGCCAGATAGTAGTGATCCATTGGAGAATCCTAGGGCCCTTAGTTGGACGATTATTGCCTGTAAAAAATAGTTGAAATGAAATGAGTGACGCCAAAAATAACGAAATGGTGCAATTCACCTTATATAAGCCATTCGGCCAAATTCGTTTGGTTGGATCGGCTCTAGCTGACCAGGTTCTTTCTCAAATGCAAGAAGGGGATGGGGTGGTTTATGGAATGTCCGACCCCGCAACGCAGTATGTGGTTGCCGGGAAGATCGTTGACTTGCCAGTGAAGCCCGGTGCGCATCACGATTTCGATTACAGCGCGAAGCAATGGATTTTTAATGCGGAAAGCGCTTGGGCTGCCATTCGCCTGAGACGCGATCAACTCATGAGCGCTTCTGATTGGCGCGTGGCTCGGGCCACTGAACGCAGCGAACTTCTGGACCAGCAGTGGAAATCTTATCGACAGGCGTTGCGCGACATAACCGAGCAGCCTGATCCCAGCAACATTCAATGGCCGGTTGAGCCGGTGGAGGGCGCATAAATGGCGTGGTACAGAGCGGGCACCGTAGCGGTGACCAACAACAGCAATGTGGTGACGGGCACCGGCACTTCCTGGGTGGATGCCGCCGCGTTGGGCGAAACGTTCCTTGGCCCCGATGGACAGTCGTATGAGATCACCTCGATCGTCAGCGGCGTGAGCTTGCGGATCAGTCCGAACTACAAGGGGTCCACGGCCTCGGCGCAGAGCTACGCCATCATGCCGACCCAGGGCTATCTGCGGGATCTTGCCGCCCAGGCCGCGGCGCTGGTGGCGAGCTACCAGGCGGTGCGCGACGGTGCGGGCGCGGGGAAGTTTCCTGCAGGCGCCGCTTTAGCGCCCAGCTTGCGCGCGGCGGCGGACGAAAACACGGGGATCAACCTGCCGGGCAACGACATCCTGCAGCTGGTCACGGGTGGCGTGGTGAGGCTGCAGATTGCCGCCGACGGTACGCCGACCGGGGTGATGGTTGAAAAGCTACCCATAAGCGTGGCCGCGCAGACAGCCCTCAACAGCCTGGCCGCAGCATGCATCGCGCTGAACATGGTAGGTGCGGGCCCGGACCAGGTGCCTGCGGTGCAGCAACTCGGCGGGCTGGCATTTATGGACCAGCTGGGCGTGCTCACGCCCATGCAGTCGCATCCGGCTGAGTCGCGCTCGGTCTGGACCGAGTTTGTCAGCAATACGTCTTTAAAACTCTGCATGCGCGGCGACGACGGCGTGGTGCGCTCTACAACATGGACTATGGGTTGATATATGGCAAATATTCCGAATTTCCCAGCGATCCGGCCGAGCCTCCTGCTGGATTTTGCGAACAGTGGACGCACTGACCCGCGAATTGC
This sequence comes from Pantoea sp. 18069, assembly GCF_902706035.1. Classification (GTDB taxonomy): domain Bacteria; phylum Pseudomonadota; class Gammaproteobacteria; order Burkholderiales; family Burkholderiaceae_C; genus Comamonas. The sequence continues at coordinate 144,018 of NZ_CACSJA010000008.1, read as the reverse complement.
CTTCACGCGAGCAACCACAGCTGCGCGCTGGGGGGCCTCTGGCAAGCTCGAGTCGGTGCCCTCTGGCGTGCCGCGAATCGACTACGACAAGACCACGGGAGAGTGCCTGGGGCTTCTCCTGGAAGGGGCGAGCACCAATCTTTCCTATCCTTCGAACATGCCAACTTCTACGGTGGGGACTACTACGGGGAAGATGCAGGCTAATGGGGCAATACAAATAACGTCAGGGGTACTTGCCCCTGATGGTTCTTCTAACGGGTTCACGGTCGTCGGCGCTCTTTCTTCTGGAAATTCCACAGGGAATTCTAATATTCGATCACTAGCAGGATTTGGAGTCGCAGGTGTGTACACAGTTTCCTGTTGGGCAAAAAGCTCAATCGCAGGAACGGCCTTATTGGTTAGGGATCCTTCCAGTGGTGCCATAATAGCCACTCCTAGCTTGCCGCCCGTTTGGCGAAAGTATTATTTTACTTTTACCACGACAGTTGATAATGCCAATGCCATTTTTTACAACACAGAAGGCAATGCGGTAGATTTGTTTAATGTCCAGATTGAGGCTGGGCCAGTGGCTAGTTCTGACATCCCAACTACCACGGCGGCAGTGACGCGCGCCGCAGATAATCCTGTTATAGGTATCCAGCCATCTTTGAAGAAGACTTTTATCGCCGAGGTCAACTCATATGCTGGCTATCCATCCGCTTCAGCCAATGATCGTCGACATGTATTCAGCCTAACGCCTGAAACGCTAAGCACTTCCTCAGAATACATTTGGGTATTTCTGGCTAGCAACGGTCTATTTCTAGTAGGTCGAAGTCCTGATGGGGGTATTTTTACTAGAACACTGTTGAGTGCATTTCCTGCATCAAATGCTTCTCATAGAGTTGGGGTGGTGATTGATGGCTCCACATTTCAGGGTGTTCTTAATGGCGTGTTCGGGCCTGTTCAAACTGGCTTGATGAACAGCGGTAATGTGTTGAATACGCTGACGATCGGAGCTCAGCAGAGTAGTGGAGTCAGTAGATTTGTTTTGGGGTATGTGGCGCGTTTAAGTATTTATGAATCCGACCTGCCTATTGCACAAGTCCAAAGGTTGACCCAACCATGATATTCCTCCGCTTTGAATCACGGGCTGAAGCCCTGGGCGCATTTGCCCTGTTTGTCGAAGATGGCTCTTTACCGATATACATCGGAACGGTGGCTGTCGATGACATCGGCAGGATCTACCGTGCAACGGGCGAAGGGAAAGAGATTGAACGCACCCCGCTGCCGGGCTACCACGTCAACCTCACCGCCTCGATTCCTGAGCTAGCAGATTGGGAGATTCCCGCGCCCGCCAATCCGGCGCGCGTCTTTGCGATTGAGTCCGAGCCGCTGCGCGTCCCACAGGAAGTGAGCATGGCGCAGTGCCGCCTTGCGCTGTTCGACCAACACAACATCCAGACCGACGAGCAGTTCTTTGCCTTGGTCGACCTGCTGCCCGAAGCCGAGCGTGCGCGGGCTGTGCTCGAGCTGCGCACACGCCCGACGGTGCGCCGCGATAACGCCTTGGTGGTGCTCTTGGGCGACGCCATGGGCTGGGATCTCGATGCGCTGTTTGTCTATGCAGAAGGGATCTGAAATGGATTGGACGCCTTTGCTGCATGCGCTGATTGCCGTGGCCTGCCAGGTGGCGGTCGGACTGGCCAGCCGCAACTGGTGGCTGGGCGCCGCGCTGGCCTGCACCTGGTGGATGGCGCGCGAGCACACGCAGGCCGAGTACCGATGGATCGCTGAATTCGGGGGTGGCAAGCGCATCGATATGCCGTGGTGGGGCGGCTTTGACTCGGCTGTCTGGACTGCGGGGTCTGTGCTGGACTGGGTTGTGCCAGTAGCGGCTTGCTCTGTCGTCTGGATTTTCTGGAATCGCCTTTGAGAGGGGCATCAATCAGCGCGGTCGAGGCTCGGCCGCGTTGACCGAAATGTGAAAAAAGGGGGAGGCCATGGACGATTTTGGAAACGAGCTGCCGGCCACGACCGCGCAGCATGTCAATCAGCGCTTCAGCGAGGGCAGCCAGCGCATGGCGGGCATTGAGCGCGAGCTGGCGGCCGAGCGCCGGGAGTTGCAAGAGCTCAAGGTGCAGCTTGCCGACCTACTGGATTTCTTCAATGCCATGCGGGGTGCATTCCGGGTGCTCAACTGGGTGGGGAAGGTGGCCAAGCCGGTGGCGGCCATCATCAGCGTGGGCGCGGCCACTGGCGCGGCGTACTCAGCATGGCGAGGTATGCGATGAAAGACTTCCTGCGCAAGCGCCTGCTGGCCGTGGCCACTGCCGCGACCATCGCCGGCGTCGGCACTTACGCCATCCGTCATCCTGACCAGCCGTCGGCGGCCGTACAGATTGCGATGGAGATTGGCGCGCACTACGAGTCGAGCGGGCGGCACATCGGGGTGCCGTACCGCGACATGATCGGCAAGGGGCAGCCCTGGACTGTCTGCAACGGTGTCACCGGCGCCGGCGTGGTGCCGGGGCGTTACTACACGCCCGACGACTGCAAGCGCCTGGAGCTGCCGCTCTACCAGGCCGCCGAGCGCGACGCGCGCCGCCTGTTCATCCACTGGGACAGTTACAACGTGTGGGTGCAGGCATCTTTCATCGACATGATCTACAACCTGGGCGCACCGGCAGTCGCGGGCAGCAGCATGCGCACGCTTGCCAACGCCGGCAATCTTGCCGCGGCCTGCGCGCAGCAGCCGCGCTGGGTGCTGGGCACGGTCAGCGGCCAGAAGGTGCGCATGCCGGGCCTTGTCGATCGCCGCGGCACCACTGCCGAGCTGTGTGCGGAATGGGGTCGCGATGGGCATTTCAGCGTTGCGGCGCTGGAGGCGTCACGATGAAAAGCATCAAAGCCCATGCCTGGCAACTGCTGGCCTTGGCGCTTGCTGCCGCGCTGCTCTGGCAGACCCTGCGCCTGGCCGCTGCCGAGGTGACCGAGGCCCGGGCCCAGCAGGCGCTGTCGCAGTACATCGCCACACAGGCCCAGGCCGCCCAGGCCGAAACCACCAAGAAAGCTGGCGCGCTGCTCACGCACGCGGGCGCTCAACAAGGAAATACCCATGCCTACACCCAAGACCTGCAGCGCCTGGAGGCTGCCCGCGCTGCTGATGCTGGCCGCATTGCAGGCCTGCAGCACGACATCCGCGCTGCCGCCACCCGCAACGCCCAGCTTGCAGGTGACGCCGCTGCCTGCCGAGATCTCGCAGATCAGCACGAACGACTCGCAGCCCGTGTTGCAGAGGGCGCGGGAGTGGTTGGAGAGCTTGTCGGCCTGGTCGAGCAGCGCGATGCCGAAGTGATGGCGCTGCAAGGGCAGGTGGCGGCAGACCGGGTGCTGTTAGATGAAAAGAAAATTTAGGGATGCATCTGAAAATAACTTGCAATAGCGCCGTTGGCGCTATATGATTCATTCATCGGCACTGCAATCCAGCAAGCGCTGTACCTCCCAAGGAGATGAACATGATGAACAAGCAGGAATTCTTTCTCAGCATCGAGCCATCCGCAGACGAAATTGCTGCCGCAGAAGCGGAAGTCAAAAACCACGGCCGCGCCCCAATGCGTGGCGCTCCCAAGGGCGCAGCCCTGGCCCGAGGTCACAAGCTTTTCCAAGCCCGCGCGTACCGCCTGTGGCTCGAGTACAGCAACCCAGAGCAACTTGTGCGTGAAGACATGGCCTCGGCACTCATTGAAAAGGGTGGAAGCGAGTGGGTTTCGGAAGATGGAAGCCAGCGCCGCGTTTATTTCAACGGCCTGACGCTGAGTCGCAGCGAATCCCTGAGCTGCTACTTTGACGTGAACGTCGGCAGCTGGCACGCTGAGCGCGGCGCTCTTTTGACGGCCGATAAGCTTGCCGCCGTCACTGCCCTGGTCGGTTTCTGAAAAAGGCGCGGTCATGCAAGATTTTCAATCCGGGGCTTTTGAATACCGCGCTGGCCAGTGCGCAACGCTGGCCGGCGTTCCATCGATTAAGTGGGTGCTGTACTACGGACATGAGCAACTCGCGTGGCATTATCTGCCCGAGACGGCCGCTCGATCCGAAATTCGCGAGGAATTTTCCGGCGATATTTCGGACTTCGAGCGGAGGCACCAGCCGGCCGCAAGGCGGGCGGTCTCGGCTGATGCATTGTCTCCGATGTTCGTACAACTCGTCGAAGAGGCCTCCGGGCGAGTTCTGGGGGGCTTTGAAGCTGAGGCGCCGATCGCAGGCCTTGCATCGGGGCTTATTGACGATCGCTGGCCGACATGGCTTGTGACCACGACGCGGCCGCTGATGTCGATGCCGATGGGGATGGATGAGTTTGAGCGACTGGCGGCTGCACACAATGCCGTGCGCCGGGTTCGGGCTGAAATGACGCCCGCGCCGGCGGCCCTGCGACCGCATGCCTGGATTGCCGGGTTGCTGCCGGGCCATGTTTTGTCGCTCGATGCGGACGAATGGCGCGCGCCGACGGCATGGGAGATCCGGCACGTGGTCGGGGAAGGTAGCTTCACGGGTGTCACCGGGGCCAAGGCCGCTGCTCTGGTCGGCGTGTTGCCGCAAAGCTTTCGCAAGTACACCGCCGCCGACGGCGCAGCGTCTCGGCAAAACATGAGTTTTGCAATGTGGCATCTGCTGTTGCACCGACTCGATGTGCAGCGATTGTCGTGATAGAGTGCAAACTACTGCCGCATAGGCAGCTCAGCAAATTATCGACTTGGTCGCGAGTTGCACTTTTACTGCTGAATAAGCAGCTTGATGGGGAAGAAATTCCCCGCTTCCCCGTTCCACTGCCGCATAGGCAGCTTTGAAAGGATGGGCATGTCTGAATATCGAATTTATCTCAACGAAGAATTGCTGTGCAAGACAGACTGGTTGCCGCGCGCGCAAGCTGCGTGGGACCGTGCAAGCCGGGACCGAGACGGCGCTCAGCACGGTGGGCTGGCGGTGCTGCTCAAAGATGGGGTTGAAGTGGCCGCAGTGCGCCCACGCACGGGCGAGGGCTGGTCGTGGCCGGATCGTGCCACGCCGCTTGTCGGCCCGCGCGACGTGGCAGCAGCAGTCCAGCAGCTCGCGCGCCTAGCGGGCGTTTCTGCTGCTGATCTTGCTGAGCAGATGACGACCCAGGGATTGCCGACAAATCCCGCGCGACTCAAGAGCATCACGACGCTGCAGTTAGGCCGAAGTGCGAGCGTTTCTTGCGCGGAAGTCGTCTCGATGTGCTATGCCGCAATAGCAGCGATCAAGAGCAATGACTCGTCGGTGAGTAGCTGAATTAATCAGCGTCAACCTCTTCGCCGGCCATCCAGTTGCCGCCCCTGTCCACGCGTAGCATGCGAGCGGCCCCACCTTTTGCAATCAACTGTATATCGATGTGGTAATCGCGCTCGCCGGCATCGGGGCTGGGCGAAATGCCGTGGTGGAACACGACAATGCGCTCGAAAGTATCAGCTACCAATTGACGCGCCTTGAGGCGCGTTTCGACGTTCTGCGCTTCTACTCCTGCGGCCAGCGCTCGCCAGGCTTCGTCCGCTCCATGCAGATCCTTTCTAGACACGCTGGCCAGCTCCCGTTCGGATTGGGTCAGCGCTTTTTCAGCGCTGGCCAGTTCCGTTTCCAGTTGTCGGGCCCGGCGCGCGAATACCAGCGGTGTGCCTTCGTCGGCCGTGGCCAGCATCGCATCGGTCAGCTTGAGCAACTGGGCATTTAGGTCGTCGACCTGCTTTTGTGCCAGATGCACGCGCTTGCGCGGTTCCTCGCTGCGGTCGACGCCAAAGAGTGCTTGCAGGTTCACAATGTCACTGCAGTAGTTCATGATGGCCCGCTCGACAGGAGCGACGCTGGTGGACCCCGGTATCGGGCAGCCAGAGCCGTAGGCCGCCGCTGATGCGCATAGCAGCCGTCGGTAGCCATCGCGAATACGCCCGTCTGGAAGTCGTGGCTTTGTGGCCAGGTTTTGACCAGCCATTGGTCGGCCGCAGTACCCGCAGCTGGTGATGCCCAGCCCCGTGATGATGTGCGGTAGGGCGCCCTTGGTGCGCCGGCGCCCGCTGCTGCCGGCGATGCGTTGTAGCTCATCCCACTCGGCGGGTGTGAGCATGGGGGGGTAGTAGCCCTCAAGCAGGAAAAGTTCGCCGTCCAGCGTGACTTCTTTGCTGCCGATCAAGGCGTGTTGCTTGATCAGTCGATAGACCTGCTGGCTGCTGTTTGCGGAACCAGCATGCAGCGCTTGATTTTCGCGCTCCATGACTTCCATGATCTTGAGCCCGCCCATGCCATTTTGATACATGGTCAGCACTCGACGCACTGCGGCGGTACGCTCGGGAATGAATTCCCACCCATCTTCAGTTTCTTTCAGCCAATGGGGGTCTTTCCCCTGGCGAATGCGGCCTCGATACGTCCCTGCTTGCCAGTTTTCGCACATGCGACGGATGCTGGCTTTGACGCGTTTGCTCTTGGTGTCCGACTCTTCATGCGCTCGAATCATGACCAGCAGGCTATAGACGAGATCCATCGGATTGTCTTTGAGGGTCGCACGGCTGTAGGTCTTCCCGTCGCTTGCAGTGACCACTGTGATGCCAGCATTTACAATCTGGGCCAGTTGCGCTTGCGCTTGGATAGGCTCTGCGCGGCTAAGCCGATCCAGACCTTCAACGATCAGTACGGACCCATGCGGTACGCGGCCATCTTCCACGGCCCGTAGAAACAAACCCAGTGCGCCTGTTTTAATGTGCTGCTGGTGGTATGCGCTCAAGCCTTCATCGCGCAGTGTCAGGCTTGTGTCTAGGTCTAGTCCATGCTCTGCGGCCCATTTGGCCGCGTAGGCAATCTGTCGGTCCGTGCTGCTGCCCACGGATTGCCTCGGATCGGAAAAGCGCAGGTAGCTGTAAACAAGACCACTTCCAGAAATATTCCCCATGAACACCCTCATTCAACCTAAGTCATCAGATCACATACCGCGTATAGGTATGGTATCACTGGGGTGCCCGAAGGCCTTGACCGACTCCGAACTGATACTCACGCAGCTCAGCGCCGAAGGCTATGCCACGTCCAAGACCTTCCAGGGCGCGGATCTGGTGATCGTCAATACCTGCGGCTTCATCGATGACGCCGTGCAGGAAAGCCTGGACACCATCGCCGAGGCGCTGGCGGAAAACGGCAAGGTCATCGTCACCGGTTGCCTGGGCGCGAAGTCCTCGGCCGACGGCGGCAACATGGTGCGCCAGATCCACCCCAGCGTGCTGGCCGTCACCGGCCCGCATGCGACGCAGGAGGTGATGGACGCGGTGCATACCCACCTGCCCAAGCCGCACGATCCCTTCCTCGATCTGATTCCGGGCGCGTTCGGCGAAGCCGGGCTCAAGCTCACGCCCAAGCACTACGCCTATCTGAAGATCAGCGAAGGTTGCAATCACCGCTGCACGTTCTGCATCATTCCCTCGATGCGTGGCGATCTGGTCTCGCGCCCCATCGGCGATGTGCTCAAGGAAGCCAAGGCGCTGTTCGACGGCGGCGTCAAGGAACTGCTGGTCATCAGCCAGGACACCTCGGCCTATGGCGTGGACGTCAAGTACCGCACGGGTTTCTGGGACGGCAAGCCGGTCAAGACCCGCATGCTGGAGCTGGTGCAGGCCCTGGGCGAACTCGCCGAGCCGCATGGCGCCTGGGTGCGTCTGCACTATGTCTACCCTTACCCCAGCGTGGACGAAATCATTCCCTTGATGGCTTCGGGCCGCGTGCTGCCTTACCTCGATGTGCCGCTGCAGCACAGCCACCCCGATGTGCTCAAGCGCATGAAGCGCCCGGCCAGCGGCGAGAAGAACCTCGAGCGCATCCAGCGCTGGCGCGAACTGTGCCCCGACCTGATCATCCGCTCGACCTTCATCGCCGGCTTCCCGGGTGAGACCGAGGAAGAGTTCGAGCACCTGCTGGACTTCATCCGCGCCGCCGAAATCGACCGCGCGGGCTGCTTTGCCTACAGCCCGGTCGACGGCGCTGCCGCCAACGACATTCCCGGCATGCTGCCGATCGAAGTGCGCGAGGCCCGCCGCGCGCGCTTCATGGAAGTCGCCGAAGAAGTCTCGGCCAACCGCCTGCGCCGGCGCATCGGCTCGACCATGCAGGTGCTGGTCGACTCCGCACCCGCCCTGGGCCGCAAGGGCGGTGTCGGCCGCAGCTATGCCGACGCGCCCGAGATCGACGGCGTGGTCCACCTGCTGCCGCCAGAGAAGATCAGCAAGACCATGAAGACCGGCGAGTTCACGCGCGCGCGCATTGTTGGCACGCAAGGTCACGATCTGGTCGGCGTGCCGATCTGATTTCCCGTCCGGGGCGGCTTGCGCCGCTCTGGATGCCGCAACGCGGCATTTCCGCCATCGCCAGCGCAGGCCATGGTCTGGAAGATATCTTGCTGATGTCATAAAGCGGCAATCTCCGGCAGAAATAATTCAACGCACAAAGTTGCAATTAGCAACATTCGATTGGGTTATTTCTCCAGAGATTGGATGTGCAATGAACATCAAGCAGCGCATCGTCATGCTTGTGACGCTCGTGTTTGCGGCCTTGGCCGTCATCGGCGGCTTCGCCGTCATTCAGGCCCGCAGCAACTCCGAACAGGTGAGGCAGGTGACCGAGGGCGTGGTGCCCAGCGCCATTGCGTCGGTCGAGTTGATGACGCAGTTGAAGGACGTGCAGATCGCCGCGCTGGCGATGCTTTTGGCCGCCGATGAAAATCTGGTGCGCATTGCGCTCGAAGAGCTCAATGCGAAGAAGGAAACCCTGACGCAGGCGCTAGAGACGCAGCATGCCCAGGCCGACAGCCAGGCGCAGCGCGGCCTGATCGAGGCCGCGCAGGAGAGCATGCAGAACTACTTTGCATCGATCAACGACACCGCGCAGTTCAAGCTCGCGGGCCAGACGGAGCTGGCCGAAGCGAACATGGGCGCGACCGTCGACCAGTATCTGCGCGAGCAAGGCCAGATGATCGATGCGGTGCAGGTGGAAAAGCGCCGCAGCAAGGATGAGGCGATCGACACGCTCAATGCCGAGCTTTCCGACACGGCGGTCGCGCTCATGGCCATCAGCGCTGCGGCTGCGCTGGCGCTGGGCCTCATCGGCGTGCTGCTCTACAAGCAGGTGATCCACCCCATCGCGCAGATGGAGGCGAAGATGACGCAGATCGCTTCGAGCCAGGATTTCACGCACCGGCTCGATGTGCGCAGCGACGATGAGATCGGCCGCTCCATGCGGGCCTTCAACACCATGGTCGAGAAGATCGAGGAAAGCACGGAGCTGGTCAAGCAGAAGGCGGCGGACATCCAGGCCCTGCTGCGTTACGTGCCGCAGGGCATTCTGAGCGTTCAGCCCGATGGCACCGTGCACCACGAATACTCCGAATACCTGGAGAGCATTCTCGAGACCCACGAGATCGCCGGACGCGACGCCATGGACCTGGTGTTGAAGGACACCCCTCTGGGCGATGACGCACGCTCCCAGGTGGCGGCGGCGCTGTCCTCCTGCCTGGGCGAGGACGCGATGAATTTCGAGTTCAACAGCCACCTGCTGCCGACGGAAGTGCAGCGCCAGTTCGCCGATGGCGCCAGCAAGATACTGGATCTGAGCTGGTCGCCGATCACCGCGCAAGACGGCACCGTCATGCGCCTGCTGCTGTGCGTGCGCGATGTCACCGAGTTGCGCAAGCTGGCGCTGGCCGCGAGCGCGCAGGGGCGCGAGCTGGCCATCATCGGCGAGATTCTCGCCATGGACCCGGCGAAATTCGGGCTGTTCATGGCCAGCAGCCAGCGCTATCTAGCCGAGAGCGCGGATGCCGTGACCAGCACCGACGCAGCCGATGCCGGCGCGACAGCGCCCGCGGTCGACCTGCTGTTTCGCAACATGCACACCATCAAGGGCAATGCCAGGACCTACGGATTGCAGCAGCTGACGGATGCTGTGCACCGCGTGGAGCAGGACTACGAGGCCTTGCGCATGGGGCACAAGGACTGGGATGCCCAGGCCTTGCTGGGCGACCTGCAGACGGTGCGCCAGGCGCTGCAGGAGTACGCGGCCATCTACACCCACAAGCTGGGCCGCGGTGCGATGGAGCCAGGGTCGGAGGCCGGCAAGCTCTTGCGCCTGGACCGCGCCGAACTGGACGCCGTGCTGGCGCGGCTGCAGGTGAAAGACGGCGACAGCCGCGATGTGCTCGCCGCGGCCGTGCAGCACACCCGCTCGGCGCTCGAGCGCCTGGACACCCAGCGCCTGGGGCCCATGCTCAAGGACGTTCTTGCGGCCTTGCCCGCGCTCGCATTGGAGCTGGGCAAGGAGGCGCCGCGCATTGCCATTGCCGACGCGGGCGTGGGCATACGCAGCGGCGCGGCCGCGGCGCTGCAGGACACGTTCATGCACCTGCTGCGCAATGCGCTGGACCACGGCCTCGAAACACCGCTGGCACGCATCGCCAAGGGCAAGCCCGCGGCGGGGCAGATCCGTATCGACGTTGTCAGCGATGCGCACGGATTGCACATCACCACCGGCGATGACGGAAAAGGCCTGGACCTCAATGCCATCCGCGCCAAGGCGGTCGAGAAGCAGCTGGTCGATGCCGAGGCGGCGGTGTCCCAGGCCGAGATCGCCCGGTACATCTTCCTGCCCGGATTTTCCACGGCCCGGCAGGTGAGCGACATCTCCGGGCGCGGCGTGGGCATGGACGCCGTGCGCAGCCTGGTCCAGTCCCAGGGCGGGCGCATCGATATCCAGCTGCTGGGACGCGAGGGCGATCCCGTGCGCGGCTTCCAGACCGTGCTGACGCTGCCCGCGGCATTGGCGATCCGCTACGCGCAAGAAACGGTGGTCGCGGCATGAGCCTGGTTGCAACTTTTGTCGGCGGCATGCTCCTTGCCGGCCTGCCGCTGGGCTTCAGTATCTGGCGGTTGAAAAACCATCTGCGCACATGCCAGGCGCAGGTTGAAGTCCTGCAGTCCGAGTGCAGCCATGCGAACGAATGCGACGCCCTGCGCGCCGAAATCGATGGCTTGCGCGCTGCCGGCCAGGCAGCGGCAATGCAGTGGCGGGCGCGCGAGTCGGCGCTGCAGGCCGACCATGCCCAGGCCTTGCAGTCGGTGATGCAGCAGGCCCACCAGGCGTTCGATGCGTCGCAGGGCAATACCCACGAGCTTGCCGGCGCGATCCGCGATCTGTACGGCATTGAAATGACCTTCGAGCGCTGGCATGCCGACATGACGGTCCTGCTCGCGCACAACCGCGGCATGCACGCCAAGAACGAAGAGTTCTCGCTGATCGTGCGGCAGATGGTGATGGTGGCGCTCAACGCCTCCATCGAGTCCGCGCGCGCGGGGGCCACCGGGCGCGGGTTCGGCATCGTGGCCAATGAAATGCGCTCCCTGTCCGCGCGCGCCGAGGCGCTGTCCATGGACTACCGGCGCACGCTTTACGAAAACGACTTGATCACCACCACCACCTTCCAGGACATGCAGGCCGGTGGCCGCATGATTCTGGGTGCGGTGCGCGGGCTGGAGCTGACCAACCGCAGGGGGAACGAGGCCACGGCGCTGTCGTTGGAGTGCGCATGATCTCGCCCAGCGCTTGCGAGAGCCTGGACCGCATGTTCGTTCACAGTCTCGAGAACACTTTTTCCACGCCCTCGGGTGAGCGCGCCGCAGTGACGCAGGTGGCGCAATCCGCGCCCGATCCCGGCTCGCAGATGGTGGTGCTGATGATCGCGTCCCACACTTTCCGGCTGGTCATGGCGCTGCATTTCCCCAAGGTCGGCGACGCGATGCGCTTTCTCGCGCCCGAGAGCCAGGGGGAGGACGCCGGGCCGCAGGCCTTGCGCGACCATATGTCGGAGCGCGGCAACATGTGCTGCGGCATGGTCAACCGCGAGATGGGGCGGTTCTTTGCGCACACCGGCATGTCGACCCCCCACATCATCGACAGCCGCAGCGGGCCTTTCATGACGGCCTTGCCGCATGCGCACGCGACCCACTGGCGCGTCGCGGTCGATGCGCAACTGCATATCGACGCCAGCCTGTGCATTCACAATCGCGCGCCCATGGACTTCGAATGGCATGCGGATGCGCAGGAAGAAGTCACCGGCGAACTTGAATTTTTCTGAACAAGGTATCTCTCATGGCACAGATTCTCGTCGTCGACGATTCCAGCACCGTTCGCAATGAAGTCGGCGGCTTTCTCCAGCGCAACGGCCTCACCGTGGCCTACGCCGTGGATGGCAAGGAGGGCTTGAGCAAGCTTGCGGCCGACCCGTCGGTGAAGCTGGTCGTGTGCGACGTCAACATGCCCAATATGGACGGCCTGACGATGGCCGAGAAAGTGCGCAGCGATCTGCGCAACAGCGCCGTCAACATCGTGATGCTGACCACCGAAAATGCGCCCGCGATGAAGGAGCGCGGCAAGGCCGCGGGAATCAAGGGCTGGATCGTCAAGCCGTTCAACGGCCCGGCGGTGCTGGCGACTTTCAAGAAGCTTGCCGGCGCCGCCTGAGGCGTGCACTTCAGTCGGTGACTACTTCCAGCACGATGAACTGATTGGTCTGGATCCGGGCCGTGAAGTTGTTGTCGGCGGCGAGCACCAGCGTGCGGCGGCCGTTGGCCAGTGTCTTGCCCCAGGTGATGGATTCGATGTTGTCGAGCTTGATGCCCTGGTGGGTGATGGGCATTTCCAGCAGCACCTTGCGGCCCATGGCCGAATAGCTGGCGCTGGTCAGTGAAGGCACGGCAAGCACGTTCGTGGTGGTGGCCGTGATCTCGGTTTCGACCAGCCGGATGGTGTTGCCGACGCCGGGGGCGAACGCTCTTTCCACGGCAATAAAGCGGTTCCTGCCGATCGACAGCAGCTCCGAGAGTCCATTGTCCGGGCCGAACGCCGCGCCCGCGCCCGGCGCCGCATCGACCGGGATGGGCGGCAACCGGTAGACATACTGCGCCTTCGCGTTGCCGGAAGCCGGGTCCATTGCGGTCACGCGCACCACGCTGCCGGCGTGCATGCTGGTGATCGGCCCGTCCTGCACCAGGGCGTCTTCATTGGCGACATACACCGTGCCATCTTCGGCCACCGCGAGCGCCTCGAAAACCTTGTTGTTGCGCGCGCCGGTCGTCGTGTCGTCGCGGTACAGGTACATCGCGGGCACGGAGAACTCGCGCACGAAGCGGCCCTCGGTCGTCATCTCGCGCAGGAAGGGCTGGTACAGCTGCGACGGCTCGCTGCTCCAGTTGCCTTCCGAGGTCCAGTACAGGTTGCCATTGGGCGCGCGGCGGATGGATTCGGGGTCTACCGTTCGGGCCGATGAAGAGAACGTTGTGCCGTCGGGCTGCAGCATATGCAGCTGGCGGTTGATCTTCACCTGGACCGGGCTGTTGCTTTCGTAGTCGATGCTCAGGTTGTAGAAGCGCGGCGTGCCGCGCTCGCCACCGCGATCATCCGAGATCGCCCAGTACGTGCCATCGGCCGCCTTGTCCAGGCCGGAGATGCCGCCGAACTCCACGCCCTGGTACAGCGTTCCTGTGGGCAGCGACGCGGAACCGAGCACGCGCAAGGCGCGGATTTGCACTTCGAGATCGTCGTCGCCACTGCATGCCGTGACGGCGAGGGCGGCGATGATGGCGAGCAGCGCAGGGCTTGATGTCAGATGCTTCACGCGGGGACTCCATTCCTTGAAAAAGCCTTGAAGTGTTCAATGCGCGAGCGTCAAGCGTATGACAGCGGCCGACAGTCCGGCGTCGGAGGGCGCCTGCAGGCCTTGCGCTGGGCCGGGAACGCAGGCCGTCAGCAGGCCGCTGGCTTGAACGCCAGCGCAATGCGCTGGCGTCAGGCAAAAAAAGGCTTCCCGAAGGAAGCCTGGGGGCAAAGCGGCCTTGCGGCCACAGTGCCATCCATCGAAACGGCCCAGCGACCGCCGCGCAACAGGCCTGCGGTCCCATGGTGGGGCGCGTGCGCAGTAATTACGTTGCCAGCCTGTTGGAAAGATAGATTCCTTTGGCCAGGTCCTCGGTGATGAAGTCCATCACGACGATTCCCGCCTTCTCACTGTTTCCACTTTTGGCAAGCAGATCCTTGATGCCCGGGTTGAATTTGTCGGCGCAAACTTGAGGCGAAAGAAAAAGAATATCGGAGCCTGATCCCACGCAGGAGACGAAATTGATCGAGAACTTCGAAAGAGCGCTGCCTGAGCGAGCAATGGATTGGCTGTGATGGTTCTTTATCGCGACGCGTTTTGGTTCGAAGACCTTGTCGGGCACGAATATCTTTGGAACATTCTTTCCTACGTTCTCGCACCAGTTTCCGGTTTTTTTGCCGAAAATACCCAGGATTGCCTTGATGGGCGCCCTTCCGACCTTGCAGGCGCCTTCGGCAATGGTGGAGATGAAATTCTCGTCGGCATTGATCTCGTACTCATCCTGAATTGACACCGCGCCCCAGTCCTGGGAGTGCAGCGGCGCTTGCAGAGCGTCAACGTCCTGAATGAGCAATACAATTTTGCCCCGCACGGCGCTGACCGGGATAACGCCGTAGCCCTGGGTGGAGATGTAATTGCTGTAGGGCGCAAGACACTCTTGCAAAATACCCGTGCGTACATGCGATGCCACACTGTCGTTTTCTGCCTTGAGACGCAGGACAACGTATTCAGACCTGTTCTGGTTCAGGAAATTCGTGACCTCATTCAGAACGCCGGACAATGTGATTCTTGTGCGCACAATGCCATGGTAAATTGGCAGCGCCTTGCCTTCGCCAAACGAAGGGCGCACATCGAAAAAGCGCACGCCTGCCTCCAATTGCTGGCGGATGTTGAGCGTCTGCGTCTGCGCGAGAACGCGCACTACATAATCTGCAGCGGTCAATCCCAATATTCCCGCGAGAGGAAGCGTCGCAGTGGTGGCCAACAAAGGCGCCCATTTGGATTTGATCAACTGCTCCGCCACTCCAGTCAGGTCATAGCAGCAGGCGTCATGCGCGCCGGGAATGGACACAGCGGTCATGGGAGCCTCGTCTGCAAGTGCTGCCATCCAACGGGAACTGGATATCGCCATGGCGATGACCCCCTGTATTAATAAACGAGTGCTTCGTCGGTGATGTAGATTTCTTCCAGATTGGAAGAGGCGATGTCAATCTCTTCGGGTGGAATGACGGTCAAGTCAAGCTGCGACGCCAGAATTTCATTGAGCGTTTGCGCATTGCGTCCTGCGCCGCACCCGACCAGATAAGGCGTAAAAAGCAGGGAGGTGAATCCGTAAAGCAATTGCCGGCGTTCCATCTTTGTCTTCCTTGTGCAATGACGACTGCTGCGTCGCGGCATGGCCGTGCCCGCATGTCGCGGCGCTGATGCTGACTTTGTGTGGCCGCTGGCGCGCATAGGTTCCCTGCCCATTCTTTTCGCAGGCAAAAAAAAGGCTTCCCGAAGGAAGCCTGTGGGGCAAAGCGGCCTTGCGGCCACAGTAGTGCCTCAGACGCGCTTGCGGTATTCGCCGGTGCGGGTGTCGATTTCGATCTTGTCGCCCTGGGCGACGAACAGCGGCACGGCGACTTCGAAGCCGGTGGCGATCTTGGCAGGCTTGAGCACCTTGCCCGACGTGTCGCCCTTGACCGCGGGTTCGGTCCAGGTGATTTCGCGCACGACGCTGGTGGGCAGTTCCACCGAGATGGCCTTGCCGTCATAGAACACCACTTCGACGGTCATGCCGTCTTCGAGGTAGTTCAGCGCGTCGCCCATGTTCTCGGCTTCGACTTCGTACTGGTTGAACTCTTCGTCCATGCAGACATACATCGGATCGGCGAAGTAGGAGTAGGTGCACTCCTTCTTGTCGAGGATCACGTTGTCGATCTTGTCGTCGGCCTTGAACACGTTTTCCGTGCCCATGTTGCCCAGCAGGGCCTTGAGCTTCATGCGCACGGTGGCTGCACCGCGGCCGCCACGGGCGTATTCGGTCTTGAGGACGATCATGGGGTCCTTGCCGTGCATGATCACATTGCCGGCGCGGATTTCTTGGGCGATTTTCATAGCTAGATTGCTGGGGTTGTGCCGCTCAACGCGTCCAGCTGCGCGGCCGCAAGGGCTGCTGCATCGAAACATGTTCCGCGGCGGGGGGAAATAAGGGCGCAGCTTGCTAAGCACGTGCGCGTAAAACGAAGATTTTAGCTTTTTTCTGCCACAAACTGCTGCAGTTGGCTGACGAGATCGCTCCGGACCCACTGGCGTGCGCGTGCGGCCTGTGCGCAATCGCGCCATTCGTCCAGCATCTGCGGGGTGACCAGCGGCAGGCCGACGCCGCCGAGCATGCCATTCCAGACATGGTGGAACAGCCGCAGCGACGGTGGGGCTTCTAGCCAGTCGAGAAACGCATCGAGCTTGGCATGGTGGGCGTTGTCGTGCTGGGGGTAGATCTGCCAGACAAAGGCTTGACCGGCCCAGAGCGCGCGCACCAGCGAGTCTTCGCCGCGCACCAGGTTCAGGTCGCAGGCCCAGAGCATTTCGTCGAACGCGGGCTGGGCGCAGGGCGTGAGCCAGGTGCAGGCGAGCGCGGGCGGCTGCTGCGGGGCCAGCACGGCGCGCACGGCGTTCGCGGCGCGCCCCGGCGTGACCAGCAGGTGGCTGGCCGGCGCGCCGGCCTGCAGCTGCGCGAGCAGGTCCGGCAAGGCCGGCGGCTCGTAGCAAAACAGCGAGACCAGCCGCGTGGCGTCATCAATGCCGCGCGCGGCGCGCCAGGCCTGGCGATCGAACGCCGCCTGGCGCTGGCCGAGCGCGGCTTCGCGCAGCAGGCCGCCGGTGCGCGGCGTGAAGCCCGGGTAGAAGAACCAGCGCGTGAGGCCGGCCGCAGGCCCGCTCATCAGCAGCGAGGGCAGGCGGTGGCAGCGTTCCACATAGGGCTCGGCGCTCAGGTATTCGAGATTGATCCAGACCGGCGTCTGCGCCGCGCCCCGGCCTTGTTCGGCATGGCGCTGCGCAATGGCTTGCAGCAAGGGCTCGGGCAGCGTGCAGCCGAAGGCCTCGATCACCACGTCGCCCACGCCGTCGGCGGGCAGCAACGCGCGCTGGTCCGGCCAGGCGTGAACGCTCAGGCCTGCGGGGTGGGGCGCGGGCGCCATCCAGGCCAGGGCGCTTGCGTCGTCTAGCCACAGCCGCACCTGCTGGCCGCGCGCGGCCAGTTCGGCGGCGGCGCGCCAGCAGACGCCGACGTCGCCGAAGTTGTCTATCACCTGGCAAAAAATATCCCAGCGAAGGGGGCGGTTCAGCGGCATGGGCAGAGGCTTTGAAACAAGGGCAGGGTGGGCGCCGATGGTACTGCGGCCGGGCCGCGCGCACCGGCGCGGGAGAATCCGGGCGAAATGGCGCGGCCGGCCCGCCACAATAGGGGCATGTCTGAAATGCATTCCGATGAACTGCTGGCCCAGGTCGCAGCCCTGCCTTCACTGCCGGGCGTGTACCGTTACTTCGACGCCGAGGGCGGGCTGCTCTACGTGGGCAAGGCGCGCAATCTCAAGCGCCGCGTCGCCAATTATTTCCAGAAGAGCCATGGCGGCACGCGCATAGGCCACATGATCAGCAAGATCGTGCGCCTGGAGACCACGGTGGTGCGCTCCGAAGCCGAGGCGCTGCTGCTGGAAAACAACCTGATCAAGACGCAGCACCCCAAGTACAACATCCTGTTTCGCGACGACAAGAGCTATCCCTATCTGATGATTTCGGGCGTGGCAGGCCGCGACGGCGAGGGGCCACAGCCCGGCCAGCGCTTTGCGCGCATGGCCTATTACCGCGGCAGCGTCGACAGGAAGAACCGCTATTTCGGGCCGTATCCCAGTGCCTGGGCGGTCAAGGAAACCATACAGCTGCTGCAGAAGGTGTTCCGCCTGCGCACCTGTGAAGACACGGTGTTCGCCAACCGCTCGCGGCCCTGCCTGCTCTACCAGATCAAGCGCTGTACCGGCCCCTGCGTGGACCTGATCTCGCCCGAGGCCTACGCCATCGACGTGCGCAATGCCGAAGCCATGCTGCGCGGCGAAACCCAGGCACTGCTGCAGCAACTCGAGGCGCGCATGCTCGCGCATTCCGAGGCGCTGGAGTTCGAGCAGGCGGCCGAAGTGCGCAACCAGATGACGGCGCTGGCGCGCGTGCTGCACCAGCAGTCGATAGAGACCACGTCGGACAAGGACGTCGACATTCTGGCCGTGCGCGTGCAGGGCGGGCGTGCCTGCGTGAACCTGGCGATGGTGCGTGGCGGTCGCCACCTCGGTGACCGGCCGTACTTTCCGTCGCAGCTGGGCGATGCCGCGGCCGTGCATGACGCTCAAAGCCAAGCCGAGACCGAGGAAGAGGGCGAGGCCGCGCCGGCCCAGCCGGTCGAAGTGATGGTGCTCGAAGCCTTCCTGGCCCAGCACTACACCAGCGTGCCCGTGCCGCCGGTGCTGGTGCTCAGCCATGCCGTCGACAAGTCGCTGGTCAAGGCGCTGTCGCAGTCCTGCGGCGTGCGCGTCAGCGCCTTGCACCAGCCGCGCGAGCAGCGCCGCGCCTGGCTCGACATGGCGCAGCGCAACGCCGAGTTGCAGCTCGCACGGCTGCTGGCCGAGGAAGGCTCGCAGCAGGCGCGCACGCGCGCGCTGGCCGAGGCGCTCGACCTGCCCACGCATGACCTCGACAGCCTGAGCATCGAGTGCTTCGACATCTCCCACACCTCGGGCGAGGCGACCAAGGCCTCGTGCGTGGTGTTCCACCACCACAAGATGCAGGGCAGCGAGTACCGGCGCTTCAACATCGAAGGCATCACCGGCGGCGATGACTATGCGGCGATGCGCCAGGTGCTGATGCGCCGCTACAGCCGCGTCGCCGAAGCCCAGCGCGAGGCCGGCGGCGCCGAGCCCCCGGCGGGCCAGGCGCGCCTGCCCGACCTGGTGCTGGTCGACGGCGGCGTGGGCCAGGTCAGCATGGCGCGCGAAGTGTTCGACGCGCTGGGGCTCGATGTCTCGCGCATCGTCGGCGTGGAGAAAGGCGACAGGCGCAAGGTCGGCCTCGAGGAGCTGGTGTTTGCCGACGGCCGGGAAAAGGTCTATCTGGGCAAGGATTCGGCGGCGCTGATGCTGGTCGCGCAGATCCGCGACGAGGCCCATCGCTTTGCCATTACCGGCATGCGCGCGGCGCGTGCCAAGGTGCGCATCGGCGGCGGCCAGCTCGAGGAAATCGCGGGCGTGGGCCCGAAAAAGCGCGCGCGCCTGCTGCAGCGCTTTGGCGGCGTGCGCGGCGTGGCCGATGCGAGCGTGGAAGACCTGATGAAGGTGGAAGGCATTTCGCGTGAATTGGCGGACACCATCTATCGCGCATTGCATTGAGGCCGGCCTCGATGCTGTTCGTAAAGGTCTTCGGCGCATGACACAATTGCAGCATGTTTCTGACCATCCCCACCTTGATGACCTGTACGCGCTTTGTCGCGATACCTTTGATCGTGGGAGTGTTCTACACCCCTATGGAGCCGGCGCTGCAAAATCTGATTGCCACGCTGATGTTCATCGTGTTTGCCGCGACCGACTGGCTCGACGGCTACCTCGCGCGCAAGCTCAACCAGACCTCCTCCTTCGGCGCCTTCCTCGATCCCGTGGCCGACAAGTTCCTGGTCTGCGCCTCGCTGCTGGTGCTGGTGCATCTGCAGCGCGCCGACGTGTTCGTCGCGCTGATCATCATCGGCCGCGAGATCGCCATTTCAGCGCTGCGCGAATGGATGGCGCAGATCGGTGCGAGCAAGAGCGTGGCCGTGCACATGCTGGGCAAGCTCAAGACCACCGCGCAGATGGTGGCCATTCCCTTCCTGCTCTATGACGGGATGCTGCTCGGCGTGATCGACACCGGCGTCTGGGGCCATGTGCTGATCTGGGTTGCCGCCGTGCTCACGGTCTGGTCCATGGTCTATTACCTGCAAAAGGCCGTGCCCGAAATTCGCGCACGCGTCGACAGGTAGATTGGCCGCAGCCGGCGCGCGCCGGCCCGGGTTGTCAATCCGTGAAGCCTCTAGCGACTGCGCGCCACAAAAACCGCCGCTGACGCCGGGCGGCAGTGCAATTGCAGCTAGAATCGCTGCAGCCGCTGGGATTGCAGCGGATAACATTGACACTTGGAAGGTCGATGGCATGGCCCGAAACGCATTCACCCCAGGTGATTGCAGGCTGGCCGGAAGATACGGTTCTTGAACTGCACAGTTTCCGCACAGCTGCGACATTCCATCCACCATTTCTCGAGAGGCCTCTTGTGAATAAGACAGAACTGATTGAGCACATCGCAAACAATGCCGACATCTCCAAGGCCGCCGCTGCGCGCGCTCTGGAATCGACGATCGAGGCAGTGAAGAAAACCCTCAAAAAGGGTGGTACAGTATCGCTCGTCGGTTTTGGCACATTCACCGTGGGTGAGCGTTCCACACGCACCGGCCGCAACCCACGCACCGGCGCCACGATCGAGATCAAGGCCGCCAAGGTGCCTAAATTCCGTCCGGGCAAGGCATTGAAAGATGCGTTGAACTGACAAGCAGTTGCAAGGGGGTGCTTAGCTCAGTCGGTAGAGCGGCTCCTTTACACGGAGTAGGTCGGCGGTTCGATCCCGTCAGCACCCACCACCCAAAGCAAATGAAATCAAGGGCCCGGAGCAATCCAGGCCCTTTTTCTTCGCCCTCCTTTTGCATTGGCGCCATCGGCTGCTTGGGCCTTCAGGCGTAACAGGTAGAATCTGCGCAGTTTCCTTCACCAAGGTAGCGTGGGTCGTTGGCAGGCTTTGTCGTTGATGGATGGATGAGGGGCAGACCCTTGTCTTCCTCAGTCAGGTTCCTTTGGCTCCGCACACCGTACAAAGGCGAACATGGGTTCGCCTTTTTTATTGCTTCCACAGAAAGATCGACTATGTTTGAAGCCATCCGCAAGCACTCCAAGTTCGTGATGATCTTGTTGTTCTTGCTGATCATTCCCTCGTTCATCTTCGTTGGCATCGACCAGAACTATTTCTCGGAATCCAGTCCGACAGTGGCCAGGGTCGATGGCAACGAGATCAAGCAATCGGACTGGGACAACGCGCACCGCATGGAGAGCGATCAGCTGCGCGCCGAGAATCCGGAAATCGATACCCGGCTGCTGGACTCGCCCCAGGCGCGTTACGCCACGCTCGAGCGCATGGTGCGTGACCGCGTGCTCGTGGCCGCGGCGCAGAAGATGCACCTCGTGACCAGCGATGCCCAACTGGTGCGCAGCCTGCAGCAGATCCCGGCGATTGCCGAGCTCAAGCGCGCCGACGGCACGCTCGATGCCCAAGCCTATCGCGCGCTCGTGGGCGCGCAAGGCATGACGCCCGAAGGCTTTGAAGCCAATCTGCGCAGCAATCTGTCGCTGAGCCAGGTGATGGGCTCGGCGATGAATTCCTCGTTCGTGACCGATACCCAGCTCAAGCTGGCGATGGACGCGCTCTACCAGCGCCGCGAAGTGCAGGTGGCACAGTTCAAGGCCGGCGATTTCGCGGCCGGGATCAAATCCACGCCCGAAGATCTGCAGGCCTATTACAAGGCCCACCCGGACAGGTTCCAGCAGGCCGAACAGGCGAGCGTCGAATACGTGGTGCTCGACTCGGCCAGCGTGCAGGCCGCGATGGAGCTCAATGAAGACGACCTGCGCACCTACTACCAGGAAAACCTGGCGCGACTCGCGGGCCAGGAAGAGCGCCGTGCAAGCCATATCCTGATCAACGCCACCCGGGACGCGTCGGCCGCCGACCGCACCCAGGCGCGTGAACAGGCCCAGGCCCTGCTCGAGCAGCTGCGCAAGGACCCGCAGTCCTTTGCTGCGGTCGCAAAGCAATCCTCGCAGGACAGCGGCACCGCCCAAAGCGGTGGCGATCTGGGCTTCTTCAGCCGCGGCGCCATGGTCAAGCCCTTCGAGGATGCGGCCTTCGCATTGAAGAAGGGCGAGATCAGCGATGTGGTCGAAAGCGATTTCGGCTTCCACATCATTGAGCTGACCGACATCAAGACGCCGCCCCAGCCCAGCTTTGCCGAGCTGCGCCCGCAGCTCGAGCGGGATCTGAAGGAACAGCAGGCACAGAGCAAGTTCGCCGAAGTGGCCGAGCAGTTCGCCAATGGCGTGTACGAGCAGTCGGACAACCTGCAAGGCGTGGCCGAAAAGCTCAAGCTGACGGTGCACAAGGCCGAGCGCGTGGCGCGCGTTCCGGGCCCTGGCGCCCAGGGCCCGCTGGCCAACCCGCGCTTCCTCGAAGCCCTGTTTGCGCCCGAGTCGCTGGAAAGCAAGCGCAACACCGACGCCGTCGAGATTGCTTCCGGCCTGATGGTCGCAGGCCGTGTCGTCGCCTATTCGCCGGCCCATACCCTGGCCTACGAAGAAGTGGCCGACAAGGTGCAGGCGCTGTATGTGGCGCAGAAGTCCGCGGAACTGGCACGTGAAGAAGGCCAGGCCAAGCTCAAGGCCTGGAAGGAACAGCCCGCCAGCGCCGTCCTGGGCAGCGCCGTCGTGATCGGTCGCGATCAGCCGCAGAACCTGCCGCGCGAAGTCATCGACGCCGCGCTGCACGCTTCCGTGGATGCCTTGCCTGTCTGGACCGGCGTGGACCTCGGCAACCTCGGCTATGCCGTGGTCAAGGTCAATGCCGTGGTCGAACGCCCGGCCCAGGACGCGCAGATCGTTGCCGCACAGAAGCAGCAACTGGCCCAGTGGTGGGCCGGCGCCGAAGGCGCTGCCTACTATGAAATGCTCAAGGCCCGCTTCAAGGTGCAGATGAAGGTCGACCGTCCTTGAGATTTAATGCCGCCAAATCGTGAAACTCGCGATAGGGCGGTATTTTTTGGCTTAGAATAGACGCTTCTGCGGTGGCTGTAGCTCAGTTGGTAGAGTCCAGGATTGTGATTCCTGTTGTCGTGGGTTCGAGCCCCATCAGCCACCCCAAAATGCAAGTAAAAACAAGGACCTTCGGGTCCTTGTTTTGTTTTCGGGTGCGAAAGTTGGAATCCGCCGGCATGATCATCTGGATCATGCGCGGCGAACGCCATTTGTCCGAACGCCGGGCATGCCGCCTTGTGGCGGCGCCACGCGCAAGCTGGCGTCAAGCGCAGGCCGATCAGGCCACCAGGGTGCTGCACGGGAAGATCGTGGCGATCGCTTCCAGTGCACGCTGCGGTGGGGCCGTATCACTTCGACCTAGATGCAGTTGTAGCTGGCCGCGATGTTCGCATCCCCTTGCACATAAGTCGCTTTCTTCGGATAGGGGCAGATAGGTCGGCTCTTCGATACGGGCGTGCTCGACTGCGAAGACAGGTTGATGCGGTCCGGCACGATGCCCTTTTCAACCCAGTCCGTGATCAAGTCATAGATCTGGCCCGGAGCGGGAAGGGGGGGATTCGCAGCCGGATTCGAGGTGCCGTTGACGGGGCCATGTCCCATTCCCGGAATCAGATAGAAACGGTAGAAATCCTGAATCTCCGAGAAGCCGCCCATGCGGCTGGCAACGCGGTTGTAGTAGTTCACAGACCCGAACGGCATGATGACCTGGTCCGACTCGCCATGGTAGTGAAGCAGTTTGCCCCCGCGAGCCTTGAAGGCCGACAGATCCGGGTTGTCCGTATCGATGTCGGCGAACGACGCCTGCAGGGCGATGCCGCGGTCGAACGCGTCCGACAACTGCGGGTAAGTCAGCTGTTTCCAGCCATCTGCGCCATTTCCCCGCGCATTCCTGAAGCTGGGGTCCGCGAGCCTCGAGTCCTGCAGTTCGACGGCCACATGATGCAACGCTATGAGGCTCGGCTGATCCCCTGCCAGCCCCAGAAGCGAAGTCCCCCGGGTCACTCCGTACCAGCGCTGCAATCCGGTCAGGTTGGTAGATAGACCGTTGTCGAGCGCCGGGCTGGGCACGGACCCATCCGTCGTTTGCCCGTACCACATCTTGTTGATGGCGTTTGCCTGAACGGGGGTGACGCAGGTGGGCGTCGAATTGCTGCCGCCATTGGCGTGGCAGATCACCTGCGCATCCTTTGCCGGATCGTAGGCGCAGGCAGTCGCATCCGGAACATAGCCCAGGTGCTGGCCCCCGACGACGTCGCAGGCGTTGATGGCCGCGTTCGACACCAGGTCGAGTTGGCCTGCTGTCAGCCTCGACCCTCCCAGGTCGCGCTGCATCACGACTTGCGGAAAGATCGCTGCCGTGCTGAACCGGGACCAGTTGATGGCGGGGAATCCGGAGATGATTCCATCAAAGTCTTCTGGATAAGCCTGGGCCAGCTTGAGCGCCTGGCGGCCACCGGTCGATCCTCCGTCCCAATACGAGAACTTCGGCGCCGAACCATAGTAGGCGGCGGTCAGTGCCTTGGTCTTGATCGCCAGCTCGTGCAGACTCCGTTCGGAGAAATCCTTCCACAGCGTGGTGTTGATGGTTCCATCCGGATTCATGGCGAATGAACCGTTCATATTGCTCTGCACCCCTGGTCCGCTTTGATGCCCGTTGTCGGCTGAGGCTGTGACGGAACCCTCCGACCCGGCAATCGCCGCTGCGAATCGGTAGTCATTGCCGACGGCGGAAGACCCGTTCCTCATGACATCGGACTCCTCCGAGCCCGCCCATCCTCCATTGCCGGTGGCATGAAAGCGACCGTTCCATCGATTTTTGGCCGGCAACCACACTTCGATCCCTATGCCGGGCGAGGTCGAGGGTGCGTCCGCGGGACCGGGGTTGCCAGGCCCGACCAGCAGCTTCACCAAGCAGAGGTCGTTCAACGCCACTGGGTTCGGATCGAAGGCATTCGGTGACAGCAGTGGGTCGCCCTTCTTGAACGACCTGACCAGGAGCACCGAGGTCAGTTCGTCAGGCTTGAAGGAAGTCTTGATCGAGTCGTCACAGGTCAACGCTTTGGGCACGTCAATGGCGGCTGTGCCGCCATCGCTGCCACCGCAGCCGACCAGGCTGAAAAGTGCTGCGAGAGCCGCGGCCCCCAGGGTGACACCATCCTTGTTTCGGGATGAGCGATGCATGTTTGTCTCCAGATGTTTGAGTGATCCATTGCAGGTGGGCCGCCAGGCCAGATCGACCTCGGCCTTGCGGCTCACTTGCGCCAAGCGGATGGACTCGATGGCGATGAAGGCTCCGAACTGCCCCCTGGCCAAGTTCGCATGACATTGCGCAACGTCCGGTTCGGCAGACCCCTTCTCCACGCCGCTTCGAACAAGGTTAGTTTTCCCCCTGGCAACGCGCTACCAGGACCGTGCTGTCACTTTCGAAATCGTGCTCCACCCGTCTAGGTGATCGCCCCACTGTGAGGAACCGATGTCGTGGCAGTACAGTCGCTGTTCCTGGCAGCCCCAAGGCCGGCCCGGATAGAAAGGTGGAAAAGCGTGACGAAGGATTTCAATACAGCGGCAGTCCCTGCAGAGCGCTGGGATGCAGGCGCTGAGCCACTCGTCCGGCCCCCGCCTGAGTGGACGGGCATTCCAATCAACCTCTTCGAACTGCCCAGCGAGAACATCGCCAGCGATGTCTACTTTCCCGAACCGGTCATTGCCATCGTCAACGTGGGCGCCGGAAAACGGTGGTATCGAGACGGCATCCATCGCTTCGAGCGCTATACCGCTCCCAGGATGGTCGAAGTGATGTTTGAAGAAACCCACTTCAGCGAAATCCAGCACCAGGGAACCTGCGGGTCGGTCATCACGCTGGAGTTGACAGGGGCGATACTGGGGCGTCTGCTGCGCGACAGTGCCTTCCACTATCGGCTGGAAACCACGCGCACCGAGACGTTCAACGACGAGGTCTGCAACCTCGTGGGAACGCTGTGGAAGGAGGCCGCGAGCCAATCGCCGAACGGCCCGCTGTTCGCGCAGGGGCTCTCCATTGCCTTGCTGGGGCTCTTGAGCAGCCATTTCGGCTCGAATCCCGCTCAGGCGTTGCAGGCACGCGGAAAGCTCCATCCCCGTGAGCGTGAGCGCCTGAAGAGCTTCATCGACTGCGACCTGGGAGCTTCGCTGACGGTCGAACGCATGGCCGGTGTTGTCGGGCTGAGCCCGTACCACTTCTCGCGCATCTTCAAGGCGACCTTCGGGCTCTCACCCCACGCCTATGTCATGGAGCGGCGGGTCGATCTCGCACGCCAAATGCTGCGTCGACAGCCTGACCGCACCGTCGCCGACATCGCCGTTGACTGCGGCTTTTCCAGCAACGCCCACTTCACGACGGAGTTTCGGCGCCGGTTTGGGACTACGCCGTCATCTTGGAGGCGGCAGGCTTGACAGTCCCCGCGCGCTTCGCGGCAATTCCACCGAAGCCAGGATGCCCCTGTCGACTTGTCTCCCTGCAAATTCCGGGCGTTTTTTCGCTGGCGTCGGCTTTCAGCGCAGCGTGGAAAGATAGGCCGCGATATCCTGCGCATCGCGCGATGAGACGCCAAGCTGGGGCATGGCCGTGCCGGGCTTGACCTGCTGGGTAGCGGTAAGCCAGAGCGCGAGATTGGCCGGGCTATTGGCCAGCGTGCCGGCGATCAGCGTGCGCGTGCCCATGCCTTTGAGCGGCGGGCCGACGTGGACGCGCGAGCCGGTGACACCGGGAATGGTGTGACAGGCGCTGCAGGCATATTGGTGCAGCGCCTGGCGCCCACGTTCGACATCGGGGGTGAATGTCGCAGCGGACGCCGGTGCATGGCTTTCCCGTGCGGGCGTGGCCAGCCCGGGCCGGGTCCATTGCGCGTACTGCATGGCGTCGAGCTGCGGCAGCTGCTGCATGAACGCCACGAGATCCCATATTTCCGCGTCGGCCAGCCGGTATTGCCAGGCCGGCATCCCGGTCATCTTGATGCCATGGCGCACCACCCAGTACAGCTCGCGTGGGCGCCAGTGCCGTTTGGCATCCACCAGGGGGCCGGGCAGGGGCTGCATGCTCAGGCCGATGGCAGATTGGGCGACGCCGGGCGCGCCATGGCATTGCACGCATTTGTCGTGGAAGCTGGCCGCACCCCGCAGCGCCATTTGCGGATCGGTGAGAGCCGGTTCTTCGATGCTTGCGGCCTGTTGGCGCACCGACTGGCGCATGGCGATCTCCAGCAAGGAATGAGTGGCCTGCCAATGCTGGCGCGTGGCAGAGATGTCATAGGCGCCGGAATACACCACGGCAACTGCAGTGAGGGCGGCTGTAAGCCCAAGTCCAATGGCCGTGACAGCAATGATCAGCAACTGCTTGTTTTTTCTCATCTGCTGTGATTTTGCGGCAGTTGTCCTCATTTGTGCGACAGAATTGGCTAATGAGCCGCAGGTATGCCTTTTCACCTACGCTGTTGCCGGTGCTGCTTGCGGGCTGTGTGCTCGGGGAAGCCGGCGCGCAGGGGCCAGATGATTCCCTGTCGGCGACCCCACAGGACCGCATCACGATAGAACGCGGCAGGGCACTGGTGGGGCAGTACCAGTGCGGCTCCTGCCATGCCATTCCCGAGGTACCTGCAGCGCGCGGCCAGGTGTCCCAGCCCCTCGATGGCTGGAGCCAGCGCAGCTATATCGCGGGCCGGCTGCCCAATCGGCCCGACACGCTGGCCCGGTGGATCGTTGCGCCGCAGTCCCTGGTGCCCGGCACGGCCATGCCCAGCATGGGCGTCTCGCCCGCCGATGCCCGGGCCATGGCGGCCTTTCTTTTTTCGCTCGAATGAAGCCCGCCGGAATGCTTCCCGCGGCGGGAGATGCCGCCCAGTCCATAGCAACCGTGACCTGGGTGCTGTTTGCCGGCGGCCTCGTCATCTTCATCGGCGTGATGCTGTTGCTGGCCTGGTCGCTGCGCGCACGCGCATCTGCAGTGCGTCCGCGCCTGTGGCTTCTGGGCGGGGGCGTGATCTTCCCGGGCCTGGTGCTGGCCGCATTGTTCACCTGGGCGCTGCCGCGCATGCCTGCCTGGAAACCGTTGCCGCCCGCGAATGCATTGGTCGTGACCGTAAAGGCCCACATGTGGTGGTGGGAAGTGCGCTACCGTGACCCCGTGACCGGCGTCGATGTCATCACCGCGAATGAAATCCGTGTTCCCGTGGGTCGGCCGGTGTATTTCGCGCTGACCAGCGCCGACGTGATCCACAGCTTCTGGGTGCCGCAGCTCGCAGGAAAGATGGACATGCTGCCCGGGCGCATGCAGCATCTGCTGGTGACGGCAACCGAGCCTGGAGTGTGGCGCGGCCAGTGCGCCGAGTTCTGCGGCGAGCAGCACGCGCAGATGGCGCTGCACGTGGTGGGCATGGCAGCACCGGATTTCAGCTTCTGGCTGGCGGCGCAGTCCCGGCCCGCGCCTGCGCCGGCGACGGCGCGCCAGATGCAAGGCCGCGACGCATTTCTCGCCAACCGCTGCAGCGCCTGCCATACCGTGCGCGGTGTCAGCGACGAAGGCCGCCTGGGTCCGGACCTCACGCATTTCGGCAGCCGTCTGCACCTGGGCGCGGGCACGCTGGCGAATACGGCCGACGGCCGTGAGCGCTGGCTGGCCCATCTGCAGCAGATCAAACCTGGAGCACGCATGCCTTCCTACGACCG
Organism: Pantoea sp. 18069; assembly: GCF_902706035.1. Lineage (GTDB taxonomy): Bacteria > Pseudomonadota > Gammaproteobacteria > Burkholderiales > Burkholderiaceae_C > Comamonas. Next base: position 115,461 of record NZ_CACSJA010000008.1, on the reverse strand, counting down.
ACTCGACCCGCAGACGCTTGAGGCCCTGGGCGACTGGCTGGGTTCGCTGCAATGAGCGGCGCACTGCCCAACTCGCTGCCGCGTCCCGCGGGCGAGCTGCAGGCGCTGCAGCGCGCCTGGGAGCCGCCCGTCGGCTGGCGCCGGCTCTCGGCCGTGAACAACAGCCAGATCGGCCTCTACTACCTGGCGACGGCGCTGCTGTTCTTCGTGCTCGCCGGCGTGCTGGCGCTGATCATGCGCACGCAGCTCGCGCTGCCCGGCAGCACGCTCGTGGCCGCAGGCACCTACAACCAGCTGTTCACGATGCACGGCTCGGTGATGATGTTCCTGTTTGCCGTGCCCGTGGTCGAGGCCGTCGCGGTCTGGCTGCTGCCCAATATGCTGGGCGCGCGCGATCTGCCTTTCCCCCGGCTGTCGGCCTATGCGTTCTGGGCCTATGCGATCGGCGGCCTCGCGTTCTTCATCACCATCTTCTTCGGTGCCTCACCCGATGGCGGCTGGTTCATGTACCCGCCGCTCACCGGCAAGGACTATTCGCCAGGCATAGGCGCAGACTGGTGGCTGCTGGGCATTGGCTTCATCGAGATCTCGGCAATCGCGGGCGCGATCGAGCTGATCATAGGCATCCTGTTCACGCGCGCGCCCGGCATGTCGCTGATGAAGATGCCGCTGTTCGCCTGGGCGGTGCTGGTCGCGGCGCTGATGGTGATCTTCGCGTTCCCGGCGCTGATCGCGGGCACGCTGCTGCTCGAACTCGAGCGTGCGTTCGATTGGCCATTCTTCATTGCCGCGCGCGGCGGCGACCCGCTGCTGTGGCAGCACCTGTTCTGGTTCTTCGGCCATCCCGAGGTCTACATCATCTTCCTGCCGGCCGCAGGCATGGTGACGATGATGGTGCCGGTGATGGCGCGCACGCCGCTCGTGGGCTACCGCGCGATCGTCTGGGCGCTGGCCGGCGTCGGCGTGATCAGCTTTTTGCTGTGGATGCACCACATGTTCACCGCGGGCCTGGGGCCGTTGGCGCTGCATGTGACTTCGGTCGCGAGCTTTGCCGTGGCCATCCCCAGCGGCGTGCAGGTGTTCGCCTGGATCGCGACGTTCTGGAAAGGCCGCGTACAGATGCTTGCGCCCTCGCTGTTCCTGCTGGGCTTTCACTTCGTCTTCGTGCTCGGCGGACTCACGGGCGTGATGCTCGCGGTGCTGCCGTTCGACTGGCAGGCGCACGACAGCTATTTCGTCGTCGCCCATCTGCATTACGTGCTCGTCGGCGGACTGGTGTTTCCGCTGTTCGCGGGCATCTATTATTGGGCGCCGCTGTACAACGGCCAGCGGCTGTCCGAACGCGTGGCGCGCTGGAGTTTCGCGCTGATGTTCGGTGGCTTCAACCTGGCTTTTTTCCCCATGCACATCGCGGGCCTGGCGGGCATGCCGCGGCGCGTCTACACCTATGCCGACGGGCTCGGGTGGACGTTATGGAACCTGCTGTCCACCGCGGGCGCGTATCTCTTCGCGCTCGGTGTGTTGCTGTGCCTGGTCGATCTGGTGCGCACGCTCATGCGCCCCGAACGCGAGCCCGGCAACCCGTGGAACGCCGACTCGCTCGAATGGCTGCCCCAGGGCGACTATGGCGTGCGCAGCATTCCGCAGATCGAAGCCCGCGCGCCCCTGTGGCACAGGCCGGCGCTCGTCCAGGAGGTGGTCGCGGGCCGCCATTGGCTGCCCGGCACGGTGTTCGGCGGGCGCGAGACCCTGGTCACGAGCCCGGTCGATGCGCAGATTCGCCACCTGCTGCGCTTGCCGGGCGATGGCTGGTTGCCGTTCATCGCGGCCGCGGGCACGGCCGGCTTCTTTCTGCTGCTGACGCTGGCCTGGATCGTGCCGGCGTTCATCTCGGGTGCGATTTCGCTGGCCGCGATGCTGGTCTGGCTCTGGGACTCGGACCGTGCGCCGCTGCGGCCCATGGCCACGATTGGCGACGGCGTGAGCGTGCCCACCGTGGCCAGGGGCCGTGCCTCGCATTCGTGGTGGGCGACATGGACCCTGCTCGCCGTGGATGCCTCCATCTTCGCGTCGTTCGCGTTCGCCCACATCCATGTCTCGATGGCGCTCGACGTCTGCCCGCCTCCCGGCGCGAGCCTGCCTGCGGGCGGGCTCTGGCCCGCGGGCCTGCTGCTGGGCGCGTCGGCGCTGATGGTCTGGGCTCGGCGCTGCCTGGGCCGTGAGCGCCAGGGCCGGTTGCGCCTGGCCGTGCTGCTGGCGATGGGCGCGGCGATCGGCGCGATCGCGCTCGACCTGGGCGTGCACCTGCAAGGCGGGCTATCACCGCGCGCCGATGCCTGGAGTGCGACCGTTGCGGCGCTCGTTGCCTGGCAGTGCTTTCATGCGCTGGTGCTGCTGGTCATGGGCGGCTATGTGCTCGCGCGGTCGTGGGCCGGCCGGCTGCGTGTCGATGCGTGCGCGACGCTCGACAACACGGCCCTGATGTGGCACGGCGCGGTGGCGCAGGCGCTCGCCGGCATGGCGCTGGTGCGCTGGCTGCCCGCGTGGATGGGTGGCTGACGCTTGCGGTTTCGGACTACAGGCGGGCGCAAAACCGTCCACCGATACTGTGCGCATGAAAAAGCACACTCCCTCTTTTTGCATGCTGCTGGCCCTGGTAGGCAGCATGGCCGCAGCCTCGGCCCAGCATCTCGCAGGCCCCGGCCTGGGCGCCAACCCGCAGTTGCCCGCGCCGGACAAGGGCGCTTTGCTGCCCACCGTCAACATCGCGCCTGCGCTGGGCTGGCCCGAGGGAGTGGTGCCGCAGGCGCCCGAAGGCTTCAAGGTCACGGCCCTGGCCGCTGGCCTTGACCATCCACGATGGGTGTATGTGCTGCCGAACGGCGATGTGCTGGTCGCTGAAAGCAACAAGCCCGCGCCTGCCGAAGGTGCGAAGAACGTGCATGCAGATGGCCTGCGTGGCAAGGCCATGGGAATGGTGATGAAGCGCGCGGGCGCGGACACCCCGAGCGCGAATCGGATCACGCTGCTGCGCGATGCGGATGGCGATGGCGTGGCCGAGACCCGGGAAACCTTCATGCAGGGGCTGGTTTCGCCGTTCGGCATGGCGCTGGTGGGCAATCAGCTCTACATCGCCAATGCCGACAGCATCGTCAAAGTGCCATACGAGTCCGGGCAGACGAGCATTTCCGCGGCACCCGCCAAGGTCACCGACCTGCCTGCAGGCGCGAATCACCACTGGACCAAGAACATCATCGCCAGCGCCGACGGCAGCAAGCTGTACGCGACCGTGGGCTCGAACAGCAATATTGGCGACAACGGCCTGGCAGCGGAGGAGGGCCGCGCCGCAATCTGGGAAGTGGACCTGGCCACGGGCAGCAAGCGGCTGTTCGCAACGGGGCTGCGCAACCCCAACGGCCTGGGCTGGGAACCTGAATCACAGGCACTCTGGACCGTCGTCAACGAGCGCGACGAACTCGGCAACGACCTCGTGCCCGACTACCTGACGTCGGTCAAGGACGGCGCTTTCTATGGCTGGCCATGGAGCTACTGGGGCCAGAACGTCGACGCCCGCGTCAAGCCGGCCAACCCGGACATGGTGGCCAAGGCAATTGCACCGGATTTCGGCCTGGGCTCGCACGTCGCGCCACTGGGCCTGGCGTTCTCGGACGGGCGCATGCCCGCGCCCTACGCCAGCGGTGCCTTCATCGGCCAGCATGGCTCGTGGAACCGTAAGGAACTCACGGGCTACAACGTCGTCTTCGTGCCATTTGCCGCAGGGCGTCCATCGGGTGCCCCCGTGCAGTTCCTTGGCGGATTCCTGAACAAGGACGGTAAGGCCCATGGCCGCCCCGTGGGCGTGGCACTCGATGCCAAGGGCGCGCTGCTGGTTGCCGATGACGTGGGCAACACCATCTGGCGCGTGGTGCGCGCGCAGTAGGTCTCGGTCTAGGTCGCGCCGCGTGTTGCCTGCCATGCCTGAAAGCGAAAACCCAGCCACAGCGCGGCGAGCATGGCCGCACCGAACACCCAGGCGCTGAGCGCGCCGGCCATGCCGCCCGACAGCAGGGTGCCTATGGTGCAGCCCAGCCCGGTCATCGCGCCCCAGCCCAGCAGCGTGCCGCCGGCAATGCCGCGCAGCGCGTCACGGCCCGTGGGCAGGCGCGGCGTGAATTGCCGGCTGGCGAGCGCCGCGACAAACGCGCCGGCTATCAGGCCCACGAGCACCAATGCGTTGGGCGTGGCCCAGCTTTCCTGGGGCAGCGTGGCGCAGCCCGCAAACCCGTCGAGGCCGTTGAGCCGCTCGGGCACCCAGCCATGCGTCTGCAAGGCACCGCGCACCTGGCTGCCCAGCGTCGCGGTCACGCCCAGCGGCCGCATGCGCACGATGGCGAGCACGCTGATCAGCCCGACCAGCGCACCGCCCAGGGCATAGTTCCAGCGGCCGGTCCACAATGACAGCCACAGGCTGCGCAGGTCCTTTGACACCGGCACGGCGCTGGGTCGCACGGCAGGCGCCTGGCGTTTGACATGCCGCTGCCAGACCCAGGCCGACCACAGGCCCAGGACGCCCAGTTGCACGGCCAGCGCGCCGCCATAGCCCAGATGCCCGGGCAGCCAGACGACGGGCGCACCGGCCACGGCCAGGCTGTACAGGGGGTTCCAGGTGTGAAAGCCGATAGCAAAGCCCAGGCCGGTGCCGAGCAATGCGAACGGTGCGACGGCCGAGCCTTCGGCAAGCCGGTACCAGTGGGCGCTGATGCACGAGCCCGACACCGACATGCCCGCGCCAAACGCGAGCCCGGCCAGCACCAGCACCCAGCTCACCGGGCCGATATGCATTTCGGGCGGCAACTGCCCGGCCTGGGGATTCGCGACCCAGCTGCTTTGCACCACCGTCATGCCCACCACACCGATCGCCAGCGCCAGTGCAATGGCCAGAATGCCGCGCGGGTCATCGCGCTGCAGCCAGTCGCGCGCATGGCAGTAAAAGCAAAAGCGCGTGCGTTGCAGCACCACACCGAGTGCGATGCCTATGGACAACGCAAACACCAGCGTGCGCCCGCCGTTCCATGTCTGTGCCTGGCCGGCGAACAGCCACAGCAGCACGATCAGGCCGGCCGCAGCCCAGGGCTGCCAGGCAGCGCTGCGGGCTGCGTCAGGCGGCAGGTCGGTGCGACTTGCTTCAATGGTGGACATCATTTTTCCTGTCTGGTCGCAAAAATGCCCGCGCATGCGGGCATTGAAAAGGCGCGTTGCCGCAGCCCGTGCTTACTTTGCAGCCCAGACCGTGCCGGCCGGGTTATTGATGGGCACGCCCACCGCGTTGCCATATTCGGTCCACGAGCCGTCGTAGTTCTTCACGTCGTAGCCCAGGATCTTGGACAGCGCGAACCAGGTGTGGCTGGAGCGCTCGCCGATGCGGCAGTAGGTGATCACCGGCTTGCTGCCGTCGATGCCCACGCCCGCATAGAGCTTGCGCAGCTCTTCCTTGGTCTTGAACGTGCCGTCTTCCTGCACCGCCTGGCCCCAGGGCACGTTCACCGCGCCGGGAATGTGGCCCGCGCGGATCGCGAGTTCGGGCACGCCGGCCGGGGCAAACACCTTGCCCTGGTACTCGTCGCCCGAGCGGATGTCGATCAGCTTGGCCTGCGACTTGCCTTCGGCCACGGCCAGGGCGTCGCTCAGGCGCGCGCGCAGGTCCAGATTGACCTTGCCCACACGGTAGGTGGTGGCCGCGTATTCGGGCGCGCGGTTGTTCAATGGGCGGTTCTCTGCCTCCCATTTCTTGCGTCCGCCATCGAGCAGCTTGACGTTCTTCACGCCATAGATGTCGAACACCCAGGCGCCCCAGGCCGCAAACCAGTTGTTGGTGTCGCCGTACAGCACGACCGTGGTGTCGTCCTTCACGCCGGCCTTGGACAGCAGCTTCTCGAAGTCCTGCTTGCCGACGATGTCGCGGCGCAGCTTGTCGTTGAGGTCGTTGTGCCAGGAGAAGTTCACCGCGCCGGGAATGTGCGCGCGCTCGTAGAGGCCGGGGTTGACGCTGACCTCGATCACGCGCACGTCGGCGCGGTGGAGGTTTTGCGCCAGCCATTCGGCAGTGACCAGCGGGCCGGCGCTGCTGCTCGCCGCCGTGTTGGCCAGGGCGGTACCCGCCAGCGTGGCCAACAGCACGGTGCCGCCCACTTTGATTGCAAGGGCCCGCAGGCCGAAGGCAGAAACTGTCGTTGTCATGGTGGTCCTTGTAGGTTCAGAGGCGGAGGCTTTCGCGCCAGCGTTGAGGCCAGCACTTAAAACTCAATGTAGAAGCGCGCATGGCGGCGGACAAGTGAGTTTTTGGAGCATGCATATGAGGCCACCGCATAGCTGCCGCGCTGCCTGTCAGGCCCCGCCAGCGCGTCGATGTGGAACAACTCGGTTTGACCTGCGAAAAACGCGCTATAATTTGAATCTACGGTGGCTGTAGCTCAGTTGGTAGAGTCCAGGATTGTGATTCCTGTTGTCGTGGGTTCGAGCCCCATCAGCCACCCCAAATACAAAAAGGCCCTTGAGCAATCAAGGGCCTTTTTCGTTATGGGCTGCAGTGCCTGGGCCATGGTGCATGGCACATCCAGGCGGCGCCCCGCCGTGGCCATCGTCTGGCCGCTCTCCACCAATCGCACCGCTTCGTTGCTTGAATACCAGCGTGTATCGGGCCCTGACCGTCTTGTTCATCTTCGTTCTCCTTGCTTGACACACGCCGACATGATTGAACACGTTCTTAGCAAGGGGTACGTTTTTCAGGGGCAAGGTCAGAAGGGCGAAGTCTGCATCGTAGGAAACGAATCGAATCGGACTACTAAAGTTATCTGGAAATGATTGCACGACTCGAAAAACCATATCTGGTACATTTGACAGCCTAGGAGTTAAGCATGTACCCAACACTGTTCAATGAGAAACGTACAGCACAGGCTGCAGCGTTCTTGCTGCACCGTGCTGGCGGTCGTCTGCCTCTTTTGAAGCTGATGAAGCTTCTGTACCTGTCGGAGCGTGAATCGCTAAAGGTTTACGGGGAGCCGATCACAGGCGATAAGCTGGTCTCAATGCCCCATGGACCTGTGCTTTCTTTGACCTATGACTACATGAACGGCGCGGTGCAAAGTGTCGATGGCGGTTGGACGACATGGGTTGATGATCGTGCAGGTCATGACTTGGCACTTAAAGACCCCAGCATGATCCGGACGCCAGAAGACGACCTTCTTGAGTTAAGCGATGGCGACTTGGAGGTGCTGGGTAGTGTGTGGGAAAAATTCGGGCACATGAGCAAGTTTGCTCTGGTCGAGTACACGCATGGTGACGCCTGTCCTGAGTGGGTAGATCCGCAGGGCTCAAGTGCTGCAATTCCGCTCGATCGCCTCTTTTCTGCTTTGGGGTTTTCACAGCAAGGGGTAGATTCTGCAGTTAGTCACCTGAAAGAGCAGGCGCAACTCAACACGGCGTTCGCCTGAAATGCCCTGGAGTTGCGAACAAGGTGCTTGCTTGTTGGTTCCCTCCGGGCCTGCAGACTTCAAGCACCTTTTTGCGATAGCCCTCGGTCCAGCCAGTCTGGGAGGCTATGGAAATAAGCCTCACGTCATCATGGTAAGCGTCACATCCGTGAAGCCCGAGTTTCCGCATGACGCTGCTTGTGTCATCATGGCTGGCGAGCATCCATTCATCACGCATGACAGCTACGTTTACTACCGTGATCCGCGCATCGAGTCTGTTGATCATGTGCAGAAAATGGTTGATCAGGCTGTATGGCAAGCGAGAGAGTCCTGTAGCCCTGAATTGCTGGCTCGTATCCGCCAAGGGCTGAAAACTTCCAGTCGTGTTCCGCGATACGTCAAGAAAATGCTCGATTAAAGCGAGGAAGGCTCTGGCCGCAGTCCAAGACTGCGGTGCAACCGCCTCAATGAAGCAGGAACCCGCCGAAGCGGCTATGCAAGAGGTAACTCATGCGTAGCGCAGCAGGAATCTCCCTCCTTCCCACGCAAGCGGTGGCCTCGGCCAAGGTGGGAGAGGATGTCAACTACGCCGGGCCGGCCAGCGGGCCTTTCGCCGCCGTGATCAGCGGAGCGCGTCGCTGGCCCATCGCGCGCTCGAACAGCGCCATGAAGCGCGGTGCGATATTCGAGATGTGGTACTGCCGGCCCGTCTCCTGCGCGGCCTTGGCATAGCGCGCGCGCCGCGGCGGGTCGGCGCGCAGCGCGCGTATCGCTTCGATCCAGGCGTCGTCGTTGTCGGGCAGCAGCAGCCCGTTGACATCGTGCTGTACCAGCTCTGGAGTGAAGCCCCAGTTGGAGCCGATGACGCAGCCGCCGCGCGCGAGGATTTCCATCAGGCCCCAGTTCGCCACGCCATGGCGCAGCGGATAGAGGAACAGGTCCACGCCCGCGAGCATTTCGGCGAATTGCGCATAGGGCAGGCGCCCTGGAAACTCGACGACCTGCGCGCCAGGATAGACCTTGAGCAGATGGTCGCGAAAACTCGCGACCTTGCCGCCATAGCGGCGCTCGACCCATTGTTGCTCGTAGCCATAGGTTGCGGCCGCGGGGTCGCCGATGGCTATAAAGCGCGTGTCCTTTGCATCGCCTTCGCGCACCATGCGGTCCACGAGTCGCATATAGGTTTCAAAGCCTTTGGCGCTCGACAGATCGCGCGCCGAGAACGCGATGGTGAACGGCTGGCCGTCCGCCGCGGCCTCGGCGCTCTTGCGCAGCGGCGGCTGGATGTCGAAGCCTTCGAACTGCACCGCGATGCGGTCCTGCAGCAGCGGTGGAAACATAGAGCGCGCATGGGCGCTGGGCACGATCGTCAGGTCGCTGCGCAGCACCTGGTGAAAGTGCAGCATTTCGGTGTTGCGGTCGGCCAGCCGCTGGGCTTCGTCCGGCGGATAGGTTGCATCGCAGCCGTGGGTGCGGTAGCTCGGAAACTCGATGTAGCTGACGATGGCTGCGTCCAGCTCGTCATACAGCCAGTTGGGCGCGCCCCACAGCGAGTGCGCGACCACCACGTCGATGCGCCGGCCTTGCGCCTTCTCGAACGCCTTGAGCGCCTTGAGCACGCCGCGGCAGATGCGCGCCGAGCGCTCGACCTTGCCGGAATAGTAATAGCTTTGCGGGCCGACGATCTTGCCATCGGGCTGGAAGGACAACAGGTGGTCGCAGTCCTTTTCATGCTTTGCCTTGTGGCCCGGCGTGGTCATGAACCAGCTGTCGGCCATGCCGCTGGCGCGCATGTGGCTGCACAGCAGGGTGTACTGGCTGGGATAGACGGCGCCGACGAAAACGATCAGAGGTTTTTGCATGGGGTGAAATTTGCAGAGACAGGCCCGGGTGTGCCCGAGCGGGAGGCGCATCGGGTCACTTTTCGAGTTCGTCCTCGGCTTCCAAAGGTATGCACACCGACAGCGGCACTTCGGGCTCGCCGTTGCTGATCTGGTACTTGCGCATCTTTTCCCACAGCACCTTGCGGCTGATGCCCAACTGGTCGGCCGTGGGCTGCCGTTTCCAGTCGTGGGCGCTCAGCGCGGCGATGATGCGGTTGCGCTCTTCCTGGTCCCAGTTGGAGCGGCTGGCCGGCACCGGCTCGCTGCTGGTCTGCAGCGGGAAAGTGACGGCCGACAGGCTTTGCGCCTGGCGCAGGATGCGCTCGGTCGCGCCGCCCGCAAGCCAGTCCTGCGTCTGGCGCGCGGCAACGCCTATGCGTTCGGTCAGATTGCGCAGCTCGCGCACATTGCCCGGAAAGTACATCTGCGCCACCGCGTCGAGAATGAAGAAGGGCGGCTCGCCGAGCGTGGCCAGCATTTCCTCGCCGACCACCTTGTGCAGGATGCTCGAGAAGATCGCGAGCTTGTCGGCTTCGCCGCGCTCCTCGAGGCTGGGCATCTGCAGCTCGATCACCGCGAGGCGAAAGAACAGGTCGGCGCGAAAGCGCCCGGCATGCACCTGCTCGCGCAGCGGCTTGTTGGTCGCGGCCACGAGCCGGAAATCGAGCCGCACGGGCGTGGCCGAGCCGAGTCGCGTGACGGTGCGCTCCTCGAGCACGCGCAGCAGCTTGACCTGCTGGTACAGCGGCAGGTCGGCGATTTCGTCGAGGAACAGCGTGCCGCCGCTGGCCTGCTCGAAAAAGCCCTTGTGGGCCGTCACGGCGCCGGTGAACGAGCCTTTGGCATGGCCGAAGAACAGGGACTCGAACAGGCCATCGGGAATCGCACCGCAGTTGACCACGACGAACGGCCCCTGGCCATAGTGGGTGTTGCGCACATGCAGCCGCTCGGCGATGCGCTCCTTGCCGGTGCCGGTCTCGCCGCTGATGAGCACGCTGTGCTCGCAGTCGGCGAAAGTGTCGACGTCATTGAGCAGGCTCAGCATGCAATCGGCGACGGCGATGATGTCATCCGAGCGCTGGGGCTGGTTGTGCGAGCTCTGCAGACGCTGAAGAATGCGCGCCAGCATCGCGCGCAGTTCCGCGCCGGTGAAGTCGAACGGCAGCACATGCGAGTACTCCGTCGCATAGCTGCCCGCGCTCGCGCCGCGCAGGTTGGAGCTGACCCACAGCACCGGCATGCCGCCAAACGTACCTTCGACATGCTGGCGGCTGAAGCGCGCGCCTTCGAGCACCGAGACGCTCACGACCGAAATCGCGTTCTGGCCCACGGTCGAAGCCGGCGGCAGATTCAGTCCATCGGCGCGCACGACTTCCACATCCATGCTGAGCATGCAACGTTCTACCCGTTCCGCTATATCGGCTTGGCCTTCCCAGACGTAGATGACCAAATCACTCTGATTCACTGTACTTTTCCTTGTTGTCCATGCAGGTTGGTGCGCATTGCTGTCAAAACACCAGTTCGGCCGAATTGCAGTTGATGTCCAGTGCCTTGACTTCGTTGCGGCCCAGTTCCAGGCCCAATACGTTGTTCAGCAGCGGCGAGAGCAGGGCCTGGCCTACGCCATTGAGCAGCCCCTTGAGCGGGTTCAGAATGGGTTTGAGCAGCACGCACAGCGCGCCGTTGCAGGTCACGCTGCTGGTGGCGGTGTTTTTCAGCGAGTCGACCAGGGCGTTGGCATCGGTCAGGTTCACGTGGGTGCTTTGCTTCTTGAGCAGGTTGTTCAGATTCGACAGAACGCAGGAATTCCATGCCAGCAGGGATGTCAGCAGTCCCGCACAACTGGTGTAACCATTGCCCAAGGTGCTGATTCCTACGAGATCAAGCACGCCGTAAGTGGTGCTCGTATAGGCCTTGAAAGCCTGCGAGAAAGTGCCGCTGCCCCATTCGCTGGGCGCACAGATGACCAGCAGGCAGCTCTTGGGGATTGCGTTGCTGAAAGTGAAGTTCGTATTGACGAGTTTTCCCAGGTAGCCGTCGGTGCCTTCGATGCCGCGGCCATTGAGCAGCAGATTGATCGCGGGATCGATCTTGTAGAAGCCGTTGACCTTGGTCTCTTCGAGATAGAGTTTTGCAAGCGCTTCGATCTGGGCGTCCTGGGTCTGCGTGGCCGTGCCATCGGTGCTCATACCCTGCCAGCTGGCGTTCATGATGGGCGGCGAGAACAGGCCACCCAGCAACTGGAACACTGCATCGGTCAGTGCGCCCACGGTATCGCCCAGCAGTAGCGGATTCGCCTGTGTCCATTTGGACTGGTCCTTGGCAATGTCCAGCAGTGTTTCGTCGTTCGCCTGCAGAACGCTCACGTTGATCGGGCCGCGCACGTTCAGCGACAGCGGTGTCTTGATCAGGAGGTTGCTCGGGTCATTGGGGCTCAGCTCCGGATGGCCGATGGTGATCTTGGCGAGCCGCGATGCCACATCAACATTGAGCGAAGGCGGGTTGCTGCGGCAGTTCACGCCATTGTCTTCATTGAGCATTCCATCGGCGCTTACGCCGTCGATCTTGATCGGCAAGTTGATGCGCACGCCCAGCGTATCGAGCAAGTTGCCCAGCAGCGGAAGCCCTTTGGAGTCGATGTCAAGATTGAGTCGGACCTGGGCGCTGTTGCCTACGGTGCCGCGGCCGATCACGATGGTTGGGGGTTCGACGACGGTCAGTCCGAGCTTGACGGTGTTGAGCAGCGACGTGTCCTTGACCTGCAGTGCATGGCCATTGGCGGCGATCATGATGGCCGTGTTCAGCACGGCGCCAATGCCGATCTGGGTATCGAGCGCAGCGGCGTTGGGCGACGTGGTCTTGCCCAGCGACAGGAACGTGAAAATGCCCGGTGTGCCGGTGCTCGAATCTCCAAGCAAGGGGATCTTGGTGTCGAGCAGTCGCACACCGTCGATTTTCAGATCCTTGATGACATCGATGGCGGCACGCACATCGGCTGTCAGCGTGTCGTCGGAAATGACTTCCAGCGATGCATCAAGGATTTGCAACAGGGACAGATTATTGAGGTCGGCCAATTGCTGCGGCGTGAGCACAGCCAGCCCTTCAATCCCCAGGTCGATGCCCAGAGCCTTGAGCAGGCCTGACGGTGAAATCTTGCCATTCACCAGACCGTTGGCATCGAGCACCGTCAGTTTGTCGGCATCAAGGCCGATCAGCGTCAGCACGCGACCCAAAGGCGCATCGTTGTTGAGATTCAGCAGCTGCGAGCCAATCTGGAAGGAGGTAGTGGGATCGGTGCGCTGGGCAATGGCTTCGGCGCGCACGCGACGGCTCCAGGGACCGGGGATAAACCGCGGCGAGTCGCCTTCGAGCACCACCTGCGCGGCCGTGGTGTCGGTTGTATGGCCGAGGAAATGGCGCGGCGCGGCGTATTTCGCCGCATTCCATTCGCCGCAGACCACGCTCTTGGTTAAAGGGCTGATCGGTGAGGGCCAGTTCGACTCGACACTCTGGGCGCCGGCAGCAACACAGGTCGCGTTGTCATTCGGCGGACCAATCCCCTGCACTGCCTCAATCGCCGCGAGATCCGCAATGCGCTGCAGATCCCGCTTGGCGTAGAACGAATAGCCCAGATCGACGACGCCCAGAATCAGTACAGTGACGGAGAGAAACACCGCGAACTGGATCAGCAGGCTGCCGCGTTGCGTGGCCGGGCGTGCCTTGGCGTAACGGCCCAGGCGCGCGGCATGTGGGAAAACCATCGGTTGCATAGCGGGTTCCTCCGGTTTCATGGCGGGGTGTCCACGGCGTACTGGATGACGCTGCGGGCCTGGATGGTCTCGGGCTCGATGAAGTTCAGCCCACCCGCGCTGCCCAGCAGCGCCGGGCGCGCGTAGGTGACGTTCAGGGTCAAGGCCCCTGTGCCGTCCAACGTGACCGTGGGGTTCGCCGCGTTGCCCAGATGGCTGCGCAATGCTGCTCTGATGGACGTTTGCGCGGCTTCGAGTGCTTCCGTTTGCGAATGGGCTGTGCCATCGGATTTCGGTGCGTGCAGCATGCGGGATACCTGCCGTGCCCCATCCCCCGTGGCGCGCGTGACCACCTGCTGCGTCTGCAGCACTTCCCAGAAGACGAATATGCCGAGAAAGATCGGCAGCATCACGAACAGCGCCAGCAAGGCGAATTCCAGGGCCGCAATGCCGCGTTGCAGGCGAAAGGGCGGGGGCATGAAGCCGCTTCGCTTTGAGCGCCCTGGCGCAAAACGCCCTTCGACAAGCTCAGGGCGAACGGTAGTGGGGGCGTTCGTCCTGAGTTCCGGGCCCGTCGAAGGGGCGAGGGAATGCTGTGCTCCGCGCGGAAACGATGGAATGCAATCGGAGGTGTGGCGCATGTCAGAACCCCTTCTGATCGACGACGATCTGGGCCTGCGCCTGCAGATCGGGCATTGCGACTTCGAGCAGGCCCATCGTCAGCGATGGGGTGAAAGCGTGCTGTGCGTACGGCAGCGTCAGCCGTACCTGCACCATGCAGGGAGCGTTCTTGTCGAGGTCGCAGACCAGGTCTTCGGGGCAATTCGCGTTGTTATTGAGTTCGCAGACCATGAAACTGAAGTTGCTGTCTATCGTGCCCTTGAGCTGCGCAGGCAGCCAGTCCAGGTTGTTCTTCACGACGGCCAGTGCGCGCGCCTGGCGATCGGTGCGGGAGGTCTTGAATTGCAGCGCCGCGCGCGCGCCGTCCTCGACGGCCCATTGCATCGATTCGCGCACCAGAAAGCCCAGGCCGAAGCTCAGGATGGCGTAGAGCAGCATGAAAAACACGATGAAGACCAGCGCCCATTCCAGCGCATAGACACCACGCTGCCGGCGTGGCGGGGCAGAGGTTCGTGGTGGCAATGGCATGGCGTGATCCTTCATTTGGATGAGGCGCGCTTACTTCGTCGCGACGCCCAGGCCGGTGCTGTAGTGCTCCGGAATGGTGGTCTCGAAACTCTTGAGATAGCGCTGATAGCTGCGGCTGGCCTGCTCGCCATCGATGCTGCGCGGGTGTACGCCGGGCGAGGCGCGCTGCATGTCCCAGAGCGCCTCCGTGGCGCTGCCTATGTCGATTCTTCTGACGCGCAGGGGCAGGGGCTGAACGGCATTGGGTGCCTGAACAGCAGCCTGGGCCACTGCGGGGGAGGGCTGCGCAAGGCTGCCGGCCTCAATGGGGCTGGGCTGCGCCACTTCCACGGAGGCGACGGTGCGGTCAGCCGGGTCCACCTGGGCATGGGCTGCGCTGGCGAAAGCCAGCCCCAGCAGCAGCGCCGCCATCGGCGTGCAGAGGCGGCGCGTATGGGATGCGAAATGGGACATCATGGTGCTTCCTTATTGCGGATGGGCGGGCGCAGGGCTGCGGTCTGCCGTGAGCGTGGGTGCATCGAGCGCGCGGGCGGGCGCTGGCGCTGGCAAGGCATTGCTGGCGCCGGCATCCGCCGCGGGCGCACGCGGCGGATAGTCAAGGACGATGGTTCTGAGCTTTTCAGGCGCGGCCACCGAGGCTGCAAGCGCAGGCGCTGCCAGGCCCTGCGGCACGGCTGCATTTGCACGGTTTTGCACGGCCTGCGCGATGGTTGCGAGCTGGGCCTGCAGGGTCTGCAACGAGGTGTCGTCGATCAGCGGCGCGGCGTTCCTGGCCGGGGGCTGGCGCAGGCGGTCCAGCAGTTGCGTGGCCTGGTCCTGGGCGCCGCTGGCCAGCCAGTACAGCGCGAGGTTCAGCTGGACACGCGCATTCGACGGCGCGAGCTGCGCTGCCTGCAGCATCGGCAGCGATGCCGCGTCCAGCTGGCCGTCCAGCATATGGGTGTAGGCCAGGTCGCTGAGCAGGTCGGCGTCAATGGGGTTGAGCTGGCGCGCGCGCTCGAGTTGCGCGACCGCCTGCGCGTAGCGTTTGTGGCCCGCATGCAGCAGCCCCAGGCCGCGGTGGGCGCGGGCCTGGGTCGTGCTGTCCGGCTCGCCCAGCAGCGCGCGGTATTCCTTCTCGGCGAGCAGCACCTGGCCGGTATTGCGCTGCGCATCGGCGCGCAACAGCCGCATCTGCGCGCTGGCGCCGTGCTGGCGCTCGAACGCTTCGGTATGTGCAAGCGAGGCATACCACTGGTTGGCCTGCTGCATTTGCGTGATCAGGCTCAGATAGGTCTGCTGGGGGTCGATCTGCGTGGCTTGCTCGGCTTTTTCCATCTGCTGCTGCGCCTGCAGCGCCAGGCCGGCATCGGCGGCCGCGCCATAGCCTTGTGCGGGCTTGGACGCGCAGCCCGCGAGCAGCAGCGAGCAGGCCGCGAGTGCGAGCCCGGCGGCGGTGCGGTGCGGCTGCGAAAAGCGTGCGTTGGTCGACATGGCCTATTTCCCTCCCATGGAAGACAGCGAACGGATGACGGCCGTGAAGCCCGGGCCCGCCGTGATGACAAGCAGGGCCGGCAGCAGGGTCAGCACCATGACGCCGGTCATCTTGACGGTGATGATTCCTATCTTTTCCTTGAAGCCCGCCTGGCGCTTTTCGCGCAGGCGCAGGCTGAATTCCTTGAGCGGGTCCTGCACGGCGCCGCCATGCTTGTCGACCTGCACCAGCAGATTGACGACGGCGCTGAGATCGTCATCGGCACCGAGGTAGGCAAGGCGCTGCAGCGACTGCTCGCGCGTGCGGCCGCTGCTGTAAAGCCGGTTGGCAAGCGCCAGCTCGTTGCCGATCACACGCAGCACGCCCGTGAATTCCGTCGCGAGAATCTGCATGCTCTGGTCAATGCTCAGGCCTACACCTTGGAGCAGGCGCAGGAGGTCTACAAACAGCGGCAGCTCGTCGACCACGCACTGGCGGCGTTTGTTGGCCTTGGAGCGCACCACCCATTTGGGCAGCATCATTCCGAGGCCAAAGGCAAGAAAGCCAAAGATCAGCGCATACAAGCCCTTGGGCTGGAGCAGCAGCAATACCAGCAGGGGCAGCGAAAGCGCCAGCACCACGCGGCTGATCACGTAGACCAGGCCGCCGCGCGCGACTTCCAGGCCCGCCAGTTCCATCAGCTTGCGGTCTTCGCTGGCGAACAGCGCTTTGGACAGACCCGATTGCAGCCATGCCGGCGGCCTGAGGCTGTTGGCGACCGATTGCGCCATGGCCGCTTCGGCCTTGTCGCCGCCGGCGCTCGCCGACAGCGCAGGGGCGCCGGGCATGGGAAAGGGGGCCATCGCCGCCGCGCTGGCTTCGCGCACGTGCAGCATTTCGCCGACGCGCGCTTCCGCGCGCGCCGAGCGGCGCAGCTGCCAGGCCAGCGCGCCGGCCAGCAGCAGCACGCCCAGGGCCGCGAGCGCAAGGCTGGCAATCCACAGTTGCTGCTCCGTCATGGCTGCTCCTTGGAAAGGGCAAGCCGCAGCACGGCGCTGCGCGGTCGCGTGAAGAACGGGGTGGTGGTTTCTGTGAGCATGGGGCTTTGCGTCCTACTTGAGGCGGGCCAGGCGGTACAGAAAAAACGAGCCGAAAATCTGCAGCGCGGCGGCGACGAGAATCATCTTCTGGCCCATGCCGTCGTTCCACATGCGCATGAAGTAGCCCTGGTTGAGCAGCATGATCATGGTGCCGACCACGATGGGCAGCAGCGCCAGAATCCAGGCTGACAGCCGCACTTCCGCCGACATTGCATGCAGCTCGCGTTCGGCCGACTGGCGATCGCGGATATAGCTGGACACGCGCTCGAGCACCACGTCGGCGCGCCCGCCGTAGCGCGTGGTCATGCGAAACACCGCGGCCAGCAGCCCGAACTCGGGCAGGCCCCAGGTGCGCTCGAGTTGCGCCATGGCCTGGCCCAGGTCGGGCGAGACATTGAGCGAGGCCGACGCATGCTGCAGCGCCGCTCCCAGCGGCTGGGGCACGTTGCTGCTGGCGAACTGGAAGGCCGCGGGCAGCGAGTTGCCAATGGACAGCAGCCGCACCATGTTGTCGAGAAAACCGGGCAATTGCGTGAGCATCTTGGCGCGGCGCCGGCTCAGGCGCAGCCAGATGCCGAACGCGCCCAGCAGCAGGCACAGCCCCAGCACCATCGCGCCCATGACGGCGCCGCCTTGCAGCGCCGCGATCACCGACAGCGCCAGCGCTCCCAGCGCCATCAGCACCAGCGTGCGCGGCGCAATGCCCCAGGCCTTGTAGCGCAGATATGCCTTGAGCCGGCGCAAGGCATCGGGCTGCGCCGGCTGGGCCTGGGTCGGCATGGTCGGCGCGCCCGCGCCGGGCAGGTTCAAAGGCTCGCTGATGTGCAGCTCGCGCCGTATGTCCAGACTGCGCCGCAGCGTGCTCTGGATGGACTGCTGCGCCTGCTTGCGCCGGGCGCTCGCAAACAGCCAGAGCGCGAGCGCGAACAGCACGCAGGCGAGCGCGCACAGCACCAGGATTGCGGGGGCCATGGAGGTCATCGCTCGTTCCCCTGGCTTTGCTGCGAACGCCACCAGCTCAGCAGCTTGGGAGAATGCGGCGAGATGCCCATGGAGACCCAGTGGTCGAGTTCCTGGCCATCGGCATCCATCTGGGGCTCGTAGCGGTAGAGCTCCTGCATAGAAATGATGTTGTCCGACATGCCGGTCACTTCGGTCAACGACAGCAGGCGCCGCCGGCCGTTGGACAGGCGGCCGATCTGCACGATGAAGTCGATGGCATTCGCAATCTGGCGGCGCAGGCTGGTCTCGCTGCCCTGGAAGCCCGCAAACCCGGCGAGCATTTCGGCGCGGTACAGACATTCGCGCGGCGAACTCGCGTGGATGGTGCCCATGGAGCCGTCGTGGCCGGTATTCATGGCCTGCAGCAGGTCCAGCACTTCGCCGCTGCGCACTTCGCCGACGATGATGCGGTCAGGGCGCATGCGCAGGCTGTTGACCAGCAGGTCGCGAATGCTCACATGGCCGCTGCCGTCAAAGCCGCCCGGGCGGCTTTCGAGCCGCACCACATGGCTGTGGTTCAGCGACAGCTCGGCCGTGTCCTCGATGCTGACGATGCGCTCGCGCCCGGGAATGAAGGTGGCCAGCGCGTTGAGCAGCGACGTCTTGCCCGAGCTGGTGCCGCCGCTGATCAGGATATTGCAGCGCGACTGCACGGCCATCTCCAGGATGCGGCAGATGTCGGCGTTGAAGGTGCCGAGCTTGACCAGGTCCTTGGGCGTCAGCGGGTCCTTGCGGAACTTGCGTATGGACACCGAGGGCCCGTCGATGGACAGCGGCGCGATGATGACATTGATGCGCCCGCCGTCGGGCAACCGGGCATCGACCATGGGGCTGGATTCGTCCAGGCGCCGGCCCAGCGGCGCGAGAATGCGCCGCACGATGCGCAGCACATGTTCGTCGTCCTTGAACTGCGAGGTTTCGCGCTTCAATATCCCGCCGCGCGAGACGTAGATGTCCTTGTAGCCGTTGATCAGGATGTCCTCGACATTCGGGTCATCGAGCAGCGTCTGCAGCGGGCCCAGCCCCGTGAGCTCGCGCGTCAGCGCGCTTGCGACCTGGTGGGCTTCCTGCTCGTTGACGGGCACGGCGTGCAGCCGGATGAAGCTGTCGAGCTCCAGCGACACGAACTGCGCAATCGCGGCCGGTGACCAACGCCCGAACTCCGCGCCCAGTTCCTCGATGCGGCTGAGCAGGTGGTCGTAGGCATTGTTCTTGAGGTCGGCGAGCAGCGCGCTGTTCTCGAACTCGGCAGGGCTGGCATGCGTCTGAGGGGAGTAGGCCGTGGTCATCATGGTGCGTTCAGTGGGTTCTGATGCGTTGCAACAGTCGGTTGAGCGGGCTCGCAGATGCAGTTTTCGCCAGCGCCGTTTCCGGGTGGTGATCGGCCAGCAGACGGTCCACCAGTTTCTCGACCGCCTGCACATAAGGCTCGCGCTTTTGCTGGGGTGTGAACAGCATTCCCTGGTTGACCACCTGGGCCAGCTCCCGGCGGCGTTCGGGCAGATGGGCCAGCAGGGGCAAGTGCAGCTGGCGCGCGATCTGCTCGGCGCTCAGCTCCAGGCGCGGGTCGTGGCGGCTGACGATCAGCTGCCGGCGGCTGCGCGGAATCTGCAGCCCGTCGAGGTATTGCAGCAATTCGGCGGTCCAGACCACGCTGGCCACGCTCTGGTCGCACACCACCCAGACTTCGCTGGCCGTGGGCAGCACGTCCTTGAGCATCTGCTGCGACTCGGTCGCCCCCATGTCGAGCACGATATGGCGGAAATAATGGCCCAGCCGGTTGAGCAGGGCCTGCACTTCGGTGGAGGGCAAGGCATGCGCATGGCGTGCGAGCGTGAGCAATCGCAGGCCACTCGCGTGGTGTGCGAGCGCGCTTTGCGCCATGCGCCGGTCCAGGCGGCGCTGCTGGTTGACGGCGTCGGTGAAGTCGAACTCGCCCGGGGTGTTGAGATACATCGCGCAATCTCCGCCGAGCGTGCCGAGTTCGATCAGCAGGCTGGACAGCGGCTCTTTGGCCGCACCATCCGCAGCCGCCGACGCCTCGCCCTGTGCGGCGGGCGCTGCAGCCGAGGCAGGCGGTGCGCCGCAGAGTCGCGCCTGCAGATGCCAGCTCAGGTGCGCGGCCAGCAGGCTGCACCCCAGCCCCGCGCGCGCCGAAACGATGGCGGTCTGCGGTGCGCGCGACACATGCAGGCCCGCGGATGGCGGGCTGCTGAGCAGCTTGCGCACGACCAGTTGCGCGGTCTCGACCGAGCCGTCGATATCGAGAAAATCCTGCACGCCGGTGCGCAGCGCGGCCAGCATGCATTGGCCGTGGCGCGCGCGGCCGATGGCGAGCCGGGGAATCTGCGGGTACTGCGTCTGCAGCTGCGCAGAGAGCGCGACGGCCGCATCGATACAGCCGGGATCGAACTGGATCAGCACCGCATACGGCTGGTGGTCCAGCACCAGATCGGTCAACCCTTCCTGAAAGCGCGCGAGGTGCAGGGAAGGGCCCTTCATCACATGCTGCATCCAGGTCTGGATCAGCGCGCCTTCCGAGAACTCGGCATGCACCAGCAGCAGGGGCACCTTGACGGGCACCGCTTCCTCCTGCGCAATCGGCGCGGCGCCAGCGCGGGCATGGACCGGTGACGGTTTCGGCAGCTCAGGCCGCGCAGGGCCGGGCGTGGCGTCTGCGGTCTGCCTGCTGTCCTGGTCTGCGCCGGTCAGGTCCGCCGCATCGGCGTCATGCGCACGCGCGGCCAGAAGATCGGCGAGCGACGGCACTGGCGGTTTGTCGCCGGGAGGCAGGGGGGCAAATGGCTCTTTGCTCATGGTATCAATAGGAGAAACCCGGCAGCGCCGAGTTGGCATAGGGCGCGCCCAGGAGGTACGGTGCCCAGACCTTGCCGGCATTGCGCTGCTCGGAGCGTGCCCCAGGCAGCATGGCCTCGAGGTCGGTATTGGCCGGCAGGGGCTGCACCAGGCGCGGCGTGACGATGATGACCAGCTCGGTCTCTTCCTGCGAGTAGTTGAGGTTCTTGAAGAAGGTGCCCAGGATGGGCAGGTCGCCGAGCAGCGGCACCTTGCTGACGCTGGAAATGGTGGCGCGGTTGACCAGGCCGCCGATGATGAAGCTTTCGCCATCGGCGAGCTCGACCATGGTGTCGGCGCGGCGCGTGCGCAGCGCCGGCACCGAGACGCCGCTGATGCTCAGCCCCTGGGTGTAGTCGAGGTCGCTGGCTTCGGGCGCGACCTTGAGCGCGATGCGCTCGTCGGAAAGAATGGTCGGCGTGAGCTGCAGCTTGACGCCGAATTCCTTGTACTCGATGGCGATATTGCCGTCGCGGCCCGGCACGGGAATCGGGATTTCGCCGCCGGCGAGAAAGCTCGCGCTCTGGCCGGTGTGGGCGACCAGCGTCGGCTTGGCGAGCACGCGGGCCAGGCCATTGCTTTCGAGAAAGCCCAGCTGC
The DNA here is from genome assembly GCF_902706035.1 of Pantoea sp. 18069. Lineage (GTDB taxonomy): Bacteria > Pseudomonadota > Gammaproteobacteria > Burkholderiales > Burkholderiaceae_C > Comamonas. The sequence goes on along the minus strand of NZ_CACSJA010000008.1, from coordinate 94,201 downwards.
GCGGTAATGCCCGCACCGCTGAATGCCTTGCCAAAGCCCAGCACCAGGTTCATGGCATTGGTAATGGCAGAGCCGCCGCTGTCGCCGCCCGAGGTGCCGCCACTGGCTGCATTGCTGTTGCCGGGCGTGTAGACGCCGAACTGGAAGCCATGGTTGTTCGGGCCGCCGCTCGCGAGGTTCATGCCCGCGCGTCGCAGCGCCGATTTCTTGAACTCCACGACCTGCACATCGACCTGTACGGTATTGCTTGCGACCTTGACGGTGGACCGGTCGACCAGCACCGCGTCCCTGGGCGCTGCAGAGCGCAGTTCGGCCAGCGCCTGCGCGTGCTGGGGCAGCGAGCCCAGGCGGCGCTCGAGCAACAGGCGCTGGCTGCCTATGTGCACCTGCCGGGTGTGCGGCGCGCCGTTGACCGGCCAGACCACCAGGGTGGTCTGGCCGGGCGCCTTGGGCGTGAGCAGCAACTGCGCCGTGCGTGCCCCGGAAGCGCGGGACGCGGCCGGGCCCAGGTCGCGCAGCACTTTGACATCGAGCACATTCGGGTCGCCCACGGCGATGCGCTCCACGGCCGCGTTCTCCTGCAGCAAATGCTGCTGGCCCACGGTCAGGTCCAGCATGGGGCCTGCATCGCCAAGGCCCGTGCGCGCAGTGGCGGGCGCGGGCGTCTCGGCCGTCGGCTGGGCCATGCCGCTCGACGGGCTTGCGCACAAGGCCAGGCTGCCCAGGAGGCCGATGACGGTCGATTGCGAAATGGTTGCGGTTTTCATGGTCTCTACCCTGTGTGCACGAGAAGGGCCTGCGGCGGACGCAAGCGGGCAATGGTGTGGTCTCAATAGCTCACGGTCTGCACGGCGCTTCCCTGGTAAAGCTCGACGGCCTGCTGGCGTGGGGGCTGGGCCTTTGGCGCGCGCGCCGCCGCTGTCTGCACGGGGGCTGGCGGGCGGCGCGTATTCTTCGCGTCCGCTCCCGCGGCCAGATCCTTGAAGCGCAGGCCTGCATAGGAACGGTCGACGGGCTGCAGTGGTTCGCCTTTGGGCAGGCGCCCGGCGACCGGCTGGAGCACCGTGGGCAGGGCCGCGAACAGCGAGGCCTCGGGAACGCTGCTGTCGTCGGGATGGCGCAGCGCGAGCGTCAGCTGGCCGTATTTTTCGGCCAGGGTCAGCCGCTGCACGTCGTCCAGCGGCACGGCGAGCACGGCGGTATTGGCGTTGTCGGGGCGCGCGTTCTGGCTTTCGCGCTGGCCGCTGCCGCGGCGCAGGCTGCTGCCGGTGTCCTCTTCCTGCACCTTGCGCTGGGCGGCGCTGGGCGGCGGGTTCTCCACGCTGGCCGCGCCGTAGGCCAGTACGCGGCTGCGCGCCAGCAGCAGGCGGGTCTGCGTGTCCACGTTGGCCTGGTCGGTCTTGCCGTCAAGCGTGAAGAACACATCGACAAAGTCGCCGGGCCGCACATGGTGGCCTGCGGCCATGGGTTCCTTGACCGCCACCGATACCGCGCGCTGGCCGTTTTCGAGTTGCAGCGCCAGGCCGTTGAGCAGGTGCTGCTCGAACAAGGGCGCGTCGGCCGCCATGGCCATGACCGTGGTGCGGCCCAGCACCGCGTCGGCGCTGCTGAAGCTGCTGGCGACGGCCGTGGGCAACTGGACAATCTTGACGTCTTCGGCGGTCAGGCGCTGGCCGGCTGCAATCGCCTTGGCGGCGACGACAACGGCGTGCTGCTCCAGCGGCGCTTTGGGCGCGGCCGGTGCAGTGCTTGCGACCGGCGAAACCGGCCGGTTGGACGGGCGGCTCAGCATCCAGGCACCTATGGCCAGGCCAATGGCCAGAACGAGCAGCAGCCCGGCAAGAATCTTGGTGAGGTTCATAGCGTGCGCTCCCTTGTTCGTTGTGGTTGAAATGACGGCGAAACCGGAAAAACCGGCTGTTGCCGCCGTACAGAAACTTGGCTTTCGGGGCCAGTCAGCGGGAAACCCCTGCCGGCCGCGAAAGCGAAATACCCGTGTGCGTTATGAAGCTGCATGCCCATGCCTTTCTAGGTGGTCCGCGCGGGATCGCCGGCCAGTACCAGCCAGATCGCCGTCAGCGCCATATAGCCCGCGTAGGGAATGCTGCGCTCGATCACGCGTGGCGCATTGCCGCGCGCAGCGCAGTCATCGGCAGCAAACAGGGCCGTCGCGGCCCGCAGCGGCAGGCGGGCCTGCAGCCAGCTTGCGGTGGGCGTGGCCCGCAGCCTGCGCCAGGTGAGCACGCACAAGCCATGCAGGCCTGCCAGCAGACTGCCGCCGATCCAGATCGCCAGAAGCTGAGGCGAGAAGCCAAGCCATAGGCCTACAACAGCCGCAAACTTGACATCCCCGGCGCCCATCCAGCGCAGCGCATAGAAAGGCAGCAGCGCGGCAAATGCCGCGAGCATGCCCAGCAGCGCCTTCCAGGCCGTAACCTGGAAGGGCTGTACACCACCGGCCAGTGCCACCAGACCCGTGCCCAGGCCCAGCAGCACCATCCAATTGCGTACCTTGCGACTGCGCAAGTCCATGACCGCAATGGCAATCAACCAGAGCAGCCAGAGGGACATCATCAAGACGGGGGATGGCATGGGCTGCGGTGCCCTTACGACGCCGGGGCAGTACCGAGCTTGGTCTTGATGTAGGTGAAGAATCCATTGAGGCTCACTCCAATCTCGCCGACTGTGACGATGATCGCCACCGCAATCAGCCCCGCAATCAGCCCATACTCAATGGCAGTAGCGCCCTCTTCGTCATTCCAGAAGTTCTTGATAAGGTTGGTCATCTTGATTCCAATCAAAAGTCTGGCCCATGGAGTAAAAGCGGTTGGCGGGCGATGGGCTAGCGCTCGCGGCCGCGGCTGAAAACAGGGGCGTCACCATCGCAGCGCGTGGGTGACGACGGGAGGGTTCCGGGGCAGGGCGCGCAGCGTGGGGTCCAGACGGGTGTCCAGGCGCAGTTGCAGGCGCTGTGTCAGCAAAATGGGGGGTGTGGTGGCGGCGTCTTGGGGCCGCGCGCCGGCAAAGGCGGGCGCGGTCTGCGGCGAGGTGCGGGGCACGGTGCTGCCAGGGCCCGTCGGAATGCGGCTGACCGTGGGCTGGTCGAACAGCCGGTCCAGCCAATGTTCGGGCAGCTCGCGGGGCAGCAACTGCCCCGTCGTGCGCACCAGTCGCAGGCCGTTGATGCGCTGGTCGTAAAGCGCGTCGGCTTCGTCCAGCATCAGGCGCTGCATGTCCAGTTGCGCATCGAGCACCTGGGCCAGGCTGCCGCGGCCGACTTCGAGCAGCCGGCGGTAGCCTTCGAAGGCCGTGCGCGCTTCGCGCACCGCGTCGGTCAACTGGGCTTCGCGCTCGCGGCCGGCCTGCCAGCGGCCCCAGGCGGCCGAGGCGGCTTCCTGCACCTGGCGGCGCACGGCTTCCTGCTGCGCTTCCTGGGCCTGCAATTCGTTGATCGCCTTGAGAATGCGGTCGCGCAGCTCGAAGCCATTGCCGAAGTTCCAGTTGAGCTCCAGGCCGTAGCGCGTGCCTTCGTTGTAGATCACGCCCTTGGGGTCCTTGGTCTGGGCAACGACGCCGGCCAGCGTGGGAAAGCGCTCGGCCTTGCTGCGTTCGACTTCGGCCGTTGCGCGCTCTATCATGTGGCGCGTTTCGCGCAGCTCGGAACTGTGGTGTTCCGAGGCCTGCAGCGCGGCCTGCTCGCTCGCGGGCAGCCAGTAGTCGGGCACTTCGAGTTCGGGCAGTGCCTGGCCCGTGGGCACGTAGTTGAAATAGCGCGTGAAGCGCGCCAGTGCGTCCATGCGCTGCGACTGCAGCGCGTGTTGTTCGGCCAGCGCGCTGGCCCGGCGCGAGGCGGCCCGGCGCAGGTCATTGCGGCCGACCGCGCCGAGCTCGGCGCGGCGCTGCTCTACATGCGCGAGCTGGCCTATGGTGGCGGCCGATTCGGCCGCCACCTGGGCCTTGCGCTCGAAACGGTGCAGTTCAAGCAGCGCGGTCAGTGCTTCGAGCAGCACGTTCTGCCGCGTGCTGTAGAGCACGTTGTCCTGCGCGGCTTCCATCTCTTCGGCCGAGCGTATGCCCGCGCCGATCGCGCCGCCGTCGAGCAGGTTCACGCGCACTTCGGCGTTGATGGCGGTGTAGGACTCGCGGCGCTGGCCCTGGGCTATCGAGGCATTGCCCGACGAGGTGCCGACCTTGAAGGTGGGCCAGCGTGCGTTTTTCGCCGAATTGAGGTCATGCCCCGCGGACTCGAGCGCGGAGCGCGCCTTGAGCACATCGGGGTGGCCGCCAAGCATCTCGTAGAGCGCCTGCAGCAATTGCTTTTGCGACTGGTTGACCGCCAGCGAGCCGGGCGTGAGCTGCTGCGCGAGCTGCAGGGGCAGGGCGCCCGCAGGCCGCTCGGCGGACTCGCCGCGCAGCGCGGGATGGCTGTGCGCGGCCACCAGAACGGAAGCGGCCAGGCTGTCGCTTGCGCTCTGTGCGGCCGCAGGCGCCGACAGGGCCAGCGCGCAGGCCAGCAGCCCCAGGGCCGTGGCGCAGGCTCCGTGAGCGATGTTTAGGCTCGTCATCATCAGGGCTCCCGGAACGCTTCGCTCTGGATGCGCAGCACGGGGCGCAGCAGATACCAGATGAACGGTTCATGGCCGACCAGCAGGTCCAGCTCGGCCTGCATGCCGGTGGTGATGCGGTTGTCGACGCGGCCGACCCAGGGCTGCTGCAGGCTGGCCTGGATGCGGAAATAAGAGGGCGAGTCCGGGCGGTTGGGGTCCCTGTCGGCATCGGCCGAGACCAGCCGGACCTCGCCCGCGACAAAGCCGTGGCGCAGATAGTCGTAGGCAGTGATCTTGGCCTTGGTCGCCTGCCCCACATGCACGTAGCCGCGGTCCGAGGGGTTGAGGCGCGCCTCGACCACGATCTCGTCCTTGTCGGGCACGATTTCGAGAATCGGCTCGCCGGGCTTGACCACCCAGCCCGCACCCGAGCTGCGCAGGCCCTTGACGATGCCGTCGGTGGGCGCGAGCACCACGGTGCGGGTGCGCTGGTTCTGGGCGCGCGACAGGTCTTCCGAAAGACTCATCAGTTCGCGCTCGGTCTGGGCCAGCTCGTCGGACGCACGCCGGCGAAATGCGCCCTGCGTTTCCATCAGCTTGGCCTGGGCCTGCTCGACCTTTGCGCGGTTGCTCACGAGGCTTTGCCTTGCGGCGGCCAGGTCTGCACGCACCTGTTCGAGCGCGCGCTGCTTGTCTATGACTTCGAGCTGGCCTATGAGCTGTTCGGCCGCGAGCTGGTTGGCGATCGCGGCTTCCTGCTCGTACAGGCGCAGGCTGTTTTCCAGCCCCTGGATGCGCGCCTGGACCTGCGCGACATCGCCGCGCGCCTGGGCAAGCATGGCCTGGGACGAGGCCAGGCCGCCCCGGTATTCGAGCGCACGCGCGGTGAAGGCGCCGAGTTCGGAGCGCACGATGCGTGCATCGACTTCGGCGGGGAAGTGTTTGGCGTCGAGCTTGAGGCCCTGGCTTTCGGCCGCCAGGCGCGTTCTGACGGCCTGGGCCGTCGCGCTGCGCGCGGTGAGCTGCTCGAGGTTGAGGCTGCCGCCGCCCAGGTCGATTTCCAGAATCGGCTGGCCCTTGGTGATGGTCTGGCCTTCCTTCACATGCACCAACGTGACGATGCCGCCTTCAAGATGCTGTACGGTCTGCACCCGGTCCGAGGGAATCACCTGGCCGCTTGCCACCACCACGTTTTCGACCGGATAGAACAGGCCGACCAGCACCAGCGCGGCAATGATGGCGATCAGCAGCCGTTGCCGGCTGAAGAACGCAGAGGTGCCGCGCGCGCGCGGGTTCACGGCGGCCGTATCGGCAGCGCCAGGCGCCTGGCGCGCATCGCGCAGGACTTCGGGGAGTTCTTGTGGGGTGCTCATGCTCACACCGCCACTTGTGCCGTTTGCGCCGCCGCAGCGCCCGTGGCCGGGACGGGCGCATCGCTTGCGGGGCTGGCGCTGCCAGGGCGCGCCACGCCAAACAGTTCCGGCAGCATTTTCTCGGGCGTGCCGTGGTCGACCTGGCCGTCGCCGCGCACGTGGTAGACATGCTGGGCAAGCGAGGCCACGCGCAGCGAATGGGTGACGACGACGATGGTGTGCTTGACCGCGATCTGCCTGAGCGTCTGCAGCAGCTCGGTTTCGCTTTCGAAATCGAGGTCGTTGCTGGGCTCGTCGAGAATCAGCACCGAGGGATTGCGCAGGAACAGCTGGGCCAGGCCGAGCTTGCGCAGCTCGCCCGCCGACAGGCCGGCACCGCCTTCGCCCAGCTCGGTCTGGTAGCCGTTGGGCAGCCGGCTGATGAAGTTGTGCGCGCCCGAAAGCTTGCAGGCGACAAAGATCCGGTTGCTGTCGGCTTCGGGGTTGACCATGCGCAGCGTGTCGATGATGGGGCCGCTGAACCAGTAGGACTGCTGGGGCAGGCAGCCGACCCAGCGTCCGAGGTCGCTGCGGGAGAACTGGGCCATGTCGTACTCATCGATGAACAGGCTGCCTTGCGTGGGCTGGTAGAGGCCGGCGAGCAGCTTGGCCAGCGTGGACTTGCCGGCACCGTTGCGGCCCAGGATCGCATGGATGCCTCCGGGGCCCAGTTGCAGCGAGACCTGGTCGAGCGCGACATGGCCCGAGGGATAGTGGAAGCTCACGTTGTCGAGCCGGAACGCGCCGCGCGGGCGCGGCGGCTCAATGGTCTGGGCCGCGGGCTCCAGCGGCTCGCGCAGCACGGCCTGCAGCCGCTGCGTGGACTCGTTGGCTCGAGCCAGCGAACGCCAGTTGCTCGCGAGCTGGGCGATGGGGCCCAGGGCCTTGGCCGACAGCAGATTGACGGCCATCAGGCTGCCTATGCTCATCCACTGGGCATTGATTGCAATGGCGCCCACGGTGATGACGGCGACGGAGAAGAGGGTCAGCAGCACATGGCCGGTTTCGCGCGCATTCTCGATCTCGCCGTTCTTGCGGAAGCTCTCGCCGAGCCAGCGGTCGTAGCCGGATTGCCAGGACTGCTTTGCGGCATCGTCATAACCGAGCACCTTGAGCGTAGTGCGCGCATTGCAGATCTCGGCCGTGCCGCGATCGAGCTGGCGGGCCTGCTCGATTTCCTCGACGCGGGAGTTGCGCACTTCATCAGCCCACCACCAGGCGAGCACGCCCAGGATGAGCATCGCTACCAGGATCACCGGCAGCACGGGCCAGGCAATGATGCCGATCACGACCAGCGCGAGCAGGGCCATGGGCAGATCGAGCACCGAAGCCGCCAGGCCGCCCGATACGCACGAGCGCATCGCCCCGATATCGCGAAACAGCTGCAGCCACTGGCTGGCCGAGCGCCGCTCCAGCGTCAGCAGCGGATGGCGCAGCATGCAGTTCATCAGGGTCTGGGAAACTTCCCGGTCGATGGTCGCGCCCGCTTCGCGCAGCGCTAGGGCGCGCCGGCGGCGTAGCCACAGCTCCAGGCAAAGAAAACAGAGAACGCCGGCGACCATGGCGGTCAGCGTCGCAATGCCGCCGCGCGAGATAACCCGGTTATAGACCTGCAAGATGAAAATGGAAGGCAATAAGCCCAGCAGGCTGATAGGCAAGGACAACCATGCCGCCCGACGCAGATGCCGGGACGCTCTGTCGAACGAGTCCCTTATGGCCGAGCCATACCCCGAGGTCTTGCCTGTCTGCTCATCCTTGTCGATGGCAGTCAGCAACTGGCGGGGTAGCAGGTATTGAAGCATGGGGCTGGCGGTCTTTGTCGGTTAATGGCGCGGGCCTTTATCTGGCCTGGAGCAGAACGCGCTAAAAAGCCTGTTCTCTATGATTTTTTAGGGTCGATAGCCTTCTTTGTCTTCCCGAAGTTGATGGTTCAGTTGCAACAGTGATGCTTTGGTGTTAATCGATGTTTTTATTAGTGTAATTCAGTAATCAGTTGTTATCTTAACCCCAAATTTTAATAGGTTTGTTTTCCAGGGTTGGTTCTGTTGGAATAGTTTTTCTTAATCGCTGTACTCAAAATATGCAATGAAGCATCAGCAAGTCTTAGATAACAATTATCGGGTTACCCACGTCCTATCGCTCTTTGCGCAGACGGAATGCGGCCCTCCTCGCCTGCTGTCGCGGCGAGGGAAATTTCGACGATGCGTATACGGAAATTGATGATTTTCTAGTGGAAATCGTTCCTATTTTTTTCGTTTTTGCGCGAAGTGATTCGTTTATGCCGAAAAGTTCGAGACTTCAATGCTTTTCGGTTGGAGCTATCGGTTAATCGATGCAGGCTGGGAACTCGTGCCCGATAAATCCCACTAAAGGCGCGCACGGCTTGTGTGTGAGAATTTCAGATGTCTCTGCGAGGGGATGCCCGCGGGGCAGCAGTCTGCTCCTTGGCACGGCTGTTGAGGGAATATGGGGCGGCGGCGCTCTTTCCATTGGGTAATGGAAAACCCTGAGGCGAATTCGTGCTTGTTTGTTCATCATGCAAATTGTTCTTAATGGCGCGTCCGGGTGAGCCGGTCCCCCGCACGCGTTAATGCATTGCGTTGAATTCGCTGGGCCCTGCATTGCTACCACTTCGCGATTTACCGATGGGCACGGCAAATAAGCAGCCGGCGGTGCGCAGCGGCATTTCGGCAGCGTGGAGGTGAAATCCCTTGCGCTTTGCACTTCGGCTCCTCTGAAACAGGCTTTCAAGGTGAGGTGTCCGGAGGGCCGGCATTCTTGATGGCGATCAAATCCTGCGCAAGCCTCTCCAGGTGACCAATGAAATTGGTGAATGCGCCGTCCGTGTTGCGGTTGACGATATAGCGGGTAAAAATCAGCAGACACATGGCCTGTTCTATGTAGGCAGCGTCGGCGCGCATGCCCAGGCTATCGATGTTTTTCTCCAGGCATGCAAACGCGCGCTCTATGGCTTGCATCATTCCGGTCTGCGCCAACTCCGTTTCCGCAACGTGATGCTGCGCGAGCAGCAGCGCATAAGTCACGCACAGTCGGTCGCAATCGACGCTTTCCAATCCGTTGCCCTGGCATTGCCGGTGCTCGCAAGAAGGGGGCTCGGTCCGCACGGGCGGCATCCTGGTCGCAGGCACAGGGGGCGGCGGCGGAGTCGTCACTTTCGGCAGTTCGGTCTGTACGCCATCCTCGCCAATGCGCAGGCCCTGAAGCCGCAGCAGCAAATTGACATCCGCCATGGCGGGGAAGGCCGGGGTGGCAATGAACTGTTTCAACCGTGTGTCGAGAGGACTCTGGCGGGTGTTGAAAAGCGCCATCGGCGATATGAGCTCGGCGTGTTCCAGATCGTCGTCCGCCAGTGCCCATGCCGAGGCCGAACCCCACTGGCACAGCGCAGGAATGCGGCTGCCGATCACCACGATTTCATTCGGCCAGTCGATGCGCAGTTCGACCGCGCTGAGCTGGCGCACCCAGGCCCACTGGCGCACGCGGGTCGTGCCTTCGCGCCATGCCGCCTCCAGAGTGCTTCTGCGTACAAAGAAAACGCAGGCATCCGATCCTTTCGCGGCCACGGTGAAAAACAGCACACAGCAGGAGTAGGGCTCGGGAAGGAGCGTGATCCGCTGTTCCAGGTATTGCAGGCCGGCGCCCAGTTGGCGGGCGAGGGTGGTCCTGCTCTCCATGGATGGCTTGTGGCCCTGCGCTGGCAGCGCCAGCCCGGCAGTGGTGAGGGGGTGTTTGTGGATCAAAGCTTTCCTAGCACGCAAGCGGTCAAGGCTGCTCAATCAACTCATCGATACTCGAATTCCACACGGCGATTGCGCTGGTGTGCCGCATCGCTCGTACCCGGGTCGGCCAGTTGCTCCTTGCCGTAGCTCACGGCTTCCACCCGGTGCTGTTCCACGCCCAGCAGTTGCAGGCTTGAACGCACCGCTTGCGCACGCTTGTTTCCGAGCGCGAGGTTGTACTCGATGCCGCCGCGCGAATCAGTGTGGCCCTGGAGCACCAGCGACTGCTGCGGGTTGCTGCGCAGCCAGCGGGCATGGCTTTCCAGAATCGGTCGATCGACGGGCCTGACCGTGTAGGAATCGAAATCGAAATAGACGATATGCGCGACATTGTCCGGCCCCTTCCTGGCTTGCACGGGCTGGGCGATGACGGGCGCGACGCGCGCATTGTCCGCAGCGACCGGAGGCGCCTTGCCGAACGCGTAATGGTTTGCGCTGCGCTGCGCGGAGCTGCCGGGGCCGGAGCTGCAGGCCGCGAGACCACAGGCCAGCAGCAGGCTGGTGTAAAGCGGGTAGTTCTTGAACATGTGACTCCTTGCATGCCCATGCCGCGTTGACCCGAAAGGTCTGCGACATGGGCGTTGTTGTGGCGTTGATCAGGCAAACAGGTTGTTGTGCAGCGACTGAGGCAGGATGGAGGCGGTATCGTTGCCGCCCTCCGACAGGCTGCTGATCGCCGTGGCAATGGGCTGATCTGCCGACTCGGCGCTGGTGAAGGCCGGCGCAGCGCTCTTGCCCAGCAGGCCGCCCAACAATCCGCCACCGCCGAGCAAGCCGCCCACTGCGCCGTTCTGGCCCAGCAGACCGCCGACCAGACCCTGGCTACCCGTCAGACCGGACAGCAGTCCGCTGTCGCCGCCGAGCAGGCCGCCCAGGAGGCCGTCGTCACCGATGACACCGGCGAGCAGACCGCCGTCGCCGCCGACAAGGCCGCCGACCAGTCCGTCGTCACCGATCACTCCGGAGAGCAGGCCGCCGTCGCCACCGGTCAGACCACCAAGCAGTCCACCGTCGCCGCCGAGCAGACCGCCAAGCAGGCCGTCGTCACCAATCACACCGGCGAGCAGGCCGCCGTCGCCACCGAGCAGGCCACCAAGCAGGCCGTCGTCACCAATGACTCCGGCGAGCAGACCGCCGTCACCGCCGGTCAGACCACCGAGCAGGCCGCCGTCACCGCCGGTCAGTCCACCGAGCAGTCCACCGTCGCCGCCGAGCAGGCCACCAAGCAGGCCGCCGTCGCCGCCGAGCAGGCCACCCAGGAGGCCATCGTCACCGATCACACCGGCCAGCAGACCGCCGTCACCGCCGACAAGGCCGCCGACCAGTCCGTCGTCACCGATCACTCCGGCGAGCAGACCACCGTCGCCGCCGGTCAGTCCACCGAGCAGGCCGCCGTCGCCGCCGAGCAGGCCGCCCAGGAGGCCATCGTCACCGATCACACCGGCCAGCAGACCGCCGTCACCGCCGACAAGGCCGCCGACCAGTCCGTCGTCACCGATCACTCCGGCGAGCAGACCACCGTCGCCGCCGGTCAGTCCACCGAGCAGGCCGCCGTCGCCGCCCAGCAGGCCGCCAAGCAGGCCATCGTCACCGATCACACCGGCCAGCAGACCGCCGTCACCGCCGACAAGGCCGCCGACCAGTCCGTCGTCACCGATCACTCCGGCGAGCAGACCACCGTCGCCGCCGGTCAGTCCACCGAGCAAGCCGCCGCCGAGCAGGCCGCCGCCGCCACCGAGCAGGCCACCAAGCAAGCCGTTGTCTCCGAGCACTCCGGCCACAATGCCGCTCAGACCGCCGGTCGCACCGTTATCGGAAAGGCCGGCAATCAGGTCGTGCAGCACGCTGAGCACCGGTTCGAGTCCTTCACCGGGCACCTGCGTCAGTCCATCGACCAGTTCCGTGAGCACGCCCAGCGGGCCGTTTTCGATGCTGGTCAGGTCTTCGAGCGCACCGGTGACGATGGACAGCGTGCCGTCCGTAGGCGCGATCAGTGCATTGAGCAGGTTAGAGACCGGCTCGGCCACCGTACCGCCCAGCAGGTTGTCGACCACGTCCTGCACCGAGGTCACGACGCCGCTGCCGTCACCGCCCGAGCCGCCCGACAGATTGCCCAGCAGGCCGCCAACGCCGGCCAGCAGGCCGCCTTCGGCAAGCAGTCCGCCAAGCGCACCGTCTTCGCCCAGCAGGCCTTCGACGATGCCGCCCAGAGGGCCTGCGCCGTTGCCTGCGTCCCCGAGTCCGGCGATCAGGCCGTTGAGCGTCTCGATCAGCGGTTCGAGGTTTTCACCGGGGATGGTGACCAGGCCATTGACCAGTTCCGTGAGTACCGCCAGCGGGCCGCCGTCGGTGCCGGTCAGGCTTTCAAGTGCGCCGGTCACTGCGGACAGCGTGCCGTCCGTGGGATGGGTCAGTGCATTGATCAGGTCCGCCACCGGCTCGGCCACCGTGCCGCCCAGCAGGTTGTCGACCACGTCCTGCACCGAGGTCACGACGCCGCTGCCGTCACCGCCCGAGCCGCCACCTGCACCGCCCGACAGATTGCCCAGCAGGCCGCCAACGCCGGCCAGCAGGCCGCCTTCGGCAAGCAGTCCGCCAAGCACACCGTCTTCGCCCAGCAGGCCTTCGACGATGCCGCCCAGCGGGCCTGCGCCGTTGCCTGCGTCCCCGAGTCCAGCGATCAGGCCGTTGAGCGTCTCGATCAGCGGTTCGAGGTTTTCACCGGGGATGGTGACCAGACCATTGACCAGTTCCGTGAGTACCGCCAGCGGGCCGCCGTCGGTGCCTGTCAGGCTTTCAAGTGCGCTGGTCACTGCGGACAGCGTGCCGTCCGTGGGGTGGGTCAGCGCATTGATCAGATCCGCCACCGGCTCGGCCACCGTGCCGCCCAGCAGGTTGTCGACCACGTCCTGCACCGAGGTCACGACGCCGCTGCCGTTACCGCCCGAGCCGCCGCCTGCGCCGCCCGACAGATTGCCCAGCAGGTCGCCAACGCCGGCCAGCAGGCCGCCTTCGGCAAGCAGTCCGCCAAGCGCACCGTCTTCGCCCAGCAGGCTTTCGACCACATCCTGCAGTGCGCCTGCACCGTCGCCCGCGCTCGCCAGTCCGCCGATCAAGCCGTTGAGCGTCTCGATCAACGGTTCGAGGTTTTCACCGGGAATGGTGGCCAGTCCATTGACCAGCTCCGTGAGTACAGCCAATGGGCCGCCGTCGGTACCGGTCAGGCTTTCGAGTGCGCCGGTCACGGCGGACAGCGTGCCTTCGGAAGGATGGATCAGCGCGTTGATCAGGTCAGCCACTGGCGCTGCAACCGTGCCTTCCGCGAGGTTGTCGACCACGCTTTGCGTCGAGGCGGTGAGTCCCTCGCTGCCGCTGCCGTCGCCACCACCGTTGTCGCCACCACCGCTGCCGCCAGTGAGCAAACCGCCCAGCAAGCCGCCCAAGCCGCCCGTACCCAGCAGGCCACCAACAACGTTGTTCACGAGGTCCTGCACGCCGCCGCTACCCGAGGGCTCCGCGAGACCGTTCAAGAGATTGTTGAGGGTGTCGATCAAGGGCGCCAGGCCCTCATTTTGCGTATTGACCAGGCCGTTGACGAGGTCCGTCAGCGCACCGAGGCCGCCGTCGGTATTCGTGAGGTTTTCCAGCAAGCCGGTAACCGTGCTCAACGCACTGTTGTCAGGGTCCACGAGGGAGTTGATCAGATCGATCACTGGCGCCGCGACCGTCCCCTGCAACAGGGTATCGACCACGTCCTGCACCGAAGTGATCAGGCCGGTGCTGTCATCCGGACCATCGGTGGGCTCGGTAGAGTCCGTCGGTTCGGTCGAATCCGTGGGCTCAGTGGAATCCGTTGGCTCGGTGGAATCTGTCGGATCCGTTGGATTGGTGGAATCCGTGGGCTCAGTGGAATCTGTCGGCTCGGTAGAGTCCGTGGGCTCAGTGGAATCCGTTGGCTCGGTGGAGTCCGTTGGCTCGGTGGAATCCGTTGGTTCAGTGGAATCTGTGGGCTCAGTGGAGTCCGTTGGTTCAGTGGAATCTGTGGGCTCAGTGGAGTCCGTTGGTTCAGTGGAATCCGTAGGCTCAGTGGAGTCCGTTGGTTCGGTGGAATCCGTGGGCTCAGTGGAGTCCGTTGGTTCGGTGGAGTCCGTGGGCTCGGTGGAATCCGTGGGCTCAGTGGAGTCCGTTGGCTCGGTGGAATCCGTGGGCTCAGTGGAGTCCGTTGGCTCGGTGGAATCCGTGGGCTCAGTGGAATCCGTGGGCTCGGTGGAATCCGTAGGCTCGGTGGAGTCCGTAGGCTCAGTGGAATCCGTGGGCTCAGTGGAATCCGTTGGTTCGGTGGAGTCCGTTGGTTCGGTGGAATCCGTGGGCTCGGTGGAGTCCGTAGGCTCAGTGGAGTCCGTTGGTTCGGTGGAATCCGTGGGCTCGGTGGAATCCGTAGGCTCGGTAGAGTCCGTTGGTTCGGTGGAGTCCGTAGGCTCAGTGGAATCCGTAGGCTCAGTGGAATCTGTCGGCTCGGTGGAATCCGTGGGCTCGGTGGAGTCCGTAGGCTCAGTGGAATCCGTGGGCTCGGTGGAGTCCGTAGGCTCAGTGGAATCCGTGGGCTCAGTGGAATCCGTGGGCTCGGTGGAATCCGTAGGCTCAGTGGAATCCGTGGGCTCGGTAGAGTCCGTTGGTTCGGTGGAGTCCGTAGGCTCAGTGGAATCCGTAGGCTCAGTGGAATCCGTAGGCTCAGTGGAGTCCGTGGGTTCGGTGGAGTCCGTAGGCTCAGTGGAATCTGTGGGCTCGGTAGAGTCCGTCGGCTCGGTGGAGTCCGTTGGCTCAGTGCTATCCGTCGGCTCGGTGGAATCCGTTGGATTGGTCGGCAGCACAGGCGCCGGGTTGTCATCGTCGTCGTTGTTCCTGGACGCGAGCAGCGCGCCCGCGCCCAGGCCGGCCAGACCTGCGAGCAGGAAGTCGCCGAGCACCGCGCCGCCTGCCTCAGAGGATTCCTTCGTCACCACCAGGCCCACGGACTCGGAGTCGACCGCGGCGACATCGACGTCGCCCGATTCCAGGTCCAGCGCCATGACGCCGGTGCCTTCCTCGGTACTGCGGAAGTTGAGCGTGGCCTCGGTGCCGCCAGCGAACGTTCCTACCAGCTGCTGCCCTCCGCTGCCCGAGAACAATGCCTGCGCTCCACCCTCTGGCGGAACGATGATCTTGTCGCCGATTTGCAGCCGGCTGCCGGCTTGCGCCGCCATGGCCTGGCCGTCGCGCACGATCTGAACGCCCGGTGAAACCTGGGAAAGAACGGCGGGAGCAGGCACGGCCGCGGCCGCTGCGCCAGCCGCAGGGGCTGCGTCGAACGCGCCGGCCTGCGAGACATTCAACTGTGCGAGGGCGGTGCCGGAGGGTTGTATTGAAGAGGTCGTCATATGCTCTTTCCAGATGGGTTGATCGTTCAAGCGGTCGGCAAGGTCGCGGGCCATAAAGCTCGTCTGGAAGGTTTTTTGCAATATGCGTGCCAACGGCCGTCCCTATCTGTTCAATCCTTGAGATATTCGCAAGTGGTTGATTTAATTGGTGTTTTCTGGGTGTTTCCAAGAATTGGCAGTGGAGTGCAAGCGTGTTTCGGCGCGTGTTCCGGTATGTGTTACGTCGTGTGTTCCGTAACGTTCGGTGTTTGTGGCGTATCGTTTTCGCAGCCGTGGGCTGCACTTCGGGCGCACGCATCGATCGCTTTGCCGCCGACTTCGCTTTCAAGGCGGTTGCACGTCGCTGGATACGCCCTTGGCAGGTGCTGGCGGGATGGAGCGCGTATACAATTAAAAGGGTTTGGCTGCGTGCTCAGGCGGCTGCGCTGACCTGGCATGAGCGACAAGCCCCATCCCATTTCCCCTCCCATTCATTGCGTAGAGAGAAGAGCGCCATATGCAGATTGCATCCCCGGTTATGTTGCGTAAGCGCAGTGCTGTCCCGTCGCGCTTTTCAAGGCCCATGCTCGCTGTGCTGCTGGGCTGGGGCCTGAGTCTTGGCAGCATGCCCGTGCAGGCTTCGCGCGCCGTGGATGAAGTCACGAAGCTGCTGGACCAGGGCAATGCCAAGCAGGCCGCAATACAGGCCGACAGCTATCTCAAGCAGAACCCCGGCGATGTCGAAATGCGTTTCGTGCGTGGAGTGATTGCGACCGAGCAAAAGCAGAACGCGCAGGCCATCAGGATTTTCTCTTCGCTGGTTCGGGAGTACCCGAGCATGCCCGAGCCCTACAACAATCTGGCCGTGCTGTACGCGGCGGATGGCCAGGAGCGCAAGGCAGCGGAAGCGCTGGAGCAAGCCATTCGCACCAATCCCAGCTACACGACTGCCCATGAGAACCTGGGCGACCTGTATGCGCGCATGGCCAGCGAAGCCTATTCCAAGGCCTTGCAACTGGACAGTTCGCGCCAGACCATCCCAGCCAAGCTGGCATTGATCACGCAATTGGTCCCCGCGGCACAGGGCCCGGCCAAGACCGTGGTGGCGCAGGCGAGCACGAGTGCCGTCGCGGCGCCCGCAGCGCCGGCGAAGCCGCCGGTGGTGCCCAAGGTCGAGGTCAAGCCGGAGGTGAAGGCGCAGACCACGCCCGCACCGGTGGTCGAAACCAGGCCCTTGCCCAAGGCGGAAGCGAAAGCCGTCGCCAAGACCGCTACACCACCGACAGCGCCTGCTGCCGTGGTGGCCCCTGCCGCTGTGGCTGCCGCGCCCGCAGCGCCGGCAGCGCCCGCAGCAGCGCCGGCCGCCGCAGCGTCGGCTGCCGCGGTATCGACCGCCGCGGCATCGGCCGCCGCAGCGCTGGCATCGCCCGCCAAGCCTGCTGTGGCCGCCGAGCCGACAGCGTCACCTGCCGCCGAACCCAAGCCGGCAGTCGCACAGTCTGCGGCCGAAGTCGAGTCCGCAGTCAAGGCCTGGGTAACCGCCTGGGAGAAGCAGGACATGCCGGGCTATCTCGATGCCTACAGCGAGAAGTTCGTGCCGGGCAATGGCGCCAGCCTGGCCCAATGGAAGGAAGCGCGCCGCATCCGCATTGTCGGCAAGAGCGGTATCTCGATCACGCTGCAAAACATCCAGGTGTCCGTCAATGGCGACCAGGCCACGGCCAGGTTCCGCCAGAACTACGTAGCCGGCAGCCTGAACACCACCACGCGAAAAACCCTGGCCATGCGCAACGAGGGCGGCAACTGGCGCATCGTGCGTGAAAGCACGGGCGGTTGAGACCGGTCCTTTTCCTTGCCTCCGTGCGCATCGCCAGTAGAAGATAATTGTCGGGAATATTGATGAGAAGGTCGCTTTGTCGAGCGCTGCTTGTGCTGTGCGTGATGGGCAGTGGTGCGGCATATATCTCGACCGCCCATGCCCAGGTGCGCCAGGAGAAGTCGAAGTCGGTCGCCAAGCAGGTCAAGCCTGCCAAGCGCGCGGTTGCGTCCGCGCCAAAATCGGCGAGCCGGGCCAAGGCGTCTGCCGCAGCAGGTGCAGCGGGTGCGGCCGGCGCAGTGGCCGCAGGCGCTGCTGCAAAGCCCGTGGTGGCCAATACGGCGGAAGCGCGCCTGCTCGACGTCATCGACCTGGTCAAGCGCCAGGAGCTGGATGCGGCCTTGCGTGCTGCGGCCCAGCTCACGGCCGATGTTCCCAATTTCCGTGCGGCCCAGCTGGTCTATGCCGATCTGCTGCGCTTCAAGACCGGCCGCATGACCGGATGGGCGAACGCGCCCACGTCCGAAGTCACGCAACTGCTGGTCAAGCATGTATCCGCCGATCCCAAGGCGACGCCGGCTGCGCCGCTGGAATTGCAGGAACAGGCGCATGGCCTGCAAAAGGAACTCCAGCGCCGCGTCCATGGCGCGGGTGCCGTGCTGGCCGCGGGCAGCGTGCCGCGCGAGTTCCAGCAACTGGGCGCTTCGGTTCGCCATGCCGTGGCGATCGATGCAAGCAAATCCAGGCTGTACCTGTTTCGCAACGAGAAGGGCAAGCTGCGCCTGATCGGTGATTTCTATGTCTCGATCGGCAAGTTCGGCATGGGCAAGTCGCTGGAAGGCGATCAGCGCACGCCCCAGGGCGTCTACTTCATCGGCCGCCAGATTCCGGGTGCGCGACTGCCCGAGTTCTACGGCAAGGGCGCGCTCACGCTCAACTACCCCAATGACTGGGACAAGGCCGTGGACCGTTCGGGCGATGGCATCTGGCTGCACGGATCTCCGCCGGACCAGTTCGCGCGCCTTCCCGAGGCCAGCGACGGCTGCATCGTTCTGGCCAATCCCGATCTGATCTTGCTGATGAAGACGCTCGATCGCCAGACGCCGGTACTGATGCGCGACAAGCTGGAGTGGACCGGGCCGTCGGACCGTTCCCAGGCCAGGACCGCCGATGCCTTCGTGCGCGTCTTGGATAACTGGCAGCAGGCCTGGAAAAGCGCCGACCCGGGCCTTCTCGCGAAAATGTATGGGCAAGAGCCTGCGGCGCAGCAGGTTCCCAGGGCCCGCCTCACGGAGTTCTTCCGCTTCTCCGATATTGGCGTGCAAGATCTGTCGGTCTATGCATGGAAGGATCCGCAAGGCGAGATTCGCATCGTGGACATGCAGATAGGCAGCCGCAAGGCGGGCAAGAGCTTGCCCTTGCGGCAGTACTGGCGCCGGCTGGGCGATCGCTGGGAAGTGCTTTCCGAAGAGATCCGCAGCTGAGCGCGGGTCTTCGGTTCAAGCGAGACGAGTCTCGCCTACCTCGCTCAGGGCGAACGGCCATTAGCTATTCTTTTTCGACAAATCATGACTTTGCGATCGCTGCTTGCACAAATCGGATCGCTGCTAAGTTATTGATTTGTTTGGGGAAATCAGTTTCTTGAGAGTCCTGAGCGAGGTAAGCAAGCCGAGGTCTCGTAATGCATTTAAAAGAAACAGCGGACTTGACAATCCCCGTTCGCCCTGAGCCTGCTTGGCCGGCCGCGTCGAAGGGTGAACGGCCTGCGCTCAAATCATGAGGACGGGCCGTTCATGGTTCGACGGGCGCGCCTAGCGAAGCTCACCACGAACGGTTTTTACCAATCTCGCCGCTGTTTGCCCCAATCGGTCACTTTCTAAGTCATCGATTTATTTGGGGAAAAAAGCTGTTTCTTGAGCGTCCTGAGCCCGTCCAAGAATGGCCGGATCCGTTGCTCTGCCCCGTGTGGCCTTCAGCGCTTCAGAAATCCGCGCCGGTTTCAAATGCTGCGGCCGTGGAAGAGCCCCAGATTTTGCCTGCTGAAATGTCGTTTTCATAATGTGAAAATTCAAAATGCTGCAACGCACCAAAAAATATCAATACGAGAAATGTCATTTCGCAATGCGGAAAATGATTGCAAGTGGTTGATTTATATAGGTGTCTTATCTCTTATATAAGACATAAGACTCAAGCTTTTTTTCCGAAATAAATTTACAGTAGTCTCCATGGGCAGCAGAAATGCCGCCGCGAAAGTTCATCAACCTTGAGTCCTTGGAGAAACAACATGCCCCAATCGCTGACGCAACAACTGAGCCGTGAACAGCAAATCGCCGCACTTGAGAAGGACTGGGCGCAAAACCCCCGCTGGAAGGGTATCAAGCGCGGTTATTCGGCCGCCGACGTGGTGCGTCTGCGCGGCAGCCTGCAGCCCGAGCACACGCTGGCCCAGCGCGGCGCCGAGAAGCTCTGGCAGAAGGTCAACGGCGGCGCGAAGAAAGGCTATGTGAACGCCTTCGGCGCGATTTCCGCAGGCCAGGCGATGCAGCAGGCCAAGGCCGGCCTCGAAGCCGTGTACCTGTCGGGCTGGCAAGTTGCCGCCGACGGCAACAGCTCCGAAACCATGTACCCCGACCAGTCGCTGTATGCCTACGACTCGGTGCCCACCATGGTTCGCCGCATCAACAACACATTCAAGCGTGCCGATGAAATCCAGTGGGGCCGCGGCCTGAACCCCGGCGACGCCGAGTTCATCGATTACTTCCTGCCCATCGTGGCCGATGCCGAAGCCGGTTTTGGCGGCGTGCTCAATGCCTTCGAGCTGATGAAGAACATGATCTCCGCCGGCGCGGCGGGCGTGCACTTCGAAGACCAGCTCGCGGCCGTGAAGAAGTGCGGCCACATGGGTGGCAAGGTGCTGGTGCCGACCAAGGAAGCGGTTGAAAAGCTGGTTTCCGCGCGCTTTGCGGCCGACGTGATGGGTGTGCCCACGCTGATCCTGGCGCGCACCGATGCCGAAGCCGCGAACCTGATCACTTCCGACCATGACGCCAACGACAAGCCGTTCCTGACCGGCGAGCGCACCCAGGAAGGTTTCTACCGCGTCAAGAACGGCCTGGAGCAGGCCATCAGCCGCGGCGTGGCCTACGCTCCGTACGCCGACCTGGTGTGGTGCGAAACCGGCACGCCCGACCTGGGCTTTGCGCGTGAGTTCGCCCAGGCCGTGCTGGCCGCCTGCCCGGGCAAGCTGCTGAGCTACAACTGCTCGCCGTCGTTCAACTGGAAGAAGAACCTCGACGACAAGGCCATCGCCTCGTTCCAGGACGAACTCTCGGCGCTGGGCTACAAGTACCAGTTCATCACGCTGGCCGGCATCCACATCAACTGGTTCAACACCTTCCAGTTCGCACACGCCTACGCCAACGGCGAAGGCATGAAGCACTACGTCAACATGGTCCAGGAACCCGAGTTCGCCGCACGTGAAAAGGGCTACACCTTCGTGTCGCACCAGCAGGAAGTGGGCGCGGGCTACTTCGACGACGTGACCACGGTGATCCAGGGCGGCACCTCGAGCGTCAAGGCGCTGACGGGCTCGACCGAAGAAGAGCAGTTCCACTGATCTTCGCCAGCCCCTGGCGTTCGCGAGGGCGCCGGGGCAGGGCAGGCTGAAAAACCACTTGATGCCGTTGGTGTCAGGTGGTTTTTGCGTTGTGAGACGGGATTCGGGCTGGTGTGGAAATCCGCTTCCGGCGTGTGGAAGTCTCGTTTCGACCCATAGCTGAAGTTAACCTGTAGCCAACAGGAGCGTCGCAGCCCTTCATAATCAAGACCTTCCCCCCCCCCCCCACTTGTTGACATGCCTAGCTTTCATTATGGATAAATTGTTGCTGCAGCAGCAGGTGCTGGAACGGCTCGCCGAGGACCTGCTGCAAGCCGAGCAGGCAGCGCGGGCGGCCCATGAAGCGGCGACTCACGAAGAAAACATCGCCGAAAACAAATACGACACATTGGGTCTCGAAGCCGCCTACCTGGCAACAGGCCAGGCTCGTCGCGCCGAAGCCATCCGTCAGGCGATGGCCAATTGGCGCCAGTTCTCTCCGCGCCCCTACAACGCCAGCAAAGGTATACAGCTCGGCGCGCTGGTCTGCCTGGTGGATTCCGACGACAGGCAGCAACAGATCTTTCTCGGCCCGGATGGGGGCAGCATGAAGTTGGTCAACGGCGCTGAACTCGTTCAGGTCATCAGCAGCGAAGCCCCCTTGGGCAGGGCCATGCTGGGCAAGTGCGAGGGTGATGAGGTATCGATACAGGTCGCTCCAATCCGACAGCAGTTTGAGGTGCTGCGGGTTCATTAAGCCGCAAGCAAGTTCACGCTGAATTGATGAGTCTTTCATTTCGCCAACGGCGAAGGCATGAAGCACTACGTGAACCTGGTCCAGGAACCCGATTTCGCCGCGCGTGAAAAGGGCTACACCTTCGTGTCGCACCCGCAGGAAGTGGGCGCGGGCTACTTCGACGATGGGGCCACGGTGATCCAGGGCGGTACGCCGAGCGTGAAGGCGCCGACGGGCCCGACCGAGGAAGAGCCGTTCCACTGATCCTGGACCGCGGAGCTTCCAGCCAGGAGCTCCCAAGCTTCAAAGCCATCCCCACCAGGGATGGATTTTTTTATTGAGCGTTATGCATCGTGGGCAATCTGCCGCGCATATACCGCCAGCACGATGCGCTCCGAATGCACCAGGTATTCATTGAGCGCCGCAGCCGCTTCGGCCATCTGGTCGGCCTCGACCATTTCCATGATGCGCTGGTTCATGCCCACATAGGGCGCGTGCAGGAATTCCGGGTCGTTGAGCAGACCGAAGGCCAGGCGCAGCTCGACCAGCAGGTGGGAAAAGAAGCTGTTGAGGCGTTCGCTGTCGGCCATTCCGACCAGCGCCATGTGGAAGTCCATGTTCGCCGTGCCCACGCCCTGCCAGTCGCCCGCATCACGGCAGGCCTGGGCCTTGTCGACCGCCTGGCGCATGCGCTTCTTCGCGGGATGGTAGGGGTAGGCCTGGGCCAGTGCCTGGCACTCGATCATGCGGCGCACGCGGTAGATGTCGATGATCGAGGCGATGCTGGGCGTGGCGACGAAGACTCCGCGATTGGGTGCGTGCTTGAGCAGCCCTTCCTTGGTCAGGGAGCGAAACACTTCGCGCAGCGTGTTGCGCGAAATGTCCAGGCTTTCACTCAACGCGGCTTCGGACAGCTTTTGCCCGGGCACGAATTCCCCCTGGACGATCTTTTGTCTAACCATGTCGGCCACGCGTTCGTTGAGGCTGGTGGCGGCGATGGAAAGTTCGGGAGCGGAAGTCATCAAGTGGTGCAGGTGATCGTGGAAGGGCCCGCCACAGCGCGGATGCCCTGGGCAGCGAGACCATTGTGCAGCCAATCCTCCCGTTTGCTCAGGGGTGCAACGTGACCTGCAGCGGGGAAATGAGGGTAATTACTGATTCTGCTGCCCCTGTAATGGCTTGCACAATCCAGTCATTGTTCATTCATTGTTTTATGAATGCTCAACCTTATTGATAGATTGTTCAACAAAAAAAGCAAGGGCTGGCTTTTGAAACCAGCCCTTGCGCCGTTCTTCGTCCCCAGGGCCGAGCGCGGGGCAGGGCAGATCAGCGTGGCAGTGGCCACTTGTCCGCCCGAGCCGCCCCGGCCGAGCGCGTGGGATCCAAACGAAAGGTCTTCCAATGATCACAGACGTCAGCCTTTGGCCCCTGATTGGGGTAGGCGTCATCATCGCGGGCTTCATCCTGCGCTTCAATCCGATGCTGGTGGTGATTGCCACGGCCATTGCCACGGCCGTCGCGGCGGGCTTCGGCCCGGAGAAAATCCTGGCTGTCATCGGCACGGGTTTCATCAAGACCCGCAACCTGCCGTTGATCATCCTGCTGCCGCTGGCGGTGATCGGCCTGCTCGAGCGCCATGGCCTCAGGCAGCACGCCCAGAACTGGATCAGCTCCATCAAGTCGGCCACGGCCGGTCGCCTGTTGATCGTCTACCTGGCCGCGCGTGAACTCACGGCGGCCATGGGCCTGACCAGCCTGGGCGGTCACCCGCAGATGGTGCGTCCGCTGCTGGCCCCCATGGCCGAAGGTGCGGCCGAGACCCGGTACGGCAAGCTGCCCGATCGCATCCGCCACAAGCTGCGCGCCTATTCGGCGGCGACCGACAACGTCGGCCTGTTCTTCGGCGAGGACATCTTCGTGGCGTTCGGCGCCATCGTGCTGATGGTCACCTTCCTGCGCGAGGCGGGCATCGAGGTCGAACCCATCCACGTCGCGCTGTGGGGCATTCCCACGGCCATCTGTGCGTTCCTGATCCACGGCTGGCGCATGTACCGCCTCGACAAGGTGCTGGACAAGGAGCTGGGGGGCGGCCGGGCCGCCGAGGAAATCGCCGCTGAGCAAGCGGTCGTGGGCAAGAGCGTGGAGGCGCGCTGATCATGATTTTGTCGATTCAACATCTTTACTATCTCGTTGGCGTCATCCTGGCGATCACCGCGCTGATGACCCTGGCCGACAAGGGCCACACGCGCCGCTACACCAGCGCCGCTTTCTGGGGCCTGTATTCGCTGGTCTTTCTGATCGGCGAGAAGCTGCCGCCTGAATGGGTGGGCGTGGGCGTCATCGTGATGGCGCTGCTCGCGGGCTTCGGCGGCGTGGGCGTGGGCAAGCACAAGCCGCGCACCGACGCGCAGTATCTGGCCAGCGCCAGGCGCCTGGGCAACAAGCTGTTCGTTCCGGCACTGGCGATTCCCCTGGTGACCGTGATTGGCACCTTGCTGCTGCATGAAGTCAAGATCGGTCAGACGCTGCTGCTCGACCCCAGGAACACCACCTTGGTGAGCCTGGGGCTGGGCTGCGTCGTGGCGCTGGGCCTGGCCTGCTATCTGACACGCGAAACGCCGGTGCAGGGCATGCGAGAATCGCGCCGACTCACGGACGCGCTCGGCTGGGCCGTGGTGCTGCCGCAGTTGCTGGGCATGCTGGGGCTGGTGTTCTCCGACGCCGGCGTGGGCAAGGCCGTGGCCTATGTGACGACCAGCTATATCAACATGGACATCCGCTTCGTCGCGGTCGCGGTCTACGTGCTGGGCATGGCGCTGTTCACCATCATCATGGGCAATGGCTTCGCCGCCTTCCCGGTGATGACTGGCGGCGTGGGCGTGCCTATCCTGATCGGCGTGTACGGCGGCGACCCCGCCGTGATGGCGGCCATCGGCATGTTCTCCGGCTACTGCGGCACCTTGCTGACCCCCATGGCCGCGAACTTCAACATCGTGCCCGCGGCGCTGCTGGAGTTGCCGGACAAGAATGCGGTGATCAAGGCGCAGGCGCCTACGGCATTGGCGCTGCTGGTGGTCAATGTCTTCCTGCTGTATTTCCTGATGTTCCGCTGAGTGGCGGGGAGCGAGCGATGAATGAAGCACTGAATCCAACGATGACCATCCTGCTCACGGGCTTCGAGCCTTTCGACCAGGACTCGGTCAACCCGTCGTGGGAAGTCGCGCGCGCGCTCGCGGGCTGGACGTTCGAAGCCGAAGGCCGGACCGCGCGCGTGCATGCGGTGCAGCTGCCCTGCGTCTTCGGCGCGGCCGCCGAGGCGCTGCAGCAGGCGCTAGGGGAGTGCGCGCCGCAACTGGTGGTCTGCCTGGGCCTGGCCGGCAGCCGCAGCGACATCACGCCCGAGCGCGTGGCGATCAATGTGAACGACGCGCGCATTCCCGACAACGCGGGCGCGCAGCCTATCGACACGCCGGTCGCCGAGAACGGGCCCGCGGCCTACTGGTCCACGCTGCCGATCAAGGCGATCGTGCGCGACCTGCGCGCTGCAGGCATTCCGGCGTCGGTCTCGAACACCGCGGGCAGCTTTGTCTGCAATCATGTCTTTTATGCGCTGATGCATGCGCTGGCCCAGGGCAGCCCAGGGGCGCGAACACGCGGCGGCTTTG
This sequence comes from Pantoea sp. 18069, assembly GCF_902706035.1. Classification (GTDB taxonomy): domain Bacteria; phylum Pseudomonadota; class Gammaproteobacteria; order Burkholderiales; family Burkholderiaceae_C; genus Comamonas. Next base: position 69,234 of record NZ_CACSJA010000008.1, on the reverse strand, counting down.
TGCACCTGCCTTTGCTGCCGCAGCAGGCGGCGCGCATTCCCGGCGCGCCCAGCATGGCGCTGGCGACGCAGGTCGAAGGCATGCAGCAGCTGCTGCGCACCGCGCTCACGGTGCAGGCCGACGTGCTTGAGACCGGCGGCAAGCTGCACTGAGCCGCATTGAATAGAGGAAAAGCAAGATGTTGAAGATGGATTTGAACAGCGACCTGGGTGAGAGCCTGGGCGCCTGGCGCATGGGCGATGACGCGGCCATGCTCAAGATTGTCAGCAGCGCCAACGTGGCCTGTGGTTTCCATGCGGGCGATACCGCCGGCATCCTGAAGACGCTGCGCGAAGCCCGGGCCAATGGCGTGACCGTGGGCGCGCATGTGGCCTACCGCGATCTCGTGGGCTTTGGCCGGCGCAACATGGACGTGGCCAGCGAAGACCTGGTGGCCGACGTGATCTACCAGATCGGCGCGTTGCAAGGACTGGCCAAGGCCGCAGGCACCGAAGTGCGCTATGTCAAGCCCCATGGCGCGCTCTACAACACCATTGCCCATGACGCGCGCCAGGCGCGCGACGTGATCAATGCGATTCTCGCCATCGATGCCAGCCTGGTGCTGGTGTGCCTCGCGGGCGCGCCGCTGATCGGCTGGGCGCGCGCTGCGGGCCTGAGCACGGTAGCTGAAGCGTTTGCCGACCGCGGCTACATGCCCGATGGCAGCCTGGTGTCGCGGCGCGAAAAAGGCGCGGTGCTGCACGACGCCGACGAAGTCGCGAAGCGCATGCTGCGCCTGGTGCGCGAAGGCGTGGTGGCGGATGTGAATGGCTGCGATGTGCGCATAGCGGCCGATTCGATCTGCGTGCACGGCGACAGCCCGGGCGCGGTCGAGATGGCGCGTGCCGTGCGCGCGCGCCTGCAGGCCGAAGGCGTGGCCATCGCCCCGTTTGCGCTCGGCAATGCGAACTGAGCCGCGCATGCGTTTTCTGCCTGTCAATCTCCATGCGGTGCTGGTCGAGCTCGATGACCTCGCGCAGACCCTGGCCCTGCTGCAGTCGCTGCAGACCGCGCCCGTGGCCGGCGTCGAGGAGCTGATTCCCGCGGCGCGCACCATCCTGATCTATTTCAACCCCACGCTGACGCAACTGCCGCGGCTGATCGACGCAGTCGGCCGCCGCCGCCTGGGCGCGCAGGTCGAGCACGCGCGCCACCGCGTGCAGATTCCTGTGCGTTACGACGGTGAGGATCTGCAGGAGGTCGCGGATCTGCTGGGCGTGACGCCCGCCGACGTGGTGCGCATGCACACCGGCGGCGAGTACGCCGTGGCGTTCACGGGTTTCGCGCCCGGCTTTGCCTATCTGTCGGGCGGCGATGCACGGCTCGACGTGCCGCGGCGCAAGACGCCGCGCACGCGCATCCCCGCGGGCGCGGTCGGGCTGGCTGGCACGTTCAGCGGCGTCTACCCGCAGGCCAGCCCCGGCGGCTGGCAGATCATAGGCACGACGCCGGTGCAGATGTGGGACCTGGAGCGCGTCGCTCCCTCGCTGCTGCGTCCCGGCTATCGCGTGCAGTTTGTCGATGTGGCCACCTTGTCGCCTGAAGCGCTGGCCGCGCTGATGGCGGCCTGCGCGGGCGAACGCGTGGCACCGGAGGAAAGCACGGGCGACGCTGCAGATGCCGCGTTCCGCGTCGAGGCCGCGGGCCTGCAGACGCTGTTCCAGGACGGCGGCCGTCCGGGCCATGCAGGGCAGGGCGTGGGCGCTTCGGGCGCGATGGACCGCGGCGCGCTGCGCGCGGCCAACCGCGTGGTCGGCAATGTGGCGGCGGACAAGGCCGCTCCAGGCGTGGACGCTGCCTGCCTCGAAGTCGCCTATGGCGGGCTTGCGCTCGAGGCCTTGCAGGCCGCGGTCGTCGCGGTGACCGGCGCCGACGCGCTGGTCGAAGTGCTGACCGCCGGAGGGCGGCGCTACGCCGTCAATACCTACGCGCCGCTGGCGCTCGATGCAGGTGATCGCCTGATCGTGCATGCGCCGCAGGCCGGCTCGCGCAACTATGTGGCCGTGCGCGGCGGCTGGAGCGTGGTGCCGGTGCTGGGCAGCGCGTCCACGGATACGCTGGCGCGCGTCGGCCCGGCCGCGCTGGCCGTGGGCGATGCGCTGCAGGTTGGCAGCGACGCGGGCCTGCCGCCCGTGGCGCTGGCCGAGCAGGCTGCGTTCGACATGCCGCGCGCCGATGAAGAAGTCTGCCTGGATGTGGTGCTTGGCCCGCGCACCGACTGGTTTGCTGCGCAGGCGCTGGTCACGCTGTGCGCGCAGACCTGGGCAGTCACGCCCCAGTCCAACCGCGTGGGCATACGCCTGCAAGGCGAAATTCCGCTCGCGCGTGCCCAGACCCGCGAGCTGCCCAGCGAAGGCACGGCACGCGGCGCGATCCAGGTGCCGGCCAGCGGGCAGCCCGTGCTGTTTCTCGCCGACCATCCGCTGACCGGGGGCTACCCCGTGATCGCCAGCGTGGCCAGCTACCACCTCGATCTGGCCGGGCAGATTCCGGTCAATGCCCGTGTGAAGTTCCGTGTGGTGCGTGCGTTTGACGTCGCCGAGACGGTGCAGGCCTGTGCAGTTGCTGCGTCGCCTGAAGACATCACCCAGTAAAGAATTGAAATGATGAAAAAAGTCCTGATTGCGAACCGTGGCGAGATCGCCGTGCGCGTGGCGCGCGCCTGCGCCGACTACGGCGTGAAGTCCGTCGCCGTCTATGCCGACGCCGACATCGACGCGCTGCACACGCGCATGGCCGACGAAGCCTATGGGCTGGGCGGCGATCGCCCGGCAGACACCTACCTGCACATCGCCAAGCTGCTCGAAGTCGCGCGCAAGAGCGGCGCCGATGCCGTGCACCCGGGCTATGGCTTTCTGTCGGAAAGCGCGGCCTTTGCCCAGGCGGTGATCGACGCCGGCCTGGTCTGGATAGGCCCTTCGCCCGAAGCGATCCGCCGCCTGGGCGACAAGGTGCAGGCGCGCAAGCTGGCAATCAAGGTCGGAGCGCCCTTGGTGGCCGGCACGGCCGAGCCGGTCAAGAACGCCCAGGAAGTCGTGGATTTCGCCAGGCAGCACGGCCTGCCCGTGGCCATCAAGGCCGCGTTTGGCGGTGGCGGCCGCGGCATCAAGGTGGCGTGGAAGCTCGAGGACGTGGCCGAGCTCTACGCTTCTGCGGTGCGCGAAGCGGTGACGGCGTTCGGTCGCGGCGAGTGCTTTCTGGAGCAATTCCTCGACCATCCGCGCCATGTCGAAGCCCAGGTGCTTGCCGACCAGCACGGCAACGTGCTGGTGCTGGGCACGCGCGACTGCTCGCTGCAGCGGCGCAACCAGAAACTGCTGGAAGAAGCGCCCGCGCCTTTCCTGAGCGACGCACAACGCGCGCGCATCCACCAGTCGGCCAAGGACATCTGCGCGGCCGCGGGCTATACCGGTGCGGGCACGGTGGAATTCCTGCTGAGCCAGAACGGCGCGATTTCCTTCCTCGAAGTCAACACGCGGCTGCAGGTCGAGCACCCCGTGACCGAGGAAACCACGGGCATGGACCTGGTCGTGGAGCAGCTGCGCATTGCCGACGGCCTGCCGCTGCGCGTGCTGGAAACGCCGGTGCCGCGCGGCCATTCGCTGGAGTTCCGCATCAACGCCGAAGACGTGGGCCGCGGCTTCGTGCCCACGCCCGGCGCGATCACTCGGTTCGAGGCGCCAACGGGGCCGGGCGTGCGCGTCGATTCGGGCGTGGTCACGGGATCGACCATTCCCGGCACTTTCGACTCGCTGATGGCCAAGCTGATCGTGACCGGCGCCACGCGCGAGCAGGCGATTGCGCGCGCGCGCCGCGCGCTCAAGGAGTTCCGCATCGAAGGCGTGGCGTCGGTCCTGCCTTTCCACCGCGCGGTGCTCGAGCAGCCCGACTTCACGGCCGAAACGGCGCAGGACTTCAAGGTCCATACGCGCTGGATAGAAACCGATTTCGCCCAGGACCTCGAGGCGGCCGCGCGCGTGACGCCGGTGGCCGACACCAGCTTGCAGCGCACGGTCATGGAAATCGACGGCCGCCGCGTGACTCTGGGCCTGCCCGCGGCATTGCTCGCGGGCCTGTCGTCGGGCGTGGCGCGTGTGGCGGATACCCCAGCGGCGGCCGCTGTGGACGCGTCGGCCGTGGCCGCACCCGTGAGCGGCACCGTGCATGCATGGCAGGTGGCCGACGGCGACAGCGTGCAGGCCGGCGACGTGATCGCGGTCATGGAAGCGATGAAGATGGAAATGCAGGTGACGGCCCACCGCGCGGGCAAGATCACGATCCGCGCCGCCGTTGGTGCGTTCCAGCAACAGGGCGCCTGCATCGCCAGCATCGTTTAGGCAATCCGGCAACGCGGCAGCTGTGCGGGTCTTGCGCGACAGAGGTAAAATGCGCGCATAAACACCACTGTTTCAACGTACAAGGGCGAGAAAGGCAATCTGGTTATGACACCGCGAACTACATCCACGGAGATGTTCTCCGGCCTGCGATAGGTCGGCGGTTCGCGCCTGCACGAGATTTTTGCTTTCTCTCCCTCTCAAGCGCGGACCTGTTCCGCGCTTTTTGTTTTTGGCACGGGCGCGCACCACTCCCCCCAGACAAGGTTTGACAAGGAATCCCATGATCCACATCACGCTCCCCGACGGCTCCCAACGTGAGTTCCCCGGCCCGGTCACGGTCGCTGAAGTTGCCGCTTCGATCGGCACCGGCCTGGCCAAGGCCGCGCTGGCCGGCAAGGTCGGCTCCGGCGACGCCGCCAAGGTCGTCGATACCAGCCACTTGATCGAGCAGGACGCCCAGCTGGCCATCATCACGGCCAAGGATGCCGATGGCCTGGACGTCATCCGCCACTCGACGGCCCACCTGCTGGCCTATGCGGTCAAGGAACTGTTTCCCGATGCCCAGGTCACGATAGGCCCGGTGATCGAAAACGGCTTCTTCTACGATTTCGCCTACAAGCGCCCGTTCACGCCCGAAGACCTCGCGGCGATAGAAAAGCGCATGACCGAACTCGCCGCCAAGGACGAGCCCGTGGTGCGCCGCGTGCTGCCGCGCGACGAAGCCGTGGCCTATTTCAAGGGCCTGGGCGAGCACTACAAGGCCGAGATCATTGCCAGCATTCCGAGCAATGAGGACGTGAGCCTGTACCGCGAAGGCAACTTCGAAGACCTGTGCCGCGGCCCCCACGTGCCCAGCACCGGCAAGCTCAGGTTCTTCAAGCTGATGAAGGTCGCGGGCGCCTACTGGCGTGGTGACCACCGCAACGAGATGCTGCAGCGCGTCTATGGCACGGCCTGGGCCACCAAGGACGAGCTCCAGCAATACCTGCGCATGCTCGAGGAAGCCGAAAAGCGCGACCACCGCAAGCTCGGCCGCGAACTCGACCTGTTCCACATCGACGAGCATTCGCCGGGCACGGTGTTCTGGCACCCCAAGGGCTGGACGCTGTGGCAGCAGGTCGAGCAGTACATGCGCGCCGTCTACCGCGACAACGGCTACCAGGAAGTCAAGGGCCCGCAGATCCTGGACAAGGGCCTGTGGGAGAAGACCGGCCACTGGGACAAGTACCGCGACAACATGTTCGTCACAGAGAGCGAAAAGCGCGACTATGCGCTCAAGCCGATGAACTGCCCCGGCCACATCATCATCTTCAACCAGGGCATCAAGAGCTACCGCGACCTGCCGCTGCGCTATGGCGAGTTCGGTCAGTGCCACCGCAACGAGCCCACGGGTGGCCTGCACGGCATCATGCGCGTGCGCGGCTTCACGCAGGACGACGGCCATATCTTCTGTACCGAAGACCAGATCCAGCCCGAAGTGCTGGCCTTCAGCCGCCTGCTGCAAAAAGTCTATGCCGACTTCGGCTTCACCGACATCATCTACAAGGTCGCCACGCGCCCCGAAGCGCGCATAGGCTCGGATGAAAGCTGGGACAAGGCCGAAGCCGCGCTGATCGACAGCCTGCGCGCTTCGGGCTGCGACTTCGAGATTTCGCCCGGCGACGGCGCGTTCTACGGCCCGAAGATCGAGTACACGCTCAAGGACGCGCTGGGTCGCCAGTGGCAGTGCGGTACCATCCAGGTCGACTTCTCCATGCCCGAGCGTCTGGACGCCGAATATGTGGGCGAGGACGGCAACCGCCATCGCCCCGTGATGCTGCACCGCGCCATCGTCGGCAGCCTGGAGCGCTTCATCGGCATCCTGATCGAGCAGCATGCGGGTGCGCTGCCGGCCTGGCTCGCGCCAGTGCAGGCGGCGGTGCTCAACATCACCGACGCCCAGGGCGACTACTGTCGTGAAATTGCCGAAAAACTGCGAAAAGCCTTGCCTGGTCAAGACCTTCGCGTGGTTACTGATCTGCGCAACGAAAAGATTACGTATAAAATACGCGAGCATTCGTTGCAGAAGCTGCCTTATATCCTCGTCGCTGGCGACAAGGAAAAGGCTGCTGGAGCGGTTGCAGTGCGCGCCCGGGGCAATAAGGACCTCGGCGTGATGTCGGTTGACGCATTCATTGAATTGGTCGCCAGCGACATCGCCTCCAAGGTCTGACTGAGATGTCAGCCTTTGGCTTGCGTGCACAGTGCACGCAAGCAGGCTACGCTGTTGTAGCCATTTATATTCAAGGGTGAAAACCATAGCTACTGAATTTCGCGATCGCCGTCACCGTGAGGAGCGCAAGCACCGCCTCAACCGTGAAATCATGGCGCCTGAAGTGCGTCTGTCCGGCCCAGAAAACGAGCCCCTCGGCATTGTTCCCATCATGGAAGCACTGCGCATGGCGGGCGAGTTGGACGTTGACCTGGTGGAAATCGCCGCTACTGCCAATCCGCCGGTCTGCCGGCTGATGGACTACGGCAAGTTCAAATACCAGGAACAAAAGCGCGCCGCCGAGGCCAAGGCCAAGCAAACGGTCATCGAGATCAAGGAAGTCAAATTCCGTCCCGGTACCGACGACGGCGACTACAACATCAAGTTGCGCAACATTCGCCGCTTCCTCGCGGAAGGCGACAAGTGCAAGATCACGCTGCGTTTTCGCGGTCGCGAAATCACGCACCAGAACTTGGGTCTGGCCCTGCTCAATCGCATTCGCGATGACCTGGCCGACACCATTGCCGTCGAGCAGTTCCCCAAGCTCGAAGGCCGCCAGATGATCATGATGATTGCCCCGGCGAAGAAAAAGCCCGCTCCTGTCAAGGCACAGAGCGATGCGCCCACAACGCCGGCAGCTTGAGGCATAATCTAGCTCGCAGCGAAAGTGAGCCGTAAAGGCTCACTTTTTCTTTTGCGCGGCATGGTTTGCGCCATGGCGCGGAGTGCGGCAGCGGATTCGTTCGTTGGCGCGCAGGCCGGCCTGAAATGGCCGGCAAAGAAGTGGCTCGGGGCCAACAAGTTCGCACTCCTTTGTGCGAACGCCTCACGAGCACAATTAACAGGAGCATTCACATGCCCAAAATGAAGACCAAGAGCAGCGCGAAGAAGCGATTCCGCGTTCGTCCCGGTGGCACCGTCAAGCGCGGTCAAGCCTTCAAGCGTCACATCTTGACGAAGAAGACCACCAAGAACAAGCGTCACCTGCGTGGTGCGGTTGCTGTGCACGAGACCAACATGGCCTCCGTCGCGCAAATGCTGCCCGGCTTTGGCTTGTAATTAACTGACGAACAAGGAGTACTTACATGCCTCGCGTCAAACGTGGTGTAACGGCCCGTGCCCGTCACAAAAAAGTTCTGGCCCTCGCTAAGGGTTTTCGCGGTCGCCGCGGTAATGTCTTCCGTATCGCCAAACAAGCGGTAATGAAGGCTGGGCAATATGCCTACCGTGACCGTCGCAACAAGAAGCGCGTGTTCCGTCAGCTGTGGATTGCCCGTATCAACGCCGCTGCGCGTGAACTGGGCATGACCTACAGCGTGTTCGCAAACGGCCTGAAGAAGGCATCGATCGAAATCGACCGCAAGATGCTGGCCGATATCGCGGTGCACGACAAGGCTGCTTTCGCCAGCATCGTGGAACAAGTCAAGGCCAAGCTGGCTGCTTGAGTTCACGGCCTGTAGCTACATAACCTGTAGCTGCTAATGCACTAACAACAAGGGCTAGAGCTTGAAAAGGCACTAGCCCTTGTTTATTTTCAAGAGTCGGATATGAACGAGTTGGATTCTCTGGTCGAAAGCGCGCAGCAACTGTTTGCGCAAGCCGTCACCCCTGCTGATCTGGAAAACGCCAAGGCCCAGTTCCTGGGCAAGTCCGGTCGTGTGACCGAGCTGATGAAGGGCATGGCGCAGCTTTCCGTCGAGGAGAAGAAGTCGCGCGGCGCCGCCATCAACGTCGCCAAGCAGGCGATCGAGGCGGCCCTGACGGCACGCCGCCAGGCACTGGCCGATGCCGAGCTGCAAACCCAACTCAAGGCCGAAGCGCTGGACGTGAGCCTGCCGGGCCGCCGCCGCGGCCAAGGCGGCCTGCACCCGGTGTCGCTGACGCTCGAACGCATCGAAGGCATCTTTGCCTCGATGGGCTTCGATGTCGCCGACGGCCCCGAAATCGAGTCCGACTGGTTCAACTTCACCGCGCTCAACACGCCCGAAGACCATCCCGCGCGCTCGATGCACGACACCTTCTACGTCGAAGGCGGCACCGAGACCGCCCCCAACCTGCTGCGCACGCACACCAGCCCCATGCAGGTGCGCTATGCGGTGCAGCATGTGAAGAAATACCAGGCCCTGCTGGACGCGGGCCAGAGCATGCCCGAGATCCGCGTGATCGCGCCGGGCCGCACCTACCGCGTGGACAGCGATGCCACGCATTCGCCGATGTTCCACCAGTGCGAAGGCATCTGGATAGGCGAGAACGTCAGCTTCAAGGACTTGAAGGTGGTGTTCACCGATTTCTGCCGCACGTTCTTCGAAAGCGACGATCTGGTGCTGCGTTTTCGCCCCAGCTTCTTCCCGTTCACCGAACCCAGCGCCGAGATCGACATCCAGTTCCAGACCGGCCCGCTCGCGGGCAAGTGGCTGGAAGTGGCCGGCTCGGGCCAGGTGCACCCGAACGTGGTGCGCAACATGGGGCTGGACCCCGAGAAGTACATCGGCTTTGCCTTCGGCATGGGGCCCGACCGGCTGACCATGCTGCGCTACGGTGTCAACGATCTGCGCCTGTTCTTTGACGGCGACATCCGCTTCCTGTCGCAGTTCCAATAAGAGTGGCCAACACCACCCTTGCTACGTCGTTGCTTCGCCTTGCCGTGCTATTCGCACTGTCTGCGGCAAAGCGCCTAGTATCAACCGCAAATCTTCGATTTGCTGGGTGGTGTTGGCCACTCTGAGCACCGCACCCACCGCTGGCGCCTGCGTCTGGAGCGCAGGCCCGTTTGAAGCCAAAGAGTCTGACTATGCAATTCCCTGAATCCTGGTTGCGCGCGTTCTGCAACCCGCCCCTGAGCACCGCCGAACTCGCGCACACCCTGACCATGGCCGGTCTGGAAGTCGAGGAGCTCGCGCCCGTCGCGCCGCCGTTCACCGGCATCGTGGTCGGTGAAATCAAGGAGGCCCAGCAGCATCCGAATGCCGATCGCCTGCGCGTGTGCCAGGTCGATGTGGGCCAGGCCGAGCTGCTGACCATCGTCTGCGGCGCGCCCAATGCGCGCGTGGGCATTCGCATTCCCTGCGCCACGGTCGGCGCCGAACTGCCCCCGGGCGATGACGGCAAGCCTTTCCTGATCAAGATCGGCAAGCTGCGCGGCGTGGAAAGCTACGGCATGCTGTGCTCGGCAAAGGAGCTCAAGCTCGCCGAAGACCACGGCGGCCTGCTCGAGCTGCCGCTCGATGCGCCGCTGGGCCAGGACATCCGCAGCTATCTGAACCTCGACGACACGCTGTTCACGCTCAAGCTCACGCCCAACCTCGCGCATTGCCTGAGCGTCTACGGCATCGCGCGCGAAGTCGCGGCCCTGACCGGCGCGCCTTTGCTCGCGCCCACGTTCACGCCCGCGGCCGTGGCCAGCGACGCCCGCCTGGCCGTGAAGATCAGCGCGCCTGATCTGTGTGGCCGCTTCTCGGGCCGGGTGATCCGCAACGTCAACACCCAGGCCAAGACCCCGGCCTGGATGGTCGACCGCCTGGCGCGCTGCGGCCAGCGCAGCGTCGCGCCGCTGGTCGACATCTCGAACTACGTGATGTTCGAGCTGGGCCGTCCCTCGCACATTTTCGACCTCGACAAGATCCACGGCGGCCTCGATGTGCGCTGGGGCCGTCCCGGCGAGCAGCTCAAGCTGCTCAACGGCAACACCGTGAGCGTCGACGGCCAGGTCGGCGTGATCGCCGATGACCAGGCCATAGAATCGCTGGCCGGCATCATGGGCGGCGACGCCACGGCGGTGTCCGACGACACGCAGCACATCTACGTCGAAGCCGCTTTCTGGTGGCCGCGCGCGATCGCCGGCCGTTCGCGCCGCTTCAACTTTTCCACCGATGCCGGCCACCGCTTCGAGCGCGGCGTCGATGCCGACCTCACGGTCGAGCACATCGAGCGCATCACCGAGCTGGTGCTGGAAATCTGCGGCACGCCCGAGACCCGGTGCGGTGCCATCGACGACCAGATCGTCAATGTGCCCCAGCCCCAGCCCGTGCAACTGCGCGTGGCGCGCGCGGCCAAGGTGATCGGCATGCCCGTGAGCCAGCAGCAGTGCGCCGATGCGCTGCAGGGCCTGGGCCTGGCGGTGACGCAGGGCGAGGGCGTGCTCACGGTGACGCCGCCGTCGTACCGCTTCGACATCGCGCTCGAAGAAGACCTGATCGAGGAAGTCGCGCGCATGCTGGGCTACGGCCAACTGCCGACCACGCCGCCGCTGGCGCCCATCACGCCCAAGCTGCGCGCCGAAAACCGCCGCAGCAGCTTTGCCGTGCGCCGTGAACTCGCGGCCCTGGGTTACCAGGAAACCATCAACTTCAGCTTCGTCGAAGAGCGCTGGGAGCACGAGCTCGCGGGCAACGCCAACCCGATCAAGCTGCTCAACCCCATCGCCAGCCACCTGAGCGTGATGCGCAGCTCGCTGCTGGGCTCGCTGCTGCAGGTCGTCAAGTTCAACCTGGACCGCAAGGCCCAGCGCGTGCGCGTGTTCGAGCTCGGCCGCGTGTTCCTGCGCGATGCCAGCGTGCAGAGCACCGACACCACGGTGCAGGGCTTTGACCAGCCCATGCGCGTCGCCGGCATGGCCTGCGGCCCGGCCGACCAGCTGCAATGGAGCCGCAAGGACCAGGCCGTGGATTTCTATGACGTCAAGGGCGATGTCGAAGCCTTGCTCGCGCCGCTGCGCCCGACGTTTGAAGCTGCCCAGCATCCGGCCATGCACCCGGGCCGCTGCGCACGCGTGCTGCTGGACGGCAAGGCCATAGGCTTTGTCGGCGAGCTCCACCCGCAGTGGCGCCAGGGCTGGGAACTGTCCCAGGCACCGGTGATGTTCGAGCTCGAACTCGACGCCGTGCAGCTGCGCCAGGTGCCTCAGTTCCGCGCGGTCGCCAAGCACCAGTCGGTCGAGCGCGATATCGCCGTGGTGGTCGCCGAATCGGTGACCCATGCCGAGATCATGGCGGCCGTCGAAGCCGCGGCAGCGCATACTGTGCTGCGCTCGGCCGTGCTGTTCGACGTGTTCCGCGCCAAGCCTTTGCGCGCCGGTGAAGCGCCGGCCGCGGGGGCGCTCGCGCCCAATGAGAAGAGTCTGGCCGTGCGCCTGCTGCTGGGCAGCGACACCGCGAGCCTGACCGAAGCCGAGATCGAAGCCGCGATGGCGGCCGTGATCGAACAACTGGTGGCGCGCTGCGGCGCACGCCTGCGCGGGTGATCGATTTGACTGTCTTTTCCCACGACAAGGGGTCTGCTATGGAATTGGCCATTGAAAGCCTGGACAGCCCCGCGCTGACCAAGGCCCAGCTTGCGGATTTGCTGTTCGACCAGATCGGTCTGAACAAGCGCGAATCCAAGGAAATGGTGGATGCGTTCTTCGATCTGGTGTCGCAAAGCCTGGTCGAAGGCGATGACGTCAAGCTCTCGGGTTTTGGCAATTTCCAGATCCGCACCAAGGCGCCGCGCCCGGGGCGCAATCCGCGCACCGGCGAATTGATCCCCATCCAGGCACGCCGCGTGGTGACGTTCCATGCGAGCACCAAGCTCAAGGAACAGATCCAGAGCGGCGAAACTTCGGCGTCGGACGCGTAACCGGCGCTTGCCGCATGGCGTTGCCCGGGCAGGGCGATTGCGCATGGCGGCGGCACAATGGCTGCGGTAACCTTGTCAGGTTGATTTGGAGATGCATCCGATGTCCCAGGGAACCCCGCTTCCGGCTATTCCGGCCAAACGCTACTTCACCATTGGTGAAGTGGCGCAATTGTGCTGCGTGAAGCCGCATGTGCTGCGTTATTGGGAGCAGGAGTTCACGCACCTGCGTCCCGTCAAGCGCCGCGGCAACCGGCGCTATTACCAGCACCACGAACTGCTGATGATTCGCCGCATCCGAGAGCTGCTGTACGACCAGGGCTTCACCATCCAGGGGGCGCGCGCCCGGCTGCGCGAAGCCGGCGGGACGGGCGCCGAGGGTGCGGGGAATGTCGATGAGTTCGAGCTGATCTGCGCGGACTGGCGCGAGGAGGGGCCGCAGCTGGCGCTCGATTCCTCGGCGGTACGGCACGAGCTTTTGCAAATTCGCGAGCTGTTGTCTTTATGAGCTGATTTTTCGGTATATAATTCAATTCTCGTCGGCGTGTAGCGCAGCCTGGTAGCGCACTTGCATGGGGTGCAAGGGGTCGAAGGTTCGAATCCTTTCTCGCCGACCACAATCCCCAAAAAGGGTCAGCAGATTTTTCTGCTGACCCTTTTTTGTTTTCTGCCGCTTTGGGCGCAGCATGGCTGTGTCTCCACCGAAAAAGGACCGACCATGATGGATGGATTGATTGCCGGGCGGCTGTACGGCACGCCTGAGCAGCGCACAAGCAAGACCGGAAAGCCCTTCATGGTGGCGCGCATGCGGGCCGAATGCGGTGATGGCGAGAACCTGTTCGTCAACGTGATCGCTTTCGATGCCGCGCCCTGCGCCGCACTCGAAGCCTTGCGCGAAGGCGATGCGATCGCGATTGCCGGGCCGATCACGCCCAAGGTCTGGACGGACAAGCAGGGCATCGTCCACCCGGCGCTCGACGCCGTCGCCCACCAGGTGCTCACGGCCTACCATGTGGAGCACAAGCAGCGCCAGGTGCTCTCGGGCCAGACCGACCACGGCCATGCGGGAGAGCGTGGCGACTGAAAGCTCTTTATTCTCTTTTGGTATAAGAAGCTGATTATTTATTCGAAAATTTCGCAAGGGTTTGCGCTTACAGTGCCTTCATTCCGAATTTTTGATTGAAGGCATTCCGTGAACAAGCGCCAACTTTTGCAGACCACTTTGGCTTTGGGCCTGGCCCTGGCGGCACCGCTGGCCGCCGTGGCCCAGGACAAGACATCGATCAAGATCGGCGTGACCGCCGGCCCGCACGCCCAGATCTTCGAGCAGGTCAAACAGGTCGCCGAGAAGCAGGGCCTGAAGATCCAGGTGGTCGAGTTTGGCGACTATGTCCAGCCCAATGCGGCGCTGGCCGCGGGCGATCTCGATGCCAACAGCTACCAGCACCTTCCCTACCTCGACGCCCAGGTCAAGGACCGCGGCTACAAGCTGGTGCGCGTGGCCGACACGGTCAACTTCCCCATCGGCCTGTATTCGAAGAAGGTCAAGAAGCTCGCCGATCTGCCCCAGGGCGCGAAGTTCGGTATCCCGAACGACCCGACCAACGGCGGCCGCGTGCTGCTGCTGCTGCAGGCCCAGGGCCTGATCACGCTCAAGGAAGGTGCTGGCCTCAAGGCCACGCCGCTGGATGTGGTGTCGAACCCGAAGAAGCTGCGTTTCGTCGAACTCGACGCCGCGCAACTGCCGCGTTCGCTCGACGACCTCGATGCTTCGGCCATCAACACCAACTTCGCGATTTCGGCGGGCCTGAACCCCAAGACCGATTCGATCGCCCAGGAAAGCGCCAAGAACCCCTACGTCAACATTCTCGTCGTGCGTGACGCCGACAAGAACCAGCCCTGGGTCGCCAAGCTGACCAAGGCCTACCAGTCGCCCGAAGTGCGCCAGTTCATCGAAACCCAGTTCAAGGGTTCGGTCGTTCCTGCCTTCTGAGTGCCTTCTGCGTGCCCCACAGGGCGCGCCGCGAAAGCCAGTGCCGCCTTGCGCCGCACTGGCTTTTTCATGGGGCGGGGTACTGCGCTTGGGGGTTGACCGCATTGCATGCGGTTTCCTTATTAGTAAAAATGCATAAGCATGCGCTTTTAAATTCGTTGATGGATTTTACGGATGGCGTCACACTTCCATCCATTCCCATGTCAGCGAATGGCGCATTTGAGAGTGCAGGTTCGCGACGCGCGACCTGCGGTTGCCCGCCCGGCATCGGACCCTTGAAGACAGGCGCAAGCCGCTGATTCCCCCGGTTCCGGCGGTTCAGTTTCCAATAATGTGATTGCATGAGCCAGAACACCGCAGATTCGGTCCAGAGACCGCCACTCATCCGCTTGCGCGATGTACAGAAGAAATTCACCACGGCCGACGGCGGCCTGTTCGAGGCCGTCAAATCGGTCACGCTGGATGTGCGCCAGGGCGAGATATTCGGCCTGATCGGCAAGAGCGGCGCGGGCAAATCGACGCTGCTGCGCCTGATCAACCTGCTCGAGCGTCCCGACGCGGGCGAAGTCATCGTCGCCGGACGCGAGCTGACCCAGCTCAGCCGCCGCGAACTGCGCGAAGCGCGGCAGAACATCGGCATGATCTTCCAGCAGTTCAACCTGCTGCAGAACGCCAGCGTGTTCGACAACGTGGCCTTTCCGCTGAAGATCCACGGCGGCCTGTCGCGCGCGCAGATCGATGCGCGCGTGCGCGAATGCCTGGCACTGGTCGGGCTGTCGGACAAGATCGCCAGCTACCCGGCGCAACTGTCGGGCGGACAAAAGCAGCGCGTGGCGATTGCGCGGGCGCTGGCGCCGCGCCCGCAGGTGCTGCTGTGCGACGAGCCTACGTCGGCGCTCGACAGCGAAACCACGCGCTCGCTGCTCGAGACGCTGCGCGACATCCAGCAAAAGACCGGCGTGACCATCGTCATCGTGACGCACGAGCTGTCGGTGGTCGAAGTGCTGTGCAGCGAAGTGGCGATCATCGAAGGCGGCCGTCTGGTCGAGCAGTTCTCGCTGCACGGCCCGGGTGGGCAGCGCACCACGGCGCTGGGCCAGGAAATCGAGGCCCTGCGCGAGCGCACGGCGCGCGAAGCGCGCTGGAGTGCCAAATCTTCCCCCAGCCCCGTCTCTTCATCGCCTGCTGCCGCTGCAGCCCAGGAGCTGCAGCATGTCTGAAAACATCGCCGCCATTCTTCCCGAACTGTGGCTGGCCATAGGCCAGACGGCCTTGATGCTGGGCATAGGCCTGACGGCCGCGGTCGTTCTCGGCGGCCCGCTGGGCGTGCTGCTGTTCCTGCTGGGCCCGGGCCAGTCGCTGGCCAACAAGCCGGCGTTCATCGTGCTCAACTGGATCGTGAACACGGTGCGCTCGTTTCCTTTCATCATCTTGCTGGTCGCGCTGGTGCCGTTCACGCGCGTGATCGCAGGCACGTCGATAGGCCCGCTGGCCGCGGCTGTGCCGCTGTCGATTGCCGCGATTCCTTACTTCGCCCGGCTGGTGGACCAGTGCCTGCGTGAAGTGCCGCGCGGCGTGATCGAAGCCGCGCATGCCATGGGTGCTTCGGAGCTGCAGATCGTCTGGCGCGTGCTGGTGGTCGAAGCGCGTTCGGGCCTGGTGCTGGCGCTGACCGTGCTGGCCGTGAGCTTTCTGTCGTACTCGGCGATTGCCGGCGTGGTGGGCGGCGGCGGCATCGGCGACCTCGCCATCCGCTACGGCTACTACCGCTTCCAGACCGATGTGATGGTGCTTACGGTCACGGTGCTGGTGGTGATGGTGCAGATCCTGCAATTTGTCGGCAACACCGCCGCGCGTCGCCTCGACAAGCGCTGAGGCTGCAGGACGTTTTCCCGGGCCGCCCGGCGGCCGTGTCTTTTCCGCGTTGTTTCTCTTTTGGAAAGAGGTTTGTGATGAAGAATTTGGTTGTGCGTCGTTCCCTGCTGGCAGCTGCCGTGGCTGCAGTGACCCTTGTCGGCCTGACGGCGCCCGTGCAGGCCCAGGCCAAGAAGGAACTGGTCATCGGCGGAACCGCCGGTTCGAACATCGACCAGCTCAAGCAAGGCATCGTGCCCATCCTGGAAAAGAAGGGCTACAAGGTCAAGCTGGTTGAATTCAACGATTACGTCCAGCCCAACCTGGCGCTGGCCCAGGGCTCGCTCGATGCGAACTTCTTCCAGCACCGCGTGTACCTGCAGAAATTCGCGGCCGATCAGAAGCTCGACCTGGTCGAGCTGGTGCAGGGCCCGATCGCGCCCCTGGGTGTTTATTCGACCAGCCGCAAGACGCTGGCCGAAGCCAAGACCGGCGACCGCGTGACCCTGCCCAACGATCCCAGCAATCTGGCGCGCGCACTGGTGCTGCTCGAGCAGAACCAGCTCGTGAAGATCAAGCCCGGCATCGACCCGCTGCGCGCCTCGGAAAAGGACTTGCTCGAGAACCCGCGCAAGCTCAAGTTCATCCCACTCGAAGCCGCGCAGCTGCCGCGTTCGCTGGGTGACACCGAGTACGCCATCATCAACGGCAATTTCGCGATTTCCTCGGGCCTGAAGCTGACCGAAGCCGTCAAGCTCGAGAAGACCCCTGACCACTATCTGAACGTGGTCGCGGTCAAGCGCGCCGACAAGGATTCGGCCTGGGCCAAGGACCTCGAAGCCGCCTACCGCTCGAACGAGTACAAGGCCGTCGTGGACAGCAAGTTCCAGGGTTACGCCAAGCCTTCGTTCCTGCAGTAAATCGCTGGCCACAGGCACGTCGCACTTTGTAGGACGTTGCCCACCCGTGTTGCCGCCGAGGGCTTCCATAATAGGAAGCCCTTTTTCGTTTTGCCCTAAGGAGTGCTCATGAGCCAATACCAAGTCGCCGTCATTGTGGGAAGCTTGCGCAAGGAATCGTTCAACCGCAAGCTGGCACAGGCCATTGCGCGCATGGCGCCCGAAGGTTTCAGCTTCGAGGAAATCGCGATCGATACCTTGCCCCTCTACAACCAGGACGCCGACGGCAACGAGGTCGAGGCCGTGAAGCGCTTTCGCGCGCAGATTGCCGGCGCCAATGCGCTGCTGTTCCTGACGCCCGAATACAACCGCTCGATTCCCGGCGTGCTCAAGAACGCTTTGGACCAGGGCTCGCGGCCGTACGGCCAGAGCGTGTGGGCCGGCAAGCCCGGCGCGGTGCTGGGCGTATCGGTGGGCGCGACGGGCACGGCGCTCGCGCAGCAGCACCTGCGCAATGTGCTGGCCTATCTGGACGTACCGCTGCTGGGCCAGCCCGAAATGTTCATCCAGGCCAAGGATGGGCTGTTCAACGAGGATGGGACCATAGGCAAGGCGAGCCACGATTTCTTCCAGGCCTGGCTGCACCGGTATGTCGAGTGGGTCAAGTGCAATGCTTGATTTCTGAGGGCGGGCCGTTCATGGTTCGACGCGCCCGGCGAGGGGGGGCTCACCACGAACGGATTCCCTGTTCGCCCTGAGCGGGGTAAGCGAGGCAAAGCCTCGCAATGCGTTGACAAGAAACAGCGGGGAGTGAGACCGGTTTCTTGAATACCGGGGCTTCGACGGGCGCGCCGAGCGAGGCTCAGCCCGAACGGAGCTTTCCATCTTGCCCTAAACCACCGCTCGCCCTGAGTCCTGAGCCCGTCGAAGGATCGAAGGGTCGGTATTTTGAGAGTAGGCCGCCCATAGTCAGCTGCTGTTTTCTCAAATTACGTCCTTTCTAAGTCATTGATTTATTTGACAAATAAAGCTGTTTCTTGAGCGCTTGTCGAAGGGCCGGTATTCGGAGGCTAGGCAGGCTATGCTTGAAGCTGCCTTGTGGAGATTTCATGGACTACCTGCCTCAACTGATCACGCTTTGCGGCATCATTCTTCTGGCCTGTGCCAGCCCCGGCCCCGACTTCGTGGCGGTCACCTCGCATTCGCTGCAGGACCGAAGGTCAGGCGTGTTCGTGGGCCTGGGCATTGCCTGTGCCGTCACCGTCTGGGCGACCCTGGCCATTCTCGGTTTCGGCTTGCTCATCCAGGAGATGTTCTGGCTCTATGAGTTCATCCGCATGGCGGGCGCGGCCTATCTGGCTTACCTGGGCATACGCATGCTGATAGGGGCATTCCAGAAACCGCCGGCCGACGGCGCAATCGCCAAGGCATCCGTTGCCGGCGCGGGCCCAGCCTGGCGGCGCGGGCTGCTGGTGGGCCTGACCAATCCCAAGACGGCCACATTTTTCGCGACCTTGTTCGTGACCCTGTTGCCGGTGGAGGCGCCCGCCTGGGTGTACCTCACCGTCGTGGGCCTGGTGGGGACCATCACCGGCCTATGGCTGGGCCTGCTGGCCACATTTTTTTCTGTAGACAGCGTACGTGCCGTCTACCTGCGCATCCGCCGCCCCATCGATGCACTGATGGGCGCGGCGCTGGTGGGTCTTGGCGTGCGCCTGGCGACGAGCCGGTAAGGCCGCACGCCATGCGCGCGCGCGGCGCGGGCATCAGCCCGGGCCCTGTGCCTCTTCGAGAATCCAGTCGACAAAGGCCTTGACTTCGGGGCGCTGCCGGGCATCGGGTTGCGTGACCAGATAGTAGGCAAAGCGCGCGGGCCAGGGTTTGGCTAGCACCTGCACCAGCCGGCCCGCGGCGATCTCATCACGCGCATATTCCTGCGGTACCAGCGCCAGGCCCTGGCCGGCTTCGGCCGCGCGTATCAGCAGGAAGTCATCCTCGAACGCCGTGCCGCGTTCGGCGCGTGCGTCTGGCGCCACGCCATGCGCGGCGAACCACAGAGGCCAGTCCGCGCGATCGCCATCGTGCAGCAGCGCGTAGCCCAGGCAGTCTTCAGGCGTGGCCAGCTGCGCATTGCTACCTACCAGGCCGGGGCGGGCCACAGGCACCAGCACGGGCGCCATCAGCCGCGTGACGGCGAGTCCCGGATAGGCACCCAGCCCGTGGCGCAGCGCGACATCGACCCGGCCCTGGCGCATGTCCACCAGAGCGGAGGTCGCTTCGACGCGCACTTCGATTTTGGGATGGCGCTGCTTGAACCGGCCCAGGCGCGGCACCAGCCATGACGCGGCAAAAGTGGCGACGGTGCTCACCGTGAGCGTGGGTCTGGCCTTGGTCTGTTCGAGCGACTGCATGGCCTGCGCGATCTGCGCGAAGGCCTGGAGCAGTGCAGGGTGGACGCTGGCCCCGGCTTCGGTGAGGCGCAGCCCTTGGCGCTCGCGCGTGAACAGCGTGACGCCGACCCGGTCCTCGAGCAGCCGGATCTGCTGGCTGACCGCACCCGAGGTGACGTGCAGTGCCTGGGCCGCGGCCTTGATGCTGCCGCGCTGGCCGACTTCAACAAAGGCGCGCAATGCGAGCAGGGGGGGTGTGGCACCCACAAAGTTTAGTTTTTCTAAATTCATGGGGGAGAAATGATCGGTTTTAATTCATTTATTAGAAAGCTAATATTGTGGGGCTTTAAAGCAGCTTATTGATTTAGTTAATCTATATTTATCAAAGACCACGAATGAACCATTTTCCGGGCGAATCCACGATACAGCCGCATTCCGTCGGAGCATCCTTCGCATCGTTTTCCACCCACCCCGGCTACCGCCGCATGTTCGCGCCCGATCAACTGACCCTGGGCATCTTTTTGCCGCTGCGCTTCTACCAGGGCGACATGCGGGTGCTTGCCGGGCAGGCGGACCTGGTGGCGGATATCGACCGCCATGGCTTTGCCGCCGTATGGGTGCGCGACGTGCCGCTGTTCGACCCGTCGTTCGGCGATGCCGGGCAGGTGTTCGACGCGTTCACCTACCTCGCGTTTCTCGCGGCGCGCACCCGGCGGGTGGCGCTTGCGACCGGCAGCGCGGTCTTTTCGCTGCGCCACCCCATCGACCTGGCCAAGGCGTCGGCAAGCATAGACCAGCTGTCGGGCGGCCGGCTGGTGCTGGGCGTTGCGTCCGGCGACCGCCCGACCGAGTTTCCGGCCTACGGCATTGAACACTCCGAGCGCGGAGCGCGGTTTGCGCAGTCGGTCGGATATTTCCGCGATCTCCTTCGGGCCGACAGTCCGTCCATTGACTCCCCGCTGGGCCGCATCGACGCCGCCGCGCTGCTGCCCAAGCCCGCGACCGGCGCCATTCCGTTGATTGTCACCAGCTCGTCCGGTCAATCGCTCGACTGGATTGCCGCGCAGGCCGATGGCTGGCTGACCTATCCCGAAGCCACGCATGTGCCCCAGGGGCCGCTGCGCCTGGCGCAGAAGATCAGCGCCTGGCGTGCGCTGATTCCCGACGGCGGTTTTCGGCCGCACATGACCAATGAGTGGCTGGATCTGGTGGAGGATCCCTATCACCCGCGCACGCCAATGCGCGGCGGTTTTATGCTGCGCACGGGCCGCAAGGGCTTGATTGCGCTGCTCGAGGAATGGCAGCGCGCAGGCGTCAACCATGCGGCGCTGGGCATACAGTTCTCGCAGCGGCCGGCCGCGGACGTCATTCAGGAGCTGGCCGAGGATGTGCTGCCGCGGTTTCCTTCGCACGCGGGGCCGGCGGCGATCGCGAGTGCCTGGTAGGAGCGGGGCAGCCGGCCTTTTGCAGGACCGGCGCCCATCTCGCAGAGGCGGTATTGTTCAGAACTGGTAGGCCGCGCTCACGCCCGTCATCCACTGGCGGCCCGGGGCGCTTTCGAAGAAGCGGCTGTTGCCGTCGTTGACGATGACCGAGCCCACATGCTTGCGGTCGAACAGGTTGTCGACACGCGCAAAGGCGCGCAGCGTCCAGGGGCCCATGACCTTGCGGTAGCCCACGCTGGCCGCGGCCACGGTGTAGCCGGGAGCGGTGGCGCTGTTGGCGTCGTTCACATAGACCTTGCTTGCGTGCTCGGCCGACACGCCCAGGCGCCATTCGGGCGTCAGGTCGTAGTCCAGGCCCAGCGACAGGCGCTGCCTGGACAGGCCGGGCAGCATGTTGCCGGCGGCAGCGTTGCCCGAGGCCTCGCGGAACGTGGCATCGAGGTAGGTGTAGGCAGCTTGCACTTTCCACTGGGGCGCGAGGCGCAGGTCGGCCTGCAGCTCGAGCCCCTGGCGGCGCGTGTCGCCGGCGTTGCGGTAGGTCGTGCGGCCATTGCTCGCGCCGGCGCTGACGATTTCGTCGCTGGTGCGTGAATGGAACACGGCCGCGCTCCAGCCGCCCTTGACGGCGCCGGTCAGGCGTTCGCGAAAGCCGATTTCATACTGGGTGCTGGCGCTGGGCTGCAGATCCAGGTTCAGGCCGCCTATGCTGCCCGTGCGGTACGACAGCTCGGCAAAGGTCGGCGTCTCGAAGCCGCGGCCGGCGCTCGCATAGACCGTCTTTTCGGGTGTGAGCTGGTGCGATAGCGACAGCACGGGCAGGGCCTGGCTGTGGGTCACGGAGCCCGAATCATCGGGGTTGCCGGCGCGGATGTAGCGGTCTTCGGACTCGAACTTCACATGGCTGTAGCGCAGGCCCGTGCCCAGGCTCCAGGTGGGGGCGAGTTGCCAGGTCGCCTGCACATAGGGGTCTATGCTGGTGACGGTGTTGTCTTCGTTGCGGCGCAGCCCACCCTTGACGCCGAGCTGGCTGGCTATGAAGTTCTCGTAGCCCTGGCGGTCTTCCTTCATGGTGTCGAACGCCAGGCCGGCCGTGACGGTCACGGGCACGGGGGCGTCATTGAAAACACCGGTCCAGCGCGCGTCGAGGCCGGCGTAGTCGCGCGACATGTCGATCACGCCGCCCGCATGGCCGGCCGGGGCCTGGGCGGCGATGGGCAGCGACTGGTATTGCTCCATCGAACGATGGCCTGCATAGGCCGTCAAGGACAGGCTGTGCGTGCCGCTCAGGCGGCGCTCGTAGGTGGCGCCGACCTGGCTCTGCTCCAGCGTCTTGCGGGTGTTGAACGTCTGGGCGACGGAGGATGCCTGGCGCGGATTGGCCTGCCACTGCTCCCAGGTCAGGCCCTGTGCGTCCTGCGCACTCGACTTCATGCTGTTGGCGACGAGGGTCAGGCGCGAATCATCACCGATGGCGGTGGACAGCTTGGCGTTGGCCACGTTGCGGTCGGCCGCGCTGTGGTCGCGGTAACCATCGGTCAGGTAGCGGCTGGCGCTGAGCAGGTAGCTCAGGCCCTGGGCCGTCTGGCCGCTGGCCTTGCCGGAGAGGCGCTTTTGTCCATTGCTGCCCATGGAGAAGCCGCCTTCGACGCTGGGCCGGCCTTCGGGGGTTTCGGTGTACATGCTGATCACGCCGCCGGCCGAGTTGCCATACAGCGCCGAGTAGGGGCCGCGCAGCACTTCGACGCGCTCCAGGCTGGCGATGTCGATGTGCGACAGCGCGCCCTGGCCGTCGGGCATGGTCGCGGGAATGCCGTCGACATACAGGCGCACGCCGCGCAGGCCGAAAGTGGAGCGCGCGCCGTAGCCGCGCACCGACAGCTGCAGGTCCTGGGCGTAGTTCTGGCGGTTGTTGATCTGCAGGCCCGGCACGCCGGACAGGCTTTCCGACAGGTTCACCTGCAACTGGCGCTCGCGCATCTGCTCGGCGTCGATCACGGTCACGGAGGCCGGCGTCTGTTCGAGCGAGGTGCCGCCCAGCGTGCTGTGCACCGTGATTTCAGGCAGCCGGGCTTCGGTGGTGGGCTGGGCGATGGCGATGCCATACATGCCGCCGACCAGGACGGGAAGGCCGGCAACCCAGCGCAGGTGATGCAGTGTCATGTCAAAAAACCTTTTCATGCCCGCGCCGGCCTCTGCGCAGGCTGGCTGCGGCCATGCGCAGCGCAGCCACGCAAAGGCCTGCGCAGCATTCATTCAAATATCCAGATGGGGATGGTAGCGTCGCCAGGGCGCGCATGGCGCCCGGCAATCAACGGCAGCGGCCGAAGAATGCCACAGAGCGGTCACAAATCTTCACGAACTGGTGTAAACACCAATAGGTCCGTGGTTAATTATGTGGAAGAGGTGTTGATCAAAAGCGGGGCGATGCCTGGCGGTCCTGTACCAGGTCGATGGCATCGATGATGGCCTTGCCCGTGCTCTGCACGCCAGGCGCAGTGAAACCGGGACCCGGCTTGACGGCCGGATGGGCCAGCAGCTGGTCGCGTACCTTGAGGCGCTCTGCGAGCGCTTCGGGCAGGGGCTTGGGCTGCTGGGACGGGGTGTTGTGCAGGTACTGCTGGTACACCTCGGTCTTGGCCCGGTTCATTTCACGGGTATTGCGGTTTTCCAGATACCAGTCCAGCAGGTAGCCCAGGGCGATGCAGGAAATCAGACCTATGGTCACGGCCGTGATGACGAACGATTCATCGGTGTGTTTGCGCGGGCGCTGCGGGGCGGAAGGCATGGGAGAGCGTCAATGGTTAGGTGGTAACGGGGCGCTGCAACCTGGACCGACACGGGGACGTCGCTACAGGCTTTCACCGCAGAGCCTCGAGCCTAACAAAAAAAACCGCCCTGTCGATGACATTGGGGGCAATGTCCGAGCAGGGCGATCAACGGGCGGCGCGGCGATGCGCCGCGTCGTTCAGGCGGCCAGTGCGAGCTGGCTGTGGATGGCCTGCTCGGCCTCGGCCAGGGCCGCGGCCTTGGCCTCGGGGCCCATGGCGATGCCTTCGGCGCGCACAAAGCGCACATCGGTCACGCCCAGGAAGCCCAGCACGGTCTGCAGCAGGCTTTCCTGGTGTTCCATCGCACGGCCGCCTTCGGACGTCGAGTACACGCCGCCGCGGGTGGACACCACGATCACCGTCTTGCCCTTGGCCAGGCCTTCGGGGCCGGCGGCGGTGTAGCGGAAGGTGCGGCCGGATTGTGCGATGCGGTCTATCCAGGCCTTGAGCTGGCTGGGAATGCTGAAGTTGTAGAAGGGCGCGCCGATCACCACCACGTCCGCGGCCAGGAACTGGCTCACGAGCTTCTCGGACACGGCGTTTTCAAGGCGCTCGGCTTCGGTCGTGGCGCTCTGGCCGGTGCGAAAACCCAGGGACACCGCCGACAGGTGGCTGGGAGCATCCTGCGCCAGGTCGAGGTAGTCGACGTTGAGGCCGGGATGGGCCTGTGCCCATGCCTGCACGGTGCGTGCGCTCAGGTCGCGGGAAACGGACATGTCGCCGGTGATGGCGGAATCGATGTGCAGCAGTTGCATGGAAGGCTCCTTGAATTTCGAGAAATGGATGCTTGCCGGTGAAGGCTTGGTATAGATTGTGCCGGCGTGATGAATCTTTGATAAGCTGCTTTAAATGCGATAGATTGTTCTATCAGCGAGACAAGGTGCTTGAATGAACGATCTCAACGACATGCTGTATTTCGCCGAAGTCGTGGAGCGCGGCGGCTTCGCGGCGGCCGGGCGGGCACTCGGCATCCCCAAATCACGGCTGTCGCGCCGTGTCGCCGAACTCGAAGGGCGGCTGGGCGTGCGGCTGCTGCAGCGCACCACGCGCAAGCTCTCCCTGACCGAAGTCGGCGAGGCCTATCTGCGCCACTGCCAGGTGATGCGCGATGCGGCCCAGGCCGCGGCCGACACCGTGGCCCAGGTGCAGACCGAACCCTGCGGCACGCTGCGTGTGAGTTGCCCGGTGACGATTGCGCAGACCGTGCTCGGCGAGCTGATGCCGGTCTACCTCGCGCGCCATCCGCTGCTGCGGGTGGACATGCAGGTCACCAACCGGGCCGTGAACCTGGTCGAGGAAAGCATCGATGTGGCGCTGCGCGTGCGCACTTCGCTCGATGACAGCGGCAGCATGGTGGTCAAACGCCTGGACATTTCGCGCCAGGTGCTCGTTGCCAGCCCCGATCTGCTGCGCCGCCAGGGCACGCCCGGCCGGCTGCAGGAGCTGGGCCGGCTCGACAGCGTTGCGATGTCGGCGGTCGACGGGCGCTCGAGCCTGCTGCTCAGCGGCCCCGATGGCCAGGAATACACGCTGCAGCACCAGCCGCGCTATGTCGTGGATGACCTGCTGACCTTGAAATTCGCGGTGCTGGCTGGCACGGGCATGGGCTGGCTGCCTGACTATATGTGCCATGACGAACTGGCCGATGGCCGTCTCGTGCATCTGCTGCCCGACTGGTCGCCGCCGCAGGGTGTGGTGCACGCGGTCTTCCCGTCGCGGCGCGGCCTGTCGCCCGCGGTGCGCAGCTTTCTCGACTTTCTCGCCGAAACCATGCCGGGCAGCAGCATCTCTTCCGGCAGCGGCGCGGCGTGAGCCGTGCGCATGGGGGGCGGCTCCAGCGCGCGTGCGGCTGTGCGTCCGGGCCATAAGATAACAACCAATGGTTCGTTGGGATTTTGGACCAAGCTGCAGACAATGTCCGTTCAAGGAGAACTGGCATGGATAAACCCCCCCGCATTTTGATCGTGCCCGGCTGGCGCGACTCAGGCCCC
This sequence comes from Pantoea sp. 18069, assembly GCF_902706035.1. Lineage (GTDB taxonomy): Bacteria > Pseudomonadota > Gammaproteobacteria > Burkholderiales > Burkholderiaceae_C > Comamonas. The sequence continues at coordinate 43,597 of NZ_CACSJA010000008.1, read as the reverse complement.
GGTCATTGGCAAAGCCTCTGGGCCGCGCAATTGCCCGGCGCAGAGCGGGTGGTGCAGGATGACTGGATCACGCCCCACCGCGACGCCTGGGTCCGGCGCCTCGAAGAGCATGTGCTCGCGCATCCCGAGCCGGTGGTGATCGTCGCCCACAGCCTGGGCTGCATCGCCACCACGCAGATCGGTCCCGAGGCCGCAGAACGCGTCGCCGGCGCGCTGCTGGTCGCGCCCGCCGACCCCGAGCGCCGCGCCCAGCTCATCGATTTTTCCCCCGTGCCCGCGGCGGCGCTGCCTTACCGCAGTGTGCTCGTGGCCAGCAGCAACGACCCGTTCTGTCCGATCCGCCTGGCCGGCGCCTACGCGCGCGCCTGGGGCAGCGAGCTGGTGCGGCTGCAGAACGCGGGCCATGTGAATGTCGAGTCGGGCCATGGCGCCTGGCCTCTGGGGCTGGCGCTGCTGCAGTCGTTGACCGCAGGCCTGGCCTGGTCTTCGACGCCAGCCGATCCTTTCGCACTCCAGGCTTGAGCTTCGATAGGGCGGCCGCAATCACGCTGGCGCCAGGTTTCAGGCTCTATATGCCAAAAGATGATTAATTAACAAGAATATATTCGTTTGAGTTTGAAGGCGAACTTCAGACAATGAAACACTTCTTCACGTTCCAGGCTTTGCAACCATGAAATCTTTGACTCTCAAGACAGTTTTGGCCAGCCTTGCCTTCGCGGCCAGCGGCGCAGCGATGGCCCAGAACCAGCTGCTCAATGTGTCGTACGACGTGGCCCGTGAGTTCTACAAGGACTACAACACCGCCTTTGCCGCGCATTACAAGAAAACCACGGGCAAGGACGTGAAGATCGACCAGTCGCACGCGGGCTCCAGCGCCCAGGCGCGCGCCGTCAACGACGGCCTGGACGCCGACGTGGTGACCATGAACACCACGACGGACATCGAATTCCTCGCCAGCACCGGCGTGGTCGCCAAGGACTGGAGCAAGAAGTTCCCGAACGACGCGTCGCCCACGACCTCGACCATGCTGTTCCTGGTGCGCAACGGCAACCCCAAGAACATCAAGGATTGGGACGACCTGATCAAGCCCGGCGTGCAAGTCGTGGTGGTCAACCCCAAGACCGGCGGCAACGGCCGCTATGCCTATCTCGCGGCCTGGGGCGCAGTGCGCGAAAAGGGCGGCACCGATGCCCAGGCCGAGGAATTCGTCGGCAAGCTCTACAAGAACGTGCCCGTGCTGGGCAAGGGCGGGCGTGACGCGACCGCGATCTTCCTGCAGCGCAATATCGGCGACGTGCTGATCACGTTCGAGTCGGAAGTGATTTCCATCGACCGCGAATTCGGCAAGGGCAAGGTCCAGGCCGTGTACCCGTCCTCTTCGATCATCGCCGAGAACCCCGTGGCCGTGGTCGAGCGCACCGTCGCCAAGAAGGGCACGGGCACGCTGGCCAAGGAATACCTGGACTACCTGTACTCGGATGAAGCCCAGGAGATCGCCGCCCAGCATGCGCTGCGCCCACGCTCGGAAGCCGTGCTGAAGAAGCATGCCGCGACGTTCAAGCCGCTCAAGCAGTTCACCGTGGGCAAGTACTTCGGTTCGCTGTCTGACGCACAAAAGGTGCACTTCAACGACGGTGGACAGTTCGACAAGCTCTACACGCTTGGCAAGTAAGCCGGCGCGCGCACCTGCACCATGGCATTCGCTGCTAACTCGGCTTCGGCCGCATCTCCCGCTGCTACCCCGGGCGCCCCAGTGGCGCCGCGCCGTGGCCGTGGCGCCAAGCGCGTGCTGCCCGGCTTCGGGCTGACGCTGGGCTACACGCTGTTCTATCTCAGCATCATCGTGCTGATCCCGCTGTCGGCGCTGGTCTTCAAGACCTTCACCATGACCTGGCCCCAGTTCTGGGAGGCCGTGAGCTCGCCGCGGGTCATGGCGTCCTACCGCCTGACGTTCGGCGCCTCGCTGATCGCGGCGCTGGTCAACCTGGTGTTCGGCCTGCTGATCGCCTGGGTGCTGGTGCGCTACAAGTTCCCGGGCAAGAAGATCGTCGACGCGCTGGTCGACCTGCCGTTCGCACTGCCCACGGCCGTGGCCGGCATTTCGCTGACGGCGCTGCTCGCGGGCAACGGCTGGATAGGCCGCTACCTCGAGCCCCTGGGCATCCAGCTGGCGTTCAAGCCTGCGGGCATCGTGATCGCGCTGATCTTCATCGGCCTGCCGTTCGTCGTGCGTACGGTGCAGCCGGTGCTGGAAGACGCGGAAAAGGAGCTCGAAGAGGCCGCGACCAGCCTGGGCGCGACGCGCCTGCAGATTTTCGTCAAGGTGATACTGCCGAGCATCACGCCCGCGCTGCTCACCGGTTTCGCGATGGCGTTTGCACGCGCCGTCGGTGAATATGGATCGGTGATCTTCATCGCCGGCAACATGCCCATGATTTCCGAAATCACGCCGCTGATCATCATCGGCAAGCTCGAACAATATGACTATGCGGGCGCGACCGCCGTGGCGGTGGTGATGCTGGTCATCTCCTTTGTGCTGCTGCTGATCATCAATGCGCTGCAAGCCTGGCAGCGCCGCAACGCGGGAGCACCGGCATGAGCGGCATGACCTCTTCACGCAACGCGGTGCGCCGCGCCAAGGCCGGCACGACCGAAGCACCCTGGGTGCGCTGGACGCTGATCGGCATCGCCATGGTCTTTTTGCTGCTGTTCCTGGTGCTGCCGCTGGCCGCGGTGTTCACCGAGGCGCTGCGCAAGGGCTTTGGCGCCTACATCGAAGGCCTGCGCGAGCCCGATGCCTGGTCGGCGATCAAGCTCACCTTGCTGACGGCCGCCATTGCCGTGCCGCTGAACCTGGTGTTCGGCGTCGCCGCAGCCTGGTGCATCGCCAAGTACGAGTTCCGCGGCAAGGCCTTTCTGACCACGCTGGTGGACCTGCCGTTCTCGGTATCGCCCGTGGTCGCGGGCCTGACCTATGTGCTGATGTTCGGCTCCCACGGCTGGATGGGCTCGTGGCTGCAGGCCAACGACATCAAGGTCATCTTCGCCGTGCCCGGCATCGTGCTGGCGACGATCTTCGTGACCTTCCCGTTCATCGCCCGCGAGCTGATTCCGCTGATGCAGGCCCAGGGCAGCGACGAGGAGCAGGCGGCCATCGTGCTCGGCGCCACCGGCTGGCAGACTTTCTACAAGGTCACGCTGCCCAACATCAAGTGGGGCCTGCTGTATGGCGTGATCCTGTGCAATGCACGCGCCATGGGCGAATTCGGTGCGGTGTCGGTGGTTTCGGGCCACATCCGCGGCCAGACCAACACCATTCCGCTGCATGTGGAAATTCTCTATAACGAGTACCAGTCGGTCGCGGCCTTTGCCGCCGCCTCGTTGCTGGCGCTGCTGGCGCTCGTGACCCTGGTCATCAAGTCGATCGCCGAATGGCGCGCGGAGCGCGAGCAGGCCGCTGTGGCCGACCTGCCTCCCGAGCGGCCCACGCCGCTGGTCACGCCTGCCTGAACTGCCTGAAAGAAGAAGCACCATGAGTATCGAAATCCGCAATGTCAGCAAGCAGTTCGGCAGTTTCCAGGCACTGCGTGATGTGAGCCTGGACATACAGTCCGGCGAACTGATCGCGCTGCTCGGCCCTTCGGGCTGCGGCAAGACCACGCTGCTGCGCATCATCGCCGGGCTCGAAGCGCCCGACGTGGGCTCCATCCATTTCAGCGGCGAAGACACGACCGACGTGCATGTGCGCGAGCGCAACGTGGGCTTCGTGTTCCAGCACTATGCGCTGTTTCGCCACATGACCGTGTTCGAGAACGTGGCTTTCGGCCTGCGCGTCAAGCCGCGCAAGGAGCGCCCCAGCGAAGCGCAGATCCGCACCAAGGTGATGGACCTGCTCAAGCTGGTGCAGCTCGACTGGCTCGCCGACCGCCATCCCTCGCAACTGTCGGGCGGACAGCGCCAGCGCATCGCCCTGGCGCGCGCGCTGGCCGTCGAGCCCAAGGTGCTGCTGCTCGACGAGCCGTTCGGTGCGCTCGACGCCAAGGTGCGCAAGGAACTGCGCCGCTGGCTGCGCCGCCTGCATGACGAACTGCATGTGACCTCGATCTTCGTGACCCACGACCAGGAAGAGGCGCTCGAAGTGGCCGACCGGGTGGTGGTCATCAACCAGGGCAAGGTCGAGCAAAGCGGCTCGCCCCAGGAAGTCTGGGAAAATCCCGCGAGCCCGTTCGTCTACGGGTTCCTGGGCGACGTGAACCTGTTCCACGGCCGCGCCAACGAGGGCCTGGTGCACATGAGCGGCATAGAGATCGACGCGCCCGAGGCCGACCAGGCCAAGGATGCGAAAGCCTTTGCCTATGTGCGCCCGCACGACCTCGATGTCGAGCGCTATTCGCCGGGCCAGAACATCGATGCCCAGGGCCGCCCGCGCGGCATCGTCGCGCGGCTCGAGCGGGCGATTGTGGTCGGCCCGATCGCGCGCCTGGAACTTATTCCCGCCGACGATAATCATTCAACCACCCAGAACGGTGAGGATGCCTTGATCGAAGCGCAGATTCCCGCGCATCAGTTCAAGGAACTGGGTTTCAAGGAAGGCGAAACGCTGGTGGTGACACCGCGCAGGACCCGGGTGTTTATTGACCAGGCTGCAGGCATCTGACGGTCCGCAAGGGCCGCGCTGCGGCCTTTGAAGGACAAGAAATGGTGTTGTGGAACTGGATGGAAACGGCACCGCGCCGGGTGCTGGCGCTGATCTGCGCGGTCTGCGTGGCGATGCTCGCGTTCGGCATGTACCTGCAGTACGGCCAGGGGCTGGAGCCCTGCCCGATGTGCATAGTGCAGCGCTACGCGCTGATCGGCGTGGCGGTGTTCACCGGCGTCGCCAGCCTGCGCGGCGGCCGCGGCTGGCTGCTGGGCTGGGGCGGCCTGGCGCTGCTGAGTTCGGGCTTTGGCGCCTTTGTTGCCGCGCGCCAGAGCTGGCTGCAATGGAACCCGCCCGAGATCGCGACCTGCGGCCGTGACTTCTACGGCATGGTCGAGAACTACCCCTTGAGCCGCGCGATTCCCATGATCTTTCGCGGCTCGGGCGACTGCACGGCCATCGACTGGACCTTCCTCGGCGGCTCGATCGCCAACTGGTCGTTCATCTGCTTTGCGGTGATGGGGCTGGCGCTGGTTGCGGTGTTCTGGCGTCAGCGCGCAGCCCGTTAACTCCCTGCGGGCGACTGCGCCGCCCGTCGCGCACCGTATCATGCCTGCATGAATCTGAGCCACTCCACGCTGGGCCTTGCCGCGCGCATCTGGGACAGCGCCTGCGAGACCGCGGCGGCCTGGTGGCGCAGCGTCTATCTTGGCGCCGTGATCCTCGTGCTGCTGCTGTCGCCGTCAAGCTATCGCGGCCAGTCGCGCGCGCGCATGGCCTACCAGCTGTATGTGCAGACCGGGCCGGTACTGCTGGGCTTCACGGCGCTCGCGGCGCTGCTGTGCGCGGTGATCACGCGCATCGTGATCGTCACCGCGCTGAGCTACGGGCTTTCGCGCTACGCGCTTGAAATGGTGGTGCGGGTGCTGGTGCTCGAATTGATTCCGCTGACGGCCTGCCTGTTCGTTGCCATGCGCTACACCATTCCCAATGGAACGCAGCTGGTGCAACTGCGCCTGCGCGGGCGCGCCGAGGCACTGCACCGGCACGGGCTGGACCCGGTGCGCAGCGAGCTGCTGCCGCGTGCCGTCGGCGGCCTGTTTGCCTGCCTGACGCTCGCGGCGCTGAGCTGTGTGGTGGCGCTGGTCACGGTGTATCTGAGCGTCTATGGTTTCAACCTCGCGGGCCTGCCGGCCTATACCCGGCTTTTCGGCCATGTGTTCTCGCCGGTCGTGACGCTGGTGTTCACGCTCAAGACCTTGTTCTTCAGCCTGGCCGTGGCGCTGATTCCGCTGGCGTCGGGCTGGTATTCGCCGCTGCCGCGGCTGCGCCAGGAAGGGCGCGAGCTCGGCGGTCTGGCGCGGATGTTTGCGGTGCTGCTGCTGATTGAAATCCTGTCGCTCATGGGCAATTACTATTGATGTTTTGGAGCTTGGCTATGTTCGGAAATCACCATGGACACCCATGAATCGGATGCCGGCGCGGCCGCGGCGCATTCTCCTGCCGAGCTGCGCCCCGTGGCCCATCTGCGCGCCAAGGCCGCGGCGCTGCTGCTGTTCACGCTGGTGCTGGTGCTTGGCTCGGCGCTGTACCTGCTGTATTCGCGCGGCGCTTTCGAGCCCACGCAGCAGCTCGTCCTGACCACCGACGATTCGGAAGGGGTGGTGGTGGGCATGGACATGACGTTCTCGGGCTTTCCGATCGGGCGCGTGCGCCGCATCGAGCTGGCCGAGGATGGCAATGTGCGCATCGTCGTCGACGTGCCGCGCAAGGATGCGCACTGGCTGCGCGAAACCAGCGTCTTCACGCTGGTGCGCGGCCTGGTCGGCGGCACGACCATCAAGGCCTATAGCGGCATTCTCACGGACCCGGCGCTGGCCGAAGACGCGGTGCGGCCCGTGCTGCGCGGCGATGCCACGGCGGAGATCCCGCAGATCATGGCCTCGGCCAAGGAGTTGCTGGCCAATCTGGGCGCGATGACGGCCCAGGACTCGGCGCTGGGCGGCGCCCTGGGCCAGGTCCAGTCGCTGGCCGAACGCCTGCAGGGGCCTGGCGGGGCGCTGGGCGTGCTCATGGGCAACGAGGCCGATGCGCGCAAGGTGGTGGCCACGCTCGAGCGTGCGAATGCCTTGATCGCGCGCATGGAGCAGCTCGTGGTGCGCGCCGACCGCCAGGTGTTCGACGCCGACGGCGTCATGCCCGAAGTGCGCGCTACCGTGGTGCAGCTCAACGGGCTGCTCGCGGACACGCGCCAGAGCCTGCAAAAAGTCGACGCGGTGCTGGTTGAAGCCCAGGCCGTGGGCGCCAATGCCCGGGAGGCAACCAGCGACCTGGGTGCGCTGCGCAGCGAAGTCGAAGGCAATCTGCGCCGCCTCGAAGGCATTCTTGGCGACATCCAGCGCAAATGGCCGTTTGCGCGCCAGCCGGAGCTTGAACTGCCATGACCTCGACGCCCCATTTTTCCGCGCCCCTGGCCCGCTGGTCAGCCATTGCCGTGCTGGGCTGTGCGCTTGTCGCCTGCAGCCAGAAACCGCCTGCCGCCGACTGGGCGCTGAATGCCGAGTCGGCATCCGAGCGCGCCACCCAGGCCTATCTGCGCGCCGACCAGCGCGTGCAGACGCTCGAATGGAGCCGTGCGCGCGCCGAAGTCGAGCGCACGGCCAGCCCGCAACTGCTGGCGCGGCTCGCGCTCATGCGCTGCGCGGTCGAGCATGCAAGCCTGCAATGGAACGAATGCGGGGACTATCTGGCGCTGGCCGTCGATGCCGAGCCGCCCGAGCAGGCCTATGCGCACTATCTGCAGGCGCTGCCATTGTCGGTGCAGCAAATGGCACAGCTGCCCGCAGCGCAGCAGCCGGTGGCGCGGGCCTTGACCCGCGGCGACCGGGCGGCTGCGCTTGCCGCGGTAAGCGCAGTGGAAGCACCGCTGTCGCGTCTGCTCGCGGCCTCGGTGGTGCTGCGCGCGCAGGGGCCATCGCAGGCGCTGCTGGCTGAAGCCGTGGACACCGCGTCCGCCCAGGGCTGGCGACGTCCGCTGCTGGCGTGGCTGCTGCTGTCTGCGCGGCAGGCGCAGCAGGCCGGGGATGTGGAGCGCGCGCAGCGACTGGAGCGTCGGGTGCGTGTGCTCGAAGCTCAGGCAGGGGCCGCGCCGGCGTCCCATCCGCGGCCGGAAACCGGACGCTGAACGCGGAACGCAGAACCCAGGCGCCGGGCCGGGCGCCTATTCTTCCAGCAGCGTGAACAGGTCGACCACCTGCAGGCTGTCGGCCGCCTGGGCGGCGTTGTCTATCCAGAGCATCAAGGTCATCGATGCGATGGCCAGCACCACGGTGATGGCGAATGCCACAAGGGGGTGGCGGTTGATCGAGAGGAAGGCTTGCATGGGGCCTCCTGAAGAGGGAGTGGCGACAGGGACAAGGGCGAATCGAGAAACCGTGCGGACGGTATTCCTTCCATCCTGCAACCTCTCGATTGCAACCTGAATCCTCGGCCCGCGTTGTGGGACAAATACGCGTGCGCTTGCCACCCGCGACGCCGCGAATGCCGGTCCAAAAAAAAGCGAAGCACGGGGCTTCGCTTTTTGGGGGGCGTGCATGCGCGCAGGCATGCACGCGGACGGGGCCGATCAGAAGCGGTGGCGCACGCCCAGCACCAGGCTGGTGCCCGACTTCAGGTGGGTGATCTTGTCGTGCATGGTCACAGCGTACAGATCGGTGCGCTTGGACAGGAAGTGGTCGTAGCCCAGGCTGGCGGTGGTGCGCGTGGCGTTGGCCGGGCCTTCCACCTTGGTGCGGGCGACGGCGGCCTTCACGGTGCCGGCCTTGCTCATCACCGGAAGATCCAGGCCCAGGGAAATGGTGCGGGCTTCGAAGTTCGTTGCATCGACTTCGGCCTGGCCGTAGGTGGCATAGGCCTTGACGACGCTGAAGTCATAGGCGCCGCCCAGCATCCAGTCGGTCTTGGTGTTGATGGGCGCGGGGTTCACCGGGTTGCTGATCTTGACGTGCTCGTAGAAGCCCAGCAGCGTCAGCGGGCCGCCGAAGTACATCAGGTTCACGCCGACATTGCCCTTGCCCGTATCGCCACCTTGTTCGCCGAACTGGTAGTGCAGGTTGGCGCTCAGACCACCGATGCTGGGCGTGGAATAGGTCACCTGGTTGCTCCAGCCGGTGTCGGCCGGCGTGGTCAGGTTGCCGAAGCCCCAGGCGGGCAGGCTGGCCATGTTGGCGTGCAGCACCAGGGGCGACACGGTGAAGGAGTCGCCGTAGGGGTTGGCCAGGATGGTGGGCAGGAAGTTGGGGGCCTTGGAGCGGCCCAGGCGCAGCGTACCGAAGCCGCCCGACAGCGCGACGTTGGCGTCACGCGAGAAGGCCGGGTCGCCATCGTAGCGGCCCAGGTTGCCGACGTCGGCGCGCAGGAAGGAGGACAGGACGAACTCGGCCTTGAGGCCGTTGCCCAGATCTTCCTTGCCCGAGAAGCCCAGCCACGATGTAGTCATGCCACCCGAACCGACGGTGCTGGTGCGCCCGGCGCTGCCGGACTGGCGCATGGAGCCAGCGTAGACATCGACCAGGCCAGAGATTTGCACCGTGCTTTGGGCTTGTGCTGCGCCGGCGCATGCAAGGGCTGCAACCAGGGCGAGCAGGGACTTCTTCATAGGGACTCCTGTAATAAAAGCTTAGGAAATGTGAATATAGCAAGAGCTGTGCCAGCTTTGCGCGTAGGACCCGTCCTGCGTGAACATATGCTTATGACGCAGCAATGAATGTTGCCTGCCACCAACAAGTGGTGCCTGGCGCCGTCCACAGCATCCCGGTTGCCGTCGCGCCGCTCGCGCCCCACAATGGGCTTACTGATACGTACAAGGAGGTCTGTATGCAGTCCGAAGAAAACGTCTTTGGCGAGAACGATGGCAGCAGCTACAGTGCCACGCTCTGCCAGGCGGACGGCGTCTGGTATTGCGCCAGTTTCGTCGTGGATGAGCACAACATCCTGCTCAACGGGGAAACCTGGCCCACACGGGACGCGGCGCTGGAGGCCATCCGGCGGATCGCTTCGGGCGACAGAGCGCCGCTGTGAACGTCTCGTGCGCCACTCTATGAACATAGGGTATCGGATGATTGATTTGATAGGTGGCGGCTATTATATTTCCAGACTCTGATTACTTTGAGGGAGGGGGCGTATGCGCAAACATGTCATCGCCTGCATAGGCGCGCTTGCCTTGGGCAGTGCGAGCGCCGCGCCCGATTACCTGATTCCCGATGAGTTTGTCGGCAGCTATCTGGCCAACCGTTCTTCGGAGAGCTGCCTGCGCCGGGAGCGCGCGGGCCTGGCCTCACCGGCCTATCTCGTCGTGCAGCCCCGGTTTTTTCGCTATGGATACATGAATCCCGAGCAGGGCAACAGCCTGGACGCCATGGTGTGCCGGGCGACCGAACCGGTGGTCGTGGTGAGCGACGGCGTGCAAGTGCGCAGCGAGTGCTTCCTGACCGATCGATTGGTCCAGCGACATTTCAAGTTCACCAAGCGCGCAGGCGTTCTTTGGCTGCGCGATCTGGAGCGCCAGACGGAGGAAGAGTTCGAAGCCTGCTATTGAGCGCGGCGCCCTTTATCGGCGCCGCCAGACCCAGGGGGGGATCGGGTGCGCGTCGGCCCACAGGCCCGAGCGCGCCGAACGCGCGCGGGCCTGCAGCGCGAGCAGATCGGTGCGCGTGCCGGCGTAGCGCGTGTACACCCAGGCCATGCCACAGCGCACCTGGTGCTCGGCCACATCCTCGCCACGGCATTCGACCTGGGCGATGGTGCGCCCGTAGCCGTCGGTGTCCACATGCCGGATCCGGGCGCGGATATTCAGGCACAGCCTGGCCAGGCTGGCGCGCGATGCCTCGCTGAAGGACTGATGACGCTCGGGCGCATCGATCGCATGGATGCGCACCTGGCGCTGCTCGAAGCGGGCGGGCTGCCCGCAGCGCACGGTCAGGGTGTCGCCATCGCTGATGCCGACGACCAGGCAGACAAGCACGGCCGCAATCATCTGCGCATGATGCCGCAGGTGCCGGGACGCGGCACGATGAAAGCCTTGGCTGGCGCTGTGTCCATTGCACTGCGCTCGGCGCATCTGGCAAAAATGGTGTCAACCGGCCCTGGGTTCCATTTCCTGCGCGACTTCGATCAGCAGTGCGCGCAGCCAGGCCATCGCCGGGTCTCGCTCCTGGTATTTATGCCATTGCATGTGCTCGGCAAATGGGGGGATCTCCACCGGGCATTCGACGACACGCAGGGGAAAACGCGCGGCGATCTGCCGGGCAAGCCGCGTCGGCAACGTGGCGATGCGCGGCGTGCCCACCAGCAGGTGCGGCACGATGGTGAAGCTCGGCGCGATCACATCCTGCCGGCGTGCACGCTTGCCTACGGCGATGAGCCGCTGGTCATAGGTCAGGCGCTGGCCGCCCCCCCATTCGACGCCGATGTGCGAGGCGTCGAAGTACTGCTCTGCCGTCAGCTGTGTGTGACTGCCGAAATGCCCGGGGCTCACAAGGCAGGAGAACGTGTCCTCGAACAGCAATTCGGAAGGGTGTCCGGGCACCATCGCGAACTGCGGCGTGATGAGCAGTTCGATGTCCCCGGCCTGGAGCAGTTCGCGCGATTGCGGGCTGCGGGTGCGCAGGTCGAACTCCATTCGGGGAGCGACGCTGGTTGCGCGCCTCACCATTTCCGACAGCAGCACCGAGATGACGTAGTCCGAGGAATCGATGACGAATCGCCGCTGCGACGTGGCCGGATCGAACGTGGGCTGCGCCCGGGAGATCGCCTGCACGCGCAAGAGCACGTCGTGCACGGGCTTGGCGAGCTCGGCGGCCAGGGGCGTGAGCACGAAGGATTTGCCGATGGGCTGCAGCAACTCGTCCTTGAAGTACTCGCGCAGCCGTTTCAGGGACAGGCTGGTCGCGGGTTGGCTGAGAAAGACGCGTTCCGCCGCGCGCGTCACGCTGCGCGTGGTCAGCAGCGCATCGAGCACCACGAGCAGGTTCAGGTCGAGTTTGTCAAAGCGCATAACACCTCATGAATTTGCGGCGCAAATGGTGATACTTTAAACAATTCATTTGTCGAATGGATGCGGGGCGAAAACAATCGGGCCCATGAGGAATACATCGTTGTGCGGCCTCATCACCCAGGAGACAAAATTGACATCACCCATCGCCCACGCCAGGACTGCAAAGACTGCCGGCTCGCGCCCTTCGCCCGTACGAGTGGTCCATGCGATCGCCGTGTACGCCACATTGACCGCCACTGCAGCGCTGGCGCAAGGTTCGGTCACCATCTCCGGCAAGGTGGAGGCCTCCGTCGACTACCTGCGCATTGCATCGCCCACGGGCGCGTCGCGCACGCACACCGGGCTTTCCAGCGATTCCTCGCGCCTGATTTTCGAAGGCGTGGAGGATCTGGGCGGTGGCTGGTCGGCGAAGTTCAAGCTGGACCATGGTTTCAATGTGGACACGGGCGCCACCGGCTTCGGCGGCGCCTTCTTTGGCCGGGAGGCCATGGTCGGCCTGGCAACGCCCTATGGCGAGTTCCGCCTGGGGCGCAACTACATCCCCATGGATGACCTGACCGCACCGCTCGATCCCTTCTACTTCTCGGGCATAGGCGCGGCATGGCCGATGGCGATATTCACGCCGCGCATCAATAACTCCGCCAAGTACATCAGCCCGCGCATGGGCGGTTTCCAGGCCCGCGCGCTCGCCAGCGCCAGCGAAGGTGTGGCGGGTGCGCAGTACATCGGCCTGGGCGCTTCGTACAGCGACCAGCGCGTCGACGTGCATGCCGCCTACACCCGGCAGAAAAACGCGCTTCCCGCCGGGGACCGCAAGGAATTCATGCTGGGCGGTGACTACAAGTTCGGCGGCCCGCGCCTGACGGGCTTCTACATCCAGCGCGACGACCCGGGGCAGCCCCGGCGCAGCACGGCCCTGGTCGGCACCAACTGGCCTGTCGGCTCGGGGGAAGTCCGCGCGAGCTATCTGCTGGAGCGCCAGGGCAGCGCCAGGGCGTCCAGAGCGGTGCTGCAATACATGCACTTTCTGTCCAAGCGCACCTCGGTCTTTGCCGGCATCGCGCGCCTGAACAACAACGCCGGCTTTTCCGAAACCTTGAATCCGGCGCTGCCCGTGCTGACCAGGGGCGAGGATGTCACCGGCACGCAATTCGGCATTCGGCATACCTTCTGAAGCAGACCTTGGGAGAGAACAATGAAGACGAGACAAGTTTTGCGGATCCTCGGCGCGGCGCTGGCCATGCTGCCCCTGCTCAGGCCGGCTTTCGCGCAGGAGGACTCCTACCCGGTCAAGCCCATCCATGTCGTGTTTCCCTATCCCGCGGGATCGGCGCTGGAGGTGGTCGGACGCCTGGTTGCGGAGCGTGCCTCGCGCCTGCTCGGCCAGCCTATCGTGTTCGAGAACAAGGCCGGCGCCAACGGCATCCTGGGCACGGCCCAGGTGGCCAGGGCCAGGCCCGATGGCTATACGCTCGCACTCACCACCACCTCGGCGCTGCTGCTCAACAGCGCGCAGCGCAACGACCTGGCCTACGACCCGGTGCGCAGTTTCACGCCGGTGATCGCCGTGGCGGATATCCCGGTGGGCCTGATCGTCAGCACGCGGCTGCCCGTGACCAATGTAGGCGCGCTGGTGGCGCATCTGAGGAAGCAGCCGGGCCAGCCCTATGCCAGCGTCGGTATCGGTTCCTTCAACCATTTGCTGATGGAGCAATTCAAGCGGGTGGCCGGCGTGGACATGCTGCATGTGCCCTATCAGGGCGCAGCGCCCATCCTCCCCGAACTGCTGGGCGGCCGCGTGGATGTGACGGTGCTCAGCGTCGGCTCGGTGCTCGGGCAGTGGAAGGCTGGGCAGGTGCGCGTGCTGGCCTTCATGTCGGACAAGCGCCTGCCGTCGCAGCCGGATGTGCCGACGATGTCGGAAGTGTTCCCTTCCTTTCGTCCGTTCGGCAACTGGATGGGCTTTGTCGCGCCGACCGGCACGCCCGAGCCTGTGGTGCGCAAGCTCAATGCGGCCTTCGCCCAGGCGCTGGAGCTGCCCGAGGTGCGCAGAAAAATCGAGGAAGAGCAGTGGCGCGTCATGGGAGGCTCCGCGCAGGATCTGGCCCGCATGATCGCCAACGATCGCCCAATGGTCGAGACAGCCGTCAAGGCTGCTGGCCTCCAGCCAGAATAGGAAACAAGCATGCAGTCATGGGATGTCATTGTCGTGGGGGGCGGTCCGTCGGGTCTGACGCTGGCGGCCGAGTTGGCGGGAGCGGGCGCGAAGACGCTGGTGCTCGAACGCAGGACCGAAGGCGTGCAGTCGCGGGCGGGAACCATCCTGCCCCGGGTGCTCGAGCTGTTCGACGCGCGCGGCATTGCCGAGCGCTTCATCGAGCGCACGCGGGAAATCACGCCCTATCCATTTCGCCATTCGCACATATGGGCCGGCTTCCATCCGATCCGCTGGCAATACCTGGAAAGCCGCTTTGGCTTCACGCTGGGCCTGCCGCAGAATCTCACGGAAGAAATTCTCTGGCAGTGGGCGCTCGAGAGCGGCGCGCAGATCCGCCGGGGCACGGAGTTCACCTCCTTCGCACAGGATGGGGATGGCGTGACGGTGTCGGTGGTCGACGCGCAGGGCGCGGCGGCAACGCTGCGCACCCGCTACCTGGTGGGCGCGGACGGCGGGCGCAGCGCGGTGCGCACCAGCGCCGGCATCGCCTTCGAGGGCCACGCGGGCACCTTCCGCGGCATCGTCATCGACGCCCACCTGGACGCGCCCTGGCCCGGCGGGCGCATCAACGTCGACAACGAAATGGGCTGGGTGCGCGGCTATGCGTTTGGCGAAGGCATCACCCGTTTCAACATCGTGCACCGCGACCGGCGCATGGCTGCGAGGGACGAGCCTGTGACGCTGGAGGAAGCGCTGCAGTGCATCCGGGACGTGCATGGCACGGACTACGGAATCACCGGCCATCGCTGGGCGTCGCGCTTCGACGACCAGATGCGTGCGGTGTCGTCGCTGCGCCAAAAGCGCGTGTTCCTGGTGGGCGAATCGGCGCGCATCCACTATCCGGCCAGCGGCGTCGGAATGAATTTCTGCCTGCAGGACGCGTTCAACCTGGGCTGGAAGCTGGCCAATGTGATCCAGGGCCACGCCGATGAAGCGACGCTGGACAGCTACGACGCGGAACGCCTGCCCGTCATGCACGCGCTGCTCGAAAGCGTCAAGGCGCAGTGCGAGCTGCAGTTCAATTTCGATGCCGGCGGGATCGTGCTCAAGCGGCATCTGGCGCAGCACATCATCCCGTTGCCGGACGTGCAGCGCAAGCTGGCGCTGGAGCTGTGCGGGCTGCAGGCGCCATACCCGCGTGACGCCGCGAGCCATCCATTGACCGGCTGCCGGCTGCCCGATTTCGACATGATTGCCCAGGATGGCCGGTCGCTGCGGCCCGCCGAGCTGCTGCGCGATCGCCGCTTCCTGCTGCTCGACCTGGAGGGGCAGAGCCGGCAGTTCGGGTCGCTGCAGTCCCTGGGGCTTCCTCTGAATATCGTCGCAGCGCGCGTGGGCCGCGTACCGGCGGCCATGGAGGGCGTGACGGGCATCCTGGTGCGCCCCGACGGCTACGTCGCCTGGGCCGCCAGCGACCCGGCGCAGGCCGCTACGGTCCAGGCACAACTGGACCGCTGGCTCACGCGGGGCCGCACATGAAGCGCCGCACCCTGCTGGCCGGAGGCTGGGTGATCAGCATGGACCGCGCCATCGGCGACCTGCGCCGCGGCGATGTGCTGATCGAGGGCGAGCGCATCGTCGCCGTCGCACCGCACATCGAGGCCGAGGCCGCCGAGCGCGTCGATGCCCGGGACATGATCGTCCTGCCCGGGTTCATCGACACCCACAGGCATACTTGGCAGACCTGTGTGCGGCATCGCTATGCGGACATCGACCCGCAGATCTACTTCGCCGAGATGCTGGGCGCCAAGGGCGCGGCCTTCCGCACCGAAGACGTCTACGCCGGCACCTTGCTGGGGGCAGTGTCGGCGCTGGACGCGGGCACGACCACGATGCTGGACTGGTCGCATGTGCAGAACACGCCCGCGCACGCGGACGCCGCCATCCTGGCGCTGCGCGATGCCGGCATCCGCGGCATCTTCGCCCATGGCTGGCCGCTGATCGAAGGGAGCTCCTGGATGTCCGGCAGCGAACGCGGCCATCCGCAGGACATCTGTCGGCTGCGAAAGCAGTACTTCTCGTCGGACGACCAGTTGCTGACGCTGGCGATGGCCGGCCGTGGTCCGGAAATGGCGCAGCGCGCCGTCTGGCTGCAGGACTTGCGCCTGGCGCGCGAGCTGGGCATCCGCTCCACCATCCATATGGGCGCCTATGCACGCAA
This sequence comes from Pantoea sp. 18069, assembly GCF_902706035.1. Taxonomy (GTDB): domain Bacteria; phylum Pseudomonadota; class Gammaproteobacteria; order Burkholderiales; family Burkholderiaceae_C; genus Comamonas. Next base: position 27,525 of record NZ_CACSJA010000008.1, on the reverse strand, counting down.
CGCCCAGGTGCGCGCCATCGCCCAGATGCATGAAGCCGGCGTGCTTGGCGACGACCTGACCTTCGTGCATTGCTGCTGCTGCGCCGACGACGAGCTGTCCATGATGGCCGATGCGGGTGTCACGGCCTCGCTGGGCGTGCACTGCGAACTGAACGCCCAGGGCATTGGCGACATCCCGTTCGATCGCCTGCTGGCCGTCGGCATACGCCCCAGCCTGAGCGGTGACACCGAGACCAAATGCGCGGGCGACATGTTCACGCAGATGCGCCATGCGTTTGCCTACTATCGCTCCTGGATGGGAGGAGGGCATTCCCGGGCCGCGAACGCGCCGCCGACATTGACGCTGCGCGACGTGCTGGAGTTTGCCACGATGGCCGGCGCGCAGGCCACGGGGCTGGCGCACAAGACCGGCTCGCTCACGCCGGGCAAGCAGGCCGACATCATCCTGGTGCGCGGCAACGACCTGAACCTGATGCCGGTGTCCGACGCGGTGGGCGCCATTGTGCTGGCCGCGCACCCTGGCAACGTCGACTCCGTCTATGTCGCCGGGCGCGCGGTCAAGCGCCACGGCCGCATGCTGCACATCGACATGGAGGCGCTGCGCGAACGTGCGTTGCGCTCGCAGCGGCATGTGCTGGAGGAGATGTGATGCGGGAATTTCCTCGACTGGATGCGCAGCTCGCCGCCGTGGTCGCAGCCCTGCGGGCGCGCGGCGCCCCGCCGCCCTTCAGCGGCAGCGCGCCCCAGGCACGCGCGCGCATGCGCGACGCCGTGCTTGCCGCGCGCGCCCGTTTCGGCTTGCCCGAGGTGCGGTCTGCGGAAGACGCGGTTGCGGTCCATGCAAATGTCCATGTGCCGGTGCGCGTCTACCGCCCGCATGCGCACCGGCATCCGCTGCCCACGGTGGTCTTCTTCCATGGCGGGGGATTCGTTCTGGGCAGCGTCGAGCTGATGGACGACATCGCGCGCAAGCTCTGCCGCGATACCGAAGCGGTGGTGGTCTCCGTGGACTACCGGCTCGCGCCCGAGCATCCTTTTCCCGCCGCGCATGACGATGCGCTGGCCGCCACGCTGTGGGCCCTGGCGAATGCAGCGGCGCTTGGCGGTGATGCTGCGCGCGTGGCGGTCGCTGGAGAAAGCGCGGGCGGCAACCTCGCGGCCTCCTCGGCGATCCGGGCGCGCGACCTGGGCCTGGCGCTCGCGGCGCAGCTGCTCATCGTGCCCGGCGTCGACTTCGCCCGCGATACGGCGGCGCTCGAGCGCAGCGGGCGCGACTATTCCCTGCTGACACCGCATGATCTGCGCGAGGTGGCGCGGCTTTACCTGGGCGCCTCGGCGCACAGCGCGGCGCAGTTTCCGCCTTCGCCCCTGCGCCACACCGATCTGAGCGGCCTGCCGCCGGCCCTTGTCGCCGTGGCCGGATGCGACGCGCTTTGCGGCGAGGGCCTGGCCTATGCGCAGCGGCTGCAGGCCGCGGGGGTCTGCACCCGCGTGCTGCGTTATGACGACATGTTCCACCCGTTCTTCGGATTTTTCGAGCTCTCGCAGGCCGCGCGCAGCGCCAATGACGAGATCTGCGACTGCTTTGCCGCGATGCTGCGCAACGGTCCCGGCAACGCCAGGGGCGCTTCGACATGAGTGCCCGAAATTCATGATTCACGTCGGCGTGGCTGAGGTTGCCGAAGTGGAATAACGCGCCGGCAGACTGAACCTGCCCGGGCCCTTGGGCCCGGGCATTTTTCACTGGCCCTGGCGCCCCAGCGCCGGGTCCAGGGGCCGCGGCTTTGCGCGGGTGTGGGGCGGCTCGAAAGGGCATTATTTGCCGGCAGGGATTGCACGCTCAACTCCGGGATAATTGCCGATAATTTATTTGCAGCATCATCTTGGAGTTTCCTAATGGAAATTAAGGTCAATTTTCTCGACAAGCTCCGCCTTGAAGCCAAGTTCGATGATTTCACCGTGGTTGCCGATCAGCCCATTCGCTATAAGGGCGATGGCTCGGCGCCTGGTCCGTTTGATTATTTTCTGGCCTCGTCGGCTTTGTGCGCGGCTTACTTTGTGAAGCTGTATTGCACAACTCGAAATATTCCCACGGACAATATTCGACTGTCGCAGAACAATATTGTTGACCCTGAAAATCGTTATCAGCAGATATTCAAGATTCAGGTGGAGTTGCCGGCGGACATATCCGCCAAGGATCGCCAGGGAATCTTGCGTTCCATCGAGCGCTGTACGGTGAAGAAGGTGGTGCAGGCCGGGCCTGAGTTCGTGATCGAGGAAGTCCAGAATCTGGATGCCGATGCGCAGGCCTTGCTGACCACGGACCGGCTTTCCGATGCGAGCACCTATATCGCCGGCAAGGACCTTCCTCTGGAGGAAACCATTGCCAATATGTCGGGTGTTCTGGCGGGCCTGGGCATGAAGATCGAGATTGCGTCGTGGCGCAACATCGTGCCCAACGTGTGGTCGCTGCATATCCGTGACGCGCACTCGCCCATGTGCTTCACCAATGGCAAGGGCTCGACCAAGGAAAGCGCGTTGGCGTCGGCCCTGGGGGAGTTTATCGAGCGGCTCAATTGCAACCATTTCTATGGCGGCCAGTTCTGGGGTGAGGACATCGCCAACGCGGCCTTTGTGCATTACCCGGACGAGCGCTGGTTCAAACCAGGTCCTGAAGATGCACTGCCTACGGAAATTCTCGATGCGTACTGCGTGCAGATCTACAACCCCGATGGCGAGTTGCGCGCCTCGCATCTGCACGACACCAACTCCGGCAATGTGCAGCGCGGCATATGCTCCCTGCCCTATGTGCGCCGTTCAGACGGCGAGCGGGTGTATTTCCCGACCAACCTGATTGAGAACCTCTACGTCAGCAACGGCATGAGCGCAGGCAATACGCTGGCCGAAGCGCAGGTGCAATGCCTGTCTGAAATCTTCGAGCGGGCGGTCAAGCGCGAGATCCTGAACGATGAACTCGCGCTGCCGGATGTGCCGGACGAGGTGCTGGCGAAGTATCCCGGCATTCTGGCCGGCATCAAGGGGCTGGAGGAGCAGGGCTTTCCGGTGCTGGTCAAGGACGCGTCGCTGGGCGGGAAGTACCCCGTGATGTGCGTTACCTTGATGAACCCTCGCACAGGCGGCGTCTTTGCGTCGTTCGGCGCCCATCCAAGCCTGGAGGTGGCGCTGGAGCGCAGTCTGACGGAGTTGCTGCAGGGCCGCAGCTTCGAAGGCCTGAACGATTTGCCCCGGCCCACCTTCAATAGCAACGCCGTGACCGAGCCCAATAATTTCGTCGAGCACTTCATTGACTCCAGCGGTGTGGTGTCATGGCGCTTCTTCAGTGCCAAATCCGATTTCGATTTTGTGGAGTGGGATTTTTCCGCTGGAGGTGAGAATTCCAATGCCGACGAAGCTGCGGGATTGTTTGGCATTCTCGAGGAAATGGGCAAGGAGGCGTACATCGCGGTGTACGACCAACTGGGCGCAATAGCCTGCAGAATTCTGGTGCCGGGTTATTCGGAAGTCTATCCCGTGGAAGACCTGGTGTGGGACAACACCAATAAGGCTTTGTTGTTTCGTGCCGATATTCTGAATCTGCATCGCCTGGACGATGCCGGTTTGGAATCCTTGCTTGAGCGCTTGGAGGCCAATGAACTGGATGAATATGGCGACATCGCCACATTGATCGGCATCGAGTTTGACGAAAACACGGCTTGGGGCCAGCTGACCGTGATGGAGTTGAAGCTGTTGATTCATCTCGCGCTGAAGCAGTTTGATGAAGCGCAAGAACTGGTGGGCGCCTTCCTGCAGTACAACGACAACTCGGTCGAGCGCGGCTTGTTTTATCAGGCCTTGAACGTGGTCCTGGAAGTGCTGCTGGATGACGACTTGGAACTCGATGATTACGCGGTCAACTTTCGCCGGATGTTCGGCAACGAGCGCATGGATGCCGTCATGGGGTCGGTCAACGGCAGCGTGCGCTTCTTCGGCTTGACGCCTGCGAGCATGCAACTGGAGGGGCTCGACAGGCACCAGCGCCTGCTGGACAGCTACAGGAAAATGCACACGGCGCGGGCCCATGCGCAGGCTGTAGCCGGCCAGGACTAAAAGACCGGGCAGGACCGACCCTGTCCATTGTTGACAGGGCAAGCGGCCATCACTGGTATTTCTTTTCCAGCGCATCCCACTGCGGCTTGCAGACCAGGCGCTGGCGCTCGGCAAAGGGCGCGACCAGCTGGGGGTCTTCCTTCAGGCAGCGATCGGCCTTGAGCGCGCCCAGCGCCCGCTGCATGCCGGCGACCGCGCCCTGCAGCGCGGCGTTGGCGTACAGCACGATGCTGTAGCCCATGCCGGCCAGATCCTCGGTGCTGGTGATGGGCGTCTTGCCGCCGATCACCATGTTCATGAGCTGCGGGGTCGCCAGGCGCTGGGGCAGGGCGCGAATGTGTTCCGCCGTGGTCACGGCTTCGACAAACAGCATGTCCGCGCCGGCCTCCGCATAGGCCTGGGCGCGCTCTATGGCCGCGTCAAAGCCGTGCATGGCGGCGGCGTCGGTGCGCGCCAGGATCAGGGTCTCGGGATTGCGGCGGGCATCCACCGCGGCCTTGATCTTGCCGACCATCTCGCTGGTCTCAATGACCTCCTTGCCATTGAAATGGCCGCAGCGCTTGGGGCTGACCTGGTCTTCGAGCTGAATGCAGTCGGCACCGGCCCGCTCCAGCGTACGCACTGCGTGGTAGGTGTTGAGGGCGTTGCCGAAGCCGGTATCGGCATCGACGATCAGCGGCAGCTCCACCGCCTCACGGATGCGCGCCGTGTGGTCGGCAATGTCGGTCAGGCCCATGAAGGCCTGGTCGGGCAGGCCAAACCACATATTGGTGACGCCGGCGCCGGTGACGTAAATGGCTTCGAAGCCCAGGTCGGCGACCACGCGGGCGGACATGGCGTTGAAGGCGCCTGGCACGATGACGCCGCGGCGCTGGGCAATCATCTGACGGAGTTGTTGTTGGGTACTGATCATGGTGGTGGGCTTGGGCGTCAGGCGACGCGGGAAGGGGAGTGGGTAAGTTGCTGGGCCACAAGGGACATGGCGTTCTTGGCCATTGCCGGGGCGCCGTGCTCCATTGCGCCCGCTTGCGAGGGCGCGGCGGCGGGCCTGCGCTGCAGTTGCAGCCGGTTGTCGGTCATGCGCAGCATGTCCCTGGCCATGCTGTCGGCGGGCAGGCTGGCGGCCTGCTCGTGCACAAAGCGGGTCAGCCACTGCTGCAGCGCCAGTGCTTCGCGCAGTTGCTCGGGGCTGGGCATGGCCACCGTCATGCCACGGCGCGCATGGGCGTCGAGCAGGCCTTCGTGGCACAGCAGCTTGAGCGCTTCGCGCACCGGGGTGCGGCTGACGCCATAGCCGCTGGCGATGTCGCCATCGTTCACGGCCGCGCCCGGGGGCCATTCATGCGCGAGGATGCGCTCGCGCAGCTTGTCGGCGATCGCCATGCACAGGGAGCGGGGTTGCAAGCGCATGTCGGTCATGCTCACCGGCGCTGTTCTATGGGCACGAAGGCCAGGTCATCCGGGCCGGTGTAGTGGGCGCTGGGGCGTATGATCTTGTTGTCCTGGCGCTGCTCGATGATGTGGGCTGCCCAGCCGCTGGTGCGCGCGATGACGAACAGCGGCGTGAACATGGCCGTGGGCACGCCCATCATGTGGTAGCTCACGGCACTGAACCAGTCGAGGTTGGGGAACATTTTCTTGACCTCCCACATGACCGTTTCCAGGCGCTCGGCAATGTCGAACATCCTGGTCGAGCCCGCGTCCTGGGACAGCTGCCGGGCCACGCCCTTGATGACGACGTTGCGCGGATCGCTGAGGGTATAGACCGGGTGGCCAAAGCCGATCACGACTTCCTTGGCCTCGACGCGGCGGCGGATGTCGGCCTCGGCTTCATCCGGGTTGTCGTAGCGCTTCTGGATCTCGAAGGCCACCTCGTTGGCGCCGCCGTGCTTGGGGCCACGCAGCGCGCCGATGGCACCGGTGATGGCCGAGTGCATGTCGCTGCCCGTTCCCGCCACCACGCGGGCCGTGAAGGTCGAGGCGTTGAATTCGTGCTCGGCATACAGGTTCAGCGACGTGTGCATGGCGCGCACCCAGGGTGCGCTGGGGGCCTGGCCGTGCAGCAGGTGCAGGAAGTGTCCGCCGATGGAGTCGTCATCGGTCTCGACCTCGATGCGCCGGCCGGAGTTGCTGAAGTGGTACCAGTACAGCAGCATGCTGCCCAGGCTGGCCATCAGGCGGTCGGCAATGTCGCGTGCGCCGGGCAGGTTGTGGTCGTCCTTTTCGGGCAGGGAGCAGCCCAGCGCAGAGACGCCGGTGCGCATGACATCCATGGGGTGGCTGGCGGCAGGCAACTGCTCCAGCGACGCCTTCACGCTGGCCGGCAGGCCGCGCAGGGCCTTGAGCTTGGCCTTGTAGGCCTGGAGTTCGGCTTGCGTGGGCAGCTTGCCGTGCACCAGCAGATGGGCGATTTCCTCGAACTCGCAGACTTCGGCGATGTCCAGGATGTCGTAGCCCCGGTAATGCAGATCGTTGCCGGTCTTGCCCACGGTGCACAGTGCGGTGTTGCCGGCGGTCACGCCCGACAGGGCCACGGATTTCTTGGGCTTGAAGGCGGGGGCGGCGGTGGCAACGGCTTGCAGATTGGCGGTCATGGCAGGTCTCCTTGGAATGAAAAATGGGCAAGGCAGCGGCCTTGACCCATGTCAATGGGCTGAAAAACGAGGGGCGAAACGCCCGGGAAAATCGCCTGCAGCGCAGGCGTTGGCGGCGTCAGCCGGGGTGGTGGGCCGCGTCCAGGCAATCGCCGGGAATGCGCACCCAGCCTTCCATCAGGATGCGGGCGCTGCGGCTCATCAGCGCCTTGCGCACTTGCCACTGGCCATTCGCGCGCTGGGCCTGGGCGCCCACGCGCAAGGTGCCCGAAGGGTGGCCGAAGCGCACGGCATGGCGTTCACCGCCGCCGGCGGCCAGGTTGACCAGGGTGCCGGGAATGGCCGCGGCCGTAGCGATGGCCACGGCTGCCGTGCCCATCATGGCGTGGTGCAGCTTGCCCATGGACAGCGCCCGCACCAGCAGATCGATGTCCTGCGCCGCCACCGGCTTGCCGCTGGATGCCTGGTAGCTGGCCGGGGGCGCCACGAAAGCCACCTTGGGGGTGTGCTGGCGCGTGGCCGCTTCGTCCAGGGTTTGGATCAAACCCATTTTCAGCGCGCCATGGGCGCGTATGGTCTCGAAGCGGGCCAGGGCCGCGGCGTCGCCATTGATGGCGTCCTGCAGTTCCGTGCCGCTGTAGCCCAGGTCGGCCGCATTCAGGAAGATGGTCGGAATGCCGGCATTGATCAGGGTGGCAGGCAAGCAGCCCACGCCGGGCACGTCGAGCAGGTCCTGCACCTGGCCCGTGGGGAACATGGCGCCGCCGTCATCGCCGTCATCGGCCGGATCGAGGAACTCCAGCGCCACTTCCGCCGCGGGGAAGGTCACGCCGTCCAGTTCGAAATCACCGGTTTCCTGCACCTGGCCGTTGGTGACGGGCACATGGGCGACGATGGTCCTGGCGATGTTGGCCTGCCAGATGCGCACCACGGCAATGCCATTGCGTGGAATGGACGCGGGGTCGATCAGGCCCATGTGGATGGCCGCCGGCCCCACGGCCGCGGACAGGTTGCCGCAGTTGCCGCTCCAGTCCACGAAAGGGCGGTCGATCGACACCTGGCCGAACAGATAGTCCACATCGTGGCCGGGACGTGCGCTCCTGCTCAGGATCACGGCCTTGCTGGTGCTCGACGAGGCATTGCCCAGGCCGTCGATCTGCTTGCCATAGGGGTCGGGGCTGCCCAGCACGCGCAGCAGCAAGGCATCGCGCGCCGCGCCGGGCTGCTGCGCGGCAGGGGGGAGGTCGGGCAGGTGAAAGAACACGCCCTTGCTGGTGCCGCCGCGCAGGTAGGTGGCCGGGATTCTGATCTGTGGGGAGTGGGTCATGGTGGGGCCTTTAGTGGCTGGCAAGGTGTTCGGCGGCGGCGCCTGCCGGCGTCTCGGCCCGGGCACCGCCTTGCGCGAGGAAGTCCTGGGCAAAGCGTTGCAGCACGCCGCCGGCTTCGTAGATCGAGACTTCCTCGGCCGTGTCCAGCCGGCAGGTGACGGGCACGCGCAGGATTTCGCCCTGCAGGCGGCGGACCACCAGGGTCAGCGCGGCGCCTGGCTGGCGCAGGCCTTCCACGTCATAGGTTTCCGTGCCGTCCAGGCCCAGCGTCCGGCGGTCGGTGCCGGGCAGGAATTCCAGCGGCAGCACGCCCATGCCGATCAGATTGGTGCGGTGGATGCGCTCGAAGCCTTCGGCCGCGATCACTTCGACGCCGGCAAGCCGCACGCCCTTGGCGGCCCAGTCGCGCGAGCTGCCCTGCCCGTAGTCGGCGCCGGCGATGATGATGAGTGGCTGCTTGCGCTGCATATAGGTTTCTATCGCTTCCCACATGCGCAGCACCTGGCCTTGCGGCTCGACCCGGGCCAGCGATCCTTGCCGCACCGAGCCGTCCGCGTTCAAGACCATTTCATTGAACAGCTGCGGGTTGGCAAAGGTCGCGCGCTGGGCCGTCAGGTGGTCGCCGCGGTGGGTGGCGTAGGAGTTGAAGTCCTCTTGCGGCACACCCATTTTCGCGAGGTATTCGCCGGCCGCGCTGTCCAGCAGGATGGCGTTGGACGGCGACAGATGGTCGGTGGTGATGTTGTCCGGCAGGATGGCCAGCGGCCGCATGCCCCGCAGCGTGCGTTCGCCGGCCAGGGCGCCTTCCCAATACGGCGGACGGCGGATATAGGTGCTCCGGGCGCGCCAGTCGTACAGCGGGCTGACGGCCTGCTGCACGGCGGTGGGTGCGAACATCGGGATATAGACGCTGCGGAACTGCTCGGGCTTGACGCAGGCGGCCACGATGGCGTCTATCTCCGCATCGTCGGGCCACAGGTCCTTGAGCGTGATGGCGTTGCCCGCCGCGTCGTGGCCCAGCGCATCCTGCTCGATATCGAAGTGCACCGTGCCAGCCAGCGCGTAGGCCACCACCAGCGGCGGCGAAGCCAGGAAGGCCTGCCTGGCATAGGGGTGGATGCGGCCGTCGAAATTGCGGTTGCCCGAAAGCACGGCCGTGGTGTAGAGGCCGCGGGCCATGATCTCCTGCTGGATCGCCGGATCCAGCGCGCCGCTCATGCCGTTGCAGGTGGTGCAGGCATAGGCCACGATGCCAAAGCCCAGCTGCTCGAGTTCCGACAGCAGGCCGGCTTCTTCCAGGTACAGCCTGGCCACCTTGGAGCCGGGCGCGAACGAGGTCTTGACCCAGGGCTTGCTTCGCAGACCCAGGGCGTTGGCCTTCTTCGCCACCAGGGCTGCGGCCACGACATTGCGCGGATTGCTGGTGTTGGTGCAACTGGTGATGGCGGCAATGATGACTGCGCCATCGGGCATCCGGCCCTGGGATTCTTCGCGCCGGGCGGCTTGCAGCTTGGCCTCGTCGGCAATGCCGCGCGCGGCCAGGGCCGAGGTCGGCAGGCGGCGGTGCGGGTTGGACGGGCCGGCCATGTTGCGCACCACGGTGCCCAGGTCGAACGCCAGCACGCGCTCGTATTGCGCCGTTTTCAATGCATCGGCCCACAGGCCCGTGGTTCTGGCGTAATGCTCGACCAGCTTCACCTGCTCGGGCTCGCGGCCCGTCAGCGTCAGGTAATCGATGGTCTGTGCGTCGATGTAGAACATCGCGGCCGTGGCGCCATATTCGGGGCACATGTTGGAGATGGTGGCGCGGTCGCCAATCGACAGGCTTTCTGCCCCCTCGCCAAAGAACTCCACATAGGCGCCGACCACGCGTTGCTGGCGCAGGAATTCGGTCAGCGCGAGCACGATGTCGGTGGCGGTGATGCCGGGCTGGCGCTGGCCCGCGAGCTGCACGCCCACGATGTCGGGCAGGCGCATCATGCTGGCGCGGCCCAGCATCACGGTCTCGGCTTCGAGGCCGCCGACGCCGATGGCGATCACGCCCAGCGCGTCCACATGGGGCGTATGGCTGTCGGTGCCAACGCAGGTATCGGGAAAGGCCAGGCCGTCGCGCACCTGCACCACGGGGCTCATTTTCTCCAGATTGATCTGGTGCATGATGCCGTTGCCCGCGGGAATCACATCCACATTCCGGAACGCGGTCTTGCACCAGTCGATGAAGTCAAAGCGGTCCGCGTTGCGGCGGTCTTCGATGGCGCGGTTTTTCTCGAAGGCTTCGGGGTCGGCGCCGCCAAACTCCACCGCCAGCGAATGGTCCACGATGAGCTGCGTGGGCACCACCGGGTTGACCTGCGCCGGGTCGCCCCCCTGGTCGGCGATCGCATCGCGCAGGCCGGCCAGGTCGACCAGCGCGGTCTGGCCCAGGATGTCATGGCACACCACGCGCGCCGGGTACCAGGGGAAGTCCATGTCGCGCCTACGCGCAATCAGCTGCATGAGCGCCGCGTCGCGCAGTGCGGGCTCGCAGCGGCGCACCAGGTTCTCGGCCAGCACGCGGCTGGTATAGGGCAGGCCGTCGTAGGCGCCGGGCTGGAGGGCATCCACGGCAGCGCGCGCGTCGAAGTAGCGCAGTTCGGTGTCGGGCAGGTTTTTGCAAAAGGCGTTCATGGGCGGCTTGTCTCTTTTCTGGACTCTTGGTTGATTCGCAATTTACGCAATATTCATGCTCTGGAGAAGGACTGAATTGGCGAATGTTTGCGAATCACAAAACGCAGTTTTGCGAATTTTGCGAATAGCACTGCGCATCAACTTGCATATGAGAAAAACCGGATTGCCATGCAGCCCATGGCTGGCCCAGACTGGCGGGCCGTGGCCTTGGCCCGCCTCTTCAACGCACCGCATCAAGATTCCGCACATGACACTTTCCCTGGACCATCTGGTGATCGCCGTTTCCGATCTGCCGCGCACCATTGCCGACTATGGCGCGCTGGGCTTTCATGTCATCGAGGGCGGCCGCCATCCGGGCCGGCCTACCCACAATGCGCTGGTGGTGTTCGAGGACGGCAGCTATCTGGAGCTGATTGCCTGGCATGGCCAGGGTCTGGCCGAAGACCGCTGGTGGCAGTGGCTGCAGGCGCATGGCGAAGGCCTGGTCGATTTCGCCCTGCACCCCGGCGATGTCAGGGCGGCGGTCGAGCGCGCCGGCGCTGGCGGACTGGTGCTCGAAGAGCCGCTCGCTGGCGGTCGTGCCCGGCCCGATGGCGAGTTGCTGAAGTGGCAGACCGCCAGGGCCGCAACGCCCGACCTGCCTTTTCTGTGCGGCGACATCACGCCCCGGCAGTTGCGCGTGCCGCAAGGGGCGGTGCGTCGGCATGCCAATGGCGCGAGCGGCGTGGCCAGTGTGAGCCTGGTGGTCGATCACCTGGAGACCTCGCTGGCCGGCTACCAGGCCTTGCTGGGGCGGGAGGCGCTGCAGACCGCGCCGCTGCGCCTCGCGGGCACGGGCCTGCGGCTGGCGAGTCTGCGCCTGCCCGCGCATGCCAGCGCGCATGGACTGGCACAGGGCAGCACCAGCCTGGTCCTGCTGGAGCCCGACCGCGACAGCCGGGCCGCTCCGGCGCAGGACTTGTCCGCACTGTTGCGCCAGCGCGGCCAGGGCGTGCTGGGTTTTGCGCTGCGCGGCAGCCTGGCCGCCGAGGAGCTGCCCTGGGGCGGCGCGACCGAACTGCCCAGGGCGCTGACCCATGGCGCGCTGATCGAATACCAGCGCCAGGCCGGTCTCTGACCGGCGGCTGTCAGTTGGCGGCCGCTGGCGCGGGCTCGCCCAGCGACAGCATCAGGCGGTTGGCCCAGTTGAAGAAGGCCGCGCCATGGATGAGGTCGGAAACGGCCGCGTCGTCCAGGCCGGCGGCGCGCAGGCGCAGCACATGGCCTTGGTCGAATGAGGAGGGCGTGTTGCTCAGGGCGACACTGGCCTGGGCGATCGCATTCCAGCGTTCGTCGCCCAGGTCGGCATCGGTGCCGTGGTCCAGCAGGCGCTGCACGTACTCGGTGCGCTTGGAGAAATGGCTGGCAAAGCGCGCATGGACCGACGCGCAGTAGATGCAGCCGTTGTGGCGCGACGTGGCGGCCGCGGCCAGCTCGCGCTCGGCGCGCGGCAGTCCGGCGTCGGGGTTGTAGAAGATGTCCTTGTCGGTCCTGGTGCGCGCCGCAAGGGTGTCGGGGTCGCGCGCCAGCAGGCGGAAATATGGCGACTTGATGCGCGCGGCATCGACCAGGCCGGCCTGGTGGCGCGGGCTGAAATCCTCTTCGGGCAGGGGCGCGAGCCAGGGCAGCCATTCCAGCTGGGCCTGGGTGAATTCCAGCGGTTGCTGGTTGTCGGGATGCGCGATCAGCGTGTTCTCGGGGTAGGTCATGCGGTTTCCAGGCGGGCGGCGGCGGTGGAGGGATGGGCTTGCAGCGCGCGCAGGCCGAGTACCACGCGGATCTGGAAGCTTAGAAAGGCGACCAGTTGGGACAGGATGACGATGTCGGTGGTGTCCCAGCCCGCGTCGAGCAGGGCTTGCAGACCGGCCGGGCTGGCGTCGCGCGGATGGAAGACCAGCAGGTGGGCCTGCTCGAATGCCGCCGCCAGCTTGTCGCCCAGCACGGCACGCAGGCTGCTTTCCAGCGCATACACGGGGCCGCCCTGGTTTTCCACGCTCAGCGGCCCTGCGGGATAGTGGCCATAGGGGCCCTGGCCCCGGGCCGTGTCGGCGGCAAGTTCTAGCGCGCGCAGCAGGCGCTGGTCGGCGCCCGCTGCCTGCAGTGCCTGGGCATGGAAGCCGGCGACGTCCGGTGCGGTATGCAATGTGGCGACCCACCAGGCCAGCGCATGGCGTTCGAGCGCGCTCACGCGGCCGACCACGGGCGCCGCGGGATGAAACAGCGACAGATAGCTTTGCTGGGCATGGATGCGGGCCTGCGGGCGCTGGGCGCGAATCCGGTCCAGCGCGTCGCCGGGGAGAATGTTCAGCAACTGGTCGATCACATCGGCCGGGGCTGGCTGCGGGTCGGGGAGGGCGTGGCTTGGCGCGGTCATGCAATGGCTTCCAGGGGTGAATCGGCAGGGGTGTGGGTGGGTGGAGCGGCGCGCCAGCCCAGGGCCGGGGCGACTTCGGTGGCGGTCAGCTCGATGGAGCGCAGGATCTGCGCCTGCGGCGGGTCCATGGAATGCACCTGGAAGACGATGTCGCTGACGCGTTCGAGCGTGGTGTCGGCGCGCAGCGACGCCACGACATCGTCCACCGTGCCCACATGGGCGTCATAGGCGGCGATGAGTTGCGAAAGCGGCGCGTCCGGCGCGACCATGGGCTTGCCGATGGCGGCGTGGCGCGCGGCGCTGCGGCGCAGGCCCAGATCGGCCAGGCGCAGCGCCTCGGCGCGGTCGTCGGCGACGAACAGGCTGCGCGAGGCGACGATGCGCGGCGCCTGGCCCGCGGGCAGGGCCGCGAGATAGGCGTCGATGATGGGGTGCTGGATTTCGGCCAGCGTGGCATGCGGGGCCTCGGCGCTGCGCGGCTGGGTGCGCGACAGCATCAGCCCGTCGCCGGCCGCGCCGGCCAGGGCCGCGCCGTGGGCCGAGAAGGTGGCCTGCCACAGCCGGCCCAGCAACTGTTTGCCTGCCGGATAAATGCGGTCGCCGCCCGCAAGGGGCTGGCCCGCCCAGGCGCGCCGCAGCGTGGCCAGCTGGGTGGAGAAGATCTCCCGGCGCTGTTCGCTGTCCAGGCCAAACGCGGTGAACGATGCGGGCGTGCCGCCCGTGCCCACGCCGACTTCGAGCCGGCCGTTGGCCAGCAGGTCGAGCACGGCGGCATCTTCGGCCACGCGCAGCGCGTTTTCCAGTGGCAAGGTGATGATGCCCGTGCCCAGGCGGATTCTCTTGGTCTGGGCCGCGAGATAGGCCAGAAACACCAGCGGCGCTGGCAGGCCGCCTTCGTGCTCATGGAAATGGTGCTGGGCGACCCAGGCCGAATCAAAGCCATGGGCCTCGGCATGGCGGATCTGCGCGGCCACCAGGCGGTAGCGCTCGGCGGCGCTGGCCTCGTCAAGCAGCCTGCTGAAAAAGCCCAGGCGTTTGCGCGGCGTTGCGGCTTGCGGAGGAGGGGAAATCTGCGGGTGCGTCATGGGAAATGCGGGAAGAACTAGGCCAATGCTTTTGACCGGGAATGGCGGCGATCAGCTCGCGCGTGTAGTCGCTGCCGGGGCGCTGGAAGACGTCCTCGATGGGGCCGGCGTCGACCTGGCGGCCGTTGTGCAGCACGCTCACGGTGTCGGCGATCTGCCGCACCACGGCCAGGTCATGCGAGATGAACAGATAGGTCAGGCCCAGCGCGCGCTGCAGGTCCTCCAGCAGGGCCAGGATCTGGGCCTGTACGGTGACGTCCAGCGCCGAGACCGCCTCGTCGAAGACCACCACCTGGGGCTGCAGCACCAGCGCGCGCGCAATCGCCACGCGCTGGCGCTGGCCGCCCGACAGCGCGCGCGGGCGGCGCTGCAGCAGGGCGGGCGCCAGGCCCACGCGCTCGAGCATCTCGCGCACCCTTTGTTCGCGCTGCGCGCGCGGCAGGCGCTCGTAGTTGCGCAGCGGCTCCTCGATGATCTCGAAGATGGTCTGGCGCGGATCGAGCGAGGAAAACGGGTTCTGGTGCACCAGCTGTATGCGCCGGCGCGCCAGGCGCAGCGCTTCGCCGCGCAGCGCCGTGAGGTCCTGGCCTTCGATCAGGATGCGCCCCGAAGTGGGCTGGCGAAAACCCACGACATCGCGCGCGGTGGTGGTCTTGCCCGAACCCGACTCGCCGACGATCGCATGGGTCGTGCCGCGGGCCACGCTGAACGAGACCCGGTCCACGGCCACGAACGGTGTGCCGCGCCCGGGCAGATCGAAGTGGTGCACCAGATCCTCGACGACCACGGCCGGCTGTTGCTCCTGGGGGCGGCGTTCGGCGGCCGGGCGCTGCCGGCCCTGGGCGAGAGACGGCGCATCGGCCAGCAACTTGCGCGTGTAGTCGCTGCGCGGGCTGCGCAGCACGTCCTGCGTGATGCCTTGCTCCTGGATGCGGCCGCCCTGCAGCACGACCAGGCGGTGGGCGCGGTCGGCGGCCACGCCCAGGTCATGGGTGACCAGCAGCACGGCCGTGCCCGATTCGCGGCGCAGTTCGTCGATCAGGTCGAGAATGCGTTTTTGCACCGTGACATCAAGCGCGCTGGTCGGCTCGTCGGCAATGATCAGCGCGGGCTTGAGCGCGATGGCGATCGCGATCAGCACCCGCTGCTTCATGCCACCCGACAGCTCATGCGGATACTGGCGCGCGCGCAATTCGGGCTGCGACAGGCCCACATGGCCCAGCAGCTCGATCGCCTTGGCCTGGCGCGCGCGGCGCGCCGCGGCGCCGCGCGCGCCATCGTGCAGCCGCAGGATTTCGGCCACCTGCTGGCCCACGGTCTGCACCGGATTGAGCGAGCTGGTCGGGTCCTGGGGAATCAGGCTGATCACCGCGCCGCGTATGCCGTCCATCTGGCGCGGGTTCCAGCCCGTGATGTCGCGGCCGCCCAGCAGCACGCGGCCCGACACCAGGCGGCCGTTGTCGGCCAGCAGGCCTATCACCGCCTGGGCGGTGGTGGTCTTGCCCGAGCCCGACTCGCCCACCAGCGCGACGACTTCGCCGGGCAGCACATCGAAGCTGACGCCGTGGACCACGTTCTGGGCGGGCTGCTGTCCCTCCTGGTAGGCGATGACCACATCGCTGAGCGACAGCACCGGCACGCTGGCGGACGGCGGCGTTTCAATGGGCGCGGAGGGCAGGTTGGCCGCAGGCCGGATGCGGCGCAGGAGTTGGTGCAGTCGGTTCATGTGTGTGCCCTGTGCAGGCCGGCGCTGATGCGGTTGGCGGACAGCACCACCAGCACCACGACCAGGCCGGGAACGGTGGTCAGCCACCAGGCGGTGGAAATGTAGTTGCGGCCTTCGGCGATCAGCAGGCCCCACTCCGGTGTCGGAGGTGGCGCGCCATAGCCCAGAAAGCCCAGCGTGGAAATGGCCAGGATGGCCGAGCCGAACTGCAGCGCCGCCAGGGCGATCACCGACGTCAGCGAGTTGGGCAGCACATGGCGCCACAGCACGGGCCAGAAGCGCCCGCCGCTGCCAAACGCCGCCTCCACGTATTCGGAGCGGCGCACGCGCACCACCTCGGAACGCAGCAGCCGCGCGAAGCTGGCGATCGAGGCCACCCCCACGGCGATCGCGGCATTGATGGTGCCAAAGCCCAGGATGATGATGATGGCCAGCGACAGCAGCAGCGCCGGCACCGACAGCAGCACGTCGACCAGGCGCATGATGGCGTCGTCGACCAGCCCGCCGCTGGCGCCCGCGACCAGGCCCAGCAGCGTGCCCACCACCAGCCCCATGGCGACGGCGACAAACGCGCCCGACAGCGAATGCACGGCGCCGTAGACCACGCGGGTGTAGACATCGCGGCCCAGCGCATCGGTGCCCAGCCAGTGGGCGGCGCTGGGGCCCTGCAGCTGCTGGCCCGCAATGCCTTGCACCGGGCTGTAATGGGTCAGCAGGCCCGGGGCCAGCGCGAACAGCGTCACAGTGGCGATCACCAGCCAGGCCAGCCACAGGCTAGTCGGGCCGCCGCGCGCGCGCCGCCAGGCGGACCGGGCGCTGGCCGCCAGCGCCGGCAGCCGTGGCGTAGGCAGGGAAGGAGAGGGGGAAATGGGTGGTAACGCGCTCATGGCTCAGCCCTCCAGACGGGTGCGCAGCCGTGGGTCCAGCACTGGATAGAGCAGGTCCACAAGCAGATTGATCAAGACAAAGGAAGTCGCGGAAATCACCACGATGGCCTGCAGCACGGCGGTGTCCTGGTTGGCCACGGCCTGCTGGGTCAGGCTGCCCAGGCCGTTGAGGCCGAACACCGCCTCGGTGACCACGGCGCCGGCGAGCAGCTCGCCAAACAAAATGCCGGCCATGGTCAGCGTGGGCAGCAGCGCATTGCGCGCCACATGGCGCCAC
The DNA here is from genome assembly GCF_902706035.1 of Pantoea sp. 18069. GTDB lineage: Bacteria > Pseudomonadota > Gammaproteobacteria > Burkholderiales > Burkholderiaceae_C > Comamonas. Next base: position 10,441 of record NZ_CACSJA010000008.1, on the reverse strand, counting down.
AGCACCCAGGTCCGGCTCGCGCCCTTGGCCCGGGCCACGGCGACGAACGGCTGGGCCAGCACGGCGTCGATGTTGCGGATCAGGATCTGCGCCAGCGGCGCGGAAATCGGCACGGCCAGCGTCAGCGTAGGCAGCACCATGCCTTCCCAGGGGCCGGGGTTGATCACCGGCACCCAGCCCAGGCGAAAGGAAAACACCTGGATCAGCATGATGCCCAGCCAGAACACCGGCACCGAGACGAACAGCGAAGGCAGCGACTGCAGCGCCGAGCGCAGCCAGCCAAAGCCCAGCTGGCTCGACAGAAAGGACAGCGCCAGGGCCAGCAGCAAGGCGGCGACAAACCCCGACAGCGCGAGCTTGAGCGTGGGCGGCAGGCTCGTGGCCAGGCTGTGGCTCACCGACACGCCGGCCTGCATGGAATAACCGAAGTCCCCTTGCAGGAAGTTCAGCAGGCTGTGGCCGTATTGCTGCCAGACGGGAGCGTCGGCGCCATAGGCCAGCCGGATGTCGGCCAGTTGCTCGGGGCTCAGCCCCAGCTCGGGATTGAGGAACTTGATCAGCACCGCATCGCCGGGCAGGAACTGCAGCAGCACGAAGGAGGCGGTGAATGCCGCCCAGAGCACCAGCAGTGCCTGGGCGATGCGGCTCGTCAGATAGCGGGACATGGTGTTTGGCCTTGAAGAAAATGCCGCGGCGCGTCAGTGGGGCGCGATCCAGGCGGCTTAGAGGCTGGGCCGGCCCACGGCCTCGAAATCCACGCCATGCAGCCAGGGCGCCGGCATAGACCTGGGGTTCCTCGAACATGGGAATCACATCAGCGTGCCGCCGTGCCCGGCGACTTGTCGCAGCCGGCCAGGGCGAGCGCCAGCGCGAGTGCCGCCAGCGGGGAGCAGGGTGGGGGCCGGGCTGGCGGTCAGTGCGGGGCGATCCAGCTGGCGTAGAAGCTGGGCCGGCCCACGGCCTCGAAGCCCACATCACGAAACCAGGGCGCGCCGGCAAACGCCTGCGGCTCCTCGAAGATCGGAATCACATAGGCCTGGTCGATCAGATAGTTCTGCGCCTCGCCCACCAGCGCCAGGCGCTGGGCGGGATCGGTATGCGCCGCAATGCGGTTGAGCAACTGGTTCAGATGCACATCCTCGAAGGACTGCACCTGCTGGCTGACCCCGCCTTTTTGCAGCAGCACATTGCGATTGCTCGGATAGAACTGGCTCTTGACCACATCCGGATCGGCGCGGCCGACCATGGTGGCCATCACGGGCGTCTTCTTCGGGTCGAGGTTGTCCACGGCCGAGCTGCCGTGGTCGCCGGTCAGCACATTGAAGCGCACGCCCAGCTTGGCCCATTGCTGGGCCACCAGCTGCAGCGTCTCCTTGTTCTGCGGCTGGGGCAGGGCGACATAGGCGGCCAGCTCCAGGGGCTGGCCGTCCTTGTGGCGAATGCCGCCTTCGCCCGGCACCCAGCCGGCCGCATCGAGCAGGCCCGCGGCCTTGGCCGGGTCATGGGTCAGCTTGGCCGACAGGTCGAGATAGCCCTGGGCGTTGGACGCGATCACCGAGGTGGCCCGGGGATAGTGGCTGGAGAACAGCGTGTCGACAATGGCCTGGGTGTCGGTGGCGTGCAGCAGCGCCTGGCGCACCTTGACGTCGGCGACCAGCGGGTTGTCCGGGCGGAAATACAGACCGTTGTTCACGCCGCGCGTCGACGGCGCGTAGATGCTGAACTGCTTGTCGGTGACGCGCTTTTCGTCATAGGCCTGGACCTGGCGGATGAAGCCCGCCTGGCCTGACAGCAGCGCGCCTATGCGCACGCCGTCTTCGTTGTTGATGATGTACTTGATCTCGTCGAGCCGCGCGCGGCCCTGGTGGGCATGCCTGGCCGGGCCCCACTTGTAGTCGTCGCGCGCCTTGAGCACCAGCTCCTTGCCCAGGACTTCGCTGTCGACGACAAACGGCCCGGAGCCGATGATGCGCGTGGCATCGCCCAGCTCCTCGAACGGCCGGGCCAGCGTGGCCAGCGAGACCAGGCCCGAGCCTATCACCGAGGTGCCCTGCAGGAAGCCCGGCGAAGGCTGCTTGAAATAGAACTTCACCGTCAGCGGGTCGACCACTTCGCCGCGCTCGTAGTTGTTGATCACCTCGGACACCGGCAGCTTGAGCTCGCGGTTGCCCAGGCCAAAGGTGTCGAAGTTCTTCACCACGGCCGCGGCGTCCAGCGGCGTGCCGTCGGAAAAGCTCACGCCGGCGCGCAGCTTGAAGGTGTACTCGGTGGCGTTGTCATTGACCGTCCAGGACTCGGCGATCCAGGGCTCAATCTCCAGGGTCTGGGGGTTCTGGTAGGTCAGCTTGTCGGTGATCTGGTTGAGCACCCCGCCATTCGGATAGAAGCCGCCCGCCGGTGGATAGAGATTGGTGTGGGCCTGCTGCTCCAGATAGACCAGCACGCCGCCCGTGACCGGCGTGACGGCGGCGGTCGGGCTGTCGGTGGACGGCTGCTGCCTGGAGCAGGCGGTCAGCAGGGCGCTGCCGAGGAGAACGGAAAAACCGGCCGAGGCCAGCAGGGAACGGCGAGAAAGAAACGGCAAGACGGGCTCCAGACAAGGAAGATGCCGGCCGGCGGCAAGGCGCGGGCATGGCGTGAAGGTCCTTGCATGGTGCGTTCACGGGCATGCTATGGAAACGTATAAATCGTCACTTTCTTATTTGGTTTCCGCATACCGACGCAGCCGGCAGGCGCCGGGCCGGGCTGCGTCCGCCCAGGCCGCGCATGGCGATGCGCTGGCCGCCGCGCGATGGCGCCCTCGCGAATGCATCGGTGCCTGGGCGGCGAACCTGTGCGCCAGCCAGTACAAGCCTTCTTTGGCCGTACAGCCGCTTCAGTTGTGGGCGCTGCGTTCCTTCAAGCTGTCGACTTCGACGCGCAGCACCTGTCCCGTGAGGTCGTAGCCGGCCGCGCTGGCCGCACTCAGCAGCTGGGCATGCAGTTTGGCGGCTTCGAGCGGCACGCTGCGGCCGCTGTTGCGACAGACCAGCCGCAGCAGCGCCGGACTGTCGTAACCTGCGGGCTTGAGGCGATACATCGCCTTGCGGTGTCTAGCCCATTCACGCAGCAGTAAGCCCCGGCTTTCGAGCTCCTGCATCGTTCTATAGACCGTTCCAAGGCTGACTTTCGTGCCTCGCCCGATCAGCGCACGGTGCAGCTCCTCGATGCTGGCTGCCCGCGTGCCAAAGCCCGCCAGAACCTGAAGGGTGGCGATGCGGGCCATCGTCGGGCGAAGATGGCTGGCCCGCAATCCCTCCAGGATGGAGTCCCCGTTCATGAAGTGCGGGAAGCCGGCGGCCCTGCATCTGCCACGGGGGCTGCGTCTTCAGCCCCCATGCTCCGCGAACGAGGACTGTCAGAAGCTGACACGCATGCCCGCCGCGAAGTAGCGGCCCATGTTTCCACGCGCGCCATCAGGTCCGCGGCTGGTGATCTTCTGCTTGTCGAACACATTGTCGAGTTTGGCGTAGATCTGCACATCGCGGGTCAGCTGGTAGGACGTCGAGAGATCGACGGTGAACAGGGCGTCCGTCTCCAGGTAGCGGCCATCCACCCCGGCGCGGCCACAGGTGTTGGTCGAGCATGCGCTGGCTGCGTAGTTGAACGAGGCATAGCTCTTCCACGCCGCGGTCTCCCATCCCAACTGCGCCGATGCCATGTGCTTGGGCGCGTACTCGAGCACGTCGCCCTTGCGCACGCCCGTGGCAACGTCGGAATCCTTGGTGTATTCGCCGTTCGTGAACGTATAGGCCAGACGCGCGGGAATGCGGTGACCGCCCTGGTTGTAGAGGTTGGCGGACATGCCGAGTTCCAGGCCATAGACCTTCTTCGAGCCCGTCTGCTGCGTGCCGTCCACCGCGCCGTTGGGGCAGGGATTGGCCACCAGGCAGTTGCGCATCGCGTTCGTGTAATCGCTGTAGAAGCCGATGGCGTCGACACCGAACTCGCCTTGACGGTAGCGCACACCGGCTTCGTAGTTGGTGCTTTCCTCGCCCTTCGTGCCGTTGGCCACGCCGGAGCCCGGTGGCGCGAAGCCCTGGTGCACACCGGCCAGCAAGGTCCATTGCTGCGTCAGCGCGTAGTTCGCTCCGAGACCCAGCGTGGTCTTGTTGATCTGGTTGCTGTTGAGGTCGGTCTTGGCGACCGAGGTATCCGCATGGCTGCGGATGCGCTCATGGCGTATCACGGGCATCAGGGTCAATGCGCCCATGGAGATGCGATCCGCAGCCCAGAACGCCATGGCCTCGGCTTCACCGCGCGCCAAGGCCGCAGCACTCGTCGACTCATACACCAGGCTGCCATCGACCTGTCGGTAGATGCTATTGCCGATGCCGCTGGTGCCATTCTTCGTGGCATCGTGATGCCAGCGCACACCCGCGGTGATTTCGTGCTGCACACTTGCGGTGGCGAAACTGCTCAGTACATCGAGCTGCAGGCCCTTGGCGACGAAGTCCTGATGGTTGTGGCCGTAGCGCACGCCGTTGCCATGGGTGGTGTTGGCGGTGCCGTTCAGGATCCCCTGCAGCAGCGGGGCGTCTGCCCTGTTGTTGTTGATGGTGTTGACCACCGAGCCTATGCCCACGCCATTGACCTGATTGAGGCGATCGTAGTGGCGGGAGGTGTCCGACCAGTAGGCGGTCGTGGTGAACAGCGTGCTGGGATGGAGCTCGATCTGGTGGCGCACGCTGGCAGACTTGCGGCTGCGGTCCATGCGCTGGAGCTCACCGAGATGGTAGCGACGGTCCGGGTTGGCCCTGAAGTCGGCATCGGTGAGACCCAGGTAGCTCACATCGGCATCTTCCTGGCCGCTGAACAGCTTGAGGTCGACTTGCTGGCGAAGGGCGGCGTCGGGCGCACTGCGCCAGCGTGCCTTGAGCAAGTATTCCTCGACATCGCTGCCCGCTGTTCGCGTCGAGCGATCGATCTTGTGAAAACCGTCGGTTTCCCGCTGGTAGGTTTCGGCCAGAAAGCCCCATTGGCCGACTGTCGCGCCATAGTTTGCGTGGATCTTGCGCGTGCCGAATTGCCCCAGTTCCGTCTTGAGCGCACCGCCCGCAGCGTCGGGGATGGGGGTCGACAGGAGATTGATGGCACCCGACGTGGTCTGCGGGCCGTAGAGCAGCACCTCCGGGCCCTTGAGCACCTCGACGCCGGACATGCGGCCCAGCGTCGGGAAATAGTAGGCGGAGGTATTCGCATACGGCGACATTGCCGCGGGAATGCCGTCTTCCATCAGCGAGATGCGTCCGCTTCGGCCCGAGGAGCCCGCACGGATGCCGATGTTGGGGAACGTGCCCATGCCGTCCTCTTCGCGCACGTAGACGCCCGGTATCCGGCGCAGGACACTGTTGATGTTGGTGTCCTCGAATTTTTCCAGTTCCCTTTGCGTCAGCACGTATGCCGAACCCATGGTGCTCTGCGGATCCTGGGGCTTGGCGATGACGGTCACCGCATCGAGCTTTCTCGCGTCCTGCGCGGGCGACTGGGCCAGAGCTGCCATGGGCAGTGTCAGCAGGCAGCACAGCGAGGCGCCGTTCGCAACGGCGGTGCGACGAATGCGGGGAAGAAAGTGGCCAGAGGCTGGGGCCGGAGAGTGTTGCGGATGGAGGGTCATTGGTAACGGTTGGTTGATTTCATGAATGCAAATGAGAATCATATTTACCAACGTTAACAATAAGATGATCTGAAAATGACAATCCCGTCATCTTCACCACGGCGCTTCGTGCACCGCATCACGCACGCGCATCTGCCCCGAGGCCAGTGCACTCGGGATTTCGAATCCGACGGCATTGCCGTCCTGGCGGGCCTGCACAAATACGCTTCCGCCATGCATGCGCGCAATCGCATGGACGATGGCCAGGCCCAGGCCATGGCGTGAGGTATGGTCCGAGCGCGCGGCACTCGCGCGGCACTCGCGCGGAAGAAGCGGTCGAACATTCTCGCGGCCACTTCGTGCGGAATCGGCGTGCCCGCGTTGAACACCCAGATCCGCACCTTGCCCGGCAGGGCCTGCAGGTGCAGCTCCACGCAGCGCCCCACCTGCGCATGGCGGATGGCGTTGGACAGCAGGTTGGCAATGGCGCGGCGTATCAGCGCGGGGTTGCATACCGCAGAGGCGGATCCTCTGCGCATGGCAGTCAATCCGGCCTCGTCGAGCAGCGCGCTGCAGTAGTTGATCATGCCGTCCGCAAGCTCACCCAGGTCCGCCCGCTCCAGGCTCTGGGCGCGTTCGCCCCGGTCCGCGCGGGCGAGAAACAGCATGTCGTTGACGAGTTTCTTCAGCAGCTCCAGTTCTTCCAGATTGGACGCCAGGGCATCCCTGAGCTGTTCGGTGGAGCGCGGCCGGCTCAGCGCGAGTTGCGTGCCGCCGATCAACGTGGCGAGCGGCGAGCGCAGTTCATGGGCCACATCTGCGCTGAACCCCTCTGACAGCCGGTAGGCCGTCTCGCGCTGGTCGAGCGTGCTGTTGAAGGCTTCAACCAGTTCGAGCAGCTCGGCATCCACGTTGGCGGTGGACAGGCGCCCCCCGTGACCCGCGGCATGGGCTTCGCGCGACAGCTGCCGCAGGCGGCGCCCGCTCCAGCGCATGGCAGGTACCGACAGGACCGCCGCGATCACGATGCCAAGCCCTCCCAATGCAAGAATCATGCGGCGGAAATGGCGCAGCGCGGACTGGCGCGGCGCCGTGGGGGACATGAGACGCAACTGGGCGATGGAGCGGTCGACGGTAATCTGCAGATCGAGCGTGTCGAACGCCTCGCCATCGACGACGAGGATACGAACGGGGCGTTCGCCAGCCTGTTCTGTCAGCGCGGCATCCGCCTCGGCGCTGGTGCGCAGGCTCGATCGCAGGCCGGGATGCATGGCGTGCAAGGCCTCCAGGCGCTGCCGCAGCCCCTGCATGCCTTCGCCGGCAGCGATGCCTTCGCCGCCGACCCACCGGGCCTTGCGTTGCAGCAGTGCATGGTCGCTGGCGACCACGCGCGCCTGCAAGACCTGGAAGAGCAGGACGCCAACCACCAGCAGCACCATGGCAACCACCAGCGTCTGCACGCCCGCGAGGCGCAGGTGCAGCGAGTTGCGCCACCAGTTCAATGCGGCCATCGGTCACCCTGGCGTGCCTGCCCCATCCATTCGGCCGGGCTGTCCTTGTCAACGTCGCTCGAGGACATAGCCCATTCCCCGCACCGTGTGCAGAAGCTTGTCTTCCTCGGGATGGTCGAGCTTGAGACGCAGGCGCCGAATCGCGACCTCGACCACGTTCGTATCGCTGTCGAAGCTCACGCCCCACAGCTGTTCCGCCAGCTCGTTGCGCGACAGCACCTCTCCCTGGCGCTGCAGCAACAAGGCCAGCAACGAATACTCCTGTGCCGTGAGCGTGATCTGGCGACCGGATCGGTAGGCCCGGCGCCGTCTGGGGTCGAGCTCGAGGTCCTCCAGCTGAAGTTGCTGCGCGTCCTCGGCGCCGCGCGCGCCGCTGCGCCGCAGCAAGGCCTGCACGCGGGCCAGGAACTCGGAGAAGGCGAACGGTTTGACCAGATAGTCGTCGGCGCCGCTTTGCAAGCCATGGACCCGGTCTTCCACCCGGTCTCGCGCCGTGAGCATCAGGACAGGGGAGCCGGACATGCGCCGCAGCCCGGTCAGCACACCGAATCCGTCGATGCCCGGCAGCATCACATCCAGCACGAACAGATCGTAGCGCTCCACCGAGGCCATGTGCAGTCCGTCGTCACCGCGGTGCGCCACATCGACCGCGTGCCCGCCGGCTTCCATCAGCCCCCGGCGCAGGTAGTCGGCCTGCTTCCAGTCATCTTCCACCACAAGTATGCGCATCGCCGCCCAGCCTCCGTGCCTTGTGCGATCAGGCGCGCAGCCGGCTGACCGGCTGCGGCACGTTTCGAGCTTCGTGGGGCGGCGCAAGAGCCACCATGCGATGGCGCAGATCCGAAGGCGTGTCCCAGTATTGAAGCTGCCCCGCGGACAGGCTGCCGATGCGGTCGGCGATCGCGAATGCCTCGGCCTGGTTGTGGGTCACGACGATGGCCGTATGACCGGTCGAGCGCAGGATATCCCGCACCTCCGCCGCGAGGTGCTCGCGCGTGTCGGAATCGAGGTTGGAAAATGGCTCATCGAGCAGCAGCAGCTCCGGGGAGGGCGCCATGGCGCGGGCCAGGGCCACGCGCTGCTGCTGCCCGCCGGAGAGCTCATGCGGGTAACTGTCTCCCGCTTTCGCCAGCCCCACCATTTCCAGCAGCTCCGCCACGCGCGCCTCGCGCCGCGCCCGGTCCTGCCGTCGCAGGCCGAAGCCGACGTTGCGCGCCACGTTCATGTGGGGAAACAGCGCGTAGTCCTGAAACATCATCCCGACCCGCCGCAATTCAGGAGCCACCTGATGGCGGGGAGAGGACAGGATCCTGTCCTCAAGCAGGATGCGGCCCTGGCGCACCGACTCGAAGCCTGCGATCGCGCGCAATACCGTGGACTTGCCGCAGCCGGAAGCGCCCAGGAGGCAGCCGATGTGCCCGCGCGTCAGGCTGAGGCAGAGGTCGGAGGTGACCGTGCGCAAGCCCCGCGGGGTGTCGTAGGCCAGGTGCACGTGGTCGAGTTCGAGCAAGGTGGTCATGGCTCAGGATTCCATTCTCAAATTGGTGCGTGCCAGCAGGATCACGGGCAGCAGGCCCGCCGCCACGATCGCAAGCGCTGCAACCGCCCCCTCCTCGTAGGTTCCGCGGGCCGCTTCGGCATAAAGCCAGGTGGCCAGGGTGTCGAAGTTCAGCGGACGCAGCAGCAAGGTGGCGGGCAGTTCCTTGATCGTGTCGACGAACACCAGCAAGGCGCTGGCCGCCAGTGCCGGCTTGAGCAGCGGCAGATGCACGCGTCGCAGCGTGCCCGCCGAGCTTTCGCCCAGCAGGCGCGAGGCCTGCTCCAGCGACGCAGGAATGCGGGTCATGCTGGCCTCTATGCTGCCCGCCGGGATGGCCACGAATCGGATGACATAGGCGATCACAAGTGCCGTCGTCGTGCCCATGATAAGCAGTCCGGAGTGGCCAAGCACCAAGCCCAGGGCCCGGTCGGCGAACAGAAGAGGCGTCAGCAGGCCGATGGCCAGCACGGTGCCCGGGACTGCATAGCCCAGGCTGGCAATGCGCACGCAGGACCGGGGCAGGTTGAGCCCGGCGCTTTCGCGCAGCGTGCGTCCGGCCCAGGCCAGCATGAGGCCGCAGGCCACCGCAAGCACCGTGGCCGTGGTGGCGACCGCAAGCGTGTTCGCCAAGGCCTTGAGCAACTGGCTGGACACCCCTCCCACCAGATTCAGCCGCTTCAACGTCTCACCCACCAGATACGCCGTGGGCACCACGAATCCCAGCGCCACCGGCAGGGCGCCAAGCGACAGCGCTCCCCATGCCGCCAGGCCGCGCAGGCGCCTGGGCTGCATCGGGCGCATGCGCTGCGTGCTGGCAAACCGCTGGCGCCGCCGGCCATGGCGCTCGAGCAAGATCAAGCCGACGACGATGAACAGCATCGCCAAGGCTATCTGCGCCGCGGCGCCCAGGTCCGAGCGCGTGGTCCATGTCGTATAGACCGACACCGTCAAGGTCTGGACGCCGAGGAATTCGGAGGCCCCGATATCGTTGAGGGCCTCCAGCAAGGCCAGGCTCATCCCCACGGCAATGGCGGGCCGTGCAAGCGGCATGGCGACCTCGCGGAACACCTCGAACCGACTGGCACCCAGCGTGCGCGCCGCCTCCAGCAGACTTGCCGCCTGGCTCATGAACATGACGCGGGTGGTCAGATACACATAGGGATACAGGACGAACCCGAGCACGAAGATCGCACCCTGCAGCGACCTCAGGTCGGGCAGGCGAAACTGGCGCGGGCTGTCATAGCCCAGTAGCGTGCGCAGTGCAGTCTGTACCGGGCCGATGGGATGCAGCAGGTCGAGATAGGCAAAGGCCACGATATAGGTCGGTACCGCCAACGGCAGCAGCAAGGCCCAGGTGAGCACCCCGCGGCCTGGAAAGTCGTAGGCGGTCACCAGCCAGGCGCTGCCGGCACCCAGTGCGGCCGAGAGCACGGCCACGCCCGACAGCAGGAGTACGGTGTTCCACAACGCCTGCGGCAGAACGTAGTTCGCCAGATGCGCCCAATGCGACGAGTCCGCCATCAGCGCATGCCCGGCCAGCACCACGATAGGCAACAGGACCAGGAAAGCAACAATCAAGGCGCCGGTGAGTGCCAGGGAGCCGCGCCCCCCGCATCCTGCCCTCAGCACCATCCCTTTCAAGGTGTTTCGATCGTGTTCATGTAACCTACTGAGCGCCCGAGGTTTGCGGGCGTTCAGGAGAAGAAAATCTGGCAAGAAGTCATTGAGCGGTTCGAGCAGCAGGCACCGGGTGCC
>NZ_CACSJA010000007.1 GCF_902706035.1 Pantoea sp. 18069 | reverse complement strand
AGCTGGGCGCGGCCATTGGCGCCTCGCGCGCCGCTGTGGACGCAGGCTACGCCGCCAATGATCTGCAGGTCGGCCAGACCGGCAAGATCGTTGCGCCCCAGCTGTATATCGCGGCCGGCATCTCGGGGGCGATCCAGCATCTGGCCGGCATGAAGGACTCCAAGGTGATCGTCGCGATCAACAAGGACCCCGAAGCGCCTATCTTCAGCGTGGCCGACTACGGCCTCGAAGCCGACCTGTTCAACGCCGTGCCGGAACTGGCCGGCGCAGTCTGAACGGGCAAGGCTTCACAACGCCTCTCCCGGACCCGCCGGATCTGGAGACAAGAGAGGCGCCTCATTCGCGGCAACAACAGCAGAAAGATAAAACTATGTCGTCATCGACTTCACGCCGTTCCTTCCTTCATTGCGCGGCTGCGGGCACCGCCCTCGCATCCGCACCCGCCTGGGCCCAGTCCGGGGCGGCGCCGTCGGGCTGGCCGAACAAGCCCGTGCGCATCGTCGTGCCGTACACGGCCGGTGGTTTCACCGACCAGATGGCGCGCATGCTGCAGGTCGGCCTGCAAAAGGCGCTGGGCCAGTCCATCGTCATCGAGAACAAGCCCGGTGCCAACAGCATCATCGGCGTCGACCAGCTCGCCAAGTCCGCGCCCGACGGCCTGACGTTCGGCGTGGTGATTCCCGCGTTCACGGCCAACACCACGCTCTACGACAAGCTGCCTTACAACCCTACCAAGGACATCGTCGGCGTTTCGCTGATGGGAACGTCGCCGCTGGTCGCCGCAGTGTCGCTCGACGCGCCTTTCAAGACCGCGCAGGAGCTCGTTGCCTATGCGCGTGCCAACCCCGGAAAAGTGAGCTTTGCGTCCTCGGGCAGCGGCTCCAGCGCCCACCTGACGACCGAGCTGCTCAAGCTGCTGACCAAGACCGACATGGTGCATGTGCCCTACAAGGGCGCTTCGCCGGCCCTGGTGGATCTGATGGGTGGCCAGGTGCCGCTGTTTCTCGACCCGCCGCCGAACCTGATCCAGCCCGCGAAGACCGGCCGCATCCGGCTGATCGGCGTGGCCAGCGAAAAGCGCATTCCGTCGCTGCCCGATGTGCCGACCTTCATCGAGCAAGGCATTGACGGACTCGTGGGCAGCACCTGGGCGGCGGTGGTCGCGCCCGCGGGCGTGCCGCGCGAAATCCTGCAGCGCATGTCGGCCGAAGTGCGCAAGATCCTCTACAGCGCGGAAGGGCAGGCGCGTCTCGAAGCCATGGGCACCGTGGCCGAAGGCTCGACGCCAGAGGAGTGCGACCGCTTCATCGCCGCCGAGACCCAGAAGTGGGGCCGCGTGATCCGCGACGCCAAAGTGACGCTTTGATGCGGTGAAGCAGCGCCATGCCAGCGCGGCGTGGCGCTGCTGCCGGCCAGCGCCGGCAAACCCGCAGCGCGGTTTTCGGGGGTAAACCAATACACGGGCGACATTTCGTGCATATGCCACCGTGTTTTCGCACGCCTGCGCAATGAATTTTCTCAATGCTGCCAGTGGGAGCCCGGGATTAATGCCGGTGCTCCCCTGGAAACCGCTTTGCATTCGAAAAAATATGGGGATATCTATCCAGCATGGATTTTTGGAAGAAAAATTCTATGTCCATGGGGATATAAAAACAAGCTGGCACGCTGTGTAATGTATACAAATTGAATTAGAAGTTACTAATTCTGTTGATTTCGCCGGATTTTGGTGTTCAGAGAATGCAATAGCCAGGGTGAATTCTATAGCTACTGCTCCGCAAGAGCGGCTGGCGCATGGATGGTCCTGGGCTTTTCCTTGAAGTCCAGGAAAGAATATCCGACCTGAGACTTCTTCAGTGGCGTATTTGGATTTTCAATCACAAAGCCATACCAATGGCAGGGGAGGAAGCCATGCAATTCTGGAGAAATCTATCGGTCAAAGCCAAGCTTGTCGGCACCTTTGGTCTGTTGATTGCCTTGATCATCGGTATCACGGTGTATTCCATTCAGATGATGAAGGATGACAGCGCGCAATTCAGCAACTATGTCCAAGGCATACAGGCGCGCGCCGACGCGGCCAACAAGGTGCGACACGCGGTGGACCAGCGCGCGATTGCCGCGCGCAATCTGGTGCTGGTGACTTCGCCGCAGGACCTGGCCCAGGAGAAAGCCATTGTCGAGCAGGCCGTGGGCGATGTGCGCAAGTATCTGGCCGAACTCCAGGCTCTTGCGGCCAGGCCCGGCGTACACCCCGAAGTGCGCGCCAAGGTCGACGGCATCACCCGCATCGAAAGCGAATACGAGCCGGTTGCCATGTCCATCGTGGCCATGGCGCTGGGCGACCAGCGCGAAGCCGCGGTGGAGAAAATGAATGCCGAGTGCCGTCCCCTGCTGGCCGCGCTGATGCGCGCCACCGACGATTACAGTGCATTCACCGCCGGGCGCTCGCAGGCCATGATCCAGGAGGCGCAGGCCGCCACCGAGCAGCGGCAACTGGTGCTGATCGCAGGCGGCGCGCTGGTCGTGGCGCTGGCCTGCTGGGCCGCGGCGCTGATCGTGCGCGCCATCGTGCGGCCCTTGAACCAGGCCGTGGAACTGATCGATGAAATCGCGCAGGGCGACATCAGCCGCCGCATCACGGTCGACACCCAGGACGAGTTCGGCCGTTTGCTGCTGGCGCTCGCGCGCATGCAGCAGAGTCTGGTGTCGCTGGTCTCGTCCGTGCGCCAGGGCGCCGAAGGCGTGTCGACGGCCAGTGCAGAGATCGCCCAGGGCAATATGGACCTGTCGGCGCGCACCGAAAGCCAGGCCAGCGCGCTCGAGCAGACCGCTTCGTCGATGGAGGAGCTGGGCACGACCGTGCGCCAGAACGCCGACAACGCCGGCCAGGCCAACCAGCTTGCCAAGAACGCGAGCGGCGTGGCGCAGCAGGGCGGGCAGGTCGTCGAGCAGGTGGTGGTGACCATGCGCGGCATCAGCGACTCGAGCAAGCGGATTGCCGAAATCATCAACGTCATCGACGGCATTGCCTTTCAGACCAATATCCTGGCCTTGAATGCCGCGGTGGAAGCGGCGCGTGCGGGCGAGCAGGGCCGGGGTTTTGCCGTGGTGGCCAGCGAAGTGCGCTCGCTCGCGGGGCGCAGCGCCGAGGCGGCCAAGGAAATCAAGCAGTTGATCGAGGACAGCGTGCAGCGTGTGGCCGCGGGCTCGCAGCTTGCCGATCGCGCCGGCAGCACGATGAACGATGTGGTGAGCAGCATTCGCCGCGTGACCGACATCGTTGGCGAGATCAGCGCGGCCAGCGCCGAGCAAAGCGCGGGCGTGGGCCAGGTCGGCGAAGCCGTGACCAACATCGACCAGGCAACGCAGCAGAACGCGGCGCTGGTCGAGCAGATGACGGCGGCCGCAAGCAGCCTCAACGCCCAGGCCCAGGAGCTCGTGCGTTCGGTCAGCATTTTCAAGCTGTCTGCGGCCGATGGGACGGCCGGCGCGGTGGTGGACGCCGAGCCTGTCGCTGCACGGCCTGCGCCGGCGCGGCCGGCACCGTCCCGGCCTGTCGCCCGCCGGCCCCAGCCGGCGCGCATGCCTGCACCCCTGGTTGCCAGGACGGCCTCCGATGGAAGCTGGGAATCCTTCTGATGCCGGGCGGCTAAAGTAGGGCCATGAGCACACTCCACGCACGAATCGCCGCCAGCTTTGGCGCCCAGGGCCTGATGCAGACACTGGGCGCGACACTGTCCCTGGTCGAGGAAGGGGAGGTGCATATCGAGCTGCCCTTCTCTGCACATCTTTCCCAGCAGCACGGCTATGTGCATGCAGGCGCGGTCACCAGCGTGGTCGACAGCGCCTGCGGCTACGCGGCCTTGACCCGCGCCGCGCCCGGGCAGGAAATCGTCACGGCCGAATTCAAGATCAATTTCCTGCGCCCGGCGCTGGGCGAGCGCTTTGTGGCCGTCGGCCAGGTGCAAAGCGCGGGCAAGCTGCTGACGGTCTGTACCGGCGAAGTGCGCGCCTTTCGCGCGGGCGAAGCCGGCTACAAGATCGTGGCAATGATGCAGGCCACCATGGTCAGCGTCGCCGCCGCGCGCTGAGCCGCGCGCTTCAGCGCGACAGCAGCGCCAGGGTCTGCTCGGCGAGTTCGCGTGTCAAGGCACCCGCGCCGCGCTCGCGGCCCAGCGGTGCGGCCTGGCCGGCCCACAGCGACATGAAATCCCCCGAGCCCTGCGCCTCGGCCGCGGCGCGCAGCGGCGTGAGCGCGCCACCGGCGAGCGGAAACGCCGGCGCGAGCGCCGACAGCGGGCCGACTTCGCGCATCAGCCGGTTGACGATGCCGCGCGCGGGACGGCCCGTGAACAGGTTGGTCAGCGCCGTGGTTTCGGCGGCCGGGCTGCGCAAGGCCGCGCGGTGGGCCGGCGCGACCTTGGCTTCGGGCGTGAACAGATAGGCTGTGCCCAGCTGCACGGCCGAGGCGCCGAGCATGAATGCCGCCGCGATGCCGCGCGCGTCCATGATGCCGCCGGCCGCGATCACCGGCAGCTTCACCGCATCGACGACCTGGGGCACGAGGGCGAAGGTGCCCAACTGGCTGTAGACCTCGTCCTGCAGGAACACGCCGCGGTGACCGCCGGCTTCCGCGCCCTGGGCGATGATGGCATCGACGCCATGCGCTTCAAGCCAGCGCGCTTCGGCGACCGTGGTCGCCGACGACAGCACCTTGGCGCCCGTGGCCTTGACGCGTGCCAGCAGGTCCGCGGCAGGCAGGCCGAAATGAAAGCTCACCACGGCGGGCCGCAGTTCCTCGACGAGCTCGCACATCGCCGCGTCGAAAGGGTTGCGGCTGGAGACCGGCACCGGCATTTCGGGGTCCAGGCCGAGCTCGAGGTAGTAGGGGCGCAGCCGCGCGCGCCAGGCCGCCTCGCGCGAGGCATCGGGCGCCTGGGGCGTATGGCAAAAGAAGTTGAGGTTCAGCGGCGCGGCGGTCTGCGCGCGAATCAGGGCGACTTCGCTGCGCACCTGCGCGGCGCCGAGCATCGCGCAGGGCAGCGCCGCCAGGCCGCCGGCCTGGCCCACGGCAATCGCCATTTCATGCAGGCAGGGGCCGGCCATGGGCGCCTGCAGGATGGGAAGTTGAATGTTGAAGAGATCGGGTATGCGGGTGTCGGGCCAGGAGGGCATGGTGGGCTCTATCAGGAGTGAAGCCCTGATGATGCCGCGTTTTGCGCTGCCGGGAAATGGGCCGGGCCCGGCCGGCTCAGCCCCAGTTCTCGAGCACCACCTTGCCGCGCGACTTGCCCGATTCGATCAGCGCATGGGCGCGCTGCAGGTTGTGGGCGTTGATGCTGCCAAAGCGCTCGGCCAGCGTGCTGCGCACCAGGCCGGCGTCGACCAACGCGGCGACTTCGTTCAACAGCCGGTGCTGGCCGATCATGTCGTCGGTGCCGAACAGCGCGCGCGTGAACATCAGCTCCCAGTGCACGGAAACGGATTTGCGCTTGAACAGGGTGATGTCCAGCGACTTGGGGTCGTCGATCAGGCCGAACTTGCCCTGCGGCGCGATGGCCTCGACGATCTGCGCGAAGTGCGCCTCGGTCTGCGTCAGGCTGACGATGTAGTCCACTGCCGGAAAACCTATGCGCCGCAGTTCCGCAGCAATCGGCTGGCTGTGGTCTATCACATGGTGGGCGCCAAGTTCTTTCACCCAGGCCTGCGTTTCGGGACGCGAAGCCGTGCCTATGACCGTGAGGCTGGTCAGCCGCGTGGCGAGTTGCGTGAGGATGGAGCCCACGCCACCCGAGGCACCTATGATCAGCAGCGTCTTGCCGCCGGGCTGCTTGCCCGGCGCAACGCCCAGCCGGTCGAACAGCATTTCCCAGGCGGTGATCGTGGTCAGCGGCAGCGCGGCGGCCTGCGCGAAATCCAGTGATTTCGGCGCATGGCCCACGATGCGCTCGTCGACCAGATGCAGTTCGCTGTTGGTGCCGGGCCGCGCGATCGAGCCCGCGTACCAGACGCGGTCGCCGGGCTGGAACAGCGTGACGTCGGGGCCCACGGCCTGGACGATGCCGCTCGCGTCCCAGCCCAGCACCTTGAATTCCTGGCCGTCTGCAGGACCCGCGCTGTTGCGCACCTTGGTGTCGACGGGGTTGACCGATACCGCCTTGACTTCGACCAGCAGGTCGCGGCCCGTGGCCACGGGATCGGGCAGCGTGATGTCGATCAGCGCATCGGGCTCGGTGATGGTCTGGGGAGTGCGGTAGCCAATGGCTTTCATGGTCGGACTTTCAAGAGTTGAAGAAAGGGCAGGCCGCCGCGCCCACGGCAAGCGGCCGTAGGGCGTCGCTGCCGGGAAGAAGCGAATGCCTGCATGTTCGCGCTTTTGCACTCGGTGAAAAAGAGGCCTTGCCTTGAAACCAGCTGCAAAAATTATTTGAAGATAGCAGGGCGTTTTGGGAGAGCTTCTTCAAGGATCATTCAAGTAATTTTTTAAAATCAAGCGCATTTCGTTCAGAATCCGGCAATGAAAGCGCTCAGCGACCTCGATATCTTTGTGCGTACCGCGGACAACGGCAGCCTGTCGGCGACGGCGCGCGCGCTCGACCTCACGCCTGCGGCAGCGAGCGCGGCACTCAAGCGACTGGAGCTGGAGCTCGGCGTGCAGCTGTTTCTGCGCTCCACGCGCAGCCTGCGGCTCACACCGCACGGCGAGCAGTTTCTCGCGCAATGCCGCCCGGCCCTGGTCGCGCTGCAGCAGGCCGGCGCGCAACTGGCCCAGGGCGAGCAGGCGTTGAAAGGCGTTCTGAAGCTGTCCGCGCCATCGGATCTGGGCCGCAACGTGCTGCTTCCCTGGCTCAACGAATTCCAGGAGCTGTATCCTGGGGTTGACATACGGCTGCAGCTGTCGGACCGCATGGCCAATGTCTACAGCGACCCGGTGGATGCGGCGTTTCGCTATGGCAAGCCGCCTGACTCCAGCCTCGTGGCCTTGCCGCTGGCGCCGTCGAATCGCCGCGTGCTGTGCGCTGCGCCGGCCTATCTCGCGCGGCATGGCGCGCCGGCTACGCCACACGCGCTGGGCGGCCATGCCTGCCTGTGCTTCATGCTGGGGGAGGAAGTCAATGACCGATGGTGCTTCGCGCTGGCCGGTGCACCGGCGATCAGCGTGCGCGTCAAGAGCGCCAATGTCGCCAACGACGGCGATGCCGTGCGGCGCTGGGCGCTGCTGGGCAAGGGCATTTGCTACAAGTCGGGCCTGGACGTCACCAGCGATCTGGCCCAGGGCCGGCTGCAGGCGCTGTGCACCGACTGGACGACCGAGGCCGTGCCCTTGTTTCTCGTCGTTCCTGGCCGGCGCCAGCTGACGCCGCTGGTGCGGCGCCTGCACGAGTTCATCGCGCAGCGCTGCGCGCAACGGCTCTCAGGCCCCGCAGAAACGGCGGCGTAGGCGCCCTCAGGCGTCGTCTCCCTTGAAGCGCCTGAGCCCCTTGAAGACCAGCGGCGCGACCAGGGCCAGCAGCGCGAGCGCGAGCAGCGTCGCGGAGCCGCCATGCTTGAAGAACACAAGGCCGTCGCCCAGGCTGATCTGCAGCGCCCGCCGGAACTGGCTTTCGGCCATGGGGCCCAGGATCAGGCCGACGATCATGGGCGCGACGGGGTAGTCCCAGCAGCGCATCAGATAGCCGCAGATGCCAAAGGTGACGAGCATGATCAGCTCGACCGTCGACGGGTTCGCGGCCAGCGTGCCCATCACGGCGAAGACCAGGATGCCCGCGTAAAGCCAGGGCTGGGGCACCTTGAGCAGGCGCACCCACAGGCCCACGAGCGGCAGGTTCAGCACCAGCAGCATCAGATTGCCGACGAAGAAGCTCGCGATCAGGCCCCAGACCAGGTCGGCGTTGGTGATGAACAGCAGCGGCCCGGGCACCAGGCCGTATTGCTGGAAGCCCGCAAGCATCATCGCCGCCGTGGCCGAAGTCGGCAGGCCCAGGGCGAGCAAGGGCACCAGCGTTCCCGTGGCCGCGGCATTGTTCGCGGCTTCGGGGCCGGCCACGCCCTCGATCGCACCCTTGCCGAATTCCTCGGGCTTGACGGCGAGCCGGCGCTCCAGCGTGTACGACAGCAGCGTGGGCACTTCGGCGCCGCCCGCGGGCAGCGCGCCTATGGGAAAGCCCAGGCCTATGCCGCGCAGCCAGGGCTTCCAGGAACGCTTCCAGTCTTCCTTGGTCATCCACAGCGAGCCGCGCACGGCCTCGATCTTTTCTTGCACGCCGGTGAAGCGCGAAGCGATGAACAGCGTCTCGCCCATCGCGAACAGGCCCACGGCCAGCGTCGTGATCGACACGCCGTCGAGCAGCGAGGGCACGCCGAACGCCAGGCGCGACTGCCCGGTCAGCTTGTCGATGCCGATCAGGCCCAGCACCAGGCCCAGCGCCAGGCTGGTGATGCCGCGCAGCACCGAGTTGCCAAACGTCGCCGACACGGTGATGAAGGCCAGCACCATCAGGGCGAAGTAGTCCCAGGGTCCGAACTGCACGGCGAGTTCGACCAGCCAGGGCGCGAGCACCGAAATGCCAATTGTGGCGATCAGCCCGGCGACAAAGGAGCCGATGGCGGCCGTGGCCAGCGCAGGCCCGCCGCGGCCCGCCTTGGCCATCTTGTGGCCTTCAATGGCCGTGGCGATCGACGAGGCCTCGCCCGGCGTGTTGAGCAGAATGGCCGTGGTCGAGCTGCCATACATGCCGCCGAAGTAGATGCCGGCAAACATGATGATGGAGCCCGTGGGGTCGAGCTTGAAGGTAATGGGCAGCAGCAGCGCCACGGTCAGCGACGGGCTGATGCCCGGCAGGATGCCGACCAGCGTGCCCAGCAGCACGCCCACGCCCGCGAACAGCAGGTTGCCCGGCTGTATCGCGATCAGCAGGCCCTGGGCCAGGAGAGAGATGACTTCCATGTTCTTCTTTCAGCCCAGCAGCAGGCGCTCAAGCGGCCCGGCCGGCAGTGACAGTGACAACGCCTTGGTGAAAAACGCATAGACTAGCGCCGCTAGCACCAGGCCAATGGCCGGCGAACGGCTGCGCAGCGGCTGGCCGAAGGCGCGCGCGGTCGCGGCAAACAGCCAGGTCGCGCCGATGACGAAACCGGCGCCGACCTGCAGCACCACGATCATCCCGATCAGGCCGCCGAGCACCCAGCCGAGCGCTGCGCGATTGGTGGCCGGTGCAGTCTCGGCGTTGGCCTTTGGGGCAGGGCGTGCGCGCAGGGCCGCGATCGCATGGGCCAGGCCCAGCACGATCAGCAGCCCGACGACAATGCGCATCATGGCCGTAGGGCCCACGCCCACGGCCTGCGCGGGCGCCATGGTCGTGATATCCCAGGCAATCACGGCGGCCAGGCCAAACAGCAGCGCGGCGACCGTCGCCAGCGCCTGCCGGCCCGGGCCGGTGGTGGACGGCTCGCTCATTTCACCAGCCCGATCGAGGTCAGCACGTCCTTGACGCGCTGCTGGTCGGCCTTGAGGAAGGCGGCAAACGCATCGGCGTCGAGGTAGGCGTCATCCCAGCCGCGGGCCTTGGCGATCTTGGCCCACTCGGGCGATTTCAGCGCCTTGGTCACGGTCGCGGCCAGCGCCGATTTCTGCGCCGCGCTGATGCCCGGGCCGGCAACGATACCGCGCCAGTTGACGAGTTCCACGTCCATGCCCTGCTCCTTGAGCGTGGGCACTGCCACGCCCTCGATGCGTTGGGCCGTGGACACGCCCAGCGCGCGCAGCTTGCCGGCCTTGATCATGCTTTCGAACTCGTTGTAGCCCGACACGCCGGCCGTCACGCGCCCGCCCAGCATTTCGGCCAGCGCTTCGCCGCCGCCCGAGAACGGCACATAGTTGAGCTTGGCCGCATCGCCGCCGGCCTGCTTGGCGACCAGCCCGGCAAGGATATGGTCGGCGCCGCCGGCCGAGCCGCCGGCCCAGACCACGCGCGAGGTATCGGCCTTGACGGCCGCAGCCAGGTCCTTGAGGGTCTTGTGCGGCGAGTTCGCTGGAACGACGACGACCAGCGGATCGCCGGTCATACGCGCGATCGGCGTGACCGCGTCCAGCCCCACGGGCGCCTTGTTGGTCAGCACCGCGCCGACCATGGTGATGCCCATGACCATCAACTGGCTGCCGTCGCCCTTGGCGTTGTTGGCGAACTGCGCCAGGCCCACGGTGCCTCCCGCGCCGGGAACGTTGACGACCTGGACGTTCCTGGCCGTGCCCGTGGCCGTGAGCACCTGCTGCAGCGAGCGCGCGGCGCTGTCCCAGCCGCCGCCCGGGCCCGCAGGCGCGATGATCTTGAGGTCCTGCGGCGCTTGCGCCAAGGAGGGCAGGGCGGTGGCGCCCAGTGTCAGCGCCAGGGCGGCGGAGGCCAGCAGGCTGCGGCGGTGGGAAGTGAAGGGGTGGGTCATCGTTGCCTCCTGGGTTGGTTGCTGTTTATTCGTTGACGATGCGCGCGTACTTGGCGGTCTCGGTCTGGATGAACGCGCGGAATTCCGTGGGCGACAAGGGCATGGGCTCGCCGCCTTGCTCGCGCAGGCGCTGGACCAGGTCGGGGTCGCGCAGCGCGGCCGTCACGGCGGCGTTGAGTTTTTCCAGCACGGCGGGCGGCGTCTTCGCCGGCGCGAACAGGCCGAACCAGTTGTCGAGGTCATAGGCGGCGGCGGGCGCGAACTCGGCGATGGCCGCAATCTCGGGCGCAAAGCCCGCGCGCCTGGCCGACGTCACGGCCAGCGCCTTGACGCGGCCGCCCTTGATGAACGGCGTGGCGCCGGCCAGGCTCACGAAAGTGATGTCGACATTGCCCGAAGCGACATCGACCAGCTGGTTGGCCGCGCCCTTGTAGGGCACATGCTGCATCTTGATGCCGGTGAGCATCTGCAGCAGTTCGCCGTTGAGGTGCTGGGGATTGCCTACGCCGCTGGTGGCGTAGGTCAACTTGCCCGGGTTCTTCTGCGCATGGGCGACGAGTTCGGCGACGTTCTTCGCGGGAAAGCCCGGGTGGGCGACCAGCACATTGGGCACGCGCGTGATGGCCGTGATCGGCGCGAGGTCGCGCTGCGGCACGTACTGCATCTTTTCCTTGAAGATCAAGGGATTGATCGCGGTCTCGCCGGCCGAGCCCAGCAGCAGCGTGTAGCCATCGGGGTTGGCCTTGGCGACCACGCCCGCGCCGAGCATGCCGCTGGCGCCCGGCTTGTTGTCGACGACCACCGACTGCCTGAGCGACACGCGCAGCTTGTCGGCCAGCAGC
This sequence comes from Pantoea sp. 18069, assembly GCF_902706035.1. GTDB lineage: Bacteria > Pseudomonadota > Gammaproteobacteria > Burkholderiales > Burkholderiaceae_C > Comamonas. The sequence goes on along the minus strand of NZ_CACSJA010000007.1, from coordinate 165,968 downwards.
CGGGCCATGGTGTCTACGCCGCCGCCGGCGGAAAACGGCACGACGATGGTGAGGGTACGGGCGGGATAGTCCTGGGCGAGCGCGCCCAGGGGCAGGCCGGCCAGGGCCAGGGCAGAGCAAAGAAGTGCGCGGCGAGATGTGGTGTGCATGGGGTGTCCTGCGTTCAGAAGTGGGGTGGGAAAGGGGCGGTGGTGCGCGGGCTCAGCGCGAGAACACCATGCAGACCGGGCTGGCGCAGCGCACGCTGGCGCCCGTGGGCTGCAGCCGTCCGGAGGCGGCATCGATGGCAAAGCTGACGATGGAGTCGCTGTCTTCATTGAGCGCAAACAGCAGGCGGGCGTCGGGGCTGGTGGTCACAAAGCGCGGTGTCCTGCCCATGCTGGACACGGACTCGACGCTGGCCAGCGCGCCCGTCGCGGCATCGATGTGGAACACCGCCATGCAGTCCGCGCCGCGGTTCGAGGCATAGAGAAAGCGCCCGCTGGCGTCGATCTGGATCTCGGCCGCGCGGCTGTTGCCGGTGAAGTGCTCGGGCAGGGCCGGGACGATCTGAAAAGGCGTGAGTGCGCCCGAGTCCGCATCGAAACGGTAGGCCGTGACCGTGGAGTCGAGCTCGTTGACCACATAGGCCCATGCCTGGCACGGATGGAAGGCCAGGTGGCGTGGCCCCGCGGCTTCGCGTGTCGGTGTGAACGGCTGGGCCGCAGGAGTGAGGCGCCCCTGCTCGAAACGGAACATGAACACCCGGTCCAGCCCCTTGTCCGCGACGGCGACGAAACGTCCGCCGGGATCGAACGGGTTGCAATGCGGCTTGGCCTGCCTTTGCTCGACGCGGTGCGGCCCTAGCGGGCCATTGAGCGCGACCTGCTGCAGCAGACCGCCGAGCGCGCCGTCTTCGTCGATGGCCAGCACGCTCAGGCTCGCGCCCAGGTGGTTGGACACCACGAGGTAGCGGCCCGAAGGGTCGAGCGCGAGATGCACGGGGTTGTGGCCCTGCGTGTCCTGGCGGTTGAGAAACGTCAGGCGGCCGCTTGCGCGATCGACGCGAAATGCACTGACTTCGCTCGCGTCGCCATGCACGGTGTAGAGGCACTGGCCGTCATGGCCCATGGCCAGGAACGAAGGGTTGACCAGCCCGCCGACGACATCGACCAGGCGCAGCGCGCCGCTGCGCGTATCGACCTCGAAGATGCTGATGCCGTCGCCTCGTGCCTGGCGTTCGCGGGTGGTTCGGCTGCCTACATAGGCGTACATGGAAAGTCCTCGGGTTGGCTGCGGCGCAGACATAAGGGTTTGCGCTTGATTGCATTTTATGAATACAAAATGCAAAATAAGTCCTATGGAAAACACTGATACGCCACCGTTGCTGCACCTTGCGATTGCCAACCGCCGCTATTGCGCGGTCGATCTGAAAGCCCTGTGCGGGGAAAAATGGACGCAGCTGCCCGTGGTGCTGCGGCTGCTGCTGGAGAACGCCGCGCGCAATATGGCGGGCGCCGAGCGCACGGCTGCCATCGCGGCGCTGCTGGCCTGGACCGATACCGCGAGCAGCGCCGCCGAAATCGCGTTCCAGCCCGGGCGCGTGCTGATGCACGACACCACCAGCACGCCGGCGTTGGTCGATCTCGCGGCCATGCGCAGCACGCTGGCCGAAGCCGGAGTCGATCCCACGGTGCTCAACTCCAGCCTGCCGGTCGATGTGTCCATAGACCATTCGCTGGCCGTCGAAGCGTTTGCGCGTGCGGACGCACCCGAGCACAACATGGCCTTCGAGATACGGCGCAATGCCGAGCGCTATGCGTTCCTGCGCTGGGCCTCGCAGGTGCTGCGTGGCGTGCGCATCCATGCGCCGGGCACGGGCATCATGCACACCATCAACCTCGAGCAGCTCGCGACCGTGGTCACGACGCAGGAGCGTGAAGGTGCGACCTGGCTGGTGCCCGACATGATGATAGGCACCGACAGCCACACGCCCATGGTCAATGGCATTGGCGTGCTGGGCTGGGGCGTGGGCGGGCTCGAAGCGCAGACGGTGATGTTCGGCATGCCGACCATGCTGCGCATTCCCGACGTCATCGGCGTGCGCCTCACGGGGCGGCTTGCGGCCGGCGTGCTCGCGACCGATCTGGCGCTGGCCGTGACCCAGCGCCTGCGCGCGATCGGCGTGTCGGGCGAATTCGTGGAGTTTTACGGCACTGGCGTGGCCACGCTCACGGCCGGTGACCGCTGCGTGGTGGCGAACATGGCGCCCGAATACGGCGCGACCACGGGATTTTTCCCCGTGGACCAGCAGACGCTGGACTACCTCGCGGCGACGGGGCGCTCGGCGCAGCAGATCGCGCAGGTCGCGGCCCTGACCCAGGCCACAGGCCTGTGGTTCGACCCCGCGGCCGAGCCCACTTATACGCGCGCCATCCATATCGATCTGGACACCGTTGCCATGCATGTCGCGGGCCCGCGCCGGCCCCAGGATTTGCTGGGCTTTGGCGAGACGCGCAGCGCGCTTGCGGCGCTGGCCTTCCAGCCGGCCGTGGCCGATGCGCAGATGCCGCGCCACCCGGTGGCGATTGCCGCGATCACCAGCTGCACCAACACGTCGGACCCGCGCCTGCTGATCGCCGCCGGTCTGGTGGCGCGCAAGGCGCGCGCGCTCGGGCTCAAGGCCGCGCCCTGGGTCAAGACCTCGCTGGGCCCGGGCTCGCCCGCGGCCGCGGCCTATCTCGAGCGCGCAGGCCTGACCGACGACCTAGCGGCCGTGGGCTTCGATATCGTCGGCTACGGCTGCACGACCTGCATTGGCAACTCGGGCCAGCTGCCCGCGCAGATACAGGAAGCGATGGGCCGGCAGTCGATTTTTCCCGTGGCCGCGCTGTCGGGCAACCGCAACTTTCCGGGCCGGGTCCACCCCGACCTCGAGCTGGGCTTTCTGATGTCGCCGCCGCTGGTCGTGGCGTTTGCGCTCGCCGGCGATGCCGAGCGCGATCTGCGCATCGATGCCGTGCAGACCACGCCCGAGGGTCGGCCTGTGTTCTTGAACGAGCTCTGGCCGTCGCCGCAGGAAATCGATGCCGCGCTTGCGCGCTCGCAGGACCCGCATGACTACCGGCGCAGTTTCGCCATTGCCGCCGCCAACCCGCTGTGGCATGCGCTCGACGCGCCGCAGTCGGCGCTGTACCCCTGGAACCCGGCGTCGACGGCCTTGCGCCGCCCGCCGTTTGCGCAGCTGTCCGAAGGCAGCTTGCTGGGCCGCTACCAGGCCTATGCGCTGCTCGTGGTCGGCGACGACATCACCACCGACCATATTTCGCCGGCCAGCGCGATTCCGCCGGACAGCCTGGTCGCGAATTTCCTCGTGGAGCGCGGCGACGACAGAGGTGACCTCAATGTGTTCGCCTCGCGCCGCGGCAACTGGGAAGTGATGGTGCGCGCGGCCTTCCACAGCAAGACGCTCAGGAACCTGCTCGCGCCCCAGGCGCCGGTCGCGCATACGGTGCACCAGCCCAGTGGCGAGATCCTTCCTTTATGGGATGCGGCCCAGCGCTACCGCGCCGCGGGCGCGTCGGTGGTGCTGGTCGCGGGCGAACGCTATGGCACGGGCTCGTCGCGCGACTGGGCGGCCAAGGGCCAGCGGCTGCTGGGCATACGCGCGGTGCTGGCCAACAGCTTCGAGCGCATCCACCGCTCGAACCTGATCGGCATGGGCATTCTGCCGCTGCGCATGCCCGCGGGCGTGACGCCGTTCACGTTGGCGCTGCAGCCCGGCGACCGCATCGAAATCGACGCCCAGTCCGAGGCCATTGCGCCGCGCAGTGCGGTCAAGGTCTGGATTCGGCGTGCCGATGGCCGCAGCGAAGCGCTGGCGGCGACGGCTGCCGTCGAGACCCAGCTCGAAGTCGCGCTGCTGCGCGCCGGCGGCGTCATTCCCTCGACCTTGCAGCAGATGCTCGCAAGGCACGGCCCCGCGCAGGCGACGAAAAATGCAGCATGAGGCGGCCGGGGAGGTGAGAATCCTATCCATGTGGCCAGAGCAATCCCTTCCTTCGCAAATCCTGCAACTTCTCCAGACCGACGCCATGCCCGCGGGCAGCCATCTGCCCGCGCAGTCGCTGGCCGACCGGCTGCGCGTCTCGCGCTCCCCCGTCAACGACGCGCTGTCGCTGCTTGCCGACAAGGGCGTGCTGCGGCGCCAGCCCAATCGCGGCTACTTCCTGGTCGAGGCGATTGCCGATGAAAGCATAGACGCGCTGGCCGCGCGGCTGAGGCTCGAAGCCGCGGACGCGGTCTCGGCCGTGTATTTCCGGATCGCCGACGACCGCCTGCGTGGGCAGCTGCCCGACGCGTTCTCCGAAGCGCTGATACGCCAGCGCTATGGCTTGACGCCCGCGCAGCTCAACGCCGTGCTGGGCCGCATCGCCAACGAAGGCTGGGCCGAGAAGAAGCCGGGCTATGGCTGGGAGTTCTCGTCGATGCTGACCACGGCCGACAGCCTGCTGCAGTCGTATCGCCTGCGCCTGGCGCTCGAGCCCGCGGCCCTGCTCGAGCCCGGCTACCAGCTGTCGCCCGCGGCGATCGCGCGCTGCCGTGCCGCCGAGCAGCATCTGCTGGGTGGCGGCATCGCCACCGACACCGCCGACCAGCTGCACGACCGCGGCGTGCGCTTTCACGAAACGCTGGTCGAAGGCTCGGGCAATGCGTTCTTCATCGACACCATACGGCGCGTGAACCGCGTGCGCCGCCTGCTGTCCTACCGCTCCATGCAGGAGCGCAGCCGCTACAAGGAGCACTGCGAGCAGCACCTGCACCTGCTCGACCTGCTCGAGCGCGGCCGTAACGAAGAAGCGTCGCAGGCCATGCACGCGCATCTGTCGAGCACGCTGCGCAACCTGAAAAAAATCAGCAACATTCTCACCACCTGAGTCCACCGCGACTCCATTCACCCATGACCATCGCTGCCGCCGTCATCCAGGCCTTCACACCCACGGGCGTTCTGCGCGCTTCCATCAACCTGGGCAATCCCATCCTGGCCCATGCCGACGCGGCGACGGGCGCGCCCGGCGGCGTGTCCGTCGATCTGGCGCGCGCCTTTGCCCAGCGGCTGGGCGTGGCACTTGAACTCGTGGTGTTCGACGCCGCGGGCAAGTCGGTGGACGCCGTGGGCAACGAGCAGGCCGACATCGGCTTTTTTGCCATCGATCCGCTGCGCGGCGCGCACATCGCGTTCACCGCGCCCTATGTGCTGATCGAAGGCAGCTACCTGGTGCGCGAAGACTCGCCGTTGCAGCACAACGACCAGGTCGACGCCAGCGGTCTGCGCGTGGTGGTCGGCAAGGGCAGCGCCTACGACCTCTATCTCTCGCGCGAACTCAAGAACGCGCAGATCCTGCGCGCGCCCACCTCGCCCACGGTGGTGCAGACTTTCCTCGATGCCCACGCCGATGTCGCCGCAGGCGTCAAGCAGCAGCTCGAAGCCGACAGCCGTGCGCGCGCCGGCCTGCGCCTGCTGCCCGGGCGCTTCATGGTGATCCAGCAGGCCATGGGCAGCCCCAAGTCGCGCGGCCCCGAAGCGGCCCAGGTCCTGCGCGGCTTTGTCGAGGAGATGAAGGCCAGCGGCTTTGTCGCGCAGGCGCTCAAGCGCCACGGCATCGAAGGCGCGGGCGTCGCGCCGGCAGCGCACTGAGGGGCTTGGCAGGCAGCTGTCGGGCCCAAACCGGGTGCGTTATTACTGAAAGTCAGCAGCGCCAGCAGCAGCAAGGCCGCGGACTGCAACGTTTGCGTGCCCCGAAATGCCCATCACCACGGACTTGCCCGTGAACAGGCCGATGAACAGCACTGCGCGCAGGGGCAGAGCTTCCGGCCTGATGAAGTCCCCATGGGGGCAGCGAATTATCCAAGATACAGAATGTCTGGCGTGTACATGGCTGCTGCTGAACCTGTCAGGGTCACGTTATCCATGTGGGAATCAGATGCCAGCGGGCACAATTGCACAAGCGAATCCCCATCCATTGGGGGGTATTCGTCGAATGAATATTCCGGAGGGATGTGACGGAAATTCAGTGCATTGGGAGTCGGTGAGAAATGCAGGATTTCGTTTTTCTCATAAGGATATTCTATCTTCAAGAATTTGGTGGTTTCTTTTTCTTCTGGCAGAAGATTTCTATTGCCTGCAGCGTCGCTCTCTTCAAGGAGCTTGTCTATTTTTCTCTCGATCAGGAGGTTTATGGAATCGCTGCAATCCGATTTGTAATCTGGAATTTTGTTGTTGATCAAGTGGTTGAAGATTTTTCTTGCTGCGGGTGGGTCTAGTTCCAGTTTTGGATTGCTTATGAACTTGTTGATTATTTTGAAGCCGATGTGGTATTCGCTCTGCGGGGATTCTTGTGGTTCATCTGCTTCCCCGTCTTCCTCATCTTCCTCTTCGAGATGGCTGTCGACGTGGTCAGCCCAGTCGATCGCGGTCTTGAACAATGCATCAATCATTGAGCATCCATTGTGAGGAATATTTACATCCAGATCCTGGCGCTGGAGAAATTTGCCCACGAGATTTATAGCGTGGAAATGGTCGTGGAAATCGCCTTCAATGTCGGTGGTGGCGCGCAGGGCTTGTGACAACGCCGTCCCGGAGCAGTGGGGGCTCCAGTTGATGCCAACCTCTCTGTCGTTGACATCCAGCAAGGTTTGTATGAGATTTTCATCATCAGGTGATTTCAAGAGCTCGGCAAGAAGACTGTATTCTACTTTTCCTTCATTAGGGAAGACGAGTTGGGCATTTGGGTTCTTGATGTATGCATTCAAGATGGAAGCGGGTGGGAGTTGGGAGTGTAGGTTAATCAGTGCAGGAAGTCCGTCGAAATTCTGATTCAAATTCGTATTTTTGTGGTTGATGATTTCAATGGCGACTTTTTCTTTTTCTTGATTGACTTTGTCTGCGGATGAATAATCAGTGGCGTAATTGAATGCATTTTTTCCTGTTTTATCACCGATGTTGCTGTCTATATCTTCGCGCTTCAGCAGCGCGGAAGCAATTGCATATCTTTCATCGTGAACAGCGATACTCAATGCAGTTCTTTTCAGTGCGCCGCATGTTTCATTTATTGCCAACTCCCAGCCACTCTCGAGCAGAACATTGACCATGTCCAGTCTGCCGGCCATCACCGCAGCTGCCAAGGGCGTAAAGCCCGCATCATTTTTTTTGTGATGGGTTTTTTATTTCTGACGTGAGGGTCAGATCTTCGAGGTCAGAGAGATTTCCACCCGCAATTGCTTCATGAATTTTATTTTGGTGGATGACGTCGTTGAAATGAATCCTTTCCTTTCCGCCCAGGGTGTTGGCTTGTGCGAATTTTCTTTTTCCCATTTCTTGCTCCGGTATGTTGCCTTGGGCGCAGCGGGGAGGTTGTCGAGGTGGTTGACTGTTCCGAATAGGCTGGCGACTGCAGAGAATGCAACTGCGACGATGGCTTCATCGAAGCGCTCGTCAAGTTCAAGTCCAGGCCTGTTGTATTGGCTTAGGCTTTGTGACTTTATTGGTCGATAGGTTCCTTGTATAGATCAAGATTGCGCGCGCCGCTGCCAGGGGTGGGCAAGTCAGGCATGTGTGCTCGTTTGTGGTGCGGGAGAGTCCAGGGAGGCACCAATACCGTGATAAATTGTTCAACAATGATTTGATGATCCTAGTGCAATCACCTATGAATTGAAGAACGTGATGGAGGTGAATTACCACTAATATCGACGCCTTGGTCCGGTTCTTGCAATCGGCACTGCATCGCAGCGTCCCCTCACTTCTTCATTTCACCATGCTTGAATCTTCCATTTCCCGCCGTGCACTACTGGCGACGACTGCCGCAATGGCCGTCACGCCCCTGTGGGCCCAGTCCGCTTACCCCAACAAGCCCATCCGCCTCGTGATTGGCTATGCGCCTGGCGGCTCGGTCGACATGGTCGGCCGTGTGATTGCCGACATCCTCAGCAAGCACCTCGATGCCACGATCGTGGTGGAGAACCAGTCCGGCGCCGCTGGTGTGGTCGCGGCCCAGCGCGTGGTGTCTAGCAAGGCCGACGGCTACACCTTGCTGGCCGGGTCCAGCAATGAAATGGCCGGCACCAAGGCGGTCAACACCGCGCAGAAATACGATCCGTCCAAGGACCTGACCCCCATAGGCCTGGCCGCGCTGGCGCCCAACATGTGGGTCGCGGGCGCGCATGTGCCGGTGAAGAACCTCGATGAATTCGTGGCCTTGGTCAGGAAGAACCCGGGCAAGTACAGCTACGGCAGCCCCGGCATTGGCTCCACGCCGCATTTTTCGGCCGAGCTGATCAAGAAGCTCGCAGGCCTGGAAATCACCCATGTGCCCTACCGCGGCGCGGCGCCCATGACCACCGACCTGGGCGGGGGCAATGTCGATTTCGCGATCATTTCGCCGCTCGCGGCCGCGCCGTTCCTGCAGAACGGCCGCATCAAGGCGCTGGGCGTCACAACGGCCAACCGCCTGCCCACGTTCAAGGAGGTGCCCGCGCTGGGCGAGCATGCTGCGCTCAAGGGCTATTCGCTGGCCGGCTGGTTCGCGTTTGCCGCGCCCAAGGACTTGCCGCCCGAAATCCTCGCCAGGCTGCAGGCCGCACTGCGTGCGGGCCTGAGCGATCCCGTGATCCGCCAGCGCCTCGAAGCCTCGGGCGCGATTCCGGCCCAGGGCGATGAGAACCTGGCACAGCTCATCCGTACCGACATGGACAAGTACGCGGATCTGGCGGCGTTTGCCAAGATCGTGGAATAAGCGTAGGGCAGCAAAGCCCGTGTGAACCCGTGCGGGCGTTTGCTGCGGGCCGGCAGGCGCGCGCGCAGTACGTCTGCGCGCGACCCTCGGAGCGCTTGCGGGGTTAACCATCATTTGCCGCTGGCCAGGCCCAGGGCACACTGTTGGCGGCATTTCGCCAGTCATGGCCAGGCGTTGCAGCGGGCCTGCCGCAGTCTCCAGGCGAACATGGGGCATACACTTTCCACGCCGGCACTCAATGGCATTGCATTCAGGAACACATGCCGACTTCCGCACCGGCTGGAAACGGTTCGCCATTTTTTCCCTGCCGCTGGTGCTCGGCAACATCGTGCAGGCGCTGTCGAACACATTCAACACGATCTATACCGGGCAGCTGCTGGGACCGACTTCCTTTGCGGCCATCGCAGTCGTTGCCCCTGTATTGCTGTTGCTCAGCGCCTTCATCATGGGTTTTGGCAACGGCGCGGCCATTCTATGCGCGCGTGCCTGGGGCGCCAAGGATCTTGCGCGGGTGCGCGAGATCGCCGGAACAACGCTGTTTGCCGGTGCAGCGCTCGGGCTGGCCATTGGCGCGGCAGGACAACTTGTCGTGGGCCACGTCCTGGCATGGATGAACACTCCCGCCGAAGTCATCGCGCAGGCGATCAGCTACGCCAGAGTCATGGTCGCCGCTTTGCCTTTGACGTTCACCGTAATCCTGGCGCTGGCGATGCTGCGCAGCACCGGGGACAGCACCGCCTCACTGATCGCGCTGGCGATCTGCGCCATCGCTGTCTTGTTGTTGACTCCCGCATTGATACTGGGGCTGTTCGGACTGCCTCCCATCGGTGTGGCCAGTGCCGCCTGGGCCAACGGTTGCGGTGCAGGGCTGTCCCTGGGGTGGCTGGCCTGGTATCTGGTGCGGCGTGGGCATCCGCTCGCACCTTCCATGGAATTGCTTTCTCTGATCCGACCGAGACCTGCAGTGCTGTGGCGTATCTTCCAGCTCGGCATTCCCACAGGCCTGTTTTTCGTGATCAGCGCCTGCGCGGATGTCGCGCTGATGCGTCTGGTGAACGGTTACGGGCCGCACGCTACGGCTGCATGGGGGGTGGTCAGCCAGTTGGCGGCCTACGTTCAGTTTCCTGCCGCATCGATTGCCTTGGCGGCCGCCGTTTTCTCTGCCCAGGCCATCGGGCGCGGGCAGCCCGATCAACTGCGTGGTATCACGCGCAGCGCGCTGAATAGCGCGCAGCTTTTTACGCTGCTGGTCGCGGCGCTGGTGGCCGTGCAAAGCGAATGGTTGCTGGGCATCATGACCGCGGATGCAGCAGTTGCCGCGTTGGCCGCGAATCTGCTCTGGGCAGCTCTGGCCGGCAGTTTGATCCTGAGTGTGTCGGCCGTGTTGACTGCGGTCATGCGCGCCAGCGGCTGCATTCTCTGGCCCACCATTATTTCCCTATCGTGCCTGGCATTCGTGCTGTTCCCCTTGGGCTGGGCCTTGGCGCAGACCACTGGCGTGATCGGCATACGCCTGGCCTATCCGCTGACTTTTGCGCTGGGCCTGGCACTGCATACGGCGTTTTTCCATTTCGTCTGGAAAAGACGTTACCAGCAGCTTCCAGGTCTGTGAATCGCCTTGCGAAATCCACCGGCTCCGTAGTCGCAGCCAGGCAGCACCGCATGCACCAGCCGCCGGCCGCGAGCGGTCTGCTGGAAATCAGTGGGCTGAAGGCAGTTACGTGGCGCCAAATGCCTGATCGACCAGGGCGCTGTCCACCCGGTGGGTCAGATGCCGGTATGCACCGATGCGGTGGCCTGGCCCCATGCGCCGCGCCCCCGACGCGAAGTCCAGTTCCGCAATCTGCAGGAAAGTTTCAGCGCGGCCCACCAATTCGGGGATCACGGGTTTGAGCAAAATACACAGCAACCGGAAGCACTCCAGGCTGGCTGTGCACACGGCCAGCAGCTGGGTCTCGCACTCGGGTTTTTTTGCGAGCTCCCAGGGCTTGTTCCTGTCGAAATAGGCGTTCACCTGGTCCGCCATGGCCATGGACTCGCGTATGCATCTGGCGTAATCGCGGGCCTCGTAGCGCGCGCCGGCCTGCTCCACCAATGTTTGCAGATTTCCCAGCAGGTCCAGCCCCTCCTGGTCCGGCAGGCCTAGCGTGGCGTTGAATTTCTTCAGAATGAAGCCACTGCAGCGGCTGGCGATATTGACGAATTTTCCCACCAGATCGGCATTGACCCGGGCCACGAAGTCCTGGGGATTGAAGTCCGTGTCGTCGATTCCGCCATTGAGCTTTGCGGCCAGATAGTATCGAATCCACTCGGCATCCAGGCCGAGGTCCAGGTATCTGAGCGGATCAAGGCCGTTGCCTTTACTCTTGCTCATCTTCTCTCCCTTCACCGTCAGATGGCCATGGGCGTAGATCTTGGACGGCAAGCGCAGACCGGAAAAGTGCAGCATGGCCGGCCAGAACAATGCATGGAAGTAGATGATGTCCTTGCCGATGAAATGAATCTGCTCCAGCAACGGGTCGCCGAGAAATTCGTCAAAGGTTTGAGCGGTCCGCGACGGGACATGCCAATGGTTGCGTGCGCCGCCCTTGTCGAAATGGTTCTTCAGACTGGCGAGGTAACCCACGGGCGCATCCAGCCAGACATAGAAGAATTTTCCGATCTCGCCGGGAATCGATATGCCGAAGTAAGGGGCATCGCGGGATATATCCCAGTCTTGCAAGCCGTCGACAAACCACTCGGAAACCTTTCTGGCGATTTCGGGTTGCAGCGTTGCAGCGGCAGTCCACGAACGCAGGAAAGCCTGAATTGCAGGGTCAGACAGGCGAAAGAAGAGATGCGTTGAATTTCTGAGCTCGGGCACCGCACCGCTCAGAATGGAGCGGGGCTGGCCCACATCGGTGGGTGCATAGACCGCCCCGCAGGCGTCGCATGAGTCTCCATGCTGTTCGGGCGCGCCGCAACGCGGGCAGCTGCCTTTGACGTAACGGTCGGGCAGGAACATGTCTTCTACGGGGTCGTAAAACTGTTCTATGTCCTTGCGTGCGATCAAGTTGCGCGCTTGGAGCTTTCGATAGATATCCTGCGCCAATTGCTGGTTCTCGGTACTGTCTGTCGAGTGCCAGTTGTCAAAGCGGATGTGGAATCCGCTCAGGTACGGCGCGCGCGAACGCGCAATCTCGGCGACGTACTGCTGCGGCGTGAGGCCCGCCTTTTGCGCAGCGATCATGATGGGCGCGCCATGCGCGTCGTCGGCGCAGACGAACTGCACTGCATGGCCGGCCATGCGTTGCGCGCGCACCCAGGTGTCCGCCTGTATGTATTCGAGCAGGTGACCCAAGTGGAGGGGGCCGTTGGCATAGGGCAGAGCAGTCGTGACGAAAAGTTTGCGCGGGGCTTGGTTTAAGGGCATGGGCGTGTAGGCAATGGTGAGGGGCTGCGTCAGGGAAGGCAGGTCGAAGTGCGCAGCTCGGCGCGGGGTTGGTGGATGCCCAACAGGCGGGCGAATGCGTTGTCGAAGTTCAAGGCAATTCCAGGGTCGCTGTGTAGATAAAAATCCGGACCGAAATGCCGCGCGACGAAGAATTCGCCCAGCAGTGAGCTGTCGTGGCCGAGGTACAGGAATGCGGGCGGCCAATGCGCAGCCAAGTCATGCCTAATCTGCGACGCAGCCAGAACCGGCAACTGACAGAACTCCGGTGAATCCAGCGTTGCGTCGGCGCGTGCCAGGAAAGGGATTTGGTCGCGCGCGCGCGGCGTCTGAAATCGCAGAGAGTTGGTTTCCATGCGGCCTGCATGCGGTGATGAGGCCGCCACGGCGCGCGCCGCGAGTTTCTCGGCGGCGAAATGTTGATAGTGGTTGGCCTCGGTAATGGCTTTTTCCAGACTTCGCTGCGGGTCGCCGCTGGCCGCCAGTCCGCACGAAAAGTACGCTTGCGCAGTGCTGCCGGCCATGCGTTGGCCGAAGTAGGCAGCAAAGACGGTGTATGCCGGCAGCCCCGTACGCAGCCAATAGCATTCGAGTCGTTGGCGGACGTGCATCGGCACGAGGGGATCGCGCACGGCAGGTGTGGCAGGCATGGCGATTCGGGTCACTGCTCCTGCTCCCAGCCAGGTCGCCATCCAGCTTTGGCGCTCGATGAATTCCAACGTGGCCGCCGCTATCGCTGCGGCTGCCGTCGTATGTGCCGCCGTGCCGCTGGAATCGCGCTGCGGATGCAGACGCAGGTCAACGCTGCACGGGAGGTCGGACAAGGACACCAGATTCCTGGGCACCAGCATCGGCTCCAAGGTCCGGTAATTCAGCGCCCACACGGCCTGGATCGAGCTGAGGCCCACATCGCTGAGGGACATGTGGGGCGCTGTCTGCCGGTAGCATTCCCGCAGCGATGGAATGTCCGATTCGAAGGCCTCGACCGGCCGCATGACCGCGCATGGCACGCGGTGCATGAAATGACGTCGTTCGACATACTCCGCCAGGCTCGCAATTCCGGCTTGTGCGCCATAGCGCAAGGACGATCCTGCGGCTGTGCCCTCGATCGCTGCCAAATGGGGCGCGCCAAGAGTCAGCGGAGAGGAGTACATCAGCGCATCGATGTCATGTCGATGCAGGGATTCGGATCGCCAGTACGTCATGTAAGTCCCTGCTGAACCTGCATCTGGTTGCGCGCGAGTCCATCCCGCAGGGCGGCAATGATGGGTGGCCGCAGGCGCAAGCCATGCGCTGTTTGCAGCCCGAGAAAATGCTGGACAAAGTCCCATCCGGCGGCCTGGTCCAGAAGATTGGCGGATTCGATTTCCAGCAATCCTGTCAGCGTGACTCGGTCAATGGGATGCATCGCGCCCGTGATGCGATGGCGCAATGCATTGCCTGATAGTGCTTCCAGCCAGGCTTGGGGGCGATCCGCGACGCAAAACAGGAAAGCCAGCCTCTCGCTGTCCCCGCCTATGAGACGCTTGACGAGCTGGCGCTCGGACAGATCGACCGAGCGGTGACCATAGATGCTGGTGCCGTAGATACTGTGGAACAGGCCTGCGCGGCAGACATGCGGATCGCAACCCCAGGACTGCAACAGGCGCAAGGTTCCTTGAAGGTGCTCCAGCAAGGAACCGTGCATGTGACCTGCCTGATCCGCGCCGCGCTGGCGCAGAAAAAGTCGGTATTTATCCAAGGCACGCTCCGTTGATTTGTGTCTTGAAGACTATCGACACGCGCAGCTGTGAACAATCACGGCTAGGAGCACGTGCGCAGTGGGGCATTGCGCCTGGAAATGAGACCGCCCGTCCGGGCCTGGGGAACACGGCGCGAATGATGTCGTCTTCTGTGTCGTTGTAGAAAACCGTGTCGCCTCCCCAGTTCTTGTGCCATGTGGGGTGCGCGTAATAGACGGTCGAAAAATAGTTCTTGGTGTCGAGGCTGTCCCTATGAACATAGCCCTCGACACCATAGGTATGGGCGTTGGCATAGACCAGAAATGGCTCATGCCCCGCAAGCACTCCCGTTTGCAGGCGCTGCCATAGATGGAAGACCGGAGCCAGCAGGGGCTCTTGCCTGAGCTGGGGCAGGCAGTTGGCGCGCGATTGCGTCGAGCCCGCGAAGTGGGAATGCCAATAGGCAAAGCGATCACCCTGCAGGTTTGAGCGCCAGCCGTAGGCCCAGATCGGGCTCTGGATCAGCGCAGTGAGCTGCCTTTGCAAATCCTCCTCCACCAGGTCGTCGACGATGGACAGGCTTGGTTGCTCGTAATTCATGGTGCGTACTCTTTGGCGGGTGTTGGGGTATCGAGGAAACCAATCACGAATGGCTCGCTGACGAGCATCTGCTCGTCAGCGATCAGGTCGGCGGAGACTTCGGCGAATCGCAGGGGCAGCCCGTGCCGAGCGGCATATATCTGCATCGCCGCCAGGATGTGACCCAGGTCGAGGTAGACGCATTGGTATATCCAGGCATTCCTGTAGCGCCACTGGTAACGCTCGTACTGCACGCAGAGTACGAAATGAACCGCTGGAAGCACGCATTGCGCGCTCTGTGCCAACGGGCTGCGTGCCGTGACTTGGGTGCCGTCGGGCATGATCCGGACGTAGCATGTGCGTTGCAGCTCGCCATCCCAATAGGCCAGGAAACCCGCTATTCCATGCCGCGCGCCGAGCGAAGGCACGCGTTTTTTGTCCACCCGCTGCGCATGGAAGTTCTGCTGAAACTGCGCGTCGAGAACGTGATGGGCCAGCGCAAGCAAGGACTGAGCATCCTGCGCAAAGCGCGCTGACGGCAGTTTCCGTCCATCGTGGGGAGGGTGCAGCCGTTCGCCGCCGTGCAAAGCGTAGGTTCGCATGTCCGCTCTGTCCCGTTGCATGGCTTCGGTGTCCGAATAGTCCCAGTAGCGCGTGCCGCAACGCAGCAGCGGCAGATCGTCACAAGGCCTGAATGTCGCGTTGCGTGCGTCGCTCGTGAGCAAGCCGGCTTCAGCCAGGCAGGCCTTGATCGGGCCTGCGACAGGCTTGCCCATCAATCCTGAAAGAAGCCGGCATAGCGCAATGAGCTCAGACTGCGACAGTGCATCGGCCGACCACATCTGCTTGGACCACAGGTTCGCGATCCTGCGCCCGCAGGGCAGCAGCCACAGCACGCACGCCTGCGCATCGGGGATCGCCGGTTCGGCAGAGGGGGGGCTGCCTTTGCTCATCCGAACAGCATCTGGCTCATTGCCGTCTCGCGCAGTCCATCGATGCCCAGAAGGGCTTCCACAGCCTCCTCACCCAACGAATAGGAGCTGAAAAATGGCAACCCTTGTGAACGTGCCACAAGCTGGCATGTCAGAAGCAGATGCCCCAGGTCGAAATGGAGCACGCGATAGCTGCGGGCATCTCGATACCGGTGCATGCTGCGCTCCACTACGGACGTCAGCACCAGCGCCAGTTTGGGCGTGAAGGCAATGCGTCTGTTGAGGCCGAAAATCTGTTCCATGTACAGCGCTTTGAACTCTCCTGTGCGCAGCAGCTCCAGCTCGTGTCTGTCGCTTTGAAAATGGTAGATGCCCGGCGCCAGCCCTGGCAGATCGAAGGCCACGACATAGGCTTCGGTGGGATGGCGGCTGCCGCCAGATGGACTGGTCCTGAGAATGTGTGATCCCGTGACCGCCAACCTCTTGTGGCCTGCCACGCCAAAGACGCGCGACAGGAGATTGGCGAGTTCCGGGTAGTCCATTGGCCTGCGACTGCCGTGCCGCGGATGGGCTTCGAGAACCTCCTTGAATGGCATCGCCGAGGGCGTGCGCGTGGTGGCCACCCGTGCCAGCGCGTGCGGATAGGATTTGGTCGCTTCGGGCGGTGCAGATTCCTGTATCTTTTGTCGCATCGTGGCGAAGTCCTGGAGCCAACCGGAAGCCTTCGCATAGCTGAGCTTGGGTAGCGCATTGGAGTGCAGATAGTGACGCAGGGCGTCGCTCCAGTTCGCAGCCACCCAGGGCTGGACATCTGCGGGGTGGTAGCCGTGGTGGGCGACGATGCCGGCTTCCTCCAGGCAGCGTTGCAAGGCGGCGGGGCGAGGTTGCGATGGCTGGCACAGCGCGTCGCACAACTGCGGGTCAAGCAACGCGCCCGCATCCCAACGCTCGCGGGTGATCGGGTCATAGATGGCTGCCCATTGCGCAGTGAACAAGGCTTCCAGAACTGCGCTGCGGTCGGCAGTGGCGCCAGGCTGGTGATTCGTTGGCATAGGTCCGGACCTTTCAGCCGATGGCGACCATATACAACGGTCCGACATCGGTGCATGGTTTGCCGATGATGGCCTCGGCAACCTCATCGTTGAATGCCGGGGTGATGAAATTGCTCAAGCCTGCGGCGGTGGCGCAGAGGATGTAGTAATGGGCCAACTCGGCGCAGTTGATCAGCAGGTTGCGATAGGCCCTCGGATGTCGGTATCGGCCGTAATACTGTGCCCAGTGCGTGCCGATAACGAGTGCGGCAGCGCAATTGCGCACCTTTGCCTGGCCTATGCACATGTCCACCAGCCGTTCATTGAAATCGCCATGCGAGATCAGCAAAAGGGCTTGCCTGGTGACGCTGTACCGGTAGACCCCTTGGGGCACGCCCTCGACACGATTGACCACAACGTAAGTCTCGAGCGCTGCAAATGATGAGCGATCAAACACAGCCTGTGCGTCGGATGATTTGTCGTTGGCGGTTTCCTCGCGATTACCCAGCGACTCCAGATTGCCGTAGCGCAGGATATCTGCCAGACCATTGCCGTCCATCGGCCGTCCGGTCCATGGCCGGCCCGTGCGCCGTTGGGACATGGCCTCATAGAGGGTGCCCTGAAAACTCTGGCCTGCGCCTGGTGGGAGCGTGATATCACCACGTGATGCACAGACGCTGTCGATGCAGGGAGCGCATGCTGGCGTTTCGATGAGCGCACTGCGCTGCGGACCGATGAAAGCCTGAGCGCCGAAGTCATGGTAGGCCACATTGCGTGAGCGCAGATGCAGCACGAGCGCATCAAGCCATCCGCGTTGCTGCCAGTGTTCGGCGGCGTCCTGAAGCGGATTGCGGTAGTCCTGCGCCACCAGGACGCGCGCACGCAGCAACTCCTGCACCAGTGCCTGCGCCTTGGGCGAGCCTTCTTTCCGGTCCAACGCATATGCCAGTCGATCTGTGCAGATCGGTTGCTCGGCATGTACCACGGCGCAAATGACATCGTGGTCCAGGACTTCAAACGTCTGGTTCTCCAATAAAAGATCAATCTGCATCGGGCGCGTGAAGCGCAGGCGCATGAATGGATTTCGCTTGACGACGGTTACGGCCGCTGATGTGTTCATAGGATTGAGGGCATGTGGGTGGCTGGCATCGTGGCTCAGAGATATCCAAAGATCTGCGTCATGCAGACCAGCATCTTTTTCGGATTGAGCCCGAGAGCGGCACACAGCTCGGCGTCTGGAAATCCCCCGAACATGCAGCTTCGCAGCCCGCGTTGCTGGGTCACCAGAGTGGCCTGCTGGGCCATGAGTCCGGTCTCGATCAACGCGAATCGGTAGCCGCGCTCCGCGTAGCGCAGGGTCGCGACCTCAAGATCGATGACATACACGATGATGAATGCGGCGTTGGCAAACGTGTCGGCCTCCTGACCGGGCATGCCGTCGAGACAGGTGACCGCAGCATTGAGTGCGCCATGTCCGGACAGCGCATAGAGCGCTCGCTCCTGCGCGGCCACATGCAGAATGCTGTCCGCGTCAAATGGTGCGCCTTCGACGGGCACCAGAGGAAGCAGCACCGCATGAACTGGATAACAGCCCCCGGCGGATGCATAAGGGCGGGCCTGCTCGGCGTCCGTATCCGCGCAAAAGCTCAGGTACAGAATGTCCATGAGCAATCGATAGTGCAGCGCAGGCCCGCCGGCAAAGCTCCTGACGGACTTCTTGCGGCGCAGGCCTGGGTCGGCGTGGCAGGCGAGGTCAATCGCATCCACATGGTGCTCGGCGAGTCGCGTCTGACGCCCGTGGGTCAGGGCGTGGACGGCATGCTCTTGATAAGGGGTGATCTCCAGTCCGAAACGGCTGCGCCGCAGCAGTGAACTGCGGCGGTGGAAGCGCTCGGCGGCTTCGATGCATTGCGCGTCGACACCATTGGAGATCTGAATGCGTTCGTTCAGTGTGACCGGCATGGCCTGGCATGGCCTGGCGGCACCCGTCATGGCATGGCGTTCTGGCAAAATTCGCACTCCCTGGAGGAATAAGGGGTATCCCTTTGAAGTTGGTAGCCGTCGAGGGAAAACTGGCACATCTCCAGCATTGACCGGGTCATCACGGGCCGGGAATGCGGCCCGACGATTTCGCGTACCCTGTTTCTGATCAGGGCCTCGCATAGGTGGTAATCGGTTGGAAGAATGGGGTAATCCAAGCCTGTAATGACAGGTTTTTGCGTGATTGCCTTGAATGCAGCCGTCAGGCTCTGAGAAAACCCGCTGCCGTGTGTGCGTTGCACCGTCGAGGCTGCTGTCTGACAAAAATGACAAGGAGTGCGGGCTGCTGGAATATAAGTGCCGTCGATCAAAAAATTGCGTGCTACCAGATAGCAGGTAAGCATGGCGGAGTTATCCTGGCCCATCACCTGCTGCTGAACCCGTTGAATCAGCCTGGCGTCATATTTCGGTGTGTACAACACCACCAATTCGTTGCCTGCAATGCTATTTGGATCCCGCGTGGAATCGCATTTCAGACCTGTGAGGAATTCGATGTCTTCTGCCAGTGTTTCGATTTCCTGAAGCCGGTCGTGAATCAGCCATATTCTATTGAAACGTCCAAAATCCTGATGTACTTGTCGCAGCACGCCAATGTCCGCAAGATATTTCAATGCGGCAGGCAGCTGTGCCTGTGGCAGGTCTACCAGCAGTCGCTCAAGCTGCTGCAAAGTGATGGTGCTGCCCCAACCCATGCCGTGCATTGCCAGCGCAGCCTGGTAAATATCCGAGGAGTCGAGGCGGACGATACCTTGACCTGATGCAAGGAAGAATTTCCCAGTATCCAACTCCATGCATTGAAAAGGAAGGATGAGATATTTCACTTGTTCGGTGATGTCGCTGGATTGGGCGGATGTCACGACGGATATCCGCCCATAACTTTGCTATCGATTGCGATTGCTCTGGCTATTTTGCAAACGGCTTAGTTGTCTCCGCCTGTGCCGCTGTCGGCGCAGCCTTGCATGCGAACCGCTTCGATGTTCAGCTTTGACAGGCGTTTCAAAGCGATAAAAGATCCAAATGGGAAATCTTGCGATTCTTGTTCGTTAGGCTCTCGTAATTCGCAAGAAGCTGCAGCAGCCGAATCTGTGTCGGACATGAGTTGTGGGCTGTACTCTTTCACTATGACTCCTGTTTCGAAACCGAAGAAAATTCTCCGACCTTCAGTCTAAAAAGTTCGATAGTTAAAGACGATCGGTAGAATCCACTAGATTTAAATATTAAATGTAATCTTTCGTTTCTGGCGCTGCACAGGCGTCTCCGTGGGATCGGGCGGCCGGCGCTTTATCTCGGTGAACAAGACGCGCTGGCGGAATAGAAAAAGTCCTGGAGCATGCGCTCAGGACTTTGTGGGGGGCAGTACTTGCCACTGAAGAGGTCGGTGCCGGGCGAGGCAGTGAGATATGGCACAGGTCGAATCCTGTGCGCGGGCAATGGCTGGGAGTTCGCAGAGCGTTCTGGCTAGGCGCAAATCCTATTTGCAGGCCATCGGTGCGCTGTTGCGCGTCGGCCATTGTCCCGTGCGCGCCCGGCGCAGTCGGGCTGCAGCGCAGGCGTCTTCAGGCGCGGTCTCAGAACTGGTAGTTCGCACTCACCAGGAAGCTGCGCGGCGCGCCGGGCATGGCGTTGGAGCGCCAGTATTCCTTGTCCAGCAGGTTCGACACCGCCAGGGTCACGGTCCATGGCGCGGCGCGCCAGCCGATCAGGCCGTCCCAGCGCGTGTAGCCGGGAACGACCGCGGTGTTGGCGGCGTTGGTGTAGCGCTGGCTGGTGTGCGTCACCCCCAGCTCGCCATACCAGGCACCGGCAGGCGCGTAGCGAAGAAAGAGGCTGCCGTTGCGCTTGGCGGTGTTGGGCAGGTACTTGCCTTCGTTGGCCGGCACGCTCAGGTCGCCGTTGACCTTGGCGCTCATGACGCCTACGCCGCCGCGCACGTACCACGACGGTGCGAGCCGACCGGCCGCGCTGAACTCGATGCCGCGCGAGCGCTCCTTGCCACGCACCGCAAACAGGTAGGGGTCGATGTCGGGCTCGGGCCGGTAGCGGATGTTGTAGTGCTCCAGCTCATAGGCCGCCAGCTGCGTCGACAGCTTGCCATCGAGCCAGTCGCTCTTGATGCCGATTTCGACCTGGCGCGAGTGCTGGGGTTCCTCGTCCAGCACCGCCGTGGCGCCGGTATCGACGCTCAGGATGCCACGCCCGCCGTAGGGCGAGAAGCTCTTGTTCCACGAGGTGTAGATGCTGTGCTCGCGAACCGGCTGCCAGACCACGCCGACGCGCGGACTGACGGTGCTGCCGCTGGTGTCACGCTGGAAGCCATTGATCCGATTGGTGCTCTCGAACGTGTAGCTGTCGTAGCGCGCGCCCAGCAGCACCTTCCACTGCGGCGCGAGATGGATCAGGTCCTGCGCATAGAGCGCATGGCCCTTGCCGACGTGCAGGTTGTGCTGCGTGGGCGCGCCCTGCGCGGGGCGCTGGGCATTGAGCACCGGGTTGAACGGGTCGACGAAGCCGTTGCTGGCGGTGGTGGAGAACAGGCGCGGCGCGCGCTCTTCCTCGCTGTACTCCGCGCCCAGCAGCAGTTCGTGGCGCATGCCGGCCAGGTCGAAGCGGCCCGTCAGGTCTACCGTGTTCGACGTGGTCTTGTTGGCTGTTTCCTGCCAGGCATAGCTCTGGCGAACCTGGCCGGGGTTCGTGCAGGCCGCGCCGGCGGACGTGCGGCCCTGCGCGTTGCAGTAGGTGCCCAGGTAGTAGTGGTCGAAGTCCTGGGCGGCTTCGCGCCGGCTGGCGACCCAGCGCACGCTCCAGGCGGGGTTGAAGTCGTAGCTGAGATCGGAGCGCCACACGCGCAGACGGTCTTCCACATAGTCACCGGGCTGGGCGAAGCCCTGGCGTATCGACACGCCTTCCGGCATCTGGTCATATGCCGGACTGCGATCGGGCACGCGCCAGACGTTGTCGTAGGTGTACTGGCCCGTCCAGCGCAGGCCCTTGCGGTTGTCCACCAGGATGCTGGGCGAGATCATCTCGTTCTTGTTGCGTATGCCGCTGCGAAAGCTGTGCGCCTGTTCGCGGTCGGCCGTCAGGCGCACGGCCACGTTGGGGTTGATGACCTGGTTGATGTCTATGGTGCCGCCGACGTTGTCCCACGAGCCGCCGCGCAGCGTGACGCTGCTTTTCGCGTCGAAGCGCGCCTGCTTGCTCACCAGGTTGACCACGCCGCCTCCGGCGCTGCGGCCGTAGAGCACCGAAGCCGGGCCCTTGAGGATCTCGATGCGCTCCACGTTGGCGGTGCTGCGGCGCACCTGGCCGCTTTCGCGCACGCCGTCGCGGTAGATGTCGCCGGCATCGGCCTGGAAGCCGCGAATCATCACGCCTTCGCCACGCATGTCGTAGCTGGTGTTCACGCCGGGCACGCCGTCCAGCATGGTGGCCAGGTCGTTGATGCCGTAGCTCTTGTACTTGTTGACCTCCAGCGTATCGATGGTCTGCGGGATGTCCCTGGGCGCCATATAGGTCTTGGTGGCGGTGGTCACGCCTTCGGGGCGCACGTCATCGGGGTCGTACTGGCTGGCGTTGACCTGGACCGTCGGCAGCATCAGGGCCTGCGAAGCGGCTTCCTGCTGCTGCGCGCCTGCGGCCGCACAGGCCAATCCTGCCAACGTGGCCACGGCGCGCAAGCGCATTGGACGCACGGCCCCCGCTCCCTCATATTTATTTGTCATCAATCACTCCGCTGAAATGGGGTGAGCCGCTTATGTAAAGGGCTCGTATCTGAAAGCGACGAATTGTAATGCCAATGAGAGGCATTCGCATTTCAATAGTCATTGAAATGAGGGGTTGTTACAAGCCGGCTGTTCGCAATTTCCGGGGGCATGGGCGCTGCATTGCGTCCACACCTCGTTCCATGCGTCTGGGAACGTGTTCACGATCCAGCGCGGATTTCAACGCTTTAAAGGGACCGTTTGCCCTGAGCAAGGTCAGCGAGGCCAAGCCTCGCCACGCGGTAGTAGGAAACAGTGAGGCGTGGGAGCGCTGTTCAGTTCTTCTCCCGAAGGGCTTGACGGACGCACTCCATGAGTTCGGAGACCAGAAACTGATCCACGCGATTTTCCCCGCGAACGGCGTAACACGAGAAATTCACACCAGGCTCGAAAGGCACAAGGCGCACGTTTGGAACGGGAAGCGCCTGTTGCAGTTGGGGGCTGACGACGCTGACACCCAATCCCATGCTGACCAAAGTCCAGATAGTGAGCGCAAAAGGTGTTTCATCCGTCAATTTGCGGCGATCCGGCACGAAGGCCGCATCGACGGCAGCACGTTCGTGGGTACTTGGGCCGAAGGAGATGAACGGCTCTCCATCCAGGTCGCTCGCCTGCAGATGTGAACGCTCGGCCAGGCGGTGTGCAGCAGGCACGATGCACACGCCAGGCTCACGGTAGAGCAGCTCGGTTTGCAGGCCTGGCATTTCCTCGACGAAAGCCACCAAGCCGAAGTCGCAGAACCCGTCGGCGGCCCAGCGGGATACCGTGCGCGAATCGCTGGTTTGGATGCAGACCGTGACGTCACGGTGTTTCTGTCTGAACAGGCGCAGCGCTGGCGGCAGCACCGAGACCGACAGCCCTACCGATGCTCCGATCAGAATGCGGCCGCTTCCGCGTTCGCGAATGGATGCCGCGGCCTCCTGGATCGCGGATAGCCCGATAAAGGAGCGCTGCACCTCCCGATACAGCGCTTCTGCTTCGGGCGTTGGAACCAGCCTCAAGCCAACGCGCTTGAACAGCGGCAGGCCCAGCTCCTGCTGCAGCTTGGCGATGAGGCGGCTGATGTTGGGTTGCGTCGTGTGGAGCTGAGACGCCGCGTTCGTCATGGAGCGCGTGAGCATGACGGTACGAAATGCTTCGATCTGGCGGTAATCCATGAAAAGTCCGAGGTGTCGATGAAGGGTTCGCAAGGCGGCAACAGGGATTTTCCCTGCAAGCTCCATGCCGAAAAGGCATGCACCAGCCGCAAATGCTGATTTGACCATGGAGCCGGCCCCTGCAAATACTAGCCCTACAGAACTTATCCAGGAGAAATGTCAAATGCAGGATACCAATCCCGCAGTCCATCACCAGCAATCGCCGCCAAAACGCGCCGATGTCGTGATCATCGGCGGCGGCATCATTGGGCTGTCAACCGCCTACGCGCTGGCACAACAGGGCGTTTCGGTTGTCGTCTGCGAGAAAGGCGAGATCGGAAAGGAGCAAAGCGGCCGCAACCAGGGCTGGGTGCGTATCGCCAACCGCGATCCGGCGGAGATTCCGCTCATGCTCGAAAGCTTCAAGATATGGGAGGATTTGAGCCGCGATGCCGGGGAGCCCACGGGCTTCGTGCGCTGCGGCACGCTGAGCCTGTGCGCTTCGGACAAGCAGCAGCAACAGCAGGAAGCCTGGGTGCGCACGGCGCGCGAGTTCGGCATCGAGGCACGGCTGCTGACCTCGCGCGAGGTTGCGCAAACGTCGCCAGGGTCGACCCTCGACTGGCAGGGCGGTCTGTTCGCCCCGCTGGACGGACGGGCGGAGCCGGGACTGGCGCCCGGCGTGATCGCCCGCGCCGCCATCCGTCTGGGTGCCACGGTGTTGACGCAAAGCGCGGTGCGCGCCGTGGAGACCGCTGCGGGACGGATCTCCGGTGTGGTGACGGAGCATGGAACCATTGCCTGTTCGTCGGTGGTTCTGTGCGGCGGTGTCTGGTCCACGCTGTTCGCCCGCAACATGGGTATTCGCCTGCCCCAGTTGCAGACGATGTCCACGCTGCTGCGCACCGCGCCCATCTCGGGCGCACCCGAGGTATCGACCAAAGGCCCGGACTTCATGTTCCGCAAACGGCGCGATGGCGGCTACACCGTGGGCTACGGCTACTTCAACCGCGCGGAGATCGTGCCTGACAGTTTCCGCTATCTGCCCGACTTCCTGCCCATGCTGCGGTCCGGCGGGAACAACGTCCGGCTCACCGTGGGCCGGCGTACCGTCCAGGAGGCGCTGCGTCGCACGCGGTGGCAGCCTGATCAGGTGTCGCCGTTCGAATTGCACCGCGAACTCGACCCCGTGCCATCGCGGTCGGACTTCGAGCACGCCCGCAGGAATATCGCGCGCGCCTATCCAGCGTTCAAGAACATGCAGGTGCAACAGGTCTGGGCCGGCATGATCGACGTGATGCCGGACGCCGTGCCGGTCATTTCCGCCGTGGACGCCGTTCCCGGCTTTTTCATCAGCAGTGGGTTCTCCGGACATGGCTTTGGCCTTGCCCCTGCCGCTGGCCGGCTGATGGCAGACCTCGTGCGCAACGCCCGGCCATTGGTTGATCCGACACGCTTCAGTTTCGATCGCGTGCGCAGACGCGCATCGCCATAGCCTGCACCCATTGACATACCCCCAACGCAAATCACGAAGAAAGCACACCATGAAGAAAATCCTGAAGGCCTTGCTCGCTCTTGCTGTCGCCGCATCCTGCGCGGGCGCCTCAGCAGCGTATCCGGATCGTCCACTCAAGATCGTCGTTCCATATGCCCCTGGCGGTGCGCCTGACGCGCTGGCCCGCCTGTTCGCGGAAGAGCTCGCCAAGCTTTTGCAGCAACCCGTCATCGTGGACAACAAGCCCGGTGCAGGCTCCGTGATTGGCACGCAGTTCGTCGCCAGTTCCCCCGCCGATGGCTACACCCTTTTGATGGTCGATAGCCCATTCACCACGGCACCGGCGCTTTACGGCAACCGGATCAAGTACCGGGTCGACAAGGATTTCACGCCGCTGGTGTTTGTCGGCACCACGCCCCTGTACCTCTATGCGTCGGGCGATTCATCCATCAGGAATGTGGCGGATCTGGTGCGGCTGGCGGAAACCAACGGAGGCGGTATTTCCTATGGCTCGGGCGGAAATGGCACCCTGACCCATCTGCTGGGCGAAATGCTTCGCCTGGAGACCCGCGCTCCAATGACGCATGTGCCTTATCGCAGCGTCACCCTGGCGATGGGAGACCTGGTCGCTGGCCAGCTTCAGGGGCAGTTCTCCAGCTACGCCAGCGCGCGGGGCTACGTGGATGCGGGGCGTATCAGGCCCATCGCGGTGACTGGAACCTCCCGCACGAAGGAAGCGCCCGAGACTCCCACCTTTGCGGAGCTCGGCGTAAAGGGCTTCGACATGACGCTGTGGTGGGGTGTTGTTGCCCCTGCCGGGGTGAGCCCGGCGGTGCAGGCCCGTTTGACCGGCGCACTGGCCAAGGTGATGTCCATGCCGCAGATCATCGAGCGACTGTCGGCATTGAACATCAACATTGCTGCCGATGTCGGCCCCGAGGCCTTGCGCAAGACCATAGAAACGGACCAGGCCCGTTTCCAGGAAATTGCAACGCGGGCTCAGCTCAAGGCTGAGTGAATGCATTGCTCGGACGCACATAGGAAGGAATGGAACATGGGCCGATTCACCATCGTCAAGGCTGCCGATATCGCCTTGGCACAACTCGTGCCGGCGGGCCGCAGAGCGGGTGCCGATAGCGGAGATCCCCAGATCGCAATCAAGGGGCTGGCACCGGATGCGGCGGGCGACCTGGGTATCTGGGAGTGCCAGCCAGGAGGCTGGCCCGTGATCAACCGTACCAATACGGAATTCACTTACATCCTCTCAGGTCGAGCCATGTTGACAGACGATTCCACCGGCGAAGTGACGGAGATTGCCGCAGGCGATCTGGTCATCCTGCCTCCCGGGTGGACGGGCCGCTGGGACATCCTGGAGCCGGTTCGCAAGATCTACGCGATTTACTAAAGTCCACCGCGTGCGCAGGCCATTCCAGCCCAGTTCGCCCACGGTAATGCCTTCGGGCGCGGTGGCGGACTGGGGCAGGCGCAGCTGCGGCGCGGGGTGCGCGCTGGCCAGCGGCATGGCGGGCCAAGGGTTTCTCCCTGGTGCCTCGGGGTGCAGGCTCCGGTGGCTGTTCGGGACAATGGCGGCATTGATCTGACCTTTTGCGGAAACCTGCATGCGACTCTTATTGGCGGAAGACGAATCGGCGCTGGCCGACTGGCTGGTGCGCGCCCTGGCGCAAAGCGGCTTCCAGGTGGACTGGGTGGCCGACGGCCGGCTGGTGCGCCGCGCCCTGCGTGCCACGCGCTATGACGCCCTGATCCTCGACCTGGGCTTGCCCGGGCTGGCGGGCGAAGAGGTGCTGCTGAGCCTGCGCGAGGACGAGGACCCGGTGCCCATCCTGATTCTCACCGCGCGCGACACGCTCGCGCAGCGCGTTGCGACGCTCAAGGCCGGCGCCGATGATTTCCTCGCCAAGCCGTTCGAAGTCGAGGAGCTCGAAGCGCGGCTGCAGGCCCTGATTCGCCGCTCCAAAGGCCGGGAAGTCAGCAAGTTCAGCTGTGGCAGGCTGGCCTACGACGCCAGCACCAAGCGCTTCGAACTCGGCCATGAGGTGTTCACCTTGACGGCGCGCGAGCATGCGCTGCTCAGGACGCTGATCCTCGCGGGCGGCGAGCCTTTGAGCAAGCGCGAGCTGCTGGAGCGGGTTTTCACCGGCGACGCCGAGGTGCATGCGCAAGCTGTCGAAGTGCTGATCCACCGGCTGCGCAAGCGGCTGCTGCACACCGGCACACAGATCGCCACGCTGCGCGGCCTGGGCTATGTGCTGGAAGCCGTGCCGTGAATTGGGCCGCCTTGCACCGCGTGAGCCTGCGGCGCATGCTGATCGTGCTGCTGCTCGCCGGCGTGATGGTCGGCAGCCTGCTGCAGGTCTGGCTGACCTGGCATACGGCGCGCTCGGCCGTGAACGCGGCGTTCGACCGCTCGCTGTTCGGCGCGATCAAGGCCATCGATGCCAACGTGTCCACCGAAAGCGGCGGCCTCGCGGTCGAGCTGCCCTATGTGCTGTTCGAGTTCTTCGAGCTCACGGCCAACGGGCCGGTGTACTACCGGGTCGCGACGCAGGACGGCCTGGTCGAGATCGGCAGCCCCGATCTGCCCTTGCCCGAGGAGCCGCTGGTCGAGCGCCAGCCGCATTTCGACACCGTCGAATATGCGGGCGCGCAGGTGCGTATCGCCTCTTACCAGCGTTCGCTGCCGCAGCCTATGGGCGCCAGCACCGACACGCGCCTGGTGATCCAGGTCGCCGAGCCGTTTGCTTCGCGCGACCAGTTCAGCCGACGCTTCATTCTCGGCGCCGTGGCGCGCGACGTTCTGCTGGCCGTGCTGGCCGCGGCGGCGGCGGCAGCGGCCGTGGCCTGGGCGCTGCGGCCGCTGCGCCAACTGCGCGAGGAAATCGCAGCGCGCGCGCCCGACGACCTCTCGGCCATAGACACCCGCCGCGTGCCCCGGGACGTGCTGCCGCTGGTCGAGGCCATGAACCAGCATATCTTTCGCCAGCGTGAACTGCTGGACAGCCAGCGCCGGTTTGTCGATGACGCTTCGCACCAGTTGCGCACGCCGCTGAGCACGCTGCTGACCCAGGTGTCGTTTGCCCAGCGCGCGGGCGACCTGCCTACGGTACAGGCCGCGCTGGCGGCGCTGCGCGAGCAGCTGCGCCACACCATTCGCCAGACCAACCAGATGCTGGCGCTGGCGCGCGCCGATACCTGCGACCTTGCGACCGAGTCGGTCGATCTGGCCGAACTCGCGCGCGAAGTGACCCGGCGCTGGTGGCCGCAGGCACGCGGCCAGCACATCGACCTGGGGCTGGAGACGCCCGACCAGGCGGTGTGGGTGCGGGTCCAGCGCGAACTGCTGGAGGAAGCGCTGGCCAATCTGCTGGACAATGCCTTGCGCTATACGCCCGCGGGCGGGCGGATCACGGTCAAGGTCGCGCAGGAGGGCCGCAGCGCCAGCCTGGACGTCAGCGACAGCGGGCCGGGCATTCCGCCCGAGGAACTGGCGCTGGCCATGCAGCGCTTCTTTCGCGCCAGCAACTCCCGGGGCACGGGGTCGGGCCTGGGCCTGGCCATCGTTGCCTCCATCGCCAAGCGCCACCAGGGCAGTTTCGAATTGCGGCCGGCGCCCGACGAGGGCGGCCTCTGGGCGCGCATCACGTTGCCGCGCGCCCAGCCAGACGCTACTTCGCCGTCTGCAGGCCGAACTCCCTGACCAGCTCGCGGTATTGCGCGACCTGCTGGTGGACATAGCGGTCGAGGTCCTTGCCGACCAGCGCCATGGGGAACAGGCCGCGCTCGGCGCGCAGCTGCTGAAAGCCGGGCGTGGCCATCATCTTCGCGAAGGTGTCGCTCCAGACCGCGTAGTCGGCATCCGAGACGCCGGGCCCGAGATAGAAACCGCGCACGATGGGCCAGGAAACCGCCGCGCCGGCTTCGCGCGCCGTGGGCACCTGGGACAGGTCGCCGGGCAGGCGCTGGTCGGACATCACGGCGAGAATGCGCAGCCGCGCGCCGGCCTGGATCTGCTGGCGCGTTTCGGCGGCGTCGCCGGTGAACACCTGGATATGGCCGCCTTCGAGCGCGCGTATCGCTTCACCGCCGCCTTCGAAGGCGACAAAGCGCATCAGCTTGGGATTCGCTCCGGCGGCGCGCGCCAGCAGCGCGGCTTTCATCCAGTCCTGGCTGCCAATCGTGCCGCCCGCGCCCAGCACCACCTTGGCCGGATCGGTCTTCATGGTGCGCATGACGTCGGCCAGCGTCTGGTAGGGCGAGTCCTGCGCGACCACCACCGCGCCGTAGTCGGTGCCGATCGCGGCCAGCCAGCGCACATCGCGCTCGGTATGTCGCCCGAACTTGCCCTGGGCCAGGTTGAGCAGCGAGCCGCCCGAGAACGCGACGATGGCATTCGACTGGGCGGGGCTCTGGGCCACCACGGTGCTGTACGCCACCGCGCCTATGCCGCCGGGCAGGTAGCGCAGGTGCATGGGCGTCGCAATGAAATGGCCGCCGAGCAGCCCGCTTTGCACCAGCTTGCAGCTCAGATCGAAGCCGCCGCCCGGCTTGGCCGGCGCAATGCATTCGGTCTGGTCCAGGGGGCCGGCCGATGCGGCCGACAGACAGAAGGCGCAGGCGAACAGTGCAAGAGAAATTCGGTAGGACATGGGGGCACAGCATATACAGGTCACGGGCCCTGGCGCGCAGGCAATGGCGCGCAGCTAGGGTAAACACCCCGCGGCTGAAAGCCTGTTGAAAGCTCGCCGCAGGCAGCATCGCATCTCCACAAGTATTTCGGAGACAGACATGCATCGCTTTGCTGCCCACGCGTCGGATCTTTCCGCGGCCCCCACACGCCGCCAACTGCTGGGCGCCGGCGGCGCGCTGGCGCTGTCGGGCCTGTTGCCCGGCGCGGCCATGGCCCAGTCCGCCTGGCCGGCCAAGTCGGTGCGCTTTGTCGTGCCGTTCGCGCCGGGCGGCAGCTCGGAAATCGTCGCGCGCTCCACGGCCGCCGAGCTGTCCAGGACGCTGGGGCAAAGCGTGTTTGTCGACAACAAGCCCGGCGCGGCCGGCAATATCGCCATGTCCGAAGTCGCGCGCGCCGAAGACCTGCACACGCTGATCCTGGGCCATATCGGCACGCTGGCCGTGAACCCCTATATTTTCGACAAGCTGCCCTGGTCGCCCAAGGACTTCAAGCCCGTGAGCCTGCTGGCCAAGGTGCCCAGCCTGTATGTGGTCCACCCCGACGTGCCGGCGAAGAACCTGCGCGAATTCATTGCCTACGCCAAGAGCCAGCCCGGGCGCCTGAGCTATGGCTCGGCCGGCAACGGCAGCGCCGGGCAGCTTGCCTTCGAATACCTCAAGATGTCGGCCGACGTGTACATGCTGCATGTGCCCTACCGCGGCACGGGCCCGCTGCTGACCGACCTGCTGTCGGGCCGCGTCGATGCGTCGGCCATAGGCGCCGCGGCCATCCTGCCGTTCATCAAGTCGGGCAAGGTGCGCTGCATTGCGACGGGCTCGGCCCAGCGCCTGGCCCAACTGCCCGACGTGCCCACCGTGGCCGAGCAGGGCTTCCCCGGCTTCGAGATGACCCAGTGGTACGGCATGCTCGCGCCGGCCAACATGCCCCAGGCCAGCATCGACAAGCTGTCGGCCGAGACCATGAAGGCCGTCAAGGCGCCCGATGCGCTGCGCCGCCTGCATGGCGATGCGGCCGAAGTCATTGGCGACACGCCCGCGCAATTCGCGCAGTTCATTGCCGTCGAGCAGGAACGCTGGAAGAAAGTGATCGCGCGCGCGAAGATCAAACCCGATTGAGCTGCGCCGCGCTGATCCACTGCGCGTCCCAGTCGCGCGCCAGCCGCTGGCAGCGGCGCAGTGCCACGGCCTCGATTTCAAAGTCGACGATATGGCAGCTGTCGGCCAGCGGGGGCCGCGCGGGCAGGGTCTCGAAGCGGCCATCGGTCAGCAGCCACAGCGAGAGCAGTTGCTTCGATGCCGCCTGGCGCTGCAGCAGCCGGTGCGCAAGCGCCATGGCGGCCTCGACCGGCGTGCCGCCGCCGCCGCGCAGCGGCGCAATCCATGGGGCATTGAAGGTCGCGACCTTGCCCGGGGCCTGCAGCAGCCGCGCCTCGTCCCCGGAAAAACCAATCACCGCGAGGTGTTCGCGCCGGCGGTAGAAGCTCTCGGTCAGGGCCAGCAGGCAGCCCTTGGCCAGCGCGAGCTTTTCGCCGCGCAGCATTGACGCCGACATGTCGAGCAGCACGCAGTGCAGCGTATGGCTGCCCACGGGCCGTGCGCGGTAGCGCAGGTCGCGCGCCTGCAGCGGCCCGCGGCCTTTGGCGCCCAAGGTCTTCACCCAGTCCAGGCGCGCGCTGGGCGCGCCGGTCAGCCGGCCCTTGCGTGCGGTGTTCGCGCCGCGCCCTGCCTTGGCCTGTCCGGCCAGCGCAGGACGCGTCAGGCTTTTTTTGGCGCAAGTGCCTTCAAAGGCTTGACTGCATGCAAGGCCGCGGCCTGGGGCGGGGGCATGGCGCCCCAGTGCTCGGCCTGGCTTTCGCCTTGTTCCGTGCCGCTGGCCTCGGGTGCCGGTGAAGGCGGGGGCGGGGCGCTCGCAGGGTTGGTCTCGTTCGATGGGGTCTCGGCCGGTGGCGGTGTGCCCGCGCCCGCGTCATGGCTGCGCCGGTGCGCCAGCGCGAGTTCGGCCACGGCATCGACATCGGCCACGCTCACCTCGCCACGCCCTGCAAGCGCCGCATGGGCGCGCGCGGCGCGCAGCATCACCAGGTCGGCGCGCACGCCTTCGACGCCCGCGCCCTGGCACAGCTGGGCCACATGCTCATGCACGGCATCGGGCCAGGCCAGCGCCGCCACGCTATCGCGCGCCGCGGCGATGCGTGCAGCCAGGGCCTGCTGCGCCGCCGCGTGCTGCCGGGCAAAGGCCTCGGGGTCGGCGTCGAAGGCCATGCGGGTCTTGACAATGGCCTTGCGCGTTGCGACGTCGGGCACATTGCCCAGCTGCACGAACAGGCCGAAGCGGTCGAGCAGCTGCGGGCGCAGCTGGCCCTCTTCGGGGTTCATGGTGCCTATCAGCGCGATGCGCGCCGGGTGCTGGTGCGATACGCCGTCGCGCTCCACGCGGTTGATGCCGCTGGCGCTGACATCGAGCAGCAGATCGACCAGGCCGTCGGCCAGCAGATTGACTTCATCGACATAGAGAATGCCCTGGTGGGCCTGGGCCAGCAGGCCGGGGCGAAACTGCACGGCGCTGCTTTGCAGCGCGGCTTCGAGATCAAGCGAGCCCACGAGCTGCTCTTCGGTCGCGCCCAGGGGCAGGTTCACAAAGCGGCCCGCGGGCAGCAGCGCGGCGAGCGCGCGCGCACTGGTCGACTTGGCCGTGCCGCGCGGGCCTTGGACCAGCACGCCGCCGAGCAGCGGGTCCACGGCCACCAGCAGCAGCGCGGTCTGCAGCGGCTGCTGGCCTTGCAGGGCGGTGAATGGAAAGGCCAGGGGGAAAGTCATCGGTTCTCCAGAAGCTGTTCGGCGGCGAGCAGCTGTTGTTCCAGCAGCGACTGGTAGTCGCCGCTGTCCTGCCACAGGCCGCGCTGCACCGCTTCGAGCAGGCGTTCGCAGATGTCGTGGAAGGCCGCGGGATTGTGCCGCTGCAGGAAGTCGCGCATGTCGGCGTCGGCCACGAAGGCATCGGTCACGCGCGCGTACTGGTCATCGCGCACCACGCGCGCCGTCGCGTCGAAGGCAAACAGATAGTCGACCGTGGCCGCGACTTCGAACGCGCCCTTGTAGCCATGGCGCTTGATGCCAGCTATCCATTTGGGGTTGGTCACGCGCGAGCGCACCACGCGGCTGATTTCTTCTTGCAGCGTGCGCATGCGCGGCGCCTGCGGGTTGCTGTGGTCGCCGAAGTAGAGGTCGGGCTGCTGGCCGCTGTAGTGGCGCACGGCCGCGGCCATGCCGCCCTGGAACTGGTAGTAGTCGTCGGAGTCGAGCAGGTCATGCTCTCGGTTGTCCTGGTTGTGCACCACCAGCTGCATGGCGCTCAGGCGCCGCACGAAAGTCTCGGGCAGCGGCGTGCCGTTGTCGTGCTGGCCGTAGGCATACGCCCCCCAGTTGCGGTAGGCCGTGGCCAGGTCTTCATCGGTTTCCCAGTTGCGCCCGTCCATCAGCCCCTGCAGGCCCGCGCCATAGCTGCCGGGCTTGGCGCCGAACACGCGCAGCCCCGCCTGGTGGCGCGCGTCCCTGGCGTCCATGCCTTGGCTTTGCAGCTGCGCGGCTTCCTGCAGCACGCGCGCGCGTATCGGGTTGGTGTCCGCGTCCTCGTCTTCGAGGTCAGCCACCTTCTGCACCGCGGCGTCAAACAGCCGTATCACATTGGTGAACGCGTCGCGGAAAAAGCCCGAGACGCGCAGCGTCACATCGACGCGCGGGCGGCCCAGCACGGCCATGGGCAGCACTTCGAAATCGACCACGCGCCAGCTGCCGTCGGCCCATTTGGGACGCACGCCCAGCAGCGCGAAGGCCTGGGCGATATCGTCGCCGCCGGTGCGCATGGTGGCCGTGCCCCAGACCGACAGGCCCAGCGTGCGCGGGTAGTCGCCATGCTCCTGCGTGTACTTCTCTATCAGCAGATTGGCCGACTGCAGGCCCAGCGTCCAGCTCGTGGGTGTGGGCACGGCGCGCGTGTCGATGGAAAAGAAATTGCGCCCCGTGGGCAGCACGTCGGGCCGCCCGCGCGTGGGCGCGCCGCTGGGGCCCGCGGGCACGAAGCGGCCTGCCAGGCCGCGGCTGAGCTGCAGGATTTCCTGCGGGCCGCAGGCGTCTAACCGCGCGCGCAGGTCCTGCTGCACGCGCGCCAGCACGGCCAGCGTCTGCGCCATGGCGGGCGCGCTGGCGCTGATTTCCTCCAAGGGGCGCTCGAGCCAGGCGAGCGCCAGCAGTTCGAGCCGCTCGCGCGTATCGCCCGTGTGGCGCCAGGGCTGGGCGTCGATCTGTGCCAGCAGTTCGGGGCGCGGCCCGGTCCAGGGCGTTTCCCAGGCCGCGTCCAGCGGGTCGAAGTCGGCGCCCAGTTCGAAGTCCAGCGCAAGCGCGCGTATCAGGCTGTTGTTCGCGCCCTGGCCCGTGCCCACCGGGTGGCGCGCCAGCGCCAGCAGCGTGTCGCGCGCCAGCCGCCCCGTGGGCGACTGGCCGAAGATATGCAGGCCGTCGCGAATCTGGCTTTCCTTGAGTTCGCACAGATAGGCGTCGGTCTTGTTGAGCAGCTGCTGCTCGTCCTCGGCGCTGCGCGGCGCGGCCAGCCCCAAGTCCTGGTGCAGGTCGTGGGCCAGGATATGGTCGAGAATCTGTTTGCGCAACAGCTGCGCGCGCCTGCGGTCCATGGTGATCGCGTCGTAGTACTCGTCGACCATGCGTTCGAGATCGCGTGTCGGCCCGTAGCTTTCGGCGCGCGTGAGCGGCGGCATCAGGTGGTCGACGATCACCGCCTGGGCACGGCGCTTGGCCTGCGTGCCTTCGCCCGGGTCGTTGACGATGAACGGGTACAGATGCGGCATGGGGCCGAACACCAGGTCGGGCCAGCAGGTGTTGGCCAGCGCCACGCTCTTGCCCGGCAGCCATTCGAGGTTGCCATGCTTGCCCACATGGACCATTGCATCGGCATTCCATTGGCTGCGCAGCCAGTGGTAGAACGCGAGGTAGTAATGCGGCGGCACCAGATCGGGGTCGTGGTAGCTGGCCGCGGGATCGAGGTGGTAGCCGCGCGCGGGCTGTATGCCCACGAAGATGCGGCCGCAGCGCAGGCCGGCAATCATGAAGCGGCCCGCGCGCAGCATGGGGTCGGCCTCGGGCGCGCCCCAGCGTTCGAGAACGGCCTGCTGGTTGGCTTCTGGCAGGCTGGCAAAGAACGCCTGGTAGCTTGCGAGGTCCAGGCTTTGCTGCGCGGGCCGCAGCGCCCAGGAATCGGGGTCGTTGGTAATGCCTTGCTGCAATTGCACCATCAGCGCATCGCCGTCGGCGGGAATCGCATCCAGCACATAGCCTTGTTTGTCCAGCGCCTGCAGGATATGGATGACGGAAGCGGGCGTGTCCAGCCCCACGCCATTGCCCAGCCGCCCTTCCTTGGTCGGGTAGTTGGCCAGGATCAGCGCCAGGCGCTTGTCGGCATGGGCCTTGCCGCGCAGCCGGCACCAGCGCTGGGCGAGCTCCACCACGAACGCCAGGCGTTCGGCATGCGGCTGGTACTGCACCACATCGGACTGCGTCCATTCGCTGCGGTGCGAGCGGCCCTTGAAGCTGATCGCGCGCGTGATGATGCGGCCGTCGACTTCGGGCATGGCCACATGCATGGCGATGTCGCGCGGCTGCAGGCCGTGGGCGTCGTCCAGCCAGCTTTGCTCGTTGGCACCCGACATGATGACCTGCAGCACGGGAATGTCACCCGCGAGCGCATGGTCGCCCGGCGTTTCCAGCGACGACTGCGAGAACGAGGTGGTGTTGAGGATCAGCGCCACCTGGTGGTCGGCGCACAGCTGGTGCAGCATGGCCATGCAGGCCGTGTCCTTGAGCGACAGCAGGGCCAGCGGCAAGGGGTTCATTCCGCGCGCCAGCAGCTGTTCGCTCAATGCCTTGAACACCTGCGTGTTGCCCGACTGCAGATGGGCGCGGTAGAACACGATCATCACCACGGGCGCGCCGGCTATCCACTGCAGCGGCCCGGGCTGCTGCCAGGTCGCGATGTCCGCGGCGTCGTGTTCGGGGTGGTACACGGCGACCGAAGGCAGCGGCCGCGGCGGCAAGGCCTGTTGTTCGCCGCCGAGAAAGCTGTGCCACAGGTAGCGGAACATCTCGCGCGCATTGGCCGCGCCGCCTTCGCGCAGATAGCGCCAGATGCAGCGGCACTGCTCCATCGTGGCCGTGCTTTTCTGCAGCAGGTTCAGGTCTTCGCTGGTGTCGCCCGAGAACATCACCAGCTCTATGCCCTTGAGGCGGCAGATTTCGCGGATGCGTTCCGTGCCATAGGGCCAGTAGCTTTCGCCGCCCAGGTGGTCGATGACGATCACGCGCGCGTGCTGCAGCACCTCGTCGACATAGAGATCCACCGACGCCGGCTGGCGCAGGTGCATCAGATTGGCCAGGCGCACCGTGGGCAAGTGCTCGCCGTCCAGACCGCCGCGCAGCTGGGCATAGACCTCGGCGAGCAAGGCCAGCGTGGTGTCCGCAGCGCTCAGGAATACCACCTGCGCCGGGGTCTGGCCCATGCTGGCGACGAAGGCTTCATCGTCGACAAAGCCGCCGGGCTGGACAGCGAGCAAATGCATCAGCGCGCTCCCAGCTTGTCGAGTTCGGCGGTGATCGCCGCCTGGTCGAGATCATGGCCGATCAGCACCAGATGGGTCTGCGGCGTTTCGCCCGCGGCCCAGCGGCGGTCGAAGTAGCTGTCGAAGCGCGTGCCCACGCCATGCACCACCAGGCGCATGGGCTTGGCCGGCACCGCGACAAAGCCCTTGACGCGGTAGACCGTATGTTCGGAAACGATACGCCCGAGCGTGGCCAGCAATGCATCGCGATCGACTTCGGGCAGCTTGACGACGATGGAGTCGAACGCGTCGTGGTCGTGTTCGTCATGGTCGCCGTGGTCGTTTCCATGGCCGTGGTGGCCCTGGCGCTGGTCAATGCTCTCTTCCGACGCGCTGGCCAGGCCCAGCACCACGCCCAGATCGATCCTGCCCTGGTCGGCGGCAACGATCTTGACCTGCGCCGGCACTTCCTCGCGCACGATGGCTTCGACCTTGGCACGGTCTTCGGCGCTGGCCAGATCGAGCTTGGTCAGCACCACCAGGTCGGCCGACATCAGCTGGTCTTCGAACAGCTCGTGCAGCGGCGATTCGTGGTCGAGGTTGGGGTCCTGGCGGCGCTGGGCGTCGACGGCGGCCGGGTTGGCCGCGAACTGGCCGGCTGCCGTGGCGGGCACGTCGACCACGGTGATCACGGCATCGACCGTGCAGGCGTTCTTGATCTCGGGCCAGTTGAAGGCCTGGACCAGGGGCTTCGGTAACGCCAGGCCGCTGGTCTCGATCAGGATATGGTCGATGTCGTCACGGCGCGCGATCAGCTCGCGCATCACCGGGTAGAACTCTTCTTGCACCGTGCAGCACATGCAGCCGTTCGCAAGCTCATAGAGCTGGCCTTGCTGCTCGACACCGTTGTCGTCGCAGCCAATGCCGCAGCTGCGCAGGATGTCGCCATCGATGCCCAGTTCGCCGAACTCGTTGACGATCACCGCGATGCGGCGTCCGCCCGCGTTCTCCAGGATATGGCGCAGCAGCGTGGTCTTGCCGCTGCCCAGGAAGCCGGTGACGATGGTGGCGGGAATCTTGGCGTTGGGGTGCATTGGGGTCTCCTGTTGGATACGGAAAGGAATGTCAAAGGGGGGCGGGCGGCTGGCAGCGCCAGGGCACGACATAGCCCTGGCTTTCATGCTCGCCGTGCATGGCCTGTACCTGGTAGACGTTTTGCAGATGGGCCGGCGTGAGCACGCTGCGCGGCGCGCCGCAGGCCACGGTCCGGCCTTGGTCGAGCAGCAGCACGCGGTCGCAAAAGCGGCTGGCCAGCGTGAGGTCGTGCAGCACCACGACCACGGCGCGGCCCGCATTGCACTGCGCGCGCAGCAGCTCCATCACGCTGAGCTGGTGGAAGGGGTCCAGCGCCGACACCGGCTCGTCGGCAAGCAGCAGCGGCGCTTCGACGGCCAGCGCGCGCGCCAGCCGGGCGCGCGCGCGCTCCCCGCCCGACAGCTGGTCGAGCGCGCGCCGCTGCATGGCCGTGAGGTGCATGGCTTCGAGCGCGCAGTCAATCGCTGCGCTGTCCGCGGCAGTGAGCACGCGCGGCCCCCAGCGGCGCTGGTGGGGAATGCGGCCCAGCGCGACAAAGTCCCGCACTGCGAGCGGCCAGGCGACGGCGTCGCCCTGCGACAGATAGGCCAGGCGGCGCGCGCGCTGCAGCGGCGCCATCGCGGCCAGGTCTTCGCCTTGCAGCCGCACCTGGCCCGTATGGGGCAGCAACTGGGCCAGGGCCTTGAGCGCCGTGCTCTTGCCCGCGCCGTTGGGGCCTATCAAGGCAAACAGCTCGCCCGCGCGCACGTCGAACGACAACTGGTTGACACAGGCCTTGCCTGCCCAGTGCACCTGCAATGCGGCAATCGACAGCATGGGCATTACCGGCTCCTCCAGCGCTCGCGCAGCACCAGATAAAAGAAGAAGGGCGCGCCGATCAGCGCGGTCACCACGCCCAGCATCAACTCCACGCGCCCGCTGAGCAGGCGCAAGGCGATATCGGCGGCCAGCAGCAGCACCGCGCCGCCCAGCGCGCTGGGCAGTATCAATGCCGAGGGCCGGTAGCCGACCGCGCGGCGAAACAGGTGGGGCACGACCAGGCCGATAAAGCCTATGGTGCCGGTGACTGCGACGCTCGCGCCCACGCACAGCGCCGTGCCCGCGATGATCTGCGCGCGCAGCCGCGGCAGGCTCACGCCCATGCTCGCGGCTTCGTCCTCGCCCAGCGTCAGCGCATCGAGCTGGCGGCTGCTGAACGCCAGGATCAGCAGGCCCAGCACGATGAACGGCAGGCTCAGGCGCACTTCGTCGAAGCTGCGGTCGGCCAGGGACCCCATGAGCCACAGCACGATGTCCTGCATGTCGGTGGGCGTGGGCGCGAGGTTGATCGCCAGCGAGATCAGCGCGCCGGTGAGCGCCGACATCGCGACGCCCGCCAGAATCAGCGTGAGATTGCTTGCGCCGCGGCGCGCGATGCGGTAGAGCACGAACGTGGCCAGCGCCGCGCTCGCCATGGCCACCGTGGGCAGCAGCCAGGCATTCCAGTGCCAGAGTCCGAAATAGATGCAGACCACGGCGCCCAGGCCCGCGCTCGAGCTCACGCCCAGAATGCCGGGCTCGGCCAGCGGGTTGCGCAGCAGCCCCTGCAGCGACGCGCCGCACACGCCCAGCGACATGCCCACGAGCACGCCCAGCAGCACGCGCGGCAGGCGGATTTCCTCGATGATCGCCTGGTGGCGCAGCGCCAGCCCCTCGGCCATGCCGGGAGACGCTACCGCCTGCCACCAGTCGGCGACGCCGATGGGCACCGAGCCAATGCCCAGCGAGATGGCGCTGAGCAGCAGCAGCGCCGCGAACAGGCCCGCGTTGAGCAGCCAGGGGTGCGGGGCGCGGGCGGCCGCATTCTTGTGCCTGTGCATCATGGGCGTCCTTCGGGTTGCAGATGCAGCGCGTCAATCTGCGCGGCCACGGCTTCCGCCGCCTCAATCAGCTGCCAGTTGCTGCAGCCCCAGTCGTTTTGCTGCAGCGTCACAAGGGGAATGCGCT
This sequence comes from Pantoea sp. 18069, assembly GCF_902706035.1. Classification (GTDB taxonomy): domain Bacteria; phylum Pseudomonadota; class Gammaproteobacteria; order Burkholderiales; family Burkholderiaceae_C; genus Comamonas. Next base: position 126,679 of record NZ_CACSJA010000007.1, on the reverse strand, counting down.
GCAGCAGCGTTTTCATCTGCGGATGGCGCGAGAGCGCCGAGCGCGCATAGGCCAGGTCGTTGACCATTGACGGGGTGATGAACATATCGGGCGGGTTGTGCAAAATGCGTTCGAGGTCGATGCGCCCCCAGCCCTTGAGGCCCAGCGCCGTTGCATGGTTGCGCAGGCCTGCGGCCGTGAGCACCGCGTCGACATGGGTCCCGGTGCCCGCGCTGCCGCCGTTCGGCCGCAGATACAGTGCGCTGAACGGCCGCGGCGTGGCCTGCAGCTGCGCGCGCCGCGCCCGGGTGTCGGCCAGCAACTGCTGGGCGGCCGCCTCGCGCCCGATCGCGCGGCCGATCTGCACGGTGCTGCGGTCTATGCCTTCCCAGTCGGTGGGGAAGGGCACGGTGACAATGCGCACGTCATGGCGCTTGAACAGGGTTTGCTGGTGGCGCGCATTCCAGCGCCGCGAGGCCAGCACCAGATCGGGCTTGAGGTGCAGCACATCCTCGGCCGTGGCCTCGTTGGCCGTGAACTGCCTGGCCTTTTCCGCCATCGAAAAGCGCTGCGCGTCCTGGCTCTGGCGCGACAGCGAGACGATCTGCGCGGAATCGGCCAGGCTCAGCGCGAGCACATCGGCGCAGATATTGGTTGACATCAGGCGCGGCAAAGGCGTGGCCGCAGCCAGCAGGGGCAGGGCTGCGCCACAGGCCATGGCCCAGGCGCGGGCGGTGCGCTGCATCAGAAGTCCAGGCCGGCCTGGGCCTTGACCCCGGCGCGGAAGGCATGCCGGGTGTCGGCGATTTCGCTCACGGTGTCGGCGAGCGCCAGCAGTGCAGGCGGCGCGCTGCGGCCGGTGATCACCACATTTTGCTGCGGCGGCCGGGCGCGTATCGCCGCGGCCACGTCGCTCGCGTCGAGATAGCCGTACTCGAGCATGAAAGTCAGTTCGTCCAGCAGCACCAGGTTCAGCGTGGGGTCGGCGAGCATGCGCCGCGCAGCCTGCCAGGCGATATCGGCGGCGGCCTTGTCCGCGGCCCAGCCCTGGCTGTTCCAGGTGCAGCCCGTGGCCATCGCATGGTAGGCGACGCGCGCGAACGCGCCGGGCCCGAGCAGGCCTTGCTGCAGCAAGAACGTAATTTCGCCATTGGACTGCGTGCCGGTGATGAACTGCACGACGCCTGCGCGCTGGCCATGGCCTAGCGCCCGGTACAGCGTGCCGAAGGCGGACGTGGTCTTGCCCTTGCCGTGGCCGGTCATCAGCACCACCACGCCATGCAGCGCGTGCGAGCGTTCGACGGCCGCATCCACCTGGGCTTTTTTCTGCTGCATGCGCCGGGCATGCGCTTGTTGAAACTGGTCGTCCGTCATGCTCTCCCCGAGCCAAACCGTATGAAGGGCGCCAAGGGGGGGAGATGTCAGCGAAGGGCAGGCTGCGCGAAGGCGCAGCAGCGGCCGGTCAGCAAACGGCCCACACCCCGTGGCATACAAAGCTTTCGTACAGGTCGGTATTCTGGCTCGCCGTCATCCAGCGCACACCACCTTCCCGGGCAGGCGCCCAGTGGCATTGAAGTGTGTCTGTCAGGCTTACAGCAGCGGGGGCTGCGCCGGAATGGCCAAGGAAATCCTCGGGGTCACCGGTCTTCCCGTTTCACCCCGGGCCGAGGCTTCGGCATGGGACTCCTGTACGGGTGCTGCGATTATAGGAGCGGACAGCGGCTGTTGGGCGCACAGGGCAATTGCAGGTGGCATTCGGCATAGGTACGCTTGAAATCGCGCAGATGCGGCGCACGGCCGGCGAGCATCAACGCCAGGGCATTTTCGCTGCCCCCTTGTCATTGGAAGCCATGCTGGCGCGCCTTGGCCACGATGGCCAGCGCCGCGGCCATCAAGGCCAGTACCGTCCAGGCAAACGTCTGTGCCCCCCAGGTCTGCAGCAAAAAGGCCCCGGCCAATCCGCCGCCCGCGATGCCCAGATTCCATACCGTCACGATCATCGATTGCGCGATGTCGCCTGAGGCACCCGCGGTACGCGCCGACGCTGTCTGGAACAGGGTCGCGGTGCCGCCAAAGGCCAGGCCCCACAGCGTCACCGCGGGCAGCACCGCACTCGGGACCTGTCCCAGCAGTGCCAGCACAAGCGCCGAGATGCCAAACGCGGCCATGCTGGCCAGGACCAGCGCGCGCAGCCAGCGGTCCACAAGCAGGCCCACCCCCCAGATGCCCAGCAAGGCCGCAGCACCGAACACCAGTAGCACCACATCGACCCGTTGCACGGACCGGACCGACGTCAGCCATGGTGCGATATAGGTGTAGAGAATGTTGTGGGCGAGCACGAACAGCAAGGTCACGGCGAGCACCGAGCGCAGCCCCGGCAGCATCAGCACCGCGGTCATCCGCGTCCTCTCGCCGGCCGTCCGGCCCGCGAAGTCGGGCAGCTGGTAGCGAATCCACACCATCAACAGCACCGAGAGCGCCGACATGATCGCAAACGCGGTGCGCCAACCGACCAGGTCGCCGAGCAGCGTGCCGCCCGGTATGCCTATCGACAAGGCCAGCGGCGTGCCGACCATGGCCACTGCGATGGCCTTGCCCTGCATCGCCCGGGGCACCATGCGGCCCGCATGGCTTGCCAGCAGCGCCCAGACCAGGCCTGCGAACACGCCGGCGCCAAAGCGGGCGACCAGCGTCAGCGTGTAGGAACTCGACAGCGCCGTGATCAGGTTGACCACGAGGAAGCCGCCGATCGCAAGCAGCAGCAGCGTTCGCCGCCGCCAGGAGCGCGTCGCGGCCATCAGCGGAATGGCCGCGACCAGCGAGCCTATGGCATACAGCGTCACCAGTTGCCCGGCCATGCCTTGGGAGACTCCCAGGTCGGCGCTGATCTGCGGCAGCAGTCCTGCGGGCAGGGCCTCGGTCAGTATGGTCAGAAAGCCCGCGGTGGCCAGCGCGAGCAGGCCGGCCCAGGGAAAGGCCGGCGCCGGCGTGGCTTCGTGGTCGATCACCGCATCGACCTGTGGGCCAAGCAAAGAAGAGGAAGTGGGAGAGTTGGGCAAAGCGAATCCAGGCACAAGTAAGCAGGAGTTGCCACGATAGGCTTGAAGCAATTGCGGATAAAGACGGCTATATTTCCTTTTTGTCAGGAGAAAAATGTCCGTAATGAATGCCTTGTCACTGGATAGCGTGGGCGACTTCGCGGTGTTTGTGCAGGTGGCCGAAACCCGCAGCTTTGCCGAAACCGGGCGCCTGCTGGGCGTGTCGGCCTCGGCGGTGGGCAAGCGCATGGCCAGGCTCGAAGCGCGGCTGGGCGTGCGCCTGTTTCACCGCAGCACGCGCAGCATCACGCTGACCGCCGAAGGCAGCATGTTCCTGGCGCGCTGCCGGCGCGTGCTGGCCGAAATCCAGGATGCCGAACTGGAACTGTCGCAGTCCGCGCAGACGCCGCGCGGGCGGCTCAAGGTCGGCTTGCCGCTGGTCGGCTCGCTGTTCCTGCCGGTGATCGCGGATTTCATGCAGGCCCATCCGGAAATCGATCTGCAACTGGACCTGACGGACCGCGTCGTCAATGTGATCGAAGAAGGCTTCGATGCGGTGCTGCGCACCGGTGAGCCCGAAGACTCGGGCCTGTCGTCGCGGATACTGGGCAGCTTTCCCATGTGGCTGGTGGCGTCGCCTGCGTACCTGGCACGCCGGGGTCTGCCCCAGCGCCCCGCCGATCTGGCGCAGCACGCATGTCTGCATTACTGCTTCACCAACACCGGCAAGCTCGAAACCTGGCCGCTGCGCTGGCCGGCGCACAAAGCGCAAATCGGCTTGCCCGCTTCCATGGTCTGCAACACCATCGAAGCCCGTGTCTGTTTTGCCGAGCGCGGGCTGGGCATCACCTGCCTGCCGGAGTTCGCCGCGCGCGAAGGCCTGGCGCAGGGCCGCCTGCGCCGGGTGCTCGCGGAACACACCGAGCCGCGGTTCGCGACGTTCCGCATGCTGTGGCCTTCGGGAAGATATCCCTCGCCCAAGCTGCGCGTGTTCATTGATTTTCTCGCCGAGCGCTTTCAGCCGCCGGACGCTTGAAGCCTGGCCGCAGTCGCTGGCGTTCAGCTTCAATCTCTACCGCAACCGTGATTCTGATCGCACGTTTGAGGCCTTGAGATACAATGTATCTCAATAGATATCAAGGAGTCTCCATGGCAACTACCACGATGGTCCATGTTCGCATCGATGAGCGCATCAAGGCGGAGGCGACAGAAACCTTGGCTGCAATGGGACTGACCGTTTCCGATGCAGTTCGTGTATTCCTGACCCGCGTGGTCGCTGACAAGGAGCTGCCCTTTTCGCTTCGGGCGCCGAACGCCGCCACACAGACGGCGATGCAGGAGGCCAGCGAGATCATCCAGAGCCGCCGCGCCCGTTTTGACAATGTCGAGGCATTGATCAGTGAACTCGAAGAAGACGGCCGCCAGTAAACGGGCCAATCTCCCGCGCGCATCTGATTACACCAAGGAGTTCCTGAAAGACTGGCAGCGTCTTTCGCACTCGGGTCGATACGACATGAATCGCCTCAAAGAGGCCATGACGCTGCTTGTGGGCAACAGTGGACAGTTGCCTGCCGAGTGGAAAGACCACCCGTTGGCCGGGAACTGGAGCGGTTGCCGGGAATGCCACATCGGCGGAGACTTTCTGCTCATCTACACTTTGGATGACACCGGCAAGCATGGCCTTGTGGTGTTTGTGCGCGCAGGAACCCATTCCGAGTTGTTTGGTTGAGCCGGTCCTCCCTGGGCAGGGGGCGTGGAAATCTCCCGGCCTTGCGCCTCGCGCAGCAGCAGCGCGCGCTTGCGCTCCAGGCCCCAGCGGTAGCCTGACAGGTTGCCATCGCTGCGCAGCACGCGGTGGCAGGGAATGGCCACCGCCAGCGGGTTGGCGCCGCAGGCGCTGCCCACGGCGCGCACGGCCTTGGGCGAGCCTATGCGCGCGGCGAGTTCGGCATAGCTCACGGTGCTGCCCGGCGGAATTTCGCGCAGCGCCTGCCAGACGCGTTCCTGGAAGGCCGTGCCGCGCACGTCGAGCGGCAATTGCAGGCCCAGCGACGGCGCCTCGATCAGGCCCACGACCTGGGCGACCTGCTGCTCGAAGGCCGCGTCGGCGCCTATCAGGCGGGCCTTGGGAAAGCGGTCCTGCAGGTCGTGCAGCAGCGCCTCGGGGTCGTCGCCCAGCAGGATGGCGCAGATGCCGCGCGGGCTTTGCGCGACCAGGATGCCGCCCAGCGAACATTGGCCCAGCGCAAAGTGGATTTGCGCACCCGCGCCGCCATCGCGGTAATCGCGCGCCGCCATGCCCAGCCGCTGGCTGGCGGTTTCGTAGAAGCGGCTGCTTGACTGAAAGCCCGCGCCATAGATCGCTTCGGTGACGGATGCCTGCGGCGCGGCGAGCTGGGCACGCAACCGGCGCGCGCGCGCGGCCAGTGCATAGGCTTTGGGCGTGAGCCCGGTCTCGGCCTTGAACAGGCGGTGGAAATGGAAGGCGCTGAGCCCGGCCTGGGCGGCCAATGCATCGAGCGTGGGCGCGGTGTCGGCCGCATCGATCGCGCGGCAGGCCGCGGCCACCATGTCGGCGCGCGCGGTCGCGGCCAGCGTCTGGTCGCCCTGGGCGCGGCGGCTGGCGCGAAAGCCCGCGGCTTCGGCGGCCTGCGCGTTGTCGAAGAAGCGCACGTTCTCGCGCCGCGGCAGCCGGGTCGCGGCGCTGGGCCGGCCGTAGACGCCCGTGGTGCGCACCGCATAGACGAAATGCGCGTCGGCCCGGGCATCGCGCTGCTGCACCGCCTGCCAGCGCTGCGCGTCGCTCGCATAGCGGGGCGTGTCATCAAGGGGGGAGTGCATGCAGGGTTCCTTCAAGTGCGGAGACTGTCTGCACGATAGCGCTGGATTCAGGCGCAAGCACTCCGTATCTTGCGGTGGAATTGCGGCCATTGCCAAAATTTCCCTGATGCACACGCGGTCCCTGGTGACAGCAACAGGCCTGGCGCTAGACAATGCAGCGCACGAAGCCACTTCCCAGGAGCCTGGCCATGATTCCCAAGAACACCATCTGTCTCTGGTACGACGGCACGGCCGAAGACGCCGCGCATTTCTATGCCGCCACCTTCCCCGACAGCGCGGTGCAGCGCGTGTACCGCGCGCCCAGCGACTACCCTTCGGGCAAGCAGGGCGATGTGCTGACGGTGGATTTCACCGTCGCCGGCATTGCCTGCATGGGCCTGAACGGCGGCCCGGCGTTCAGGCACAACGAGGCGTTTTCCTTCCAGATCGCGACCGACGACCAGGAGGAAACCGACCGGCTGTGGAATGCGATCGTCGCCAATGGCGGCCAGGAAAGCGAATGCGGCTGGTGCAAGGACCGCTGGGGCGTGTCCTGGCAGATCACGCCGCGCGTGCTGACCGAAGCCATGGCCGACCCCGACCCCGCCGTGGCCCGGCGCGCGTTCGCGGCCATGATGACCATGCGCAAGATCGATATCGCGGCGATCGAGGCCGCGCGCCGGGGCTGACCTATCGCTTCATGCGGTAGTGGTAGCCGTAGACCGGCGCAAAGCCCAGGCTGGCATAAAGCTGCTGCGCGGGCGCATTGCCGCCGCGCACCTGCAAGTCGGTATGGTTCGCGCCTTGCTGGCCCGCCCATTGCAGCAGTCCTTGCACCACCTGCCGGCCCAGCCCCTGGCCGCGGTGGCCGGGGTGGACCAGCACTTCATACAAGCCGACCGCGTCGCGCTCTAGCACCGCCAGGCCCCAGGCCAGAACCTGGCCGGCGTGCACCAGCGAGGCATAGGCGCAGCGCATGCGCATGGCCTGCAGAATCAGGCGATGCGCGCGCTGCTGCTCAGGCGGGTGGGCGCTGGCCGCGCAATAGCCTTCAAGCCAGGGTGCAGGCAACTGGGCATCAAGCCGCAGGCTGCAATCCGCGGCGGGCTGCCAGTGGCGGTCGCCCGGCTGCGTGGCGCGCTGCATGAATACCGACGGGTCAACGACCTGATAGCCATTGGCCCGCAGCAGGGCGTCGACGCCCTCGTCGGCCAGCGGGCTCAGACGGAAAATGCTGGGCAGTTGCTGGCGCGCATAGTGGTCCTCGATCTGCTGCAGCAACTGCGGCGTCAGCGCCGCGCCGGGCTGCAGTGCATTGGCGGAGTTGGCGCGCTTGGTATAGCCGCCCGCGCTGCGCAGCAGCCAATCGCCGACCACCGCATTGCACGGCGCGGGCCAGGCGTTGAAGCTGCGCTGTTCGAGCTGCTGCACGCTGGCCGCGCCCTGGTGGGGCAGGGGGCTGCGCAACGGCAATCTGGTCTGGGGATGGCTGGCGGGCGAGAAGGCAGTGTCCATGGGTGCGGGAACGGTGGCTGCGCCAACTGGGGCGAGGTATGGCGATGCATAAAGGCTGGTTCATTCTCGTTGAATTCCACCGGCCTTACCCTGCGCGGTACGCAGCCGGTGACGCATGGGCACCACAGGAGGTCCCTGCTTGCGAATGGCCTTGTATAATTGAGAAACATTCTCATTCAATATATTTCGTGTCCAGCACTCCCATGCCGGCGGCCGATGCAGCGGCCGCCGCCGCTTTGTTCACCGCCCACCAGCCCTGGCTGCTCGATCGCCTGCGCAAGCGCCTGCGCGATGCGGCCGAGGCCGAGGACGTGAGCTCGGAAACCTTTCTGCGCGTGATGGGCTACAAGCGCCTGCATGCGATGCACGAGCCGCGCGCCTATCTGACGACCATTGCCAAGAACATCCTCACCGAGACCTGGCGCCGGCGCGATCTCGAACGTGCCTGGATGGACGCGCTCGCGGCGCTGCCCCAAGCCTGTGCGCCGTCGCCCGAAGAGCGCGCGGTATTGCGCGAGTCGCTCGAAGCGATCGCCAATGCCTTGGAGCGTTTGCCCGCCAAGGCGCGCACGGCGTTTCTGCTGAGCCAGCTCGACGGCCTGACCTATGCGGAAATCGCGCAGCGCATAGGCATGTCCGAGCGCATGGTCAGGCGCTATATGGCCGACGGCTTGCGCTGCTGCATGCTGGCGCTGCAATCCTGATGGCGCGCAGGACTTCCCTCGATGCGGTCACGGAGCAAGCCATCGATTGGATGGTTGAGCTGCGTTCGGGCGCCGTGGGCGAGGCCCAGCGCGCGGCGTTTCGCGCCTGGCTGTCGGCGGACACCCGGCATCTGCACGCATGGCAAAGCCTGGGCGTAGCCCTGGACGCGACATTCGGCCTGGCGAGCGCCGGCAAGGTAAAGCCCAGCGGCGCAAGAGCCGACGCCGTCGCCAGCGCGATCGAGCAAGCAGCGGTGCTGAGCGCGCGCCGGCGCCGCGTGCTGCGCGCGGCGCTGGGCGTCGCAGGCCTGGGCCTGGGCAGCAGCTGGGTGGCACGCAGCAGCGGGCTGCTCGCGGACTGGCGTGCCGACCTGCATACCGCGACGGGCGAGCGCAGGACCTTCACCCTGGCCGACGGCAGCCGCCTGCAGCTCGATGCGCGTTCCTCGGTGGACGTGCGTTTCAGCGACGGCCTGAGGCTGGTGCAGCTGCGCCAGGGCCAGCTGCGCGCCGAAGTGGCCGCCAACGCGCATGTGCCGTTTGTCGTGCGCACCGAGCACGCCAGCATCCGTGCGCTGGGTTCGCAGTTCATGGTGCGCCAGGAAGAGGCGCGCACCCAGGCGGTGGCGCTGCGCGATGCGCTGGAGATCAGCACGCTTCTTGCCGAGCCGGCGCAGCGCGAGACCCTGATGCAAGGGCAGGGCGCCTGGATCGATGGCGCGCAGATCGCGCGCCTGGCGCAGGCAGGGCTGGCCGCCTCGGCCACGGCCTGGACCCATGGCGTGCTGCATGCCGAAGACCAGCGCCTCGGCGAAGTGCTCGCCGCGCTCAAGCCCTATCGCCTGGGCTATATCCGCGTATCGCTCGCGGCGGCGCGTCTGCGCGTGACCGGCATCTTCGGTCTCGACGACAGCGATGCGGCGCTGCAGGCGCTGGCCGAAACGCTGCCCATCGACGTCCATCGCCATTCGGGCGGGTGGCTGGTGCGCGTGGAACTCGCGGCCTGAGAGCGAACGCCAAACATTGCTGGCGAAATCTGGAGAAATTTGGAGAAAGGACGGCCGCTTTTGCGCGCGAGTCCCTCATACAGAGGAAAGCCCAGGTTCTTCTGGTTCTGCATCCTCTCTTCCTCAGTCCAACCATGTCCTCCAAGTCTTCGTTTCGACTTCGCTTTCTGGCCAGCGTGTGCCTGCTGGCCTGCGCCGGCGCCCAGGCCGCCAGCGGTGTGCCGCAATCCTACGACGTGCCTGCGCAGCCGCTGAGCGCCAGCCTGCTGCGCATCGCGGACGAGGGCGGCACGGCGCTGTCGCTCGATGCCGATCTGGTGCGCGGGCTGCCCGCGCCCGCGGTGCGCGGCCAGCTCACGCCCGAGGCCGCGCTGCGCCAGGCGCTGGCCGGCACCGGGCTTGACCTGCACCGCACGGGCAGCGGCATTCTCACGGTGCGCAAGGCGCAGGCGCCTTCCGCGGATGCAGCGGCCGCAGGCCAGACGCTGGCCACGGTGACCGTGAAAGCTGCGCCCGAGGGGGACGGCGCCACGACCGAAGGCACGGGCCGCTACACCGCGCGCGCGACTTCCGCGGCCACGGGCCTGCTGCTTGCGCCGCGCGAGACGCCGCAGTCGATCGAAGTCGTCACGCGCCAGCGCATCGAGGACCAGGCCGTGCGCAGCCTGTCCGAAGTCCTGCGCACCACCACGGGCGTGGCCGAGTCCAGCTACGACAGCGAGCGCTCGTCGTTCTCCTACCGCGGCTTCAATGTCGACAACTACCTCTATGACGGCGTTGCAACGACTTTCAGCTCGCCCTATGCAGCCGGCGAGAACGAACTCGATGCCGCCATCTATGACCGCATTGAAATCATCCGCGGCGCGACGGGCCTGCTCACGGGCGCGGGCAATCCCGGCGGCTCGGTCAATCTGGTGCGTAAGCGCGCGACCAGCAGGCAACTGACGGGCGAAGTCTCCGTCTCGGCCGGCTCCTGGGACAACTACCGCAGCGATGTCGACGTCTCGACGCCGCTCAACGCCGAAGGCAGCGTGCGCGGCCGATTCGTGGCGGCGGGCCAGCGCGCCCACACCTTCCAGGACCGCCAGGAGAAGAACAAGAACCTGCTGTTCGGCACCGTGGAGGCGGACCTGACGCCCGCTACCTTGCTGCGCGTGGGCGCGGACTACCAGGTCAACCGGCCCAAGGGCTCGTCCTGGGGCGGCGTGCCGATCTGGTTCACCAACGGTGAAGTGATCGACTGGGACCGCTCCACCAATCTGGCGCCGGGCTGGAACCACTGGAGCACCACCACCAGGAGCGGTTTTGTCTCGCTCGACCATGCGCTGGACAACGGCTGGAAGACGCATGTCGGCTACACCTACAGCAAGCAAAGCTATGACGCTCAGCTCGCGATGGCGGTCGGCCGTGTCGAACCCGTGAGCTACAACGTCGACGCCACGCCCTACAGCTACTGGTACCGCGGCCAGCGCGCGCAGGACGCGATCAATGCCAAGGCCGAAGGCACTTTCGAGTGGTTGGGCCGCCAGCACGAAGCGGTGTTCGGCGGCAATGCGTCGCGGCAGGAGCAACTGATCATAGGCGCGCCCTTGGTGCAGATCCAGCGCTATACCGGCAGCCTGCTGGACTGGAAGGGGGCGCTGCCCATGCCCGGCTGGGGCGAGACCTATGTCGAGTCCGATATGGCGACGCGCCAGAATGGCCTCTATGGCGCCGTGCGGCTGTCGCTGACCGATCCGCTCAAGCTCATCGTCGGCGCGCGCTACAGCAGCTGGGAGCGCAAGGAACTCGACAAGTTCACGCACCTGTCACCGTATGCGGGGGCGGTGTATGACTTCGGCAACGGCCTCTCGGCCTATGCCAGCTACACCGACATCTTCCAGCCGCAGGACGCGCTGGACCGCAATGGCCGCTACCTGGACCCCGTCGTCGGCAAGAGCCGCGAGGTCGGCGTGAAGGCGGCCTCGGCCGACAACCGCCTCAATGCTTCGTTCTCGGTGTTCAACATCCTGCAGAACAATCTGGCCCAGCCCGACATCGACGCGATGACGCCCGACGGCCTCACGCAGGCCTACTACGGCGCCAAGGGCGCGAACAGCAAGGGCTTCGAGTTCGAAGTCTCGGGCGAACTGCTGCCGGGCTGGAACGCCAAGCTCGGCTACACGCACTACAACATCAGGGACCAGGCGGGCAAGGACCTGAGCACCACGCTGCCGCGCAGCATTTTCGATCTGTTCGCGACCTATCGCGTGGCGGCCACGGGCGGCAAGCTGGTTGTCGGTGGCGGCCTGCGCTACCAGGGCGATATCTGGGGCCTGGCCTGGGGCGCGGACAGTTCGGGCACCGTTTTGCAGCGGCGCAGCGAGCAGGCAAGCTATGCGCTCGTGAACCTGATGGCGCGGTATGAATTCACGCCGCAGACGTCGCTGCAGGTCAACCTGAACAATGCGTTCGACAAGAACTACCTGACGCAGCTGAACTTCTACCAGACCAAGTCATATGGCACGCCGCGCAATCTGCTGCTGACGCTCGTGCACCGGTATTGACAATGCTGCACCCTGAGTGGGTGCCTTGGGCCTGGGACGCGATAAACTCGGGGCTGTTACAGCATAACGTCCGCAAGCCATGTCGCCAGCCACCCACACGCACCCTCCCGAGCTGACCCGGCACCAGACCCTGGTGCTCAGCGCACTGGCCCGCGAGGAGAGCCCGGCCAGCGCCTATGCGCTGCTCGCCCAGTTGCAGGCCGACGGGCTGCGCGCGCCGCAGCAGGTGTACCGGGCGCTGGACAAGCTGATCGAATACGGGCTGGTGCACCGCGTCGAGACGATGAACTCGTTTGTCGCCTGCGCCCATCCGCACGACCACCAGCATGGTCTGGTGGTGTTCGCGATCTGCGACCAGTGCGGCCGTGTCGATGAGTTCTCCGACACCGCGATCGAGCGGCGCCTCAAGGGCTGGTCCAAGGACAACGGCTTTCGCATGAGCGCGGCGACCGTGGAACTGCATGGCCAATGCGCGCGCTGTGATGCTGCGGTGGCCGGTGCTGCGGCGGCCGGTGCCGCGCCTGCCGTGAAGGCAGCTCCCGCCGAACCCGCGGCAAAACCGGCGCGCCGCGCGCGCCAGGCGCCGGCGGCTGCGGGCCAGCCCTGAGGTATTTGCGACCGCCGCCTCGGCAAGCCGGCCTCAATCCGGCTGTATGCCCGCTTCCTTGACCACCTTGCCCCACTTGGCCAGATCGGACTTGATCAGCGCCGCGTATTCCTGCGGCGTTCCGCCCTGGACCTCGATGCCCGCGGCCTCGAGCTTGGCGCGCACGTCAGGCAGCTTGAGCGCTGCGTTGATCTCGGCATTGAGCCTGGCCACGATCGCCTTGGGCGTGCCGGCTGGCGCGAGGAAGCCGCCATTCGTGTTGGCGTCGTAGTCCTTGAGCCCCTGTTCGCTTGCGGTCGGCACGTCGGGCAACGACTGGCTGCGCTTGCGTGTAGACACCGCAATGGCGCGTACGTTGCCGGCCTTGGCCTGCGCCTGGATCGCGCTGATCGTGTCGATGTAGAGCGCGGTGCGCCCGGCCAGCAGATCGGGGTGGGCGGCCGAAGATCCCTTGTAGGGCACCAGCAGCATGGGCGCGCCGCTGGCCATGCGGAACATCTCGGCCGCCATTTCCTGCGCGCTGCCGCGGCCCGAGGTGGCCACCTTGGCCTCGCCGGGGTTGGCCTTCATCCAGGCGACGAACTGGGGCAGCGTCCTGGCAGGAATCTGCGGGTAGATGGCGAACACCAGCGGCACCTCGTGGGTGTAGACGATGGGCTCGAAGCTGTTCTCCGGGTCCCAGCCCAGGTTCTTGAACAGGAACTTGTTGATGTTGTGGCTGCCGCCCACGATGCCTATCGTGTAGCCGTCGGGCGCTGATTTGGCGAGCGCATCCGTGCCCAGGTTGTTGGAGGCGCCGGGCCGGTTGTCGACGACCACGGCCTGGCCCATCGATGCGCCGAGCTTGTCGCCCACGACGCGCGCGATGGTGTCGATCGCGCCGCCCGGAGGGGCCGGAACGATGATCTTGATGGGCCGCGTCGGATAGTTCTGCGCCGAGGCCAGCGTGGGTGCGAGGGCCAGGGCGGCCGTCGCGGCCAGGATCTTGAAAAGTGCTGTGCGTTGCATGCTTGTCTCCTTTGTGGTTTTCTCTGTCGTCTTCCAGCGCCGCGGTCGGGCGCTATACGCTGTTCACCAGGCCGTCAGCCGCGGCCCACGAAGGGCATGGCGCTGGCCATGATGGTCATGTTGAGGATGTTGGCTTCCAGCGGCAGCGCGGCCACATGGCGCACCGCGTTGGCCACGTGGCTGGCGTCCATCATCGGTTCGGGCGCGGTCGTGCCATTGGCCTGCAGCACGCCGCGCGTCATGCGCTCCGACAACTCGGTCAGCGCATTGCCGATGTCGATCTGGCTGGCGACGATGTCGAACGCGCGCCCGTCGAGCGCCAGCGCCTTGGTCAGGCCCGCGACTGCGTGCTTGCTCACCGTGTAGGGTGCGGTGAAGGGCCGGGGCGTGTAGGCCGAGATCGAGCCGTTGTTGATGATGCGCCCGCCCTGGGGCGACTGGCGGCGCATCAGCCCGAAGGCCGCGCGTGCGCACAGGAACATGCCCGAGACGTTGGTGTCGAGCACGCTGAACCATTTGTCCAGCGGCAGTTCGTCTATCGGCACGGCCGGCGCATTGACGCCTGCGTTGTTGAACAGCACATCGAGCCGGCCGAAGCGCTGCTCTATCGCATCGAACAGCGCCTGCACGCTGTCGGGGTCGGTGACATCGGTGGGCACGGCCAGCGCGGTCTGGCCGCGTTCGGCGGCATCGGCGGCCAGCGCCTGCAGCGGTTCGGCGCGCCGGCCGGCAAGCACCACGCTCCAGCCGTCGGTGAGCAGACCGAGTGCCGTGGCGCGGCCAATGCCGCTGCCGGCGCCGGTGACCAGCGCTATTTTCGGGGAATTGTTCAAGGGGAAGCTCCTGTCATGGTTGATGAATGCCCGTCGCGCCCCGGTCTGCGGGACTGCCTACGGTCATGGAAAACTGGCCTATGCCCGCGACGCCGCCCGTGACGACGTCTCCGGGCGAAAGCGGCCCCACGCCCGCGGGCGTGCCTGTGAGGATCAGATCGCCGGGCAGCAGCGTGACCGAACGCGACAGCATGGCCACGAGTTCGGGCACGGACCACAGCAGATCGCACACATCGGCGCGCTGGCGTGCTACGCCGTTGACCGTGAGCCATACCGCGCCCAGTCTCGGGTGGCCCAGGGTTTCGGCCGGCACCAGCGGCGTGCAGGGCGCGGAATGATCGAAAGCCTTTGCGGGCTCCCAGGGGCCGCCGGCCTGCTTGGCCTGTTGCTGCAGATCGCGCCGCGTGAGGTCCAGGCCCGCGGCATAGCCCCAGATATGCGATTCGGCCTGGGCCGCGTCGATGTCGCGACCGCCGCGGCCCATGGCCACAACGAGTTCGATCTCATGGCAGAAGTCGCGCGTCGCGGATGGATAGGGCAGCGCGCCTTGCGCTGCGCAGACCGCGCTCGCGGGCTTCATGAACCAGGCGGGCAGCTGCGTGGGCGCGGCCTCATCGGCCGACCAGCGATAGTTGCGGCCTATGCAGAATACGCGGCCCAGCGGGAACCGGGCGCTGCTGCCTGCGACAGCCAAGGTGGCCGGCGCGGGCGCCGGAAAGACCAGGTCGATCACGGCGCTCATTGGGTGGTGATCTTGCGGCTGCGGATGATTTCGGCGTAGCGCGCCTTGTCGGCCGCGATCAGCTTGCCGAAATCCTGCGGCGAGGTGGCGCGCGGCACGCCGCCCAGCGCCGCAAAGCGTGCCTTGACGGCTTCGTCGGCGAGCACGGCGCGTACGTCGGCGGCGATCTTCTCGACGATGTCCTGGGGCGTGCCCGCGGGCGCGAGCAGGCCTATCCACGAAATCGCGTTGAAGCCCGGCAGCGCGCCTTCGGCCAGCGTGGGCACTTCGGGCAGCGCAGGCAAGCGTTTGTCGCTGGTCACCGCCAGCGCGCGCAGCTTGCCGGCCTTGATATGGCCCGAAGCCTCGAGCGCCGTCATGAACGACAGATCGACATGGCCCGCGAGCAGATCGGCAATCGCCGGGCCGCCGCCGCGGTAGGGCACATGCACGATGAAGCTGTGCGTCTGGTCCTTGAACATTTCCGCCACCAGGTGCGGCGCGCCGCCCGCGCCCGAGCTGCTGTACGACAGCTTGCCGGCCTGGGCCTTGGCCAGCGCGATGAATTCGGCGGGTGTCCTGGCGGCGACGGTGGGGTTGATCATCATCACCAGCGGCAACTCGGCGACCAGCGAGACCGGAGCAAACGCCTTGTCGGGGTCGTAGGGCAGCTTGGC
Organism: Pantoea sp. 18069; assembly: GCF_902706035.1. Classification (GTDB taxonomy): domain Bacteria; phylum Pseudomonadota; class Gammaproteobacteria; order Burkholderiales; family Burkholderiaceae_C; genus Comamonas. The sequence goes on along the minus strand of NZ_CACSJA010000007.1, from coordinate 111,224 downwards.
GTAGAGCGAAGGGTTGATGGCCTGCGTGCCGATGTTGCCCAGCAGCAAGGTATAGCCATCGGGCTTGGCCTTGGCCACCAGATCGGCGCCGATCTGGCCGGCCGCGCCGCCCTTGTTCTCGACGATCACGGTCTGGCCCCAGCGCCGGCTCAGCTGTTCGGCGATCACCCGCCCGCCGGTATCGGTGCCGCCTCCGGGCGGGAAGGGCACGACCAGGGTCACGGGGCGAGACGGATAGGACTGGGCAAAGGCCGCGGGCGCAAGAGCGGTGGCGCCCAGGGCCAGGGCGAGGGTGAAGGCGAGGCGGCGGGTGGTGGTGGTCATGGTGGTTTGTCTCCTGTTGTTATCTTTTGGGGCGGAGCGCCTAGGTCGTGAGGCTCATGGTGGGGCGCTGGCCCGCGAGCGCCTGGGCAATGCCGGCGAGCACCATCTCGCCCATGGCGGTACGCGTCTCCCAGGTCGCGCTGGCGCGATGCGCCTGCAGGGTCACGGCGTCGGACTCGCGCAGCGCCAGGGGCACGCGGGGTTCGTCGACGAATACGTCCAGGCCCGCGCCGGCAATGCGCCCGGCGACCAGTGCCGCAGTCAGGTCGGCTTCATTGACCAGGCGGCCACGCGCGACGTTGACCAGGAAGCCGCGCGGCCCGAGCGCTTCGAGCACGGCCGCGTTGACAATGCCTTCGGCGCTATCGGCCGCTGCGCACAGCACCAGCGCGTCGCAGTCACGTGCCAGATCGATGAGATGAGGCACAAACCGGTGCGCGATGTCCTCCATTGGGCGTAGATCGGTGTAGCTGATGGGGCAGCCAAACGCTGCGGCCCGCACTGCGACGGCGCGCCCCACGCGCCCCATGCCGACGATGCCCACGCGCATTCCGCTAAAGCGCCGGGCGAGCGCAGTGGCGCTGGGCTGGGGGTTGAGTTCCCACTGGCCGTCGCGCACGAAGCGGTCGCCCGCGCACAGATTGCGGCAGGCCGCGATCAGCAGGCCAATCGCCAGATCGGCGACGTCTTCGGTCAATGCGCCCAGCGTGGCCGTGACGGGCAGGCCGCGGCCGCGGCAGTAGGCCAGATCCACCGCATCGGTGCCCACGCCGTTGACCGCGACCACCTTGAGGGCGGGCAATTGTTCGAGCAGCGCCTGCGAAATGCCGGTGTGGCCGCCCGTGATCACGGCGGCGACGGACGCGCCATGTTCGGTCAGCCAGGCTTTCTGATCGGCCAGCTCGTAGAACTTGTGCACGGTATAAAGCGCCGCGAGCTGCTCGTTGATCGCCGGAATCAGGATGGGGTTGAGTTGAAGGATGTGGGCTTTCATGGCGGTCACCAGGTTTTTGCAGGAATGTCTGCATCCTAGTTTTCACTTGATAATCTGGTCAATATTGATGTATAAAATCAACATATATAAAGCATAGGTGTTTCCCATGGCTTCCTGGATTTCGATGAACGAGGCCTGCGCGCTGCTCGGCGTGCGCCCGCAGACGGTCTATGCCTACGTCAGCCGCGGCAAGATCGAAGTAATGGCCGACCCCGGCGATACGCGCCGCAGCCTGTACCGTGCCGAGGACGTGGCGGGCCTGGCCAAACGCAAGGAGGCGGGCCGAAAACATGAGACCCTGGCCGCCAACACGCTGTTCGGCTCGGAGCCCAGCATCCCCACTGCCTTGAGCGCCTTCTTTCGCGGGCGCCCGTATTACCGCGGCCAGGACGCGGTGGAACTGGCGCGATCCGCCACGCCGGAAGAGGCGGCGCAACTGCTGTGGGGCGCCGAGCAGGCCGTCGATTTCTCCTGCTCCGCGCCACCCGCGCACCTGCGCCCGGCCACGCCCGGGCGGATCGCAGCGTTCACCACCCTGGCGGCGCTATCGGCCACCGGGCATTCCACGCGCGGACGCCTCACGCGCGTGCTGCATATCGAGGGCCAGAGCCTGGTGGGCCAACTGGCCGATGCGTTTGGCGCGGCGCCGGGCAACCAGCCGCTGCACCTGCGGTTTGCCAAAGGCTGGAAGCAATCGACCAAGGTGGCTGATCTGCTGCGCACGGCCATGGTGTTGCTGCTCGATCACGAGTTGACCAGTTCAGCGTTTGTCGCGCGCATCACGGCCTCGACCGGCGCCTCGCTGCCTGCCTGCCTTCTGGCCGGATTGACCACGCTTTCGGGGCCCTTGCATGGAGATGCCTCGGGCCGGGTGCAGGCGCTGTTCAGCGAAGTCGAGCGGCTGGGCGCGGACAAGGTGCTGGAACACCATCTGTCCATGGGGCTGCCGCTCGCCGGCTTCGGCCACCACATCTATCCCGACGGCGATCCGCGGGCCGCGGCCTTGCTGGCGTTGACCGAGCCGCCGGAGGTGATCGCGCGCTTCATCGAGAAGGCAACGCTGCTGACCGGCTTGCAGCCCAACATCGATGTCGCCCTGGCGGCGCTGATGGCGCGCCACAGGCTGCCGCATGACGCGGCTTTCAGCCTGTTCGCCACAGCGCGCAGCATAGGCTTGCTGGCGCATAGCCTGGAGCAGCTCGAGGTGGCGCAGGTGATACGCCCACGCGGGCGTTATATGGGGGTGGTGCCGGAGATGGGGTAGGGCTCGGCTCGCGCTGGAGGCAGGCCGTTCATCCTTCGATCCTTCGACGGGCTCAGGACGCTTGAGAAACAGATTTTCGTCTCATAAATCAATGACTTAGAAAGTCCTTGGTTTGAGCAAGCAGTGCGGCCGTGTCTTTCCACTCGGGGTGGCTCGCAAAGAAGCGCTCCATGGTATCTTCGCGCGGCATGTCCCAGGCGCCATGCACGGCCTGGCGCTGGGCCGGCATCAGGTCCAGGCCCTGATGCATGGGCAGGGCGCGGGTGAGTGCCCCGTTGGCTATCTCGAAGTGGGGCGGGGAAGTGTTTCTGTCGGCCAGGTTCGGCTTCTGAGCGGGGTGCAGGCGATCATTGCCCTGCGTCCCGCAGATGTGAAAGCGGCACCCAGCCCGACTCCGCTGTCCTTGGGTTCTCGCACCAGACCCAGCCGTTGAGCGTTCTGCCGCCGATCAGCGCTTCGCCGACACGTACATTCAGTTCCCTGGCCGTGTAGTCTTCAAGCGCACGGGCCGTCTGGTTGTCGATGAACGCGAGGACTTGCACCGGAACCCAGCCGCCGTCCTGTCCCGCGAGTTCACAGAAATACCAGTCGTCCCAGCCCTCGGGTCCGGCATATTTCTCACCGACGGCAAGAATAGTTCCTTGGGAAAAGGTGATGGGCTCGGGGTATTCGCTGGTGTGGGCCTGGGTGGCCAGATAGTTCCTGGTGTTCATTCTCAATGGTCCTTACCGGGCGCCATCGCGCGCGCACCGTGCTATGGCCTTTGCGGGATTTGGTCTGAAAGGCGAGCAATGCATGGCATGCTAACCAGGTTCGTCCATGTGCCGAGGGAACTCCGGTATCCGCTGTCCGTGTGCTCGGCGGCGGCGCGCAATCAAATGACTGCGCGCTGCCTGTCCAGCGCCTGCACTTCGACTTCCACATTGAATGCTGGGCCAGCCTGGAAATAGGCGGCGTAGACCTCATTGAACGCGGCGAAGTCCGCCAGGTCGGAGAGCCAGACATTGACTTTCACCACGTTCTCAATGGCGCTGCCTACCTGCGTGAGCGTGCGGCACACGCTGTCCATGACCACTCGAGAAATACCGGGCATGAGGATCGATAATGCAGGCCACACCAACCATGCGCTGTAGGGACGAAGATGAAGATTGCCGTACTCGATGACTACCAGAATGCCGTCAGCCAACTGGGCTGCTACACGCTGCTGAACGCGCACGACGTGACCGTTTTCACGCAGGCGATGGACGAGGACCAGCTCGCCGCCGCGCTGCAGGACTTCGATGCGCTGGTGCTGATCCGCGAACGCACGGAAATCACCGCGCGCCTGCTGGCCCGGCTGCCCAGGCTGAAGCTGATATCGCAGACCGGCAAGGTCAGCGGCCATATCGATGTGCCGGCCGCAACCGAGGCCGGCGTGGCGATTGCCGAAGGGGTGGGCGACCCCACGGCACCGGCCGAATTGACCTGGGCGCTGATCATGGCCGCGTACCGCAAGATTCCGCAATATGTCGCGCACATGAAGGCCGGGCGCTGGCAGACGTCGTCGCTGGACGCGCGCTTCAACACCCCGGGCCGCGCGCTGCAAGGCGATACGCTGGGCATCTGGGGCTACGGCAAGCTGGGCAAGCGCGTCGCGGGCTATGGCAAGGCCTTTGGCATGGACGTGCTCATCTGGGGCCGCGAAGCCAGCCGTGCGCAGGCGCTCAGCGACGGCTATCGCGTTGCCGATTCCAAGCAGGGCTTCTTCGCGCAGGCCGATGTCGTGAGCCTGCACCTGCGGCTCAACGCTGCCACGCAGGCCATCGTGGCCCTTGAGGACCTGCAGGCCATGAAGCCTTCGGCCTTGCTGGTCAACACCAGCCGCGCGGAGCTGGTGGCGCCGGGCGCGCTGCAGCAGGCGCTGGCCCAGGGGCGGCCCGGCTACGCGGCGCTCGACGTGTTCGAGACCGAACCCGTGGCCGGAGATGCACCGTTTCTCTCTGCCGACAATATCGTTGCCACGCCCCATCTGGGCTATGTCGAGCAAAAGGGCTACGAGCTGTACTTCCGCGCGGCCTTCGAGAACGTGGTCAGCTTCTTTGCGGGATCGCCGACCAATGTCTGCAATCCCGCGGCGCTCGGCAAACCCGAATGAAGCGCTGATATTTTCCAGCTGTCATGGGGGAGGCCCCAAGGCCCGGCCTGCTCACTGCAGCGAGATATTGCCGTCCTTGATGACCTTGCTCCACACCGTCGATTCGCTGTGCAGCAGGGCCGCGAGTTCATCGGCAAGGCCTGCCTGGGGCTCGGCGCCCAGGCCTGCGAGCTTGTCGCGCGTGTCGGGTGCCGAGGCGGCGGCGTGCACGGCATTGCGCAGCGCGGCCAGCACGTCGGGCGGCACCTTGCCTGTGACGAATACGCCGAACCAGCCCATGGCGCGAAAGTCGGGCAGGCCGCTGGCGGCCACGGTGGGCAGCTCCGGCAGCAGCGCGGTCCGGCTGGCGCTGGTCACGGCGATGCCCCGCAGCTGGCCGCTCTTGATGTAGGGCGTGAGGATGGCGACGTTGTCTATGCCGGCCTGCAGGCGGCCTGCCAGCAGATCAGGCATCAGCGCGCTCGTGCCTCTGTAGGGCACGTATTGCATGTCGGTCTCGGTCTTGCGCTTGATCATGTCCCAACCAAGATGCTGGGCCGAGCCTGGCGTGGAGCCGGCGTAGGAGATCTTGCCCGGATTGGCCTTGGCATAGGCAATCAGCTCGGGCAAGGTCTTCACCGGCAGCGAGGGATGCACCACCATGACATAAGGCGAGGTTGCGATCAGGCCCAGGGGCAGCAGCTGTTTTTCAGGATCGAAGCTGGTGGTGGGATAGAGCGCGCGGTAAGTGGCCAGCTGCGAGGGCGCCATCAGTATGGTGTAGCCGTCGGCGCTGGCTTTTGCCACGCTCTCTGCGGCGATCAGCCCGCTGGCGCCGGGCTTGTTCTCCACGACGACGGTCTGGCCCAGGGTATCGGCCATCTTCACGGCGATCAGGCGCGCGACCACATCGGTCGTGCCGCCGGCCGGCGTGCCGACCAGCATGCGCACCGGCGACGTCGGGTATTTGTCGGCCGCGCTGGCGCCAAGGGCGCCGCAGGCCATGAGCACGGCGGCTGCGCAATGCAGGGGAGTGAGAGAAAGGCGCATGTTGTCTCCTTTTTGTAGTGGGAAGGGGCAGGGGGTTCAGGTCAGGGCCGTTTGCCGATTTCCGCGACTTCGCGCGTCCAGACCCTGGCCTGTTCGCTCAGGCTCAGGCCCAGGCCGGGGCGCGTGGGCACCTGCATGCGCCCGTCCTTGATTTCCAGTCGCTCGTTGAACAGCGGCTCCAGCCAGTCGAAATGCTCGACCCAGGGCTCGGTCGCATAGACCGCGCCCAGGTGCACATGCAATTCCATCGCGAAATGCGGGCCCAGCGCCAACCCGGCGTTCTCGGCCTGGGCAGCAATCCGCAGGAACGGCGTGATGCCGCCCACGCGCGGGGCATCGGGCATCAGGTAGTCGGCCGCGCGGTGGCGTATCAGCTCGGCGTGCTCGGCCGCCGAAGTCAGCATTTCGCCGGTGGCAATCGGTGTGTCGAACTGCGCGGCCAGCGCGGCGTGGCCCTCGAAGTCGTAGGCGTCCAGAGGCTCCTCTATCCACACCAGATTGAACTGCTCGAAGATGCGGCACATGCGCTGCGCTGCGGGCCGGTCCCATTGCTGGTTGGCGTCGACCATCAGCGGCATGTCGTCGCCCAGGTGCCTGCGCACGGCTTCGACGCGCTGCACGTCCAGCGCCTGGTCGGGCTGGCCGACCTTGAGCTTGATGCCGCCTATGCCGCGCTCGCGCGAGGCCGCGGCGTTGACCAGCAGTTGCTCGAGCGGCGTATGCAGGAAGCCGCCCGACGTGTTGTAGCAGCGCACGGAGTCGCGCTGCGAGTCCAGCAGCTTGGACAGCGACAGGCCCGCGCGGCGTGCCTTGAGGTCGTAGAGCGCGACGTCGAAGGCGCCTATGGCCTGTACCGCCATGCCGCTGCGCCCCGCCGACGCGCCGGCCCATTGCAGCTTGGTCCATAACCTGGAAATATCGCTCGGGTCCTCGCCTATCAGCGCCGGAGCGATTTCCCTGGCATGCGCGAACTGGCCCGGTCCGCCCGCGCGCTTCGAATAGCTGAAGCCCAGGCCCTGGTGGCCGTCCTTGGTCGCTATCTCCACGAACAGCATGGCGATTTCGGTCATGGGCTTCTGGCGCCCGGTCAGTACCTTGGCATCGCTGATCGGATTGGCCAGCGGCAGATAGCACGAGGAAACGCGCACCCAGGCGATGCTGTCTGCGGGCACAGGGGTGTTATCGGGCAAGGGCTGGGAAGCGTTCATTTTGTGGCTCTTCAAGATAGATAACGTTGTCATTTTCAGGAATTGAAAATTGGCTGCTGGAGGTTTTGCAGGGCTTTCATTTGTCAAAAAAGGAACATGTCTTTCGTTCCCTCAGTGCTATGTTTCCTCCATAAACTTTGAAAATGATAACGTTGTCATTTTGTGAGTCAAGAGCTTGGCGACGGGGTTTTCCCTGTGCGTGTTGCAATGATCTGCGGGCACGGCCAGCCGCCTGCGGCATTGCTGTCTTGTGCCGCGGCCCTGACGCAGGCCGTAAACTAGCCACGTTGTCAGGCTGCCCGCACCGGGCGGACCCATGTCCATGAACACTTCCGTCCCCTTCAAAGCCGCCACCTTGCACGACGTCGCCCGCACCGCGGGTGTGTCGCTGATCACCGCCTCGCGCGCGCTGACCAATCCCAAGCTGGTATCGAACCATACGATCCTCAAGGTGCAGGCGGCGGCCGAGGCCGTGGGCTATATACCCAACCTGCTGGCCGGTGGCCTGAAGTCCAAACGCAGCATGATGGTCGCGGGGCTGGTGCCGGCGATTTCCGTGGCGCAGTTCCTGCCCACGGTGCAGTCGCTGACCGATCTGCTGTCGGATGCCGGTTACCAGCTGATCCTCGGGCAGACGGGTTACGACCATGCACATGAGGAAGCGCTGATCAACACCATGATCAGCCGGCGCCCGGACGGCATCGTCTTTACCGGCCTGGTGCATTCGGCCAGCGCGCGCGAGCGCCTGCGGCGCGTGGGCATTCCCGTGGTCGAGACCTGGGACCTGAGCGAGCGCCCCGTGGACATGCTCGTGGGTTTTTCGCATGTGAAGGTGGGCAGCGCCATCGCGGGTTACTTTCTTGCCAAGGGCTGGCAGCGCGTGGGCATCGCCACCGGCGACGACCACCGCGGCGGCTTGCGCCGTGAAGGCTTTCTGGCAGCGATCGGCAGGGAGGTTCCCACGGCGGTCGTGCCCGCGCCCAGCAGCCTGGGCCTGGGGCGCCGGGCGCTGACCGAGTTGCTGGAAAAGGACCCCGGCCTGCAGGCGATCTACTGCAGCTCAGACCAACTGGCGCAAGGCGTGCTGGCCGAGGCGCAGGCCCGCGGCATACGCGTTCCCGAAGAGCTGGCCGTGTGCGGCTTCGGCAATGCCGATTTCGCGGCCGACATGCAGCCGTCGCTGACGACGGTGCATGTAGACGGCGGCGCCATTGGCCGGATCGCGGCCCAGCTCATCATCGATCGCAGCAACGGCACGCCGGTCGCGAATGCCATCGTCGATGTCGGCTTTCGCATCATCGAGCGGCGCTCGACATCACTGGCGCACCGCTAGCGCTGCGGGGTGAATGGCGTCAGGGGGCGGGCACGATATTGGTCACGGCGAAGTTGACCAGTTGGGCATTGTCTTTGTCATCCCCGGATTCGGCGGGCAAGACAGAGCTTTCGCTGTGCTTCATCCACTCCAGCTCGTGATTCTTGATGCGGATGGAGTAGCGCGAATTGGCCCAGGCCACAATTTCCTTGGGCCTGAGCGTGAGCAATAGCTTCTTCCCGGTTTTCTGGTCAACGGCAGGGAGCGTGACCGCACCTTTGATCGAGAGCGTTGTCGCGCCGGCCAGCGTGCCTTGAAGGCTGATGGTCAAGCGGTCGAAGTTCTCTGCATCCGGAATGCTCACCTGCCTGATCACCTGGACCGTGGTGGGCGCCGTGTCTGCATCGTTCCAGCGGATCTGTGCCTCGTCCTGCGCATGCAGCAGGTCCACAATCTTCTGCAGGTTCAAGCGGGCGACATCCTCGGGCCTGATACGGCCCAGGTCGATCGGCTGGAACATCTGAAAGCGGCTCTTCTCGCGCTTGTGCGCGCGCTCCTGCCCTTGGTGAACATAGGTTTCATCGAGGTCGAAGGACCAGCCAGGGAGGGTGTCGAGACGGAATAACTCCGAAAACAAGGCCAGAAATTGCTGCGGATCCTGCTCCTTGGAAAACACATCGCTGTCGAGCTTGAACTCCCACTCGCCCGCTGCATTGCGCTTGTTGAATGGCGCGAGTTTTTGCAGACCGACGATGAACGCATGGGTGTCAACGCTGCCGTAGGAGGTGTATGCCGCGTGAATCAGTTCGATGAACTGCGCCGCAGCGGTGCGGGCATCGGGGTCTTGCGTCGTTGTCCTGAAGCTTTCGAGATGGTCCAGCAGCTTTTTCGGCCCTATCGCGCTGATCAGCAGCTTGAGCGAGCTGTTCGCATAGCTGTGGTGCCAGAAGGCGCGAAAGCCCTGCATGTCGTAGAAATGGAAATCCTCGGGCGCAATCGCCTTTCTTGCGTCAGCGCCCGTGATGAGGTTGACATTGCCGCCCGCCACGATGGAAGGCCTGGTGGTCGTGCTTGAACGCTCCACCGTCTCGCCGCTGCCGTCTCCCGACCCTCCGCCGCATCCGGACACCACTCCCGCCACTACGATCATTGCGCCCCAGTGGGGCCGTCGGCCGTTCATCATCTTGGATCTCCTTTGGCAGGGTGCTGGCGGAATGCCTCGTTTCCAGAGGCGCGGGGCGCACGCGTTCAATGGCCTGCAAACATCGAATGCAGTGCGTGATGAGTCGCCTCCATTGAACTGTGTGGGGCCGCGACCCCATGCCGGAGCGGCGCTCGCCCGCTTGCTGGCGCCGCTACCGGGCCCGCGTCGGCGCGCGCCGACGCCGGTCGCCGGAGCGAAATTCAGGTGCTCTCGCGCACCACGAGTTCATAGCCCGGCTGAACGCAGCCCGTCGCGGCCGACTTCGGTGGTGAGCGCGGGCGCCGTCAGGTGCGTGCTCACTCCGCCTTGATGTTTGCCGACCTGGCCAGTTGTGCGTAGCGCAACTGCTCCGCGCGGATCAGCTTGAGCAGGTCCGCGCCGTCGCCGGGATACGGCTCCACGCCGGCGGTCGACAGCCGGGTCTGGACCGCAGGGTCGGCGAGCACCTTGCGAACATCGGTGGCCACGCGCGTCACCACTTCGGGGGGCAGTCTGGCCGGCCCCATCAGCGCAAACCAGGTGGAGAACTCCATGGGCTGCAGACCCTGCTCCTCGAAAGTGGCCGCGTCGGGCAGCAACGGGTAACGCGCCGTCGTGGCCACGCCTATCACCTGCAGTTTTCCTGCCTTGACATAGGGCACGACCAGGTTGGCGCTGAGCACCGCCAGCGGAATCTGCCCGCCCACCACGTCGGTCAGGGCCGGAGAGCAGCCCTTGTAGCCGGCATGTACCGCGTCCAGCCCGGTTCTCTGTTTGATCAGCTCCATGGCGAAATGCATGGGGGTGCCTATGCCGCAGGAAGCGTAGCTCAAGCGGCCGGGATGGGCGCGGGCGTACTCCCGCAGCCCCTTGAGGTCCGTGATGCCGAGGGCGGGGTGCGCCACCAGCGCAATCGGCGTGCTGCCGAGCAGCATGATGGGCGTGAGGTCCTTCTCCGGGCTGTAATTCATTTTGACGCCCAGGCCCATGTTGGCGACCATGGTGCTGTTTTGCAGCAGCAGGGTATGGCCGTCGGCGGGCGAGCGCACCACGGCGTCCGAGCCGATGTTGCCCGAGGCGCCGGCGCGATTTTCCACCACCACGCCTTGGCCCCAAAGCGGCTGCAGGCTGGCGCCAAGCTGGCGTGCCAGGGTATCGGCGCCGCCGCCGGTGCCGTAGGGAACGATCAGGCGCACCGGCTTGCCGGGAAAGGCTTGTGCCAGGGCCGCCGGTGTCAGCGCCAGGCAGGCCAGGGCCAGGCCGAGTGAACCGAGGATATTCTTGAAAATCATGCTTTGTCTCCGTGCGTTGTATGTTGTTCCATCAGAGGGTCAGGTCTCTTGCGCACGAGCCTCTGCGGCTGTTGGCCGCAGGGACCCGCGAGGCTCATCCAGAGCAGCCCTGGCCTGGTGTCTGCTTCAGCGCATGCGCCCACAGCGCCCAGGTGCGCCCGATCTGGCCGTCGTTGGCGGTGGCGGCGCGTTCGGCTTCGTTGGGGCTGAGGTAGGTGACCGGGCCCAGCGCCATCGCTGTGGCCTGCATCCGGGCATTGACCTCGGTGTAGACGGCGCGGAACACCGCCTGCTGCAGCGAGTGGCCCACCACCGTGCTGCCATGGCCGCGCATCAGCGCGCAGCTGCAGGCGCCCAGCGATGTCGCCAGCGCGCGGCCGAGCGCGGGGGTGCTCACCAGAAGGTCGCTGTCGCCCACGGCATCGCGAATCTCGAAGTGGGCCGAGCCGCTGCCGAGAAAGCCCGCCATGTGGAAGATCGGACGCAGCCGCTGGCCGGTGACGCCGAACGGAATCACGCTGGCCGAATGGCTGTGCACGATGGCCATCACGTCGGGCCGGGCCCTGTAGATTTCGCTGTGGATGAAGCGCTCCAGATAGGGCGCGCCGTTCACCTGGGCGAGCGGCCTGCCCTCAAGGTCGTAGACGCCGATGTCCGCGGCCTCGACCAGCGCCGGCGCGCGGCTGCGCGAGAGCAGGAAGTGGCTGGCGTTGTCGGGGTGGCGCCGGCTCACGTGGCCGAAGCCGTCGACCACGCCCTGGGCGTGGAGAATGTGGTTGGCCAGCACCAGCTCCTGCACCACGGCGGCGGCGGGCGCTTTCATGGGGCAGCTTCCGGCGAGGCCTGCACGGCCAGCAGTGTCCAGCCGGTGGCGCCGTGCTCCCAGACCGCCAGGGTGCTGCTCGCCACCGCGTGCTGGCCGCCGTCGCGCAGCACGGTGGCGCGCATGAGGGAGTGGACCATGCCTGCGCGGCCGATCAGCCGGATCTGCGGCGCCGCAAATTCCAGCGTGGCGTAGCGCAGGCGGCCGCTGGCGAGCTTGTCCAGGTAGCTGTCGCGGTTGTCGCGCCCGCCGTTGGAGTGCACGTAGACCAGTTGCTGCGACAGCAGCTCGGACAGCCGCTGGGTGTCGGCCGCCAGCATCGCCTGGCGCCGGCTCTCTTCCGCGGCCCGCAGGCCGGTTTCGTCTGGCGTGTTCATGCTTCAGACCGCTTCGTTGGCTATGGTGTTCGCCAGCACGCCCACCTGGCCGACTTCGATCTCGACGCGGTCACCCGGCTTCATCCACACCGGTGGCGTGCGCTTGGCGCCCACGCCGCCCGGGGTGCCGGTCACGATCACGTCGCCGGGCTGCAAGGTGGTGACGGTGGAGATGTAGGCGATCAGCACCGGAATCGGGAAGATCATCGATGCCGTGGTGGTGCGCTGCATTAGCGCGCCGTTGAGCCGGGTCTCCAGCGACAGTTCGGCCCCATCGGCGATCTCGTCGCGCGTCACCAGCCAGGGGCCGAAGGCGCCGGTGCGGCTGAAGTTCTTGCCGGCGGTGAATTGCATGGTGTGGCGTTGCCAGTCGCGGATGGAGCCGTCGTTGTAGGCGCTGTAGCCGGCGATATGCTCCCAGGCCTCGGTTTCCCGGATGCGCCGGCCGGCCTTGCCGATGACGATCGCGATCTCGCCCTCGTAGTCGAGCTGGCTGGATTCGGCTGGCAGTTCGATGGGTTGCAGGTGGGCGGTCTGCGATTCGGCCACGCGCATGAACAGCAGCGGGTTCTGGGTCTTGTCGCGCGCGGTTTCTATGCGGTGTTCTTCGTAGTTGTGGCCTACGCAGAAGATCTTGCCGGGCGTGGGGATCACAGGCAGGAACTGGATGTCGGCGAGAGCGATGGCGGGCGCATGCGCGGCGGCGGCGATGGCGTCGAGCTGGCCGCCCTCCAGGGCGCTGAGCAGTGTCGGGTATTGAGCGCTGTGCAGGGGCAGCACGGCGCTGGCCTGGACCACGCCCCAGCCGGCTTGGCCGTTATGCAGGTAGCTGATGAGTTTCATGAGGGTCTTTCTGTGCTTAGTCGAGGGAAATGTGGTTTTGGCGGATGGCGTCGCCATAGCGCTGGGTGTCGGCGCGCAGCTGCTGCAGGAACTGTTCGGTATCGAGCGCATAGGGCTCGTAGAACATGGCGGTGTACTTGTCCTTCACTTCGGGGTCGGCGAGTACCGCTGCCACGTCCTGCTGGATTTTTTCGAGTACCTGCCTGGGCGTGCCCTTGGGGGCCAGCAAGGCCGTCCAGGCGCTGAGTTCGAAGCCCGCGGGGCCGCCCGATTCGGCGATGGTGGGCACGTCCTTGAAGCCGGCAACGCGTGTCGGGGCTGCGACGGCGAGATAGCGCGCCTTGCCCGCACGCTGCATGGCGCCGGCGCTGGCCGCGCTGCCGAACGCCCAGTCGAGCTCCTGGTTGCCCACGGCGACGTACAGCTGCGACATCTCTTTGTAGGGCACATGGGTCATCTTCGTGGCGGTGGCCGTCTCCAGCATCGCCGCGCCGATATGGCCCGGGCTGCCGACGAACCAGGATCCGTAGTTGATCCGGCCCGGCGCGGCCCTGGCCGCCGCGAGCAGGTCGCCCAGGTTCCTGTAGGGGCTGGCCGCGGGCACGGTCACGAAGAAGTAGTTGCGCAGAATGGGCGTGATGGGCTCGAAGTCGCGCAGCAGCTCGTAGGGCAGCTTCTTGAACAGGAAGGGCTGGGCGGCCATCTGCGCGTTGTCCATTTGCAGCAGCTCGTGGCCGTCGGGGTTCGCACGTTTGACGGCCTCGATGGCGATGAAGCCGCTGGCGCCGGGGCGGTTGTCGACGATGACCGGCTGGCCCCAGCGCTTGCTCAGGCGGTCCGCGACCAGGCGCAGCGCGACTTCGGGCCCGCTGCCGGCGGGGAAGGGCGTGACCACCCGCACGGGCCGGGTCGGATAGTTCTGCGCCTGGGCGGGCAGGGCGAGGGCGGCGAGCATCGCAGCGCCCAGAAGGCGGGGGAACAGTGGGTTCATGCTTGTCTCCTGAACAAGGGAAAGGAGCGGTCTTGTCGCCGCCTGGAAGGGTACGGAAGGGAAGGAGCGTGCGGCTCAGCGCGCAGCGACGCGCGCCGGCGCGTAGCGCTGGATCAGCGAAGCCAGCTGCCCATCGTCGGCGCCGGGACGGCCCAGGTAGGCCAGTACGTAGCGGTCGGGGCGCAGCAGCAGCGCATTCGCGCCGGCGCTGCGCAGGATGCCTTCGAGCGTGCCCTGCACGTCGCGCAGCACCGTGTCCACATGGGGGTCTGGCTGGAGGAAGTCGTCCTGCTGCGCCACCAGGCGCACGCGGCGGCAGGCAAGGCCCAGCCCTTCGGGCGGCACGGCGCCGGCCAGGCCTATCCAGGCAAAGTCGTGGCCCAGCATGTCGTCGAGCCACACCTGGCTGCCGTCGGGCCGTTCCATGCGCGGCTGTGGCAGCAACTGTCCCGCGACCACCGCCGCACCCGCGTTCTCCCCGGGCAGGAAGAAGCCTTCATGAAAGCGCGGCTTGGGCTTGAACTTGAGCTGCAGCACATAGTCGCGCACCGGCCTGTACAGGCTGCACAGCTTGAGCGCCACCTGGGCCATGGATGCAGCCAACACCGACTTGGGCTGCATGAAGCGGCCTATGCGCATCGCCATCTGGATCAGCGACCAGGCATGGGGCTTGCGCTCCTGCTGGTAGGTGGCCAGCAGGCTGGCGTGCAGGTCGCCGCGCACAACGGCAGCGAGCTTCCAGGCCAGATTGGTCGCGTCGCGCACGCCGCTGTTCATGCCCTGGCCGGCGAACGGCGGCGTGAGGTGGGCGGCGTCGCCGGCAAGGAACACGCGACCCGATTGCCAGCGTTCGGCAACGCGCGCATGGAAGGCGTAGACCACGGTGCGCGTGATGGCCAGCGCGGCGTCGCCGGGTTCGCGCGCCCGGATCAGGTCGCGCACCAGCGTTTCGTCCAGCATGCTGTCGGGGTCCTCGCCCGGATGCAGCATGAATTCGTAGCGCAGCGTGCCGGCCGGTCCGGGCAGGCGGATCGCCGGCCGCGCTGGATCGCAGTAGGTACGCGTGTGGCGGAAGGGGCTGTCGCGTTCGAGCAGGTCGACGATCAGCCATTTTTCATCGTAGGTGTTGCCGGTGAGGGCGATGCCCAACTGCTCGCGCACGCCGCTGCGCCCGCCATCGCAGGCCACAAGCCACTGGCAGGTGATGTGTTTGCTCGCGCCGGCATGGGACAGCTCCAGGTGCACGGCATCGCCGTCCAGGCCTTCGTCGCGGAACTTCACCAGGCTGTGGCCGAACCAGATCGTGGCATGGGTGAAGCGTTGCAGTCCGTCACGCAACTGGCCCACCAGCACCTGCTGGCGGAAGGCATTGCGCTTGGCGTGGCCGTATTCCAGGCTCTGCGGCTCGATGCGTGCGAACTCCTTGCCGCGCCAGGAGAAGTAATGCACACCGTAGCCCTGGACTATCTGCGGCAGTACTTCGCCGATCAGGCCGGCGGCCTGCACCGTGCGCAGGCTTTCGTCGTCTATGCTCACCGCTCGCGGCTCGCCGACGGTGTTGTTGCTGCGCTCTATCACCAGGGTCTCTATACCCTGGGCGCCGAGCAGGTTGGCCAGCATCAGGCCGGTCGGTCCGGCGCCGACGATGACCACCGGGAAATGGGCATCGGCCGCCGAGGGCGGCGTCAGCGACTGGGGCAGGGCTGCATTCATGGAGTCTCCGTTTTTTTGGTTGCGCGCGCTTTCTGGCGCTGGTCTTGCAGTCGGCCCTCGATGCGGCCTGCGGCGCTTTGCAGGCGATGGAGCGTGCTTTTGCGCCGGGCCTCGCTCAGGTCAGCCGCGGGCATCACCACGCTCAGGCTGCCGAGCAGGTGCTCGCCGTCCCGCTGCGGCACGGCAAAGCCCACGGCATCCGGGTCCACTTCGCCGGCGGTGATGCAGTACCCGGTGTCGCGCAGGTCCGCAAGCTCCTGGGCGAGCAGGGTGAAATCGTCGGGCAGGCCCGCGGCCACCAGCGCCGTGCGCTCGCTGGCCCACAGCTGCTTGAGCTGCTTGAGCGGCAGGTAGGCCAGAATGATCTTGGAGGTGGCGCCGCGGTACAGCGGCATGGCCCGGCCGCGCTCGTAGCTCACCGACAGCGCCGGGTTGCGGCCGTTCACCTGGTGGATGCACATCACCTTGCTGCCATGGAAGCGGCACAGCAACACCGTTCCGCCGGTCTCTTCGGCGAGCTGCGCCGGCAACTCCTGCGCGGCCTCGAGCAGCGGGTCCGACAGGCGGATCTGGCGGTCCAGCTCGACCACCAGCGGGCCGAGTACATAGCCGCGCTCGGCCACGCGTTCGAGCATGCCGGCCCGGGCCAGCTGGCCGAGGTCGCGGTAGACGCTGGCGCGCGAAACGCCCAGTTCGGTGATCAGCCACTCGGGGCTGATCACCGGGCGCTCCAGGCTGAACATCCCGAGGATGCGCAGCATGCGGTGGGGGCTGGACATGTGCGGCTCAGCTGCGCAGGATGGCCTTGCCCCACAGATTGAGCGTGTGCTCCTCGTGTGGCCACTCGCCGGCCGGGCGGCCCGGCGCGCATTCCTCGATCTCCGACGAGATTTCGGCCAGATTGCCGTCGGGGTCGCGGACCATGAAGAAGACATCGTTGCCGGGGCCGTGGCGGCCCAGGCCCCAGACGATGGGCACGCGCTGCGCGGCCATGTGGTCGCCCCAGGTCTTCATGCTGTTCCAGTCGGGGGCCTCAAAGGACTGGTGGTCGAAACAGGCCTCGGGAGCGAAGAACAGGGCCAGCGCGTGGTGCAGCGCATCGCTGCGCAGAAAGCAGGCGCGCAGATGGCCTTGCGGATCACGCACGGCGTCGGAAAGCACCAGGCCGAGCTGCTCGGTGTAGAAGGCCAGCATCACCGGCATGTTGGGCGTACGCAGCGCGAAGTGCTGCAGCGTCGCCGGCGGCAGGGGCGCTTCGAGGGCGTGGGCATCGGCCTGCGGCGCGCTGAAGACCACCAGGTTGCCGTCCGGATCGCGCAGTGCCATTGCCTGCCCATCGCAGCAATTCGCGGGCACGGCGTGCTGGGGCAGGCTGGCGACCCGTGCCTGGAACGCGTGCCATGCGGCCGGCGTGCTCAGCGCGAAATGGGCATGGTGCAACTGGTGCGCCGCACCGGTGGACACCCGCAGTTCACGCCCCGGGCCGCGGCAGCGAAAGCCGTTTTCCAGCGCTTGCATCTGCATGCCGTAGGTGCGACTGTAGAACTGGGCCATGGCCAGGGGGTCGGGAGAGGTGAGGTGAATGCTGTGCAGCGTGGCTTGCAGTTCCATGATCTGGCTCGCTTGGGAAATGGGTGGGTCGGGGCTTGTCTTGGTGCTGCCACTTTCGCCGCGCGGCAAATGGCTGTCAAAGAGAAATCTCACTGGGTGAGACTCTTGCCTATCTTTGTTGGGCGCGGCTGCAGGCCTGGCATGCCGGATCGGTCCGGTTCGCGCGCGAGCCCGTGCGCCGCGCCTGAGCAATGGGGCGGCTTGTAGCTGTCTACGGTGAATGCACCGGGTGTCTTTGCGCGAGGCTGCGCTGCCAGCGACAAGAACGTGTTTGCGTTCCAAAGAAAACAGACCCGGCCGCTTCCCCCTTGCAAACGCTGCAGCACCAGGGTGGTCCGGCAGGCATCATCCAGAATGCAGGTTTGCGGGGCGCCGCGCGACCGGACTGGCACGCCCCGGGGGGGGGGCTCAGGTGCTTTCCCGCACCACGAGTTCATAACCCAGCTGAACGCAGCCCGTCGCGGCCTGCGAGCCGCGCATCATGCCCAGCAGCATGCTTGCGCCTTCGCGGCCGACTTCGCTGCGCGGGGTGCGCACGGTGGTGAGCGCGGGCACCATCTGGTCGCTGCCCGCGAGGTCGTTGAAGCCGGCCATGGCGATGCGCGCGGGCACCTGAACGCCCAGGCGGTGGGCGGCAAGCAGGCCGCCCTGGGCGATGTCGTCGTTGCAAAAGAAGATTGCATCGATGTCGGGCATGCGCTGGAGCATTTCCTCGAACAGCCGCGCGCCCAGCGCGATCGACGAGCGTTCGGGGCTGAGCATTTCCAGCCGCGGGTCATAGAGGCCTGCTTCGCGCAGGCAGCGGCGGTAGCCTTCGGCGCGCTGCAGCACGCGCGGGTCGAGCTGCGCGCCGCAAAACGCGATGCGCCGCCGGCCACGGTCAAGCAGGTGCTGGGTGATGGCCGCGCCGGCATCTGTCTGCGAGAACCCTACGCAGGCCACGCCCGGCGCGCTGCTGGTTTCCATCAGGTGCACGCAGGGCACGCCGCTGTGGGCGATGAGCTGGCGTGCGGTCTCGCTGCGGTCGAAGCCCGTGACCAGCAGGCCCGCGGGGCGGTGGGGCAGGTAGGTGCGCAGCAGCAGCTCTTCCTCGGCGCTGTCGTAGTGGGTCACGCCGATCAGCGGCTGGAAGCCTTCGGGAAACAGCGTGCGGTGCACGGCCTCGAGCAGGTCTACGAACAAGGTGTTGGACAGCAGCGGCACGAGCACCAGCACCTGGGTGCTTTTCTGCGAGGCCAGCGCGCGCGCCGCGGGGTCGGGCACATAGCCCAGTTGGGCCACCGCCTGCTGCACTTTCTGCACCAGGACCGGGTCGACGCCGCGCTCGCCGCGCAGGGCCCGGGAGACCGTGATGGGGCTGACGCCCGCGAGCTGGGCAACGTCGGCGAGTGTGGTGCGGCCGCTGGAGCGGCGCGCGCGGCGCGGGGCTTCGGTCAAGGGTTTGTCCTGATTTCTGGGGAGAAACGAAAAATCTATGATAGCGCTATCCGAGCGTGAAAACATCGCTATTTTCCCGCGATAATCCATCGCAAATTTTTCAGTACGAGGAATCATGACCTCGTTTTTTTATGACCAACACGGATAGCGCTATCCAAGCCTCAATCTCTACAGCGGAACCGCCCAAGCCCCAGGCCCTGGTGGTCATGGGGGTGTCTGGCTGCGGCAAGTCCAGCGTGGCACAGATGCTGGCCGCATCGCTGGGCTGGACGCTGCATGAAGGCGACGCCTACCACTCTGCCGAGAGCGTGCGCAAGATGCAGGCCGGCATTGCCCTGACCGATGAGGACCGCGGCAGCTGGCTGGCGCATCTGTCGGACATCCTGGCCACGGCCCGGGCCGGCTCCGGCATCGTGCTCACCTGCTCGGCCCTGAAGCGCAAGTACCGCGATCGCCTGCGCCTGGCGCAGCCGGCGGGCGCGCTGGGCTTTGTGTTTCTTGACCTGGACTACGCCACGGCCTTGCAGCGCGTGCAGGCGCGGCCCGGTCACTTCTTCTCGCCCGATCTGGTGGCCAACCAGTTCGCCACGCTCGAGCGCCCCGACAGCGAAGCCGCCGTGTTCGGCATCGACGCCACGCTGGTGCTGCCGGAGATCGTGCGCCGCGTGAACGACTGGCTGGCGCCGGTCCAGTCCTGACCTGTTTATCTCTGAGAAAGAATCATCCATGCGTTCAGAAACCCCCAAGCCCAAGCCGCGCCTGCAGCGTCTGGCCGAGTTGTTCATGGTGCTGGCCTTGGCCGGCATGGTGGTCGCGGTATTCGTCAACGTCGTGCTGCGCTATGTGTTCAACACCAGCATCGTCTCGTACGAGGAAATTTCGCGCCTGCTGTTTGTCTGGCTGGTCGCCGTCGGCTCCATCGTGGCGGCGTTCGAGTGCAGCCATCTTGGCTTCGACATGGTGACTTCGCGCGTGAGTCCACGCGTGCGCACGCTGCTGTTCTGGCTGACCCAGGCGCTGGTCGTGATGTGCATGCTGATGCTGCTGTGGGGCTCGTGGGCCCAGGTGCAGGCCGGCCTTGCCAGCTACAGCACGGTGATGGGTTACCCGCTGGCGCTGGGCGCTGCGGCGACCCTGGTGCTGGCCGTGGGCATGCTGGTGGTGGCGTTGCGCGACATGCGCCGCGGTGCGCCCCGGCCCTCGCATGACGGCTCCGTCCTGGATATCGAATAAGGAGCACGCAAATGGTTGTGACCTTCATTTTCCTGTTCGTGCTGATCGGCGGCATGGTGATCGGCATGCCGATCGCGCATTCGCTGGTGCTCACCGGGGTGGCGCTGATGTGGCACCTCGACTTCTTCGACACCCAGCTGCTGGCGCAGAACCTGCAGGCGGGCTTCGACAACTTCCCTCTGCTGGCCGTGCCGTTCTTCATTCTGGCCGGTGAGCTAATGAACGCCGGCGGACTGTCGCGGCGCATCATCGACCTGGCGAGCGCGTTTGTCGGCCATATCCGCGGCGGCCTGGGCTTCGTGACCATTGGCGCGGCCGTGCTGCTGGCCTCGATGAGCGGCTCGGCGATTGCCGACACCGCGGCGCTGGCCACCATCTTGCTGCCCATGATGCGCGACCAGAAGTACCCCGACAGCTACAGCTCCGGGCTGCTGGCTTCGGGCGGCATCATCGCGCCCATCATTCCGCCGTCCATGCCTTTCGTGATCTATGGCGTGACGACCAATACCTCGATCAGCAAGCTGTTCCTCTCGGGCATCGTGCCCGGGCTGATCATGGGGTGCTTTCTGGTCGTCGCCTGGTGGACGATTGCACGCAAGTTCCAGCTGGGCGGCGGCGAGCGCATGCCCTGGGGCACGCGGTTCAGGACGCTGGGCAAGAGTTTCTGGGCCATGATGATGCCGGTCATCATCCTGGGCGGCTTGAAGGGCGGGGTGTTCACGCCCACCGAAGCGGCCGTGGTGGCCGCGGTCTATGCGCTGTTCGTGTCCATGGTGATCTACCGCGAGATGAGCTGGAGCCGGCTCTACGAAGTGTTCCTGGCCGCGGCCAAGACCACGGCGGTGGTGATGTTCCTGTGCGGCGCCGCCACGGTGACGGCCTACATGATCACGCTGGCCGACCTGCCCAACATGCTGGCCGAGAGTTTCTCCGGCCTGCTGGGCAACCCCATGCTGTTCATGGCCACGATGATGCTGTTCCTGCTGGTCGTGGGCACGGCGATGGATCTCACGCCCACCATCCTGATCTTCGGCCCGGTGTGCGCGCCGCTGGCGGTCAAGGCCGGCATCGACCCGGTGTACTTCGGCTTCATGTTCATCTATGTGGGCTGTATCGGCCTGATCACCCCGCCCGTGGGAACGGTGCAGAACGTGGTCGCGGGCGTGGGCAAGCTGCGCATGGAGACCGTGATCAAGGGCACGACGCCGTTCCTGCTGGCCTATGTGCTGCTGGCCGTGCTGCTGGTGATCTTCCCGCAGATCGTGCTCGCGCCGCTGCGCTGGATGCATTGAACAAGGCAGAACAGTTTTTCAAAACCGGGGGCAGGGTGCCCCTTGTATCAACCAGGAGACAGACATGCGAATCAAATTTGCCCTCGGCGCACTGGCCGTATTGATGGCGGCCGGCACCGTTCAGGCCCAGGACTTCAAGCCGCGCATCGTGCGCTTCGGCTACGGCCTGGTCGATGACTCCAACCAGGGCCGCGCCGTGCGCCTGTTCGCCAAGGAGGTCGAGAAGGCCACGGGCGGCAAGATGAGGGTGCGCGCCATCGGCAACGCCTCGCTGGGCTCGGACACGCAGATGCAGCAGGCGCTGATCGGCGGCGCCCAGGAAATGATGGTCGGCTCCACGGCCACGCTGGTCGGCATCGCGCCGCAGATGGCGCTGTGGGACACGCCTTTCCTGATCAACAACACCCGTGAAGCCGACGCGCTGCTCGACGGCCCCGTGGGCGACAAGGTGCGCGCCACGCTGGAGCCCAAGGGCATCGTCGGCCTGGTGTACTGGGAAAACGGTTTTCGCAACCTGACCAACAACAAGCACCCGGTCACCAAGCTCGAAGACATGAACGGCATCAAGCTGCGCGTGATGCAGAACAATGTCTTCCTCGACAGCTTCAAGGCCCTGGGCGCGAATGCCGTGCCGCTGCCGTTCTCCGAGCTGTTCACCGCGCTTGAAACCAAGGCCGTCGACGGCCAGGAGAACCCGTTCAACACCGTGGTGTCGAGCAAGTTCTATGAAGTGCAGAAGTACCTGACCATCACCAACCACGTCTACAGCCCCTGGATGGTGTCGGTGAGCAAGAAGTGGTGGGACGGCCTGAGCAAGGATGAGCAAAAGGTGCTGCTGGACGCCGCGAAGACAGCCCGTGATTTCGAGCGCAAGGACACGCGTGACGAAGCCACCAAGGCGCTGGCCGACCTCAAGGCCAAGGGCATGCAGGTCAATGAACTGTCCGCAGCCGAAGCCGGGCGCATGCGCGACAAGCTGACCCAGGTCAATGCCACGGTGGCTTCCAATGTGGGCCTGGACCTGTGGAAGCAGACGCAGGACGAGCTCGTCAAGATCCGCGCCGCGAAATGAGCATGGCCGCAGCTTCGACCGGAACCCGGGGCGCCGCCACGCGGCGCGTGGCCTGGGTGACGGGCGCGGGCACGGGCATAGGCCTGGCAGGGGCCCGTGCCCTGGCCGAAGGCGGCTGGCATGTGGTGCTGTCGGGCCGGCGTGAGGACATGCTGGCCGGCGCCTGCGCGGCCATCACTGACGGCGGCGGCAGCGCCGAGGCCCTGGCGCTGGATGTCGTCGACGCGGGCGCGGCCGAGGCCGCTGCCACGCGCATCGCCGAACGCCACGGCCGCATCGATCTGCTGGTCAACGCCGCGGGCATCAACGTCCAGCGCCGCAGCTGGGCCGACTGCAGCGCCGCCGACTGGGAGCGCGTGCTCGACATCAACCTCAAGGGCACGGTGCACACCATGCGCGCCGTGCTGCCTTTCATGCGCGCGGCCGGCGGCGGCGCCATCATCAACGTCGCCTCCTGGGCCGGGCGCTTCACCGCGGCCATGCCGGGCGCGGCCTATACCGCCAGCAAGTCGGCCGTGGCCGCGCTGACGCACGAATTCAACATCGAGGAGTTCCGCCACGGCCTGCGCGCCTGCTGCCTGCTGCCCGCCGAAGTGGCGACGCCCATTCTCAAGCAGCGGCCCGTGCCGCCGTCCGACGACGACATGGCGCGCATGCTCCAGCCCGAAGACCTGGGCCAGACCATTGCCTTTGTCGCCAATATGCCCGCACATGTGTGCGTGAACGAAATACTGATCAGCCCCACCTGGAACCGCATGTTCCTTTGAGAGAACTTTCCGCATGACATTGAACGCCACCGTCGAAGCGGTCACGCGCCGCATCCGCGAGCGCAGCGCGCCCGAGCGCGGCGCCTATCTGCAGCGCCTGCAGGCCCTGGCCCAGCGCCCACCCGGCGCCCAGCGCCTGGGCTGCGCCAACGTCGCGCATGCTTTCGCCGGCCTGCCCGGCAACGACAAGCTGCGCATCGTCGCCGAGCGCGCGCCCAACATAGCCATCGTCACGGCCTATAACGACGTGCTGTCGGCCCATGCGCCGCTGCAGCACTACCCCGATCTGATCAAGGACGAAGCGCGCAAAAATGGCGCGACGGCCCAGGTCGCGGGCGGCGTGCCCGCCATGTGCGACGGCGTGACCCAGGGCACGCCCGGCATGGAGCTGAGCCTGTTCAGCCGCGACGTGATCGCCATGGCCACGGCGGTGTCGCTGAGCCACGATGTGTTCGACGCGGCGCTGCTGCTGGGGGTGTGCGACAAGATCGTTCCCGGCCTGCTGATCGGCGCGCTGCAGTTCGGCCATCTGCCCACGGTGTTCGTGCCCGCGGGGCCCATGACCTCGGGCCTGTCGAACAACGCCAAGGCCAAGGTGCGCGAGCAGGCGGCCCAGGGCCTGGTCGGCCGCGCCGAGCTGCTGGCCGCCGAATCCGCGGCCTACCATGGCGAAGGCACCTGCACGTTCTACGGCACGGCCAACAGCAACCAGATGCTGCTCGAGGCCATGGGCCTGCATGTGCCGGGCACCGCCTTCGTCAACCCCGGCCAGGCGCTGCGCCAGGAGCTCACGCGCGAAGCCGCGCGCACGCTGCTGCAGCCGGGCTGCACTCCGATTGGCGAAGTCGTCGACGAACGCTGCATCGTCAATGCCATGGTCGCGCTGCTGGCCACGGGCGGCTCGACCAACCACCTGATCCATTGGGTGGCGGTGGCGCGCGCGGCCGGCATCACCATCGACTGGAACGATTTCTCCGAGCTGTCGGCCGTAGTGCCGCTGCTGGCGCGCGTCTACCCGAACGGCAGCGCCGACGTGAACCACTTCCAGGCCGCGGGCGGCCCCGGCTATGTGCTGCGCGAGCTGCTCGATGCAGGGCTGATGCATGAAGACGTGCTCACCGTGCGCGCGGGCGGCATACGCGAGTTCACACGCCTGCCCATGGGCGACGCCGACCACCGGCTGCACTGGGCCGAGATCGCAGAGAGCCTGGACGACAGCGTGCTGCGCCCGGCGAGTGCGCCGTTCAGCGCCACGGGCGGGCTCAAGCTGCTGCACGGCAACCTGGGGCGCAGCGTGATCAAGGTCTCGGCCGTGCCCGAAGCGCTGCATGTGGTCGAGGCGCCGGCGCGCGTGTTCGGCTCGCAGGCTGAATTGCAGGACGCTTTCCAGGCCGGCGAGCTCGACCGCGACGTGGTCTGCGTGGTGCGCTGGCAGGGCCCGCAGGCCAATGGCATGCCCGAGCTGCACAAGCTCACGCCGCCGCTGGCGGTGCTGCAGGGCAAGGGCTTCAAGGTGGCGCTGGTGACCGATGGCCGCATGAGCGGTGCATCGGGCAAGGTGCCGGCCGCCATCCATGTCTCGCCCGAAGCCTGCGCGGGCGGGCCGCTGTCGCGCGTGCAGGACGGTGACGTCGTGCGGCTCGACGCCGTGGCCGGCACGCTCGACGTGCTGGTCGACGCCGCCGAATGGCAGGCGCGCACGCCCGCGCAGATCCCGGCCGCCCAGGCCGTGGACAACACCTTCGGCTTTGGCCGTGAACTGTTTGCCGGTTTCCGGCGCAATGCGCTCAGCGCGGAAGAAGGAGCCTGCTCGTGGCTGTAGACACAACAATATTGAGCGCACGCGACGTGATGCGCGACGCGCCGGTGATTCCGGTCATCGTGCTGCATGCAATCGAACATGCCGTGCCCATGGCGCGCGCGCTGGTCGCGGGCGGCATACGAATGCTCGAAGTCACGCTGCGCACGCCGCAGGCGCTGGCCTGCATAGAAGCCATCGCGCGCGACGTGCCCGAAGCCGTCGTTGGCGCAGGCACGGTGCGCAGCGCGGCCGACGCAGCCGCGGCCGCGCGCGCCGGCGCCCGCTTTGCCGTGAGCCCGGGCTATACCTCGGCCGTGGGCGACGCCTGCCGGGCCCAGGGCCTGGCACTGCTGCCCGGCGTGGCCACGGCCAGCGAAATCATGGCCGCGCAGGCCGATGGCTTTGACGCGCTCAAATTCTTCCCGGCGCTGCAGTCGGGCGGCAGCGCCATGCTCAAGGCTTGGGCAGGCCCGTTCGGCGATGTGCTGTTCTGCCCCACGGGCGGCATACAGCCGGGCAATGCCGGCGAGTTTCTCGCACTGGCCAATGTGGCCTGTGTCGGCGGCTCGTGGCTGGTGCCTGCCGACGCGCTGGCACAGGGCGACTGGGAGCGGATCACGGCACTCGCGCTAGAAGCGAGCCAGATCAAACGGGCTTGATGCGCAGCCAGGCCGTTCGCCCTCGCCCAGAGCTTTTCGAAGGGGCGAAGGGCCGTGTGGAGCTAGACAAACGCCTGCCTTTGCGCCTTGAGTGCGTCGCGGTCTATGCTCGCGGCCAGCAATTCCATGTCGGCCGGTGACACGCCCTGGTCGGGGCGCCTGGGTTGATCAGATGTGAAGGCGGTCCTGAGGGAGGTAGCTGTGGGCGCCGATGTGCATTTCAGTCATTTCCATCGTCTTCAGACTTCAGCCGCATGGGCTCGGATGCCAAGTCCGCCGCCATACGGCTGCTGGCGACCCGCCGGGACTTCAGCATGTCTGCGGATGGATACAGCCCATGACCGGCAAGGTCAGGTGCTTTCATCGCGCTGTGCGGCGCGTTTTTTGTGCCGTTCTCGGTGAGCAGTGACCAGAGTCCTTTGGCAACTGCCGAGGTGCGGCCGGCTCCAGGCCGAGGCTGCAAGTGGACAGCCGATGGAGCCGTGCCAAGGCGCGCAGGCGCAGGGCCGTTGCCATCCGCATGCGTTGCCGCTTCCGCAGCGGCGGCCGAAGACCGGGGTGCACCCGTCTTTCGGGGCGGCTGGCGCCGGGCGCGGACTTTGGCCACTTCCTTCTCCAGCGCGGCATGGTCGGCCAGCGGAGCAATCAAATCCGCCAAGCCCTGCGCCTGGTTAATCAACCACATGCACATGACATAGGACGCCATGGACACCGCCGGATCGCCGCGCTCGATGCGCGCCATGGTGGGCTGTGAAACGCCCAGCTTCCTGGCCCACTGCGCTTGTGACTCAGCGCGCCGCTTGCGCGCGATGGCGATGTTTTGCCCGAGCTGCTCTATCTGCTGAAGAACAGCCTGCGGAAATTCGGTAGGGGCAGTATTTTGACGCGGCATTCATAGATGATAGCAAAATGCAAAAAAACCAAACTTTGTGAATAATTTTGAAATCTGGAGTCGGGGATGCGATGAATGCGAACTTTGCGGCCATCCTGTACTGATGCGGTTGGCGCACTGCATTTTCATATAATTTATTCATAAATATTGAAATCAAGTGAAAATTGAAAACTCTATGAATAATATGGGAGTGAATCTGCAGCGCAAAGCAAGGGAGTCGCAGCCCCGCGCTAAGACGCGGCGCTAGTCTGCGCCAGAACGCAGCGGCGCGCGGCTCTTTTCGTTGTTCATGTCGACGAACTGCTGCAGCAGCCGCAGGAAATGCTCTCGGTCCGCTGTGGAGAAACCTTCGAGCAGCGTCTGCTGCATCGCCGGCATCCTGGCGTCAAGCGCGTTCAGCAGTTCGCAGCCCGCGTCGCTCAGCCGCAGGCTGCGCTGCCCGCGCGCCACGCGCTCGCGCACTATCCAGCCCTTGGCCTCCAGACGCACGGCGACGGACGCGGTGGTCGAGGTGTCGAGCGCGACTTCCTGGGCCAGCGTCACCTGGTCGATGCCGGGCCGGCTTTCCAGGCATTTGAGCGCCGCGTACTGGATGGGCGTGACGTCGCGCCCCAATATGCCCAGAAAGACCGACACCGAAATCTGATGCGCGCGCCGGATCAGGTGGCCGGGCTGGTCGTGAAGGTCGATGGCGGTCGGATCGGGTCTTTGCATGGCGGTGAACGGGGGCGGGCACCCCGGTGGGAAAGCACTGATTATTCACGCGATTGCAGCGCCCGGCGCCTTCATGGGCTACAGATCCAGCACCAGCTCGGGCGACAGCGAACGCGAGCAGCAGGGCAGGAATTGGTCGTTGCGCGCCTGCTCGTCTTCGGTCAGGTACATGTCCTTGTGCTCGGGCCGGCCGGCAAGCACGCGCGTGAGGCAGGTGCCGCAGACGCCTTGCTCGCACGAGGTCTGGATCTCTATGCCGCCAAGTGCCAGGGCCTGGACGATGGTCTGGTCCCTGGGAATGGAAATGCACCGGCCGCTGCTGGCGATCTTCACCTGGAAGCTGCCCGCGGCGCTCAGGTCCACGGCCTCACCGGCGAAGAATTCACAGTGCAGCCGGGCTTCGGGCCAGCCCAGCGTGCGCGCGGTCGACAGCACCCAGTCGATGAAGCCCTTGGGCCCGCAGACGCTCAGGTGCAGGCCCTCGCGCGGCGCGCCCAGCGCTGCCGCGAGATCCAGCGCGGGCGCCGCTGCGTTGCTGCTGAAGTGGTGCGTCACATGCGGCTGCAGCGCCGTTGCCGCGAGTTCAGCGCGAAACGCCGTCGCGGCCTCGGAGCGCGTGCAATAGAGCAGGCGAAACGGCGTGGCCGCGGCCTGCAGCTGCCGCGCCATGCTCAGGATAGGCGTGATGCCTATGCCGCCAGCGAACAGCAGGTGCTCGGTGGCCTGTTCGGCGAGCGCGAAATGGTTCTTCGGCGCGCTGATCTGCAGCACGCTGCCTTCGTGCACCGCATCGTGCATGGCCTGCGAGCCGCCGCGCGAGGCCGCGTCGCGCAGCACGCCCAGTACATAGCGCTGGGTTTCGCGCGGATCGTTGCTCAGCGAATACTGGCGCACCAGGCCGCCGGGCAGATGCACGTCGATATGCGCGCCCGCAGTAAACGCGGGCAGGGCCTGGCCGCCGGCGGCGACCAGCTCGAAGCGGCTGATGTCGGGCGTCTCGGCGCTTTTGTGCGCCACGCGCACCTGCAGTGTGGCTGCGTTCATGCCGTGACGCCCTCGGCCGCCGCGGCATCGGCCGCCGCGCCCTCGGCCGCCGCACGCTCGGCCAGCAGGAGCCGGTCGATGACGCGCCGCGACTGCACGCCGCCCGCATCGATATTGAGCATCAGCAGCTTGCGCTCGGGGTGGGCCAGCAGGTTGCGCTGCTGGCGCTCCAGCATTTCGAGGTCTTCGGAAAAAATCCTGCCCTGGCCTTCGCGGATGCTGGCCGTGAGCGCCTGGTCGTCGGGCCTGAAGTTGCGCGCCATGCCCCAGAAGTAGTGGATGGACGTCTCGGTTTCGGGCGTGATGAAGTCGACGACGATGCTCGACGCCTTGAGCTGTGCGGGTGCGTCCTGGCCGCCGTTGCCCGCCAGCGCCACGCCGACTTCGATCAGCACATTGCTTGGCGGCGTGAAGTGGCAGACCTGCCAGCGATCGACGCGCTGGTCGTCGGGCAGGCCATTGCCGCGCAGCGCCATGCGCCAGAACGGCGGCGCGTTGACGTTTTCCATGTAGCGGCTGGTGATGACTTCGTCGCCGTTCACCCGGGTCGTGACCGGCGCCTCGTCGATTTCCTTCTGGCCTATGCTGCTGGCGTGCACATAGGTCTCATGGGTCAGGTCCATGAGGTTGTCCACCATCAGCCGGTAGTCGCACTGGATGTGGAACAGGCCGCCGCCATAGGCCCACTCGGGGTTGTCGGCCCAGGCAAGCGCGGGCAGCGCGGTAGGCGCGCCCGTGCCCGGCCAGATCCAGACGAAGCCGTGGCGTTCGATCACCGGGTAGGCGCGGATCGGCGGAAAGCCGCGCACGCGCTGGCCCGGCATGGACACCGTTTTGCCGTCGCAGCCCATCTCCAGCCCGTGGTAGCCGCAGACCAGCTTGCCGTCGACCACCTTGCCCAGCGACAGCGGCGCGCCGCGGTGCGGGCAGAAGTCTTCGAGCGCAACGGCCTGCTGCTCGCCGTTGCGATACAGCACGATGGTCTCGTTGCATATCTTGCGGGACAGCGGCGCGGCGTCGATTTCGTCGGGCATGCAGGCCACATACCAAGCATTCTTGGGGAACATCGAAGGTCTCCTGAAGTCGTGGGGGTAATAGTTGTTCAGTGTGCTCAATGTGATTCAGTGTACTGAATCATGCGGCGTAAGGCGACCCGCTGAAGCTAGCTTCTTTCACCTATTGACAATGGACGCGGAAATAAAGCAAGGGCGTGAACCCCTGCGTTGGATCAGTAGCGGCGCTGCTTGTCGACCAGCGCCGGCATGGCGCCGGTCTCGCGGTAGTAGCGCACATTGGCCGCGACAATCGCCGAGGCCGTGCCGCGGTGGGTCGGCGCCGAGATATGCGGCAAGACCGTCACGCGCGGGTGCTGCCACTGCCATTGCGGCGCGGGCAGGGGCTCTTCGCGGAACACATCGAGCACGGCGTGTGCCAGGCGCTGCGCGTCCAGTGCCGCGCGCAAGGCCTCGTCATCGACAATCGCGCCGCGCGCGAAGTTGATCAGCGATGCACCGGGGCGCAGCAGCGCCAGCGTTGTGGCGTTGAGCATTCCCTGGGTCTGGGGCGTCAGCGGCAGCAGGCAGACCAGGATGTCGGCGCTGGCGAGCATGGCGGCCAGTTCGTCCTCACCCGCGTGGCATTGCACGCCGGGCACGGCCTTGCGGCTGCGGCTCCAGCCCGCGACGCGAAAGCCCGCGGCCAGCAGCTTGGCGGCGCTGGCCATGCCCAGCTCTCCCAGGCCCAGCAGCGCGACGGTCTTTTCCTGCGGCGGCACATAGTCGTGGGCCAGCCACTGGCCCTGGGCCTGCTGGCGGGCGTAGCGTGGCATGTCGCGGTGCAGGTACAGCGTCCAGGCCAGCACGGCTTCGGCCATGGTGTCGGCGAGCTGCGGGTCCACCAGGCGCACGATCTCGAGAGGGCTGTGCTGCAAGTCCTCGACCAGCCGCTCCACGCCGGCCCAGACGCTGTGCACCCATTTGAGCCGGGGCAGCGTCGCCAGGTCACGCGTGTCGGGGTTGGCAACAATGGCGAAGTCGCAGGCCGCGCGCGCGTCGGCGTCGAGCGTATCGAGCGCCACCACGCGTTCGTGCGGCATCGCGGCCTGCAGCGCTGCCTGCCACTGCGCGGCAAACGGATAGCCGGGCGCACAGACAAACGGGATGACGGGGGCCAGGGGCAGCTGCCGGTTCATTGCGCGTAGACCTTGTCGAGGTCTCTGAAGCCCTTGACCTCGATGGGGTTGCCGCAGGGGTCGAGAAAGAACATCGTCGCCTGCTCGCCGGGCTCGCCCTCGAAGCGGATGTGGGGCTTGAGCACGAACGCCATCTGCTGCGCCGTCAGGCGCGCGGCAAGCGCCTGCCAGTCGTCCATGGCCATCACCAGCCCCAGGTGCGGCATGGGCACCATGTGCTCGCCGACGCGGCCGGTGTTGGTCACGGGAAAAGGCTCGCCCAGGTGCAGCGAGATCTGGTGGCCGAAGAAGTCGAAATCGACCCAGGTATCGGTGCTGCGGCCTTCCTGGCAGCCGAGCATGCCGCCGTAGAAGGCGCGGGCCTGGTCGAGGTCACGGACGTGGTAGGCGAGATGAAAGCAGGTACGCATGGAAAAAGCAGTCTGTTCGTGGGCTCCGCGCAGGCGGAATGGATATGCAGGCGAGCTTAACGGGCATACTTCAAAAGATATAGCCAATATTGTTTTCTCATGCAAAAGGATTTCTTTTGGAGATTCGTTATCTGAAAAGCCTGATCGCCGTCGTCGACAGCGGCTCGATCGCCGAGGCGGCGCGCACCGAACACCTCACGGCGGCCGCCATCGGCCAGCGCGTACAGGTGCTCGAGCGCGAACTGGGCTTTGCGCTGCTCTCGCGCACGGGCCATAGCGCCCAGCCCACGCAGGCCTGCACGCTGCTGCTGCCGCGCGCGCGCCGGCTGGTGCGCGAAGCCGCGCTGCTGCACAGCGACGCCAGCGTCGACGGCCTGCGCGGCAGCCTGCGCATTGGCGCGGTCTCTACCGCGCTCACGGGAATGCTGCTGCGTGCCCTGCGCGGCTTCAATCAGGCCGCGCCCCAAGCCAAGGCGGTCATCGTGCCCGGCACCTCGCGCGGGCTGTTCAAGATGCTGCAGGCCGGCGAGATCGATGCGGCGCTGATCGTCGAGCCGCCTTTCGCGCTGCCCAGGACGCTGCGCGCCGTGCACCTCAGGCAGGAACCGCTGGTGCTGCTTGCGCCTGCGGGCGCGAATGCCAATCCTGCGGCGCTGCTGCGCGATCTGCCCTATATCCGCTATGACCCGAATGCCTGGGGCGGGCGCCATGCCACGGCCTGGCTCGCCGACCAGGCCATCGCGCCCACGGTGCTTTGCGATCTCGATGCGCTCGAAGCCATTGCGCTGCTGGTGGCCGACGGCATGGGCGTCAGTCTGGTGCCGCAATGGATGGGCATAGAGCGCTTTGCCGGCGACTGCCTGAGCATTCCGATTGCGGGAGCGGCTTATGCGCGGCAGATGGTGATGGTCAGGGCCGTGGAAGCGGATTGTGGGGAGATGCTCGAGGTGTTGGAGGGCGTGCTGGGCGAGGGCTGAGGCGCTTGCGCGCCTTCAGGCAATTGCGTATCCGCGGGCCGGGCGCATGGGGTTTTTAATCCTGGCAGGCGCGGTTTGCAAGGCGTAAGCGGCATGAATGCTTACGTGCGCCAGGCGAAAGGCTGCCGAAACTTGGACGCGAAAGGATTCCACACCATGGAGATCACCGCACAAACCATTCCGAACCGTCCTGCCATCCGCCCGCAGCCCGATGAGCCCGCCAAGCCGCAGCAGCCCGCCTTGCCTCCCGAGATTCCGGTCCCTACCGACCCGCCGCTGGGTACGCCGCCGCTCGAAGTGCCGCCTGAGCAGGCTCCCCAGCACACCTGAGCCATCCCAAGGAAACCTTTATGCGTCTGGCCTGCCTGCCGCCCCCAGTGCCCGAAGAACCGATGGAGGGCGGCCCGCCGCTTTCTCCGGAGCAAGAAAAAGAGATCCCGCAAGACCCTGAAGCAGTGCCTCCACCCAGCGAGCAGCAGCGCTGAGAACGACGCCTGGAGTACCCGTCGATGGCTGCAAAAAAGCAGGATTTCCCGGTCGAGCAGATCCGGCGTTTCCTCGAGCCCGGGCCCGTGGTTCTGGTGTCTTCCAGGTGGCGCGACCAGACCGATGGCATACGGTCATGGAGTTCACGCCGTCCCTGGTCGGCTGCGTGATTTCAAGTGCGAACCACAGCTTCGAGCTGGTGCGACAAAGCGGCGAATGCGTGATCAATTTGCCGACCACCGCGCTGACCGATGTCGTGGCGAAGATAGGCAACACTTCGGGCGCCGAGATCGACAAGTTTCAAGCGTTTGGCCTCACGGCCGAGCCTGCGCACCAGGTCGGCGCGCCCCTGATCCGCGAATGCCATGCCAGTTTCGAGTGCAAGCTGGTCGATGACGCGCTGGTCGAGCGCTACGACTTCTTCATCTTCAAAGTCGTGAAGGCGCATGTGGCACGCTTGCCCAGGCACCCGCAGACCCTGCATTACACCGGCGATGGCGTCTTCATGCTGTCCGGAAAAACCATCAGCCGCAAGGCCTTGTTTACCAAGGTCGGCTGAGGCCCGTATGCTTCAGCGTGCGTGGCGGCATCCAAAGCGGTCATTCGAACGAGGAGCAGGATGGCGGAATTTCATACCAGCTCGCTTTCGAGGCCGCGTGCACATGTTTCTGCTGGCGCGGTGCAAAAGGCGTGTCCAAAGTGGCCAGCGCCACCGAAATCCACTGGGCGTATTCGCCTTGGGATCTTGACCAGAACAAGGTGGAGCCGCAGTGCGAACAGAACTGGCGCAGCACCGTTTCCGAGGAAGCATAGGACTTGATGGCCGCTGCCCCGCTCAGGATGCGAAGATCGCTGCGCGGAACACTGCCGTACGTGGCGAATGCCGCCCCATGGGATTTGCGGCACTGGCCGCAATGACAATGGCTGACGGCCTTTGGCACAGACAGCAGCTCGTAACTGACCGCCGCACACAGGCAGCTTCCGTGGAAAACCATGGTTTATCCCTGCTTTCCGCGGTAAGAGGACAGCCTCATCAGGCTGACATGGGCGTTTTTCATCAGAGTGCGCGTGAAACCTCGGCATTCATGCCGGGGAGGTAGAGCGCCGGATGCGAAGCATCCGATGCTTTTGGCCTTACCTGATCACGTTTTGTGTGATTGGCCGGGTTAAGAAAATAGCCATACCCGTCGTTCCTTTGAACGATACGGCAGTGTCTGTAGTGGATTCCCTGCACCACCGCTGAAACGCCAGCTTGGTTCAATTGGATGTTGAACCTGCCCGTTGCCCGAATCGCCACGCGGCCCGTGTGGACGCCGGCCTTGAGACCTTTGGGTACATCCGCGCGCACCATGTCGCCCGTGGCAAAGTCGTGGACGCGCTTGCTGCGCATGAGGTAACCCCTGGGGAAACCGAATTTATCCAGGCGCGTGCGTTGGTAGCTGCCGCGGCCCATCGCCTTCAAGGCCAGGGTCGGGCTATTCCAGTTTTCAATGGAGTGGACCTGGCCCACGCAGGCCGCGTCCAGCGCATGGGTTTTAGGCACACCCAGCGCACTGCGGTTGAATTTGGTCCGCCCGCCCGAGGCCAGCTCCACGGGCAGGCCCGTAGCCTGCAAGGCGTTTGCCAGTGCCCAGCGCGTGGCGTTGACGGCTGCCGCATCGCGCAGCGGCTTTTGGGCCTGCGCAAGAATGGCGTTTAGTCGCTTGTGGTCTTGGGACAGAAAATCCTCGATGCTGCGCGCCGCTTTTTTCTGATTGCAGCAGGCGCAGGCCAGGGTCAAGTTGGAAGCGCGGTTGCTGCCGCCATGGGCCCTGGCTCGGATGTGTTCGATCTGCAGGGGCAGATTCCTGGCGCCGCAGTAGGCGCACTGGCGGCCCCATTTTTCCAGCAGATACTCGCGCAACTCGTAGCCGAACAACGTGCCTTGCTGGTATTCGATGCCATCGATCTCAGGATTTTGCAACGCTTGCATGTCGAAGCGCACAAGCTCCGAGCTGATGGCACGCACGGGTGCCCAGCGCTGGATGCGCCGAACCCAGGTCATGGTAGTGTCCACGCGGTGCTGCAGCGATGGGGCGAGCCTGCCAGTCTTGTCGCCGCCCCGGTTCAGAAATCTTGGAGCGCGATAGCGCAGATTGCTGCGACGTCGACGGCGCATCTGACGGCGCACCGTCATGGCCTCGGAAATCTGCCGGCCGCGGTGGACCAGCTCCAACAGGTTCAGCACGGCTACGCCCAGCTGGACTTCGCCAGTCAAAGCGTCCACTGCCGCCACCTCGCGGACCAGCGCGAGCCCCGTAGTCTTGCTCCCCGGGTCGATTTTCAGACGCAGAGGCTGGAATTCGCAGTCGCCGGCCTGACGGTCGACCAGTCGGACGACCATAGGCAGGAGGCGATGCACGCGCGCCCGGCCGCGGTCCAGCAACAGCCGGGCCCGCTTTTCGGTGCACGGCATCAAAGCCTTGCCATGGATGTCCAACACAAAAACCGCCACATCGACTCCTGATCATAAGCGCTGCAATCTGTACAGCCAGGCTGTCTTTCCAGCAGTCAGCCCTTACGGGCCTGGTGACGGGGCGCGTGATTTCTCACGAACCCGCTCCCCTCGGGAATGTCGACAACCGGCTCCAGCCCTTGCGGGCTGCGATCCAGACCTTCGGACCTTTACCTTTGTCCTGCATGATCCGGACCTTGCAGAGCAGCGAACTGAGGAAGCATTCGCTGGTGCGTCTGAACGACCTGTTATCGACGCAGCGGGTTGGGTACCGCTTTCCCTGGTCAATCTGGCTTGATTCCTTTCAGTTCCAAGCCCCGTCTTTTAGGGCGGGGTAATTGACGGCTTCGGCGGGAATGACATGCACGCCGGGCTGGGCCAGCAGGGCGGCAGCGAGCATTGCCTGTGCAATGTTTTGCGCTGGATACAGGCGCCAGCTCCGCGGCAGCAGGGGCCCGAGCGCGGACAGCGCGACGATCGCCGCGCGCTCGGCCGGACGTGGTTCGCCGCGTTCGCCGCCGATCAGGCCGGGGCGCGCATAGGTGAGCGAAGCAAAGCCCAGTTGAGCCAGCGCCTGTTCGAGTTCGCCTTTGACGCGGTTGTAGAAAAAGCGCGACTGCGCGCTGGCGCTGGCCGCGGAGTTGAGCACATAGGTGGGCGTGCCCTGCGCGCGCGCGAGTCGCGCCACGGCCAGCGGGTAATCGTGGTCGACGCGTCGAAATGCGGCTTCGGAGCCCGCGGCCTTCATGGTCGTGCCCAGCGTGCAGACCACGGCATCGGCCTGCCACCAGGCGGCGCCTTCGGGCAGGGCGTCGTAGTTGACGACGGGGGCCAGCAGCTTGGCGTGGGTCAGGGGCAGCGCGCGGCGCACGGGTGCGGTCACCTGGGTGATGCGCTCGTCGGCAAGCGCCAGACGCAGTACATGGCTGCCGACCAGGCCGCTCGCGCCTGCAAGTAAAAGCTTCATGGATTCCTTCGTGCGCTGCAGGCGGGCGGCAGCGCGATGTGCAGGATAGGACAGGGCGGTGGGGTAACAGCGCGCATTGGGCCATTATGTCGGTCCATTCCCTATGGGTCTGTACAGAATACCTGCTCGCAGCGCCTGCTGCCTTCAATCCTTGAGCGCACGCGCCAGCCACCCATGCACCAGGTCGGCGATGTCCAGGTGGTTGCGGTCCATCATCAGCATATGCGAGTTGCCGCGCATGCCCAGATCGGGCAGCGAGAGGATTTCCACGCAAGCGTGGCGCCGCGCGAACTGCTCTATGCGCTTGCGCATCGCGGGCCAGCGCGCGTCGCCTTCGATGCGGTCGCCCAGGATGATCAGCGTGGGCACGGCGCAGGCTTCGTCCTGCGCCGAAGGCGGCGGCACGGCGGCGGGCTCGAGCGCGACGACGGCGCGCACGCGGTCGGGCCGGCGCTGGGCCATGGTCAGGCCGAACATGCCGCCTTGCGAATGGCAGACCACCACGCTGGGCGCGACGCGTTCGAGCAGCGCTTCATACGCGCCGAGAATCACCGCATCGGTATGCGCCCAGCGCGGCACGAGCTGGCGCGCCAGCGCTTCGAAGGCTTCGGCGGGGAACTGCCCTTCGGGAAACGCCTGCTGCGCGGCGTCGGCCAGCGCCACGCCGTCCAGTGACGGGCCGAGGCGAAAGCGCGCGAATACGGCTTCGGCGGTCTGCGACAGCGGAGCGCCCCAGAGCTCGCGCGGCGCATAGCCCGCGCGCCCGCGCTCGGCGGCGTCGCACAGATAGGTGTCCCAGCCGCGGCGCACGAAGTAGTGCAGCCAGCCGGGCCGGCCGTCGGGCGTCGTTTCCCAGCAGGCGCCCGTGAGCCCGCCGCCATGCCACAGCTGCAAGGGCGTGGACTGCGCCGGCGCCTGGGGCAGGAAGTACTGGGCATACATCTGGCCCACCCAGTAGCTGCCGTTGGGGTCGAGCAGCACGGGCTCGCCGCCCGCGGCCAGCACGGCGCGTGTCGCCGGCTGGCCTTGCAGGCGCACCGCCTGGCCGCCGACATGGAAAGCGCCCATGTCGCGCAGGCACAGCGGGCCCGCGCGGCCGGGGCGGGTGTCGAAGTCGTTCGTCATTCGGGCTTGATCGCGTTCTTGCGAATCACGTCGGCCCAGGCGCTGGTCTCGGCGGCGAGAAAGCGCTTGAGCGCCGCGGGCGTGCCGGGCGCGGCGACCAGGCCCAGTTCCTCGAGGCGCTTGCCCAGCGCGGGGTCCTGCAGCGCCTGGTTGATCGCCTGGTTCAAGGTGTTGACCGCGCCCGCGGGCGTGCCGGCGGGCGCGAGCACGCCGAACCAGGGCGTGATCAGGAAGTCGGGCAGGCCGGCTTCGCTGAACGTGGCAACGTCGGGCACGGCCGCGGCGCGCGCCTTGCTTGCCACGGCCAGCGCGCGCAGCTTGCCCGCGCGAATGCTTTGCAGCGACGCGGGCAGGTTGTCGAAGTACATGTCGACCTGGCCGCCAAGCAGGTCGGCCGCGACCTGGCCCGCGCCCTTGTACGGCACATGGGCGATCTCGATGTCGGCGCGGTTGCGCAGCAGCACCAGCGCCAGATGCGCCGAGCCGCCCACGCCCGACGAGGCCGCATTGAGCTTGCCGGGGTGGGCCTTGGCGTAGGCAATCAGTTCCTTGAGGCTTCCGGCCGGAACGCCGGGGTGCACCACCAGCACGCTGGGCACGGTGCCCAGCAGCGCCACCGGCTCGAAGTCACGCGCCAGATCGAAGGGCGCGGGCGTGTAGAGCGACGGCGAGACCGCGCAGCTGAACGCGCAGACCAGCAGCGTATAGCCGTCGGCCGGCGACTTGGCGGTCGACTGCGCACCGATGTTGCCGCCCGCGCCCGCGCGGTTCTCGACCAGCACCGGCTGGCCCAGCGACTTGCCCACATGCTCGCCGATGATGCGGCTCAGTATGTCCGGCGTGCCGCCGGGCGGGAAAGGCACGACCAGCCGTATCGGCTTGGCGGGAAACGTCTGGGCGGCGACGGGCAGGGCGGCCAGCGCGGCCAGCGCGGTCAGGGTGGCGCAGGACAGCTGCCGCAGGAATCGGGAAAGGGCCATGCTTGTCTCCATTCTTGATTGATGCGTGACTGTAGAAGCGCGGCCCTGCACGCGTCCAATCATGATTTGCCAAGTTGCCCATATCATTTCGGGTATGGACGATGAAATTTCGGCGCTGCGGCGCCTGGACCTGAACCTGCTGCTGACCTTCGACACGCTGATGGCCACGCGCAGCGCGACCCAGGCCGCGCATGCCTTGCACAAGACCCAGCCCGGCGTGAGCCGCGATCTGGCCAAGCTGCGCCATGCGCTGGCCGATGCGCTGCTGGTCGCGGTCCACGGGCGCTTTGTTCCCACCGAGCGCGCGCTGGCGTTGCACGCGGCCGTGCGCCCGGCGCTGCGCAGTCTGGGCCAGGCGCTCGCGGTCGACGAGTCCTTCGATCCCGCGCAGGCGCAGGGCGTGGTCGATATCGGCATTGCCGCGCATTTCGAGCTGCTGCTGGCCGGCCCGCTGCTGCAGCGCCTGGCGCAGCGCGCGCCGCGCGTGGTGCCCAAGCTGCACCCGGTGCATGGTGAGTTCGATCCCGCCCATCTTGACGCCGAGCGCCAGGACATCGCCATCGGCCTGTTCGCCGAAGTGCCCGGCCGCTTCAGCCAAAAGCCGCTGTTTCGCGATGAGCGCGTGGCCGTGATGGGCCCGCACCATCCGCTGGCCGGCCGCAAGCAACTGTCGCTCGACGACCTCGAGAACCTGCGCTGGTTTGCCTATACGCAGATGCATGGGCGGCGCACCAACTTCGATCGCGCGCTCAAGGGCACGCAGCGGCGCATGCAGTTCGCGGCCTATATCTCGGGCTTTGGCCACAGCCCGCATGTGCTCATGGAAAGCGATTACGCGACCACGATGCCCGCATTCGCCGCGGCGCTGCACCGCCGGTATTTCCCGCTGGTCACGAGCCGGCTGCCGCAGCCGCTGCGCGAGATCACGTTCCGCATGGCCTGGCCCAGGCGTCAGGATGCTTCGGAGCTGCACCGCTGGGTGCGCGCCGAGATCAGCCAGCTCGTCGCCGGCCATATCGAAAGCGGCCTGCTCAAGCCGCCGCCGCGCGCCTGAAGCCGGCGCCAACACAAGGACTACCGCCATGGAAATCAGGCAACTGCGCTACTTCATCAAGATCTGCGAGCTGGGCAGCATGGGGCGCGCCGCGATCGAGCTCGACGTCGTGACTTCGGCGCTGAGCCAGCAGATGAGCCGCCTCGAAAGCGAGCTGTCGACGCGGCTGCTGCAGCGCTCGCCCGCGGGCGTCATTCCCACCGAGGCCGGCACGGCCTTCATGCACCACGCCCAGCTTGCGCTGCGCAATATCGACAACGCCGCGCAGGCTGCCAGGCACGCGCGGCTTTCGGGCCAGGTCAGCGTGGGGTTCGCGCCGACCACGGCCTCGGTGCTGGGCCTGCCGTTCCAGAAAGTCATGCGCGAACGCTATCCCGATATCCGCCTGCACCTGGTCGAAGCGCTGTCGGGCAATCTCGCGGCCATGCTCAATGCGCGGCGTATCGACCTGGGCATCATTTTCAAGGCCGATGCGCACCGGCATTGGCATACTTCGCCGCTGCTGGAGGAAAGGCTTTTTCTCGTGGCGTCGCCGGCGCTGCCGGGCCTGGTTCACAAGGACCGGGTCTTTCTGTCCGAGCTGGCCGATGTGCCGCTGGTGCTGCCCAGCGCGCCGCATGGACTGCGTGCCCTGGTGGACGCGGGCTTCATGCGCGCCAACGTGATTCCCGACATCGCGCTCGAAGTCGACGGCCTGGCGATGCTGATGGACGCCGTCATGGATGGCGGCGCGGCCTCGATACAGCCCGGCGCCGCGACCACGCGCCATGCCGGTGCGGGCCTGTTGCACATGGAGATCGCCGACGAAGGCATGGCCAGGCAGAACCTGCTGGCCAGCCTGTCCGACGAGGATCTGTCGCCCGCCGGCCTTGCGGCGCGCGTGGTCATCGCCGAAGTCGTGCGCGCGACGGTGCGCGAAGGGCGCTGGAAAGGCGCGCAGCTCTACCAGCCTTGAGCGCGCGGCGCAGGCGGCCCGGCCTGCGCGGCCCGACCTACGCGGCTCGACCTACGCGGCCCGGCCTACGCGGCGCGCCCCAACTGCGCCAGCGTCTGTCCCTGCGCGTAGCGGCGCAGGTTGGCCAGAAAGATCTTCACCACGCGCTCGGCGTTGCCCGCGGAAAAGCCCGCGCTGTGCGGCGTGGCGAGCACTTGCGGCATGGCCCATAGCGGCGAGCCGGCCGCAAGTGGTTCATGGGCAAAGACATCGAGGTAGGCGCCGGCGAGGTGCCCGCTTTCGAGCGCGGCGATCAGCGCGGCTTCGTCGAGCACATCGCCGCGCGCGACATTGATCACGCCCGCGCCCGGGGGCAGCGCGCGCA
Organism: Pantoea sp. 18069; assembly: GCF_902706035.1. GTDB lineage: Bacteria > Pseudomonadota > Gammaproteobacteria > Burkholderiales > Burkholderiaceae_C > Comamonas. The sequence goes on along the minus strand of NZ_CACSJA010000007.1, from coordinate 71,212 downwards.
ATGCCGCGGCGTCGATGAGCTGCTGGGTGCGGGACGTCAGCGGACAGGCGAGCACCAGCCAGTCGCTGCGCGGCAGCACCTGGCCTATGTCTTCGTAGGCCCAGGACGCAAGGCCCTGGGCCGTGGGCGCGTTGCTGCTGCGCACGACCTGGATATGCAGGCCCACCGCCTGCAGGATGCGGCCTATGGCCTGGCCGATCTCGCCCCAGCCGACGATGGTCGCGGTCTGGCCGTGGATATCGGGGGGCAGCGGGCGGTGGATCAGCGGCGACCATTCGCCACGCCGCTGGGCCGCGATCAGCTCCGGAAACCGCCGCCCGAGCGCGAGCAGGCCGGCGACCGCGGTCTGCGCGACGACTTCGGCGTTGCTGCCTGCCGACGTGGTGAGCATGACCCCCTTGGCCTGCAGCTGCGCGTAGATCGCGCGGTCCGCGCCGGCCGAGTGCACCTGCACCCACTTCAGATCGCGCGCCGCGGCCATCGCGTCGTAGAAGCGCTGGGTCTCTGGATGGATCTCGTGCTTGGTCGACAGGCCGGTGACATCGCGCGAGACAAAGGCGATTTGCGCCGACAGCGCGGCGCTGTCGCCCGGCGTGACGAGCGCATGCGGGCGCCCGTCCAGCGCCTGGGCGATCGCCGCGCCATGGCGTTCGCGCGCCGCGGCGGAGACAAGAATGCAAAGAGGCGTCATGCGAAGTCTTCCATCAATCCACCGACGCGCCCGAGTCCTTGACGATCTTCTGCCACTTGACGAACTCGCGCTGGGTCATCTGGCCAAACTGCTCGGGCGAACCGCCGACGGGATCGGCGCCTTCGCGCACCATCTGGTCGTTGAGCTGGGGCAGGATGGCGTTGACTTCCTTGTTGATCAGCTGCACGACGCTCTGCGGCGTGCCCTTGGGCGCGAAGAAGCCGAACCACGAGCCGGCCTCGAAGCCCGCGATGCGGCTGGACACCGTAGGCACCTTGGGCAGGGCGCGCGAGGGCTGGGCGCTGGATACCGCCAGGGCCTTGAGCTTGCCCGCGTGGATATGCGAGACCACCGACGGAATGGTCGCGAACATGAACTGCAGCCGGCCCGCGAGCAGGTCGTTGAGCGCGTTCGCTCCCTTGTAGGGAATGTGCAGCGCTTCGATGTCGAGCTGCTGCATCAGCATGAAGCTCGACAGGTGGGACGAGGTGCCCACGCCAGTCGAGCCGTAGTTGAAGTCGGCCGGCCGCGTCTTGGCATAGGCGAGGAATTCGTCGAAGGTATTGGCCGGCACCGAAGGGTGGACAACGAGCACATTGGGCACATCGGCGATCTGCACGACGGGCACCAGGTCCTTCAAGGGGTCGTAAGTCATCTTCTTGTAGAGCGACTGGTTGACCGAGATCGGCCCCACCGAGTTGACGATCAGCGTGTAGCCATCGGGCGCGGCGCGCACCACGGATTCCGTGCCGATATTGCCGCCGCCGCCCGGGCGGTTCTCGATCACGAACGACTGGCCCAGTTTTTCCGAGAGCTTTTGCGACACGCTGCGCGCCAGCAGGTCGGTGGTGCCGCCCGCAGTGAAGGCGACGATGATCTTGACCGGCTTGGCGGGATAGGCCGCGGTCTGCGCCTGCGCCGCGAACGGCAGGGCCAGTGCCAGGCCCAGGCCGGTGCACAGCGCGCGGCGCAGGGTGCGCAGGGGAGGGCGGGTGCCTGGGGGGGAAGAGGATGCGAATTTCATGGGCTTGTCTCCTTGTTGTGAATTCTTTTGTGCACGCGCCAGGGCGCGCAGCGGCTTCACAGGCTTGCCGGGGCAGCCTGCGGGCCTGGGCGGCGCTGGCGTGTCAGAGCCGGTAGCCCGGATCCATGCGGTCGAGCTTGCGCAGCAGCGCCGGCCATTCCATGAGGCCGTAGGGGCGGCGCGTGCCGGGCTGGTAGTTGTTCCAGGTTTCCTCGAGCACGGCGGGCGCGACGGCGGTGAACGGCGTGTTGCAGGCCATGGCCGCGAGCTGCGCGCGGCAGGCGAGTTCGAGCCTGTGCATCCAGTTGAAGGCTTCGCCGACCGAGCGGCCCACGGTCATCGCGCCGTGGTTGCGAAGGATCAGGGCCTCTCCCTGGCCCAGGTCGCGGATGATGGACGCCTGCTCCTCGAGGTTGAGCACCACGCCCTGGTAGTCGTGGTAGCCGATCTTCAGAAAGCGCATCGCGGTCTGCGTCAGCGGCAGCAGCCCGCAGGCCAGCGACGAGACCGCCATGGAAGCCCAGCTGTGGGTGTGGATCACGCAGTCGACTTCGGGGCGCGCGGCGTGCACCGCGCTGTGGATCACATAGCCGGCCTTGTTGACGCCGTAGTTCAGCGCGCCGAAGTCGGGCCGGGACAGCACGTTGCCGTCATGGTCGACCTTGATCAGGCTGGAGGCGGTGATTTCCTCGTACATCATTCCGTAGGCGTTGATCAGAAATGCACCGTCCTCACCGGGAACCCGCGCGGAAATGTGGTTGGCCATCATGTCGGCCATGCCGTAGTGCTCGATCAGTCGGTAGCAGGCCGCCAGGTCGACACGCGCCTGCCATTCGGCTGCGGAGCACTGGCCGCGCATCGAGGGAATGTTCAGCGGCTGGGAATCGGGGGATGTCATCGGGGTCTCCTGGAGTTTTGTCGTCGCATGCCATGCAGCGCCAGTGCAGAACACTGGACTGATGGCTTGGGAGGACTGTAGGCAGGGACCGGGCGCGCGGATAGTCTGGGAACTGCACCCCCTCTTCACATTGCGTGAAGAGCAGCGCCCGTCGGCAACGTGAGAGGGGCGCTTCAGTTCTGGCGCGTGGCCGGCGTCGCCGGCGCGCGCGTGCTGGCCCTGGCAATCACTTCAAAGCCCACATCCTGCGCGGGCTCCACGCTGTCGCCGCGCATGCGCGCAATCAGCGCCGTCGCGCCCAGGCGGCCGATATAGGCGCCGTCCACCTTCACCGTGGACAGCGCCGGAATGGCGTCGGCGGCGAGCGCCTGGTCGCCAAAGCCCAGCACGCCCAGTTGCTGCGGCACTTGCAGACCCAGGGCATGGGCCTGGGCGAGCACGCCTTGCGCCAGCGCGTCCGAGCTGCAAAAGACCGCATCCACGTCGGGCGCCTGGGCCAGCAGCGCGCGCAAGGCCTCGCGCCCGCGGCCGGCCTGGGGGCTGTCTTCGGGGAACACCACCTGCCGGGGCTCGCGCGCCCCGGTTTCCGCCGCCGCGCGCACAAAGCCCAGGGCGCGCCGGAGGGCCCGGCTGTCGTCGGAGCGCAGGATCGCCGGCCGCTGGTAGCCGCATGCGGCCAGATGGCGAAACGCGGCCCGGCCCGCATCTTCCTGCGAAAAACCGATGATCACGTCCAGCGGGTGGGGCGTGTAGTCCCAGAGTTCCACCACCGGGATGTCGGCGTTGAGCAGCAGCCGGCGCGCGCGCGCCGTGTGTTCGGTGCCGGTCAGCACCACGCCTTCGGGCCTGCGGCTGAGCATGGCGGCGAGCCAGGTTTCCTCGTGCTCGGGGTCATAGCGGGAAATGCCCAGCGTGGTCTCGTAGCGTTGCGCCGCCAGGCCGGTGACCAGCGCGTCGAGCATGTCCGAGAACAGCGAATGCCCCATAGAGGGCACGATGGCCGCGACCAGCCGGGTCTGGCGCGAGGTCAAGCCGCCCGCGAGGGAATTGGGCACATAGCCCGATTGCTCCACCGCCTGGGCCACGCGCGCGCGCGTCGCCTCGGCCACGAGCTCGGGCCGCTGCAGGGCGCGCGAAGCGGTGATCGGCGACACGCCGGCCAGACGCGCGAGGTCTTTGAGCGTGGGGGCGGAGGAAGGGCGCGAAGGACGGTGGGACATGCTGCTCCATGGTTGAAATGATTGCGTTGTCATGATAAGCATGATCGCACTCATTTCAGAATGATTTCTTATTGGTGAACGTCCCGATGAAACAGCAGGGGAAAAGAGGAATGATTGCGCAATCATTTCTGGAGACCTTGATGTACCGAACCAAGCTTGACCGACGTATTGCCCTGGCGGGCCTGCTTATCGCGGCGACAGCCCCGCTGGCCGTGCTGGCACAACCGGCCTATCCCGCCAAGTCCATCACGCTGGTGATTCCCTTTCCTCCAGGCGGGCAAACGGATGTGCTCGGGCGCCTGTTCGGCGAGCGTCTGTCGCAGCGCCTGGGCCAGCCCGTGGTCGTGGAAAACCGGGCCGGTGTGAATGGCTCGCTTGCCTCCGAAGCCGTGGCGCGCGCCAGGCCCGACGGCTACACGCTGGTGATCGGCGGACCGGGCACGCATGCGATCAACCAACTCGTCAATCCGAACGTGAAGTACGACACGCGCAAGGACTTCACGCACATTGCGATGCTCAGCCGGGTGCCCATGCTGATGCTGGCCTCGCCGGAACTCAAGGCGGGTTCGGTCGCCGAACTCGTGTCCCTGGCCAAGGCCAGGCCCGGAGCCTTGAACGTGGCCTTGACCGGCATAGGCTCGTCGGGACACATGACGACGGAGTTGTTCAAGCAGACGACGAACACCTCCCTCAATGACATTCCCTACAAGGGCGACATGCCGGCGATGACCGACCTGATCGGCAGCCAGGCCGATCTGCTGTTCGTTCCCGCGACTTCCGCGCTGCCGTTCGTGCAGGGCGGCAAGCTGCGGGCCCTGGCCGTTGCCGGCAGCAAGCGGCTGGCAGGGCTGCCCGATGTGCCTACGATGGCCGAGGCCGGTCAGCCGAGCGTCGTCAATTATTCCTGGACCAGCCTCGCGGGCCCGGCGGGCATGCCGGCCGACATCGTGCAAAAGCTCAACCAGGCATGCCAGGAAATTCTTGCCCAGCCCGACGTGATCGCACGCATGACTACCATGAGCAATGAACCCACGCCCGGAACGCCCGCGCAGGCTGCGAGCTTCATCGCCGCCGAAGTCGCGCGCTGGACCGATGTGGTGAAGACCGGAAACATCCGTATCGAATGAACATGCTGCCTACCAACCATTTCAAACACGCGCTGCGCGCGGGCCGCGCCCAGATCGGCGTCTGGTCGACGATTCCCTCGCCCTATGTCTGCGAGCTCATTGCCGGTGCCGGCTACGACTGGATGCTGCTGGACACCGAGCACACGCCCAGCGACGTGCCGCTGATGCTGCAGCAACTGCAGGCCGTGGCCGCGGCCCAGCCCGCGCCCCAGGCTCTGCCCACGCAGGCCGTCGTGCGCCCCGCGTGGAACGATGCGGTGCTGATCAAGCGCTATCTGGACATAGGCGCGCAGACCCTGCTGCTGCCATTCGTGCAGAATGCCGAGGAAGCCCAGGCCGCGGTGCGTGCCATCCGCTACGCGCCCCACGGCATACGCGGCATGGGCGGCTCCACGCGCGCGGCCAACTTCGGGCGCACTGCCGACTACGTGGCCCGCGCCGCCGACGAACTGTGCCTGCTGGTGCAGGTGGAAACTGGCGAGGCGCTCGAGCAGATCGAAGCGATTGCGGCCGTGGACGGCATCGACGGCATCTTCATCGGCCCCGCGGACCTGTCGGCCAGCCTAGGCTACCCGGGCCAGACGCGCCATCCGCAGGTCAGCCGGGCGATAGACGACGCCATCCGCCGCATCCGTGCCTGCGGCAAGGCGCCGGGCATTCTGATGGTCGACGAGGCGCGCGCGCGCGAATGCCTGGACCTGGGCGCGCAGTTCGTCGCCGTGGTGCTCGACACGCTGGTGCTGCGCGACGGGCTGGACGCCACGGCGCGGCGCTTTCGTGGCCCGGCGCAGGTGGCGGCCCCCGCCGTCGCTGCAGCCAGCAGCTATTGAACGAGGCCGAACGCATGACTTTCGACACCTCCTCCTGGCTGGCCGAAGCCCGCACGCTGATCGGCCCGGCCCATGTGCTCAGCGAACTGAACGGCGACGATGTATCGGCCTATACCCATGACTGGCGCGGCAAGTTCGAGGGCCAGGCGCTGGCGGTGCTGCGCCCGGGTAGCACGGCCGAAGTGCAGGCCCTGGTCCGGCTCGCCGCGCGCACGGGCGTGGCGCTGGTGCCCCAGGGCGGCAATACCGGCCTGTGCGGCGCCTCGGTGCCGATGGCCGGCGGCCTGCAGGCTGTATTGCAGCTGGGCCGGCTCAGCCGCATACGCGAGATCGATGCCGAGAACAACACCGCCACCGTCGAGGCCGGCTGCATACTGCAGACCCTGCAGGAGCAGGCGGCCGCAGCGGGCCGGCTGTTCCCGCTGTCGCTGGGTGCCGAAGGCTCGTGCCAGATCGGCGGCAATATCGCGACCAATGCCGGCGGCGTGCAGGTGCTGCGCTACGGCAATATGCGCGAACTGGTGCTGGGCCTCGAAGTGGTGCTGCCCGATGGCGAATGCCTGGACCTGCTGCGCGGGCTGCGCAAGGACAACACCGGCTACGACCTCAAGCAGCTGTTCATAGGCGCCGAAGGCACGCTGGGCATCATCACCGCCGCCACGGTCAAGCTGTTTGCCGCGCCCAGCGCCGAAGTCGTGGCCTTCGCGGGCCTGTCCTCGATTGCCCAGGCCGTGCGCCTGCTGGGCGCGCTGCGCGGCCATCTGGGCGAGCGCTTCACGGCCTTCGAGCTGATCTCCGGGCCGGCCGTGGCGCTGGTGCGCGACTATTTTCCCGAAACGCCCGCGCCGCTGGAGGGCGACTGGCCTTGGTACGTGCTGATGGAAGCGGCCGACGGCGGCAGCGACGAAGTGCTGCGCGAGGCGCTGCAGACCGCGCTGATGGCCTGCCTCGAGGGCGGCTGCCTCGAAGACGTGGTGCTGGCCGGCAACCTGGCCCAGGGCCAGACGCTGTGGTCGCTGCGCGAGAACATCACCCACGCCCAGCAGATGGACGGCAGCAACATCAAGCACGATGTCTCGTTGCCGATCTCGCGCATTGCGGCCTTTGTCGAGCAGATGCTGGTAGAGCTGCCGCAGGCGTTTGCCGGCGCGCGGCCCATCGTCTACGGCCATCTGGGCGACGGCAATCTGCACTTCAACCTGAGCGCACCGAAAGGCATGGACGCCGCTGCCTGGCAGCACCAGACCGAGGCCGTCAACCAGTTGCTGCACGACGCCGTGGTCGCGCTGCGCGGCAGCATCAGCGCCGAGCATGGCATAGGCCAGCTCAAGCGCGATGAAATGGCGATGTACAAGACCGTGGCCGAGCTGGCCGTGATGCGCCGCATCAAGCAGGCGCTGGACCCGCAGGGCCTGATGAACCCCGGCAAGGTCCTCTAGGCTGCGCGGTCCGCCTTTTTTCTTGAAGCAGCCCGCGCCATGCGCGGGCACCGACCCGGAAGACAGTCTTTCATGCAACGTTCCCCTGAGTCCCTGCGCAGCGCGCGCTGGTTCGCCCCCGATGATTTCCGCTCCTTCGGCCACCGCTCGCGCGTGCTGCAGATGGGTTATGGCTATGAGGACTGGATGGGCAAGCCGGTCATCGCCATCATCAATACCTGGAGCGACGCCAACCAGTGCCATGCGCACTTCAAGCAGCGCGTCGAGGACGTCAAGCGCGGCATCCTGCAGGCCGGCGGCTTTGCGCTGGAGCTGCCCGCGATCTCCCTGTCCGAAAGCATGGTCAAGCCCACGACCATGATGTACCGCAACTTCCTGGCGATGGAAACCGAGGAACTGCTGCGCAGCCACCCGGTCGACGGCGCGGTGCTCATGGGCGGCTGCGACAAGACCACGCCGGGCCTGACCATGGGCGCGCTGAGCATGGGCCTGCCCTTCATCTACCTGCCCGCGGGCCCCATGCTGCGCGGCAACTGGAAAGGCAAGGTGCTGGGCTCGGGCTCGGACGCGTTCAAGTACTGGGACGAGCGCCGCGCGGGCCGCCTCTCGGACCAGGCCTGGAACGAGATGGAGGCCGGCATTGCGCGCAGCCACGGCACCTGCATGACCATGGGCACGGCGGCGACGATGACCGGCATCGCCGAGGCCGTGGGCCTGTCGCTGCCCGGCGCCTCGTCGATTCCCGCGGCCGACGCCAACCATATCCGCATGAGCGCCGCCACCGGCCGGCGCATCGTCGACATGGTCTGGGAAGACCTCACGCCGGCGCGCATGCTCACGCGCGCCAACTTCGAGAACGGCATTGCCTGCGCCATGGCCATGGGCTGCAGCACCAACGCCATCATCCATCTGATCGCCATGTCGCGCCGCGCGGGCCATGCGGTCAGCCTCGACGACTTCGACGCTTTCAGCCGCCGCGTGCCCGTGGTCGCCAATATCCGCCCCAGCGGCGATGCCTACCTGATGGAGGACTTCTTCTACGCCGGCGGCCTGCGCGCGCTGCTAGAACGCATACGCGGCCACCTCCAGACCGAGGCGCTCACCGTGAACGGCCGCACGCTGGGCGAGAACATCGCCGGCGCCGAGGTCTACCATGACGACGTGATCCGGCCGCTGGACAAGCCGATCTACGCCGAAGGCGCGCTGGCCGTGCTGCGCGGCAACCTCGCGCCCGGCGGCGTGGTCATCAAGCCCAGCGCCTGCGCGCCGCACCTGCTGCAGCACACCGGCCGCGCGCTGGTGTTCGACGACTACCCCAGTCTCAAGAAGGCCGTCGACGACCCGGACCTCGACGTGACGGGCGACGATATCCTGGTGCTGCGCAACGCCGGCCCGCGCGGCGCGGGCATGCCCGAGTGGGGCATGCTGCCGATTCCCACCAAGCTGCTCAAACAGGGCGTCAAGGACATGCTGCGCCTGTCCGACGCGCGCATGAGCGGCACGAGCTACGGCGGCTGCCTGCTGCACTGCTCGCCCGAATCGGCCGTCGGCGGCCCGCTGGCGCTGGTGCGCAGCGGCGACCGCATCACCGTGGACGTGCCCGCGCGCAGCATCCATCTCGAGATCAGCGACGAGGAACTGGCGCGGCGCAAGGCCGCGTGGACTGCGCCGCCCGCGCGCCACGAGCGCGGCTACGGCTGGCTGTTCGGCCAGCATATCCTGCAGGCCAACGAAGGCTGCGACTTCGACTTTCTTGAAACCAGCTTCGGCAAGGCCGTGCCTGAACCCGACATATTCTGAAGCGAGACCACCCATGACACCCGAAACCCGTGAACTGCTGATGCATGTGAGCACCGCCACGCTGTGCACCGCACTGTTCAAGCGCGGCCTGCGCAACCAGTTCATCCAGGACGTGCGGCCGCTCAACCCCGGCCTGCCCAACATGGTGGGCGAAGCCTTCACGCTGCGCTACATGCCGGCGCGCGAAGACCGCAATATGCTCAGCGTGTTCCAGAACCGCGAGCACCCGCAGCGTCAGGCCGTGGAGCAGTGCCCGCCGGGCGCGGTGCTGGTGATGGACAGCCGCAAGGACGCGCGCGCGGCCTCGGCCGGCGGCATCCTGCTGGCGCGGCTGATGCAGCGCGGCGTGGCCGGCGTGGTCACCGATGGCGGCTTTCGCGACAGCCCCGAGATTGCGCAGTACCGCATGCCCGCCTACCACTGCCGCCCGAGCGCGCCGACCAACCTCACCTTGCACGAGGCCATAGAGATCAACGGCCCCATAGGCTGCGGCGATGCACCGGTGTTTCCGGGCGACGTGGTGGTCGGCGATGCCGAAGGGGTGATCGTCATTCCCGCGCATCTGGCCGATGAAGTCGCGGCCGAAGCCGTGGAAATGACGGTGTTCGAGGACTTCGTGCAGGAGCGGGTGATGCAGGGGCACTCCATCCTGGGCCTGTACCCGGCGACCGATGTGCATAACCACCATGACTTCGCGGCATGGCGAAAGGCTTGCGGGCGCTGATTTCATGTCACTATCTACGGTGCCGCCCGCAGCACGCGCCCATGGCGCCCCTGCGTTTCGACCCGTGACCGGCTTCCGGTCGTCAGAATGATGGAAAGAAGATCCCTTATGAGCGTTTCCTACCCCAATGTCCAGTTGCTGATTGCCAACAACTGGGTCGATGCCGCCAGCGGCAAGCACATTGACGTGCGCAACCCGGCCACGGGCCAGGTCATTGGCACTGTTGCCCATGCGGGCATTGCCGACCTGGACCTTGCGCTGGCCGCGGCGCAAAAAGGCTTTGAAGTCTGGCGCGATACCTCGGTCTACGAGCGCGCGGCCGTCATGCGCCGCGCCGCTGCGTTGCTGCGCGAACGCGTCGAAGAGATCGCCAGCGTGCTGACGCAGGAAAACGGCAAGCCCCTGGCCGAAGCCCGCGTGGAAATCAACGCCGGTGCCGACATCATCGACTGGTTCGCCGACGAAGGCCGGCGCGTCTACGGCCGCATTGTGCCGGGCCGCAATGTCGCCGCGCAGCAGATGGTGATCAAGGAGCCTGTCGGACCCGTCGCGGCCTTCACGCCCTGGAACTTCCCGGTCAACCAGATCGTGCGCAAGATTGGCGCGGCGCTGGCCACGGGCTGCTCCTTCCTGTGCAAGGCGCCCGAGGAAACCCCGGCTTCGCCGGCCGCGCTGCTGCGCTGCTTTGTAGACGCCGGCATTCCGGCCGGTGTCGTGGGCCTGGTGTTCGGCGACCCGGCTGAAATCTCCAGCTACGTGATCGCCCACCCGGTGATCCGCAAGGTGACCTTCACCGGCTCCACGGTCGTGGGCAAGCAGCTGGCCGCGCTCGCGGGCCAGCACATGAAGCGCGCGACCATGGAGCTGGGCGGCCATGCCCCCGTGATCATTGCGGAAGACGCCGATGTGGCGCTGGCCGTCAAGGCCGCGGGCGCGGCCAAGTTCCGCAATGCGGGCCAGGTCTGCATCTCTCCCACGCGCTTTCTGGTGCACAGCAGCCTGGTTGGCGAGTTCAACCAGGCCTTTGTGCAATATGCGCAGTCGCTCAAGCTCGGTGACGGCCTGGCCGAAGGCACGAGCCTGGGCCCATTGGCCAACCCACGCCGCGTGACCGCGATGCAGCAGGTCGTGGCCGATGCGCGCCAGCGCGGCGCCGAGATCCTCACCGGCGGCGAACGCGTGGGCGAGACCGGCAACTTCTTTGCGCCCACGCTGATCGCGAACCTGGAGACCGACGCCGACCTGTTCAACCAGGAGCCGTTCGGCCCCATCGCCGGCATTCGCGCCTTCGACCGCCTCGAGGAAGCGATTGCTGAAGCCAACCGCCTGCCTTACGGCCTGGCAGCCTATGCGTTCACGCGCTCGTTCAAGAACGTGCAACTGCTGTCCAGCCGTGTCGAGACCGGCATGCTGTGGATCAACCAGCCCGCAACGCCTTCGGCCGAGCTGCCTTTCGGCGGCATCAAGGACTCGGGCTATGGCACGGAAGGCGGCCCGGAAGCACTGGAAGCCTATCTCAACACCAAGGCGGTGTCCGTCGTCGGCATCTAAAAGCCGCAGCCGCCGCGCCGTTCAGGCCGGCGGCGTTTCGCGCGGCGCAATGCGCTGCGCCTGCAGAAACGACTGGATCAGCAGGCTGCGGCGGCGCTCGCGCGCATAGTAGAGATAGGTGCTGGTGGTGGCCGGGTCGCCGTCAATGCGGATCGGCACAAAGCGCGGGTCGGCAATGAACTCGGCTTCCGACACCGCGCCCACGCCCAGCCCGCGCGCGACGGCCTCGCGCAAGGCTTCGCGGCTGCCGACTTCCAGCGAGCAGCGCGTGCGCACGCCTGCGCCTTGCAGCGTGGCGTCCATCGTCGCCTGGGTCGTGGAGCCGGCTTCGCGGCGCAGCAATTCCATTCCCTGCAACTGCTCCACGCGCACGCTCGCGTGGCGCGCGAGCGGGTGGTCGCGGTGGGCGAAGAGGATGATGGGGTGGCGCGCATACAGCACGCATTCGAGCGCCGGGTTGTCGTGGCTGCCCGCGAGCACGCCGATGTCGGTGGTGTATTGCTCCAGGTCCGCGAGCACCTGCTTCGAATTCCCCATGCGTATCGACACCTCGATGCCCGGGCGCCGCAGCCGGTGCGCGGCGACCATTTCAATCACATGGAACGGGCCGACCGCGCCCAGGTGCAGCCGGCCCTGGTTGAGCTGGCCCGAGTCGCGCAGGAAGAAGTCGGCCTCGGCTTCAAGCGCGAGGATTTTCTGCGCGATCGGCAGCAATTGTTCGCCCGCGCTCGACAGGCTCATGCGGTAGCCGCGCCGGTGGAACAGCTCCACGGGGCTGTGTTGTTCCAGCGCGCTGATCTGGGCGGACACCGTGGGCTGGCTCAGCTTCAATGCGCGGGCTGCGGCGCTGAGGCTGCCCTGGTGGGCAACGGCGACAAAGGCGCGGTAGCGGGCGGTCGACATCTATAGGTTCCATCTATAAAAACACAGTGGAACAAGTCTAAAAATTTCACATGAAAGAAATATGTCGTTCCTACCATCGAGTGGTCAGACAGCTTGTCTCCCTCCACTTGATGCCCACCAGGAACGCCACCATGAAGACCACCCGAAGAAACTGCCTCCAGCTCGCCGGCGCCGCCGCGCTGGCTTTCGCCACAGTGAGTACTGCCTTCGCACAGACCGCCGAGTTGCGCGTCGGCCTGATCCCGTCCGAGGACGCGCAGGCCATGATCCGCGCCAGCCAGCAGGTCATGGACCAGCTCGCCGAGAAGACAGGCATGAAAGTGCGGCCCTTCGTCGCCAACGACTACAACGGCGTGATCGAGGCGCTGCGCTCGGGCAAGCTCGACATCGCCTACCTGGGCCCGTTCTCCTATGTGCTGGCCAGCAGCATGGCCAACGCCGAAGCGTTTGCCGTGGCCGTGACCAAGAAGACCGGCAAGAGCGCCTACCACAGCGTGGTCATCACGCGCAAGGATTCGGGCCTGGACAGCGTCGCCAAGCTGCAGCGCAAGACCTTTGCCTTTGTCGACCCGACTTCGGCGTCCGGCCATCTGTTTCCCAAGGCCGGGCTGCTGGCCGATGGCTTCGACCCGGAAAAACATTTCTCGCGCGTGATCTTCTCGGGCTCGCACGACGCCAACATCATGGCCGTGGCCAACGGCAAGGTCGACGGCGCGGCCGTGGCCGACCGCATCTTCGAATCGGCCGTCGCCAAGGGCGTGGTCAAGGCCGAGGACTTCCAGGTCGTCTGGCGCTCGCAGCCCATTCCCGAGTCGCCCATGGTCTGGCGCAAGAGCCTGGACGCGGCGACCCAGCAGAAAGTCGCTGCCGCGCTGGCCGAGATCAAGGGCCTGCCCTGGGGCGACCAGGGCGAGCTCAACGGCTTCGCACCGACTTCCGACAAGGCCTACGACGTGGTGCGCCAGACCGCCAGGACCTTGAACCTCGACCTCGGGAAAATGAAATGATACGCGCCCGCCAACTGCGCAAGAGCTTCGGCGGCAACCATGTGCTGCACGGCATAGACCTCGATGTACAGCCCGGCGAGTTCGTGGTGATGCTGGGCCTGTCGGGCGCGGGCAAGTCCACGCTGCTGCGCTGCATCAACGGCCTGGCCCGGCCCGACAGCGGCACGCTGCAGGTCGGCGGCATCGACCTGATGGCGCGCCACTCGCGCCGCGCACTGGCGCGCGAAGCGGCCATGGTGTTCCAGCACCACAACCTCGTGCCGCGGCTGTCGGTGCGCAAGAACGTGCTCACGGGCCGGCTGGGCGCGCTGCCCACGCTGCCGTCGCTGCTGCAGCTGTTTCGCCAGAGCGATCTGGATCTGGCGCACGAATGCCTGGAACGCGTGGGCCTGTCGCACAAGGCGCATGAACGTACCGAGTCGCTGTCGGGCGGGCAGATGCAGCGTGTGGGCATTGCGCGCGCGCTGGCCCAGCAGCCGCGCGTCATTCTGGCCGACGAGCCCGTCGCGAGCCTGGACCCCAAGACCGCGCGCACCGTGCTGCAGTACCTGCGCGAGGCCACGCGCGGCCTGGGCATTGCCGTGGTCTGCAATCTGCACCAGGTCGACTATGCGCGCGAGTTCGGCGACCGCATCGTCGGCCTGGCCCAGGGCCGCATGGTCTTCGACGGCCGCGCCGACGCGCTCGATGACACCGCGCTGCAGGCGATCTACCACGCGCAGCCGGCGGCCGTGACGCCGGCTGCTCCCCACCACTGGCAGCAAGCCATTCCCGCAGGAGGCCTGCTGTGAGCCATACCGCCAACAAGAATTCCTACCGCTGGACCGTGGCCGCGCCCGAAGGCAGGAGCGGCTGGCTGGCTTACGCCGCCATCGCGCTGGCCCTGGGCTGGGCGCTGCAGTGGAGCGCCACGGGCGCGCAACTGAGCTGGGGAGAACTGGCCAGCGGCATGCCGCAGATAGCCGACTTCCTGTCGCGCTCGGTGCCGCCCGACCTGAGCATCCTGCCGCGGCTGTGGGCGCCGGCGCTGGAAACCATACAGATCGCGATCTGGGGCACGCTGCTGAGCATCGTGCTGGCGCTGCCGCTGTCCTTCATCGCGGCGAGCAATCTGCACAGCTGGCACGGCCTGCGCCGCGTCACGCGCCAGTTCCTCAACGTGGTGCGCAGCATCAATGAACTGATCCTGGCGCTGGTGTTTGTCTCGGCCGTGGGCCTGGGGTCTTTTCCCGGCGTGCTGGCCCTGGCGCTGCACGGCATGGGCATGCTGGGCAAGTTCTTTGCCGAAAGCATTGAGGAAATAGACAGCGGCCCGCTCGAGGCGCTGCGCAGCGCGGGCGCCAGCCAGCTGCAGATCATTGTGTTTGGCGTCGTGCCCCAGGCCATCACCGCCTGGATCGCCGTGGTGCTCTACCGCTTCGAAGTCAATCTGCGCTCGGCCACGGTGCTGGGCATGGTGGGCGCGGGCGGGCTGGGCTTCGAGCTGGTCGGCAGCCTCAAGCTGTTCCGCTACCAGGAGACCGCGACCTGCATCATCGTGATCACCGCGATGGTGATCGCCGCCGATCTGGTCTCCAACCTGTTGCGCCAGCGCATTCAGCGCGGCGCTCGCCACTGATCCCGGCCGCCGGCGGCTCCTCCCCCAAGACCTTATTCGGAGCCTGGCAGCGTGGATCGCCGCCCTGGTGGGCTACGCCGTTTCCTTCCTCTTTTCTGGCAAATCACCGTGTGGACTTATCACAACCCCGTCAATATCCATGCCGCGCCGGGCGCGCTCGCGCAGCTGCCCCAACTGCTGGCCGGCCGCGACTGCATTCTCGTGACTTTTCCCCAAGCCCATGGCCTGGGACTGGTCGACAGGCTGCAGGCGCTGCTGGGCACCCAACTGCGCGCCGTCATCAGCGAGATCCAGCCCAATCCCGATGTGCAGTGGCTCGCGCCGCTCTACGAGCAGGTCCAGCGTGACCATGGCGACGTGCCCTGCGTGGTGGCACTGGGGGGCGGCAGCGTGATCGATACCGCCAAGGCCTTGCTCTGCGCCACGCCCTCGGGGCGGTTTGCCGAGTTGCTCGCGGCGCTGGAGCAGGGCGCGCAGCTGCCGCCCGGTGCGCACAAGGCCTTGATTGCCATTCCCACGACGGCCGGCACGGGCAGCGAAGTCACGCCCTGGGCCACGCTCTGGGACCAGGCCGGCGGGCGCAAGCATTCGCTGCACCAGCCCTGGACCTGGCCCGAGGCGGCCCTGATCGATGCCGAACTGATGCGCAGCCTGCCCGCGGGCGCGACGCTGGCCAGCGGCCTGGACGCGCTGTCGCATGCGCTCGAGGCGCTGTGGAACGTCAACCGTAACCCGGTCTCGAGCACGCTGGCCGTGAATGCGGCGCGGCGCATCCTGCAGACGCTGCCGCGGCTGATGCAGGATCTGGACGACGCCGGCCTGCGCGCAGAAATGGCCGAGGCCGCGCTGCTCGCCGGCCTGGCGTTCTCCAACACCAAGACCGCGCTGGCGCATTCGCTGTCCTACGAAATCACGCTGCGCTACGGCCAGGTGCATGGCATTGCCTGCTCGTTCAGCCTGCCGCTGGTGCTGGAGATGGCGCTGGGCGCGGACCCGCAATGCGACGCCGCGCTGCTGTCGGTTTTCGACGCGCGCACCGGCGAAGTGGCCGTCGCGCGGCTGCGCGGCTTCCTGCAGGGCCTGGGCGTATCGACCGATCCCGGCCAGTTCGGCCTGAGCGCCGCCGACTGGGACCGCATGGTGCAGTCCGCGGCCTGCGGCCCGCGCGGGCGCAACTTCATTCGTGCACTGGCCTGAGCCATGTCGCTGGCCACCTGCTGTCAATTGCCGCTGTGCTGCCTTTCTCTCTCCATTCATTCGGACACCCCCCATGACAAGCGCCCACGCTCCTCTTTTCTCCGCTACCTGCGCGTTCTTGCCCGAAGGCGCATCCGCCGACTTGGCGCCTTTGCAGGCCGTTATCTTTGACTGGGCCGGCACCCTGGTCGACTTCGGCTCGCTGGCGCCGACCCAGATCTTCGTGGAAGCCTTCGCCACGTTCGGCGTCCACATCACGCTGGCCCAGGCGCGCGGCCCCATGGGCCTGTCCAAATGGCAGCATATCCACCAGCTGCTGCAGGCGCCCGCCATCCACGCGCAATGGCTCAGCGTGTTCGGCAAGGCGCCCGAAGACGCCGACGTGGACGCGGTCTACGCGCGCTTCATGCCCTTGCAGATCGCCAAGGTCGGCGAGTTTTCCGCGCCGATCGCCGGCGCGGCCGAAGTGCTGCAGTGGCTGCGCCGCCAGGGCCTGCGCACGGGTTCGTGCTCGGGTTATCCGCGCGTGGTGCTGGACAAGCTGCTGCCCCAGGCGGCAGAGGCCGGCGTCGCCCCCGAACATGTGGTCGCGGGCGACGAACTCGCCGCGGGCGCGCGCCCCGGCCCGTTCATGGCGCTGGCCAATGTGCTGGCGCTGGCCGTCACCGATGTGCGCGCCTGCGTCAAGGTCGATGACACCGTTCCCGGCATAGAGGAAGGCCGCAACGCCGGCATGTGGACCGTGGGGCTGAGCCTTTCGGGCAATGAAGTCGGTTATTCGCTCGAAGAGTACGCCCAGGCGCCGGCCGAGGAAGTCGCCGCGCGCATCGCGGCTGCCGAGAACAAGCTGCGTTTGGCCGGTGCGCACTATGTCGTGCAAGGCGTGCGGGAGCTGCCGGCGGTGTTGCTGGAGATTGCCGCGCAGATGCGCGCGGGCGTGAAGCCGTAGTCTTCGGCGGGTTCAAGGATGGATCATGCGCGCAGGGCGTTCATGGTTCGACGGGCTCACCACGAACGGTTTCCCCACTCGCCCCGAGCCTGCCTGTGCGGCCTGGTCGAAGGGTGAACGGCCTGTCCTCAAAGCCAAGGGCAGGGCGCCCCCTCACCCCTGCGCCTGCTTCAACGCCCCCGCCAGATAGTCCACAAACACGCGGATACGCGCCGCCAGTTCGGTGTTGCGGTAATAGATGGCGTTCACGGGCTGCAACTGCTCCACGGTATGGGGAATGAGCAACTGCACCAGATCGCCGCGCGCGCGGTCGGCGCGGGTCATGAAATCGGCAAGGCAGGCAATGCCCTGGCCCGCCAGCGCGAGCTGGCGCACGGTTTCGCCGCTGGATGCGCGCAGGCAGGGCGTGATTTCGTAGTCCTCGCCGCCCGCATGGCGCAGCGGCCAGCGGTTGAGGCTTTCGGGCTGGGTGAAGCCGATCAGGCTGTGTCCGCGCAGGTCTTCGACATGGCGCGGCTTGCCATGGGCCTTGAGGTAGGCCGGTGACGCCAGCACGCGCAGCGCAAAGCGCGCCAGCGGCATGGCGTGCAGCGTAGAGTCGCGCAGCGCGCCTATGCGTATGCCTACGTCGGTGCGCTGCTCTATCAGATCGATCAGGTCGTCGTTGCTGTTGAGCTCCAGCTCGATATCGGGGTATTGGGCGCGAAAGCCCGCGAGCAGCGGCACGACGGCGTGCAGCATGAAGGGCGAAGCCGCATTCACGCGCAGCCGACCCGCGGGGTGTTCGCGGCGCGCGGCCATCTCGTCTTCGGCCGACTCGACGGCGTCAAGCACCGCGCGTGCGCGCAGCAGGAACAGGCTGCCTTCCTCGGTCAGCGCGAGCCGGCGCGTGGTGCGCCGCAGCAGCGTGGTGCCCAGCTTTTCCTCGAGCCGGCGCAGCGTGCGGCTCACGCCCGACACCGTTTGCGCGAGCTGCTCGGCCGCGGCCGTGATCGAGCCGGCGTCAATCACGGTCACAAAGGCCTGGAGTTCGTCTAGCGTGGTTTTCATGGATTGTTGATTTGGAATCAAGAGTATTGTGCTGATGCAAGGCTTTATCCGCAAGTATCCGGCGCGCATAGTACGGCTATTCCACTTCAATGCACCGCCATGCCACTTGCTCTTCTCGCGCTGACGATCAGCGCTTTTGCCATCGGGACGACCGAATTCGTCATCGTCGGTCTGCTGCCCACGCTGGCCGCCGACCTGGCCATCAGCCTACCGTCGGCGGGTCTGCTGGTGAGTCTTTATGCGCTGGGCGTCGCGATTGGCGCGCCCGTACTCACGGCCCTGACCGGCAAGCTGCCGCGCAAGGTGCTGCTGCTGGGCCTGATGGCGCTGTTCACCGCCGGCAATCTGCTGGCCTGGCAGGCGCCGAGCTATGAAGCGCTGGTTGCGGCGCGCGTGCTCACGGGCCTGGCCCATGGCGTGTTCTTCTCGATAGGCTCGACCATCGCCACCAGCCTGGTGCCGCGCGAAAAAGCCGCGAGCGCCATCGCCATCATGTTCATCGGCCTGACGGTGGCGCTGGTGACCGGCGTGCCGCTGGGCACGTTCATCGGCCAGCACTTCGGCTGGCGCGAGACCTTCCTGGCCGTCTCCTTGCTCGGCGCACTGGCCTTTGTCGGCAGTTGGGTGTTCGTGCCCGCCAAGCTGCGCCATACGCCGCCGGCGTCGCTGGCCCAGCAGGCCAGGGTGCTGACGCAGCCGCGGCTGCTGCTGGTCTATGCGACCACGGCCATTGGCTACGGCGGCACCTTCATTCCCTTCACGTTTCTGGCCGCCATTCTGACCGAGATCTCGGGCTTCAGCGCCAGCGCTGTCGGCTGGGTGCTGCTGGTCTATGGCGTGTCGGTCGCGGCCGGAAACCTCTGGGGCGGGCGGCTGGCCGACCGCAAAGGCGCGATTCCCGCGCTGAAGATCATCTTTGCGGCGCTGGCCGGCGTGCTGCTGCTGCTCAACTTCACCGCGCCCCATGCCTGGCTGGCGCTGGCCACGGTGCTGCTGTGGGGCGCGGTGGCGTTCGGCAACGTGCCCGGCCTGCAGGTCTATGTGGTCAAGCAGGCCGAGCGCTTTGCGCCCCAGGCCGTCGACGTGGCTTCGGGTCTGAACATCGCCGCCTTCAATCTGGGCATTGCGTTCGCGGCCTGGTCCGGCGGCCTGATTGTCAGCCACTGGGGCCTCAAGCACACGCCCTGGATAGGCGCTGCGGTGGTACTGGTGTCGCTGGCACTGACTCACTGCAGCGGCGCGCTCGACCGCCGCGACGGCACGGTTTCCCGCAGCAAGGGCCTGCCATCGGCCGCCCGCTGAAATCTTTCTTCACTCTCACTTTCTCAACGGAGCATCCATGACGACTTCCATCCATATCCCCGACCTGGGCCTGGGCACTTTCCGCCTGACCGGCAACACTGTGATCGACTCGGTGCGCAATGCGCTCGAAGTCGGCTACCGCGTGATCGATACCGCGCAGATCTACGGCAACGAGGCCGAGATCGGCCAGGGCATTGCCGACAGCGGCGTGGCGCGCGACCAGCTGTTCCTGACCACCAAGATCTGGACCGAAAACCTGGGCCGCGCCCAATTGTTGCCCAGCCTGCGCGAAAGTCTGGCCAAGCTGCGTACCGAACAGGTCGACCTGACGCTGATCCACTGGCCATCGCCTGCGGCCGCCGTGCCCCTGACCGAAACGCTGGACGCGCTGATGCAGGCCAGGGAACTGGGCCTGACCCGGGCCATAGGCATCTCCAACTTCCCGGTCGCATTGCAGCAGCAGGCCATCGATGCGGTCGGGGCAAAGGAAATCGCCACCAACCAGATCGAGCTGCACCCGCGCCTGCAAAACCCCGCGGTCGTCGCGCATGCGAAGCAGCACGGCATACGCATCACCTCGTACATGACGCTGGCCTACGGCCAGGCGCTCAAGGAGCCGCTGATCCAGGCGATTGCCCAGGCGCATGGTGCGACCGCCGCCCAGGTGACGCTGGCCTGGGCGCTGGCGCGCGGTTTCGCGGTGATTCCCTCGTCGACACAGCGCGTCAACCTGGCGGGCAACCTTGCCGCGCGCGAGCTGCGCCTGAGCGATGCCGAACTCGCGCAGATCGACGCCATGGACCGGGGCGAGCGCCTGGTCAACCCCGACGGCCTCGCCCCGCTCTGGGACTGATCGAGGGGCGGGCACTGCGCCACGGACGTGGACGTTAAGATGCGGCGATGGCCCGCATCAGCAACTTTAGCGGCTAAAGCCCTGGCCGCGTGACCCGCCCACCATGTACCAACAGATCTTTCTGCGCAACGTGCTCAGGCTGCTCGACGAGAAGCAGATGACCAGGCAGGCCCTGGCGCACAAGGCCGGCATGTCCATCTCCTTCCTCTCGGATCTGACCCATGGCAAGGCCAATCCCTCGCTGAAGATCATGGCGGCCATCGCGAGCGCGCTCGAAGTGCCCTTGCCGCAATTGCTCGAAGTCACGCAGGGTTCGCCGACGGTGCAGGAAGAAGCGGGCAGCTACGGGGCAGGGCAGCGCCTGCCGGCGGGCATGTCGCGTGTGGCCGCGGTACTGACCGACTACCAGGCGTTCAACGTGCGCCAGTGGGACGAGGCCAACCGAAAACGCATCGCCAAGGGCAAAGCGCGCGGCCTGTGAGGCACGGGCCCGCCGCCTATGTGGCCAGCTGCTGATGGCCGATTGATACGCAAGCCGCGCGTGGGCAGAGGTTCGAGCAGCCCGTCCCTGGCCGGCTCTTTGAAGGCCACGCGTATGGGCCTGCGTGAAAACCGAGGCTCGACCCGTCGCTCTCCCGGCTGGTATTGACCCGAAATAATCCTGAGCTTGGCTTTCATTGAAAGCAGCGTAAATGTGCGTTGCCATGGACAAGTCGAAAGCCGGGATGCGTTTATTTCGCATGAAATCTTGCGTGAATCTCATATTTCGAGAAGAAGCCTTCCCTGGAATCGTGGGTTATAGGAGGCTGTCGCTCCAGGGATCCTGTGCACCAACCCCTGCGACCGCTGGCAGCAAGGGCTAGCGCGGTTCGCATTGCCACCGTCTCGCGAGGTGATGCAAAGGATCCCTGGAGAAAACGAATGCGCCACCCATGGCCAACTTTGAGGAGACATGCATGAGCCAGACCACCACGGCGAAATCTTTTCGAAATGCGATAACGCACAAGGCCGGCATTGACGTTGAACAGGCTCCCGACAAGGGTGCGCCCCCGGGGATTTTTCAGCATGAGCGCAAGTAAAAAAATCAATTCAAGGAGACACAATGAAAACTGGATATATTGGATTTTCTGTTTTTTTGGGCTTGTTTTCGGCGGCGCATGCCCAGTCGAATGTGACGCTTTACGGCACATTGGATATCGGCATTGCGAAAACCTTTAACGACCCTGCCGTGAGTGTCAGGAGTTCGAAGTTTCCTTCGAATTGGGGCATTCGCGGTTCAGAAGACCTGGGAGGCGGGCTCAAGGCCAACTTTCATCTCGAATCGAACATTCTTTCGCTGGATACGGGAGAGATGGTGGGCGGCAGCGGCTTCACCCGCCAATCCTGGGTCGGCCTGAGTGGCAATTTCGGCGAGTTGATGCTCGGCCGCACGACCACGCCGCAAGCGCGTCTGATGGCCACGTTCGACCTGAATGGCATCTCGGATGTAAACCCCTGGAGCACGTTGGGCGTGGCAGCGAACGGCAGCCTCGGCGGCGCGCGCCACAGCAACCAGGTCCAATATGGCACGCCCAATCTGTCGGGCTTCCAGGCACGGGCATCCTATAGCTTTGACGAGACCAGCACGAATGACGTCGGAGCGCGCGACGGCAATTTCCAGATCGGAGCCGGCTATGGCAGCAAGCAATGGACGGCGGCAGCGGTGCTCATGCCCAAAAAGCGTGCGGGACGCCTGAACGCTGTGCCTGAGAGCAGTTATCAAAACGGCTTCGTTGCAGGTCTGAAATATGACCAGGGAAGCTTTGTCGTCTCGGGCCTGTTTCAGCGTGATGAGCAGAAATTGCTGGGCGACAGCGTAGGTGTAGCGGTGGCTGCGCCGTTCGGTGCGTTGACCGTGGGCGCGCAGTATGCGCTCGTGACCAGGAGCACCGATGCGCAATACAAGGACGCGAATGTCTTCGAGCTGTTTGCCAACTATGCATTGTCCAAGCGGACCTTGCTGTATGTGATCGCGGCTGGTGCCAACCGCGATGCGCAACGCGCGCGCAAGTTGCGGCACAAGGACTCGCTGTCGGCAGGCGTGCTGCACCGGTTCTGATCTGTCGGTGCCCCGGGGCCGCTGCGGCCCGGGAGTGTTCCTTGGCGTAGCGCCGCGCGGGCTGGCCGCGCGCAGCTCAATCCTCCCAGGGCAGCTTGTCCGAAGTGTCGGGCGCGACGTCGGCCGGGCCGGTGAAGATCGCTGGCGCGCCTGTGGATGCGCGCGTAGCGGCAGGCTTGCGCGGCGCTGGCGCAGTGCCTTTCCCGGCCTGCTCCATCACTTCGCCGCCCTGGGCCTTGAGGTCTTCGGGCCACCAGGTCTGAAACGGCTGGATGTCCACGCCCAGCGGCACATACCATCTGCGCTGTTGCGGGTCCCAACGCGCGCCCAGGCTCTTGGCCTGGTCCTTGGCCGCGAAGGGAACGTTGAGTAGGAGTTGGGCTTGTTTCATGGGGGCCAATCTTAAGCGCAGCGCAAGGCCGATTCAGCGCTGCATCCTGCGGCGATGCGCGTCCATGTTCATCAAGGGCCCCGGCATCTGCGCATGCGATGGCTTTTCAATCCGTTCAACGACTTTGGGGGTTCAGTCGACCAGCAGCTGTATGCGGCCAAGAATAATGGGCACAACCGGATCGAGCGCCTGGAGATGGTGCCGCGCCATTCGGGCTAGGTCAGGTTCAAGCCGCCATCCGACATCAGGATTTCGCCCGTCAGATAGTGCGACGCCACGAGCATCGCCACCGCCTGGGCGATGTCCTCGGGGCGGGCTGCGCGCTGCATAGGCGCGCGCTCCTTCCAGAGCTGCTGCGCCTGCGTCCAGCCCGCGGTCAACGGCGTATCGACCAGGCCCGGCGCCACGGCATTGACGCGGATGTCGGGCGCCAGCGAAAGCGCAAGCAGCCGCGTCATATGGTTCAAGGCCGCCTTGCTTGCGGCATAGGGAATGGATGCGCCTTTGGGCCGCACGCCCGCATGCGAGCTGATGTTCACCACGCAGGCCGGGTGGCCCGGCTGCGCCGCGGCGCGTAATGCCGACTCGGCGAGCGCCACAAGCCGGAACGGTGCAACCACATTGACTTCGTGCAGCGCGTGCCAGACGGCGGGCGTTGCGGCCGCGAGATCGGCATGCGCAATCACCTGGCTGATGCCCGCATTGTTGACCAGCACATCGAGCCGCCCCCAGGCGGCTATCGCTTCCTGCACCAGCCGCTCGCGGTCGGGCTCGTTCGCCAGGTCGGCTTGTACATAGATGGCATCCCCGAGCTCGGCAGCCAGCGCCTGGCCCACGGCGACCGAGCTGCGCGAATGCAGCACCAGGGCGAAGCCCTCGTTTGAAAGCCGCCGCGCGATGGCGGCGCCAATGCCGGAAGTGGAGCCGGTAACGAGGGCAACGGGGCGGAGTGTGGGCATGAAAGCGGGGGAAATCGAAGGCTCGGCAGGGGCAACCGTCCCCAGGGGCCAAGGCTGACGTATTGAGAAGTGGTGATTGTGCGCGCTCCAGTTGGGCGCGGGCAATGCCTGCAGGGTCCTCCTGGCGCTTGGCTGTATTTTTTTCTTGGCGGCATGTCGCGGGCCCACGGGGCTATCTCTCGCATGGCAGGCGAGCGCTTGCTTTGTGCACTTGAATGCAGCTTACATGAAATAGATATATAATGACTAACTCTTACCGAAAGCGATTCAGACATCTGCCTATCAGGGGTGCAAGCTTGCTGCGTGATCGCCGCTCCTGTCGCACGTTGCTCCGCAGCGGATTTCAGATCCGAAAGGCATGGGTGCCCTTCGGGCCGTGGCCATGGTTTCTATCCAGGATTCGGCAATGAAAACATGCCCGCGCATGAACGCGGCCCACAGCCCGGCAAGCAGGTCTGGCAAAAGCGGCCTGAACCGCTGCATCCTCGATCAGGGTGGTCAAGTTCAGGCGGCAGTTGGCGCACAAGATGAGCGGGAGCGGCGGCCCTGCTGCCCGTGCCGCGGCCACGTTGCGCCTGAAAACCGGCGCACGCAGCAGCAATTCCGCTGTGTCGCATACGGCCATGCCGATGACTGCAACTTTACGTTCTCTCAAGAAACAGCTTTTTTTGTCAAATAAATCAACGACTTAGAAAGCACTCGATTTGAGCAAACAGCGGCGAACTATGGGCGGCCTACGCTCAAAATACCGACCCTTCGACAAGCTCAGGGCGAGCGGGGAAAACCGTTCGTGGTGAGCCTGTCGAACCATGAACGGCCTGCCCTCAAGCCCCGCTGTTTCTTGTCAACGCATTGCGAGGCTTGGCCTCGCTTACCTTGCTCAGTCAGAAGGCCGGCGAGCAGATGTTGCTGTCGCTGAGAAAGGAGCTCCTGTGGCTGAATGCGGGCAGGCCTGGCCTTTGGCCGCAAGTACCTTGGCTACCGCCTGCGGCGATGATCCAGGGACACGCTAGAAATTGCTGTCGCACCCAAGGCGCTCCACATGTTCATGCAACGCATACTGCGCATCACAAAACGGGTGGGTGGCAAAGGCATGGTTCAGTTCGCGAAACAGATCAAAGCGCCGGATGGCCAATGCAAAGGGTGCTTTAGCGGCTAAAGAACTTGAATCCATCAATTGAACACAGCTTACATAAATTATTTTTAAGAACTAACAAGAAGACACGCCAAAGAACAAACCACATGTAAGCAAGATCCAAGTCTGGCAGAAGCAATGATCTCGGAGTGAGCACCAACCTTTTGCCATTCGATCGTTGGTCCAGCAAAAGCTTGTTTCAAGCCCGGCATCAATGCGCAAGGCAAACCCAATCGCGCCGATCACACGGGCTTTGATCCCAGCCCTTTGCCTATCTGTCACATTTGGTCACAGCCAGCAACGCTGCCCGTCTACGCCTTCGGTGATCTGCCTGCGTCTGCGCAAAAATGTCATGCATTTCCCATCCGACAATGATCGAAGTCCTGGTGATAGCCTCGCAGGAACAGGCAGGCACGCTACAAATAAGACAACTGTCTGGCATCAGGAAAAATCCTCAATCTCCTATGTTCTAGGGAAAAGCTTGCCGACGATGCTCAGCGATTGATAGTTTTTTTAGGCGAAGTCAGAAAAAACTTGTCAACATTGTTGTTCGGCCTTATGCTTGCGCCCTCAAACATGAGATATGTTGGTTAATGCCATGGCTAGAGCGATTCAATTCAAAACATCTGTAGCGACAGCCCTGTCAGGCCTGGATGTTTCCGCAAAAAAATTGCAGGAGTTGGTAGGCCGCGAAAAGCCTGCGGGCCAGCACCACATGAAGTACACGCCTGCCGACATGCGCGCAGCGCGTTACCGCGCGGCCGGCCTGGTGCCGCCTACAACGCATGCGCTTCCGTTGGGCTCCGCGAGCCTTCCGCCGGTCATCGTGACCCGCATGACCAAAGGCGGTGTCGGCAAAACCAGTGTTTCCGTGAACGTTGCCTCATCCTTGGCGATGATGGGCTTTCGGGTGCTGGTCATCGATGCCGATCCCCAGGCGTCGGCTTCGAACCTGCTTGGCATTGATACAACTGGTTACGAAACCGATATCCGTCACATCGGTCACTTCCTGCGCAAGGCCGAGAAGGAACCCGATGCCGAGTTGCCCTCGGCAATCAAGCATATTTATGAAGGCGGATTTCTCGACCTGATTCCGGCCGACATCACGCTCGCGGAAACCGATGCCAGCCTGGTTGCGGTCATGGCCAGCCACGCGCGTGCGCAGCTTTTCCTGAACCGAAACGGCGCGTTCCTGTCGAGCGCCTATGACGTCATCATTGTCGACACCGCGCCAGGCACCACGCCGATAGGGCTCGCGTTCTCGTTTGCCGCGAAAGTCTCGGGCAAGGTCTTGACGATTGTCGAGCCCGAAGGCAGCTGCCTGCGCGCGCTCGATTCCCTGGCGTCCAATCTGGCGGAAATCCAGTCGGTGACCGGCGCCGAAGTCGGCATGGAAGTGGTCATCAACAAATACCACCCCAGCCTCAAGCATGTGCGCGAGAGCATGGGCTTTCTCTATTCGAAGTACGGATCGATGCTCAATGACTCCATCATTCCGCAGTTTTCCGGTTTTGCCCGCCAATTGAATCCCAATGCGCGCGAAACCGCGCCGCTGGTCGAAGTCGAGCCCAGCTCGGTAGGCGCCGCTGCCATTTATGACGTCGCCAAGAGCCTGATTCGCAGCTACCGGATCACCATGCCAGGCATGCCGGTTGGAGAATGACAATGGCCAAACCACCGCCAAAGCTTTCCGGCCTGATCAGGAGCGGATCCGTCGTTCCTGCTGTGCCGCTGCATGCGCTGCCGGATATGCCGGTGGCCAAACCCGATTCGACGAGTGTCCCGGCCGGAAACGATGACCAGGCCGCTGCGCCAGTCCAGCCGCCAGAACGCTACGTCCAGCAGATCAGTCTCCAGTTGATCGACGCCAATCCGCTGGCTCCGCGCGAAGTCTATACCTCCGAGATGATTCTTCAGCGCGCGGAAAACCTGCGCACGCAAGGCCAGCACGATCCGATTCACGTCATTCCGAATCCCAGCGCTGTGGGCCGGTTCATCATCTGTGATGGCTGGACACGCGTGCAGGCATGCCGGGAACACAAGGTGTTCGAATCCCTGCTGGCGGAAGTCCACCTCGATCTCAGCCTGGAAGAATCCGCCTGGTTTGGCTACGAACAGAATGAATGCCGGCAGCAGCATTGCGACTTCGACCGGGCGATGTTCTATGAGAAGCTGATCATTGCGGGAGAGTCCGCTTCGGATATCGCGCGCCGGGCCAAGCTCTCCAAGACACTGATGAGCTTTTACCGCGCCTACGCCAAGCTGCCCGAAGATCTTCTGGAACTGGTGCGCCAGCATCCCGAGAAGTTCGGCGCCAATGCAGCCTACCAGCTGCTCAAGGTGCACGAGAAGTGCGGCCAGCGCCGGGCAGTTTCTCTGGCCAACAAGTTCGCCGCCGAAGATCAGCCGCTGCGCTGGCTGTCCAACCAGGTGCAGGCCTTTTTGAACCCCTCGGGTTCGAAGAGCGCGAGCCCGTCCAAGCAGATCAAGTACTCCAACGGCTACTACAAGCAGCGTGGCGATGTCTTCGAAGTATCGATCGCCGTGCCTGACGACAAGCGGCTGGCATTTGCGACGGCGCTCGAAAACCTGCTGGATACGGTTGCCGTGGTATTGCCCGCCGAGCCTGAAAAGCCGCAGGCTGCCGACAAGCCTGGCCTCCATGACTGAAACCGTTTATACGCATAAACAAGCCGCCGAACGCAAGCCCGTGCGGCCTGTTTGCTTTTTGCGCGTCCGGCGCTCGGGAGCTCTTGCGTATCAACGCCTTGCTCCTGGCGCCATTCAGGCGCAGGAGGCGGTTTCGTACGCTGTCGATACGCATGAATTTCAGACCCCATGCACGCTGCAAGGCGTCTTGAGCATGGCGGTCGACCATGGAGTTCATGCGTATCCGCAGACTTTGCCTGTACTGCAGGTGATCGCTTCGCCATTGACATCAGGGACAACGGTTTATACGCATAAACCGGTTTTCGCCATGGCCAGTCCCGGTGGGCTGGCGGCTGCAAGCGCCTGCTGTCTCCAGCAGAGCCCCAGTGCCTGGTCTTCAGGCACTGTTTATACGTATAAACAGATGCATGCGCCTAGGGTGCAGCGGCCAGCCCCGCGACGAGGGCACCGACGGCCCACCCAATGTGTTTATACGCATAAACACCCCCAACCGAACCCCGCCCCGAGCGGGGTTCGGTGCGTCTGGGCCCTGAAAACCGGAGAACGACCATGACTTAAGTACCAGCACTTTCGTTCAGACAACAAAAAACCCTCAAAGCGCCAACTTTGAGGGTTCCTTGTGAATCTTGATGATTCTTCCCAAATTCCCTTCAACCGACGGAAATCGGTCAAAAGCTCTCCGAATGAGCGAATAGTAAGGGAACCGAGAAGAAGTCGTCAAGGGATTTTCGTGTCCTTTGGAGACTGCGATGGAAAAACTCGCCCCTACTGTTTACCCTTCGATGATTGCGCGAGCCTGCTCGGCGCTCGATGAGTCGCCTTTGTTCCGAGATGTGCCCGACGGCTATCTCCGGGTGATTTTTCGCATCATCAAGAAAATCAACCTGATTCGGCTGAATTCGCCGATTCTGGCCAGTCGCGGCACACTTGCCAGCGAATCGGGCAAATCGGTGGAAACCGTGCACCGCGTGGTCAAGTGGCTCGAGGACCGGGGACTCATCGAAAGAGTGCAGAAAGCCCGCGCCGGCCTGCGCGGCTCCAGCTCCCCGCTGATTCCTACAGTCAAGCTGCTCGATGCGCTGCTACTCACCGACGCTACCCACGCCGGCAAACCCCCCGTGGTCGCGCCCGCGCAGAATCTGGCGCGCAGCACACCCGCACCGGCAGCCCACACCCTGACGGACCGCGGCACGCAATTCGAGACATTCGGCAAACTCAAGCTGCCCTCGGACCTGGCCTGGCTGGTGCGCGAACAAGGCATGCAAGGCACGGGCGTTCTGCAGTTGATGAAACTGGCCAAGCAGGCCAAGCAGCGCCTGTCGGATGTAGTCGGTGCAACGCGCCAGTACCTGGAAAAACTCGAAGGGCGCCGGCTCTATGCCTACCTGCGCGCCCTGCTGAGCAGCGACAAGGATTTTGCTCAGCGCGCGCAGGCAGCCACCAGCGAAGCGTTAGAGCAGCAGCAGCAGAGCTACCTGCAGCAAAAGGCCGCGGCGTTTGCCGGGCAGACGTTCCAGAGCCGCGACGCCAGGCTGATGGTCACGGTCGACGCCTGCGGCATGCTGCTGGAAGAACGCGAAGGCCGGCGCGCAGCGCGACCGATGTGCCAGACATTCCTCGATGCCATCGCCGCGGGCCGCTTGATTGCCCGGCGAGATGCCTGAGCGGTTCGTAGATTCAGGCGAAATGTGGATAACTTTGCAGCCACCAGACGTCAGCGCTGACGCCTCTAAATCAGAGTTTTAAAACCACAATCTAAAGAGAACAACCCGCTGTGCGTGCTTTTTCTTCGATCTCGACCATGAATATCAACCGGTGCAGCGCCGCGCACCGTGCTGCTGGACAGCCGTCGATACATGCCCAGGCGCACAGCAGCAATCCGCGGAGTCTGGCGAAGGCCACGGGAAAACCCTTGCCATCGACAACGGGCACCCTGCCGATGAACGGCCCTGGAGCCATCTGCCATGCCGTCTCCTGCGCGTTGGCGAACGCTGCCGACATTGCACAGCGATGCTGCGCGCGCAGCCTGACGGACACAGATGCAGCGACCCGGGAAAATCCATGCCGTGCATTTCGACCTGCGCATGCTGATGCAGGAATTGCCGCGCTGCGGCAGCCAGCGCAAGCGCGTTGGGCAGAGATCGCCCACGCAGTCGGCGAATGCCTGCAGACGGGCAGACGCCGCGCTGCACCGTCCAGCGCGGAGCAACAGTTGCCACCAGGCTCGAACCTCGGTGCAGATTTATTTTTCATCCACTGCATCCAAAGCCCGATCTGGCGGGTAGTACCAGTAGCAGCTCATCGAGTTGCCTGGTTCAGCCCCCACTTTTCTTCTGGAGAATTTCCATGAAAACGCTTTCTGCTTGCATCCTCGCTCCCGTCGGCCTGATCACTTCGGCGCTTTTGCTCACTGCATGCGGTTCCATGAACAAGTCGCAGCACTTCAATCCCATGAGTGTTCCGGAAACCATTCGCGTGCCTGCAGGCAACAAGGTCGCCTGGGAAACCACGACCGGACGCGGTCAGATCACTTATGAATGCCGCGACAAGGCCAATGCGCCTGGCCAGACCGAATGGGTGTTTGTCGGTCCTCAGGCCGATCTGATGGATCGCAGCGGAAAGAAAGTGGGCACTTACTATGGACCGCCGGCCACCTGGGAAGCGATGGATGGCTCCAAGCTCACTGCGACGCAACTGGCCGTGGCGCCGGCTGGTGAAGGCAACCTGCCCTACCAATTGGTCAAGGCCAACCCGGCGATGGGCAGCGGCGCCATGAGCGGCGTGACCTATATCCAGCGCGTGGCCTTGAAGGGCGGCGTGGCGCCGGCAATGGCCTGCACCGCGGGCAACAAGGGACAGCGCCAAATCGTGATGTACCAGGCCGACTACATTTTCTGGAAATAATCGGGCCAGATTCTCAGGGCTTGCTCATTCCGCGGATGGGGCCGGCGCTGACGCGGGAGAAAACGATTCGACAAGGTAGTCGATCATGGCCCTGACCTTGGCTGGCGGGCGGCGATCGGGGGGAAACAGCACATGCAGGCCTCCCAGGTCGAGCGCCGGCTGATCGAGCGCGAGCGCCACCAGCGCGCCGCTGGCCAGCGCCTCGGCGACGATGAAGCTCGGTTGGTAGATCACACCCTGGCCGCCGATGGCGGCCGCGAGCAGCGCATCGCCGTTGTTGGCCTTGAGGTTGCCTTGCACCGGCACCTGGATTTCACCGGCTGAGCCGAAGGCCCAGGTGCCTTGTGCCTGCAGCGGTGACAGGGTATAGCTCAGGCAGTTGTGCCCCGACAGTTCGGCGACACGTCGCGGTGTGCCCTGTCGCGCCAGATAGCCGGGCGCGGCACAGATCTGCATCGGGCAATTGCCCAGGCGCCGCACCTTGAGCGCGCTGTCCGCGAGATGGCCGATGCGGATCGCCATGTCCCAGCCCCCCTGGATCAGATCCTGCTGGGCATCGCTCAGGCCCAACTCCACGTCGACCTGCGGATAGCGGCGGCTGAATTCGGGCAGCAGCGGCGCGATGAAGCGCGTGCCGAAGGACAGCGGCACATTCATGCGCAACCTGCCCACGGCTTGGGTGCGCTGGGCCGCGACCTCCGACTCGGCTTCGTCGATTTCCTGCAGGATGCGCCGGCTGGCCGCGAGGTAATCCGTGCCCGCGTCGGTCAGGGTCAGCCGCCGCGTGGTGCGGTGCAGCAGCTTGACTCCCAGGCGCGCTTCGAGCGCGTCGATATGTTTGGTGGCCATGGCGGGCGACATGTGCAGCGCCCGCCCCGCTGCCGACAGGCTTGCGTGGCTCGCCGCCTGTATGAACACCCGCATGCTGGTGAATCGATCGAGCATTTATTTCACACTGTGAGTAGGAGCTGTTTGGTTTATATAAGGGATTCTATGTTTTATTCATTCAAATTATCATCGATCCATGGTCCTCCGAGGCCAGGCAAACCACAGGAATCCGCATGTCCCACGCCAATGCTTCGTCCCCCGCTTCTTTGACCCAACCGGTACTGTTCATTCCCCATGGCGCCGGCCCCTGCTTCTTCATGGATTGGTCGCCGGCCGATACCTGGGACGACATGGCCGAATTCCTGCGCGGGGTGGCGGCCACGCTGCCGGCGCGGCCCAAGGCGATCGTGATGGTGTCGGCCCATTGGCGCACGCCGGGCTTCAGCGTCACGGCCGGGGCCGAACCTGGCCTTGTCTATGACTATTACGGTTTTCCGCAGCACACCTACCAAATCGACTACCCTGCGTCGGGCGAGACGGCGCTGGCCGAACGCATGGCGGCACTGATCGCGCACGCGGGCCTGGACGCCAGCCTCGACGCCGCGCGCGGCTTCGACCACGGCATGTTCATTCCGCTCAAGGTGATGTTCCCCGAAGCCGATATACCGGTGGTGCAGCTGTCGCTGCGCGAAGACCTCGACCCTGCAGCCCATCTCGCAGTGGGCGAGGCGCTGGCCGCGCTGCGCGCCGAAGGCGTGCTGATCATCGGCAGCGGCATGAGCTTTCACAATATGCGCGGCTATGGCGACGCGCGCTTCACCGCGCCGTCGCAGGCTTTCGATGACTGGCTGACCGCGGCCGTCGAAGCCGGACCAGAGCAGCGCGGCGCTGCCCTGCGTGAATGGGCCAGCGCACCGTTTGCGCATGACTGCCATCCCGCGGGCCACGAGGAACACCTGATCCCGCTGATGGTGGCCGCGGGCGCGGCCGGCCGGGACCAGGGTCGCAAGGTCTATTCGCAGCAGGTGATGAAGACGCAGCTGTCTGCCTATCGCTTCGGTTGACGGCAACTGCTCCAGCAGCAGGCATCTGTTGATGCGATGGCGCGCTGGCGAAGCGAGATCGCTCTGGACCGTGGCATCATCCACAGTGGTGGCACGCATGCACCCGCGCCCGATGGCGCGCAAATCTCACCAGCCTGGAGCCTCGACCTTGTCTGTTCACTTCGACGATTTTGACTACGAGACCACCTTGCTCGCATGCGCCGCGGGCGAGCGTGGCGCGATGCAAAGGCTTTATGAACAGGAAGCCGGGCGCCTGCTCGGCGTGGTGCGGCGCATCGTGCGCGATGGCGCGCTCGCCGAAGACGTGCTGCACGATGCCTGCGTCAACATCTGGACACGCGCCGCGAGCTTCGATCCCGCGCGCGGATCGGCGCGTGGCTGGATCTACAGCGTCGCGCGCAACCTCGCCTTGAACGCCCGGCGCGACGACCGCGACGCCGATGTGCCGCACGATACGTTGCAGGCAATCGACGACCAGGCCTCGCTGGCGGCCTGGGAAGCGGTGAGCCGCTCGGCGCAATGGGCGGACAGCGCGGGGCGTGTCGGTCATTGCCTTTCCGAACTCGAGCCGGTGCGGCGTGACTGCATTCTCTACGCCTACGTCGAAGGGCTGACGCAAAAAGAGATTGCCGCGCGTGTCGAAGCCCCGCTGGGCACGGTCAAGGCCTGGATACAACGCAGCCTCGTGGCCCTCAGGGCCTGCATGTCGTCAATTACCCCGCGCTGAAAGGCGGGGCTTGGAACTGAAAGGAATCAAGCCGGATTGACCAGGGAAAGCGGTACCCAACCCGCTACGTTGACAGCAGGTCGTTCAGACGCACCAGCGAATGCTTCCTCAGTTCGCTGCTCTGCAAGGTCCGGATCATGCAGGACAAAGGTAAAGGTCCGAAGGTCTGGATCGCAGCCCGCAAGGGCTGGAGCCGGTTGTCGACATTCCCGAGGGGAGCGGGTTCGTGAGAAATCACGCGCCCCGTCACCAGGCCCGTAAGGGCTGACCGCTGGAAAGACAGCCTGGCTGCACAGATTGCAGCGCTTGTGATCAGGAGTCGATGTGGCGGTTTTTGTGTTGGACATCCATGGCAAGGCTTTGATGCCGTGCACCGAAAAGCGCGCCCGGCTGTTGCTGGAGCGCGCTCGGGCGTGCGTGCATCGCCTCCTGCCCATGGTGATCCGGCTCATCGACCGCCAGGCCGACGCCTGCGAATTTCAGCCGCTGCGCTTGAAAATCGACCCGGGCAGCAAGACCACGGGGCTGGCGTTGGTCCGCGAGGTGGCGGCAGTGGACGCTTTGACTGGCGAAGTCCAGCTAGGCGTGGCCGTGCTGAACCTGTTGAAGCTGGTCCACCGCGGCCGGCAGATTTCCGAGGCCATGACGGCGCGCCGTCAGATGCGCCGTCGGCGTCGCAGCAATCTGCGCTATCGCGCTCCAAGATTTCTGAACCGGGGCGGCGACAAGACTGGCAGGCTCGCCCCATCGCTGCAGCACCGCGTGGACACTACCATGACCTGGGTTCGGCGCATCCAGCGCTGGGCACCCGTGCGTGCCATCAGCTCGGAGCTTGTGCGCTTCGACATGCAAGCGCTGCAGAACCCGGAGATTGAAGGCATCGAATACCAGCAAGGCACGCTGTTGCACCAAGCTGGCGTTTCAGCGGTGGTGCAAGGCATCAGTCACAGACATTGCCGCGTCGTTCAAAGGAACGACGGGTATGCTTATTTTCTCAACCCGGCCATTCGCGTAGAAGGTGTTCAGGTAAGGCCGAAAGCATAGGATGCTGCCCATCCGGCGCTCTACCTCCCCGGCATGAATACCGAGGTTTCACGCGCATTCTGATGAACCAGACCATTTCCCCGAATTTCCCCGACGACGCCGACAGCGCCCTGCAGGCGCTCGCTGGTGAATATGTGCTGGGCACGCTGTCCCCTGCAGAGCACCAGGCCGTCGAGGCGCAGCTCGCGAGCAACCCGGCGCTGCGCGACGCCGTCGATGCCTGGCAGCAGCGCTTTGTGCCGCTGGTGTCGCTGGTCGAGCCGGTGCCGCCTTCGGCCCACCTCTGGCGGCGCGTCGAGCGCAGCCTGGACCATATGCAGGTGGCGTCCAAGGCGGCGTCCGCGCGCCCGGTCCGCAAGCTGCTACCCTGGTGGCGCGATGTGCAGTCGCTGGCATTGTGGCGCGGGCTCACGGCCGGTGGCTTTGCGCTCGCGACGCTGCTGGCCGCGGTGCTGGTGCTGCAGGTCGCGGCGCCCCAACCCGGCACGCGCTATATGGTGGTGCTGGTCGCGCCGCAGGACCGTTCGCCCGGATGGGTGATGCAGACCAGCAGCGATCGCAAGATCGAGCTGATTCCATTGGGCGCGATGGAGATTCCCGCCGACAAGGCGCTGGAACTGTGGACCAAGGCCGATGAATGGGACGCACCGATCTCGCTGGGCCTGGTCAAGCCGGGCCAGCGCGTGCAGGTGTCGCTCGACCAGATTCCGGGCGTGCAAGCCAACCAGCTGTTCGAGCTCACGCTCGAGCCGCCCACGGGCTCGCCGACGGGCCGGCCCACAGGACCTATCCACTTCATCGGCCGCTCGGTCAAGGTGTCCTGAATGCCCCGTGCTGCGCGCTGCCGTGTCGCTGTGAAAAACAGCGGCGCAGCGGACTCCCGGGCACGCTTTTAGCAGCTAAAATCTGGACCTCAATATCAAGTTTAGCTAAACCTGTGCCTTGGGTCGGCGGGCTGCCGGCACCTGGGTGCGGGCCCGCAACAGTGGGTGAATTCCATGCGAAAACGGCTCAGCGAGGCGCAATTCCAGGCGTGCATCCATGGCCTGGACGTGGGGGCGCAGACCCTGCAGATCGCCCACGGTGTTCTGGTGCGTGGGCAGACGCAGGCGTCGTTTGTGCAGGCCCTTGGCCTGAGCAAGGGCGCGGTGTCGCAGGCCGTGCATCGCGTGTGGCGTGTGTTTGCCAGCAGCAACATCCCGCCAGGATATGAGCGCGTGTCTGCCGTGCTGCCGCAGCACCAGGCATTCATCGTCAAGAAATGGGCCGAAGACGCACAGGCCAGGAACAACGGATCAAAAATATGAAGACCTTGGTCGTAGCACAGCAAAAAGGCGGTGTGGGGAAAACGTCAAGTGTGGTGCACTTGGCGTTTGATTTTCTGGAGCGCGGCCTGAGCGTGGCCGTGATCGACCTCGACACCCAGGCCAATGCGTCCTACACCCTGGGGCAGTACAAGATCGAGGCCAGGGCCAGCCAGCTGTTCGGCCCGGTGCCGGCCGACGGCTGGCAGCAGGCCGCCCAGGCGCAGGAAGACGGCCCGCGCCTGGTGCTGATCGAGGCCGACCCCGAACTCGCCAACGCCGTGTTCCTGCCCTTGCCCAAGGCGAAAAAGAACATGAAGGCCAATATCGAAGCGCTCGCTGAGCAGGGCTTCGATATCTGCCTGATCGATACCGCGCCGGGCCTGGGCGTGGCCCTGGTCGCGGCCTTGTATGCGGCCGACTGCGTGCTGTCGCCGATCGAACTCGAGGCCTACAGCATCCAGGGCATCAAGATGATGCTCACGACCATCATGAACGTGCGCAAGGAAAACCGGGGGCTGCAGTTCCTGGGCATGGTGCCGTCCAAGGTGGATGCGCGAAACCCGCGCCATGTGCGCCACCTGGCCGAGCTCAAGGCGGCCTACCCCCAATTGATTGTTCCGGTCAGCATAGGCCTGCGCAGCAGCATTGCGGATGCGCTGGCCTCTGGTGTTCCGGTCTGGAAGATTCGCAAGACCGCCGCCCGCAAGGCCACGCAGGAAATGCGTGGCCTGGCCGCCTATGTCTTTGAAAAAATGGAGATTGCGCAATGAGTGTCGCAGCGAAAAAGCAAAAATTTTCCTACGGTCCCGCAGACAAGAAACCGGCGGGCCCGGTGATGGGGGGTCTTGGACTCGAGGAGATGGGCGACCTGTCGGCGCTGCTCGCGGGCCCGGAGGCCCCGGCCCCGGGCGGCGGCCCGCTGGCCCTGGAAATGGCGCTGATCGATGAAGACCCGCACCAGCCGCGCACCAAGGACAACCCGGGCTTTTCCGAGCACAGCCTCGAGGAGCTCGCGGCATCGATTCTGCTGCGCGGCGTCAAGACGCCGATTTCGGTGCGCGAGAATCCGCACGCCGAAGGCCGCTACATCATCAACCACGGTGCCCGCCGCTTTCGCGGCTCGCAACGCGCAGGGCTGCTCACGATTCCCGGGTTCATCGACAACGACTACAACGAAGCCGACCAGGTCGTGGAGAACCTGCAGCGCAATGAGCTGACGGCGCGCGAAGTGGCCGACTTCATTGGCCGCGAGCTCGCCAAAGGCATGAAGAAAGGCGACATCGCCAAGGCCATCAGCAAGTCGCCGGCGTTCATTTCGCAGCATGTGACGCTGCTCGACCTGCCCGAGCCGCTGGCCCGGGTCTTCAATACCGGGCGCGTGCGCGACGTGACGGTCGTCAACGAACTGATGACGGCGTACAAGAAGACGCCGCAGGACGTGAGCGCCTGGCTTGGCGATGCCAACCAGGAAATCACGCGCGGCTCGGTCAAGCTGCTGCGCGAGTTCCTCGAAGTCAAGAGCCAGCCGCCGCAGGCCGCCGCGCAGACGCCGGATGCGCCGGTCGCGAAAACCGACGCCCCGGCAAGGGCCGCCCCGGCAGGGGCCGCCCCGGCAAAATCCGGCAAGGCGGCGCCGGCCGCGCCGCTCAAGAATGCCGTGGTCCATGTGCTGCACAACAATCGTCCCGCGTGCCTGATGCTCGAACGCCGCCCGGCCAAGCAAGGCGTGGCCTGGCTGAAATACAACGACGATGGCCAGGAGCTCGAAGCCAGCCTCAAGAGCGTCACCCTGGTGGCGTTGCTCGAAGGCCAGGCCTGAAGCCACGACCGTGCGCCCGGTGGCTGGCGTGCGAATCGTGCGCAAAGCTGCGTTGGCGATGGAACTTTGCAGGCCAGGGCGTTACAGAAGTGACGTACTGATTGGTCAAGGGATCACCTATGTTTGCGCCCTATGAAGAACTTCTGTCTGCGCTGGCAGAAGAAGTGGGTCTCGAGGCGTCATCGCTGATTTCCTCGCAAGAGATCGTCATTGATGACCTGCCCATCACCCTGAAGCTCGAAGGCGAAGGCGAGCAGGCCGAAGTGCGGCTGTGCTGCCGGCTCGGCGCTCCGAGCCAGGCCCGCTGGGCCTTGACCATCCGGACCATGCTGCAGGCCAACCACCTGTGGACCGGTACCGGCGGCGCGACCCTGGGCATGGAAAGCGACACGGTCAGCCTGAGCGTGCGCCGGCTGCTCAGCGAGCTCGACGCCGACCGGCTGGCGGTGGTGCTCGCCAAAACCGCCGATATCGGCCTGGCCTGGCAAGACTTCATCACCCAGGACCAGAGCATTCCGGTGCTGCCGGAATTCTTCCACGGCGCAAGCAGCGTGCGCGTTTGAACAAAACCAACTGGAATCATGCCCATGGATCCCCTCTCGATGCGCGTTGCAAATCCCCTGTTGCCGGCGCACGCCGAGGCACCGGCCAACGCGTTGGCCCAGGCATTGCCGGCTGCCGCGGGTCAGGTCGTGACCGGTTGCGGCAGCCTTGCCAACCGCCAGATCGCCGTGGGCACGGGCGAGGGCAGAACGCGTGCGAATGAGGCCGTCCCGGTCATTGGCGCGATCCTGGCCAAGGCATCCAATGCGCTCCAGGCGATCGTGCTCGGGCCTCGGTCCTGAGCGTCCGGCGCGCCTGGGCCACCTGATAGAGGTGGCGCGGTCGCATGCCGATGGCCATCTATAAGGCGTGAAAGACGCACCGGGCAGAGCCGCTCAAAATACGGGTTGCGCTCGGAAAGGCCATGCCTGACAGGTAATCGGCGGCAATCAGGGGAGATATGAATGCCCTGCCGCAATCGACCCCGGAAAGCGCTCACCTGGTAAATACCGATGACGTGTCGCGTGCGGCGGCGCGAACGGATGGAGCCATGCCGCGCCACTTACAGCGTGTTCTTGTGAATCTTGCCGTCTTTCATGATCAGGTGCAGATTCTGTTCAGGATCGGCGAGAAAATCGAGGTTTGCGGCGGGGTTGCCATCGGCCACCAGTAAATCCGCCCAGGCTCCCGGGATAATGCGGCCCAATACGCCGGGATAAGGGCTGCGCGCGCCTGACAGCGCGAGCAATTCGCCATTGGTGCCCGTGGCCTGGCCCAGCAGCGTCAGCGGGTCGTAAAAGCGCGTGAGCTTCGCGAGCTGACGGCCTTGGGTGGCGGTGTTCTTCGGGTTGAACAGGATGTCGGTGCCCCAGCCGGTCTTGATGCCGTATTTCTGCGCCATGGCATAGGCTTTTTCCGTGCCTTCGGCTACCTGCCGCTGGCTCGCGCGCTGCCCCGGATCGGCGTAGACATTGCTGTCCGCATCCTGCAGAAACGGCTGCAGGCTCCACCACACGCCTTCGTCACGCATCATGCGCACGCTGGCCTCGTCGGCCAGCTGTCCATGCTCTATGCACTTCACGCCCGCCCGGATCGCACGCTGTATTCCCTTGGGCGTGTAGACATGCGTCATGGCATAGGTGTTCCAGTCGCTCGCGGCTTGCACGCCGGCGCGCAATTCACCGTCGGTGAACTGCGTGCTGTCGAGCGGGTCGTACATCGAAGCCACGCCGCCGCCGGCCAGCATCTTGATCTGCGAGGCGCCGAGCATCAATTGTTCGCGTACCCGGCGCAGCACTTCGGCCTCGCCATCGGCGATCATCGCCACGCCCAGGCTCTCGATCAGGCTCAGCGGCCCGTTGCCGGCCCGGGGCAGGTCGCTGCGAAGACGGAAGTCGCCGTGGCCCGAAGTCTGCGAGATCATCGCCCCGCTGGCGAAGATGCGTGGGCCTGCGACCAGGCCTTCGTCGATCGCGCGCTTGAGTGCAAAGGCCGGGCCGCCGGCGTCGCGCACCGAAGTGAAGCCTCGCATCAGGGTGCGCTGCGCTTCCTGCGCCGCCACGAGGTACAGGTAGCCCAGGTCGGCGGATACCGCCGACAGCTGGGAGATCGATGCCAGCATGGAGTGCCAGTGCGTATCGATCAAACCGGGCAGAACCAGCCTGCCTTTGCAGTCGATCACCTGCGCGTTTTCCACCGCCGTCTGCGCGGGCAGCAGGTCGACAATGCGCTGGCCCTGCACCAGCACCTGCAGGCCTTCGCGCACGGATCGGCCCGAGCCGTCGAACAGGCGCAGGTTGCGCAACAGCAGCGGGCGCTGGCCATCGGGCGCAGCCGTTTGCGCCGCGGCCTGGGGCAAGGCAAACGGCGCGAGCATGGCGGCGGCCCCACCCAGGAAATGGCGGCGCGACAGATCCTGCGTCACGCGCAGGTGCAGGCGTTGGCACATGGCGCTGCTGCAGGCGCAGCCTCTGGCGCGGATAGGGCCGAAGCGCCAGGGGAATACAGAGGAGGAATCCGCCATGCACACCATCCTTGGAGACTGCGAATGGCGGGCGACAAGCTTCGCCTTCGCAATGAATGAGGCAGCGGCGATTGCGCCGCTGCGGCTTATTGGAGGCCGCTTATCTTCCAGCGGCCATCGGCCTGCTGGCAGAACCAGACCTTCCACGACTCGGCATGGCTGCGCTGGTGCACCTGGGCCGAAAGCAGGCGGCATTGCCCCGCAGACCGGGTTGCTATCCCGGCGCCGGGCGTCAGCAGCACCTGCACCGCAGGCTGACCGGCGCGGGCGCTGCTATGCCACTCGGTCACGGTGTCCGCAGCGCCTTCATTCAGGGCCTTGCCGATGAAGGATTTGAAATCAGGTACATCCTTGGCGGGGATATGGACCAATACCGACTGATCCAGCAGCACGAAAGGCAAGGCCTGGGCTGCGGGCGCCAGCAGCAGGACGGCAGTGCAGGCTGCGGTGTGGAAAATGGTAGTTTTCATGTGAAACACAGTGTTGCATGGAACGCACCAAGGTGCAAAGCCCGGCCGCGATAATATTACTTTTGTGTTGGCAAGGCGCAGCGGATAAGAACGCCACTGGCGGGATTGGCGCTACATTTTCCGGCGTCTGAATTTCCTGGGCTGCGATCCGATAAATCGTTGCTGCCTTGCCGGTAAATGATTTCTTATTATGGGTAGCGCTAGGCCATGCCTCGTGTTCTTCGCATTGCCCTGTTGTGATGCATTATCTCCACCGCCTTGTTGCGGACGGCCATTTTCGCGCGATGCAGGCCTGCGCATTCTTGCGAGGTGAACCAAATGTCGAAAAGCGTCTATCTGGCGGGACCCGAAGTTTTCTATCCCGATGCACGCGCGCATGGTCAGCGCATGCGGGCAGTCTGCAGCGCTGCGGGTTTTGCGGGCCTGTTTCCCCTCGATGCGGAAATTCCCGCAACGCCCGACGGGCAGTCGCTGGCCATCTTCCAGGCCAACCGTGCGCTCATTGACCGTGCCGACGCAGTGGTCGCGAATCTGCGTGATTTCCGCGGCTTCGAGCCCGACAGCGGCACGGTGTGGGAGGTCTCCCATGCGCTCGCCCGGGGCAAACCGGTGGTCGGCTATTGCCCCACTGCGGCCACTATCGTGCAGCGCGTGCAGGCCAGCCCCCACGGCCGGCTGTTCGACGCGCAATGCGCGGTCGAGGATTTCGGCCTGCCGCTCAATCTGATGCTGGCCCACAGCCTCACGGCGATCGCCTATGGCAGCGAAGCGGATTTTCTCGGCCTGAAAGCGGCGCTGGCGCAATTGCGCAACCTCCTGCGCTGAAAGAGGCCGGGTCGCTGCGGTGAAAATTTTAGCGGCTAAAAAACGCTTGCATTGCGGGATTGCCCAGCCCAGCGCGGTCGACGCGCAGCTGCACCCAGGGCCGTCGGTGGCGAGCGCGAAACAGTTGGTAAATCTCGCCGCTGATCGAAAACAAGGCCGGTCGTTTGCACGAGGTTCAGCGGCGGCGCCAGCCCACTTTGCGCAGCCCGCTTCGCGCCTCGACTGGACCTCTTTTTCGGCGCAATCCGGAGGGTGTTCCTGGCCTTCCCATGCAAGCATCCATGACATTCATAGGGCTTGATAAGCGGGCAAGGTGAAGCATGGTGGCGTGCCGGCATGGCTGGCATCATGCGGGCCCTCAACCGAGGAACGCCATGGCCCACATCACTTCACTGATTCCGAACCGTCGTCTCCAGGCTGCACCGCGCAGCACGCGCTGGAGCTGTTTTCTCATCGCCGCGGCGGCCTTGCAGCTGGCGGCTTGCGGAGGGGAGGACCGTGCCACCGCCTCCCCTGCCGCTTCGGTCGGCGGGGCAGCACCCGGCCTGGTCGCACAGCACCCGACCCCTCCCCCGGTGCCGGATGCCACGGACTGCGATTCGCAGCCCAATGACACGCCGGAACAGCTGCTCGAATGCGTGACGCTGTCCGGCGTGCGCGCGCACCAGACCGAACTCGCAGCGATTGCCCAGGCCCACGGGGGCACGCGCATGTCGGGTACGTCGGGGTACGACGCTTCGCTCGCCTACGTGCAGGAAGTCTTGACGCAGGCGGGCTATCGCGTGACGGTCCAGCCCTTCTCGTTTCCGCTGTCGCACATCCACGCGTCCAGCCTGCGGCAGCCGGGCCAGTTCGCGCCCGAGTCGATACCGCACCTGGTGGCCGATTACTCGGGCAGCGCCGACATCACGGCCCCGGTGGGCCGCGTCGCCGGACCTGAAGGCTGCGAAGCCGCGGACTTCGAGGGATTCCCGCGCGGGCATATCGCGCTGCTGCGCCGTGGCGAATGTGATCTGATGCAGAAGGCGGCTGCTGCCGTGCAGGCGGGCGCCGTGGGCGTGATCATCTACGGCCTCGACGACGGGGAACTCACGGGGAGCCTGTCCGTCGACACGCCGCTGGACCTTCCCGTGGTGGTGGTCAGCAAGGCCGTCGGCGAGCAGCTCGCGCAGCACACGTTCACCGGAGTGCAGCTGCGCCTGCAGACCGAGACCTCGCGCAGCATGGCCAGGACCTACAACCTTCTGGCCGAATCGATCACCGGCGATCCGGACCATGTGACCATGGCGGGTGCGCACCTCGATTCGGTGCGCGCGGGCGCCGGCATCAATGACAACGGTTCGGGCGTGGCCGCGGTGCTCGAAACGGCCCGCCAGATGGCGCGCGTGCAGCCCGTGAACCAGTTGCGGTTTGCTTTCTGGGGGGGCGAGGAGCAAGGCCTGCTTGGCTCGACGCATTACGTCCGGCAGCTCGATGCGGACCAGCGCTCCAAGATAGCGCTGTACCTGAACTTCGACATGATAGGCTCTGCGAACCACGTGTTCTTTGTCTATGGCGGCGACGGCTTTGCCGGCAGGCAGGCCATGGCCAGCCCGCAGCGGTCCGCACAGATTGTCCAGTCCTTCGAAAGCTTCTATGCGCAGCGCAATCTTGCGTCCAAGCGCATGAATTCCGGCGCCCGCTCGGACCACAAGCCGTTCGCGGATGCCGGCATCGCGTTCGGCGGAATTTTCACCGGTGCGGAAGGAATCAAGAGCCGGCAGGAAGCCGAGCGCTGGGGTGGCAGGGCGGGAGTGGCCTTCGACCCCTGCTATCACCGGGCGTGCGACAACCTGTCGAACATCAGCGCCGCGGCGCTGGACGTCAATGCCGATGCGGTAGCCCACTCCGTGCTGTTCTTCGCGATGCAGCGTTTCGCGGATTGAGTGCCAGGCCCGCGCCTGCCGGGCCGCAGTCGACAGGCGGACGCCCACAGGCGGCGCTGTAGCCATTTGCCCCGGCTTTTTGCCGGGGCTTTTTCCGTGGGGAAGCTCTCCACCCGACCCATGGCGGGGCGTCGGGGCAGGCGGGCTGCGCTTTATCGCGGGGACGAGCGGGGAATCCTGGGCCATGCGACAATTTTTGCCTTTCTCATTGCCCTGATTGTTCATGGAACATCATTAGCGAGGCCTGCGTTCAGCCCGGTCCTTTGTCCCGCAAGGCGACCTTCTCCGGTCGGCATGCCAGACCACATGTGTGGGCCGGGCATGCCAGGTATCTACCCCCACTTGCATCGTGCATGGAATGGACGCTCAGGCGCCTGGGCGGTATTTGCCCGGCGTAGTGCAGCTTGCAATTCCCGATTGGACCCGTCCCCGAATGAATATGTTCATGCCCTCCGGCCACAACCTGTTGGTGGTTGCAGCGTCATTTCTCATTGCCATGCTGGCTTCCTACGTCACGCTGGATCTCGCGCGGCGCGTGCGCAGCGCCCAGCGCCGTGTGGGCCTTGCCTGGTGGGCCGCAGGCTCGCTGGTCATGGGCACCGGTATCTGGTCCATGCATTTCCTGGGAATGCAGGCGTTCACGCTGCCGATTGCCATTGGCTTTTCAAGCGGCATGACGCTGCTGTCCTGGCTCGCGGCGGTGGCGGCGGCGGGGGTCGCGCTGGAGCTGGCCAGCCGCGAGCATTTCGGCACCCGGCAACTGGTGCTTGGCGTGCTGGTGATGGGCGCGGGCATCAGCGGCATGCACTACATCGGCATGGCCGCGATGGACATGGCGCCGGGCATCGTCTGGGACCCGTTCATTGTCGCGCTGTCGGTGGTGATTGCGGTGTTCGCGTCCGCGGCCGCGCTGCTGATCTTCAAGCTGCTGCGCCAGGTCAACCCCGGCCAGCGGCTCGCGTATCAACTGGCCGCTTCCTGGGTGATGGCGGTGGCGATCTGCGGCATGCACTACACGGGCATGGCGGCGGCAAATTTCGCCATGGGCTCGGTATGCCTGAGCGCGGGCGAGCTTGGAGGCCCGGGCCTGACGGTGCTGGTGCTCATGGCGGCCGGCATGCTGCTGGTCAGCACGCTGTTCACTTCGATTCTGGATGCGCGGCTGCAGAGTACGGCCGAGCGCCTGACCGAGTCGCTGCAGGAAAGCAATGCACGCCTCAAGGCCGCCAATGA
Organism: Pantoea sp. 18069; assembly: GCF_902706035.1. Lineage (GTDB taxonomy): Bacteria > Pseudomonadota > Gammaproteobacteria > Burkholderiales > Burkholderiaceae_C > Comamonas. The sequence goes on along the minus strand of NZ_CACSJA010000007.1, from coordinate 27,064 downwards.
CGAGCTGCAGCACCGCGCTTTCTCGGACCCGCTCACCGGGCTGCCCAACCGTCTGCTGTTCGAGGACAGGCTGCGCCAAGCGCTGTTGCGCCTGGACCGCAACAACCACGAAGAGGTGGTCGACCGGCTGGCGGTGCTGTTTGTCGATCTCGATGGATTCAAGCCGATCAACGACTCGTTCGGCCATGCGGCAGGCGACCTGATCCTGCGCGGCGCGGCCGACCGCTTGCGGCGGCAGGCGCGCGAAGGCGACACGGTGGCGCGGGTGGGCGGCGACGAATTTCTGCTGCTGCTCGAAAACGTGAGCGATGAGGCGGGCTGCATTGCCGTGGCGAAAAAAGTGTTGACCGCGCTGTCCAAACCGTTCGAGCTCTCGGGAAAGCAGGTGCAGATCGCCTGCTCGATCGGCATTGCCATTCACCCCGGGCACGGCGAACGCAGCAAGCTCGTGGCGAATGCCGACGCGGCGATGTATGCGGCCAAGCGCGCCGGGGGAAGCTGCCATGTGCTGTTCGAGCCGCACATGGGGTCGGACGCTTCTGCGCAGCTGGAGCTGCAAAATGACCTGCGCCATGCGCTGGACCGGGGCGAGCTGTCGCTGCACTATCAACCCAAGATCGACGGCCTCGACGGGCAGATCTGCGGCGTGGAAGCCCTGCTGCGCTGGACCCACCCCGAGCTGGGCATGGTCAGCCCCACGGTGTTCATCACGCTGGCCGAGCGCTTCGGCCTGATCGGGCGCCTGGGCAACTGGGTCATTGACGAGGCCTGCCGGCAGATGGCCGCGTGGAAGCGCGAAGGCGCGAGCATTCGCGTGGCGATCAATATCTCGGCCTACCAGCTGCGTGACAACGGCCTGACCGCGCGCATCGAGCGCGCGCTGACGCAGCATGGCGTGCCGGCGTCGCAGCTGCTGTGCGAAATCACCGAAACCGTGGCCATGGAAGACATGAAAGCCACGCAGCGTACTTTTGACGGGCTGGCGCGCATCGGCGTGTTTCTGTCCATCGACGACTTCGGTTCCGGCTACTCCAGCTTGAACTATCTGCGCCAGTTGCCCGCGCGACAGCTCAAGATCGATCGCAGCTTCGTCAAGGACCTGGAGTTCAGCGAAGATGCGCGCTCCGTGGTCAATGCCGTGGTGAAACTGGCGCACGCCCTGAATCTGCGCGTGGTCGCCGAAGGCGTGGAAACCGCAGGCCAGCGCGACATCCTGCTGGCCATGCATTGTGATGAACTGCAGGGCTACTTCTTCGCGCGCCCGATGTCGGCGGACAGCTTGCTGGCCTGGTCACAGGGCGGGCAGCCGGCCGCGCCGCCTGCGCCGGCCTGAGCGCTCCACGCCCGGGGCCGGGTGAGCCGCAGGGCCCGGCGGATGTGCCGCCCTTGCCGATCATGTCGGCACGGCCGGCACCGGTTTGTTCAGGTAGGCCGGTAGCAATTTGGCGGCCATGCGGAAGATTTCAAACTCGTTGTCGGCAAGCTCCAGCGGTTGCTCATCGAAGTGGCAGATCGTGCCGTACAGCTCGCCGAAGTTGTCCAGCAGCGGCAAGCCAATATAGGACAGCAGAACGCCCTTGTACTTGTGGCCATCGAGGCGTTGGTCGGTGGACGAATCGTGCGTCGTAAACAGGCCGTCGCGCAGCGTGAGGTGGCAAAAGCTGTCAAGCAATGGCACCACCTGCAGGAATTCCGGGATGATCTCGCCCTGCTTGTCGTGCAGGAAGGTGTTGTGCAGCGAACCTTCATGCAGGCGAAAAATGCCCGTATACCGGTGCGGCACGCGGGCATTGAGGAATGCCAGGCCGGCCGGGCCTTGGTGCTCGAGAAGGTGTCTGTATTCCTGAAGGATGGACGAGTTCATGACCTACAGAATACGCCAATTGTTCAACTTTCTGCGGGCGCTCGCTCCGCCGCCTGACCCCGCAAAGCGCCGCCAGTCGCCGCCGAGACAGCGGCTTGTGGCCCCTGCCTAGCGGGTTTTCGGATGTTCCAGAAAGAAACGCAGCATCTGTGCGCTCGCGTCTACGCCTGATGGGTCGGTATAGCTCGCACCCTCCTTGCCGCCCGACCAGGCATGGCCCGCGCCGTGCAGTTGCCAGTATTCGACCGTGGTCTGCCCTGCGCTGTCCCGGTAGACGGTCTGGCTGAATTGTTGTCCCTGGGGGGATTGGCCTTCGGTGGCCTGCGCCTCGGTGTGCTGCGCGCCCCGGGCCTTGAGTGCCGCATCGACGATGGCCGTGCCGTTGCTGATGTGCACCGTGCTGTCGGCATCGCCATGGAAGACGATGGTGGGGGGCACGGTGCCTGACGCCGATGCGGCGGCGCGCGGCGCCTGGCAGCCGACGCGCATCGCAGTGAGTGCTGACACCACATCCGTGGCGCAGCCTTTGGGCAGCCCGGAATGCACGCCGATGGCCGCAAACACTTCGGGGTAGCTGGAGCCCAGGATATCGGCCATCGCACCGCCCGCCGACAGGCCGGCGACATAGACGCGCGACCTGTCCACCGGGTGGCTGGCGGCAATCGACAGCGTGAGCGCCGCGAGGATGGCGGGCTCGCCGCGGCCGCGCTGCTGGCTCTGAGGACTGAACCAATTCCAGCATTTCTGCGGATTGCCGCGCTGGTTCTGCTCGGGGTACAGCGCGACCACGCCCAATGCCCGGGCCTGGGCGTTCATCCGGGTGCCGGCCGCGAAATCCTCCGCATCCTGGGTGCAGCCGTGCAGCATCACGACCATGGGCCGCGGCGCGGCGCGGCTGATCTCCGGTGGAAGATAGAGCTTGTAGGCCAGCGTGCGGCCGCGGTGCGTGAACGTCCCATCGAGCCACTGTTCGGCGTGCCCGGCCGGTGCCTGCACGCTGTCGCGCAGCAAGGTCTGGGCCAGGCCACCCGCATCGGCAGCAAGCCAGCGCGTCGGATTCAACGCCACCAGTTGCGCCTCCACCCGCGCCATGGCGGGTTTCGCGGCATATTTCAGGCCCTTGCGGGCCCATTTGCGGGCCTGGGTCTGCATTTTTCTAAGCAGATAGTTCACGCATTCTTTCGTTAGCGGCCTGCAGCAGGAATGCTGCCGGGTGCCTGCACTTTGACCTCCTTCACTGTCTTCGCTTTATTTATGTTGCACTGCAGCATTTATCCTCGACCATGCGTAGGCGTCGTCCTACGTGATGAAGGGCGATGGTGCGGTAGCCCGTCGTCCGACAAGGAGGAGAAGGCCTGCGGGCGCCACGGATGGCCGGTCGCGCCGGGCTGGATGAAAATGCGGATCACCCGCATGCCTGTTTTTTGAGCATGCCCGGCAAAGCCAGCACTGGCGCCGCTTTTGCGAGTTATTCCTGCAGTTATGCACAAGCTTGGCCCCCTGGCGTGGGGATAAGCTGGCGCATACGGCGGCTGCCCAAGGTGCCGCAGATCTCAAGGCCGCCTGAAATCCGGCGCCGGCTGCTTCACTTCCTCACCTTGGCCACTTCCTCGGCGACCAGGGCGGCCAGCTGATCGGGGCCGAAGCTCGGCAGGCTGCGGCCATTGACGAAGAAGGTCGGAGTCTTGGTGACCTGCAGCGCGGTGAGGTCGTCGATGTCCTGCTGCAACAAGGCCTGCATGCCGGGCTGCGCGATCTCCTGTCTGGCCTTGACCAGGTCCAGTCCCGCCTGCTGCGCGACCTTGAACGCGGTTTCTGTATCCGGCTGGCCATGGTCTGCCCAGGCAGGCTGCGCGGCCAGTACCGCTTCGAGCACCGTCTGGTACTTGCCCTGGCTCCTGGCCGATTCCAGCAGCTTGACCACCTGGTCCGATCCCCGATGGAATGGTGCATAGCGGATCACGAGCCGGACATCGTCAGGATACTGTGCCATGAGGTGCTTGACGAAGGGATAGAACGCGCGGCAGGTCTCGCAGGCCGGGTCGAAGAACTCCACGATGGTGACCGGCGCGTCCTGCGGGCCGAAAACCGGTGAATGCATGCGTACCAGGCGGGCCTGCTGGGCCTTCACCTGCAGGTCCTGTGCGGCCTGCTCGCGCTTCTGGTAGGCGTTCATGCCGAGGTAGAAGAACAGGCAGACGGCGGCCGCGAAGCCGATGAGGGTGATTTTCCTGGCGTTCATGAACGGGGCTTTCTCAGATAGACGAAAAGCAGGATGGCGATGGCGCTGAACGCCAGCAAGGACAGCCAGGGAATCTGGATGCCGCCGAGGATTTCTAGGCTTTGCGTGCTGCACGAGGGCCCGCTGCCGCAAGGTATCCACCACTGCGGCACCCACCCGGCGACCAGGGCGCAGTGATAGCCGGCAAAGGCTGCACCGGCCAGCGCGAGCGGCAGCCCGTAGACAGCGCCGCGCCGGTCTTCAGCGAAGGCCGCCATGCCGAGAATGAGGGCCAGCGGAAACATGAAGATGCGCTGGTACCAGCAGAGCAGGCAGGGCGCCATGCCCATGACTTCGCCGATGAAAAGCGCGCCCAGCGTGGCGACCAGGGCGACGGCCCACGCGGCCGTGATCCAGAACCAATGCGGCTTCATGATGGCCATTCCTCGCCGGCTTGCCTGGGGTATGGGCGCGGCGGCGCCCGGCGCCATGCGGCGATCCACGCGGCTGCGATGCGGGCGAGCCCGGTCCAGCGCGGGTTTCTCTGGGTCCAGAGAGCGGTCATGCGAGAGTCCTTCCAAAACGATCGAGGGGCGGCCGCCATGGCAGATGGCAGCCAGCGCAAGCCAGCGGATCGGGGAAGAAGCGCCTATCGTGCGCTCAACCCCGCGCTTGCGGGGTCGGCCATTGGGGGCGATCAGGGCGCTCATCCCCGTGCGCGCCCCAGACTTTGGCCAGATGTTCGACCGGCGCCATGCCCGCGGCGTCGACCGGCGCCATGGCAGTCGCCGGCACCACCGCCTGCGCAGGGCATCCGCATTCGAGGCAGCAAGCCGGCGCATGCCCAGCGGCCGCATCCCTGTTCGTCGCCGCGAACGCCGTGGCGGTCTGCCCGGTGTGTGGCGATGCGTCGAGCGCCATGTGGCCATGGCAGGCCAGCACGGATGCTGCAGAAAACTGCAGTGGCAACAGTGTGAGCATCAGCATGACAAGGAAAGCGCGCATGCCGCCGATGTTAAACGGCGCGGGCCTCACTGCCCGCGAGCCCGGCCAATCAGCGCGGCGAGTTCGGGGCGCACGGGCAATGGTTGGCAGGCGCTCACGGTGGCGCGGCCGGGGCTGACCCTGGAATGCATGCGGGCATTGTCATGCAACTAATATTGTTGCATGAAGCAAAGCAGCCAACTCTCCGATGTACTGCATGTGCTCTTGCACCTGGCACAAGCGCAGGCCCCCCTGACCTCCGAAAGCCTGGCGGCGGCGATGAGCACCAACCCGGTCGTGCTGCGCCGCCTGATGGGCGGGTTGCGCGATGCGGGCTTTGTGACGTCGGGCAAAGGCCATGGCGGCGGCTGGCGGGTGTCGGTTCCGCTGGACCAGGTCACGCTGGGCGATGTGCACGCCGCGCTGGGCGCACCGGCGCTGGTCTCGCTGGGCTTTCGCGAAGACCGGCCCGAGTGCGTGGTCGCCCAGGTCGTGAACGAATCGCTGCAGGCGGCAATGCAGGAGGCGCAGGCCGCGCTGCTCGCGCGCCTGGGCAGCATCACGCTCGCGCAGTTGTCGCTGGGCTTCAATGAGCGTCTGCGCGATCAGCGCCGAGCGGGCGCGCCATCCATGCATCGTCTGGAGGACCACCATGCTTGAAACCGATTTCGCCGTCATCGGCGGCAGTTACGCGGGTCTGTCCGCGGCCCTGCAACTCGCACGCGCGCGCCGCAAGGTGCTGGTCGTCGACGCCGGCCAGCGCCGCAACCGCTTTGTCGACGAAGCCGGCGGCACATCGCATGGTTTTCTCTCGCGCGACGGCCAGGCGCCGGGCGCGATCGCGGCCGAGGCCAGGCAGCAACTGCTGCGCTATCCCACGGTGCAATGGATCGATGGCACGGCCGAGGATGCGGCGCTTGCGGAGGCCGGGCGCTTCGCCTTCCGTGCGGGCGGGCGCAGCGTCCATGCGGGCCGGCTGATTCTGGCGACCGGCGTCCGTGATGAACTGCCTGCGGTGCCGGGGCTGCAGGAACGCTGGGGCCGCAGCGTGTTTCATTGTCCGTACTGCCACGGCTACGAACTCGATGCCGGCGCCATCGGCATCATCGCTTCCGGCGCCGTGGCCCAGCACCACGCGACCATGCTGCCCGACTGGGGCCAGGCGACGCTGTTTCTCAATGGCGCCTACCAGCCGACCGAAGAAGAACTCGCGACCTTCGCACGCCGCGGCACGCGGGTCGAAGCGATGCCGATCGCACGCATCACGGGCGTGGCCGAAGTGGTGCTGACCGATGGCCGTACGTTGGCCATGAACGGCTTGTTCGCCCAGCCGCGCACCCACCTGGCCAGCCCGGTCGCCGAGCAACTCGGCTGCGCGTTGACGCAAGGCCCTACAGGGGCGTTCATCCAGGTCGATGCGATGCAGCAGACCTCGGTGCCGAATGTCTTTGCCTGCGGCGATGCGGCGCGCGCGGCCGGCAATGTGGCGATTGCGGTTGCCGAAGGCGCGATGGCCGGCGTCGCCGCGCACCGGGCGAGCATGTTCTGAACCGCAGCTTGCCTGGGGCGTGTACGAGACCGTTAAACGGGTGGACTTGCGCAGCCTTGCCGCGCCAGAGGGCCGTCACCCCGGGCCATTGCCTGGCCTGTTTTCGGGCCTGCTGTGCATCGTTGCTGCGCCTGCCTGCAGCGCAGCGGGTAAATGGCTGTATACGAGGACATCGCAGGCACTGCTCTCTATCCAGCGGTACTTTCTCAGGCGACCTTCCATCTCGAATCCCGAACGCTCGAGAAAACACCGGGTCGGTTCCGCTACAGTCCGCAGATGCCTGAATTTGGCACTGGATTTTGTTTTTGCCTGCGCCCATGCTTCGAATCAGGCGCAGACCATCCCCAGGACCCCTATGAAGATCGTATTCCTTGACCGTGCCACGCTGTCGCCCGAGACCACGCTGCGCCAGCCGTCCTTTGCGCACGAACTCGTCAGCCACGACAACACCGCGCCGCACGAAGTCGCGCAGCGCATCGCCGATGCCGACATCGTGATCACCAACAAGGTCAAGCTCGGCGCCCAGGCGCTGCAGCAGGCCGTGCGCCTGAAGCTGGTGGCGATCGCGGCCACCGGCACCGACAGCATAGACCTGCAGGCCTGCGCCGCGCGCGGCATCACCGTCAGCAATATCCGCAACTACGCGGGCAACACCGTTCCCGAGCACACGTTTGCGCTGATGTTCGCGCTGCGTCGCAGCATCTGCGCCTACCGCGACTCGGTCAAGGCCGGCCGCTGGCAGGAATCCGGACAGTTCTGCTACTTCGACTATCCCGTACGCGACCTCGCGGGCGCTACGCTGGGCATCATCGGCGACGGCGCGCTGGGCAGCGCCGTGGCGACGATTGCGCGTGCACTGGGCATGACGGTGCTGATGTCGGCGCACAAGGGGCGCCCGGGCATGGGCAAGCTCTACACGCCTTTCGAGGAGGTGCTCGCGCGCTCGGACATCATCACGCTGCACTGCCCGCTCAAGCCCCAGACGCGCCATATGATAGGCGCCGCGGAGTTCGCGCAGATGGCGCGCAGGCCGCTGATCATCAACACCGCGCGCGGCGGCCTGGTCGACGAGGCGGCGCTTGCCGTGGCCTTGCGCAGCGGGCAGATTGCGGGCGCGGGCTTCGACGTGGTCTCGGCCGAGCCGCCTGCGGCCGACCACCCCTTCATGGCGCTGCTGGACCTGCCGAATTTCATTCTGACGCCGCATGTGGCCTGGGCTTCCCGGGACGCCATCCAGGGCCTGGCCGATCAGCTCATCGCCAACATCGAAGCGTTCGTGGGCGGCAATCCGGTCAACGTGGTGCGGCCGGCGGCCTGAGCGTCTGCCTTGTGTACATCCGCGCGACATTCTGCGCGGGTCTGCCTGTTTTTTGAGCATGCTCTGGAAAGCCAGCACTGGCGCGGCTTTGCGGGGTTATTGCGGCAGTTATGCACAAGCTTGGGCCCGTGCCGTGGGGATAAGACCGCCGCCATGCCGATGCGCGTCACCTCGGCGCTGCCTGCACCAGCCAGTCGTTGAACGCCTGCATGGCCGCGGTCACCGGCCGTGACTTGAGCCGGGTCAGCCAGTACCGGCCATTGCTGATTTCCGTCTCGAACGGCCGCACCAGCCGGCCCTGCTGCAGTTCATGCGCGAACATGCGTACCGGCAGCAGCGCGATGCCCGCGCCCTGGGCCGCGGCTTGCGCCATGGTCAGCGATGAATCGAACACGGCGCCACGCAGCATGGGACAGGGCGTCGCCGCCGCGGCAAACCAGTCGACCCATTCGTCGGCGCGGTAGGAGCGCAGCAATACCTGCCCGGCGAGGTCGCCAGGCGTATGCAATGTGGCGCCCAAGGCCGGGGTGCACATCGGCGAGAGAGGCGCCGCGAGCAGGGCCTGCGCTTGGGTGCCGTGCCAGGCGCCGTCGCCGAAGCGGATCGCGTAATCCAGGCCTTCGCCCGCGATGTCGACCCGGTTGTTGTGGGTGAACAGCCGGAAGTCGACGAAAGGATGGGATTGCTGAAAGTCGCGCAGGCGCGGAATCAGCCAGCCGACGGCAAAGGTGCCGACAACGCCCACGGTCAGCGCCTCGCGCGCGCGCCCATCGCCGAACTGATCGAGCAACTGGCCGATGCGCTCGAACGACTGGGCCAGCACCGGCAGCAGCGCCAGGCCTTCGTCCGTGAGCGCCAGGCCGCGCGGAAGCCGGCGAAACAGCGGCACCTTGAGGCGGTCCTCGAGGTTCTTCACATGCTGGCTGACCGCGGTCTGGGTCACATGAAGTTCAGCCGCCGCGCGCGTAAAGCTCAGATGGCGTGCGGACACTTCGAAAGCGCGCAAGGCGTTCAACGGCAGATGCATACAGATCCAGCAGCCCCCAGTTTTTCTAGGGTCAAAGCTCGATTATTACGGTTTGTTCTTGGCGTTCAAGGTGGGCATGATTGCTTTCATTCAAACCCCATACAAGGAAAACATGGAACGACGCCTCCTCATTCGCGCAGCCGGCCTGGCTGCGGCCAGCGTTCTCACGACGGGCTGTGCCATTGCCCGCACACCTTCGGCCGCACAGGCGAGCCGCTTCCAGCAGGCGGTGCACCAGATAGAAATCGACAGCGGTGGCCGGCTGGGCGTTGCCGTGCTCGATACCCATTCGGGCCTGGCCTATGCCCACCGCGGCATGGAGCGCTTTCCCATGTGCAGCACGTTCAAGTTTCTTGCCGCGGCCCTGGTGCTGGCGCGCGTGGACCAGGGACAGGAGCAGCTCACGCGGCGTATCGCCGTGCAAGCCAGCGACATCGTGCCGCACGCGCCCGCCACCCAGCCGCGCGTTGGCGGCCTGCCCATGACCATGGCCGAACTCTGTGACGCTGCGGTCACGCTGAGCGACAACCCGGCGGCCAATTTGCTGCTCCAGAGCTTTGGCGGCCCCCAGGCGTTGACCGCTTACGCCCGCAGCCTGGGCGATGACTTCACGCGGCTCGATCGCATCGAGCCCGATCTCAACGAGGCACTGCCCGGGGATCCGCGCGACACGACCACGCCCGAGGCCATGCTGCAGACCCTGCGCAAGATCGTGCTGGGCGATGCCTTGTCGCCGACGTCACGCGCGCAGATCGTCCGCTGGCTGCAGGACAACAAGACCGGTGACCGCAAATTGCGCGCGCAGCTGCCTGCGGGCTGGCGCGTGGGCGACAAGACCGGCGGCGGCGGCTACGGCACCAACAACGATATCGGTGTGCTCTGGCCGCCTGGCCGCGCGCCGATACTCGTCAGCAGCTATCTCACGCAGACCACGGCCGATCAGGCGACGCGCGATCGCGCGCTGGCCCAGGTCGGCCGATTGGCGGCGTCTCTGGCGGTGGAAACGGTCTGAATCAACAATGGAAATAATCTACTTTTCATAAAGTACTGTATTGCGACTCTTATTTGAATAAATATGAGTAAGGTACTATTTTTAGTGTGTTGTAGTTTGATTGTTTTTCTGAAAATTTCATGAAGTGATAAGATACGGAAAAACAGAGGTTGTTGTGATTTCTTCAATCAACACACTGGAAAGAGTACTTTATGGAGCAGATCAAAACTCCCGAAGATCTTGAGCTCGAGCTGGGCGAGCAGCTGCGCGCCGAACGCCTGCGGCAAAACATCACCATGGAAGACCTGTGCCTCAAGGCCGGGGTGTCCAAGCAGACGCTGCGCGCGCTCGAGACCGGCTCGGGCAGCCGGGTGATTTCCTTGATCCGGGTGATCGATGCGCTGGGCCATGGCCAGTGGTTGACGACCTTGCGCCCTGCAGTGCGCATCAGCCCCTTGCAGATTGCGCGCGGCGTGCGTTCGCGCCAGCGCGCAGCGCGCAGCGTCTATGCCAGGAAGATGCGCTTGAACCGTGACGACGACCCGCGCTGAGCCACCGCGCCGCCGTTGAAATTAAAACGAACAGGGGACAAGTCCATGGCCACGCGCAAGAGTGTTTTCAAGGCCGTCAAGGCCGTGACCGTGAACATCTGGGGAATGGATGTAGGCGCGGTGGCGCTCGACCCCGACACCGGCTACTACGCGTTTGAATACGAGCCCCGGTTCGTGCGCACGGGCATAGAGCTGTCGCCGCTGCAGATGCCGCTGGCCGAGGCCAACGCGCCCTTTGTGTTTCCCACCTTGCCGATCAATACCTACCAGCGCCTGCCGGCCATGCTGGCCGATGCGCTGCCCGACCGCTTCGGCAATGCGCTGATCAACGCCTGGATGGCCGAGCGCGGCATTGCCCAGGCCAATGTCACGGCCCTGGATCGCCTGGCCTACATGGGCCAGCGCTCCATGGGCGCGTTGACGTTCAAGCCCAGCCGTGGGCCGCAGTCGACGGCCGCCACCGCGGTGCAGATGTCGCAGCTCGTGGCGCAGGCGCGTTCGGTGATCAGCGGCGACTTTGCCGACAGCGACCACGCAAGCGAGCTGCTGCGCCAGATCATCCAGGTGGGCACTTCGGCGGGCGGCGCGCGCGCCAAGGCGGCGATTGCCTGGAGCCGGGCCACCCAGGACGTGCGCACCGGCCAGTTCGAGATTCCCGAAGGCTATGAGGCCTGGCTGCTCAAGTTCGACGGCATAGGCCTGGACAGTCAGCTCGGCCCGGGCAGGAATTACGGCCGCATCGAGTACGCCTACTCGCTGATGGCCAGGGCGGCCGGCGTCACCATGTCCGACTGCAGTCTGCTCGAAGAGGGTGGCCGGGCCCACTTCATGACCCAGCGCTTCGACCGCGAGGGCAATACGCACCACCACATGCAGACGCTGTGCGGCATGGCCCACCTGGACTTCAACCAGCAGGAGTCGCACAGCTACCACCAGCTGTTCCAGACCCTGCGCCAGTTGCAGCTCGACGAGACCGCTTTTGCGCAGACGCTGCGCCGCATGGTGTTCAATGTGCTGGCCGCGAACAATGACGACCACACCAAGAACTTCTCGTTCCTGCTCAGGCAGGCAGGCCAGTGGGAACTGGCGCCGGCATACGACGTGACCTATGCCTATGACCCGGGCAACGTCTGGCTGCGTCAGCATCTGATGTCGGTCAACGGCAAGTTCGCGCGGATCACGCGCGAAGACATCCGCCATGTAGCCAACAGCTACCAATTGCGCGGCATCTGCGACGCCATTGTCGAGCAGGCCCAGGCGGCCATTGCGCGCTGGCCGGAGTTTGCCGCGCAGGCGGGCCTGCCCGGCGCTGTGCGTGATGCGATCGCGGCCACCCACAAGGAGATGGCCGGCTACCTGGTGCAATGAGCGATTGCCGCCTGCCGCATTCCCGAGTGCGACATGGTGGTATTGCTCGCCAGGCCGGGCAGATTTGCAGTAGATTGCAGCCGGGGCCTTCGACTGTCTTATGGTTGCAAAACCGCCCTTTGGTACAAGATGCCTTCTGGCACTTGATACCGTCACAGCGAAGGCTCCACCTTTTTGCGGGTGGCCTCGGACTGCAGACAGCCCCTTCTTGCAACGCCCGCACGGGCGCGCCGCTGCCTCATTACTCCGTCTCGCTAAACTGCCTGCCAGGGCACGCGGGTGTCGTACCACGACAGGAGACCTTGATGACGCTGACCGTTCACCACCTCGAAACCTCGCGCTCGCAGCGCATCCTGTGGCTGCTCGAGGAACTCGGTGTGCCGTATGCGCTGCGCGTTTACCAGCGCGACGCCAAAACCCGGCTTGCGCCGCCCGAACTCAGGGCCATCCACCCGCTGGGCAAGTCGCCCGTGATCACCGACGGCGCCGTGGTGGTCGCCGAATCGGGGGCGATCATCGAGTACCTGGCCGAATGCCATGGCGCCCAGGCGCTGGCCGAGCTGGCCCACCTCGAGCCAGCAAGAGGCACGCCCGCGCACCGCGAATGCCGCTTCTGGATGCACTACGCCGAAGGCTCGCTGATGAACTGGCTGGTCATGAAGCTGGTGTTCGACACCATACCGCGCCAGCCCATGCCGTTTTTCGTGCGCCCGATCGCGCGCGGCCTGTGCGCCAAGGTGCAGCACAAGCTGATCAGCCCGAATGTGCAGACCGCGCTGGCGTTCATGGATGCGCACCTGGCGCGCAACCGCTGGTTTGCGGGCGAGCACCTGACCATGGCCGACTTCCAGATGAGCTTTGCCGTCGAAGCCGCGCTGGCGCGCAGCGGCAACGAGGCCGCCTGGCCGCATCTGCTGGCCTACCGCGAGCGCATGCGGGCGCGGCCGGCTTATCAGCGCGCCTTGCAAAAGGGCGGGCCGGTGGTGATGACCTCTTGAGCCGGGAAACAGCGGGCCTCACAATCCCGTTCGCTCTGGTCCTGAGCTTGGCGAAGGATCGAAGGGACGGTATTTTTGCCGTCCTGCCTCAGCGTCCGCCCGCTTCCCATTCGCCCACGCCTGCTGCCTGGGCCTGGCCCAACGCCGCGGCATAGCGCCCGGGATTGCCGCCGAATTCCGCCGTGGCGCGGCGTGCCATCTCCAGCAGTGCCGTGACGGCCGCCTGCATCGCCGCGGCTTGTGCCAGGCGCGACAAGGGGCCGGAAATCGTCAGCGCTCCCTTGAGCTCGCCTTGCGCGCCGAATACCGGCACGGACGCCGATGCCGTCTCGGGGTCGCGCTCGCCATAGGACGTCGCCCACAGGCGCTCGCGGACCATGTTGTCGCCTTCCTCGCCTTCGCCAAAGGCGAGCAGCACCTTGCCGGAAGCCCCGCGCTGCACGTCGAACTCCTCGCCGATGCGGATCGATACGCGCACCGCGCGCGCGGGCTCCACGCGGCTGAGCACCAGCCGCCGGGGGCCTGCGCGCACGTAGAACGATGCGGTTTCTCCCAGTGTCTGGCTCAGTTGCGCAAGAAGGGGCTCGACGATGGAGTCGATGCGAAACGATCGCTGGTAGTTCGCCGCCAGGCGCATGGGCGCGGGCCCGATCGCATAGAGGCCGTCGTCGAGCTTGCGGATGAAGCCGCCGTGCTCGAGCGCGCCCAGCAGGCGCAGCACCGTGCTTTTGTAGAGGCCTGTGCGCCTGGACAGCTCGGTCAGCGTGAGTCGCTCATCGGTGGGCGCAAACGCGGACAGCAGTGCGAAAGCACGGTCGAGGACGGCGACACCGCTGGATGGGTCAATGGCGTCGTTGTTCATGGAGTGATATCGGGCAAAACGGATAAGTGTTCCGTTGAGTAGAACACGAGTGGCGACCTGCGTTTTCTACGGGTTACTACCCGTATCGCAACTTTCGCGGCGCCTTTAAAGTTCTTTTCAATAGAACTTAGTTCTGTCAGAAAGAACATTCAATCGTTAACAGTCCTCAATGCTGCCGGACCGAAGCGCTTTTCAATACAACTACTGGAGACATCCATGCCCGTCTTGCCCCGTCTGCTCAGCGCCTGTGTGCTGCTGGCTGTTTCCGCCGCCGCGATCGCGCAGCCGGCCTATCCCAATCAGTCCATCAAGGTCGTCGTGCCGTTTCCGCCCGGTGGGGGCACGGACATCGTGACGCGCATGGTGCTCGAGAAGATCAGAATGTCCACCGGCTGGACGCTGGTCGTCGAGAACAAGGCCGGAGCCGGCGGCAACATCGGGCTCGATGCGGTCGCCAAGGCCAATCCCGACGGTTACACCATTGGCATGGCCCAGACGGCCAACCTGGCGATCAATCCCAGCCTGTACGCCAAGATGCCCTATGACGCCGCCAAGGCCTTCGTGCCGGTGGCCACCGTCGCCGGGCAGCCCGTGGTGCTGGTGGTCAACAGCGCGTCGAGCTTCAAGACCCTGGCCGACCTGGTGCAGGCCGCCAAGGCCAAGCCCGAGTCGCTGTCCATGGCGTCTGCGGGCAATGGCACGGTAGGCCATCTGACGGGCGAAATCTTCACGCGCCAGGCGGGCATCAAGACCAACCACATCCCCTACAAGGGCGCGGGCCCGGCCGCCAACGACCTGCTGGGCAACCAGGTCGACTACTACTTCGCGACGCCGCAGACCGTGATCTCCTTTATCAAGGCGGGCAAGCTGCGTGCGCTGGCCGTGAGCTCGGCCAAGCGTCTGGCGGTGCTGCCCGATGTGCCGACGGTGGCGGAAAGCGGCTACAAGGACTTCCACACCAGCGACTGGAAGATGCTGGTCGCGCCCGCAGGCACGCCCCCTGCCGTGCTCGCCAGGCTGCAGGCCGAAGTCGCCAAGGCGCTCGCCCGTCCCGACACCCTTGCCACGCTGCAGGCCGAAGGCAGCGCGCCCCTGGTGACCACGCCGCAAGAGGCGGCCAACCTGCTGACGACCGAGCAGCAGCGCTGGAGCAGCGTGGTGCGCAGCGGCAGTGTCAAGCTCGACTGAAGCCAGGCAGGAACAAGGAAACTCTTCATGGCGATCCAACCCCTGCACGGCATTCGCGTGCTCGACCTCACCAATGTTCTGGCCGGGCCTTTTGCCTGCCACCAGCTCGCCCATATGGGCGCCGATGTCATCAAGGTCGAGGCCAGGCAGGGAGGCGACCTGGCGCGCCAGCTCGGCGCGGACCAGGCACTGAACCAGGGCCATATGGGTGTGTCGTTTCTGGCGCAGAACCCGGGCAAGCGCTCGATCACGCTGAACCTCAAGCATCCGCTGGGCAAGGAAGCGCTGCGCCGACTGGTGCGCACGGCCGATGTGCTGGTCGAGAACTACCGCCCGGGCGTGATGCAGCGGCTGGAACTGGGCTACGAGGACCTGCTCAAGGAGAACCCCAGGCTCATCTACTGCGCGATCTCGGGCTTTGGCCAGGACGGTCCGCTGCGTGATCTGCCTGCCTACGACCAGATCATCCAGGGCATGTCGGGGATGATGAGCATTACCGGCGCGCCGGAGAACGCGCCTTACCGCGTGGGCTACCCCGTGGCCGACACCATTGGCGGCATCACCGCGGCGTTCGCGGTGGCTTCGGCGCTGGCCGACCGCAATCGCACGGGCGGCGTGTTCATCGACGTGTCCATGCTGGAAGCGGCGATGGCGACCATGGGCTGGGCGGTATCCAACCACCTGATCGCCGGGCGCGCACCCCAGCCGCTGGGCAATGACAACGTCACGGCAAGCCCTTCGGGCACGTTCCGCACGGGCGACGGCCTGCTCAACATCGCGGCCAACAAGCAGGAACAGTTTGCCGCCGTCTGCGCGGTGCTGGGCCACGAGGAATGGCTGAGCGACGCGCGCTTTGCCGATCGCCATGGCCGGCTGAAGCACCGCGCCGAGCTCAAGGCGCTGATCGAGGACGTGCTCGCGGGTCAATCGGCCGACGCGTGGTGGAAGCTGCTCAACGACGCGGGCGTGCCCGCGGGCCCGGTCTACACCGTGCCGCAGGCGCTGGACCATCCGCAGATTGCCGGGCGCGGCATGGTCGGCACTTTCAAGGACGTGCCCGGCGTGGGCCGCGATATCCGCGTGGTGCGTACCGGCTTCAAGCTCAATGGCGAGGCACCGACGGTGGCCTCGCCCCCGCCCCAACTGGGCGAACACACGGCGTCCATCATGGCCGAGCTCGGCTATACGGAGGCCGAAATCCAGAACTTGGTACAGGAGAAAGTGGTATGAGCACACAGGATTCCCGCGTCAGCGACTGGTGGCGCACCTCCATCATCGAGATGAGTCCCGGCAAGATCCGCTACAGCGGCTATGCGATCCAGGACCTGATCGGCAACGTGAGCTTTGCCCAGATGATCTGGCTGATGACGCGTGGCGAGCTGCCAGGCGCTGGCCAGGGGCGCTTGCTGGACGCGGCGCTGATGTCGGCGGTGGACCACGGCCCGCAGGCGCCGAGCATTGCCATCGCGCGCATGGCGGCGACCTGCGGCGTGGGCCTCAACAATGCCATGGCCTCGGCCGTCAATGTGCTGGGCGATGTGCATGGCGGCGCGGGCGAGCAGGCCGTGGAGATGTACCAGGACATCGCGGCGCGCCAGGACGCCGGTGCGTCGCTGGAAGACGCGGTGCGCGCCGGGCTGGACGCGGCGATCGAGCGCCATGGCAAGTTTGTCTCGGGCTTTGGCCATCGCTTCCACCCCGTGGACCCGCGCGCGCCGCGCCTGCTCGAGCTGGTCGACGAAGCCGCTGCGCAGGGCATTGTGGGCGGGCGCTTTGCGGCCATAGGGCGGGCGGTGGAGGAGGAACTCGCGGCGCGCAAGAACGGCCGGCGCATTCCCATGAACATCGACGGCGCGACGGCCGTGATCTACGCGGAACTGGGTTTTCCGGCGCCGCTGGCGCGCGGGCTGTTCTGCCTGTCGCGCTCCGTGGGCATTCTGTCGCATGCCTGGGAGCAGACCGGCCAGGGCGGGCGCAACAAGGGGCCCATTCCGCGCGAATACCTCTGGACCTACGACGGCCCGGCGCCGCGCGAGGTGCCGCAGCGCGGGTCCTGACGGTTGCCGGCCATGGCGGCTGGAACGCAGTGAAAGCGGTATCGCCCGTCGTCCGGCGCAGGCTTCTTCAAGCGCTGCGCAGCAGCTGCGCCAGCGCCGGCGCGAGCGTGGGGTGGCGCCACTCGAAGCCCGCGGCCTGGGTGCGCCGCGGCGAAAGCCGCTGGCCGCCAAGCAGCAGAACCGACATCTCGCCCAGCGCCAGGCGCAGCGCCCAGGCCGGCGCGGGCAGCACGGCGGGGCGGTGCAGCGCGTGCGCCAGGGTGCGGGTGAACTCCAGGTTGCGCACCGCCTCGGGCGCGCAGGCGTTGAAGACGCCGCTGCAGTCGTCGCGCCGCAGCAGGTGGTCGATCAGGGCCACCATGTCGTCGATATGTATCCAGGGCATCCATTGCCGGCCGCTGCCCAGCCGACCGCCCAGGCCCAGCCGGAACGGCGGCAGCAGCCGCCCCAGCACGCCGCCCTGCGGCGCCAGCACGGGCGCGGTGCGCAGCAGCGCCACGCGCACTCCCCATTGGCGCGCCTGTCGGGCTTCCTGCTCCCAGGCCGCGCACAGGCGGCTGCCGAAATCGGCACGGGTCGCGGCGCTGTTCTCGTCCAGCGGCTGATCGCCGCCATCGCCATACCAGCCCACGGCCGAGCCCGACAGCAGCACGCGCGGCGGCGCGGGCTGGCGGCCCATCCAGTCGACCAGCGTGCGCGTCAGATCCACGCGGCTGCGCCACAGCAATTCGCGCCGTGCCCGGGTCCAGCGGCGGTCGGCAATCGGCGCGCCCGCGAGGTTGACCACGGCGTCCATGGCGGGGGCACCGTCAAGCTCCTGCAGCCGCGCCACGCCGCGCGCTCCGCTGCACAGCGCGGCCACCTGCTCGGGGCGGCGGCTCCAGACAAACAGTTCATGGCCTTGGCGCTGCCAGTGCTGGCACAGGGCACGGCCGATCAGGCCGGTGCCGCCGGTAAGCAGAATGCGCATGGGTTGCCCTCCTTGGATAGTTGGTTGAAGCGCACGGCGTCGCCACGGCAGACGCTGGCCATCGTAAGCCCAGAGGCCGCCGCTGTCTTCGGGCCGCAGCCGCTGGTCGTTCACCGCGGGGGCTGCGGGGCCGCGGCCTCGGCCTGGAGCGCGCGCAAGGCCAGGGCGGCGTCCACACGTTGCATCTCCTGGGGCGAAAACAGCTGCTGACACAGTTGCTGCAGCAGCGTGCCGTCGTTGTCTGGCGCGGCACGGGCCCGGGCGTAGAGGGTCAACCGCTGCTGCCAGTGCTGTTCTTCGCGGTCGAGCCGGGCAAGCGCATGGGCCGCGGCCTCGCCGTAACGCGCGCTGCGCGCCGCGTGGCGCTGGTAGATGTCGGCGTTTTGGGCATCGAAGGCGGCGGTCTGCGACGCCACCGCCAGGTGCTCGGTGGCGGTGTTGCGCTGCGCCACACGCTCCCGGGGCAGGCCATCGTCGGTGGCTTGCATGGCCTTGGCGCGCTGCGCCGGGCTCCATCGCGCGTCATGGGCGGCTTCCAGACGCGCCAGGGTGTGCCGGTTGAGTTCGTCCTCGCGCGCGAAAAGTGCCGCGTATTCGTCGCCGTCGAAAAACTGCCGGCGTATGGCCTGGCGCGCCTGCAGCGCCTGGCGCAGGCCGCGCACAGCGTCCAGGCCCTGCGGCGCGCGCAACTGCCCCAGCGCCACGCGCAAGTCCACGTAGCGCTCGGCGAGCGCCAGCGCGCGCGCGGCCAACGCGGCGGGAAAATGGCTGCCCACCAATCCGGCCAGGCGTTGCTTGAGCACCGACGGGGTGCTTGCCTCTCCCGCCTGCGTCAGCAGGCTTTCGAGCGTGTAGATCAGGTCTTGCGTGAGCAGCGGGTCGGCGGCCCCGCCTGCGCTGTCGACCTCGGGCAGCGCCAGTGTTCGTGCCTGCGGGTCGCGAAGATGCGCGGCAGCATAGGGCCCGGGTTGCAGGACGGCCGCGTCATGGGAAGGGGTCACTGCCCCGCGCCCCCGCGTTGGATACGGCCAGCCGCACAGGCCAAGCAGGGTGCTGACCGTGACCGCGGCGACGGTTGCCAGATGGTGTGCCTGCCTTGCCATGGTCTACAGGCCCAGGCGTTGCAGCCGGTGGGCGTGCTGGCGGTACAGCGTCACCGGATCGGTCGAGAACCCGTCGCGCAAACCCAGCAACTGGTTGATTTCGTCCAGATGGTTCTGTGGGTAGTCGCCGAGGTGCTTTCCCAGGTGTGACGAACACGCCGGGACCATGCCGTCATTGGGTTCGTCAAACACCCGGCTCAGCAGGCTGAACACGATATCGCTGGCATCGAGCAGGTTGGTGCGGGGCTGGATGCCGGTCCACGAGTAGTAGCGCACGCCATCCACCACTTCGTCCCCGTCGCCGCAGTCGCTGGGCAGGCCTTGGGGAAAGCGCTGGTTGAAGTCGCTTATGCCAGGCCTGGTGAACGAGTCCAGGGCCGCTGGCGGCAACTGCGGCAAGCTGCTTCCCCCGGACAGCAGCTTGATCAACGTCAGCAGCGCATGGGCTGCGCCTTGCGCCCATGCTGCCGCCGCCGATCCCTCGGGCGCGGCGGCGCGCAGCATGTCCGCGAGGCGCGACCCTCTGTGGGGGGAGCCGATGGCGGTGACGGATGCGACCAGCTGCGGTGCGACGCCCGCCACGTAACGCGCAGTGAGCCCTCCGTGCGAGTGTCCCACCAGGTTGACCTTGGGCACGCCGGTCAAGGCCAGGATGGTCTTGACCTGCTGCAGCAACTGCTCGCCGCGCACTTCCGTGCTGTGGACTGCGGACACCTGGGCCACATGGATGCGCGCCCCGCCCTGGCGCAAGGCATCGGGGATGCCATAGAAGTAATCGATGCCCAGGACCGAGTCAAAACCGAACATCCCGTGCACCAGCACGATGGGGTAGCGCGTCTGCGTATAGCCGTTTTGCGCATGCGCGCTGCCCGCCAGCAGCAGGAGTCCGGCCACGGCCGTGAGCACCAGCGGGCGCACGAAACTGCGCACGAAACCTGTCATATGCGTGTCTCCCCGGGCGTTGTGGACGACACCAGTAGATTCCAGGATTGCCGGCGTGCGTGTCAGGCCAGGGCTGGCGTGCGTGCGCGCCCGGCGCTTGCGTCTGCGCCGGGCGAGACCGTCAGCAAAGCGGCCTTTTTTTCCCGTACAGTGCGAAGCGCTGCCCGGCCTGCGGTTCAGGCCGGGATTTTCCTTCTATTGGAGAGACCGATGATTGTCGAAGTGGTGGATTTCAAGATCGATCCCGCAAAGCACGAAGCCTTTGGCCCGGTGCTGAAGAACGCGGTGGCGACCGTGCTGTCGAAAGCGGCAGGCTATGGCGGCCACAGCGTGCTGGCCTGCATCGAAACCCCGGGCCGCTATGTGCTCACGGTGCACTGGGCGACGCTCGAGGACCACACGGTGGGCTTTCGCGAATCGCCGGCCTTCACCGAATGGCGCGCGCTCATCGGCCCGTTCTTCGCACAGCCGCCGCATGTGGAGCATTTCGCCGTCATCGACAGCCGCGCGGCCGACTGAAGCCTGCGTTCAGCGCAGCATCTGCTTGGCCGGCAGCGGCGCATAGGCCAGATCGGCGACGACTTCGCCGCCCAGCAGGTGCGAGGCGATGATGCGGTCCATGCCGGCTTCATCGACGCCGCCGTACCAGGTGCCTTCGGGAAACACCTGCACCACGGGCCCGAGGTTGCAGGGCCCGAGGCAACTGGTGCGCGCGCTCATCATGCCCCCGCCCGCATTGCGCAGGTCCAGGCGCTTTTGCTCGTTGCGCAGATGGCCCCAGACCAGGGCCGCGCCCGCGTGGTTGCAGGGCCCACCCTGGCAGACCAGTACGCGGCGCTTTTGCGGCGGAATCACCGAGCCCGCGGGCAGGGCCGCCGCGGGCGCATCCACAGAAACCGGGGTCTGCTGCAGCAGACCTTGCACCAGCACATCGATGGCCAGGCTATCGCCGGGCGCAGTGCACAGGTGCACCTCGGGAAGTCGATGCGTCTGCGCGCCCTGGGCAGCGCGCCGCCAGCGCTGTACCGCGCCCGTGATCCAGCTGCGAAACCCCGGCTCCATGGGCAGCAGCAGCGGCACGATGGTGATGTCGTCGGCATCGTCCGCAGCCAGCAGGTCCAGCGCTTGGCGCAGGCTGGGGCTGCCCTGTTCGCTGAACGCGTGCACGACCGCGGCGAAGTGCCCTGACAGCGCGGCCTGGGTGCGTTGGGCGAGCTCTTCCATTTCGCGCTGGGACGCGCCGGTGATCGACGCCTTGGCCAGCAGGATGGCGGCGCGCCGCGGTGGTGGGGTGTTCATGCAGCCTCGCTTTCGCTGTTCTGTGCGGCAATCGGAATGACATAGGGCAGGCCGCCATCGCTGCCTATGCGTGCGCTGACGCCGAACAGGGCTTCAACGTTGTCGGCAGTGAGCACCTGCTGCGGCGTGCCGGCAGCCAGCACGGCGCCGGCGCGCAGCATCAGCAGCCGGTCGCAAAAGCGCGCGGCCAGCGCCAGGTCATGGATGGCGATGACCGCGCCCACGCCGCGCTGGCGCGACAGCTCGTGCACGGTCTGCAGTGTCGCGAGCTGGTGGCGCAGGTCCAGGTCGCTGGTCGGTTCATCGAGCAGCAGCAGCCGGCCCTGCTGGGCCAGGGCGCGCGCCATCAGCACGCGCTGGCGTTCGCCGCCGCTCAGATCGCTGAAGTGGCGCAGCGCCAGCGGCTGCAGCGCCAGGCGTGCTATCGCGGCCAGCGCAATCGCTTCGTCCTGCTGCGCCGTGCCGCGGCCGCGGTGGGGCAGCCGGCCCAGCAGCACCATGTCGATCACGCGCAGCGACATGCTCGGGCCGGTGTGCTGGGGCACATAGGCAATGGCGCGCGCCAGTTCGTGGCGCGTATGGCCGGCCAGCGAACGGCCTTCGAGCAGCAGGCTGCCGCCGCTCAGCGGCCGCAGGCCCGCAAGACACTTGAGCAGCGAGCTCTTGCCCGAGCCGTTGGGGCCGACCAGGCCCAGCACTTCGCCCGGTGCCAGCGTGAAATCCACGCCGCGCAGCACTTCGGCCGAAGCGCGCCCGCCATAGCGGCTGCGCAGTGCCGTGGCCTGCAGGAGAGGGGCTTGGCTCATGATGCCATCTCGTTGCGCCGCGTGAGCAGCAGGTGCAGGAACAAGGGCACGCCCAGAAAGGCGACGACGATGCCCACGGGCACAATCACCGGCGCGAACAGCAGGCGCCCGGCCATGTCGGCCAGCAGCACCAGCAGCGCGCCGACCACGGCGGCAAACGGCAGCAGGGCGCGGTGGTCGCCGCCTATCAGCAGGCGCGCGATATGCGGCGCGACCAGGCCCACAAAACCGATCACGCCCGTGAAGCTCACGATGGCCGCGCTGCTGAGCACGGCGGCCAGCGTGATGGCAATGCGCGCGCGCGCCACGGCCACGCCCAGGGACGCGGCCACATCGTCGCCGCCCGCGCTGAACGCATTGAGCGCGCCCGCATGCGCGAGCAGCACGGGCGTGCAGACCAGGCACACGGCGCCGGCCACGGCCACTTCATGCCAGGTGCGGCCGTTGAGCGAGCCGAAAGTCCAGTGCACGATGGCCGCGAGCTGCTGCTCGCTGGCAAAGAACTGCAGCGTTGCCGTGAGCGCGCCGAACAGATAGGTGAACGCCACGCCGGCGAGCACCAGCACCATGGCGTTGACGCCGCGCAGCGAGGCCAGCGCCAGCACCGCGGCCGCGCAGACCATGGCCGCGGCAAAAGCCAGGCCCACCGTCCACCAGGCGCCGACGGCCGGAAGATTGTTCCAGCCCAGCAAAATGGCAATCGACGCGCCAAACGCCGCGGCCGGCGAAATGCCCAGCGTGTAGGGGCTGACCAGCGGGTTGCGGGTAATGCCCTGCATCGCGACCCCGGCCATGGCCAGCCCCGCGCCGCAGACCAGGGCCATGGCCGTGCGCGGCAGGCGCAGCTGCAGCAGCACATTGCGCTGCGGGCCGTCGACGGCCAGCCCATCCAGGCCCGGCAGCAGCGACAGCAACTGTTGCGCCACCGTGCCCATGGACTGCGACTGCACGCCCAGGCTCAGCGAGGCGAGCACGGCCAGTGCCAGTGCAGCCAGCGCCAGGGCCCCGATGCGCCAGCGGCTTGCGCGCAGTCGGCGCAGCGCCTGCGGCAATGCGGCCTCGGCCGGGACCGCGGTGATCGCGCTCATGCGCGCTCCTTCGCGCTGTCCAGCGATTGCCAGTAGCCGCGCTGGGCGGGCACGCCCTGGAAGTCCTGCAGCCAGGTTCCCATGACCGCCTCGGTATCTATGCCCACCATGCGCTCGGGGTGCAGCCACTGCGCGATCTGCAGCGCGCCCGTGATCTTGGAGCAAGCCGAGGCGAGGTAATAGCTCAGGTGATAGACCTGCGCGCGGCGCAGGGCCGGCGTGCCCTGCAGGCCGGGGCGCGCGGCGAGCTTGCCCAGCACCTCGGCCGAGAACGCGCGCGGATGCGGCAGGTACTGGCCGGGCTGCAGCTTGATGACGACTTCGGGGCTGCGCGCCTGCACCTCTTCGGGGTCGACCTCGAAGTTCTGCACATTGCCGCGCGGCGAGACGCCGCCGGGCAGCAGAATGTCGCCAAACACATTGCGCCCGCCGCCGGCTTCGATCATGTCGTGCCAGCCCGAGCCCTGCAGCGCGGTCCTGTACTGGCCGACTTCCTCGAAATACACGCGCTTGGGCGTGACGCCCTGCAGGCGGCGGTGCAATGTGTCCCTCCAGTGGCGATAGAAGGCGTTGAGCTGCGCGGCGCGCTCGGGCTGCTGGAACAGCCGGCCCAGCAGCGTGACGTTCCACTCGTGCTTGAGCAAATCCCAGCCGGTCACGACGATCACGGGAATGCCGAAGGGCTGCAGCACCTGGGCGGCCTTCTTCCAGTCGCTGTTGCGCGGCATGAAGACCGCGTCGGCCTGCATGCCGACGATGGCTTCGTAGTTCAGGCTGGACTGGCCGCTGCCGGCCAGCATGCCGGGTGTCACGCCGGGCCAGTAGTCGGGGAACTTGCGGCCATCGAAGTCCACGCCGACCACGGCCGGCATCGCGCCTATGGCGCGTATGAACTCGGTCGTGTAGCGGTTGAACACCACGACACGCCGCAGCGGCAGCGTGACCGCCACGCTGCGGCCCAGATCGTCGGTGATCTGCGTGGCCGCGCGCGCCGCGCCGGCAGCGAACCCAGCAAGACCGGCCGCGCCCGCCAGGCCGTGCAGCAGCGCCTGGCGGCGGCCCGGAATGCGGTCGTCAGAACGCATAGACACCGGTCAGCCACAGCGTGCGTGGCCGCCCGAGAATCCACTGCACTTCCGAGCCCTGCGTGGCGTAGCTTTTGTCAAACACATTGTCCAGGCGCAGGTCCAGCGTCATGTCCTTGGTCGCGCGCCAGTTAATGCCCGCGTTGACCACGGTGTACGACGGCAGCGAGGCGGTGTTGGTGTTGTTCACGTAGCGCTGGCCCACGTACTGCAGCGCAGTGCGCGCGGTCCAGTCGGGCGCAAAGCGCCAGAACGCGGCGAGGTTCGCGCTGCGCTTGGGCACGGTCATGGGTACATTGCCCGCGAGCTGGCGCGCGGCGCCGCCGACCTGGGCCGTGAAGTCGTCGAACTTGGGGTCGAGCAGGGTGCCGTTGATTTCCAGGCGCCATGCGCCCAGGCGCGTTGATGCCGAGGCCTCGATGCCGCGCGAGGACTGCTGGCCCACCTGTTCCTGGAGGGTCGGGTTGGCGAGGTTGGCGGTCAGCAGGTCCTTCTTGACCAGGTGATAGGCCGCGAGCGTCCAGTCGAAGCGCCCGCCCCAGAGGCTTTGCTTGAGGCCCACTTCGACCTGCCGGCCCGCGGACAGGCCAAAGCCCTGCTGGTTGGCGCCTATGCTGGCCAGCGAAGTCACCGGGTCCTGCGCCGTCGCGACCTGGCCGTACAGCGCCACATCGGGCACAGGGTTGAAGACCAGGCCCAGGCTGGCACTCGTTCCGCTGACCTTGCCGTTGGTGATCTTGCTCGACTGGCGGTCTTCGCGTTCGGTGCTGTAGCGGTCGTGGCGCAGGCCGGCAACCATGGACCAGCGCTCATTGAGCGTCAGGTGGTTCTCGAAGAAAACGCCGGTGCGCTCGAGATCGAGGAAGTACATGGGGATAGATTCGCCCTGCCACGCATCGCGGTAGTGGCCCGGCACCGGGTTGAACGCGTCCACCGTGGAGCTGCCGCCGCGGTTGTTGTCGAAGCGGTCGTAGTAGCCGCGCTCGAGCTGAAAGCCCGCGAGGAACTGGTTCTTGCGGCCAGCGAGCTGTCCCTGGAACTTCGCGTAGGTGTTGATGCCTTCCTGGGTCTGGCGCGAGTAGGAGATATCGCGGTAGCTGGTGCGGCGCACGGTGGAGGTGGCCGGCAGATAGGTGAACACGGTCGCGTCGCGGTAGCGGCGGTTGTGTTCCAGGCTGTAGAGCGTGTTGTGCACGCTGATATCGGCCGAAGGCTGCCACTGCGTGTCCAGCGTGACCCAGCGGTCCTGGAAGAACAGGTCGCTGTCGGCGATGTTGTAGTTCTTCGTTTCGGTGCCGGGCACGGGCGCGCCGTTGAACACCGGCGTGCCCAGGTAGTGCATGGGCTTTTGCCGGCCGTAGTCGGCCGCCAGGATGAAGTTCAGCTGCGGCGACAGGTCGTAGCGCAGCGAGGCTGAAGCCGCCAGCGTTTCGGACTCCCCGCGGTCCACCCAGTTGTCCGAGCTGCGGTGGCTCAGGTCCACGCGATAGGAAAAGCCATTGCCCAGCGGCCCGGTGCTGCTCAGCGCCCGGTGCCAGGAGTTGTCGCCGCCCACACCCAGGCCGACTTCATGCGCGGACTGCGTCGGGTCGGGGCGCTTGCTGACCACGTTGACCGCGCCGCCGATGGCGCCCGCGCCATAGAGCACCGAGGCCGGGCCGTAAAGCGCCTCGATGCGCTCGACGTTCCAGGGATCGAACGGAAAGCTCACCACGCCGCCCGCATTGGACAGTTCCAGGCCGTTGTAGAGCTGCTTGACCGAGTTGACGCCGGTGAAGCCGCGCGCGCTGAGCACATTGCCGCCATTGCCCGGGCTGTTGGCCGAGCTCATGCCCGGGGCCAGCGTCTTGGCGTCGATGACCGAAGTCGTGCCCAGCGCACGGATCAGCTCGCCGTCAATGATGGCCACGCTGGCCGGCGTTTCAAACGGCGTGAGCTCGAGCCGGCTGCCGGCCGTCGATTTCTGCACCAGCGGCGTGGCGATGCCACGCTCTTCGGTGACGGTGATCGCATCGAGCGTGGGAGCGGGCGCGCTGTCCGCGCTCTGCGCATGGACGAGAACCCAGGGATAGACGGCCGCAAGGGCGAACGGGAGCGCAGCAAGGCGCGCACGAAGGACGGGCTTCATGAAATGGGCAATCGAAAAAAGCAACCCTGGCCGGCATCCCCGCCGGCGTCTGGGCGTTACGAAAGCGCCGCCCGTTCACGCGGCAGCGCTGTCACTTTGTTGGCCGGTATCCGGGCTGGCGGCACTGCATCCATCGCCTTCCCAGGCGCTTGTTCAAGGCGTCCAGTGGCTATGTGGAGGGATGCTGAAAGCACCTCGGCTGCGCCGGGGGGCTTTCGTCCGTTTGACCGTTGCGGGGGCAGCGCAGGCCAGACCCGGGGGCGCGCCAGCGCTGCATTTCAGCGGCTGGGGGCTTGTAGGTCCTCCTGCTTCCCGTTGAACTGCGGCATGTGAACCACGCCGCGAGCACCAACGAACGGGATTCTAAGGGCCATCCCTTTCAAGGTGTTTCGATCGTGTTCATGTAACCTACTGAGCGCCCGAGGTTTGCGGGCGTTCAGGAGAAGAAAATCTGGCAAGAAGTCATTGAGCGGTTCGAGCAGCAGGCACCGGGTGCCGTGATGGCGCACCTAGCGTTGGATCAGGCATTGCCGGCCACCTGGATCGACGAGGTGTTCCAGGCGCACCGCAGCCGGCAGTACCCGCGTGAGCTGCTGTTCTCCAGCGTGGTGGAGTTGATGCTGCTGGTCACGCTGGGGCTGCGCCCCTCACTGCACGCAGCCGCC
>NZ_CACSJA010000006.1 GCF_902706035.1 Pantoea sp. 18069 | reverse complement strand
CTGGTCTTCTTTCGCGCGCTTTCCAGCAGCGGCTTGATGATCTCGAATTGTTCACGACTGATGTCACTTGGATAGCTTTTTCTCACCCCCTGAGCTTCTCATACCTCAGAGACTTTGAACACGTTCTCAGAGCAGCTCTAGCGCCCTTGCGCAGCGGTGACCGCTCGGTAAATTCTTCTGCAGCAAAACCAGCCACCGCTTGCCTAAACCCACCCAGGGGTACATCCATTCCGATGAGGCCGGCGCGCCCACCACCACCGCCTGGACTGCGGAACGTCGCTGTAGTTTCGTTCGCTGCACCGCTAACCCCTTGATCCAGCAGACGCGCGCGCGCAGTTCGTCATTGAAGTTTCGACGGGTCCGACAGTGATCCCTCGCTCATGACCCCGCATAACACGTCCGACAACTGCTGCGGCCTTGGCCACCAGGCATTGAGCCCCCATCCATCGCTGGGCCGGGACGCAAAGTATCTGTTGCCCTCAATAGATACCTGTCAGCCCGCGACGCATCGGGCCGGTGCCAGGGCACGCCTTGGGTCACGCGGCAGGCCCGTGCCCATGTCAAGAGGCCTCTGGGCTCTAAGCATCTGCTGGCCGCAATAGATACAGCGCACGCCATCGCGTTGCCTATGACGAAGCCCCCGACCAGGGGCAGCCCACCTGCGTCGGAAAAAACGAAAGATCAGTGACGTTCCACAGTTCTGCACCAACTCCGCAATTTTGTAGGTTCTCATTGAGCATACAAACCGTAGGTAGACAGGACAAAGCGATTCGCAAATTTTATGAGGACAGCGATGGGCTTCGCTCTCAGAAAGGTGCAAAGATCCTCTTTCAAGGCCCTGCATGCAACAGAATTGCTGAATGTGGTTCCGCAGGCGGTCCGCTGATGGCTTTTCTAATGCTCCCCATCTTCTTCGCCTCCAAAAATCGGGCTCAATAGGGTACCTGCCGATGAACCGCGAGCAAGCCAACCTGTTCTTCCAGGTGATTGCCGCCCTGTACGAACGCAGCAGCCTGATCGTGACCAGCAACCTGCCGTTCGGGCAGTGGGATACGACGTTCGCACAGGACACGACCCTCACTGCGGCGCTGCTGGACCGCCTGCTGCACCACGCACATATCGTGCCGATCGCCGGCGAAAGCTACCGGTTAAAACACCAGCGTCAGGCCGGAATGATGAGGAGAAGTGATGCTGCAGAAATTGGCTGAATGCGGACAGTGTTCAGCAACGGCGGTGTATCAGTTTTAAATCGCTGGCAAGACGAAATCTGTATCAGTTTTAAATCGCCGTTGACAACAATGTCACCGCGAACTAATTGCGGCGCCAGCATCTGCTCTACCCAGGCGCGAAAGCTGTTGCCGTTGGTGGGCCCGTCCAGCACACAAGGGGCGGTCAAACCCGTTTGACGCAATGCGCAAACAAACGTGTTGGTGTGCCAGTGCTCAAACGGCACGCGCCCTATGAGCGACGACCTTTGGGTTCCCGACCGCGTGCGGGTGTCATATTGGTCGTTGCCCAAGTCTCGTCAAGAAAGACGAGTTTGTCCGTCGGCATTGCGCCACACTCTGCGGCCCATTTTGTGACGAGATTGACAAGATTTGCTCTTGCATAAGGCCCCTTGCCAAGGACTTTCTGGAGAAGCTGGGGGGGCGGCCGGTCCACCGGCCACGGTTGCGGCCACGCGATCAGGTGCGGCTTCCCAGCGCCCTGCCAGCCATCCGCCCTTTACTGGGCGTGCTTGAACCCGAGCTCTGCCGACAACTGCGCCGCTTCTTCTGCAAGCATGGCGCCGTAGCGCTGCACCAGCTCTTCGCTCAGCCGCGCGCTGGGGCCGAAAAGCCCTAACGAGCCCACCACCCGGCCGCTGCTCTCGAAGAAGGGCGCGGCAATCGCCACAGCCCCCTGGATCAATTCATCCCGGCTCGTCGCGTAGCCTTGCTCGCGTATCCGCACAAGCTGCTCTTGCACGCGCTTCGCGTCCGCGGCGCTGTGCGTTCCGTAGGCGGATAAGTCGCCGGTCTTGATATCCAGCCATGCCAGGATGGATCGGCCGCTGGCGCCTCGCACCAGATGTTCGCGGTAGCCCACGCCACGCCGGAAACTCAACGGCTGGGTGCTGGGAAGTTCGGCAACACAAACGCGATGAAACCCGTCCTGCAGGTGCAGCGACACCGTCTCCCGGGTGCTTTCCCACATGCGCCGCATCATCGGACTGGCCACCGTCTCATAGCTCATGCCCGAGGACCATGCATGGGCCAGCTGCGCGACGGCCGGGCCGAGCCTGAAGCGCTGAGGTTCTCCCTGCGAGGTCAGAAATCCCTTGGCATTGAGTGTATCCAGCAAACGGTAGAGGGTCGGACGGCTCAAATCCAGGCGTTTGAGCAACTCGGAGACCAGCAAGCCGTCGTCTCCCGGATTGAATGCCAGCAGGATGTCGAGTGCACGCTGGACGGCGCGTACACCGCCCTCGGATTTATCGGAATCGGTTTTTTCGGCAGCAGTTTGGGAAGTCATTCCTCCACTTTACCCCGACTTGTCCACCTGACGGACATTTCGCCGAAAATTCAAATTTTCACCATATCGCGCGGGCACTGCTTGTTCCGACTAGAAATCGAGAACCAGATTGCCGGAGCGGCAACCCGATACGCAGATCATCATGGACCGGTTGGCGGCCTGCTCCTGTTTGGTGAGTATCAGGTCGCGGTGATCCACGTCGCCGGAGATCACCTTCACCTCGCAAGCACCACAGACACCTTCGCGGCAGCTGTAATCGGGGTTCATGCCGGCGTCGATCAGCGCATCGAGCAGTGCCACGCCAGGCTCCACACGCACGGTCTTGCCGGACTTGCGCAGTTCGACGCAATAGCCGGTCTCGGGCGTTTGCGCGGGCGGCAATGGCGCGGCGCCAAACCGCTCCAGATGCACATGCGCCGGATCCCGTTGCGCACAGGCACGCTCGTAGTCGTCGAGCATCGAGAGCGGGCCACAGCAGTAGAAGTGCGTGCCCTCAGGCTGGCCACCGAGCAGCGCGTCCAGTGCGGGTCGCACGCCGCGCTCGCTCTTGAAGTGCCAGTCCACCGATAGCTGCCCGCCCGAGTGGGCGGACAGCGCCTGGATTTGCGGCACGAACGCCGCTGTCTCGCGGCTGGCGGCGCAATAGATGAGATGCGCCGGCCGGCCCAGCGCGACCAGCCTTTGCAGCATCGCGTAGATCGGCGTGATGCCGATTCCGCCCGCCAGCAGCACGCTGCGCGGCGCGGCCTCGTCAAGCGCGAAGTGATTGCGCGGCCCGCCAATCGACAGGGTCTGGCCAACGCGCAGTTGCCCGTGCACATAGCGCGACCCGCCGCGGCTGGCGCGGTCGAGCGTGACGGCCACAACATAGCGATGCCGTTCGCCGGGGTTGGTCAGCGAGTAGCTGCGGCTCAGGCCGTCGGCCAGATGCAGGTCGATATGCGCGCCCGCTTCCACCGTTTGGGCAAACTCCGTGGCGGGTGCCACCGGGCGCAGCTCGACACTGACAATGCCCGCGGCCTCGTGACGCAATTGATAGACCAGGGCTTTCAAGGGATTGGAGGACATGGCGTTACATGATGTGCAGGCCACCATCCACCATCAATGTGGTGCCGGTGATGAATGACGCTTCGCTCGAGGCCAGCCAGACGATGGGCCAGGCGATCTCTTCAGGCGAGGCCCAGCGCCCGATCAGCGAGGTATCCTTGCGTTCCGTCTTGAGTTGCTCGACGCTCCTGCCCTTGTCCTGGGCG
This sequence comes from Pantoea sp. 18069, assembly GCF_902706035.1. GTDB lineage: Bacteria > Pseudomonadota > Gammaproteobacteria > Burkholderiales > Burkholderiaceae_C > Comamonas. Next base: position 174,368 of record NZ_CACSJA010000006.1, on the reverse strand, counting down.
CGGTCGACATGGAAATCGGTCAGCGTCGAGCCCGGACACACCGCATTGGCGCGCACGCCATGGGGTGCTTCCTCGAAAGCCAGGCTTCGCGTGTAGGCCAGTTGAGCGGCCTTGGTGGCGTCGTACAGCGCCATGCCCTTGCGCCCGGTCACGGCGTAGCAGGACGAGACGTTGACGATGCTGCCCGCGCCCGATTGCCGCAGCGCCGGCAGCGCCGCACGGCAGTAGTTCGACATGCCCACCAGGTTCACGCCCACCATGGCCTGCCATTCGGCGGCCGTGGCGTCGGCGGCGGCACTGTAGTTGCGCATTGCCGCGTTGTTGACGAGTATGTCGAGGCTGCCCCACTGCGTCGTGCATTGCTGCACCGCGGCCAGGGCGGCGGCTTCATGGGCCACGTCGGCCACGGCACAGGCCAGCCGCGCGCCAGGCAAGGCACTTTCAATGGCAAGGCGCGTGCGCTCCAGCGCCTGCGCATTGGCATCCACCAAGAGAACCGCCGCGCCTTCGCGGCAGAACAGGTGCGCGGCGGCGGCGCCGATGCCGGCGCCGCCGCCGGTGATCAAGGCGGTGCGTCCCGCCAGTCTGGAATGGTTCATGGTCTAGTCCGCCTTTGCGCCGGTGGCCTTGATGACGCTGCCCCAGCGACCGATCTCGGTGCTTATCCAGTCGCTGAACTGACTGGGCGTGCTGGCAACGATTTCAAACTCCATTTCCTGCAGCCGTTTGCTGATGTCGGGAGAATTCAGGATGCGCACCATTGCCTGGTGATAGGTGTTGATGATGTTCGGCGGCGTGCGCGCCGGTGCCAGCAGGCCGATCCAGGACGTGGCCTCGAAATTCCTGAGGCCGGACTCGGCCAGCGTGGGAATCTCGGGCGTGCTGGGAAAACGCTGGATGCCGGTCGAGGCGATCAGCTTGAGGCGGCCTTCCTTGACGAAACCCTGTACGTTGCCGGGTACGAAGAAGCCGGCATCGATGTTGCCGGCAATCAGATCCGTCACAGCAGGCCCCGCTCCGCGGTAGGGCACATGCGTCATCTGGAAATGGGCCGCAGACTTCATCATTTCCATAGTGAGGTGCGAGGCGCTGCCGACAGCCACCGAGCCGTAGGTGTACTTCTTCGGATCGGCCTTGACCTTGGCAATGAAGTCTTTGACATCGGCGATGCCGCTGTCGGGATTGACCACCAGGAACTGCGGGGACTTCACTGCCAACGTGATGGGTGCGAGGTCCTTTTGCGGATCAAACGGCATCTTGTCGAAGAGCGTCACATTGATCGCCAGCGGACCGTTGTAGCCGATGAGCAGCGTGTGGCCGTCGGGGACCGCCCGGCTGACCTCGTGGGCGCCGATGTTGCCGCCCGCGCCCGGCTTGTTTTCCACCACGAAAGGCTGTCCAAGAGCCTCTTGCAGCTTGGGAGCGATCAGGCGCGCCAGTACATCATTCGTGCTGCCGGTGATAGGCACGACGATCCGCACCGGCTTGGTGGGACGCCATTCGGGCGCTGCCTGCGCCCAGGCGGTCGATACCGCGCAGGCGCAAGCCGCGAGAGTTGCAGCCAGCTTCATCGGGGTTTTCATGGGTTCATCTCCTGTTGTTTTAATTCGTCGGGTCGGGGCCCCGCATCGGCACGCGGGGCCCATGCATCAGAGGCTGAAAACGGGTTTCTTCGTCGCGTCAGCCAGTTCCTCGCGCGCCCATGCGACCGGATCCTGGTCCTTGGGTAGCAGCACGCCAGCGGGACGCACATGCTGTTCATTGGCATCCAGGGCCGGCGGCGTCTGGCCTTGCTCCAGACCCAGCGCGGCCTCGTGCAACATGCGCCGCGCCATGACGATGGCCTTGTCAGTAGGCAGCAGTTTCTCGGCCTCGTGGTCCTGGATCGTGCCCATGCTCTCCTGCAGCGAGTAATCCTGCGCCGAGAAGCCGAAGATGCCGCTGTACGAGCGGTCCTCGCGCTGGGCCACCCGGTCCATGCCGTAGTCGTTGTCGCGGTTGGCCTTGGGAATGAAGCTGCCCGGTGCTTCGTACTCCACATGAATGCCCTTGCCCTCTTGCATCGCCGTGCGTTCCTCGTCGCTCAGCGGCTGGCCGGGCTGCCAGTTGATGCTCCAGGCCCAGCAACTGTGGTCGTCGATAGGCACCCAGACATGGCCGCCCAGCGCATGGTTGCCAAACGGCGCGATCAGGGTGAACCAGGGAAACAGCCATTGCGTGACGCGCCAGTAGTAGGAATCGGGCTCGCCGTTGCGCCGCCCGAACAGGCTCAGGCCGAAAGGCGTCTGCTCGATCTCGAACTTCACGTTGCCATCGGCCTTGATGTAGTCGAGTGCCTTGACGCCCTGGTGCATGGGGTCGGTGTCGACTTCGAAGCGATGCACATAGGACACATGCGCCGTGTCGATGCCGCCTTCCATGGCCTGCAGCCAGTTGCTGTACTGCAGGCGCTTGGACACGAACACATGTTCCGGCGGCAGCGTGCACCATTCCAGCTCGGGCGGCGCGGGTTGCTCCTGCGCAGGCCCCATATAGGCCCACACGATGCCGCCACGCTCCACGCACGGATAGCCCTTGATGTGCATGCGTGAGCACGCCTGAGGCGATGAGGGAACGTCCACGCACTGACCGTGGCCGTCGAATTTGACGCCGTGGTAAGCGCAGCGGATGCCATTTTCCTCGTTGCGGCCGAAGTAAAGGGACACGCCGCGGTGCGAGCAGAACTCGCCGATCAGACAGGCCTGGCCATCCGTGTTGCGAAAGGCCAGCAGCTTCTCGCCGAGCAATTGCACACGCACCTGGGGACCATCGGGATCAACGATTTCGCTCGATGCAAGCGCGGGCACCCAGTAGCGGCGCATCAGGTTTCCCATGCGTGTACCGGGACCTACACGTGTAAGCGTTTCAGACATTTCTTTGTTCAAGGTCATCTCCGTGGGGACAGGGGTTGGGATGTTTTGTTCGTCTAGTAAGACTGGTGTCCATTTTTAAGCATTGTTTAAGCTGTGTCAAATTTTCTTATTTCTGTCCATGGTACGGACAATTCACGCCTACTCACGCCTACTCATTGACCAGTCCGCCTGCACAGAAACACCGGACGGGATATGGGCACGAATGAAAGAACGCATTCACACACGGCGTCAAACCACCACGGACCTTGCCCGCGGCTGTACTTGGTTGGCTCGAGAGCACCACCTCCCGCGTCGCCCCGGCCGGGCCAAGCCGACCTCAGGCATTTGAACGGGCCCGAGACGGAGATCTGTCTGCCGCAGCCGGACGAACGGAACGGGTGCACGAATCGGCCTGGCGGCTATCGAGCGCACGAATGGCGGCCGCATCCCTGCCCACCGGCCAGCAGCGGGACATCCCTTGTCGACCGTCAGTGACGGCATCGGCCCCCCCAGGCTTGCGAGCGGCCCACGGCGTTGCGTCGCCGCAGAGGGCTTGCAGCTGTCGACCTCTTCATAAAGCATTAATTAATCAACACGCACCACAATGAGAGATATGATGCGTCAATAAATTTTAATTAAATCCAAGGGGCGCATTTCAGATAAATCCGGGGTGCGCCGCCCGCTAGCGTGGGCGCAGCAAGGCTTTGCAGTGCTAGAAACGGCCCCCGGACTGATGCTTATCGTGAGCTATGGGCTTGAAAGTTGCTGCGGGCAGTCGCTGCGCGGCTGATGCGACTTGTTTGTCCAGTGTCACACCTACCGGCCTTCACAAAACCCGGTGTGATTCACACAGCACAGCAGGATAGCGAAGATCAGCAGGAGGCGCTGGCACAGGCCAGGCATGAACAACACCCAGAAATCGCCGTGCGGCTGCCGGTGGTCTGGCCGACGAGCTTTTGCGCCCCGCTTTCTCCGGCGCGGGTCAAGGTATCGCCACATTCCCTGGCATGCGCAGCAGGCGATCCAACTGCGCATATTCCACGGCCATGGCTGCACGATGGGGACGGCCCAACCCTCGCATCGCAACGCTCGTCTTTGGCTTGTGCCATGGATTTGGCTTGGCCAGAGTATGAAATGTCCAGGGACGGCCTGGTGACGAATTGAGGTTGCCCCTGAAAACCGGAGTGCTTAGCCAGATCATCAAGCGGCAGATTTACGCTGCGCCGCCAACCAACGTTGTTCGAACTGCATCGGGCTGAGATATCCCAGCGCCGAATGTAGCCGTGAGTGGTTGTAGAAGGCGATCCAGTCCATCACAGCCTGTCGTGCCTGCTCACGCGTGGCGAACCGTTCGCCATGGATGCAGGCAGTCTTTAGTCGTCCCCACAAGCTCTCCGTGGGAGCATTGTCCCAGCAATTGCCCTTGCGCGACATCGAACTGCGTATGCCCCAGGCTGTCAGCACTCACTGAAAATCCTGGCTGCAATACTGGCTGCCCCTGTCGCTATGGAAGATCAGCCCGGCGGGCGGTCTGCGCCGAAAACAGGCCATCAGCAGCGCATCTTTGACCAGCGCGGTCTGCATGTGCGCCTGCAGGCTCCAGCCCACCACCTGGCGGCTGTGCAGATCCAGTACGGCTGCCAAGTACAGCCAGCCTTCGTCGGTTGCGATGTACGTGATGTCCCCGCTCCACAGCACGTTGGGCGCAGCCGGCGTGAAACGGCGTTGCACCAGATCCGGAGCCACCGGCAAGCGATGCGTGCTATCGGTGGTCACCAAAAACTTGCGCTTGCCCTTGGCCCGGATGCCGTGACACTGCATCAATCGGCGTACCCGTTCCTTGCCCACTCGCAAGCCACGAGCCAGCAGTTCGCGGTGCATGCGCGGCCAGCCGTACTCGCCACGCAGTTGCTGGTGGATTGCCCGAATGTGGGTCAACAACATCTCGTCGCTGTGCAGGCTGCGCCCCCTGTCGCCAGCACTGCCTGCGGATGCTCTCCAGTGGAAATATCCACTGGGACTGACTTGCAGAACCTCGCACATCAGCGAGACCGGCCAGCATCCCTTCATCGAGTGAATCCAGGCGTACCTTGCAGCACATCCTGCGCAAAGTACGCCGCCTTGGATTCAACCCGTCGCGGCAACGGCTCGCTGAAGTCTACTGGCCGGCGTTTCATAGCCCAGCGTTTTTCGCGGCCTCGTGTTCAAACTCAGGGAGATCGCATCCAGGTCTTCCTGGCTGTAGACCGATAGGTCCGCGCCTTTGGGCAGGTACTGACGCACCAGCCCATTGGTGTTCTCGTTCGTTCCTCGTTGCCACGGGCTTCGCGGAACGCAGAAGAACACATCGACTTCAGTGGCTACGGAGAACGTCCGATGCAGGGCCAATTCCATACCCCGGTCCCAAGTCAGCGATTTCATCAAGCCTTCTGGGAGTCTTTTGACTTCACGCGTTAAAGCCTTTACCACGCGGAATGTGTCCTTACCATCAACCTGAACCAGTAGCGCGAAGCGCGAATGACGTTCCACCAGCGTTGCGATGTGGCTGTTCTTCGTTCCTGTGACCAAATCACCTTCCCAATGTCCAGGAACCGCGCGGTCCTCGATCTGCGCGGGACGGTTGTGGATAGACACGGCGTCAGTAATCTGCCCACGAGGAGACTCCTTGCCCAGGCCTGCGCGTGCCCGCCGCATTGAGCGACGAGTACGAAGATGCGCCATCAGCTCCTTCTTCAACACCCTGCGTGCCTGCACAAAGAGGCTGCGATAGATCGTCTCGTGCGATACCTGCATGCTGGCAGTATCCCGGTGTTCTCGTCGCAGCCATCCAGAAATCTGTTGAGGAAACCACTGCCGTGCCAGTTTCTGAGCCACAAGCCGGTTCAGCTCTGGATTTAGTGCCAGGGCACAAGGCTGGGGGCGGCGTGCTTGCTCCCAGGCCCGCTCCTCGGCTAATGCCGCACGATACTGCCCGACACCACCATTGCGATAAACCTCTCGGCTAATCGTTGAGGGAGAGCGGCCAAGTCCCGCGGTGATCTGCCTGAAGGAGTGCCCGGCCGCTAAGCCGCGAGAGACCTGCTCGCGATCATGTGCCGACAACGCCGAAGCTGCTCGTTTACGCGCTGGTCTGTAGATACCTCCTGCCAGCGCGAGAACTCCATGCACCGACCCAGGATTTTTGAACAACGCACGACCGAGGTCACTGATGGAATCTCCCGCTTTCCATCGCTCCCACAATTCGCGCCTCTGCGCATCAGACAGTCCGGGACGTCCCAATCTAGCCATAAATTTCCACCTCGCTGCAACCTTGTACCAAAGGTGTTGCAGTGACGGGTTGAATCCAAGGCGGCTTTTTTTGCGATATCGCGCTCCATCGTGAGCCTAGCTACTTGCGCTCTCAGTCGAGCAATCTCCGCCTGCTCGGGCGTGACTGCCGGAGCCTTTGCCTGTGCCTTGTCTTCGGGCACTCCTGCCGCCTGGCACTTTGCATCGGCCCTGACCCAGTTCGTCAAACTGGCCTTGGGCATGCCCAGCGTCGCAGCCACGACCGACGCAGCGCGCCCGGCCTTTACCTGCCGCACGGCCTCCTGCTTGAACTCCAGCGTGTACTTCGCTCTCGTTTGCTTCTTGTTCAATTCATGCTCCTGTCCCGGCATTCTCCGGGCTGGGGCTATGCACTCCAGAATTCGGGGGCAACCTCATCTTGCCACTCTCGCAAACGTCTCCAGCATGTCATGCCACTGCCGTAACCCAGAGCTTGCGGCAGGTCTTCCCAAGGGATTCCTGTCTCCAAAACATAAAGGATGCCTTGGAAGGCGGCCTCATCGCTGACCGCCCGCGTGCGAGGGCCTCCTTTTGTTGAAGGACTGAACACTGGGATCAACGGCTGCAGCTTCTGCCACAGCTCTTTGCTAACGCGACGACGGGCCATGAGAGCGCGAATCTTACCCACAAAGCAGGCTTGAGCAGCGGTCGTGTTAGCGGCTCTTAGGAGATAGCGGCCAGGTCAGACAGCTTCGCAGTGCCCAGTGCAGGCATGCCAATTCCCACGTCGATCAGGCAGAGGGCGACATCGCCGCCGGCTGGGTCGAGCGAGGCCGAGAGCTCAGATCACATGAGCATCCGGAGTAAATAGACGTACCACGGGTTTCGGGTCGGTGTACTGCCCGGCGGCGCGGGCCTGACTGCTCATCAGCAGGCGCATGCGCTCGTCGGTGGTGATGAGCGTGGTCATGTGGCTGCACTCCCACAAATGTACCGAGCCTCCGATGCGCTTTTCTGCCCTTGTACGAAAGCACGGATGCGTAAGCCCACGCATCCACAAAAAAGTAGAAGCACAAAAGCGTATGTACGGAAGTCAGGAAAGAGACTGATCAGGCTCTCTGGTTATGAAGAGAAAGCGCCCTAAATAGAACACTATAGATTGTAGCTCTATAGAACTCTTTTAATTGTAATGTCAATTTTTAGGATTTAAGCATGACGAAGGTCAAATCCTCCTTGCCAGATGCGATACGAATTATTCGGAAAGCTCGTGGCCTGAGCCAAGAGGCGTTCTCTGACGTATCAAGTCGTACTTACTTGAGTTCATTGGAACGAGGCCTAAAAAGCCCAACACTGAAAAAGCTGGAAGAGCTATGCGGTGTTCTGGGCGTTCATCCACTAACACTATTTCTAATTACATACGCCGGAAAAGATGCCATCGCAACTGAAAGCCTTATCTCCATTGCTCGCAAAGAAATTATCAAGCTAAGCGCCCCAGCAATACTCCCAAAAGACAAATAATCCTCCAGATCCTTCTGGAATTTAAGAAGACATATGAAAATAGTAAAAATCATCAAAGTTCCAGATTTCGATAAAATCCTAGAGAAGTATATGGAAAATAATGAAAAAACAAAACCAAAATATAGCAACGATGAATTTTTAGAATATTCAAGGAAAATTATAGCGCATCCGAACTATCGCGAAATGCCCGATATTTTTGGAGATCGAGGGGAAATCCAATGGGAAGCCCCGTCAAACCGGCAATCTGGGAAATTTCAGGACACGCATCACAAGCGACGTGAATGGTGGCGTCAAAAAGCTCTCTCTATTGGCATTGATCCCAGCATTGGTGACACTTGGATAAGCAAAACAGCCAAAGCCATACACCCTTTTGGGAGTAAGCCATGCAAAAAATGCGGAAAAATTCTTAATATCGCATACGCTTATCCAAACCAACACTTATTCGCTCGGATTAAAAGACTGCCATACATAGACGACACGTTCGAGTTATCAATTATTGAACATGTCTGTGATTTGTTAAACCGCCTTGAAGATAAATTTGGGCCCAAAATATACAATGATCTTCCAATCCTCTTTGCAACCACATCTATTATTATCCCCCCTCTAGCAAAGAATCTTAATACTTGGAAGAAATTCTTAATGGATGTCTATATTCCGGAAGAGCCCCGTATGCTAAGCCCCGGCGCGATGTCGAACCCTCCTGACCGGCTCGACGGTTTTCACTCATTTAACCGCTGCTGCCGCGCCTCCGCTGACACTGGTCGAACGACAGAGAATCTTAGATCTTATGTAACAGATCGGCGCGTCTTTGAGTACTGGGTGGATGGCGATTGGGTTGCAGCAGACCGCCTGATGGGTCAAGTGAGATCCAATTCAATTTTCGAGCAGGAAGTTTGCTTTAATACAAAGCAAGGCGGCATTCATCCAAAGCCATGTCAAGCTGACCATATAGGCCCAATATCACTCGGATTTACACATCGCCCGCAATTTCAGCTTCTTTGCAAAAGCTGCAACAGTGGAAAAAATAATAGAATGTATCTGAGTGATGTAAGATTACTGATTGCCGCCGAGAATGCTGGTGAACGTATCATCTCGTGGTTCGCTAAAGAGATCTGGGATCGCAGAAAAGCCGCTGTCGCAGACGCAGAAACCGCTCTTCGCCTCAGCAAGCTTCTACGGGACAATCGCCATACCTATATGTTTCTTCTAAAGGAACTCTTGGATCGTGGCTTTTACACATTTCTTGCCAGTCTTCTCCACTTGCAAGAAGCAGACTTTAATCCAGAGTTTTCAGGCTTAAAAGCAAGGAATCATCTCACATACTTTGACTCCATAACAAAAAGACCAAGGACAACAAAGTATGCAAATGAGCAGAAAGCTCGAAGAATTCGAATTGCGTTTACATCCCTAGCTGACTACCACAAGAAAAATAATCGAAGCGCATTCGTTATCCAAAACAATCATTCCGAGATTGAGTTTTCGGCAGGATTTAAGAGGCTCGAGATATTGAAATCAGTCACAAACGATCTCGATATAAAGATTGCAAAAATAGTGGGTAAAGTTGAATTATCCGAGTCTGATCTTAGAGAATTGGCAAGAACTCTTTCTGATATCATGTTTTCAAACTCTGAATCATTTTCCTCAGTTCAATATCATTTCGATCGCGGTATGGTAGAAGTAGCTAAGGAACTAGATGAAATGTGGAGTACCGACCGTTATGTGCGATCGGCTCCTAACGAAATTATCGAGTGACCTTAGCAAGATATTGTGCGGCAGTAATATCGCAGCGCATTAGTGCTTGATAAGGCGTGATGCTTCTATGGCGATAGCCGAGATCGCCACCATCTTGCCCAGGTATAAGTGCTGGCAGGTCATCTAGAGCGTCCTTCACGGATGGGGGGTATGGCAGATCACTGATCAGGTCGCTAGCGGACAAGTTAGAGAGCATTGGCGGAGGAGATTCAGGAACTTTGCCAGTGTTATCACCAACGATAATTACTCTGCTGCGCCTCTGGGGGAGTGCATAGTTTTCAGAATGAAGCTTCCATACAATCAGTCTTTTCGCATGCTTCGACAGTTCAGCTTTAACCATTTCGAAAACTCTACCACCATCCATGCTGAGCAAACCAGTCACATTTTCAAATACAAAAACGTCTGGCTTTAATACTGCAAGTAGTCCGCAGTAGTCTCTAAATAGCCAATTCCTTTCGTCATCCATAGAGCGCTTGTTACCTGCGGTCGAAAAGCCTTGACATGGGGGGCCGCCAAGAACACAAAGCGGCAAACCTTTTTTCCTTGTCTCTTTCACCTCTTTCAAAATCTTATTTTTTACACTTTCGTCAGTAATGTCGCCGACAACAATATTTGATTGAACGTTCATCCGATAAGTTTCGGCGAAGCTCGCTTCTAATTCATTTCCAACAAGTGTTGTCCATCCTGCCCATAAAAATCCTAAACCTAAGCCGCCAGCTCCGGCAAATAGGTCTACGGTTTGACCAACCACATTCAAGTGCCGCGCAACCTGAAATCCTAGCAACGGGGGGACGGCATTTCCGATTTGCGTAGTGACAGAGCCCTTGTTACCTGAAAAGACAAAATTATCAGGAAAGGATTGCAGCCGAGCTGCCTCCCGGTGAGAAAGGGTTCTATGCTGCGCCCCGCTGTAGTCGTAATGAATGTGACATCCATTTCCAGGCCTAGTGAAATAGGTATTGATGGTGTAAGACGGTCTGTCTGGGTGCAGACGTCCATAATATGTAGATCGACTCCCCTCACCTTTAGAAAAACTTATTCTAATATTTTTTACCCGTTCAGAAGGAATATCTTCAGGAAGATCCTTCCAATTTCCTCCTGGCGGAACGGATCTGCAGATACGCAGGTCAAGCTCACTAAGATTTGCAGCATAATGATTTTCAATTCGCATGTTTTTTATTCCAGTCAAGCTCAATAAGCCTCTTTATTTCTGAAATGTCATTTCCAAAATTTTTATCAAACACAGCCAACAGTCCCAAATAGACATCGTGAGGAATACTGTACCAATTGGCTACCTGAAGCTCTATTTCTGCGGCACATGATTCGGAAGGCTCTCTCAACTGATTTCTTACTAATTCTGATATGATTTTGACGTTTTCTTTAGAGAATAAATTTGGTACTTTAATACGACGCATAGCCCCAACAGACAGGTGATTAGTACTGATAGACGCTCGCACTTGTGATTCAAAGACGATAGAGTTAAAAACTGCCAATAATGCCAGCATCTGCTCATCTGACATTTTTTTTGGCACGAGTACATTCAACGAATTTCCAGTCACAACGCCAGGATTAATAACTGTAGCTATCACTCGACGGATGGAACTTTGTCTGGCAACGTCTCTCCAGACAATTCGCTTCAGTGCTGAAGACTTTGGAGGTGAAATATCTTCATTTAAAAAACCTACATCTCCGAAAGTCTGAGAGTAACGAGTAACTTGCCTACCTTTTATAAATTGATAAACCCCGGTATCTGAAAGTTTTTCTGCAATTCTGGTTTCATCCAACTCTCTACCGATTTTAAACAGGTCATTATTCCCACATTCGTAGTCACCAAGCTTTAGCAAATCAGCAAAATATGGCATCGCTCTTGCAATTTCTTGAGAGCCATTAAAACCTATCGCATAGTTATTTTCTTCCAAATAAGATATGGGAATTTTAAATGCAGATGATTGCAATCCCTGATTTTTCTCTAGGTGCTGAACGACCTCGAGCATGCCATGCTCTTCCCTTGGCCATACTTTGCAGCCTAAAAAATACACCGCGGATTGGTCTACTCCCTCAAAAAGATTTGCTTCAGCTGGATAATGATGAATAGCATCTATAGTATTTTGCGAAAATAACCAAGCCCTTAAAGGTGCAGAAATTTGATCACCAAAAATGGTAGCCGGAGCAACGACAGAAAAATACCCTTCTGGTGCAACCAACTGTACTGAGGCCTCTATTCCGCATCTAGCCAAGTTTGCGCCCCAGCCGGAGAATTTCCTCAATGGCTTAGAATGCGGATAAAAAACCTCGAGTAGAGAAACTTGCTCTTTTAATAAAGAAACGTATTTTTCCTTGGCCTCTGAATCAAGCTTCGCTAATTCTCTATTGTCCGGTTTTATTGTTTCCCAAGGAGGATTTGTGATGCATACATCAAAGGAATTTCCATGCTTCACCGCAAACCAAAAAGAATCAAGCACTTGGACATCTACATGGGCGACTACAACACCAAGGTCTTTCAGCTTCCGTAAAATTGCTTTTTTGGCTACTTCGACAGCACCAGAATCACAATCCCATGCTGAAATTTGAAGAGAATGCAATGGAATTTTTCCTTGTCCGTGCATTGCTTCAAGCAACCAACACAGCAGCCTCCCATCCCCGCAGAACGGATCTATAATTTTCAGATCGTCACGTGCATCAAGACGGCTGGCAACATCAATCGCCATTGCCTTCCCTATTTTCTCATGCGTATAGAACCTACCAGTTAATCTCTGTTCTAGGTTTTTTCCAACTCCAAATGTTGTGTCTACTGAGGAGACAACCTCAAGAAGTTGATTAAGATTTGATGCAAACATTATCGCGCCTAAAGTGAGTTTCTATTTCGAACCGCCGATCTCACATCAGGAGCTGCATCTAAAGGAATGTGTGTCGCAGTGCCCATATAAGACTTTGCTTCCTGAAGAAACCAGTCCTTCAGAGTCATGCCATCGCGAGCAAGAGTCGAGTAAAGCTGTCTCTTAATCTCTGGATCAATCTCTATGACGATCCTGCCGCTGTTACCGATACTCATGGATAGTGTCTCGCCGTGCTATGTGATGTATGTAATGTTACATCAAGATCCTCTCTCAGGCGAGCATCAATTGGGTATTGGCGGTCATGATGATGACTTCTAGCAATGATGGAATGCAGCAGCGAATGACGCGGCAAGATGGGTTGCTGCGTGCCCCTGCCGCCTAGGGAGCGCGACAAACTGAAAAGCGAACTGGAAAAGGCCAACTTGTTCATCGCGGTCCAAAAAAAGTTGGTGCGCTGCTGGCCCTGCTCGAACAGGGCGACAAGCCCGGGAGCACCTGATGGCTGGCGTACAAGAGCTCACCCCGGCGCTGGGCACGGGCGCTGCTTGTCGAGCCTTGGGCTTGTGGCGTGGCGCCCCGGCGCGGCGCGGCGCGGCGCCAAGCACAGTAGCACCTCAATCGAGGGAGCGCCGCCGCGTCTCGCTGCCCGACCAAGCCCGTCCCTGGTCCTGAATGCGCAGGAGCGCCAGGCGCTACTGGACGCGCTCAATGGCGAGCGCTTCGCCGATACGGCGCCAGCGGCCGTGCATGCTACGCTGTTGGACGAGGGGCGTTACCTGGGCTCGTTGCGTACCATGTACCTTTTGCTGACCGCCCAGGGTGGCTCGCGCAAGCGGCGCACTCAGCTCACCCACCCGGCCTATGCCAAGTCCGAGCTGCTGGCCACGGCGCCCAACCAGGTCTGGTCCTGGGGCATCACCAAGCTCAAGGGTCCGGCCAAGTGGACGTGCGTCCACCTGTACGTGATCCTGGACATCTTCAGCCGCTGTGTCGTGGGCTAGATGATCGCCCCGCGCGAGAGCACCGAACTGGCCCGGCAACTGATCGCCAAAACCGTGGCGCGCCATGCCATCACGCCGGGCACTCTGACCCTACACGCTGACCGCGGTGCCAGCATGCGCTCCAAGTCCGTGGCCGCGCTGCTGGTCGATCTGGACATCGCCAAGAGCCACAGTCGCCCGTATGTCTCGGACGACAACCCGTACTCGGAATTGCAATTCAAGACGATGAAGTATCGGCCCGACTTCCCGGCGCGCTTTGGTTGCATTGAGGATGCCCGAGCGCACTGCCAGTTGTTCTTTGCCTGGTACAACACGATGTACTGCCATTCGGGCATCGGCTACATGACGCCGCACAACGTGCATCACGGTCACGCCGACGCCATGCTCGTCACACGCCAGGTGACGCTGGATGCTGCCTTCCTGGTGCGTCCCAATCGATTCAAGAACAAGAAGCCGCAGCCCCATGCACTGCCCACCGCGGCATGGATAAACCCACCATCACCAGAGAAAAACCCCGACCGAAATCCACAACCCTGCACAGTAAATTCATGACGCCGGGTGTAGCAAAGTCATTGACACGTTCCGGAACCTCTGCAAAAAACTCCCGCCCCAATGTGCTACGCCTAGGCTCATGCTCTGAGAAAATTCGAGTCATGAAGCAAGCCGACCAGTCTGAACCTGACGACGAAGCGAACGCGTAAGCGTGAGTTTCTTGGCGAGATGGAGCGCGTGGTTCTGTGAGAAGCATTGGTCGCGCTGGTCACGCCCTACGCACCTGAAGGCGGGCGTGGGCGACCATTATTTGCCGTGGAAACCATGCTGCGCGATCCGGCAGTGGAGGAGGGCTGCACGACATGCCGCTGTTCCGTGAGTTTTCAGGGCTCCATTGGGACGCTGCAGTACCCAATGGGACCACGATTCTTCGGTTTCGCCGGCTGCTGGAAGATATGTGCTGCCAAAATAACTCGCGATAAGGTCCCCTTAACGCGATCTTTGGCCTTTTGAAGGGTGCTGCTGACGGGCGCGCCACTGCCGCTGGTCAAGGCCATCCCGTACGCCATCGCAGTGGCCTGCCTCCTGTACGGCTTCGAGCGCATCACGGAGATTTGACGCTTTTTCCCGTACCACCTGGCGCTCAAAGCGTTCGGACGCGATGCGCCAGAGCATCATGCCGATGCATAGCAGGCAGCGTTCTGAGGAGTTGGGCATCGAGTTTCTCCGAGATGAAACGTCAGCGGCTCATTGCCGGCGGATCGGGAAGGCGGCGTTCGCGCCCCACGTCGCCACCATCAGGCCGCCATCCGGAGCAACTGCCAGGCCCACCGGACTGCTCAGACCGTCCACGATCACCGTGCGAACGCCTTGACGGTCGACGCTGCTGACCGTGGTGCTGCCATAGTCCACGACATAAGCGGCAGCTGCCGAATCAGTCCAGCACTTCCGGCTCGGCGGCGATCAGGCCCTGGTACAGCGCATCGAAGGCGTACACGGCCCCTCCGGCTCGCCCCACCTGCGAATGTGTCAGCGCGGCGGTCGCCGCGTCGATGGGCACGGGTGTGCCGGCGGCCTCGGCCAGCAGCTGGACCCGGCAGGCGTTGTCCAGCGCGATGTACCACCAGGCCGCGGCCTCGACCGAGGGGCCTGCCGTCAGAATGCCGTGGTTCTTCAGGATGACGGCCTTGCGCTGGCCCAAGGCCTTGGCGATGCGAAATCCTTCGTCGGTCTCCAGCACCACCCCGCGGAAGTCGTCGAACAGCGCATGATCCTGGTAGAACGCGCAGCTGTCCTGCGTCAGCGGGTCCAGCGGGCGGCCCAGGGTCGACCAGGCCTTGCCGTAGGTGGAATGCGTGTGGGCTGCCGCCACCACGTCGGGGCGGGCTTCATGCAGCGCCGCGTGGATGGCAAAGGCCGCACGGTTGAGGGGCGCGTCGCCCACGACGATCTCGCCCTCGCTGCTCACGAGCAGCAGGTCCGAGACGCGGATGCGCGAGAAGTGCAGACCCAGCGGGTTGACCCAGAAATGGTCGTGGAACTCCGGGTCGCGCGCGGTGATGTGGCCGGCCAGGCCCTGGTCGAACCCGTAGCGCGCAAAAAGCCGGAACGAAGCCGCCAGCCGCTGCTTGCGGTGCAGCCGCTCGGCTTCAATGCTTCGCTCGGGCTGGGGTTCGAACCAATCGCGGCGCTGCGGCGCGCGACTGCGAAGCTTCTCGATGCTGGGAGGAAAGACCGGCTGGGGGCGTTGCGCCAACGCCGGCGATCCGGTGGCAGCCACGCTTTGAAGGATGGCGGACATGTTCAGGCCCCCTTTCGTGCGCCGGCATGGCCCGGATCAACAGCCGTGCCTTGCGGCAGATGGGTTTGCGAGGCTTTCGGGCTCGGGATCATTCCGGTGAATTCGACGGACATGGTACTCCTGGGTTCGACATGGGGAATCTGCAGGGCTCCCAATGCGGATCAGCAAGCCCTAATCAATACATAAAGTTATCAACAAAATATGCAAATCCGAAATAATAAAAAGGAGCATCGATATCCGCGTTCTATCGTTTGTCGGGACGCGCGTTTGTCGACACGCCGGGCATAAGCCCCGTTTCCTGACACCGCCCATGACCACCCGGGCCTGCGCGCTTCGGTCAGCCAAGTGGTGATGTTCAGACAGGTGCAATGGCCCAGCGCCCTTCACCAGACGCCCGTGCGCCGGCAATCTGAATCAGGCCGCGGCGGACACCTTGGCTGGGCCTTGCAGCAGACGCAGCATGCTGTCGGCAAACGCATCGACGGGGGCCTGCAACCGGGCCGGGATCTTGCCGTGTACCAGCCACAGATCGACGGCAGGCTTGAAGTCCGATACGGGAATGATGTCCAAACGGTCGCTAAAGCCGCTGCGCTCGAAGAGCGGCTCGGGCATCAGCCCCAGCCCCAGGCCGTTCACCACGCTCTCCATCTGAAGGTCTCGCGAGTAGGTGTCCAGGCGCACGCGCAGCAGCAGGCCTTTCTCGGCCAGAGCGCGCTGCAGCCCAGCGCGAAACCCGCAGCCGTCTGGATTGAGCACCCAGCCCGCTTCGCTGCAGTCGGCCAGGCGGTAGCTTCGCTTGGTCCATTGGCCTTTGCGGCCGAGCACCACCAGCCGCGTCGATCGCAGGACGCGCCCTTCGACATGACGGGGCAGCACCTTGCCCCTTCCCTGAAACACGGCGGCCGCATCCAGTTCGCCCAGCCCGATGCGCTCGGCCAGCTGCGCACTCCAGCCGGTGGAAACCTGCGGCTCAAGCTCCGGCCATAGCCCACGCAGCTCGGCCAGCACGGACAGCAACGTGAGTTCTCCCAGGCCCTGTGTCAGCCCCAGACGCAAGCCCCCCGTCGGCGGCAGATCGGAGGCGGCCAGGTCGCGCACCGTCTCAACCGCCTGCAGCACGCTACGGCACGGGTCGTACAGGCGCTGGCCCAGCGTGGTGGGCCGAAGCGGCTTGGTTTGCCGGTCGAAGAGCGCGATGCCCAGCTCGCTTTCGAAGCCCTGGATGCGGCGCGTGAGGATAGGTTGCGTCAGGCCCAGTTCCTGTGCGGCGCGGCTCAGCGACTCGCTGCGGATCACCGCAACGAATGCTTCGATGTCTTCTACTTTCATGCAGGAAACGAATATAAGAGATGATTAAACATTGCTTGTTCATCATATCCCGGGGGTAGCACGACAAGACCTTGGGGCTTTCGCTTAGGCCACGGCATCTGCCACGGCCGGGGCTGGTGCCGATTGCGCGACCGCCAGCCCGGACGGGATCGACTCCAGCAACGCGAGCGTGTAGGGCTGCTGCGGCCGGTCGAAGATTTCGGCGACGGTGCCGTGTTCGACCACGCGGCCGTGGCGCATGACCGACACCGTGTGTGCCAGCTGGCGCACCAGTGCCAGATCGTGAGAGACAAACACATAGGTCAGCCCCAGCCGCGCCTGCAGCGACAGCAGCACTTCGACGATGTCTGCCTGCACGCTCACATCCAAGGCCGAGGTCGGCTCGTCGAGCACGATCACATCGGGCCGCAGAACCAGAGCGCGGGCGATGGCCACGCGCTGGCGCTGGCCGCCCGACAGCGCGGTCGGCTTGCGCTGCAGCAGCTGCGCACCCAGTCCCACATGCGCCAAAGCCTCGCGCACGCGTTCGGCGCGCTCTCGGCCCGTGCCGATGCGAAACCGCTCCAGCGGCTCGGCAATGATGTGTTCGACCTTCCAGGTCGGATCCAGCGAAGTGAACGGGTTCTGGTAGACGAGCTGCAGCTGTCGGCGCAGCCCGCGCAGCGATTCGAAGGAGCGCCCGGCGATGGCCTCGCCCGCGACGGCGATGCTGCCGCTGTCCGGCTGCTCCAGGCCCAGCAGCAGGCGGATGGTGGTGGTCTTGCCCGAGCCTGACTCGCCGACCAGCGCATGGGTGGTGCCTGGCGCGACCGAGAACGACAGGTTGTCGACGGCCCTGTGCGCGCGGCCGTCGACACTGAACGTCTTGCTGACCCCGCGAAAATCGATCTTGGCCGCGCCGCTGGCGGGCTGGTTCAGCCGCTTCAGTCCGTGTGCGCGCAGCGCGTCGTAACGGTCTGGGTTGAGCGCAGGCACGTCGGCATGCAGCTTTCTCGCGTACGTCGATGCCGGCGCGGAGAACACGGCAGCGGTGCTGCCCGCTTCCTGCACAGCCCCGTCCTTGAGCACCACCAGCGTGTCAGCGCGCTCGGCCGCGATGGCCAGGTCGTGGGTGATGAGCAGCAGGCTGATGTTGCGCTCTTGCTGAAGCTTAGAGAGGAGATCGAGGATGCGCTTCTGGATGGTCACATCGAGCGCGGATGTGGGTTCATCGGCGACGATCAGCGCGGGCTGCGGCAGGACCGCCAGGCCGATCAGCACGCGCTGCAGCATGCCCCCCGACAGTTGGTGCGGGTAGGCGTCGTAGATGCGCTGAGGCTGGTCGAGGCCGACCTGCGCGAATACATCCAGGATCAGCGCCTTGCGGACCGCCGCGCTGCGCTCACCCAGCAGCGCAGCCGCCTCCTGCGCCTGGGCGCCGATGGTGCGCACCGGGTTGAGCGCATGGGCGGGATCCTGCGGCACGAAGCCGATGGCGCGTCCGCGCAGCGGGCGAAACCGACGGTCGGACCAGCCAAGCACTTCCTCGCCCTCGAACGCGATGCGCCCGGTCGCCAGCCCAGCCTCCGGCAGCAGCCGGAGCACGGCACGCGCGATGGTCGATTTGCCCGAACCCGACTCGCCGATCAACGCCATGCTCTGGCCGCGCCCGAGCTCGAAGCCGACATCGGTGACGACTTGCTGCGCGCCGTAGGACACCGACAGGCCCTCGACCCGCAGCAGCGGCGCCGTGGCCGGGCGCGCGGGGCTCGCAGCGGCAGCCGCCAGCGATGGTCTGCCAGGGCGGCGAAGCAGCCAGCGCGGCTCGAAGCGGCGGAAGGCGGCGATCGGTCCCTCCGGCGGGGTCCACGCCTCTGCGGGATTCAATGTGTATTGCGTAGCCATCTGCTGATCCTGTTCATGGAGAGGACGGTGACGATGGTGATGAAGGCCGGTGCATAGACCAGCCATGGCCACTTGAGGTAGTCCTTGCCGATGGCGATCAGCAGGCCCCAGTCGGAGGCCGGTGGCGGATCGCCATAGCCCAGGAAGGCCAGGCTGGCGATCACCAGGATCGACAGCCCGAACTGCAGCACCGCCAGGGACACGACCGAGCGCGACGCATTCGGCAGCACGTGGTGCAGCAAGATGTACCAGCGTGAGCCTCCTTGCAGGTAGGCGGCTTCGATGAAGGTGGCCTGGCGGGTCTTGATGACCTCTGCGCGCATCACCCGGGCAAACACGGCCACGGCCGAGACGCCGGTGGCGATCGCTGCGTTGGTGGTGTCGAAGCCCAGCGCGGTGACCACGATGACGGCCAGCAACAGATTGGGGATGGCCAGCAGCACGTCGACCAGCCGCGCCAGCACGATGTCGGTCCACCCCTGCAGAAAGCCGGCCAGCAGACCGATGAGCCCGCCCGCGAACACCCCGATGGCCACGGCGATCAGGGCACTCGCAACCGAGGACGCGGTGCCATAGACGATGCGGGTGTACAGGTCACGTCCCAGGTGGTCCGTGCCCAGCCAATGCGCGGCACTCGGGCCGAGCAGCTTGTTGGCCGGCACGCCATTGGCCGGGTCGAAGCTGGTGAACAGGCCGGGAACGAGTGACCAGGCGATGATCACGGCTATCGCCAGGAACGACAGCAGCACACTCAGCGGCGGCCGTGGCAGCCGCGTGGCGCGCTGGGCGACCGGCGTTGGGGATGGAGAGAGGACGGCACTCATGCGGGCACCCCCGCAGCGCTCTTGCCCGTTGCAGCCGCGGGTCGGCCCTCACCCAGGAGTTTGACCCGCGGATCCAGCAGCGGATAGATCAGGTCGGCGAGCAGGTTGACGGCCACGAAGACCACGGCCGCCAGCGAGACCACGGCTTGCAGCACAGGCAGGTCCTGGGTACTGACCGAGCGTTGAACCAGGCTGCCCACGCCGGTGCGGCCGAACACCGTCTCGGTGATGAGCGAGCCGCCGAGCAGTTCGCCGACGGTCAGCGCGATCACGGTCACCACAGGCAGCGCGGCCGGCTTGAGCAGGTGGCTGACGAACAGGCGCGTCTGGCCCAGGCCTCGGCCACGCGCGACCGTGGCGTACTCCTGCCGGGCTTCGTTGTCGAGGTTGGCGATCAGCACTTCGGCGATTTGCGCCGACACCGGAATGCCCAGGGCCACGGCGGCGAAGAGCGTCGCCCAGACGCTGTCGGGCTCGATCACGTTGAACAGGCCGAAATGGAACCCGAAGGCATGGATGAGCACCAGCCCGATCACGAAGTTGGGCACCGACAGGAACAAAGACGGCGCGCCGCGCAGCAGGCCTTGCCCGAAGCGCCGTGGCAGGAACCGTGTGCCGTAGGCAATCCCGAACGCCAGCACCAGCGCCACGGCGAGCGCTGTCGACGCCAGTATCAGTGTCGAGGGCAACACCTCGGCGATCAGCGTGGCGACAGGCCGGCTCGAACGCATGGACTGCCCCAGGTCGCCGGTCACGAAGTTCGACAGCGAGGTCCAGAGCTGCTCCGGAATCGGCTTGTCCAGCCCCTGCGCGGCGATGATTTCCTGGATCTCCGCCTCGCTGAATCCGCTGTCGGGACTGCGCAGGAGGTTCGTCACCGGGTCGCCCGGCAATATGCTGACCACGACGAAGGTGAAGACGTAGGTCAGCAGGATGACCACCAGGGCTTGGGTCACCCGCTTGGCGCTATACCCCAGGTAGGCGTTGTTCATGGAGAAGCCTTCTTGAACGATGGACGGCCCGGCCAGGCCATGGCGGCCGGCCGGCACTTCTTACTTCGCCTTGGTGGCCGTGTAGTAGCTCGCGTAAGCCACGCCGTTGTATTTCTCGCCCTTGATCTTGGGCGACTGCACGTAGATGCGCTGCACGATCTGTGTGCGGGGAATGAAATAGCCCTGCTCGAGCACGTGCTTCTGCAGTTCGTCCAGCAGGGGCCGGCGGCTGTCGATGGTGGCGGCGCTGGCGATCTTGTCGCGCAGTTCATTGAGCGTCTTGTCGCGGTCGCCGAGCGCGAACCAGTTCTCGCCATTGTTGGCATCCGTGAGGATGCTCGCCACGGTGCCCGCGTCGATGAAGCTGCGAGTGACCTCGTAAGCCGGCACGCCCGCCCCGCCGATGCGGACCTTCTCGCCATAGGTCGGCACGTCATAGGCGCGTATGGTGACGCGCCAGCCAATCTTGCCGAGCTGCTGCGCGATCAGCTCGTCGATGGCCTTGGAGGTCGCAAGGTACGGGTTGGAATTGAGCGTCAGGGTCAGCGGCTTGCCGTCCTTGCTGCGCTGGCCCTTGCTGTCTTTCACCCAGCCTGCCTCGTCGAGCAGCTTCTCCGCGCGGCGCGGATCGTAGGCGAGCAGCTTGCTGTGGTCGGCGGCGCCGGGCACGTTGCTTTGGATGAACGACGTCGCCAGCTTCCAGTCGGGGGTGTAGACCGTCTCGAGGATCTCCTGGCGGTTGAGGCCAGCCTGAAGCGCCTGGCGCACCCGCACGTCGTCGAAGGGCGGCAGCTTGGTGTTGATGGCCAGGCCGTTGACGAAGCCCAGGTAACGCGGGGTGGCGACGCCAAAGCCCCCTTGCTTGAGCGACTTCAACTCCTGCGGCGATGCGTTGTACGCGATATCGGCCTGTCCCGACTGCACGGCGGACACCCGCAGCGATGGCTCGGACACCAGCCGGTAAGTGATCGAGTCGAGGTGGGCCGGCCCGGTGTGGCCGACCGCAGCCGGTCCCCAGTTGTAGTCCTTGCGCTTGACCAGCTTGACGAAGCCCCCCTCCTTCCAGGATTCGACAACGAAGGGGCCGCTTCCCGCGCTCTTGCCCAGATCGGCCTGTTGCGAGGCTGGCAGCGCCAGTGTCTTGGGAGAAATCAGGATGGAGCCGTGATAGCCCAAGGTCGGGATGAAGCCGAGCGTGGGCGCCTTGAAGAAGACCTGGACCGTGGTCGGATTGACCGCCTCGGCACGCTCATACGTCTTCGGAAACAGGCCGATCGGATTGATGCCATCGCTCTTGCGCCCGGCGTGCCAGATGTCCAGATTGGCCACCACCGCGGCCGCATCGACTGGCGTCCCGTCGGAGAAGGTAACGCCCTTCTTCAGATGCAGCGTGAACTGCGTGGCGTTGGCGTTTTGCTCCCAGCGTTCGGCAATCCACGGGCTGCTCTTGCCGTCCTCATCGACATAGACCAGCTTGTCCGTGACATGGCCCCAGATGTGTCCCTGAAAGCTGGAGATCGCGCTGTTGTTCGGTATCCACGTGTTACCCAGCGAATCGATCAAAAAGGTGACATCGCCACCGCTGCGGGGCGCGTCGGCGGCCTGCGCAGCGCCGAGGCCGGACAGCCCCAGAACGAGTGCCGACGAGATCGAAGAAAGCGTTGCCACCCAGCGGCGGCGAGAAGGCGAATGAGGCGATGCAAACGAAGTCATGAGCAATACCGGAGATGTGATCGATCTGTATTGCAACAGGTTTGATCATGTTCGTTTGCGCATAATTTGCAGATTGTTATGTGATTTTTACATTTTCATCAAAGCCTTCAGATGCGTTGATTTATGGGCACCAACGCGCAGACATGGCGGCTTCAGCCATGCCTGAGACATCGCCTCGCCGCCGCTGGAAACCTCACCGTGCCGGAGTTCAACGGCAATTTCTTCTTCAATACCCTGGGCAGCTTTGCCCTGAACCCCAAGACGGTCAAACGCAGCTGATAGCTTGGCGTGGCACGTGACATGCCGGGCAGCCCGCATGACTGCCTCATCAATCAAGCTAAAGCCATCGCGCTTTGGCTGAGCTTGCGGCAGCGGCGAGGTCCGCAGATGCGTAGTGGCGTGAAGCCAGCGCTCAGCGCCTGCGCCAAGCGCTTGCCAGCCAAGGCTGCTGTTCGATAGGCAGGCCCGCCGGACGGTAGAAGTGCTCGAGCTCCTCGAAGCCGGCGGCCGTCATCAAGACGCGCCAAGTGGGCCAGTCGTGAAACACGCCGTAGCGCTCACCGTTCCAGCCCTCCTGACCATTGCCGCGCGGGTTGGAACTGAACAGCACACCGCCCGGCCGCAGGCAGGCATGCAGCTGGCGCAGCACCTGAGGCAGCACCTGGCTGGGCACGTGGAACAGCACGGCATTGGCAAACACCCCGTCGAAGCGCTGGGCGGGCAGATCGAGCTGCAGAAAGCTCTGCTCCAGCACCTCGCAGCCGCTGTGCGCGCGCGCCATCGCCGCCGAACTGGGCGCGCCTTCCAGGCCCACGGCACGGTGGCCCATCTCCTTGAAGGTGCGCAGGTCACGCCCCGGGCCGCAGCCGAAATCCAGCAGGTCAAAAGGCGCTGGTACGGCGATGTGCTTGAGCAGCGCCGCGATGTTCTGGCTCACATCGTGGTCACGCGTGCCCTCCCAGAAGCTTTGAGCGTGCTGCTCATAGTGCGCCAGCGTGCGCGCGGCAATCTGTTGCAGGTCTTCGGAACTCTGTGTCATGCCGCATCATTGCATACGCCAGCACCCTGATTCCGGGGCTATCTCCGCCGGAGCGAACTGCCGGCGTTCCTACGGCGTCACACGCAGCTGCGGATGGCAAGGTTCAAATCGCGTATGCAGACCAGGGCAGCTGCGCTCAGCCCAGCGGCAGGGTGACGGTGACGCGCAAGCCGGGCCGGGCATTGCCGAGCACCAAAGTGCCGCCATGCGCCTGGGCCACCAACCGGCACAGGTACAGGCCCAGGCCCACGCCGCCGGTGCTGCGCTGGCGCGCTGCATCCGCGCGGTAGAAAGGCTCGGCCAGGCGCTCAATCTGGTCCTCGGGCACGCCGCTGCCAAAGTCACGCACCTCGATCTCCAGTCCCGCCGATGTCTGCTGCAGGTGCAGCCGGGGTCCGGGCTTGTCCTGCCCGCCATAGCGCAAGGCGTTGTCCAGCAGATTGCGCAGCAGCAGCCGCAAGCGTGTCGCGTCGATCAGCACCGGCGGCATGGCAGCATCGACTTGCAGGTCGATGGCAGGGCTGCCGAAATGGCATGCATTCATCTCCTGGACCACGGCACGGGCCAGGGCAACGATGTCGGTCGGCTCTTTGTGCAAGGCGCTGTGGCGCCCCGCCAGACGTTCGCTTTCCAGCAGATCGGTGATGAGACGGGCCATCTCTCCCAGATCACGCAGCAGGGCGTCACGCTGGGGCTGCACCTCGTGCGTCGCCGGCAGCAGCTCGGTATGCAGACGCGCCCGGGTCAGCGGGCTGCGCAACTCGTGGCTGATGGCCAGCAACAGCGCACGCTTGGCCTCCAGCATCTGGTGGATGTCCTGCCCCATGGTGTTGATCGTGGCGGCCAACTGGCCCAGTTCGTCGGGACGCAGCGCATGGCGCACGGGAATGGACGCCTCGAAATTGCCCGCACCAAACCGCAGGGCGCCCTGGCGGATATCGTCCAGCGGGCGCAGCAGGCGGCGCACATACCAGTACGCCAGCGCCGTCAGAAAGAGCACGCCGCCCAGAGTGAGCCAAATGGCCCCCGAACGATGCGCACCGTCCAGCACCGCACGGTTCAAGGCAAATTCAATCGTATGCCCATCGGCCGTCTGCTTGCGCAGCAACTCGCGGCTGTCACCGTCCCATGGGCCACGCCCGCCGCGCCAGCGCACCACAGGGCGGTCCTCAGGATGCGATATCCACTGAACCTGCGGTCCCTCGATACGCATCATGATGGGCAAGCGCTGCACAATGGCCTGGGCTCGCTCCACACTCGGCGGGCTGCCGATCTCGGTCACCAGCCTGTCCACGTAGTCCGCCAGCAAGGGCCGCGCGGCATCACGCCAGCCCACCGAGAAGGCGCTCTGCACGCCGCCGATGAAGGTGACCGTCATCGCCAGCGCCAACACCAGAAACAGCAGCACCAGGCGCAGGTGGATGGACCGCCGCACCGCCTGGCGCGCACGGCGATGCCATGGCCCGCAGGCTGGCTGGCGGCATACGCGGCTCAAGCGGCGCTCCGCCGCAACGCCAGCGAGTATCCCGCGTTGCGCAGCGTCTTGATGCAGTCCAGCGGCTCGAGCTTCTTGCGCAAGCGGCTCACCACGATGTCCACCGCTCGGGTGTAGAGATCGGCCTCGCGGCCGCGCAGGTGATTGAGGATGTCGTCGCGGCTGTACACCCGGCCGGGCTCACGCGCCAGCAACAGCAGCAACTCGAACTCGGTACCGGTGAGTTCCAGCGCCGTGCCCTGGCGCAGCACGCTGCGCCGCACTGAATCGATCAGCAGACCCTCGAAGCACAGCGATGCCGCATCGTCCGCCGACGCGACTGATGCCGGACGGCGGCGGCGCAGCACCGTCTGCACCCGCGCGACCAGCTCCCGCGGCTCGAAGGGTTTGGGCAGGTAGTCGTCGGCGCCCAGTTCCAGCCCGACCACGCGGTCCATCACGTCGCCGCGCGCCGTGAGCATGATGATGGGAAGATCGCTCTCGCGCCGGATCGTGCGGCACAGCTCGAAGCCATCCATTTCCGGCAGCATCACGTCGAGGATTGCGGCATCAAATCCACCCGCCCGCAGCAGCGCCAGACCATCGCTGGGCCGCAGCGCCTGCGACAGTTGGAGTTCAAAGCGCAGGAAGTAGGTGGCCAGCGGCGTACCCAGTTGGTCGTCGTCATCGATGAGCAGAATGCGTTGCATGCACGGATTCTCACACTGTGCGCATACTGGCGCGCTGTTCATGGCGCAGGATAAGGCGGCGCACACGGCGCTTGGCCTCCATGGCCAGGGCGTCGAAACGGTCGGCAGCCGCCATCACCTCGGGCAGCGCCGCTGCGGCACCGGCCGGCCGGCTCGCCAGCAGACGCAGGGCGTGCTCCCGATCGAATCGCGGACCCCAGACGAGCGACATCCATTCCTCGTGCGGCGAGGCTACACCTGCCAAAAATAGTGCGCCATGGGCCCGGGCACTGCGGGCCAGGTCGCGCGTCGCGGCGCAGCTCTCCGAAAGTTTGTTCATGGACTCAGCCACGTTGGAACCAGCCCGGGCGGCGCTGCATGAAATCGCGCACCTGTTGTTGCTGGGCAGGCCGCAGGCTGTTGTAGAACTCGGCCATGGCGGCGACCACGGCCGGCGAATGCGACTGCACAGCGCGCATCTTGTCATCGATCAAGGTCTGGGCTGCCGCGCTGTCGAACGTCTCACCGGACACCAGTGCCTGGATCTGAACACGCGGGTCTGCCGTCTGCGCGCCCATGAACGCGCTGCGCTGCGCCTGCAAGGCGTCTGCCAATGCCTGGAGCTTGAGCTGCTGCGCGCCATCGAGATCCAGCTTGCCAGTGATGCGGCCCACCATCTTTTCGCGCATCTCGGCCATGCGCTCTGCGGACTTGGGACCATGGTGGTGGGAAGCACTGGAGCAGGCGGAAAGACTGCCGACCAGGAGAGAGGCAGCAAAGATTCCCAAGAGGGTTTTACGGGTCCAGGCTTTCATCACGCACATCCTTTTCAGTCACACAGAAGATGACTTCATGGTGCGCGCTCCTGCCGCCTCCTGGGTCTCACCGAGGTATCGCTTCTTTTCGTTTTGTTTCAACCGATAGGAACGGACCCGCAAAAGGAAGGAACGGCACGCGGTCAACAAGGGCAAGCGGGCTAGCCACTTTTTGGCCGCGGCAAGCGCCATGGGTTCCTTGAGAACCTCATTCTCCACAGTGTTCTGGCCATGCATATGCTGGAGCAAATGAGCGGTCCTGAAAGCCTGCCCAAGCCGTGATGCTTCGCGCATGCATGGTCAGGCCAATTCAGATTTCGAAAAAATTGGCCTGACAGTTTAAATGCTTTCACGCACCACAGGCCTGACCAAACTCTTTCAAGGCGTGACCCAGCGCTCCGCCGCCGCACGAATGTGGGAGCGTATGGCCGCTTCCGCCGCAAGAGGGTCGCGCGACTGCAGGCAGCGCAGGATCTGCTCATGCTCGTTCAAGGCAGCATTCCACACCGGCTCGCCCTCGAGGAGGGTTCGCATGTGGTTTGCCAGCGGTTCGCGGCGCATGTCGAACAGCGTGCCGACCAGGCCGACCATCACCGAATTGCCCGTCATCTCGGCGATGCGTACATGGAATTCCCGGTCGTGGTCCAGCACGTCGCGGCCGGCGGCGATGTCGGCGCGCATGCCCTCCACGCTGTCTTGCACCCGCGCCAGGCCCTGCGGCGTGGCATGCACGCAGGCTTGCACGATCACCGCGCCCTCGAAGGCTGCGCGCGCATGCATCACCTCGACAGGGCTCTCGCCCATGAAGGCCGGCAGACGGTTGCGCCACATGCCGCGCTGGCACACATACACCCCCGATCCCATGCGGATTTCCACCTGGCCCTCGATCTCCAGCGCGATGAGCGCCTCGCGCAATGAAGGCCGGGATACGCCAAGTTGCTGCGCCAGCTCGCGCTCGGGCGGCAGGCGCTGCCCCTCCTTGAAGTCACCCTGCTGTATCAGCAGGCGCACCTTGTCGGCAATCAACTGGTAGAGGCGCCGCGAGGCGTCGATCGGCTTGAAAGAATCGTCCATTCGGGAATGCAGAGTGAATACAGGTTCAGGGTAGCAGGCGATAGGCCTTCAACCGAGTATCGGCCTTACCAATTGATGGCAGCTCAGGGTAAATACGGTAAGGCCAAATTCCCTCATAGGTTAAATTGGCCTGACCAAATTTCAATAACAGACAAGCGGTTGCGACCGAGCACGGATCCCCCACCTTGAAATACGACTTCGACTTCAGCGCCCCGCTGGCCTATTGGCCTGACCTGCTGGCCGGCGCATGGACCACACTGGCCCTGTCCCTGGCCTCCACCTTCTTCGGTTTCCTGCTGGGCGTGTTTTGCGCGCTGGCCAGCACCGGACGCAGCCTTTGGCTGGCGCGGGTGGCCAGCGTCTATATCGAGGTGATCCGCAACACGCCGCTGCTGGTGCAGGTCTTCATCGTGTATTTCGGGCTGTCCTCGCTGGGCCTGCAGGTGGGCGCCTTCACCGCTGCCACGGTGGCCCTGGTGGTCAACGTGGGGGCCTACACCAGCGAGATCGTGCGCGCCGGGGTGGAGTCCATCCCCAAGGCCCAGCTGGAAGCTGCCGACACCCTGGGCCTGAGCCGCTGGCAGACGCTGCGCCACGTGGTACTGCCGCCGGCCATCGAGCGCGTGTTCCCGGCGCTCACCAGCCAGTACGTGCTGCTGATGCTGGCCTCCTCCATCTGCTCGCAGATTTCGGCCGAAGAGCTGACGGCGGTGGCCAACCGCGTGCAGTCCGACACCTTCCGCTCGGTGGAGACCTATGTGCTGGTGGCCGGCGCCTACTTGCTGATGTCGCTGGTGATGCGCGCTGTGTTCTGGCTGGTGGCGATGGTGGCCTTCCCCCGCCTGCGCCGCCTCGGCACACCGCTTTGAACGGAGCAGCGCCATGGGTTTCCTGAACGCCGCACACCTGCAATTTCTGTTCGACGGCCTGCTGTGGACCATCGGGCTGTCGCTGATCGCCTTTGCCGGCGGCGGCGCCCTGGGCTTTCTGGTGGCGCTGGGCGCCTCCTACGGGCCGCGCTGGTCACGCCTTCTGGTATCGCTCTACGTCAAGCTGGTCCAGGGCACACCGCTGCTGGTGCTGCTGCCGCTGGTGTATTTCGGTCTGCCTTCGCTGGGCTTGAATATCGCACCGCTGGCCGCCGCCGGCATCGCGCTGTCGGTCTACGTGTCGGCCTACCTGGGCGAGATCTGGCGCGGCTGCCTGGCCTCCGTGCCGCGCACCCAGGCCGAAGCCGCCGAATGCCTGGCCCTGCGCTGGCACCAGCGGGTGCGGCATGTGCTGCTGCCGCAGGCCATCAAGATCGCCACACCGCCGACCGTGGGCTTCATGGTCCAGATCGTGAAGAACACCTCGCTGGCCTCGGCCATCGGTTTCGTGGAGCTGGCCCGCGCCGGCCAGATCATCAACAACTCCACCTTCGAGCCCTTCGTCATCTTCATGATCGTCGCGGCCCTGTACTTCGCCCTGTGTTATCCGCTGTCGGTGCTGAGCCGCCGCCTGGAGAGGAGCTTCCATGTCGCAAATCGTTGAGGTCAAAAACATCTCCAAGTGCTTCGGCAGCACCCGTGTGCTGGAGGACGTGTCCTTCACCGTGAAGAAGGGCTCGGTGGTGGCCATCATCGGCCAAAGCGGCTCGGGCAAGAGCACCGCGCTGCGCTGCATCGACCGGCTTGAGACCGTGGACCAGGGCCATATCCGCGTCTGCGGTCACGAGGTGACGGCGCCCGGCCTGGACCTGCACCAGTTGCGTCGCGATGTGGGCATCGTGTTCCAGAGCTACAACCTGTTCCCCCACCTCACGGTGGAGGAAAACATCATGCTGGCGCCGCGGCTGGTGCAAAAGGTCAAGACGGCGCAGGCGCGCGAGCGCGCCCGGCAAGTGCTGGCCCAGGTGGGTCTGGCCGAAAAGGCCGGCAACTACCCCTCGCAGCTCTCGGGCGGACAGCAGCAGCGCGTGGCCATTGCCCGCTCGCTGGCGATGCAGCCGCAGCTGATGCTGTTCGACGAGGTCACCTCCGCGCTCGACCCCCAGCTCACCGGCGAGGTGCTGCGCGTGATGGAGAAACTGGCGGCCGACGGCATGACCATGATTTTGGTGACCCACGAAATGGCCTTTGCCCGCAAGGTCGCCGACGAGGTGATCTTCATGCACAAGGGCCGCGTCTGGGAGCACGGCCCGGCCTCCATCCTCGACAACCCGGCGACCACCGAGCTGCGCGACTTCGTCGGCAACGGCCTCTGATTTTCCCGCCCCCCGTTCCACCACACAGGAGACAAATATGAAAAAAACGACTCTTAGATTCGCCACCGTGGCAGCCGCAGCCGTCATGCTGCTGGGCACGGGCGCTGCCCGCGCCGACCTGCTCAAGGACATCCTCGAGGCCAAGAAGATCCGCATCGCGCTGGACACGGGATCGCCGCCCTACGGCTTCGTCAACGAAGCGATGAAGCCCATCGGCTCCGATGTGGAGACCGCGCAGTTGCTGGCCCAGGACCTGGGCGTCGCGCTGGAGATCGTGCAGACCACCAGCCCCAACCGCATCCCCTTCCTGCAGACCGGCAAGGCCGACATCGTGGTGGCCTCGCTGTCGGTGACGCCCGAGCGCGAGAAGGTGATCGACTTCTCCACCCCCTACGCCCAGATCCTGGCCGTGGTGGCCGGCCCCAAGGACGTGACCATCAGCGGCTTTGACGACCTCAAGGGCAAGCGCGTGGCCACCACGCGCGGCTCGAACAACGACAAGGTGGTGACGACCGGCGCCAAGGATGCACAGATCGTGCGCTTCGACGACGACGCCACCCTGGTCACCGCCGCCGTGAGCGGCCAGGCCAGCATCATCGCCACCTCGCCGGCCATCGTCAGCACCGTGCTGCAGAAGGCGCCGCAAAAGGACATGGTCACCAAATTCACCATGTCCACCGTGCCCCTGGGCATAGGCCTGCGCAAGAACGAGCCCGAGCTCAAGGCCTGGATCAACGACTGGGTCACCAAGAACACGGCCAACGGCAAGCTGGTCGCCATCTACAAGAAATACCACGGCTCCTGAAGCGAGCCTGCGCATCCCCGCCGGCGCGCCGGCACAACCCCCTCAAGCCCCCTGGAACCATCATGCTGACCGTCATCTGTGAAACCCCCGGCACCCTGCGCGCCGAGCAACGTGAGCGCCCCCTTCGCGGCGAAGGCGAAGTGCTGCTGCGCGTCAAGCGCGTGGGGGTGTGCGGCACCGACCTGCACATCTTCACCGGCAACCAGCCCTTCCTGCAGTACCCGCGGGTGATGGGGCACGAACTGTCGGGCGTGATCGAGGAGGCGGTGCCGGGCGGGCGGCTGCAGGTGGGTGATGTCTGCTATGTCATGCCCTACCTGTCCTGCGGCACCTGCGTCGCCTGCCGGCAGGGCAAGACCAATTGCTGCGTCAACATCCAGGTACTGGGTGTACACCGCGACGGGGCGTTCACCGAGTACCTGTCCCTGCCGGAAGCCTTCGTGCACCGCGCCGAGGGCGTGACGCTGGACCAGGCCGCCATGGTCGAGTTCCTGGCCATTGGCGCACATGGCGTGCGGCGCGGCGACGTGAAGCCCGGCCAGCGGGTGCTGGTGGTCGGCGCCGGCCCCATCGGCATGGCTGCGATGATCTTCGCCCGGGCACGGGGCGCCATCGTCACCGCCATCGACGGCCGCCAGGACCGCGTCGACTTCTGCCAACGCGAGCTGGGCGTGACCCACGCCGTCACCCTCGGCGAAGGCGACACCGAAAAGCTCGCCGCCGTGACCGACGGTGAATTCTTCGACGTGGTGTTCGACGCCACCGGCAACGCCAAGGCTATCGAGCGCGGCTTCGGCTTCGTCGCCCACGGCGGCACCTACGTGCTGATCTCGGTGGTGCGCGACACCATCAGCTTCTCCGACCCCGAGTTCCACAAGCGCGAGACCACCCTGGTGGGCAGCCGCAACGCCACCACCGAGGATTTCGAGACCGTGATCGCCGCCATGCGCGACGGCCTGGTGCCCACCGCCGCGCTCAACACCCACCGCATGGCGCTGGCCGACGTGCCGACCGACTTCGCGCAACTTCTCGACCCGGCGCGCGGCGTGGTCAAGGCCATCGTCGAGGTCTGAAGAGCATGGCCCAGGCGATCCTCCAATTCGGCACCAGCCGCTTCCTGCAGGCCCACGTGGACCTGTTCGTGCACGAGGCCCTGGCAGGCGTTGCCGGTGCCGGCGATGCGCTGGGCGGCATCACGGTGGTGCAGACCACGGACCGTGCCGACGGCGCAGCGCGCATCGCCGCGCTGGCCGCCAGCGGCGGCTACCCGGTGCGCATCCGCGGCCTGGCGGGCGGCGAACGCATAGACCGCACCGTCATGTGCACCGCCGTGCGCGAAGCCTGGCAGGCTGGCGCCCAATGGCCCGCGCTGCGCGCCGCGGTGGCAGGTGAGGTGCAAGTCATCGTCTCCAACACGGCCGACAAGGGCTACCTGCTGGACGAACGCGATGGCCCTTTTGCGCTGGCCGCCGACAGCCGCGCACCGCACAGTTTCCCCGCCAAGCTGCTGGTGCTGCTGCATGGCCGCTGGCAATCCATGCCGCGCGCGCCGCTGACGCTGCTGCCCTGCGAGCTGATCGAACGCAATGGCGAGGTGCTGCGCGACGTGGTCATCGGCCTGGCGCGCGACTGGCACACGCCCAACGAATTCATCGACTGGCTGGCACAGCATTGCGTGTGGGCCAACTCGCTGGTCGACCGCATCGTGTCCGAGGCCATAGCGCCCGTGGGCGCGGTGGCCGAGCCCTACGCGGTATGGGTGGTGGAGCGGCAGGCGCGGCTGGTGATGCCCTGCACCCACCCCTCCATCGTGCTGACCGACGACCTGGCCTTTCACGAGCGCCTCAAGCTGTTCCTGCTGAACGCCGGCCACACCTGGCTGGCCGAACGCTGGCTGGAGCGCAGCCTGCCTGCCGGCCTGACGGTGCGCGAGGCCATGGCCGACGATGCGCTGCGTGCCGGCCTGGAAGCCCTGTGGGCCCATGAAATCCTGCCGGTGTTCGACACCCTGGGCGCCGCCGCGCGCCAGCAGGCCCAGGCCTACCTGGTGGATGTGCGCGAGCGCTTCGCCAACCCCTTCCTGGACCACCGCATCGCCGACATCGCGCAAAACCATGCGCAGAAAAAGCAGCGCCGCCTGGGCCCCATCGTGGCCTTGGCGGCCGAACGCGCCCCGCAGCTTGCCCAGCACGGCCTGAAGGCGGCGCTGGCCTCTGCCTTCTGACCTTGTCTGACCCGATTCGCCCACTCCCAGCCCCGACGATGAAGCCCGAAAAAACCTCCCCGCCCCAGGCCATCCAGTTGGCGGCGGCCGACAACGTCGCCGTGGCACGCCAGGCTCTGGAGCCCGGCAGCACCGTGCTGGTGAACGGCCGCGCCGTGACCGTGTCCGAACCCATCGCCTCCGGGCACAAGCTGGCCCTGGTGCCCATACCCCGGGGTAAGCCGGTGCTCAAGTACGGCCAGGGCATAGGCGTTGCCACCGCCGACATCGCCGCCGGCCAGCATGTGCACGTGCACAACGTGGGCATGGCCGAGTCCCTCCACGCGCATGCCGCCGGCGCCGGTTACCGGCCCACCGCGCCCGCCGCCGCGCCACTCACCTTCGAGGGCTACGTGCGCGCCGACGGTCGGGTGGCCACGCGCAACTACCTGGGCGTGATCTCCAGCGTCAACTGCTCGGCCACGGTCTGCCGACATATCGCCGACGCATTCAAGGGCGAGGCCCTGGCCGCCTTCCCCCATGTCGACGGCGTGGTCGCCATCACCCATGGCAGCGGCTGCGGCATGGGCGGCAATGGCGAGGGGCTGGAGTTGCTGCAGCGCACCCTGCGCGGCTATGCCAACCATCCCAACTTCGCCGGCGTGCTGGTGATAGGCCTGGGCTGTGAAGTCAACCAGATCGCCCCGCTGGTCGAGACGCTGCAGGCGCGTTCGCCCGGCATGTTCGCTACCCTCACCATCCAGGACGAGGGCGGCACCCGCGAGACCATCGCCCAGGGCAAGCAGCTGATCGCCGAAATGCTGCAACAGGCCAACCAGGCCCGGCGCCAGACGGTGCCCCTGCGCCATCTGGCCGTGGGCCTGCAATGCGGCGGCTCGGACGGCTACTCCGGCATCACCGCCAACCCGGCATTGGGCGCTGCGGTGGATCTGCTGGTCCAGCACGGCGGCACGGCCATCCTGTCCGAGACGCCCGAGATCTACGGCGCCGAACACCTGCTGACCCACCGCGCCGCCACGCCCGCCGTGGCCGACAAGCTGCTGCAGCGCCTGTCGTGGTGGGAAGACTACGCGGCCCTGCACGGCGGCGATCTCAACAACAACCCCTCGCCCGGCAACAAGGCCGGCGGCATCACCACCATCCTGGAAAAGTCCCTGGGCGCGGTCGCCAAGGCCGGCAACAGCGGTCTGATGGAGGTGCTGGAATACGCCGAGCCGGTGCGTGCACACGGCCTGGTGTTCATGGACACACCGGGCTACGACCCGGTATCGGCCACCGGCCAGGTGGCGGGCGGCGCCAACCTCATTTGCTTCACCACCGGTCGCGGCTCCACCTACGGCTGCAAGCCCACGCCCTCGCTCAAGCTGGCCACCAATACGCCCATGTTCGAGCGCATGCGGCTGGACATGGACTTCGACTGCGGCGGCATCGTCGAAGGCCGCCAGACCATTGAGGAAGCCGGCGCGGCGCTGCTGCGCCTGATGATCGCCACGGCCTCGGGCCAGGCCAGCAAGAGTGAGGAAAACGGTCTGGGCGACAACGAATTTCTACCCTGGCAACTTGGAGCGGTAATGTGATGGCCAGTTTGAACGACAAGCTTTTCGATGTGCTGACCGTGGGCGAGCCCATGGCGCTGTTCATGGCCGCCGCGCCCGGCGAACTGCACGCCGTGCATGACTTTCGCCGCGCGGCTGCCGGCGCCGAACTGAACGTGGCGACCGGTCTCGCCCGCCTGGGCTTGCGTACCGGCTACATCACCCGCCTGGGGGATGACTCCTTCGGCCGCTTCCTGGCGAATGAGTTGGACCGCGAGGGCATAGACCGCAGCCTTGTGCGAGTCGACGCCAGCCGCCCAACTGGCTTCATGCTCAAGACCCGGGCTGCCGACGGCAGCGATCCGCAGATCGAGTACTTCCGCCGGGGCTCGGCGGCCAGCGCCCTGGGCCCGGCCGATGCACCCGCAGGCGTCTTTCCCGCGCGCCACCTGCACCTGACCGGCATCACGCCTGCACTTTCGCAAAGCGCGCGGGAGTTGGTCTTCCATCTGGCACGGCAGGCACGTGCGGCCGGTGCCACCATCTCTTTCGACCCCAATCTGCGGCCACGCCTGTGGCCGAGTCCGGAAGTCATGGCGCAAACCATCAACGCCCTGGCGGCGCTGGCCGACACCGTCTTGCCTGGCCTGTCCGAAGGCACGCAGCTCACCGGTCACACCACGCCCGAAGCCATCGCCGACTTCTACCTGGAGCGCGGCGCGCGCCAGGTGGCGGTCAAGCTCGGTCCTCAGGGCGCGTTCTACAAGCGCAAAGACGGCCGCAGCGGCATCGCGAATGGCGTCACGGTCGAGCGCGTCGTGGACACCGTGGGCGCAGGGGACGGCTTTGCCGTAGGTGTGGTCAGCGCCATGCTTGAAGGCCTGGACTTTGCGGCCGCCGCGGCCCGGGGCAATGCCATTGGCGCGCGCGTCGTCGGGTTTCCCGGCGACTCCGACGGGCTGCCGACGCGCGCGCAACTTGCAACCCACTTGAATTCCTGACCGATGATGAAAACCTCCACCCCGCAACTCAGCGCCGCCGACGTGATGCGCGACGCGCCGGTGATTCCCGTGATCGTGCTGAACGACGTGCGGCAGGCCGTTCCACTGGCTCGCGCCCTGATCGCCGGCGGAATTCGCATGCTGGAAGTCACCTTGCGCACCAGCCAGGCGCTGGCATGCATAGAGGCCATCGCCAACGAAGTGCCCGACGCCGTGGTCGGGGCCGGAACCGTGCGCAGCGCCGCCGACGCCGTCGCGGCCAGTCAAGCAGGCGCACGCTTTGCGGTCAGCCCAGGATTTACGCCAGCCGTTGGGCGCCAATGCCGTGACCTGGATCTCCCGCTCTTGCCAGGTGTCGCCACCGGCAGCGAAATCATGATGGCGCAGGAAGAAGGCTTCAAGGCGCTGAAATTTTTCCCAGCAGTCCAAGCGGGTGGACTGTCCATGCTGAAGGCTTGGCAAGGACCCTTCGGCGATGTGATCTTTTGCCCAACGGGCGGCATTCATTCTGGTAACGCCCATGAGTTCCTTGCACAGCCCAATGTCGCATGTGTGGGCGGATCATGGCTGGTCCCGGGTGATGCCTTGGCGCGCAGCGATTGGAGCGCCATAACGTCATTGGCGCGAGTGGCCTGTGAATTGAAGCAATAGAAGCAAAGGCAGAGTAACAGCGCGGCAATCCCATGTTGACCGTTGCCAGCCACCCAGGTATTTATCAGGAGTTAGTAGCCTGCCAGCGATGCGGCAGCAATTCCTTGATCCGGCTGGCCCGGTGCGTGGGCAAGCGCGTGAGCACGTCCTTCAGATAGGCACAGGGGTCATGCCCGTTCATCTGTACCGGCGTTTCGTCGGCATGCAGCACTCGATGCGAATGTCTGATGAGGTGGCACTGGAAGCAGCTTGTGCGACCATTTCCTGGGACTGCATCACCGGCGAGCCCAGCGTCATAGCGATGAAGGCGGGCACGGTGCTGGCATGAGGCGGATGCGCTGGGGCACGAACAGGCTGTGCATTGGCCCCTGACGGAGCAGCCGCATCGTCGCGGCGCGCAGCGATGTCGTACGCAAGCGCATACGCCGTATCGCAGGCGGGCTGGTGCTGGCCCAGACGATGCTCCTTGAGCCAGCGATGCAGCACATTGGCATTCATGCCATGTTCACGCGCCGTGGTGGCAATCGATGCGCCAGGCTGCAGGCACGCGGCGATCAGTTCAGCCTTGAACTGTGGTGTATAGGTGCGGCGCGTGCGCGGCACCGAATAACGAGGGGATTGAGCGTTTTTGAGCATCGTGTGCACGGTGGTTTCGTGGACGCGATCTTGCTCGGAGGTCTGTGCAGCATCAAGATGGGATTACCGGCCGCAACCACGCATGCGGCGGGCTCGCCAGACCAGTTGCTGGCTTTGCCGCAGTTGCAGGGCCAGACTGGTTTGGTCGGTCCGCCATCTATCAGCAGATGAGAGAACGGTTCTTCCCTCAATCCGTCTTGGTCGGGTCAATGGCTGCAACGTGGTCTGAAGCGGCCATCCAGGCGCGGTTCAGCGGCGTTTTCCGCAAGGGCTGTGCCTACACGGAAGCGAGTCGCTGCACCGTGTCTGGAAACTTCTCCACCATGCGCAAGATGAGCGCAGCTTGGGCGTTTGGCTTGGCGCGGCCTTGTTCCCAGTTTTCCAAGGTGCGGGGGTTGGTGCGCAGGTAGTGGGCGAACACGGTGCGCGATAGGCCAAGTCTGTCGCGCAGGCTGACAATTTCTGCGGCCTGAATTTCAATCTCAGGTTGCAATTTCACCGCGTGGCTGCGCAGGGTGCGCTTTCCAGTGCGCTGTTCCTTGAGGGCGTCAAAGCCTTCGGTCAACTCTGCAAAGATGTCGCGTTTTGTCATTGTCGGGCCTCCAATTCTGCCTTGAGCATCAACTTGAGTGCGGCCTTCTGCTTGGGGCTCAAGTTGTCCATTTCATCCTTGTCGTAGAGGGTGAAAAGCCAGAACTGGTTTTTTCCATCCCACCAGTAATAGATCACCCGCAGCCCGCCGCGCTTGCCTTTGCCACGCCGGGGGTCTGCATGACGAACCTTGCGCAGCCCCCTTGTGCCCTCGATCACATCACCAGCTTCCGGATTTTTCATCAGACTTTGCTGCAGGGCGCGGAAGTTCTCGTCGTCCAAATAGTCGAGCCGGTAACGCGCAAAGGCGGGCAGCTCTACAAAGACAGCTTTCATGGTGGAATTATACGCAAGTTGCGTATGAATATGAATCATGAGATAGCCGCCCCAAGATCTCCTCTGTGACAGCCCTCTGAATCTCCGAACATCCGCGCTTGCTCTCGGTGCCTAGAGCGGATTTCATATTGCTAAAAGGCATAGCCGAAACGGGCGAACCATTCTTGTGCATCCCTGGTCGTCACTGTGTCGATCACCTTCGACAGGGCCTCATCAGGGGCGTCTCGACTATGGACGACTTTAAGGCGCAAATCCAAAGAATAAGAACGAAACGTGTTTTCTCAGCTGCGCTGACCATGCGCCACCTGTAGCGGCCGCAAGCGACCACGGCGGATCGGCGGATACAAGGCGAAGTGGGAAACATGTCTCTTTTTCTTTCTTGGGTTGCAGGGGTGTCAGCCAGCGGAGCCTTCGCCACCGGGTGGCTTTTGCAGCATCGGGCGGTGAAAGACTTCTCCCAGACCGCTGTAGAACGGACCTCCCAGCCGGGCCACCGGCCGCATTTTCTGGGAGTCCACTCGGTGGCCGTCATAGACCTCGTTCGAAAGGTGAAACGCCACCACTTCACCGATGTAAAGGGTGTTCAGCCCCCGCCCCAGCGTCACTGCCTGGTCGAGGCGGCATTCCATCTGCACCGGCGACGACGCGATGCGCGGCGCCCGCACATGGCGGCTGGGCAGCAGCGCCAGGCCCAGCGCTTGGGCCTCGCTGATGTCCGGCGGGTATTCCCTGGCGCTCAGGTGCATCTCCTCCATGGTGGCTTCGGTGGCCACGTTGACGACGAACTCGCGGCTGGCCAGGATGTTGCGGGCCGTGTCCTTGATGGCGCCGTCGCCGGCACGCAGCGCAATGTTCACCGCGAGCATCGGCGGGGTGGTGGCGACGTAGTTGTAGGAACTGAAGGGCGCGGCGTTGACGCGCCCTGCGGCATCGACTGTGGTGATCCAGGCGATCGGCCGGGGCACCACGCAGCCGACCAGCAGGCGGTAGGCGGTTTCGGTGTCGAGCGCGTCGCGCTCGACACAGGTGAAGTCGGTAGGTTGTGGGCGGGTCATGGTGCTCAATCGGTCAGCTGCAGGTTGGCGGCGCGCACCACCTTGTCCCACTTCTCGCGCTCGCGGCGTATGAAGTCGGCGGTTTCGCGCGGTGTCATCTTGGTGGGAATCAGGCCCTGGCTGTCGAACTGGGCGAGCACCGCCTTGTCATCCATCGCGGCAACCAGCGCCGCATTCAACCGGGCGATGACCGGCGCGGTCGTCCCGTCGGGCGCGATCAATACGTTCCAGATCGTGGCGTCGAAGCCGGCAACGCCGCTCTCGGCCACGGTAGGCACATCCGGCAGCTGGGCGAAGCGCTTGCTGCTGGTCACGGCCAGCAGCCGCAGATTGCTGTTCCTGGCCTGCGCCACGGCGCCGGAGCCAGTGAGCACCCCGACATCCACCTGGCCGCCCAGGACATCGGTCACCAGGGGCGCATCGCCGCGGTAGGGGATGTGTGTGCCGTCCATGCCGGTCTGGCTCTTGAGGTACTCGTAGCCCAGATGGCCGGGCGAGCCGTTGCCCGAGCTGCCGTAGGAGATCTTGCCCGGGTGGGCCTTGGCATAGGCGATCAGCTCCTGGAGGTTGCGCACCGCGAGGCTGGAGCGCACGCCGATCGCCAGGCCCAGCGATCCCATGTGGCCGACGACGGCCAGGTCTTTCTCGGCGTCGTAGGGCAGCTTACGGCCCAGGAGCTTGAGCGTGACCATCGAGCCCACGCCGCCCACCCCCAGGGTGTAGCCGTCGGCCGTGGCCTTGGCGACCGCGTCGGTGCCGATGGCGCCGGCCGCACCCGCGCGGTTGTCGATCACCAGCGGCTGGCCATCCATGCGCGACTGCATCGCCAAGCCCAGCACCCGGCCGGCGACGTCGGTCGAGCCCCCGGGCGGAAAAGGCACGATCAGCTTGATGGCGCGGTCGGGCCAGGCATTTTGCGCCAGGCTGCCCAACGGGAGGGCGGCGGTGGCCAAGGCCGCCAGCAGGCTGCGGCGGCGAAGAAGCGGGTCAAATGAAGCCATGGCGTGTCTCCTTGTGGATTCTTCACCCTCGTGGACCGAGAGCTGATTTGCTGCATTGTGAAAGTGGCGCCCCGGCACTGCCATTCCCCGGCGGCGCAAAGCTGCTATGCAAAGACTGTGGGGGTGGGAAGACCCCAGGGACGCACAGCAACCCGGCTGCGATCGCCACGAAAGAACATGGCGAGCGCCGGCATCCCACCTGGGCGTGCGCGTTATGCGCCCCAGCGCCTTACAGGTTTGCGGGCTGCGTCATAGCCCGCGGCCCGCTGCCTGCCTAGACTGGCAGCAGCAATGACAACGCGGCTGCCCATGCCTTTCGCCGCACTGGTCCGCGCCACCGCATCGCAGCACATAACAACAGCCCGACACGGGCAAAGGAGACAGCATGCAACCACAGGCCGCGCCCACCACGCCCGCGGAAGTTCACCACGGCGGCCCACTGGCCGGCTTTGTCGTTCTGGACCTGAGCCGCGTGCTCTCCGGCCCCTATTGCACGATGATGCTGCGCGACCTGGGCGCGACCGTCATCAAGGTCGAGCAGCCACTGGTAGGCGACGAGGCCCGCCATTTCCTGCCGATCGCGCCGGGCGGCCAGTCCGCCTATTTCGCGGCCATCAACCGCGGCAAGAAATCCATTGCGCTCGACCTGAAAAAGGAGGCCGACCGCCGCGTGCTCGACCAGCTGATCGCCCGCGCCGATGTTCTGGTCGAGAACTTCCGCCCCGGCGTGCTGGACAAGCTGGGCCTGGGCCATGCCGCGCTGTCGAGCGCCCACCCGCGCCTCGTCTACGCTTCCATCTCGGGGTTTGGCCAGACGGGGCCTTACCGCAGCCGGCCCGCCTACGATGTCGTCGTGCAGGCCATGAGCGG
Organism: Pantoea sp. 18069; assembly: GCF_902706035.1. Classification (GTDB taxonomy): domain Bacteria; phylum Pseudomonadota; class Gammaproteobacteria; order Burkholderiales; family Burkholderiaceae_C; genus Comamonas. The sequence continues at coordinate 134,026 of NZ_CACSJA010000006.1, read as the reverse complement.
CATGATGAGCATCACCGGCCACCCCGGCGGCGCGCCCACGCGCACGGGCTCCTCCATCGGCGACCTCGCCGCGGCCATGTTCATGTGCAGCGGTATCCAGTCGGCGCTGCTGCAGCGCGCCCGCACCGGCCAGGGCTGCCATGTCGATGTCGCCATGTTCGAGGCGCAGATCGCCCTGCTGGAAGGGGCGATCCCCGAGGTGTTCTGTACCGGTGTTTCGCCTCGGCCGATCGGTGCCAGGCATTCGGGTGCGGCGCCGTTCGATGCGTTCCAGGGCCAGGACGGCTACTTGGTCATCGCCGCGGGTTCGGACCATCTGTTCACCGCATTGGGCGCGGTGATCGGCACTGCGGGCCTGACCGATGCGCCGCAGTTCGCCACGCGCGCGCTGCGCGTCGCCCATCACAGCGAACTCAAGGCCGCCATCGAGCAGCGCCTGGCGCGCCAGCCGATCGCGCATTGGCTGGCCTTGCTCGAGCGCGCCGGCGTGCCTGCGGGGCCGCTCAACGACGTGGCAACCATGATGCAGGACCCGCAGGTCGCCAGCCGCGGCGTGCTGCCTCCCATCGCCGGCGGCGGCGGCGGCGGGCAGCGTGCGCCCGTCACGCCCATCATGCTGTCGAGCCAGCCCTACCCGGCGCAACTGCCGCCGGTGCCCGCGCTCGACGAGCACCACGAAGCCGTGCTGCGCTTCGCCGCGGGCGAGCCCAGGGCGCTGGACTGAGCGCGCGGCCCGGCTGCCCATTGATATCAGCTATGCGCATGTGCTAGGTGGCTCGCAATGCGTTTTTCACTCAATTGAAATCTCCGCACACGGCGTGCGGACCCTCCAGGAGACCATGACGATGAGTGCTTTATCCGGTGTGCGCGTGCTCGATCTGAGCCGCGTTTTTTCAGGCCCCTGGGCCGCGCAGATGCTGGCCGATTTCGGCGCCGATGTGATCAAGGTGGAAAGGCCAGGGCGTGGCGACGATGTGCGCCACCAGGGCCTGCGCGTCAAGGACAGCACGGGTGCCGACACCTGCGAGACTTCGTCCTTCATTGCGATGAACCGCGGCAAGCGCTCGATCACCGTGGACATGTCGCAGGCGGCCGGCCAGGAGCTGATCCGCGAGATGGCCAGGCACTGCGACATCGTGATCGAGAATTTCAAGGCCGGCGATCTGGCTCGCTACGGCCTGGACTTCCCCTCGCTGCAGGCTGTCAATCCCCGGCTCGTCTACTGCTCGATCAGCGGCTTCGGCCAGACCGGCCCCTACAGCCACCTGCCCGGCTATGACCCGATCTTTCAGTCGATGAGCGGGCTGATGAGCATCACCGGCCAAGGCGACGACCAACCCGGCGGCGGCCCGATGCGCGTGGGCTTTTCGGTAGGCGACATCACGGCGGGCTTCTATGCGGTCAGCGCCATCCTAGCGGCCCTGCGCCACCGCGACGTGGTCTCGGGCCAGGGCCAGCACATCGACCTGTCGCTGCTGGACTCGCAGGTGGCCGCCATCTCGCATGTGGCGATGATGTACCTGACCTCGGGCCAGCAGCCGCCGCGCCTGGGCAATGCCTCCCCCATCACCTGCCCCTGGCAATCCTTCGACTGCCTGGATGGCCAGATCGTGGTGGCCGTGGGCAACGACACGCAGTTCGCGGCCTTCTGCCAGGTGCTTGGCGCACCCGAGCTGGCCAGCGACGAACGCTTTCTCACCAATCCCCTGCGCGCCAAAAACCGCCTGGTGCTCGTGCCGCTGCTCGCCGACATCCTCAGGACCCGCACGGTAAAGGACTGGTACGCCGATTTCGATGCGGCCAGCGTGCCGAGCGGGCCGATCAACGGCTTCGAGCAGGTCTTCGCCGACCCGCAGATCGTGCACCGCGAAATGCTGCTGCAACTGCCGCATGCGAGTGCCGGCAGCGTGCCCCAGGTGGCCAACCCGGTGAAATTCTCCGCCACGCCGGTCGACTACCGGCGCGGCCCACCGGTGCTGGGCCAGCACACCGACGAAGTGCTGCGCGAACTGCTGGGTCTCGATTCGGACGCCATCGCTGCGCTGCACAGCGGCAAGGTGGTCTGAAATGCGCATTCTTCAGACACCGCAAGACTTCCTCGGCATAGTCGGACAAACGCTCGGCACCAGCGGCTGGTTCACCATCACCCAGGCGCATATCAGCGACTTCGCACGCGTGACCGGCGACGACTTCTGGATCCATGTCGACACCGAGCGTGCGGCGCGCGAGATGCCTGCAGGCAAGACAATTGCCCACGGCATCTACATGCTGTCGCTGGTTCCCTTGCTGCAGCGCGACATCTTCCGCATCGAGCGGCGCGGGCGCGGGCTGAACTACGGCTCGAACAAAGTGCGCTACACCGCGCCGGTGCCGGTGGGATCACGCGTGCGGCTGCACCAGACGCTGGCCGGCGCCGAACGTGCGGGCCAGGCCACGCGCATCGTCACCCGCTGCGAGTTCGAGATCGAGGGCGGCGAGCGCCCCGCCCTGGTCGCCGAATTCATCCTGCACCTCGAAGACGCGCCCGCCTGACGCGCGCAGCCATTTTGATAACAACGGAGACAACCCCATGATCCAACGCCGCCTCATCACCGCGGGCCTGCTGGCCACTGCCAGCCTCGGCGCTGTCACCACTCCCTTGCTGGCCCAGACCAGTTGGCCGACCCGGCCGGTGCGCCTCATCGTTCCCTATCCCGCGGGTGGCCCGGTCGACCAGCTGGCGCGTACCATCGCGCCCAAGCTGGGCGAGCAGCTCGGCCAGCCCATCGTCATCGACAACCGCGCCGGCGCCAGCGGCACCATCGGCATCGATGCGGCAGTCAAGGCGGAGCCGGACGGCTACACCTTCGGTTTCGGCGCGCCGGGCGGCATCACCGTGCTGCCGCACCTGCGCAAGCTGCCGTATGCGGTCGAGGGCATCAACTACATGTCGCTGGTCGCGCGCGTGCCCCAGGTCATTGCCGTCAACCAGAAGCTGAACGTCAACACCCTCGCGGAACTCATCGCACTGGCCAGGAAGGAGCCTGGCAAGATCGCCTATGGCTCCGCGGGCAACGCCACCACGCCGCACCTGGGCGCCGAGCTGCTGGCGCAGGAGGCCAACCTCAAGATGCTGCACGTGGCCTACAAGGGCGCGGCTCCCGCAGTGACGGCCTTGCTCGCTGGCGAGGTACAGGTCATGACGGCCGACCTGTCGGGCCTGCTGCCCTTCCAGTCCCGGGGAATCAAGATCATTGCCGTTTCCGGGCCGCAGCGCGTCGACGTGCTGCCAGGCGTGCCGACGACCGTCGAGCTCGGCCTACCGGCGGTCCACGTGGAATCCAACTACGGCATCATCGAGCCGGCCAACGTGCCACCGGCCATCAGCAAGAAGCTGCGCGAAGCGCTGGTCGCGGTGCTGGACATGCCGGCCATCAAGGCGCAGATCGCCACGCAGGGCGCATTGGCCATGTCAAGCACGCCCGAGGAATACCGCAAGCTGATGCAGCAGGAGTCCGTGAAATGGGCCGGCGTGCTCAAGAAGGGCAACATCACGCTGGAGTAAGCGACGATGACACGCATTGCCATTCTTGACGACCACCAGCAGCTTGCGCTGGACATGGCCGACTGGGCCTCCCTGCCGGGGGCCGAGGTGGTCAGCTTCGCACAGGCGCTCACGGGCCAGGCGCTGGTCGATGCGTTGGCGGATTTTGACGTGGTGGTCGCCATGCGCGAGCGCACGGCCTTTTCGGCCACGCTGATCGGGCAGCTGCCGCGCCTGCGGTTGATCGCCAGCACCGGCCTGCGCAACGCGGCCATCGATCTGGCGGCCTGCCAGCGTGCCGGCATCACCGTGACCGGCGCGCGCGGAGCGAAAAATGGCCTGGCCGTGACGGCCGAAACGGCCTGGGCGCTGCTCCTGGCGCTGCACAAGCGGGTGCTGGCGTCGCACCTCGCGACCACGCAGGGCTGCTGGCAGCCTCTGCTGGCGCTGCCGCTGGAGGGCCGGGTTCTGGGACTGGTCGGACTGGGCAATGTGGGCCGGCACATGGCCCGCGTGGGCCAGGCGTTCGGCATGCATGTCATCGCCTGGAGCCCACACCTCACCGACGAGCGTGCGGCGCAGGCGGGCGTCAGGCGTGTCGACAAGCACGAACTCTTCGCCACGGCCGATGCGGTGTCGTTGCACCTGGTGCTGTCGCCCGAGACGGCCCGGGTGGTGGCGGCCGCCGAACTCGCTGCGATGCAGTCGCATGCCTTTCTCGTCAACACGGCGCGCGCCGGGCTGGTGGATGAAACGGCGCTGGTCGATGCGCTCGCCTGCGGCCGCATCGGCGGCGCGGGGCTGGACGTGTTCTGGCAGGAGCCGCTGCCAGCCACGCATGCACTGTGTGCCTTGCCCAACGTGGTGCTCACGCCGCACCTGGGCTATGTCACGCAGGAAAACCTCTCGGCCTTCTACCGTAACGTGGTGCACAACATCCGCCTCTGGATGGACGGGGGCGCGCCGCAGTTGCTGGGCTGAAGCCCGCTGCCTCCCATTCCGGGTCGGGGCACGGAATCCATCGAGCCGATGCACGGCCCGCCCTGCCGTTCACGGCAGGGTCGATAACGCGAATTCCAGGGGGGACCGTTTCAGGACGGCAGCTCGAGCACCTGCTTGGCCAGGATGCTGCGCTGGATCTCGTTGCTGCCCGCGAAGATCTTCGCGCCCAGGCAGTTGAACAGCGGCGCCACGACCTGCATGTCGATCTCGTCGTCGCAGCTGTGGTCACGCAGGCCGCCATACTCATCGGCCAGCTCGACCAGCAGCAGTGCCAGACGCTCCCAGGTTTCGGTCGACCAGATCTTCAGCATGGAGATGCTCGCTGGAATGGCCTCGCCGCGCTTGGCGATTTCGGCAAAGCCGGCGTAGGCCGCGCCAAGGTCGGCGGTGTCCAGCTGCAGCTCGGTGAAGCGCGCGCCGAAGAGCGGATCGCCGAAAAGGCCGCGCTGGCGCGCGAGCTTCTCCACCTGTACCAGCGTGTGCTGCGAATGCTTGGGACTGCCGGTGAACAGCCGCTCGAAGCCAAGCAGCGCCTTGGCCACGGTCCAGCCCTGGTTGAGCTCGCCCACCAGATTGGCGCGCGGCACGCGCACGTCATCGAAGAATACTTCGCAGAACTCACGCTCGCCCGCGATGTTGCGGATCGGGCGCACGGTCACCCCTGGCGTCTTCAGGTCCAGCAGCAGGAAGCTGATGCCGGCCTGCTTCTTGACGGTCTTGTCGGTGCGCACCAGCATGAACATGTGCGTGCCGTCCGCCCCCCAGGTGGTCCAGGTCTTCTGGCCGTTGACGATGAAATCGTCGCCATCAATGACCGCTTCGGTGCGCACCGCCGCCAGGTCGGAGCCCGCGTTGGGCTCGGAATAGCCTTGGGTCCAGACATGCTCGCCGGCCAGGATGGGCGGCAGAAAGTGCGCGCGCTGGGCATCATTGCCAAAGCGCATGAGAATCGGGCCGACCATCACCAGGCCCTGGTCCGGCGAGCGCGCACCCCCCCAGGCCTCGGTTTCCTCGATGTAGGCAATGAGTTTTTCGGCGGACAATCCCATGCCACCATGCTGCCTGGGCCACGCCGGGGCAATCCAGCCCAGGCGCGACAGCGTCAAGTACCAGTCGCGCGATTCGGCCCAGGACTGGCGGTAGGGCATGTGGCGCCGCGCTTGCGGATAGTGCGCGGCAAAGAGCGCGCGCACCTTGCTGCGGAACTGTGCCTCCGGCATCGCATCCCAATCCTGGTCGGCCGAGAAATCCTCGGCGGTGCTGGCCAGCGCCGGCGCTGCGCCTGGCGTCTGCAGTTGCGCATAGCGTTTCCGGTGCGCGCCCGCAGTGCCCCAGCGGCTGCCCAGCAAGAGTGCGCGCTTGAAGTACAGGCCCACGTCATACTCGTTGGTGGTGCCGATGGCGCCGTGCAGCTGGATGGCCATGCGCGTCATCTCGACGCCCGCATGGGCGCAGCGCGCCTTGGCCCGGCTGGCGTTCGCGGCCAGCGCCTGGGGCGTGGGGGCATGCGCCGCGGCCGAAACCACGTCACGCAGGCAGGCCGACGCCAGCTCGACCTGGATCAGGCCATCGACGAGGCGGTGCTGCAGCGCCTGGAAGCTGCCGATGGGTTTGCCGAACTGCTCGCGTGTGGTGAGGTAGTCGCGCGTGAGTTCGAGGCTGCGGCGCGCAATGCCGGCCAGCTCGGCGGACTGCGCGATGCGGGCGATCTCGTTGGCATGGCCCAGCGCCTGGATGACCGCATCGCCCTGGGCGATGGGAACCGCGCGGGCCTGGTGGAAAGTCAGCGTCGACAGCGCGCTGCCATCCACACCGAAATGGGCTTCCAATGCCGCGCCCGGGCTGGCGCCATCGACCCAGACCAGGGCCGCACCATCGCCCTGCCGGCAAAAGACCAGCCAGCCATCGGCGCCCGGTCCGGGGCGCACGAACCGCTTGCGCCCGGTGAGCGTGCCGGCATCGGCATCGAAAATCGTCGCCGGGCTGGCGCTGACCTCCAGCGTGCCCGCAGCCTCTTGCCAGGCCACACCGGCAATGGCGTCGCCGCTGTGCAGCCGTGCCAAAAGCGCGTCACGGGCCGGGCTGGCGCTGAGGTGTGCCAGCAACGCGAGCGGATGCACGCCCGCATCGACGAAAGGCTCGGGCAACAGATGGCGACCGACCTGTTCGGCGATGGCCGACACCTCGGCAATGCCCAGACCCAGGCCGCCATGCTCTTCGGCGACCAGGATGGACAGCCAGCCCAGGTCGGCTATCTCCCGCCAGACAGCGCGATCGAAGCCGCCGCCTTCGTCTTCGAGCCGGCGCACGCGCTGGCGCTGGTCAGTGGCGCCCAGGTAGTCGGCAGCACTGTCGGCAAATAACTGGGCGGATTCAGACATGGCTTCCTCCAGGAAGCTGCGTGCGACTGCGAGGGCCGCTGAAGGTGAACGTGGGCATGATTTGGCGCATGGACATTCTCTTTGCTTTGAGGCGCAGCCTGTACACCCACAGGCGGACAGACCTGGGCACAGGTGCGCAACGACATTGATGCGAGGTGCAGATGTTCCATTGGAGCATTGCCAGGCCAGGCCGTCGCCCCTGGCAAGCGCACAACAGCTATGCAAAAGCGGAAAGTCGCAGCGCGCGCGGGGCGCGGCCACTGACGCGCTGCGCGGAACGTGTCAATGACTTTGCTGCACCAGTTGTCATAAATTTACTGTGCAGGGCTGGTTTATTTTCTGGGCGTTGGTCTCCGATGCTGGCGGGTTGATCCAAGCTGCGGTAGGCAGCGCATGGGGCTTGGGACGACGGCCCTTGAAGCGCTGCGGTGTCGCAAGGAACGCTGCATCCAACGCGAGCTGACGCGTATCGCGCAAGGCTGCAGCCTGACCGTAGTGCGCCGCCTGTGGCGTCATGTCGCCGATGCCCGAATGGCGATGCTCGGTGTTGTACCAAGCGAAGAGCGCTTGGCAGTGGGCCCGAGCGTCCTTGATACAGCCGAACCGCGCCGGGAAGTCGGGCCGGTACTTCATCGTCTTGAACTGCGACTCCGAGTACGGGTTATCGTCCGAGACGTGTGGCCTGCTGTGGCTCTTGGCGATGTCCAGTTCCACCAACAAGGCGCCACCGGCTTGGAGCGCATGGCCGCGCCTCTGTCGGCGCGTGCAGCGTGAGCCTGCCGGGCTGCACGTCGTGGCGCGAAACACTGGCGGCGATGAGCTGCTCGGCCAGATCGGCGCTCTCGCGCTCGGCGATCAACCAGCCTACGACGTGGCGGCTGAATATGTCCAAGATCACGTACAAGTGGAAGCAAGTCCACTTGGCCGGCCCTTTCAGCTTGGCGATGTCCCAGGACCAGACCTGGTTCGGCACGCTCGCCAGCAACTCGGGCTTGACGTAGGTCGGGTAGGTGAGCTGGCGGCGACGCTCGCACGAGCCACCTTGGGTGTTCAGCAGGCGATACATGGTGCGGCACCGAGCCCAGGTATCGGCTCTCGTCGAGCAGCGCGGCGTGCACCGCCGCAGGGGCTGTGTCGGCGAATCGTTCGCTGTTCAAAGTGTCCAGCAGCAGCGCGTTCTCCTGCGCATCCAAGGCCAGCGGCGGGCGCGCTCGCGGCGCACGCCGGGGCCTGGGGCCGACCATGGCTGGCGGGCTGGCACCCCGCGCGCGGTGGCCCCCAGGGCCCGGCAGGCGGCGCTGGCGCCCAGCAGCGGCGTCAACTCGTGCACGGCGGCGATCACAGCAAGTCGCCGGTGTCGTCGATCGGCTTGCCCAGCAAGGCTGCAAGTTTTTTTGGACATCGATCACCAGCAGCGCCTTGTCCAGGCGCAGCTTGAAGTTGTCGCGTCTCGGGTAAGCTGAGCGATGTGCAGCGTCTGAGCACGGCGGGGGTAGGCCTTGGGGCCACGCTTGATCGGCGCCAAGGCGGCCAGCTCAGCTGCCTTACGCTGGCGACGCCAGGTGCTCAGGGACAATGCCCACCTGCAGCCGTTGCCGATCACCGGCATGGCGTACTTCACCGAAGTCCAGCGCCCGGTCTGCGACAACAGCTGCGTGCGCATCGCGCACAGCAGCTATGCAGCGCGCCCGGTGCCCATCGGAGCCAAGGTGATGGTACGGCTCTTCGAGCTGTGCATCGAAATCCGAGACCTTCACACGCAGCAATTGCTGCGCCCCACGCCTTGGCAGACCGGCCCGGCAGCGTGGTGCTGCCCATGAATGAGCGGGTGTTCAACCCCTAGCGCGCAACACGCTCATCCTCGGCCAGGCCAGCGCAGCAATCACGGAGCAGCGCGTGCTCAAATGGCGATTGTGGCAGTCATGCTCAAGGATCCAGGGCAACGGGTAAGGCCGCCTGACCAGCCCCCACTGCAGTAGATAAATCCCAGCCTCACGCCCGGGTGCGCTCAAACGCCTGCGGGCTGACTCCGCCCAGATGACTGTAACGGCGTGACCGGTTGTGGAACACCTCGATGTAGTCAAACACATCAGCCTGGGCCAGATCCCCGGTCTTGTAGATGCGGATGCGGATGCGGATGCGCTCATCCTGCTCGCGCACATCCTCGGGCTTGGCCCGTAAGGCGTTTTCCATCCCACGTTTTCCTTCGTTCACCCAGCCATTAACTTCGGAGGGCGACAGGTCGTATGCTGGGCTGGCTTCGGTCACCATCGCCTGGCCTTGATCCCCAGTACAACGCGCTCTTGCGCTTGGCTGTCCATCGCTTGATCTCGTCTCCTGCCTTCATCTTTCAGATCCTTTTTTCCAAGTTTAGGACCTGTGCAGGTTTTTACGGGATCAATACATGAATGCCCAGTGCATCGAATGGCAGATGCCGGGTGAGCCTGCCAGAGCCGCCCCGCCCGCCCACTCGGCGAACTGAGAGCCGGTCAGCTCAGTTTCACACCAACAGCGGCCGACTCCCGGATTTAAAAAATTTGCGTCGATTAAGGGTTTTTACGGAATTGCATACGCATGCAAGACAAGCACATTGCATACGTATGCAAACCAACTTTCCAGGATGCAAGAATGATCAAATATCTCAAGCGTGGCAAGGACGTGCAGGTCCGCGCAGACGACGACGCCAAGGTGCGCAACACCGTAGAAGCCATCATCAAGGACATCGAGTCGCGCGGTGACGTCGCTGTGCGTGAGTACAGCCGCAAGTTCGACAACTGGAATCCGGCCGATTTCAGGCTCTCGCAAGCCGAGATCGAAGCTGCGCGCAAGAGCCTGTCGGCGCGTGAAATTGAAGACATTACTTTCGCGCAAACACAGGTGCGCAATTTCGCACAGATCCAGCGTGATTCCATGAAAGATGTGGAAGTCGAAACTTTGCCGGGAATCGTTCTGGGCCACAAGCACATTCCGGTCGATGCAGTGGGCTGCTATATCCCGGGCGGCAAGTACCCGCTGCTGGCGTCGGCGCACATGAGCGTGCTGACGGCCAAGGTCGCAGGCGTGAAGCGCGTGGTCGCTACGGCCCCGCCCTACCAGGGCAAGCCGCACCCCGCCATCGTGACCGCCATGGCAATGGCCGGCGCCGACGAAATTCTGGTCCTGGGCGGAGTCCAGGCCGTGGTGGCGATGGCCGTGGGCACGCAAAGCATCGCATCAGTCAACATGCTGGTGGGCCCGGGCAACATGTTTGTCGCCGAAGCCAAACGCCAGCTGTTCGGCCGCGTAGGCATTGACCTGTTCGCCGGCCCCACCGAGACCTTGGTCATCGCAGACGAGACGGTGGACGGCGAAATGTGCGCCGTCGACCTGCTGGGCCAGGCCGAGCACGGCCCCACTTCGCCCGCAGTGTTGCTGACGACCAGCGAGAAGCTGGCACGCGAGACCATGACCGAGATCGAGCGTCAGCTGAAGATTCTGCCGACCGCTGACACCGCAGCGCAAAGCTGGGCCGAGTACGGCGAAGTCATCGTCTGCGACACCGATGAAGAAATGCTGGAAAAAGCCAATGAAATGGCGTTCGAGCATGTCCAGGTGATGACCCGCGACCCGGATTACTTTCTCGCCCGCATGACCAATTATGGCGGCCTGTTCCTGGGGCCACGCACCAACGTGAGCTTCGGCGACAAGGTGATTGGCACCAACCATACGCTGCCAACCAACGGCAGCGCACGCTACACCGGCGGTCTGTGGGTCGGCAAGTTCCTCAAGACCTGCACTTACCAAAAAGTGCTGACTGATGAAGCCAGCGCAATGATGGGCGAATACTGCTCACGCCTGTGCCATATGGAGAACTTCGCCGGGCATGGCGAGCAGGCCAATCTGCGCGTGCGCCGCTACGGCACTCGGGCCGAGGTGCCTTGGTATCAGCCGGTGCCGGCAAAGGACTGATGATGCTGCCGAAAACTCCAAGCTTTCGGGTGGATGGACAGCGCGCCCTGGTGACGGGTGCCGGCCGGGGCATTGGTTTCGCCGCGGCTGCGGCGCTGGCAGACGCCGGTGCTGCCGTCACCCTGGTCGCGCGCTCGGAAGGCGAGCTGCGCAGCGCCTGCGAGCGCATTCGTGCAGCGAGCGGCAGCTGTGATTATCTGGTGCTCGACGTGACCGATGCGCGCGCCGTGAGCGAACAGATCTCCGCGCGCGGACCGTTCCAAATCCTCGTCAACAACGCCGGCATGAACCGCCCCAAGGAATTGGTGCAGCTTGAAGAAGAGGACATCGACGCGGTGCTCAACCTGAACGTGAAGGCCGCCTTTCACGTCACTCGCGCCGTCGCGCGCGGCCTGCTTGCGGACCGCTTGCGCGGCTCGATCATCAACGTCTCGTCGCAGATGGGCCATGTGGGTAGCCCGCGCCGCACGCTGTATTGCGCCAGCAAGCACGCTATCGAGGGCATGAGCAAAGCCCTGGCTTGGGAGTTGGGAGCTTCAGGCATCCGGGTCAATACCGTCTGCCCCACCTTTATCGAAACAGAAATGACTGCCGACATGTTCAAGGACGAAGCGTTTCGTGAATGGGTGGTCGGCAAGATCGCACTCGGCCGGCTGGGCCGCACCGAGGAGATCATGGGGGCTATCGTATTCTTGGCCAGTGAAGCTTCCAGCCTTGTCACCGGTAGCGCGCTGATGCTCGACGGCGGCTGGACCGCAGCATGAAATCTTCTGCTACCGCCCAAGAAGTTGCCCGCCTGGCAAAGGTGTCGCAGTCAGCGGTGAGTCGCAGCTTCACGCCCGGCGCGAGTGTCTCCGAAGACACCCGCGCCAAGGTGATGGCGGCGGCCAAGGTCTTGGGCTATCGGCCCAACGCCATGGCTCGAAGCCTGATCACGCGACGCAGCCGGATCATCGCCCTGGTCATGAGTTACCTGGAAAACCAGTTCTATCCGCTGGTGATCGAAAAGCTCTCCCAGAAGCTGCAAAAGCAGGGCTATCACGTGCTGATGTTCATCAGCGATCTCGACGAAGCGGACGACGTGATCGCCGAGATTTTGCAGTACCAGGTCGATGGCATCGTCATGGCGTCCACCACCTTGTCGCCGGCCCTGGCCAAAAACTGCCAAGACGCCGGCGTTCCCATCGTGCTTTTCAACCGTGTGCCGGATATGAGCGCACAGGCCCGTTACAGCACCAGTTCAGTCACATCCGACAACTACCGTGGGGGGCGCATGGTCGCTGAGCTGCTGCTGTCGCGTGGCCATCAAAGAATGGCCTTCCTCGCTGGCCTGGAAAACTCGTCGACCAATCTCGAACGCGAACGCGGCTTCAACGAGGCACTGCAGGAAGCCGGCACCAACGTCTTCCGCAAGGCGATCGGCTACTACAGCTTCGAGCGCGCCAAGCAGGCTACACGTGAGCTATTCGTCGGCGCCGAGCAACCTGATGCCATTTTCGTGGCCAACGACCATATGGCCATCGCCTCCATGGACGTGCTGCGCTGCGAACTCGGCCTGCGCATTCCCGATGACGTGAGCGTGGTCGGCTTCGACGACGTTCCGCAGGCGGCCTGGGGTGCTTACCAGCTGACCACCGTGGTGCAAAGCGTGGAAAACATGGTCGTCGCCACCATCGAATTGCTGCACGAGCAAATGCAGCGCGACGTGCAGCCGCGCAACATCGTCGTCCCCAGCCAACTGGTGGAGCGTGCTTCGGTCCGCCCAGCCCCCTAACGAGTTCTCTTGATCAGTTCAAAGATTATTTTCAGCAGCCAAAGGAGCTCCATGAAATTCGATACTCGTAAACTGCTTACGGCCACTGTCTACGTCTTCTCAATGACCGTCGTGGCACTCCCAGCCGCGGCCCAGTCCTGGCCGCAAAAGCCGGTGAAATATGTCGTCCCGTTCTCGTCCGGTGGCGTGTCTGACGGCGTGGCGCGGCTGATTGCTTTGCATCTTGCCGACAAGTTGGGACAGCCAGTGGTGGTGGAGAACAAGCCTGGCGTATCGGGAATCGTCGGCACGCAGGCAGTGGCGCGTTCGCCTGCGGATGGCTACACCCTAATTGGCGGCACCATCACCACCCATGCGGTCAATCCCTTCTTCAACAAAAACCTGGGTTACGACCCGAAGAAAGACTTCGTTCCTATCAATATGGTGGGCACGGTAAGCAACGTGCTGGTGGTAGCCAGCGACAGCCGCTTCAACTCGGTAAAGCAGATCGTGGCCGAACTCAAAGCCCAGCCCGATAGCCTGACTTATGGCACAGCGGGAGCGGGCACCTCCCAGCACCTGTCAGGTCAACTGTTTCAGAGTCTCACTGGCACGCAACTGCGCCAGATCGCCTACAAGGGTGGTTCCGGGGCAATGATCGACCTGGTGGGCGGACAAATCGACATGGTGTTCGAAACCGTTGCTGCCGCGCGTCCGATGATTGATGGCAAACGCGTAAAAATGCTGGCCGTCACGTCCAAGTCGCGCCTGGCGAGCCTGCCGGACGTCCCGTCCCTGGCCGAAGCCGGTGTGCCCAACTTCGAGATGCAGTCCTGGCAAGGCGTCTTTGCTCCTGTCGGAACACCTCAGGCCGTGGTCGATCGCCTGAGCAAAGACATCGCCGCCGTGGTTGCGCTGCCCGATGTTCAGGCCAAGCTGCGCGCGCTGGGAGTCGAGCCAGATGGCCGCGGGTCCAAGGATTTCGCCAGTTTCCAGCGCGCCGAGATAGCAAAGTGGGACAAGGTCATGAGCAGTGCCGACTTCAAAACTGAATAAACAAACAAAAGCAGGAGACTTTCAGATGTTTTATTTCACGAAGAATAGCCGTCGTATCGCGCGCCGCGCCGCGCTCGCCACCCTGGCCGTAGCTTGCGCTGGAGCCTGGGCCCAGGCCAAGCCGGGATCAAACGACTACCCGAACACCGGCCGCGTCGTGATCGTGGTTCCTTTCGCACCAGGCGGCGCCACGGACATCATCGGCCGCCTGGTGGCGGACGAACTCGGCAAGCGCTGGAATACGGCGGTGGTGGTCGAAAACAAGGCTGGCGCAGGCGGCGGCATCGGTACTGAAGCCGTCGCCCGCGCTAAACCGGACGGCTACACCCTGCTGCTCGGCACGCAAACCGCCCTCGCCGTCAATCCGACCCTGCTCAAAAGAATCGGCTACAAAGTTGACAAAGACTTCGCGCCGATTACCGCTCTGGCCGAAACACCGCTGGTGCTGCTGGCCAGCAACAAGTCGGGAGCTGGCAATGTGCAGGAGCTGATCAGCGCGATCAAAGCCAAGCCCGATGCCCTCTCCTACGGCACCAGCGGCAACGGCACTTCGCAACATTTGACGGCGCTGCTGATGCTCAACCGCATCAACGGATCCGCAGTACACGTTCCCTACAAGGGCAGCAGCCAATCGTTGATTGATCTGGCGGGCAATCAGATCGACATGCAGTTCGACAATATGGCGACGGCTTTGGCCTTTGCCAAGAACGGGCAGGCCAAGGCGTTGGCGGTGACCAGCTTGAAACGCTCGCCTTTGCAGCCCGATCTGCCCACGCTCGCCGAGTCTGGCGTGCCGGGGTTTGAGGCCGTGACCTGGCTGGGCCTGTTGGCCCCGGCCGGCACTCCGTCAGCTGTGATTTCTTATCTGAATGCGGAAGTGACAGCGGTGCTGGAAACACCCACCGTCCAGGCACGCATGGCGGGCCAGGGCTTTGTTCCCAAGCCCATGAAAGCTGAAGTATTCAGCCAATTCATCAAGGACGAGACCGTCAAGTTCGCCGACCTGATCAAAACCAACAACATCGTTATTGAATAATGCAAGCGACCTTAACTCCCGAACTGATCCGTAAGCTGCGCTCAGTCGATACGCCGACCATCTGCAATGCGCTGGAGCTCGCCATGGGCGGCCGTACCGCGCAAGGCTTTACCTACGGCAATATCGTGGCTGCGCCGCAGCCCCTGCCAGCCATCGTGGGCTTTGTGCGCACAGCGCGCATTCGTGCTTCGGCACCCTCCTTGCGCCCGCCAGAAGACGTGCGCAGCATGCGCCTGGACTACTACCGTTATGTGGCGGATGGCAGCGCGAATGCACCAGTCATCGTGGTCATGGAAGACGCCGATGACAGACCGGGAACGGGCTCGTTCTGGGGCGAAGTCAACTCGGCGCTGCACGAAGGCCTAGGCGTAGCCGGGGTGCTGACCAATGGATCGGTGCGCGATCTCGATTGTCTCTCCAAGAGCTTTCCCATCCTGGCGGGCAGCGTAGGGCCTTCGCATGCCTATGTGCATGTCGAGGAGATAGGCACGCCAGTGACCGTCTTTGGCCTGGAACTGGCGCATGGCGATTTGATCCATGCGGATTGCCACGGCGCGGTGCTGATCAGGCCCGAGTATCTGGCCGCACTACCAGACTGCATCGACCTGGTGCAGCGCAAGGAAGCGCCACTGCTGGAGGCCGTGCGCAGTGGCTCTTTCTCGCTGGCGCTGCTCGAGCAGGCGATGCGCGACTCCGAAGACATTCACTGAGCCTGACATCTCTGCCAGAGTACTTCCCCACTCCTGTTTAAAGAACATCGCTATGCAAGCACGCTACCACCCTCTGGACGATAGACTTCCTGGCATGCTGCGCAGCGGTCGTGCGCTGCGTGGAGTCTTCAATTCGCTGCCCAGCCCGGCCATCGTTGAGATGTGCGGCTACGCCGGTTTCGATTTTGTGATCATCGACAACGAGCATGGCAGCAGTGGCCTGGAGACCACCGAGAACATGCTGCGCGCGGCCCGCGCCAGCGGCATCGTGCCCGTGGTGCGCTGTCTGCGCCAGGATATTTCGCGCATTCTCGACATGGGCGCCAGCGCAGTGCAGATACCGATGGTTGCCAGCGCGGCCGAAGCGCGCGATCTGGTGCAGCAGGTACGCTATCCGGGAGTCGGTCGCCGCGGCAGCGCCTTCAGCCCGCGCGCCGCAGGTTACGGAGCCTTTCCCGGCGGCGCCCACACCGAGCGCAGCAATGCCGGCATTGCCTTGATCGTCATGCTCGAGACCCCCGAGGCAGTGGCGCAGGCGGGCGAGATTGCTGCGGTCGAAGGCGTCAATGCGGTATTCGTGGGCCCCAACGACCTGTCACACGCCATGGGCTACGGTAGCGACTGGCATTCGCCGCAGGTCGAAGCCGAGATCGAACGCGCGCTGCGCGCCATCAGCACAGCGGGCAACTGCGCCGGAGTTATCGCGCTCACCCCCGAAGACGAAGCCAAGTACGGACAATGGGGAGCGCGCTATTTCGCCGGAGTCACCACCGGCTTGATCACGCACGCGCTGCAGCAGGCCTCGGCTGCTGGCGGTCGTCTGGATAAGGTCGCCAGTCTTTCCTATTGAGCCGGCGCTGCTCCTCTAGTCTTTGGGTTGTTGCGGTGACCTGCCCCCTTCCGCCAGGCGGAGTCAAACGATGGTCGCAACACCGGGTTGTTCCGCAGATTTTAGATACTCGTTGAGTGCTTCAGCCGGTGTTCTCCAACCAAGCGTTTTGCGCGGCCTGTTGTTCAAGGTGCGGACCACAGCTTGAATCTCTTGGCCACTCCACCGAGACAACTCAGTGCCTTTAGCCACAGCTGGGCCGGAGATATGCGCGTCCTGCCGTTGCAGCGAACCCAGCTCAGGCGTGAGGAGAGGATCCATCTACGGCAGCGGGGGCCGTCCATCTCCAGGTGCACCAAGAACTGGGACAGGCCAGTACCAGGAGGAAATACTCCAAGGGAAGAGGAAAAAACACATTACCCTGCAGCAATCCCACCCTCTATATTGTGGGCTACACCCTGTTCACAGGCGCGCCTCTGACGAACGCTTCCACGTTGTCGATGAGCTGGTCGGCCAAGCTCTGTATCGCCTCTTGAGAGGCCCAAGCCACGTGGGGAGTCAAGATGAAGTTCGGCCTATCCAGCAGCGCCATGAATGGGTGCTCCGCAGGTGGAGGTTCGACCGAGACAACATCAAACCCTGCCCCCGAAATCTGACCGCTGCGCAATGCCTTGGCAAGCGCTTCTTCATCGATTAGGCCGCCACGGGCCGTATTGATGATGAGAGGCTTGCGATCCATTTTCTCGAACTCTTCGGCCCCAATCATATTGCGGGTTTCGGCGGTCAATGGACAGTGGAGCGTGATGATGTCGGAGCGTGCCAGGACGTCATCGAACGAGGTATACAGGCTTCCCATGCCGGCGTGCCCCTTAAATGCAGAAAACAGCACCGTCATGCCGAGGGCACGTGCAATCGTCGCCACGGCGTTGCCGAGTGCACCGTCTCCAATGATTCCCAGAGTGGCGCCCGCCAGATCCCGGATGGGATAATCAAAGTAGCAGAACTGCGCGGATTCCTGCCACTTGCCGGCACTCACGGATTCTCGATAGGCACAGATGCTGCGGCGAAGCGCAAATATCAGTGCGAAGGTGTGCTCTGGAACCGTGTTGCCAGCGTAATTCCGAATATTGCTGACGGTGATGCCACGCTGGGCACAGGCGTTCAAGTCAATATTGTCGGTTCCGGTCGCCGCTACCGCCACAAGCTTCAGCCTCGGGGCCTGCTGCAAAGCCTCGGCGCTGAGCTTCACCTTATTGGTGATGACAATGTCTGCGTCGGCAATCCGGTGCGCTATCTCATTCGGTTGCGTGTTCTCGTAGCACACAAGTTCGTGCTTGAAGAAAGGAAGTCGCAGGATGGTCTGAGGGGAGAGTGTAGAGCGGTCAAGGAATGCAATCTTCATGTCGGTCCTGGCGGTGTCCTGCTCCCGGGTCGGAATGAATGGACCCAGGGGAAAGTGAAAATCAGCCGCCCCTGGATACGCAGGGGCAGCAAACGGTGGTTAGGAGGAAGTGCTTGAGGCGTTAGCTCCGCATGCCTTCACGATGGGACCGATCGGCGGTGATACCTGATTGCCCTGTAAGACCTCGCCAGTGGAGATCGTCCGAGGCGACCATGGCCAGCGTGAACGACACGCTGCGTGCGGCGGCCAGCAGCGGCGCTTCCTTGCGCTGCATGAGATCGATACACGCAGGCAGTGCCTGCAGGTACTCGAGCGCGATCACCACCGCGCCGTGCCGGTCGGCATGGATCAGGTCGCCATGAGCAACCTCCATGCCAAACACGGTCACCGGCGTACCAATGTCCTCCACGTGCACATGCGCATGCGCATGCGAAGGCCACACGCTCCCGGCAAGAATGGGAAAGATCGCCGAGGTCGCGCACTGAGTCGTTGGTCGGCACGCAGGCAACGCCCAGGCCTTCGTGCAGCGCCGAGTTGACTTCGCCCCAGAACGAGCCCGTTCCCGGTCTGTCATCGGCGTCTTCCATGACCACGATGACTGGTGCATTCGCGCTGCCATCCGCCACATAACGGTAGTAATCCAGGCGCATGCTGCGCACGTCTTCTGGCGGGCGCAAGGAGGGTGCATCGTCTGCGCGAACCTGCACGCCCTTGCCGCGCTTGAGATATTTGATCATGGCTCTTTCCTAGATGGCTGTGTTTGCAGAGGTGTGAACTATTGAAGTAGTGCATACGTATGCAAACAGGGTATTCCCTGGCTCGCGGTAAATTTTTTAGCTGCGTGATTTCTGGGGAAAAGTCAGCATGCGCCCTTGGAATGTGTCGCTGCCGACGATGGGGGATCCCATTTTCAGTGGAACGCGCGGCGAGTGGCGATATGAAAATCGTCTGAGGCGCACCTGCCAAAGATATTGGACCCGCGGCGCTGGATCCATAGCATCGGAAGCCTCTTGAGCAAACACAGCTGAATGGAAATAATGCATGCGCGAAAATTCTTTGATTGCTTTGAAGGCTGCGGGCAAGATGGCCTTGAATGCCTGGGTTTCTGTAGGCTGCGGCTACCAGGCCGAACTGCTGGGACACGCGGGTTTTGATGCGGTGACGGTGGACCTGCAGCATGGTCCGTATGGATTCGACACAGCCGTGCACCTGCTGCAGGCCATCTCAAGCACCCCCGCCATGCCCATGGCCCGCAGCGCAGGCAGCACTCTGGCCGAGATCCACAAGCTCCTGGACGCCGGGGCTTACGGCATCATCTGCCCGCTGATTGAATCCGTGGACGACGCAGCCGCCTTCGCGCGGGCCTGCCGTTATCCACCCCGCGGCGACCGCAGCTTCGGCCCGGCGCGTGGGCTCACGTATGGCGGCTCCGACTACGCTGCGGGCGCCGACGACCAGATCTTCAGCCTGGCGATGATCGAAACCCTGTCCGCGCTGGATTGCATCGAGCAGATCGCACAAGTGCAAGAGCTTTCGGGCGTCTACGTTGGTCCGAGCGATCTGGGCTTGGCCATGGGGCTGGGCAGCAGCGCCTGGCCGCAGCCTGCGCTGGTCGACGCGATTCGGCATGTGCTCGAGGTGTGCCGCGCCCAGGGCAAATACACCGGCATCTACTCGTCCAGCCTTGCCATGGATCAGGCCATGCGCGAGATGGGCTTTGACCTTGTCACTCCCGGCAACGACGCGCAGCAGCTGCGTGCTGGAGCGCAGCAGCGCATCCAGCCACTGCGGGCTATTTGAGCCCCCGGCGCCAGCCCCCGTGGGCTGCGCTGCAAGCCATTTTTCTCCACCCTTGTCATGCCAACAGGAGACAGCATGTCCACCTCCATCCGTTTTCCCAAGCCCTCGCGTGCGCGCCGCGGCCTGCTGCTGGCCTGCGCCGCAGCGGTGCTGGTCCCTTCCGCCTGGTCGGCACAGGCTGCTGCCTGGCCCAGCCGTCCGGTGCGCCTGGTGGTGCCATATCCGGCGGGCGGCTCGTCCGACGTGGTCGCGCGCCTGCTCAGCCAGCCGCTGCAAGAGGCCCTGGGCCAGTCCGTCATCATCGAAAACAAGGCCGGCGCGAACGGCAACATCGGCGCCGAGTTTGTCGCCAAGGCCACTGACGGCCACACTTTCCTGCTGGCGGACGTGCTGGCGCTGGCCATCAGCAGTTCGCTGTACACCAAGCTGCGCTTTGATCCGGCCAAGGATCTGGTGGGCGCGGCCATGCTGGCCTACTCACCGCACCTGCTGGTGGTGCATCCGAGCGTGCCCGCCAACACGCTCAAGGAACTCGCCGACCTGTCTCGGCGCGAACCGCTGAACTTCGCGGTCACCGCCATCGGCAGCCCCCCGCACCTGGCGGGCGTTGCCGCGGCACAGGCCACCGGCGCGAAGTGGCAGTACATCCCCTACAAAGGAGGCGCGCAGGCTATCAACGACACGCTGGGCGGCCAGGCCCAGGTGCTGATGAACGGCATGCTTGCCACGCTGCCGCATGTGCAAAGCGGCAAGCTCAAGGTATTGAACGTATCAAAGAGCACGCGCATGGGCCTCATTCCACAGGTTCCCACCCTGGCCGAGTCGGGTCTGCCCCACTTCGAATCGGGCTCGTGGCAAGGCGTGCTCGCGCCCCGCAGCACTCCACCGGCAGTGATACAGCGCCTCAATGCCGAGCTCACGCGCATCATCCGCTCGCCCGAGCTGCGCGCCCGCCTGGCAGGACAGGGGGCTGAGGTGAGCACCATGAGCGTGGCGGATTTCTCCAGGTTCTACGCTGTCGAGAACAAGCGCTGGGCTGAAGTTGTCAAAAGTCTGAACCTGACGCTCGATTGAGCGCGCGTGTCCACATGCGGGACCCGCATGGGTGTGTAAATATCAAAAAAGGAACTGCGATGCCCGTGTACCGGCCGCGGCGTCCAGGCGCGGATGGCACCACCGAAGGGCTCGGCTGGCTACACCGATGGCACTGCCGGGGCGGCGACGCTGTTGGGAGCTGAGGCCGTGACAGTGCGCGCAATTTCCAGAAAATTGCGCAGCAGTGGCCGTTCGTCGTTGGCGCGCCAGGCCAATTGCATGGTGGCCATGGGAGCCACACCCCGGGTTTGCAACGTGCGGTAGACCACGCCTTTGACGGGGGCCTGAGCAGCAGCCTGGGGCACGATGGCGACCCCGAGCCCCGAGCTGACCAGTGACAGCATGGTGTGGGGTTGTGTGGCGCGCTGCGCTACACGGGGCTGGACCCCTGCGGCTGTGAGCATGTCGTCCACCAGCTCTTGCAGATAGCGTGCCTCGGTACTCGTGAAGCCGATCAGGGGCTGTCCTTGCAGTTGGCTCACCTGCACCTGAGACAGGGCGGCCAGCGGGTGGTCCGCAGGCAGTGCCAGAATCATCGGCTCTTGCAGCAGCGTCTGCCTGCACAGTTCAGCATGGTGTCGGAACGGACGCAGCAGTCCCATGTCCAGGCGCTGCTGGGCCAGCGCCTCAGCCTGCTCGCTCGACAGCAGTTCCATCAGCACCACTTCGACATAGGGGTGGCGCTTCTTGAAAGCCCGGATCAACGAAGGCAGCAATGTGAATGCACTCGCTGCGGTATAGCCCAGGCGCAGCAACCCGCGGTCGCCGCGCGCCATGGACTGCACCAGCTCCACCGTGCGCTCCAGCTCCGCATGGATGATGTGTGCCTGCGTGAGCAGTACCTCACCCGCGGGCAGCAGTTGCACGCCGCGGGGGCCGCGCTGGAAAAGCTGTACGCCGAGCTGTGCTTCCAGCTGTCGGATTTGCTGCGAAAGTGGTGGCTGCGACATGTGCAGCCGCTCGGCCGCTCGGCCAAAGTGCAGCTCTTCGGCGACAGCGACAAAGTAGCGCAACTGACGGGAATCAAGTTTCATGGAGCGCGGGGCCGTGATCGGTGCAATCAGAGGCCAGCAGCGAAGGAATGGTGAAGGGCGCGCCATGGTAGCCCATTCGACTTTGCATGCATACAGGGCTTTACGCTGCATTCGCGCAGGGCTCATCCTGCCAGGGGCTTGAGTCGATCTTGGCGTCTGAAAACTTCACGATCTCGCCGCACTTCTTGATGTCGGGATTTTGCGCCAGCCAGGCGCCGCAGCTTTGGCCAGATCAGCGCGCAGTTCAGCGACGCCTTGGCGTAACTCATGCCCCTGCACATGCTTGAGAGCCAAGCCACGCACACCAGAGTTCTGACCTACCTGCCGCAGCTCAGATGCATGCATCGCCCCCTGCGCCATGGACAAACAGCGCCGGCCTCACCGCACCGACCTGGGCCTTCTGCGCCGCGAAGTTGCAGCTGTCCCCAGCCCCCCTCCGGGCGATGGTTTTTGCCATTTAGCACACAAAAAAGGCGCTCGAGAGCAAGAAATGAAAAAACACAAAACGCTATATGTAGTGCATCTCATAAAAAAAAACACTACCTATAGCGTGTACGATGCAGGTTCGCCATCTCAAAACGATGGGCGTTTCTGGTGCTGCAGACCATGAAATGCATGCAACTTCCAACCGCTACAACACAAGCCGAAAGGACAACAGTGAACTCTCCACGCACCAACAAGGTGACCAAACGAAATGGCAGCTCGGAAGCCATTGATCTGGACAAGATTCATCGCGTCATCCGTTGGGCCGCCGAAGGCCTGAACAATGTCTCCGTATCGCAAGTGGAGTTGAGTGCTCACATCCAGTTCTACGACGGCATCAAAACGAAAGACATTCACGAAACCATCATCAAGTCCGCCGCGGATCTGATCTCTGAATCTGCCCCGGATTACCAGTACCTGGCTGCGCGCCTGTCCGTCTTTCACCTCAGAAAAATTGCGTTCGGACAGTTCGATCCACCACATCTGCTGGTGCATGTGCGGCACCTCACCAGCCTGGGAAAATATGACGGCCATCTGCTCAAGGACTACAGCGCCGAGGAATTTGGTGCGTTGAACGAGTACCTTGATCACTGGCGAGACATGAACTTCTCCTACGCCGCAATCAAGCAGTTGGAAGGCAAATACCTGCTGCAAAACCGCGTGAGCAAGCGTATCTACGAGAGTCCACAATTTCTCTTCATGCTCGTGGGTATGTGTCTGTTTGCCAAGTACCCCCAGCAGACCCGGCTCGGCTTCGTCAAACGCTTCTACGACGCCGTATCCAAGTTCAAGATCTCGCTCCCAACCCCCATCATGTCGGGAGTTCGCACACCACTGCGGCAATTCAGCTCGTGCGTATTGATCGAGTGCGATGACAGTCTGGACAGTGTCAGCGCCACCACCAGCGGCATCCTCAAATATGTGTCTCAGCGTGCTGGCATAGGCATCAACGCAGGGCGTATCCGTGCCGTTGGTAGCGAAATTCGTGATGGCGAGGCCTTGCACACGGGCTGCATCCCGTTCTACAAAGTTTTCCAGTCGGCTGTGAAATCCTGCTCCCAAGGCGGAGTCAGAGGCGGTGCGGCCACCTTGTTCTATCCGTTGTGGCACCTGGAAGTCGAATCTCTGCTGGTGCTCAAGAACAATCGCGGAGTTGAAGAAAACCGCGTCAGACATCTTGACTACGGCGTGCAGATCAACCGATTGATGTACCAGCGCCTCATCAAGGGGCAGCAGATCACCATGTTCTCACCACACGAGGTGCCTGGTCTTTATGAATCGTTCTTTGCCGACCAGGGTGAATTTGAACGGCTCTACACAAAATACGAGGAAGATGCTTCGATTCGCTCGAAAAGAATTCCTGCGGCAGAACTGTTTTCGCTGATGATGCAAGAGCGCGCAAGCACGGGACGGATCTACATCCAGAACGTTGATCACTGCAATACCCATGGCGCTTTCAAGCCCTCATTGGCACCGATCCGGCAGTCCAATCTGTGCATGGAAATCACTCTGCCGACCAAGCCCTTGAACGATGTGCATGACATCGAGGGGGAAATCGCCCTTTGTACGCTGTCGGCCTTCAACCTGGGGGCTCTGCAATCTCTGGAAGAACTGGAGGAGCTCGCAGAGCTGGTGGTGCGCGCGCTGGATTCCCTGCTCGACTACCAAGAATATCCCATTGCTGCAGCGCGCCTGTCTACGGAAAAACGCCGCTCACTCGGCGTGGGTGTCATCAACTATGCCTATTATTTGGCCAAGCATGGCACGTCCTACTCGAAGCCGGACGCTCTTGCTCTGACCCACCGCACCTTTGAAGCGATTCAGTATTATCTGCTGAAGGCTTCCACACGCTTGGCACAGGAGTTTGGTCCGTGCCAGGCATTTGGCGAAACGGTTTACAGCGATGGCTGTCTGCCCATAGACAGCTACAAGAAAGATATAGACGCCATCTGCGATGAGCCCCTGCACCTGGACTGGGAGGCATTGCGCCAACTCATCCGCACACATGGGCTTCGAAACTCCACGCTCACGGCACTGATGCCTTCTGAAACCTCCAGCCAAGTTTCAAATGCGACCAATGGCATTGAGCCTCCCCGAGGCCTAGTCTCCGTGAAATAATCAAAGGATGGAATTCTTCGACAGGTAGTACCTGACTTTGAACAGTTCGGGAGCCACTATGAACTGCTCTGGCAACTGCCGAGCAATGAGCCCTACCTGCGCCTTGTCGGAGTCATGCAGAAGTTCGTGGACCAATCTATCTCTGCCAACACCAATTACGACCCTGGCCGCTTTGAGGACGGCCGCGTTCCCATGACCCTGCTGCTCACGGATCTTTTGACAGCCTACAAGTATGGGGTCAAGACCCTTTATTACCACAACACTCGCGACGGAGCAGAAGACTCCCAGCAGGAATTCGAAGATGCCTGTGCTGGCGGTGCATGCAAGATTTGAGAGGCTATCCCAATGACCTACAGCATTTTTCCAAAGGCCCAAAATAATCAAATCAAGGAACCCATGTTCCTTGGCAGTCCTGTCAATGTTGCACGTTACGATCAACAGAAGTACACCATCTTTGAGAAGCTTATCGAAAAGCAGCTGTCCTTTTTTTGGCGCCCGGAAGAAGTGGATATCTCGCAGGACCGGATCGACTACGACGGTCTTCCCGCGCACGAAAAGCATATTTTCATCAGCAACATCAAGTACCAGACCCTGCTGGATTCCATACAGGGGCGCAGCCCGAACATTGCCCTGCTGCCCCTGGTGTCGCTACCGGAATTGGAGACCTGGGTTTCCACATGGGCCTTCTCGGAGACCATCCACTCACGCTCGTACACGCACATCATCCGCAACATCGTGAACGATCCGTCGGTAGTCTTCGACGACATCGTCGGCAACGAAAACATTACCCTTCGGGCCAATGACATCAGCTTCTACTACGATGATCTGATCCAATATTCGATGCTGTACACCCAGCTTGGTGTCGGTACGCAGCTGATTGATGGTCGCTCCGTGCAGATTTCAGCGTATGAGCTTAAGAAGAAGATATACCTCTGCCTGATGAGCGTGAACATTCTGGAAGCCATTCGCTTCTATGTGAGCTTCGCCTGCTCCTTCGCGTTTGCCGAGCGCAAACTCATGGAAGGCAATGCGAAGATCATTCGCCTGATTGCGCGTGACGAAGCACTGCACCTCACTGGCACCCAGCACATGCTGAACATCCTGCGGTCGGGACGCGATGACGCCGACTTCGAAATAATCGCCCGTGAAACGGAGACTGAGTGCTTTGAGATGTTCAGGCAGGCTGCGCTCCAGGAGAAAAAATGGGCAGAGTATCTGTTCAAAGACGGCTCCATGATTGGCCTGAACAAGGAGATCCTTTGCCAATATGTGGACTTCATCACGAATGCAAGGATGAGCGCAGTCGGTCTAAAACCCGCATTCGAAAAAGCTCGTAGCAACCCCATTCCCTGGATCAATACCTGGCTGACATCTGACACCGTACAGGTTGCACCTCAGGAGGTAGAACTGAGCTCCTATCTGGTGGGTCAAATCAATGCGGAAGTTTCTGCCGACGAACTTCGGGAATTCGAGTTGTGAATTTCGTTGCAACAAGAGACAAGGTGTTGTACTTGCTGGAGGGCGAAACACTGCTCGAAGGACTTGAGCGTACTGGTCACGAGGTGAATTTTCAATGTCGTGACGGCTTCTGCGACTTATGCTCCGTTGCACTGATAGCTGGCTCCGTCACCTACAGCAAGCCACCACTGGCCTTAATCCCCCCGGGGGAGATACTGCCTTGTTGCTGCCAGGTGACTGAATCTATCATTATCGATTGCAGCTTGCGCGAAGGCTTGAAGGACAAGTCGGCGATGCTTTCAGAGCATTTGTTCAACTCGATTGAGTGATCAACACAGCTGAAGTGGATTGGGGGCTGCCCAATTTTCCGCTGTGACGCATGGCCCGTGAGATGCGGCACAGCCTCATGTCGACCATGGCCTTCCGAACCGCCAAGTTGCACAATCACGTAGGCGAGCTTGAGCGGATCGCCACCTTGCTTGCTGCCCATGCCGCTGCACACGTCCACGGCCAGACGAGGTGGCCGCGAAGCGGATCAAGGCGGACGCCGCCGGTACCCTGGTCGCGGCGAGAGCACCCATACCTGGCAGGCAATGCCTGCGGCCTATGCCTCCTGGGCTTGCTGCTCCAGCAGCTTGGAGACAATACGCCGCGCGCGATTGCCGCCCACGTCGACATGGATGTCGGTCCAGGTCGCGCGCTCGCCGAACTCCAGCATGTTGCGGTACTGGGCTTCGATCACCGCGCGGTCTTCGTCGAAAGTGAACGCGGTCTGCTGGATCACGGCGTCGATGTTGTCGGGCATGTCGGGGTGCTTGGTGCTCGACATGCTCCAGAAGTAGTGGCAGGTGTCGTCGGTCTCGGGCGTGATGCCGTGAAAGCCGCGCATGTGAAAGCCACCGCGCTCGGGATCGTCGATGGCGTCGGTGCCCGGCTCGACCGCGCCCGTCCAGATGCGCAGATGGCTTACATCGAACTCGATTTCCTGCCAGCGATCGCACTTGTCGCCAAACGGCCAGGCCGCCTTGTAGGTAGGCGGCGGCGTCGAGCCGGGCATCAGGCGCACGACTTTCACGCGATCGCCTTCGGAGGTGACTTTCATCTCGGCGTTCATGTGCAGCCGCGCATTGCCGCCAATGGTCTGCAGGTGCACATAGCCCAGGTGGCTCAGGTCCAGCAGGTTGTCGTGGATCAGCTGCCAGGGCGAGTTGTAGTGGTAGTTGCCGCTGCCGAACTTGTAGCGCGGGTCATCGTGGAACGGATAGTCGGGCGGCGCCTTGGAGGCTTGCGCGCCTTCGACGCGCGGCATCCAGATCCAGACGATCTGGTTTTTCTCCTGCACCTGGTAGGCCAACACCCTGGCCTTGGCCGGAATGCGCTCCTGCCCGGGAATCTCTATGCACTGGCCGCTGGGCGCATAGAGCATGCCGTGGTAGCCGCAGCGCACGCCCGCGCCTTCCACGGTGCCGCACGACAGCGGCAGCGAACGATGACAGCAGCGGTCTTCGAGCGCCGCCACCTCACCTTCCCCGGTGCGAAACAGCACGACCTTCTGGCCCAGGAAAGTGCGCGCCAGCGGCTTGTCGGTGAGCTCGGACGAAAAACCGGCCACATACCATTGGTCGAGCGGGAAACGGCTGGCGTCCGGCGCGCGGGCGGCGGACTGGGCCTGGATGGGAATGCAAGCGGTGGCGGTCATGGGAAGTCTCCTGTCGGATCGGGGGTGGAATGGAAGTGCAGCCTTCAGAGATCAAGTACCAGCAGCGGTGTCTGGGCGCGGGAGCAGCAGGGCGTGAACTGGTCGTTGGCGGCGCGCTCGCTGTCCGTGAGGAAGCTGTCGCGGTGGTCGGGCACGCCGTCGAGCACGCGCGTCAGGCAGCTGCCGCAGATGCCCGATTCGCACGAATACGGCACGTCGACGCCTGCGGCGGTGAGTACTTCGAGCACGCTTTTGTCCTTGGCAATGGCGTAGCTGCGGCCCGTGCTGGCCAGGCGCACGCTGAAGGCGCCGTCCGTTTCCAATGCCGTGGCCGTGCCCGCGAAGAACTCGCGGTGCAGCTGCGCCTCGGGCCAGCCATGGCGACGGGCGGTGTCGAGCACATGGTGCATGAAGCCCGCGGGACCGCAGACATAGAGATGGGTGCCGGCCTCGGGCGCGGCAAGCAGTGCATCGGCGTCAAAGCGCTGGGCCTCGGCGCCATCGTCGGCATGCACCTGCACCTGGCCAGCGAACGGGACCTGGGAGAGCGCCGGCACGAAGGCCATGCGCGCAGCCGACCGGCCACAGTAGTGCAATGCAAAGCGCTCGCCCCCCGCATGCAGCGCCTGGGCCATGGCCCAGATCGGCGTGATGCCTATGCCCCCGGCCAGCAGCAGGCTGCGAGAGGCCCCCGCTGTCAGCTCGAAATGGTTGCGCGGCGCGCTGATCGTCAGCGCCTGCCCCACCTGCACCTGTTCGTGCATGCCCTGCGATCCGCCGCGCGACTGCGGCTCGCGCAGCACGGCGATGCGGTAATGGTCACGCGTCGCCGGGTCGTTGCACAGCGAATACTGGCGCACCAGCCCGGGCGCGACATGGACGTCGACATGCGCGCCGGCGGTGAACGCCGGCAGGGCCTGCCCCTCGGGATGGACCAGCTCGAAGCTGCAGATGCCTTCGGCTTCCACGCGCCGGCTGCGGACGATGACTTGCAATGCATTCATGGTGGGTAGCGGGCCTTGTCGCCCTTGTCTCGGTTGAATCAGTCTTCGGCCTTGCGCCGGCTGGAGCCGGCGGCCTTGGGGAAATGTTTTGCCGCATAGTCCTGCGTCGCGGTCTCCACCGCAGGCAGGTTCTCGTGCAGGCGCCGCAGCATGTTCAGCAGCAGATCGGTTTCACCGCGGTCGAGCACGGAGAGAAAAGCGCGCTCGCGCTCCAGCGCCATGCCCATGATCTGGTCGTGCAGCGCTCGTCCTTGCGGCGTGAGCACGGCGATGCGCAGCCGGCCATCGGAAGGATCGAGCTCGGTGCGGATCAGCCCGCGCTCCTGCATGCTCTTGAGACAGCGGCTGATCGAGCCCTTGTCCATGCCGATCACGCGAGAAATCTGCTGGGCCGAGATCGAGCCTTCGATGGCCAGCAGCACCAGGCAGCGCCAGGTCTCTATGCCCACGTCGAAAATGTCGAGGTAGTACTGCGACGCGCCGCGCGAGAGCTTGTTGGCGATCCAGGTCAGATAGGCCGGTACGTAGTGCTCAAGATCCACCACGCGCTGCGCGGCGGGGAGTTGTGCGTCGGAAGGCTTGCTGGCGTTCTTTTTGGTCATGGTCAATCAGGTTGGAAACAGGAGCTTGTCAGTGGACAGCCATGCCCACCCAACGCTCTAGCGTAGCTTCGTCCGCGCGCAGTTCGGCGGCCGCGGCCGTATGGACTACCGTGCCGTGGTCCAGAATCAGCGCGCGCTGCGCGTAATGCAGGGCTTCATCCACCTGCTGCTCGACGATGATGGTGGCGATTCCGGTCTGCTGCGCCATGCGGGCGAACGCCTGCAGCAGCTCCTGGCGGATCAGCGGCGCCAGACCTTCGAGCGGCTCGTCGAGCAGCAGCAGCGTGGGCCGACCCAGCAGCGCGCGCGCCACCGACAGCATCTGCTGCTCGCCGCCCGACAGCTGGGTGCCGCCGTTGCGCCGGCGCTCGGCCAGGCGCGGGAACAGCGCATAGGCTTCGTCGAGCGCGCTGCGCGGGCGGTGCTTGAGGCCGGCGAGCAGGTTCTCTTCCACCGTGAGCGACGGAAAGATGTCGCGCGTCTGCGGCACATAGCCCAGGCCCAGCGCGGCGCGCTGGTGCGGCTGCAGGCCGGCGATCTCCTGCCCCATGAACTGCAAGCAGCCGCTGCGCAAGGGCACGAGGCCCATGATGGCGCGCAGCGCCGTGGTCTTGCCCACGCCGTTGCGGCCAATCATTGCCAGCCGTTCGCCGGCATGCATCTCGAACGACAGGCCGTCGAGCACCGTGGTCGGGCCGTAGCCGGCAACGACATCGTGCAGCGCGAGCACGGGCGTGGAGTGTGTGGCGGTGGTCATGTCTTCAGCCTCCCAGGTAAGCAGCGCGCACCAGCGGGTCGCGGCGGATTTCGTCGGGGCGGCCATCGGCCAGCACCGCGCCTTCGGCCAGCACCACGATGCGGGTCGCAAAGCGGAACACCAGGTCCATGTCGTGCTCGATGATCAGCACCGCGAGCTCGGGCGGCAGCGCGTCAAGTGCGGCCAGCAGCCGGGCGCCATCGCCCTTGGGCACGCCGGCCATGGGCTCGTCGAGCAGCAGCACTTTCGGCCGCAGGGCCAGCGCCAGTGCCATTTCAATCAGCCGCTGCTCGCCATAGGCGAGGTCCTGCGTGGGCGTGGCGGCATGGGCGCGCAGTCCGAAACGCGCCAGAATGTCCTGGGCCTCGGCCTGCAGCGCGGGGTAGCTGTCCATGCTGCGCCACAGGCGTGCGGTCAGGCCTTCGCGCTCGAACAACGCCAGCTCGATCTGCCGCTGCACCGGGAAATGGGGCGCGAGCGTGGTGATCTGGAAAGTGCGCGCCAGGCCGGCGCGCACGCGGCCCGCCTGGCTGGTGCGGGTCACGTTCTCGCCGCGCAGCCAGATTTCGCCGGCGCTGGGCGCGAGCACGCCGCTGATCTGGTTGACCAGCGTGGTCTTGCCCGCGCCGTTGGGGCCGATCAGCGCCAGGCGGTCGCCAGCGCGCAGCGCAAAGGAAACGTTGCGCGTCACATGCAGGCCGCCAAAGCGCTTGTCCAGCGCCTTCACGTCGAGCAGGGTTTCGGGGGTGGACATGCCGCTCATCGCCCACCTCCCGCGCGTTGGCGCAGCCAGGCCCAGGCCTTGGCCGGCGGCACGAACACCACCAGCATCAACAAACCGCCGACGACAAACAGCCAGTGGTAGGGATTGATGGACGCCGCCGTGTGGTGCAGCAGCGTGAACACCGTGGCGCCCACCAGCGCGCCGGTCAACTGCCCTGCCCCGCCCAGAATGAGCATCACCAGCGCCTCGGCGGAAAGCGCAAACGACAGGCTGTCGGTGCCGACCACCGCATTGGTCTGGGCCGACAGCGCACCGGCCGCACCGGCGAGCGCACCGGCCACGGTGTACAGCAGCCACAGGCGGCGAAACACCGGCGTGCCCAGCGCCGCCATGCGGGCGCGGTTTTCGTGGATGCCGCGTACCGCCAGGCCGAACGGCGACTGCACCAGGCGTTGCGCCGCGTAGAACAGCACCACCAGCACCGCCAGCGCGTACACCGCGGCAACCCGGCCCTCCAGATCGAACTCGAAGCGGCCCAGCAGCGGCGCCATGGTGAATCCCGACAGGCCGTCGTCGCCGCCGGTCCAGTCACGCGCCTTCTGCACCAGGCTCAACACGATCTGCGATACCGCCACCGTCAGCATCAGGAACGTAAAGCCTTGATAGCGCAGCAGGAAGGCACCCGAAACCAGCGCCGTCAAGGCACCGGCCGCGATGCCCACACCCAGGCCCAGCAGCGGATCGGCATGCACCTGCAGCGCGAAGATGCCGGCCGCATACGCGCCCAGGCCGAACAGCGCCGCATGGCCCTGCGTGGCCAGGCCCGCGACGCCCACCACCAGATCGAGCGACAGCACGAACAGGCCGGCAATGAAGATGCGCGTGATGAGCCCCAGTTGATCGGGGAACAGCACGCAGGCCGCGAGGCCGGCAATCAGCAGCAGCAGCGGAGCACGCCAGGGCGGTGCACAGCGCGGAGCGGCCTGGGCCGGCTGTGCGGGCCCGGCCTCGGCAGCCGGGGCGGACACGGAATGGGTCATGGTGGAGTTCATCGCTTGAGAAGACCGTTGGGACGCCAGGCCAGCAGCGCGGCCATGGCGACAAAGAAGAACAGGCTGCCCCAGCCCGAAGCCAGGTAGCGGCTGGCGGTCTCGATCGTGCCCAGCAGCACCGCGGCGACCAGCGAGCCCGCAATGGAGCCCATGCCGCCCACAGCCACCACCACAAGCACCAGCACCAGGTACTTGAGGGCGTAATACGGCTCGAGCGGCATCAGCTCGGCGCCCAGGATGCCGCCGAAGCCGGCCAGCGCCGCGCCCGCGGCAAAGCTGGCGCACTGCACGGTGCGAATCGGAATGCCCAGCGCCGAGGCCGTGCCGCTGTGGTCCACCGCGGCGCGCAGCCAGACGCCAAAACGCGTGCGCGCGACGGTCCACGCGGCGACTGCCGCGACGGCCAGGCCTGCGCCAATGACCAGCAGGCGCTGCGCGGGCAGCGTGCGAAAGCCCAGGTCGACCGAGCCCGCGAGCAGCGGCGGCAGCGTGATCAGCTGCACCTGCGGGCCGGCGATGGCGTTGGTGGTGGCGATCAGCACGAAGCTCAGGCCAATGGTGAACAGCACCTGGTCCAGTTCCTTGCGGCGGTAGAGATGGCGCAGCACCAGCGACTCGAGCACCGCGCCCAGCAGCGCCGTGGCGGCAATCGCCATCGGCACGGCGAGCCAGAAGCTCCACAGGGCTTCGCGGGTAAGCCAGGCCGCGCAGTAGCCGCCGACCATGGCAAACGCGCCATGGCTGAGGTTGACGAAGCGCATCAGGCCCAGCGTGACCGACAAGCCGACGGCGATGACGAACAGCACCATGCCGTAGGCCAGCCCGTCGATCAGGATATTGAAAAGCGTATGCATGGCAACGACTCGGGGTAAGGTCGGTCTGCGGGCTTACTTGCCCAGTCCGAAGTCGGTCTGCGGTCCGAAGCTCTGCACTTCCTGGTTGACCAGCTGGCCGCCCACGCGCTCCACCTTGCGCAGGTAGACGTTCTGGGTGATGTGGCGCGTCTTGGCATCGATGCGCACTGGGCCGCGCGGGCTTTCCCACTGCAAGGTGCGCGCCGCGGCCAGCGCCTTGGCGCCGTCCTTCTTGCCGTCCGTGGCTTCTATCATCCTGTGGATCACATGCATGCCATCCCAGGCGCCGACCGAGGCATAGTTGGCGACCGCGGCCGGGTCGCGTTTTTTCAGCGCTTCGACGAACTTGCGGTTCTCGGGCGAGTCATGGGCGCCCGAATAGTGAAACGCCGTAGTCAGGCCCAGCGCCGAATCGCCGAATTTCTGCAGATCGAATTCGTCGGTCTCGGCCGTGCCCAGGAACTGCACGCCGGCCTTGGCCAGGCCGTTCTCGTTGTAGGCCTTGACGAAGCCCAGGTTGGGCGGACCGCCGGGCAGGAAGGTATAGACCGCCTGTGCGCCGCTGGCCTTGATGCGCTGCACGAACGGGCCGAAGTCGGTGGTGGCAATGGGCATGCGGATGCTTTCCACCACGGTGCCCCCCTGCTTGGCGAACTCGCTCTTGAACGCGGCTTCGGCGTCTATGCCCGGGCCATAGTCGGTCACGGCCGTCACCACCTTCTTCATGTTCTGCTGGGCGGCCCATTGCGCGATCGGCACGGTGACCTGCCACAGCGTGTAGCTGGTGCGCAGGAAGTACTCGGATTTCTCGGTGATCGACGACGTCGCGGCGTTGAAGACCACGGTGGGCGTGCGCGACTGCTGAATCAGCGGCGCCACGGCCAGCGCGTTGGGCGTGAAGACAAAGCCGCCGAGGTAATCGACCTTGTCCTTGACGATCAGCTCCTGCACCAGCGTCCTGGTCTGGCCCGGGTTGGGGCCGCCCGTGTCGCGGTAGATGAACTCGATGTCCTTGCCCGCGAGCTTGCCACCCTGGCTGGCCACATAGGCTTCGACGCCCGCCTTGAACAGCGCGCCGTAATGCGCGAACGGCCCCGAGAACGGCCCTATCACCCCGACCTTGACGGCCGTGCTTTGCGCCAAGGCGGGCGAGGAAGACAGGGCCAGACCGGTTGCGGCCATGAGCGCGCAGGCAAGCGTGCGACGGAAGGGGTTCATCGGGTGTCTCCTGGGTTGGCGCTTGCGTGACAAATCTGCCGCAAGTCGTGTTGATATGCGTCAAATTATGGTTGGCATACCAACCAGTTGCAATACCAACTTGTTAGGTGTTTACCCGGAAGAATGCATCAGGTGAAAGCACGGGAGTCACCGTGACAGCATGGCGATGCCACGGTGAACGCCACTGCGCTGCAGCGCGCAGAAAGAGACGCAGGGATGCGTGAACCCGCGTGAAGAAACGGACGTTCAACGCCCGAGCGCCCGCCGTACCAACGCCTCGGCGCTGTCGTCATCGCGCAGGCCGAGCACTCGCGCCGCCTGGTCGTCCAGCCGGGGGTAGCGGCCGAACATGGCCTCCAGCGCTGGTTGGGGCGCGTAGCGCACAAGGCGCTCGCCATCGACGCCGTAAACCCGCGACAGCGTCTGCACCATCTCGGCCATCGACAGGCGCAGCACGGGCAGCGGCCAGGCGCGCCGGCTGTCCGTTCCGGGGTCCATCGCGGCAGCGTGCACCAGGTTCTCGGCACAGCGCCGCGCCGACATCCACCACGCAGTGGCCTGGGGCCCCACCGGGCAGATGAAGGGCTCGCCGGCTGCCAGCGCGTGCAGCAGATCGCTCATGAAAGCCGAGGCCAGCCCCGACGGCGCGCGTGGGCGCGCGACGATGCCGGGCAACCGCAGCGCGCGCCCGTCGAGCAGGCCGCGCCGTGTGTGGTCTGCCAGCAGGATTTCGCAGGCCAGCTTGTGTGCGCCGTAGATGAGTGGCGGGCGCAGCGGCATGGTGTCGGTCACCCGTTCGGGCAGATCGCTGCCGTAGACGGCGATGGTACTGGCGTAGACCACCACGGGCGGGCGCTTGCATTGCATCGCGCCCAGCAGGTCGAACAGGTCCAGTGTGGCGTCCAGGTTCACGCGCCGGCTGGTGCCGGGATCGGCCTCGGCGGCACCGCCGGGCACGGCCGCGAGGTGAAAGCACAGGTCGGGCGCGAAGTCCGCGATGCGGGCGCGCACGCCAGCATCGCGCAGGTCGCCCTCTATGGCTTGCACTCCCGGTGGGTTGGCGGGAAGTTGCCGGTCCACGGCGGCAATGGCGGTGACCGCTTGGCCCGCGATGCCGCCGCCCTCCCCCAGCAGCTGCAGCAAGGTCGAGCCGATGAAACCACCGGCACCCGTGACCAACGCCCTCACGGCTGAGGTGCCGTGGCCTGCGCCACGCGCTGCTGGATCACGCCGAATGGGCCATCGCGCCCGTCATCGTATTTGGCCTGCATGCGTACGCGGTCGCCGAAGCGCATGAAGGCGGTGCGGATGGCGCCGTCGTCGATCTTCTCGATCACGCGCCGCTCGGCAATGCAGGCCGAACCCGCATCGCGCGACTGATTGGAGACGGTTCCCGACCCGACAATGCTGCCGGCCGTGAGTTGGCGCGTGCGCGCCGCATGCGCGATGAGCTGGCCGAAGGAATAGTTCATCTCACCGCCATGCGGCTCGCCGAAGCGCTCGCCGTTCCACTGCACGTGCAGGCGCATCCGCACCCGCCCATCGTGCCAGGCGTCGCCCAGCTCGTCGGGGGTCACGGCGATGGGCGCGAAAGACGACGAA
Organism: Pantoea sp. 18069; assembly: GCF_902706035.1. Classification (GTDB taxonomy): domain Bacteria; phylum Pseudomonadota; class Gammaproteobacteria; order Burkholderiales; family Burkholderiaceae_C; genus Comamonas. The sequence goes on along the minus strand of NZ_CACSJA010000006.1, from coordinate 98,886 downwards.
GGCTTGGCCTGCAGGAAACCGAAGCCGGTCTGCATCTCATGCGGCCCCAGCGCGCGCAGACTCCAGTCGTTGATCTGCACCACCAGCCGCACGGCGCTCTGGGCCTGCTGCGGCGTTGCCCCCATGGCCACGGGAGCGACCACCACGCCGAACTCCCCCTCGAAATCGATGCCGTCGGCCTCGCTGGGCAAGGGAACGTCCTCATGCGGGCCCAGGAAGTCGTCGCTCGCACCTTGGTACATGACTGGAATGGTGTCGAAGTGCGGGATCGGCGGCGTGTTGAAGGCCTGCTCCATCAAGCGGCCATGGTTCAGGAAAGCCGAGGCGTCCAGCCACTGAGGGCTGCGCGGCAGCGGCGCGGCACAGGCATGCGGGTCGAAGGCGATGGCATCCGTGGCGTCACCCGCGTTCAGCGCCGTGTACCTATCTTCCAACGGCGCGCGCACCGCCTCCCACCGCTGCACAGCGTCCAGCAGGCTGGCAGCGATGCGTGGCACCGGCAGCGCGTGCCGGCCGTCGTGCGAGACCAGCACCAGGGCGCCATCGGGCGTGCCGTTTCTCAGGGTGGCGAACTTCATACCGACTTCTCCAATGCCGTCGCGATGTCCGGCGCATAGGTCCCATCGACCAGGATGAACAACATGCGGCAGGGCTTGCCCGAGCGGTTTGCCCAGGCGTGATTGGTGCCGCGCTGCACGACCACGCTGCCGGCTTTCAGCAGCACGTCCGAAGTGTCGAGCACCAGCGTCATCTCGCCCTCGATCACGATGCCGTAGTCCACCGATTCGGTGCGGTGCATCAGCGGGTGCGGCGAATCGCCCTGCACGGTCGAGGCCTCAGCGTCGCCGATCTGCGCGAACGCCTCGTGCATGCGCGCCGCGCCATGGGCCAGGAATTCCGCGGTGTCGGGCGGAATGTCGACAAAGCGCATGCGGGTTCCGCGCGCGGGCGGCGGCAGCACCAGCGGCCCCAGTGTCGGGTCGGCCGCATTGGAAATCAGCGCCGGGCTTTCGGCGGTGCTCCAGACCTCGTGGAACACGGTGCCGGGAATCGCGGCGACTTCAACCACCGTGGGCAAGGCCCCGCTGCTCGTGATCACGGCCTGGCCGCGCGCGTCGTGGCCGGTGACGACGCGATGGATGGGAGCCAGGCTCATGGCGCGTCCTCGGAAAAAATGGCGACCGCACGCGTCCAGCCCGCCGACGCGCCGCGTATCTTGTGGGGAAAGCAGCTGATGGTGAAGCCGTGCGCCGGCAGCGCCTCCAGGTTGTGCAGCTTCTCCAGATGGCAGTAGCCGATATCGCGGCCGGCTTTGTGCCCTTCCCAGATCAGCGCCTTGTTGCCGGTCGCGGCGACTTTCGCTGCCGTGTACGAAAACGGCGCGTCCCAGCTCCAGGCATCGGTGCCCGTGAGGCGTACGCCGCGTTCGAGCAGGTACATCGTCGCTTCGTAGCCCATGCCGCAGCCCGCGCCGAGGTAGTCGGCGTTACCGTAGCGGCTGCCGGCACGGGTATTGACGACCACGATGTCGAGTGGCTGAAGTTCATAGCCTATGCGCTGCAGCTCCGCCTCCACGTCGGCGGCGGTGGCGACATAGCCATCAGCAAAGTGACGGAAGTCGAGCTTCACACCGGGCTGGAAACACCACTCGAGCGGCACCTGGTCGATCGTGATCGACGGCCGCGCGCCGCCGAGCTTGGCGTCCTGGGTCGAGTGGAAATGCCAGGGCGCGTCGAGGTGCGTGCCGTTGTGCGTGGTCAGCGTGACCCACTCGGCAGCAGCGGCCTCGCCATCGGGATAGTCCTCGGGTGTCGTGCCCGGGATCATCGCCATGAATTCGGGCAGCGTATCGGCATGCTTCTGGTAGGTGATCTTCGGCGCCAGAGGCGGCGGGTCCGAGAGCACGTCGTTCTCCAGATAGATGGACAGGTCGACGAAACGGTGGCGAGGTTTCTTCATGGCAATGCCTTCATTCGGGCACCACGCCCACGGCGCGTGCCAGGGCCTGGTGGGTCTGGATTTCGGTTTGGTAGAACCTGTCGAGCGCATCCAGGCTCAACGGGCTTTGCGGATCGGTGCCCTGGCCGCGCAGGAAGGCCTGCACTTCGGGGTCGCGCATCGCCGCCTCGAAGGCCGCATGCAGGCGCTGGGTCGCGGCTGCGGGCACGCCGCGCGGCACGAGCATCGCGCCCCAGGCGGTATGCACGAAAGTGCGCAGCGCGGGGTCCAGGGTCTTGAGCGGCGCCACGTTGGGCAGCAATGCGGGTGACTGGTCGGCGGTGCTGCCGAAGGCACGCAGCTTGCCGGTCTGGATCAGATCGAGCGCCAAGCCTCCCAGCGGCACGAACGACAGATCGATCTGCGCGCCCGCGAGGTCCTGCACCGCGGGCGGCACGCCGCGGTAGGGAATATGGGACAGCTGCACGCCGCACATCTGCGCCCACTGCGCGCCCATCAGGTGGATCATCGAACCCTGTCCGATATGGCCAAAGCTCAGCGGCTTGCCCGCCTTGTCGGCATTGCGTGCCAGCACCATCAGTTCCGCATGGGTCTGCGCCGGCAGATCGGGGCGGCCGGCAAGCACATAGCTGGTTCTGCCAAGCAGGCCCACGGGCCGCATCTGGCCGGGCTTGTAGCGCACACTCGCCAGCGTCGCCGGCGTGAGAATGGGTTCGGTCTGCGAGACCATCACCGCGGTCATTCCGTCGGCTGGCGCATTGAGCATGCGCTGCACGCCAATCGCGCCGCCCGCGCCGGGCAGGTTTTCGACAATGACCGTCTGGCCGAGCGCGCGCTGCATCAGCAGTTGGATCTTGCGCGCGAACACGTCGCTGGGATTGCCTGCGGGCTGGGGCACGATGATGGCGACATGGCGCCCGGTCTGGGCCAGGGCCCAAGGAGCGAATCCGCCCACGGCCAGCGTCGCCAGCAGGGACCGGCGATACAGGGCCGGTCCCTGGGAAGTTGGTGGTTTGTTCATGCGTTGCTCCTATCGCTTCTTGTTGTTTCTTGGCGCTTTCAACCGAGCGCCAGACTGCACTCTAGACATCCCGCTTGTATTCTTGAAATGGATTCTTTAGATTCCAGGAATCCACGCGATGAATACCAAGACAAACCCGGTGCAATGCGCTTTCAAAACCACAGCCGTGTACTGAATCCAAACTCCGAGACATGCGCTTCAACAAACTCGACCTCAATCTGCTGGTGGCGCTTGACGCGCTGCTCGCCGAACGCAACATCAGCCGCGCGGGCGAGCGCCTGCATTTGAGCCAACCGGCCATGAGCAACGCGCTGGCGCGCCTGCGCGACTACTTTGGCGATGAACTGCTGGCAGCGCAGGGACGACAGATGGTGCTCACGCCGCGTGCGCTCGGGTTGATCGAGCCGGTGCGCGACGTGCTGATGCGCATCGACAGCACGATCACCACGCCGCCTTTCTTCGACCCTGCGAAGTCCACGCGGACCTTCGTGCTGCTGCTGTCGGACTTCACGACCTCGGTATTCATTCCGCCCCTGCTCGAAGCGCTGTACCAGCAAGCCCGTGGCATCGGCATCGAGCTGCGCACGCTCAACGACAAGCCAGCGGAGCAGCTTGAGCAAGGCGATGCCGATCTGCTGATCATTCCGACGCAGTTCGCCTCACCAGACCACCCTTGCGCGCCGCTGTTCGAGGAGCAGTACCTGTGCGTGACCTGGGCAGGCCACAGCCGCATCCGCGATGAACTCACGTTCGACGACTATCTCGGATGCGGCCATGTCGTCGCGAACTACGCCACGGGCCAGCAGCGCGCATCGTTCGACAGCTGGTTTCTCGACCGATTCGGCATCAAGCGCCAGGTCGAAGTGTCCGCCCCCACCATGGCGGCCCTGCCCCAGATGGTCGTCGGTACCGACCGCATTGCCACGGTGCACAAGCGGCTTGCGCTGCAGGCCGAAAAAGTGCTGCCCATCAAGCTCTGGCAGCCGCCGCTCGAAGTCCCCACGCTGGTCCAGACCTTGCAATGGCACCGGCACCGCGATGCCGACCCCGCGCTGCAGTGGATGCGCGAACTCGCGCTGCGCGTGGGGGGCACCATCTAGGCGCCAGCGCATTGACATCCCCCCACCTTGGCCGGAGGCCACCGCTTGCGCGCGATGGTGGGGGATTCCTGCTGCGCCGCGCAGAGCCAGGCTCTTGCGTAGTCGCTTCGGCGGGTTCCTGCTTCACCCAGGCGGGTTGTGCGGTGACCTTGCGGCTGCACTCTCCACAAGCGAACAAGCGCTGTCCACGCTCTAGAACATTGATCGCGCCGACCACATCGGCACGGGCAGCGCCCGCAGGCCGTCGCGCGACACCGGCACCAGCGCACCGTCAGGCGGGCCGTTTCTCAACAGTGGCGAATTTCATGGAGAATTTCACTTTTCAAAGCGACGGGGCCCCCGCTGCGGGGGCCCCGTCGACCAGATGGATGGAATTCAGGCAGGACTTGCCAGTCCTGCGCCGCGTGCCATGGCAGCTGCCAGCGCGGGAATGGCGGCCGCGTCAAGGGAAGCTGGCAACCTGGCGGATGGCGGTCAAGCCGACGACAAAGGATGCCGGCCCGGTGTGGTCGGTCGGGTCGCCCAGGCTGTTGAAGACATGCTCGAAGCCACCGACACCGGCAATCACGCCCGCCGTGGTGTTGGTAAAGCGCACGCCCGGCGCCACGGGTGCTTTCACCGCGCTGTGGGCATAGACCTGGTTGGGCGGCGGCCCGAACGAGGCAAAGAACAGCGCCCAGTTGCTCAGGCCCACGCCCTCGTGCGTGGTCACGTGGTCCGCCACCTGGTAGCAGGGATAGCCTTTCTCGCTGGCGTTCATCCAGGCAGCCTGCGAAGGCGGATCGTAGGGAGGCTCACACTCCATGAAAACGGTGCGGCCGCGCTCGCCGTTCCACAACACCTGCGTCTTCTGGAAGTGTTCGGCAAACAGCGCGACGGCGTTGACATCGTTGCCGTTGACCTCGAGCGCATGGTCGGCGGTGTTGATCGCCCAGCCCGTCGTGCCGGCGTTGCCGTGGTCCCCGCGCCAGATCCAGGTGTGGTCGATCACCACGTGATTCTGCTGCACCACCACCGCCGTACCCACCCGCCCCGCCGAGGGGCCGCCCACACGCACGTAAACATCGATCAGGCTGCTGGGGTTGGCCGCATCGCCGGCCCGGCCGCTGGCCGATCCCACCTGCACCAGAACCTCGGAGCGCGTGGTGTTGGCGTCCACTGTCAGTGAAGCCAGAACCACGCCGGGCACATCGTCCACCGTGATCGCAGCCGTGCCCTTGGTGGGCGTGAGCGTAGCCAGTCCCATGCCCAGCACCACCGTGTTGGCGTGGCGCACCCGCAGCGGCTGGTCAATGCGATAGACCCCGGGCGTCAGCAGCAGATGCTTGCCGTCCTGCAGCGCGGCGTTGAGCGTGGCCGCCGAATGCTCCGGCCGGCCAACGAAGAAATCGCCTATCGGCAGCGCCACGCCGTCGCTGGCCGCCGTACCCCAGTGCACACCACGGGTGTTGCGCGCCACCGCAGGCACAAAGACCTTGAACTGCGTGCCGTCGACGTAGAGGAAAGGAGCGTCGCGCGACACGGTGGTGGTGGCCAGCGAAGTCTTGTCGCCCGGGGCGAACGCGGTGGCAGGCGCGCCTTCCACACCCGAGAACACCAGGCTGACCTCGCGCCCCTGCACGCCTCCCACGGATCCGTCGCGCACCATGAACTGCGCGGGGCCGCCCTCCACGGTGCCGGTCGATGGCGGATTGCGGTCCTGCTGCCAGCCCGCGCCAAAGCGCAGGTCGCCCTCGACCCGGGAGTTGGCAATGTACGAGCCGAAGGAGACACCGCCCGTGAGATCCAGATGGCCGGCCACGCGCACGCGGCGCAGCGACGACGCCTGCGAGGTGTTCCAGCGCATCGTGAACGCCGGCAGATCGGCCTGGATGGGGTTGATCTTCAGGTTGGCAAGCGAGCGCCAGAACGTGGCCAGCGCGCCGACCTGGGGGCTGCCCACGCGCAGGTTGCCGTTGAGGGTGACCGCATCCGGCGAAGCGCCCAGGCCGTGCACCGTCATCATGAAGCCCACGGGCGAATCCACATGGCCCGTGGCTGTCGCGGGATGGAAGCGGCCCGCATCGCTGCCATAGGTGCCAGGCATGAAATAGACGGCACTGCGCGCATCGTCGAAACCGTCGGACTGCGCCGCCAGCGCGCGCAAGCGGGTGTTGATGGCATCAACGCTCATGGACGGGTCGAAGATCGTGACATTGGGACCAAAGTCCGGCGGCGCGGGATCAGGCTGCGTGACCTCAGGCGGCTTGACCTCGGGCTGCGTGGCGTCGCCATTGCCTCCGCAGCCCGCCAAAAAAGCTGCAGCCAGCAGGGCAGCACAGCCTGATCGGCGCCGCAATGACATTTTGTGTTGTTTCATGGCTTGTCTCCTGGAAATGGTGTCGTTGTAGTTATGTGTCTCAGGTCGGCTTGCGAGCCAATACGGACGCAGTCCTGCCCTGCAATCGGGAAAAGCACAGCAATGCCAGCAAGGCAATTGCTACAGCGGCGACGGCCAGGCTGCCGTAGCCAAAGGCCTTGACCAGCGTGCCGCCCAGTACGGGGCCGATGGCGGCGCCCGTCATCAGCATGGCGGGCGTGGCGGCCAACGCGCGACCACTGCGGTCCAGCTGGGCCAGCAGGCCGAAGGCAAAGGTGTGCGTGAAGATCATCACGGCCGCGAACACCGAGGCGGCGATCGCATAGGGCATGAACTGCGTGGACAGCATGATCACGCAGACCAGCAGCGCCTGCAGCGCGGCGCCGCCCAGCAGCACGCTGCGCGCGACCAGGCGCTTTTCCAGCCAGGCCGCGAGCGCGGGCGGCGCGAGGTTGACAATGCCCAGTGCCACCAGCACGCCGGTCACGGCGGCCGCGCCGAAGCCCCGGTCGCTGCCCACGCGTTCGAGAAAGCTGAACGCCATGGCCTGCACCAGGCCCATGCAGGCAATGCCGACGATGCCGCACCAGACGCTGGCCGACAGCGGCGCGCGCGCTCCGACCTGGGCGGGCGTGCGCACCGCATCGGGCACCGGGAACGCGACAGCGGCGGCCAGCGCCGCGACCAGCATCACGGCGGCAAACACCTGGAACAGCACCGGGCCGCCGAGCCGGGCCACCAGCGGCGGCGTCGCGCCCATGAACACGATGCCGAACACCGCCAGCGCCATGCCAACAATGGCGAACAGCCGGTGCGGGTGGCCGCTGCGCGCGATGGTGCCGTGCGTGGCGCTGAGCGCCGCGCCCGAAGCCATGCCGCACAGCGCGTGCAGCACCGCCAGGGTGGTGAAATCGCCCAGCGTGGACGCGTAGCCAAAGCCCAGCGCCGCGAGACCGAAGCCCAGCGTCGCCACCAGGCGCACGTTGAGCCGGTCGAAGCGTGCGGCCAGGGCCACGCTGGCCAGCACCGCGCCCACGAGAAACAGCGAGGCCAGCATGCCGGCCTGCTGCGGATCGAATCGGTACTGCGCGACCAGCGTGCCGACCCAGACCGGCAAGGCCACCAGGTCGACCATGCCGGCGCAGTGGCCGATCATCAGCGCCACGCGCCCGCGCTTGGAATCTGTTTTGAATGCCATGGCAGCCTCAGATCGGTTCGGCCAGGGCCATCAGCGAGCTGCGCATGATGCGCGCGTGCTCTTCCTTGTCGCCACCTTCGATCTCGATTTCTCCCAGGCGCGAGGAGTTCTCCACCACCATGCGGCAGCGCTCCCAGCGGCGCGCCTCGAACGCGGCCAGCGCCGCGGGCACGCCGTCTGCACCGCGGGCCAGTTCCTCGGACAGTACCAGCGCATCCTCCATGCCTATGCAGGCGCCCGAAGCCAGGTGCGGCGTGGTCGCATGCACGGTGTCGCCGATCAGCACGATGCGCCCTTGCGACCAGGGACGCGGCACCAACAGGCCCTCGAGCGGGCGGAACACGATCTGCGAGTGTTCGCCCAACTGGGCGCGAATCGACTGCAACGTCGGCGCGCTGAAGCCATCGAGCAGGCCGCGCAGCCTATCGACAAAGCTCGCCGGGTCCACAAAGTCGTTGGTCGGCCGCGGCTCGGTGACGAACAGGTACATCTCGGACTGCGACACCGGGTTCACGCCGGGCTTGATGCGCGGCCCCATCCACATGGTCGCGGCGTCGATTTCGGGCAGCCGCGGCAGCACCGCACGCCAGACCGCCTGGCCGCTGTAGACCGGCTTGGGCGCCTGGGGCAGCAGCGCTTCGCGCACCTTGGAGTACAGGCCGTCAGCGCCTATCACCAGGTCGTAGCGGCGGCGCTGGCCATCGGTGAACTCCACGTCCACGCCGTCAGCGTCCTGGGTGAAGCGCGTGAACGTGCAGCCCAGGCGGATATCGGCGCCGCTGGCGCGCGTGGCATCGGCCAGAATGCGCGCCAGCACCGGGCGCAGGATGGCACCGCCGCCGGGCACATCCGCGCCGGCGATGCGCGGCGTGGGCAGCTCGGCGACCTGCGGGCCATGGGGCAGGCACAGCCGCACGCCGTCGGCCGCATGGCCTTGCGCCAGGAACGCATCCAGAATGCCCAGCTGGCGGAACGCGCGCAGCGTCGCGCCGCCCAGGCTGATGCCCGCGCCGTAGTTGCGCCAGCCCGCGTCGAGCTCGACGAGGTCGACCTGGGCGCCGCGGCGGCGCAGGTCGATGGCGGCCGACATGCCGGAAAATCCGCCGCCGATGATGAGAATGCGTTGGGTTGCGAGGGTCATTTTTTGTCTCCAGATATTTTTTTCAAGGCGCCAGGCGCAGGCTGCCGTCGGAATGCACTTCAATCGCCACCGGCGTCAAAGCATCGCCCAGGCAGGGGCCCAGGGTGCAGACGCCGGTGAGCGGGTCGAACAGCGCGCCATGGGCCGCGCAGACGATGTGGCGGCCGGCCGCGTCCAGATAGGCGTCACGCCGCCAGGGCAAGGGCGTGCCGTGGTGCGGGCAGGCATCGCGCCAGGCGCGCAGCTGCGTGCCCTGGCGCACGACAAACACCGTCGCCTGGCCCGTGCCCTGCGGGTCGAAGCCACGCGCCGCGCCGTCAGGCACATCATTCGCATGGCACAGCCGCGTCGCGTCCATGCTCAAGCCGTTGCCTGGGCTGCGGGCGGTGGCGGGCCGCCCGGCGCCCACTTCTCGCGGTGCTGGAACAGGAACAGCTGCGAGGCGTCGGCGCCCATGGGCGCTTCGCGCGCCGCCCAGTGCTCGTCGTGCAGGTCCATGTCGGCGTCGTATTCCACATGGCAGCCCAGCGGCGAATTGAAATACCAGAACCAGTTGCTGCCAAAGCGGTGGCGCCCCGGCCCCCAGAAGCTCTGGTAGCCCTTCTCGACAAAGCGTGTGCCCGCCAGCATGACTTCGGTGGGGCCGCCGAGGTGGAAAGTGAAATGCTCGCAGCCCTTCATGAACGGCGGCGTCTGGATCATGAACAGCGTGTGGTGGTCCTGCGTGCCGGCGGGCCGCAGGAAGGGGCCTACGCCCTTGAAGCGGTCGGTGCAGACAAAGCCCAGCCGGGTATAGAAGGCTTCGGCCTTGGTCGAATCGGGCACGAAGTACACGACATGCGACAGGGAACGCGGCAGCGCGGGCAGCTCATCGTCCACGGCGGCGACATTGGGCGCGCGCTGCGCGGCCGCACCGGGCGCATTGACGGTCTCGGCCGGCAGAGCGATGGGCCGGCGCACGCTGACCTGGAAGGCCAGCGCAAAGCCCATGTCGTCAAAGCAGCGCAGCACACCGCCTTCGCTGCGGACTTCGCGGTCGCGCCGCAGCTCGGCCTCGATGGCATGGAGCGTCTGCGCGTCGGCCACGCCATAGACGGTCTCGCGCAGCAGGCTGGCCGTGCCCATGGCCGCGGGCAGCGCCGGGTCGTCCTTGGCGCGCAGCACGATGCCCGTGCCGTCCAGCGCCTCGAAGAAATCATTGCCCGCGTCGCGCAGGCCGTAGTCGATCAGGTATTGCCGGCAGGCCGGCAGGTCGTCGACACCAAAAACCAGGGCATCGGGTCCGAGGATATTCATGGAATGGTCTTTCTTGCTTTCTTGGTTCAGACGGCCGTGCGGCCCTGCAGGGTTTCGGCGACCCAGTCGGCGATGTACTGGCCCGCGTTGATGCTGTTGTCGAAGCTCGAGTGCTGCACGCCGCCTTCGCGCTCGGTGAATATCTTGAGTTCGCGCCGGGGACTGTTGACGAGCTGCGCGTAGGTGCGCTCGGCCCACTTGAGCGGAATCTGCGAATCCTTTTCGCCATGCGTCACCAGGAAAGGCACGCGGATCTTCTCGACCACGCCGTCGAGATGCACGTCTTCGGCAATGCGCATGAAGTCATCCATGTCCTTGGCCCCCCAGACCCATTGCACATGGCTCCAGTAGTGCGGCACGGGAAAGCTGCCTTCCTTTTCGAGCCGGCGCTTTTGCACCTCGCGCCAGTCGTGGTTGGCGCCCCAGACCACGCCGCAGGCAAAGCGCGGCTCCATGGCCACGGCGCGCGGGCAGTAGTAGCCGCCCAGCGACACGCCTTCCAGGCCTATGCGCCGCGGGTCTACGTCATCGCGCGTCTCGAGCCAGTCGACCACGCGGCTGGCCCAGTGCTCGCTGTCGTAGCGCGCCGTGAGCCCGTGCAGGCGCAAGGCTTCGCCCGTGCCCGGCTGGTCGACGATCAGCGAGGAAACGCCGCGCCGCGCCAGCCACGCGGGCAGGCCGACGCGGTATTTCATCTCCTTGGTGGAGTCCAGGCCGTTGACCTGGACCAGCAGCGGCGCTCGACCGTTCACGCCTTCGGCGCGCACATACAGAGCCGACAACACCTGGCCTTCGTAGGGAATCTCCACGCGCTCGCAGTTCTCGCCCGCCAGGCGCAGCCCCTTGGCGAACACCGCGAGAAAGCGCTCGTAGAGTTCGAGCCGGCCCGGCGCGCCATGCGCCTGCAGGCGCTCGCAGGTCAGGTAGTAGGTCGCGGCGCGGCTGTATTTCTCGCCCGCGGACAGCAGGCGCCCGCGCGCCTCGTCTTCCTCGGCGAGCGCGCACAGCTTGTCGGCCATGGCGGCCCAGGTCGCGCGAAAGGCCTGCGTGCCCGCGGCGTCGGGCGCCTTGGCAGCGTCTTGCAGCGGCGCGCACATGGCTTCGATCTCGCCGATGCGCGCGCCCATCTCGATGGCCAGATTGACGGACAGATTCCAGACGTAGTTGGTGGGAAAGTACTTGAACATGGTCAATAGTTCGGTGTGAGAGTGGTCGCCGGCATTGCTGCGGGCTGGGCCGCCGGCTGTACGGCCGGCTTGAGGAGGAAATGCGCGAGCGCGGGCAGCAGCACCAGCGCGCCGAGCATGTTCCAGAGGAACATGAAGGCCAGCAGCAGGCCCATGTCGGCCTGGAACTTGATCGGGCTGGCGACCCAGGTGATCACGCCGACGGCCAGCGTCACGCCGGTCAGCATCACCACCTTGCCGGTGAACAGCAGCGCGCGGTGGTAGGCCTGGGCCAGAGTCCTGCCGCGGCGCAGCTCGGCCAGCGTCACCGACAGGATGTAGAGCGCGTAGTCCACGCCAATGCCCACGCCCAGCGCAATCACGGGCAGCGTCGCGACCTTGACGCCCATGCCCAGGGCCACCATCAGCGCTTCGGCCAGCAGCGAGGTGACGACCAGCGGCAGCACCGCGACCACCACGGCGCGCCAGGAGCGGAACGTGACCAGGCACAGCAGCACCACCGCGCCATAGACCAGGAGCAGCATCTGCCGCCAGGCGTCGCGCACCACGATATTGGTCGCGGCTTCTATGCCCGCCGAGCCCGCGGCCAGCAGGAACTCCGACTGCGGCCCGTTGTTGGCCTGGGCGAAAGCTTCGACATGCGCGACCACGCGCGCCAGCGTGTCGGCCTTGTGGTCGCGCAGATAGGCATAGACCGTCAGCAGCGAGCAGGCGTCGTTGTACAGGCCGCGCGGCGCGCTGGCCGTGGCGGTGTTGAGCATGTCCTGGTTGGGCACGAACTCATACCACTTGGGATTGCCTTCGTTGAGGCCCGACAGCACGCGCCGGTTGAGCAGCGATAGCGTGTTGGTCGACTCCACGCCGTCGAGCTGGCGCAGCTGCCATTCGAGGGCGTCGACCTTGTTGAGCGTCTCGTAGTTCGCGCACTGACCCGGCGGCGTGCGCACCATCACCGCGAGCACGTCGCTGGACGCGCCGTAGGCCGCGTTGAGATAGGCAACGTCACGGTTGTAGCGGCTGTCGGCACGCATTTCAGGCGCTCCGGGGTCGAGATCGCCGATCTTGAGTTGCGTGCTGGCCGCGAAGCCCGCGACGCCCAGCACCAGGCCTGCGGCCACCGCGGCCGTGGCCCAGCGCCTTTCGGTAAAGCGCGTGAGCACACGCCACAGATGTCCGCCTTGCGCGCCCGACCGGCTGGCATCGTCATCGCGCAGGCTGCGCGCGGCCGCCTTGGCGCTGACACCGGTATAGCTCAGCAGAATCGGCAGCAGGATCAGATTGGTGAAGATCAGCACGCCCACGCCCAGCGAGGCGGCGATCGCCAGCTCGCGAATGGCCTGGATGTCGATCACCAGCAGCACCGCAAAGCCCACGGCGTCGGCCACCAGCGCCGTGAGGCCGGCGAGGAACAGCCGGCGGAACGTGTTGCGCGCGGCCACGAGCTTGCCGGCGCCGCGGCCTATGTCCTGCATGATGCCGTTCATCTTCTGCGCGCCATGGCTCATGCCAATGGCGAACACCAGGAACGGCACCAGGATGGAATACGGGTCGAGCACAAAGCCCAGCAGCGGCAGCAGGCCCAGCTGCCAGACCACGGCGACCAGCGAAGCCAGCACCACCAGCAGCGTGGAGCGCACGCAGCGCGTGTACCAGTAGACCATCACCGTGGCAATGGCCACGGCCAGCGCGAAGAACAGCAGCACCGCCCGCACGCCTTCGATCAGGTCGCCGACGAGCTTGGCAAAGCCGGTGATGTGGACGCGAACGCCCTCGCCTTCGAACTGGCTGCGCAGTGCCTCGAGCTGATCGGACAGCCGCGCATAGTCGATCGCATTGCCGTCGGCGTCCCTGGCCAGCAGCGGCACGAAGATCACCGAGGAGCGCGCGTCGCGCGCCACCAACTGGCCGATTTCGCCGGAACGCGCAACGTTGGCCGCGAGCTGCTGCAGGCTGGCGGCACCGCCGTCAAAACCATCGGGAATGACCGGGCCGCCTTCGAGGCCCTCCTCGGTCACGCCGAACCAGCGCGTGGTCGGCGTCCACAGCGACTTCATGCCCACGCGGTCGACACCGGGCAGCACGAAGACCGCGTCGCTCAGGCGGCGCAGCGTGTCGAGATATGCGGCGTCGTAGATGCTGCCTTCGGGCCCTTCGGCCCGTTCGACGGCGATGCGCACCGCATTGCCCAGGCCGCTGAGTTCGCTCTGGTGCGCCAGGTAGTTGGCGATATAGGGGTGGCCCGTGGGAATCGATTTTTCGAAGCTGGCCTGCAATTGCAGGCGCGTGGCCTGCCAGCCCAGCACCAGCGTGACCAGCGCGCACAGCACGACGACCAGCAGCCGGTGGTTGAACAGCAGGCGTTCGATGAACGAGCCCGAGCGCGGATCGAAGCGCGCTGCCGAGGGGACAGGGGAGGAAGAAGGCATCATTGTTCGCCTCCCTTCAATGCATGGATACCGTTCACGCCCAGGCCCAATAGCTGCTTGCCCGCAGCGACCAGGCCGGCCAGCGGCGCCTGGGGTGGGGTGTCCAGCGGCTGGAGCGCATCACCTTGCAGACGCAGCACCTGGCCGGCCTGGTTGGCCAGCAGCACCGCATTGCCCACGGGAAGCGATGCCGTGACCGACGCGGGGCGCGGATTCGCGATCTGCGCCCATTGTTCGCCGCCATCGGTGCTGCGCCAGACATTGCCGCGCATGCCGGCCAGCAGCATCTCCTGGCCGAGGATCTCGCCCGTGAACCAGCTGCCTGGGTAGGGGCTGGTCATGGACTGGAAGTTCTGCCCGTTGTCGGAGGAGCGCATCAACAGCCCTTGTTCACCGGCCAACAGCACCGTATCGCCCGCGCGGCGCGCAACGTACAAGTGCATGCCCTTGGGGTTGGGCAGGCGGTCCATCCAGGGCGTCCAGGTCTGGCCGCCGTCTTCGGTGGCGAACGCCAGCCCGAAAGCGCCCACGGCCAGAAAGCGCTTCGCATCCCAGACCAGCACGTCGAGAAACGGCTTGTCCGCGCCTTCGGCGACCAGGCGCTCGGCTTCGCGGATGCGCGCCGCATCGCCACTGCGTTGCGCGGCCTGCAGCGCCAGTTGCGCCAGGCGCAGGCCATCGAGCCGCTGCGTCCAGCGCTCGCCGCCGTCGGCGCTGGTCAGCACCGTGCCGCCATGGCCCACGGCCACGCCATGGCGCGCATCGGCGAAGCGCACTGCGGTCAAGGTGACGCTGGTGGGCAGCGCCACCTGGCGCCATTGCGCGCCGCCGTCGTCGGAGACGATCAACACGCCGCGTTCGCCCACAGCCACGGTGCGCTGGCCCGCGGCCGCCGCGCCCAGCAGCACGGCAGATGCGGGGCGCTGCACCATCACCGCGGGACGCTCGGCGGCCGGTCCCACCGGCGCTGCCGCCGCGGCGCCGGCCAGCAGACCGACGCACAGGGTCGCGGCTGCGCTGGCGCGCCAGCCCGGCGCGCTTGTAAAGGAAGTGAACATCATGGCCTCAGCGCACGCCTTCGCCAGCCATGGCCTCGGCCGTGAAGTGCGAGTCCGCGCGGCGCGGCACGATGCGGTAGTGCTGCTTGCGCTCGTTGACCACGCCGCTCGCATACCAGGCGCCGCTGATCAGGTCGTTGAAACCCCATTGCTGCTGGGGCGTGGTCGCGGGCAGATCGGGCATCACGACCGGGTGCGACCAGACCGTCTTCCACAGCTGGCCCTTGGCATCCCAGCGGTCGGCGAGCACCGCGACCCAGGTGTCTTCGTCAAAGTAATAGCGCGAGCGCGCGGCCTGGTGGCGCTGGCCGGGCTTGAGCGTGGCTTCGAGCACCCACACCCGGTGCAGTTCCCAACGCACATGGTCGGGGTTCAGGTGGTTGGCCAGCAGCAGCTCGCTGTCTTTTTCGGGCGTGTGCATGCGGTTGCTGTTATAGGGAATCAGCATTTCGCGCTTGCCGACGATCTTCCAGTCGTGGCGGTCGGTGCGCCCGGTCAGCACGTCGACTTCGTCGAAGCTGGCCACGCCGCTGGAAGCGGGCGTGGGCGTGTCGCAGCAGGAGTTGGGCAGCTTGCGCACGCGGCGCTGGCCCGTGAGGTAGACCCAGGTCGCGGTCTTGTCCTGGTCCACGTTCTGGCGCCCCACCAGGGCCTCGCCCGCGCGCACCGGCGGGCCGGAGTTGAGCATGCGGATCATCCAGTACTCGCCGTTGTATTTGGCCTCCTGGCCCTGGGCGTAGTACGGCATCTGGAAGTCGCCGGTGGCTTCGACCGACAGCACGCTCTGGCCGTTGGCCGTGCCGAGATAGCCGCGGAAATCGGTCTGCCAGGCCTCGCCGCGCCAGTGCATCTCGTGGTTGGCGATGACTTCCTTGGCGGTCTTGGGGATGGGAAACGGAATGCCGCCGAACGCGTCGCGCAGGATTTCGCCGTCGAGCCTGGCCGTGGTCGCATTCTTGAAGGTGTTGTCGTAGACCCATTGCGGCGCAGCCGCGGTGCGCATGGTCTTGTAGACATCGACGCGAAAGCTCGGGTATTTTTTCAGCAGCGCCTGCGTGCCATCGGTCAGCTTGTCGGCATGCTGGGCCATGTTGGCGGCATTGATCACATACAGCGGTTTGTCGCCGGCGAAGGGGTCGCCGCGGCGCCCGCCGTTCTTGAAGCCGGGCGTGGCGGTGGTGTAGCCACCGGTCCAGGCCGGGATGCTGCCGTCCTTGTTGCCCGCGCGTTCCGCGCCAAAGGGTGTGAGATCGGTCTTGAGCGTAGCGGCCTCTTCGGGCGTGACGCCGGCATGCGCGCTCAGCGCGCCCAGCAGCGCCGCGGCCAGCAGCGTGCCTTGAATCGAGGGGAAGTTCATGTCTGTCTCCGGATGGTTCTTAGAAAGTGGTGCGCAGCGAGAAGCTCAGGAAGTTGCGGTCCTTGAGCGCCTGGCGGAACTGGGCGTTGTTGTTGTTGTCCAGCGTCGGGCCTTCCTTGCCCAGGTAGTGCACGTAGTTCAGCGCGCCGGTCCACTTGCCGAGGTAGACGCCCGCCAGGCCGATGTTGAAATCGCCGCCCTGGTCGACGCCAAAGCCCGGGCCCACGGCCGACGAACGGCCCCAGGCATAGCCCAGGCCAATGCTGGGCGTGAGGTCCAGCCCCGGCAGGACCTGGCGGTACGAAGGCGCGAACACCATGCGCAGCGCCGTGGCGTCGCGGTCGGTATTCGGGTTGAGCATCTGCGCGTTCTGCGTGACCTTGAGCCGGCGGTTCCAGGCGATCTCGCCGAGGAAGCTGGCTTCGCGCGCGATGAAACTCGGCCCCAGGCTCGCGAGCCAGGAGAACTGCGCATGGCCGGTCTCGCCCACGGCGTAGCCCGGGTTGTGGCGGTTGTCGTAGCGCGTGCCCACGCCGATCGCGGGAATCACCGACTGCCCGCTGCTGGCCAGCGGCGCATTGCGCCGCAGCGACATTTCGCCGGCCAGGCCCCATGCGCCCACGGTCTTGGCAAAGCTCGCACCCAACGCGCTCACGCCTTCGTGGTAGGCCCAGCGGTAGCTGCTCGCGCGCAGCGCCGGCGGCGCGCCGCTGAGCGTGTTGTAGATATTGCTGGGCGTGGTCGCGTGGTAGCGCGTGGCGTAAAAGCCCAGGTCGGTGTCGATCGCATCGACGCGCCAGCGCAGCTGCAGGCCGCCCTGGCCCCGGTCCCGGGCATCGAGATCGCCCTGGCGCGCGAACGTGCCCGTGGGCCCGGCGTTGATGCGCTCGGCGCCCGGCCCCATGGAATCGCTGGTCGACAGATAGCTGCCCGCAGGCGCGAGACGGGTTTTCTCCCACTCATAGGTCCAGTACGCTCCCACGGCAACATCGCTCGACAGCTGCACCTGGCCCGACAGCTTGCCCGTGGGACGCACGGTTTCCTTGAATTGCGAATTGGGCACCGACAGCAGCTTGATCAGATCGAGCGGCGCCTGACCGCCCGCGATGCCATTGACGCCAAAGAACAGGCTTTCGCCCCACAGCAGCGTGTGGCGGCCCAGGCGCACGGTCGCGGGCTTGTCGGCCAGATCGAACTTGCCGAAGACAAAGGCATCGAGCAGCTCGGCCTTGCGGCCCATCAGCGATCGCGTGTCCGAGGTGAACGCGCTCGCAGGCGCGTGGTTGGCGCTGATGCCGGGGTTGTCGGTCGCGCGGTGGTAGACCGTGTCGTACCAGGCTGCGGCGCTGATGCGGCCGCCCCAGTTGCGGCCCGTCACGTCGAGCTCGCTCAACAAATCCGCGCGGTTGGAGACCAGGCCCTTGCCGAAGTTGTTGTTGCCGTCGTCCTGGTTCTGGTTGTTGGCGCCCACCACGCCGGCCGGGCCGAACTGCGTGAGCGACAGCCCGGGCGAACGGTCCTTGAGCCGGAACGCGTTGCTGTACTTGAGCGTGTTGTCCCAGCGGATCTTCACGTCGGGGTTGCCGGTATCGAACTCGAAGGCATTGCTCGCGCCGCTGGCCAGCAGCGCGGCAGCCGCCGCCGCCAGGGTGCGCGCCGCCCCGGCGCGGCGAGGGAAAAGGATCGTGGACATGGAAGGGTTTGTCTCCGTTGCATGAGGCCTTGCAGGCCGGACATCGGCTGGCACCGCTTTGGGCCTACGCCGCGTTTCTTCTGGTAGTGAGGCGAGTGTAGGAAGCGGACTTCATGCTGAAAAATGGTTTGAATCCATCCCAGCTATCGATGGCGCAAATACTTTTCGGGTTAACCCGCAAATTCCGGCCAGCCATTACGATGCCGTCCAGGAGACCCCCGATGCGCTTCAACAAACTTGATCTCAACCTGCTGGTGGCGCTCGACATGCTGCTGATCGAAGCCAGCATCAGCCGTGCGGCCGAGCGGCTGCACATGAGCCAGTCGGCCATGAGCAATGCCCTGGGCCGGCTCAGAGACTATTTCGACGACGAACTGCTGGTGCAGGTAGGCCGGCGCATGGAGCTGACGCCGCGCGCCGAAGTGCTCAAGGACACGGTGCGCGACGTGCTGCTGCGCATCGACAGCTCGGTGGCGGCCAAGCCCGAGTTCCTGCCGGCCAAATCCGACCGCGAGTTCCGCATCTTCGTCTCGGACTTCACGCTGGCCACGCTGATTCCGCATGTGCTCGCGCGGGCCCATGCGCAGGGCCCCGACATCCGCTTTTCGCTGCTGCCCCAGGTGCTCGAGCCGACACGCTCGCTGGACCGCGCCGAAGTCGATCTGGTGGTGATGCCCAGCGAATACTGCACTTCGAGCCACCCGACGGAAGCGCTTTTCTCCGAGCGCTTCCAGTGCGTTCTATGGCGCGATAGCCGGCTCGCGCAGGGCACGCTGAGCATGGAGCGCTATATGGCGGCTGGGCATGTAGTGACCATGCCACCCGCGACGAATGCCTCGTCGCTGGAAGACTGGTTGTTCAAGCGCCACGGACTGCAGCGGCGCGTCGACGTGACCAGCTTCAGCTTTGCATCGTCGCCCGCACTGGTGGTCGGCACCGAACGCGTCGCGACCATCCACAGCCGGCTCGCGCAGCAGGCCGCGCGCCATCTGCCCATCGTTGTGCGCGAAGTGCCGATGGCGCTGGCCGAAATGTCCCAGGTCATGCAATGGCACCGCTACCGCACCCGCGACCCCGGCATCGAATGGCTGCGCCGGGTATTCCACGATGCGGTGCGCGACATGGACGCAGCCGACTCTGTATTGCTGCGTACCTGACCTTGCCCCTGGAATCCCTACCCCATAACCAAGTTACGAGCGAGTTGCGACTATTGAATCAAATGTGTCCCAGACCGCGAATGGCGCAGATCAGTCTGGAGCAATCAGCCATTCCACGGCATTAAAGGCGCGCTTCTCGCCTAAAGATGACATCTGGCCTGCGCAATCGGCACCTTCGCAACCGCTGCATGGTCCACGCATTTTTACCAACGACAAGGGCCGCTTACCGCAGCCAGATCGGCCCAGACCACGCGGTCGCAGCATATGCAAATCACGGAAGGCAAGTGGTGGACTGATATTTCGTCTCGATCGCCCTGAGCTGGGTGCTTGCCATGTCGATGGCCAGCTTCGCATGGCTGCGTCATTCGGGGCAACGGCGCAGGCGAGAGCATCACACTGAACACGCTGCCGGCCAGCGTGGGCCGCGTCGGGTCAGGCGCTGGTCGATGACATAGACGTCTCGCGGTGCCCGCAGGCTGGCCGTGCGCGCCTGACCAGGCTGCCGGAAATTTAGCCGCTAAAAACCTACCCCTGGACCTGCGCCATAAAGCGGCCGTCAATCTGTGCCCCAGGAATGGAAGACCAGCGCGCAGCCAATCACTGTGCTTTACGGTGCATGCCGCCTTAACGCTGGGGCCGTTCACTCCCCGTCCAGGTGCATTCTGTATACAAAATGGTGCAAACATTGCGTGCAAAGCTGGCACGTCATTTGCATACATCATTGGCATGCAAGCCCACATCCCTGCACCCGCACCTTCCCAGTCCACATCGGCCGCCGCCGGCATTGAAGTCGTTGCGCTGACCAAGCGCTACGCCAGCGGCAAGCCCGCCGTGGATGCGATCAACCTGCGCATTGCCAGCGGCAGCTATTGCTGCCTGCTGGGCCCGTCGGGCTGCGGCAAGAGCACCACCTTGCGCATGATTGCGGGGCACGAGTCGGTGACCGGTGGCGACATCCTGCTGGAGAACCGCAACATCACCGACCTGCCCGCCGCGGCGCGCGGCACGGCCATGATGTTCCAGAGCTTTGCGCTGTTTCCGCACCTGTCGGCGCTGGACAACGTGGCCTTCAGCCTCAAGATGAAAGGCGTGGCCAGGGCCGAACGCCAGGCCAGGGCGCGCGACCTGCTCGAGCGTGTAGCGCTGGGCCACCTGGCCGAGCGCAAGCCGGCGGAACTCTCGGGCGGGCAGCAGCAGCGCGTGGCTCTGGCGCGCGCGCTCATCACGCAGCCACGCGTGCTGCTGCTGGACGAACCCCTTTCCGCGCTCGACCCCTTCCTGCGCATCCAGATGCGTGCCGAGCTGCGCCGCTGGCAAAAAGAGCTGGGCCTGACTTTCATCCACGTCACCCACAGCCAGGAGGAAGCCATGGCCCTGGCCGACACCATGGTGGTGATGAACCACGGCGTGATCGAGCAGGTGGGCAGCCCGCACGAGGTCTACAACCGCCCCGCCAACGAATTCGTCGCGCGCTTCATGGGCGGGCACAACGTGATCGATACGCCGCAAGGCCTGGTGGGGGTGCGCACCGACCATCTGCAGATCGCGCTTGCCGACGCCGAGCTGCCCAGCGGCGCCCAGCGCATGCAGGCCGTCGTGACCGACGTGGAGTACCAGGGCACCTATGTGCTGCTGGGCCTGCAAAAGCAGGGCGTGGCCCTGTCGGCCAATGCCACGGCAGCCTATTCGGTGATGGTGTCCGAGGCCGGGTTTGCCGCGCTGCCCTGGCAGGTGGGGCAGCCGGTGCAACTGCACTGGACGCCTCATCAAGCGCACCCGCTGTCTGCGCCCTCACCGGCCCTGGCGGTCGCCGCCTGAATACCTCCCGTCCCCCCCGTTTTTCATCCGTCCCCATCCGCAACCCAAGGAGTTTTCCCATGTCCGATGCTTCCCGTGCCGATTCCCCTGTCGTCGTTTCCGGTGCCACTGGCGTGCAGCGCCGCTCGCTGCTCAAGGGCACGGCGGGCATCCTGGCTGCCGGCGTGTTCCCGGCGGTGCACGCGCAGGAAAAGATCGTGCTGCGCTACCTGGGCACGGCGGTGAACCAGGACAAAGTGATTGCCGAAAAGTTCAAGGCCGACACCGGCATCCAGATCCAGTACGTGGCCGTGACCACCGACGACGTGAGCAAGCGCGCCGTCACTGCGCCCAACAGCTTCGATCTGATCGATACCGAGTATTTCTCGCTCAAGAAGATCGTGCCCACCGGCAACCTCAAGGGCATCGATACCAGGCGCATCAAGAATGCCGACAAGATCACCCCGCTGTTCACCACCGGCATGGTGGGCGGCAAGGCCGTGGGCGACCAGGGCACGGCACCCAAGAAGGTGATCTACCTGGAAGGCGAAAGGTCCAAGAAGTTCGCCAGCGCGCCCACGCAGTTCATGAGCCTGATCCCGACCGTGTACAACGCCGACACGCTGGGCATACGCCCTGACCTGATCAAGCGCCCCATCAACTCCTGGGCCGAACTGCTCAACCCCGAGTTCAAGGGCAAGACCGCCATCCTGAACATCCCTTCCATCGGCATCATGGACGCGGCCATGGTCGTGGAAGCCATGGGCATCTACAAGTACCCCGACAAGGGCAACATGACCAAGAAGGAAATCGATCTGACGATCAAGACCCTGATCGAAGCCAAGCGGCAAGGCCAGTTCCGCGCGCTGTGGAAGGACTTCAACGAGTCGGTGAATCTGATGGCGTCGGGCGAAGTGGTGATCCAGTCGATGTGGAGCCCGGCCGTCACGGCCGTGCGCACCAAGGGCATCGCCTGCAACTTCCAGCCGCTCAAGGAAGGCTACCGCGCCTGGGCTGCCGGCTTTGGCCTGCCCGCCACGCTCAGCGGCCGCAAGCTCGATGGCGCGTATGAGTTCATCAACTGGTTCCTGGACGGCTGGGCCGGCGCCTACCTGAACCGCCAGGGCTACTACAGCGCCGTGCTGGAAACCGCCAAGTCCAAGATGGAAGCCTACGAGTGGGCCTACTGGATGGAAGGCAAGCCCGCCGCGCAGGACATCAAGGGCCCGAACGGCGATGTGCTGGCCAAGGCCGGCGAGGTGCGCGACGGCGGCAGCTACGAATCGCGCATGGGCTCCATCGCCTGCTGGAATGCGCTGATGGATGAGAACAACTACATGGTTCAGAAGTGGAATGAATTCGTGGCGGCATAAAAAGCGGCCGCCCAGCGGAAGGCCCCGGCCTTCCGCTGCGTTAGTTCCAACGCCAGCGCGTATTGCCCCGGATAGCTGATTTGCCAACACCATGAGCTCTACCCACACCCCTACCCTGCCCGCCAGCGCCATCCCGGGGCGAAGCATCGCTGCCTGGTGGCAGGCCGCGCCGTTCACGCTGGTGTTCGCGCTGTTTTTCCTCATCCCGCTGGCATTGATCGTGATGGTCAGTTTCTGGGACTTCAACGAGTACGAATTGCTGCCCGGCTTCACGTTCAAGAACTACGTGTCCATCTTCGCGGGCTGCGGCGATGCGTCCGAAGGGCTGTGCGTCACGCTCAAGACGTATTACTCCACGCTCAAGTTCAGTTTTCTGGTGTGGCTCATCACGCTGGTGATCGGCTTCACCGTGGCCTATTTCCTGGCCTTTCATGTGCGCTCGGCGGGCATGCAGACATTGCTGTTCGTGCTGTGCACCATCCCGTTCTGGACGTCCAACGTGATCCGCATGATCGCGTGGGTGCCGCTGCTGGGGCGCAATGGTCTGGTGAACCAGGGCCTGGTGGGCGCGGGACTGATAGACCAGCCCATCGAATGGCTGCTGTTCTCCGATTTCTCGGTGGTGCTGGCCTTTGTGCACCTCTACACCATGTTCATGATCGTGCCCATTTTCAACAGCATGATGCGCATAGACCGCAGTCTCATCGAGGCGGCCAGCGACAGCGGCGCCAGCGGCTGGCAGACGCTGTGGAACGTGATCGTCCCGCTGTCGCGCACCGGCATCATCATCGGCTCGATCTTCGTGATCACCATCGTCATGGGCGACTTCGTCACCATAGGCGTGATGGGCGGCCAGCAGATCGCCTCCATCGGCAAGATCATCCAGGTGCAGACGTCCTACCTGCAGTTCCCGCTGGCGGCGGCCAATGCCGTGATCCTGCTGGCCGTGGTCCTGATGATCATCTGGGGCCTCACGCGCCTCGTCGACATCCGCAAGGAGCTGTGAGATGAAAGTCCGCGAAACCCGCCCCGCCAGCTTCTGGCCCCTGGCCACCGTGTTCAGCCTGTTCGTGCTGTTCATGTACGGCCCCATGCTGGTCATCTTCCTGCTGAGTTTCCAGGGGCCCGAAGGCGGGCTCACCTTCCCCATGCGCGGTGTGTCGCTGCACTGGTTCCACAAGCTCGCCGAGGGGCTGGGCGTGGTGGACATAGGCGCGGCGCTGTGGCGCTCGCTGGGCCTGGGCGCGGCGGTGATGCTCAGCACGGTGGTGCTGTCGGTGCTGGCCGGCCTGGCGTTTCGCAAGCGGCTGGCCGGCAGCAACACGCTGTTCTTCATCGTCGTGGCCAGCCTCATCATGCCGTCCATCATCGTGTCGCTGGGCATAGGGCTGGAGTTCCGGCTCATGGACAACGCCATCAAGGCCACGCTCGAATGGCTGGGCATGGAAAGCGCGCTGGAGGGCTATGGCACTTCGCTGGGCCTGTTCACCTCGGCGCTGGGCGCGCACCTGACCTGGACGCTGCCCTTCGGCCTGCTCATCATGTTCGCGGTGTTCAACCGCTTCAACCCCGCCTACGAAGAGGCCGCACGCGACCTGGGTGCCACGCCCTGGCAGGGCTTTGCGCATGTGGTGCTGCCGCTGATCGCGCCCTCGGTCGTGGGCATAGGCATGTTCGGCTTCACCCTGAGCTGGGATGAGATCGCACGCACCTCGCAAGCCATTGGCGATGTGAACACGCTGCCGCTGGAACTGCAGGGCCTTACCAGCACCGTGACCACCCCATCCATCTATGCGCTGGGCACGTTGACCACGGTGGTGTCGTTCGCGGTCATGGGCATCACGCTGGCGCTGGTATGGGCATTGGGGCGACGCGGCAAGGGCCGCACGGGTTAAAAACGGCACCCTTATGACAATAACTACCCCAAAGCCCCGGCGCGCACGCGCCGCGGTGACCCAGCCCCCTGCCCAGCCCGACGCGACCGGCCAGCTCAGCGACAACGACATGTACGACCGCATGGTGTCCGCCATCCTCGATCACCGCCTGCCCCCTGGCACCAAGCTGGTGGAAGACAAGCTGGCGACGGCGTTTGGCGTGTCGCGCACGCGGGTGCGGCCCGTGCTGGTGCGGCTGGCCAACGAACAGGTGGTGACCCTCACGCCCAATCGCGGGGCCTCCATTGCCCAGCCCACACCGCAAGAGGCACTGGAGGTGTTCGAAGCCCGCCGCCTGCTGGAGCCGCGGCTGGTGGAGCTGTTCATCGCCAACGCCACGGATGCAGACATCGCGGCCTTGCGCAACTGCATCGAGAACGAAGAGGCGGCGCGCGCCAGCGGCGACATGCGCCGTGCGATTCGCCTGTCAGGCGACTTTCATCTGCAGATCGCGCAGGCCGCCGGACACCAGACGCTGGGCCGCATCCTGCGCGAGCTGGTCTCGCGCACCTCGCTCATCCTGATGACCTACAGCCCCTCCCACGCCCAGACCCGCGAGGAGGCCACGGCCTGCGGCTGCCGCGAGCACCGGGCGCTGATCGACGCCATTCGCCTGCGCGACGCCAAGGAGGCGGCGCGCCGCATGCTGGACCACCTGGTGCGCATCGAGGCGCAGCTTGAATTCACGCCCCCGGCAGCCGACACGCTCGATCTGACCCGGTTGCTGGGCGGTGTCTGATCTTCAACGCCCCGCGACCCATGCGCCAACTGCTCGTCATCAACCCCAACACCTCGGCCCGCGTCAGCGCGCTGCTGCGCCAGCATGTGCAGGCCGCCGCAGGCTCGCATGTCGCGGTGCGCACGGCCACGGCGCGTTTTGGCGCCCCCTACATTGCCTGCGAAGCCAGCTACGCCGTGGCAGCCCATGCCGCGCTGGATGCCTGGGCCCATGACCTCGCGCAACCCCAGGCACGGCCCGATGCCGTGCTGATAGGCTGCTTTGGCGACCCCGGCCTCATGGCCTTGCGCGAAAGCAGCCCGGTGCCCGTCACCGGCCTGGCCGAGGCGTCATTCATCGAAGCCGCGCGCCATGGGCGTTTTGCCATCGTGACCGGTGGCGAGCGCTGGGGCCCCATGCTGCAGCGCCTGGCGCAGCAGCTCGGGCAGGCCCATGCGCTCGCAGGCATCCACACCGTGGCCCCCACGGGCGCCCAACTGGCGGCAGACCCGCAAGCCGCGCGCACCCTGCTGGCCCAGGCCTGCCGCGACGTGGTGCGCCAGATGGGCGTGCAGGCCGTGATCCTGGGTGGCGCAGGCCTGGCAGGCATGGCCGCGGCGGTGCAGCCCCAGGTGGCGGTGCCGGTGATCGACAGCGTGGTGGCCGGTGCCACCTGGGCGTTGCGGGCGCATCCCGTGCCGCCCGAGCGCAAGGCGGCCGGGTTTGATGCGGCGTGGGCTGGGGTGTCGAATGAGTTGGCTGTGTTGGGGGCGGGTGGAGTGGCTGAGCCGAGCAGCGGGTCAACGACATGAAGCTCACACATGTCGCCATTACTGCGTGTGTCAAGGCAGTTGTCGCCTTGGCCGTTAGGCCACCTGCTTATCGATGTCGCGTGCCACACGCTCAAGGTTCAGGCATGCATTCTTTGCATGACCAGGAAGACTGCGCGCCGGAGCACGGCATCGCCCCTGGAACGCCATGAGCGGCCGTGCCCGCCGACTGGCTGTGTCCCGACTGCGGCGTCGGAAAATCCGATTTCCAGATGATGGAGCTGTAGGCACAGCGGCCCGATAAGAGACTTGCCGGGAGCACGGTTTCGATACTGAACGGTGCTTTCGTGGAAACAGCGGCCAAAGCCTACTTGGCATGTTTCCTCAGCGTGGACAATGGCACGGTGCGTGTCCTCGCACCCCTACGCTGCAACGCAGCATCAACCAGCCATTTTGGAGTGAATCATGAAAATCAGTGCGCGCAATGTCCTGTCAGGCAAGATCCTGGCCATCGTCCGCGGACCCGTAACCACGGAGATCACCCTGGAGATCGCGCCAGGCGTGCAGATCACTTCGACAATCACCAGCACTTCTGCTGAGTCCCTGGGTCTCAAGGAGGGTGCGCAGGCCTATGGCGTAATCAAGGCGTCTTCCGTCATGATCGGGGTCGACGACTGAGGCCTGCGTCGCTCAAATTCCGCTGCAGCTATTTGAGAAGCGCCAACAGGACCTTCAACTCTTGATCTGCGGCCTGTTGGACAATGTTTTCAACTGCCCGGTAACGGGCCACGACCTCCCGCCCCGTCACCGTGAGCTGTGCTCCGCCCCGACGCCACCACCGGCTGCACCAACGCCTGGTTCATCTCGTCGACCAGATTCCAGGCTCGCCGATACGACTGCCCAAGCTGCGCGCAGCTGCGGAAATGGACTTGTGCTTCTGAATTGCTTCCAGCAGTTGGACTTTGCCTGGACCTATGGCGATGACATCGTCACGGTAGAGACGCAGGCGAAAGAGCGCATTTTTCTTCATTGAAAGCATCCAACAAGTCGCAAGCAGCTGATTGAGATGAGACCGAGGGTTCTACAGACTCTGGGCTCCGCCAGCGATATCGCAGCCAAGCCTGCCTGACCATCGAGCAACGCCGATCGAGACGAAAAAAAACCGACTCAGGAAAGAGCCGGTCTTTCACAGGAGTCGACTGGACTCAGTAGCGACCACCGCCTTGGCCACCATTGCCATACCCAACGTCCGAACGATTGCTGGAAGTGTAGCCAGCCTCGCTGCGGCCACCCGAGCTCCTGCCTTCTTCGCGGGGGCGCGCCATGTTGACGACAATCGAGCGTCCATCGACGGACATGCCGTGCAGTCCGGTGATCGCGGCCTGGGCGGCTTCAGCAGAAGCCATTTCCACAAACCCGAAGCCCTTGGAGCGGCCGGTTTCGCGGTCCATCATGACCTTGGCGGAAGAAACGCTGCCAAACTCGGCAAAGTTGCTTTCCAAGCTGGAATCGGTCACGGAGTAGGGCAAGTTGCCCACGTAGATTTTGCTGCTCATGAAAGAGCCTTTTTAAATAGTGGCGCACAACGAATAGCGCACCGTTGGAATAAGAACGTACGGATCGGGAGTCCGCAGCAACGGGAAAGCGGGGATTGGATCTGGGGTGAACAGAGCATCAGCACGCAGAGAGGTGCGGCATGCACGTTTGCAGCCAGCCCTGGGTCACAGCAAAGATCCGGGCGGCTTCGCGCGAGGCAAAGGTTTTGTCAAAACGGAACACACGGCAGTAGCTGCCGTTGCTCTGGGACCGATGGACCGAAAAAGAGGCGCTGAAGCGGCCACATTTGGTCTGGTGTGTCGCGGGCGAAACGACGTACTTGCCCATGGAAATGGCGGTCTGTGAAATCTGGTTCATTCAGGGACGCAGGCTTGAATCGACCTGCGTGAGCTTCTAGGAACTCGGTTGGCTGCAGCTCTACAGCCAACTGGGCGACAAAGGTCGCAAAAGGCACCCTGCCTGGGTGCAGATTGCCGGCACTGGGCAGGGGTTGCGGCGTCTGTAAAAGACAGTCGCTGCAGTTGGAATCACTCTATTATATCGATATTTGCATTAAGCAAACAATTAATATTCTATTTTGTTTTGAAGGTATCGCCTTGGCTGCGCACTCCCGGGGTGAGGTGCTGGGTGTCACCACGATGTAAGCGGCCCGCCCCGTCAGCAGTGCCCCTGTCTGCGGGCAGCAAAAGTCGGCCTCCCCCTCCACCCCGCCCTGCCCGTGCTCCACCAGGAAACGATTTTTGCGCGTGCGGGCCTGGCTATCCCGCTCCACCCCGGCGCAGGTCGTTGCGGCAAGGCTGAAACATTCAGGGGGCTCATGCCTGGAGCGGGAAACCTGCTGCTAAAAACCTGCGGCCAGGCCGTCGCGGCGCGGATCGCTGGCGAACTGGTAGCCCTCGACAGCGGGGTCGCCCATGCGCCAGATGAACTGGCCGGCGCCGAAGTCCTGGTAGGGATCGTCAATGACCTCCAGCTGGTGGCCCAGGGCCTGCAGGCCTGCAACAGTCGCGGGATCCATGCCGGCTTCGACATTGAGCGCCAGGCCCGCGTTGTAGCGCCAGCGCGGCGCATCGCAGGCGGCCTGGGGCGACTGGCCGTAGTCGATCATGCGCACCAGCGTCTGCATATGGCCCTGGGGCTGCATGTTGCCGCCCATGACACCGAAGCTCATCACCGGCTGGCCATCCTTGGTCAGGAAGGCCGGGATGATGGTGTGAAACGGTCGCTTGCCCGGGCCCACCAGGTTGGCGCGGTTGGGACCCTGGGGGTTGGCGCTGAATCCGTAGCCGCGGTTTTGCAGGCTGATGCCGAAGCTCGGTTCGACCACGCCCGAGCCAAAGCCCGCGAAGTTGCTCTGGATGAAGCTGACCATCATGCCGCTCTCATCGACCGCGCTCAGGTAGATGGTGCCGCCCTGGACCGGATTGCCGGCCTTGAAATCCTGGGCGCGCTGCGGATCGATGAGCTTTGCGCGCGCTGCCAGGTAGGCGTCGTCGAGCATTTGCGCGGTAGTCACTTCCATGCCGGCATCGGCCACATAGCGGTCGACATCGGCGAACGCCAGCTTCATGGCCTCGATCTGCAGATGCTGGGAAGCCACGCCATCGAGTGGCAGGCCGGCCAGGTCGAAATTCGACAGGATGCCCAGCGCGATCTGCGCCGCAATGCCCTGGCCGCCGGGCGGAATCTCGTGCAGGGTGTAGCCACGGTAGTCCTTGGCCACTGGCGTGACCCATTCGGCCTGGTGCTGGGCCATGTCGGCCATGCTCAGGCAGCCGCCGTGCTGCTGGACAAAGGAAGTGACCGCCGCGGCGATTTCGCCCTCATAGAACGCCTTGCCCTGGCTGGCACCGATGGCGCGCAGCGCGCGCGCGGCCGCAGGAAAGCGAAACAGCTCGCCCACGGCAGGCGGCCGGCCCGACGGCAGAAAGCTCTGGGCGAATCCCGGCTGCGCCTGCAGCTCTGGCGCGCCCGCGGCCCATTTTTGCTGCACCACGGGTGGCACCAGGTAACCGCGCTCGGCGATTTCAGCGGCGGGCTCCATCAGGCTGGCAAACGGCAGCTTGCCGAAGCGCTCGTGCAATGCGACCCAGGCGCTGACGGCCCCGGGCACGGTGATCGAGTCCACGCCGCGGCGCGGCGGCCTGGCCTGCCGGCCGTAGCGCTTTTCGAAATACTCCGGCGTCCAGCCCTGGGGCGCCCGGCCCGAGGCATTGAGACCGTGCAACTGCGAGCCATCCCACAGAATGCAGAACGCGTCCGAGCCCAGACCGTTGCTGACAGGCTCGACGATGGCCATCACGGCCGCTGCCGCTATGGCCGCATCGACGGCATTGCCACCGGCCCACAGCATGCGCAAGCCGGCTTGCGCCCCCAGGGGATGGGAGGTCGACACGCCATTGCGTGCAAAAACGGGAACGCGCACGGAGCTGTACGGGTTGCCGGGGGAAAACGGGGCATTCATGGGAGTTCCTGACATGGGCGCGGGCTCTTGGAAATTCAGTCGGCGGAGATGCCCAGAACCTTGACGTCCCGGGTCCAGCGTGTGAGCTCGCGGTCGATTTGCTCCTTGAACGTCTTGGGGTCGCTGGCTTCGGGGGTCAGCCCCTGGGCCTCGAGTTGCGCGCGCACATCGGGGCGGGCAATGATCTTGCGCACTTCCTGTGCCAGCTTTTCAACGATCGCCGGATCCGTGCCACCGGTGGTGAACAAGCCATACCAGGAGGTGAAGGCATAGCCGGGCAGGCCGGCTTCGGCGACGGTGGGCACGTTGGGCAGGGACTTCACGCGCTCCTTGGTGGTCACCGCCAGAATGCGGGTCTGGCCGGTCTTGGCGGAGGTAATGGCGGGCGGAATGCCCGAGAAGATGGCCTGGACCTGGCCTGCGGAGACATCGGCAATGGCCGGGCCATTGCCCCGGTAGGGCACATGCACCAGATTCACGCCCGCCTGCTGCGCGAACAGCGCGCCTGCGAGATGCAGGGTCGAGCCGCTGCCAGAAGATGCGTAGTTGATGGTGCCCGGTTCCTTGCGGGCGGCGCCTATCATTTCCTGGACCGTCTTGTAGGGCAGCTTGGCCGTCACCAGCAGGGCGTTGCCCGACTCCGCCACCAGGCTGATCGGCTCCAGGTCCTTGCGCGGGTCGAAGGAAAGCTTCCTGGAAAGCACCGGCGCGATGGTGTTGCTGCCGATGGAGCCCAGCAGCAAGGTGTAGCCATTCTTGGGCGCCTTGGCCACGATGTCATTGGCGAGCAGGCCGCCCGCGCCGCCCTTGTTTTCCACCACCACGGTCTGGCCCAGGCTCTGCTGCAGCTCCTTGGCCAGAATGCGCGCAACCATGTCGTTGGCGCCGCCCGCGGCAAAGCCCACCATGATCTTGAGCGGCTGTGAAGGCCAGACATCGGCGGCGAGGGCCGGCGTGGCCAGGCCCGTGGCGCCGCAGGTCAGCAAGGTGGCGCAGCAGGTGAAAAGCCGGCGGGACATGTGTTCAAGCATAGAAAACTCCAGAATTAATGCAGCTTGCAGGACTGATGACGCCGATTTTGATGATAGAAAGCGCTTTGTGAAAGCTGGACTTTCTTCCGTTTCTTGAAAGAAAACCATTTATGCCAAGCCTGCGGATTCTTCGCACTTTTCTGGCCGTCTCCACGGAAGGTTCGTTCACGGCTGCCGGACATCGTGTGGGGCTGACCCAGGTGGCCGTGGGCCTGCAGATGCGCACATTGGAGACAGACCTCAAGCGCAAGCTGTTTACCCGCCAGGGCAAGCAAGTGGCGCTCAACGAGCAGGGCCGGGCACTGGTGCCCATTGCCACGCAGCTGGTGGCACTGTACGAGCAGGCCAAGCACGGCACCCAGGCGGATGCGCCGCTGGCCGGCACCGTGCAATTCGGCTCCATCGTCTCGGCACTGAGCCAGTTGGTACGCGCCACGCTGGAGCTCAAGCGCCATCATCCAGCGGTGGACCTGCATGTGGTCTCGGGCAAGTCCAACCGGCTGATTGCCCAGGTGGAAAACCATGAGCTCGATGCGGCCGTGGTGGTGCATGACCCGGCCCTCAAGCGCCCCTCGCTGGTCTGGACTCCGCTGTACGCCGAGCCCATGGTGCTGCTGACGTCGCGCTCCTCCAGGCTGGCCGAGCCTGTCATCATGGTGGAGCGCTATCCGTTCATCCGGTTTGACCGCACCGAACACACGGGCGAACTGGTCGATCGCACGCTGCGCCGGCTGCGCGCCAAGCCCCAGGAGTTCATGGAGCTGAACTCGATCGAGACCATTGTGGAACTCGTGAGCGACGGCATGGGCGTGGCCATGCTGCCGCTTCTGGCCAGGCATGCCTGGGAAAACAACCCGCAGCTGCGGGTGGTACCCATTCCCCAGGCAGCCGAAAGCCGCCAGATCGCCCTGGTGCAGCTGCGCACGGCGGCACGCGCCGAGGTGGTCACGGCGGTGGGGCAGCAGTTCATGGCGGCGCGGGGCACGGCGGTTTGAGTTGCGCCAGCACTCGAGCAAGGCCCATCTTTAGTACCGACAAGGGCCGTTTGTCACAAGCCAGTTGCACAGGCGCGTCCATCCGGTATGAAAGCTGCCCACGCGACTCGTCCTGCGGCGCTCGCGGCCCATGCCTTGCCCCCGGTGCCCACGACGTTCGCCAGAAAGAATCCATGCCGCTTGGCTTGAAGAAAGCCCATGTCAGGCCGCGGGATCCGGTACTGGGCCATCAGCGCAGCTGAAGGCGTGCTCTGCAAGCCCATCGTCTTCGCATGCACCGAACAACTTCGGACCGAGGCTCCGGCCCGGGTTCCATAAATTGCGC
The DNA here is from genome assembly GCF_902706035.1 of Pantoea sp. 18069. GTDB lineage: Bacteria > Pseudomonadota > Gammaproteobacteria > Burkholderiales > Burkholderiaceae_C > Comamonas. The sequence continues at coordinate 66,970 of NZ_CACSJA010000006.1, read as the reverse complement.
CACACTGCCATGTCTTCGACCAATGACTTGCTGAACAGCATTCGGACTTGCGAAATCGGTTTGACGCTGGCGGAGCTTTTTCTTGCCCGCGTCATAGCCCTTCAGGGCTGCGGTATCCGCATTCTTCAGGAATCTGGAGACGGACCTCAAGCTCATTGTTCGGTTCACGACTCCGGAGCCGCGGGAGACGGTTTTTCTGTACCAAGACGCAGTGGAGCGAATTCGAAAGGGTGCTTCCATCGCATCACCGCGCAGTGCATCCCCGCCCCCGGCGGCATGGTCGGCCGGGAGGACGTGATCGCCGTGGGGACAGTATCAATGTCCAGCCCTGCCAGAAGCGTCAGTCGACGCGCACGCCCGATGACTTGACGATGGGAGCCCAGCGCCGGATTTCGTCCTGCACCATGGCATCCATCTGCTGGGGCGTGCCGCCGACGACATCGAAGCCGCTCTCGTTCATGGACTTGACGAAACCGCGCGACTTGACCGCCTCCATGGACGCCTTGGACAGTCTGTCGATCACCGCCTGCGGCGTCGCGGCAGGCACGGACATGCTGAACCAGCCAGACGACTGGTAACCCGACAGGCCGGCTTCGGCCACGGTGGGAACATCCGGCAGGAACTGGCTGCGCTGCGCACCAGTGACCGCCAGTGCCCGCAGTGTTGCGCTCTTGATGTGCTGGATGACGGAAGGAATGTTGTGGAACATCATGTTGACCTGCCCGCCCAGCACGTCCGTAGTGGCCGGCGCGCCGCTTTTGTAGGGCACGTGGCGGATGTCGATATGAGCCATCTGCTTGAACATCTCGCCCGACATGTGGGTAGTGGTGCCGTTTCCACTCGACGCAAACGTCACCTCGCCCGGCTTGCCTTTGGCATAGGCGATCAACTCTTTCATCGAGGTCACCGGCAACGTGCTGTTGACTACCAGAACGTTGTCGAACGATGTGAGAACGATGACCGATCGCAGATCCTTCACCACGTCGTATCCCAGTTTGGGATAGACCAGCGGCGCCACGCCATACAGCGCACTGACCGTCTGCACCAGCGTGTAGCCATCAGGCGTGGCTTTGGCCCCGGCTTCGGCGCCGATGGTGCTGCCGGCGCCCGGCCGGTTTTCCACGTAGACCTGCTGGCCCAGCGCCTTGCTCAGTTCCTGTGCGAAGGCGCGGGCGTCAGATCCCATGCCTCCACGACCGGAATGCCCGAGGTCGCGAGCCGGCGCCGCGTGGCGAGCGACCGACTCACACCGGTCAGGTAGATCGCTTCAGGGCGGCGCGCCAGGATGGCCGTAACCAGTTCGTCCTCCCGCGAATCCGGATAACCCGACATGGCGAACATCACCTGGTAACCGTGCTGCCAAAGTACTTCGCTGAACGACTGGATGGTTTCGATGAAGATCGAATTGACCATTTGCGGGACGATGGCCGCCACCAGTCGACTGCGCTGTGAAGACAGTCCTCCCGCCAGCATATTGGGAACGAATCCGCTGCGGGCTATGACGCGCTGGCCGCGGCCTTTGCCCCAAGCGGCCGTCAGGCGCTATCGCGTTCGATCAACGTGAAACCGACATCCTCAACGTACCCAGCCTCGGCAACGCCTTCGATGCGGTCGATCAGCACGGCGGCGACACGTCGGCCGAGCGCTTGGCTGTCCACCCTTACTGTGGTCAGCGACGGATCGGTATCCACCGCGAAGTCCGCGTCTCCGAAACCGACGACAGCCAGTTGCCGCGGCACTGCAAGCCCCCTCGACCGCGCCTCGATCAGGACGCCGAGCGCCACAAGGTCGGTAGCGCAGAAGATCGCGTCGATGTCCGGATGGGCGTCGAGCAGCAGCGCCGCTCCCTGCCTGCCGTGCCGCAGCCGCGAAGGCGTGGGACAGCGCCAGTGCGGCACTGGTTCGTTGCGCCCGGTCAGCCCCAGCTTTCGAGCTGCCTTGATGAATCCCTGTTCGCGCAGGATACCTCGCGGCTCGTCGGTAGCGATGACCGCGATCCGCCGCCGCTCCTTGGAGAACAGGTAGCGCGCGGCGTCGCGGCCCACCTGCTCATGCGAAAACCCCACCATCGAATCGATGGGCTTGCCGGCCATCGCCCAGGCTTCCACGAGCGGTATGCCGACCTCGCCCAGGCGGCGCCGCGCCTTTGCCGAGTGCACCGGCCCCATGAGAACCAGGCCCTCGGGTCTGCGTGCCAGCATGCCTTCGACCAGTTGCTCCTCATCGGCCGCGTCGTATTCGCACTGGCCGAGAATGACCTGGTAACCGGCGACCTTGAACTCCTCGCTCATGGACTGCACCGCATCCATGAAAACCGAACCGGCGCCAATGGTCGGCACCAGACAGGTGATCAGCCTGGTGCGGTTGGACCGGAAAGCCCCGGCCAGGATGTTCTGTACATAACCGGTCCGGGCGATGGCGTCCTGAACCCGCTTGAGCGTAGCCTCCGACACGATGCCGGGATTGCCCAGCGCACGCGAGACCGTCATCTTGGAAACACCCGCCACGCGGGCCACGTCTGCGAGCGTCACGCTCACCGTGCCGGCGGTTGCGGAAGGACGGGGGAGCGGGGCTTTGGGGGGAACGGCGGGCACGCGGTGTTTGACCGACGCAGGGCGCACTGCGCCACAGCGTGAGTGGAGTGGATAAAGCTGGTGATTCTAGAGGTAACTGCCCCAAGCCCGCCCTTTCAATCCCTCGCGCCCAGCGGCCAAGGGACGAACTCATTCACGCCGACGCCCAGCTTTTCACTCTTGGTAGGCTCGCCGGAGGCGTGTTGCAGGATGCGTTCGAAGATGACCTGGCCGATGTCTGCCAGTTCAGCCTCGCCGTCGATGATGGCCCCGCAATTGATGTCCATATCGGCCACCATGCGCTGGTACATCGGCGTGTTGCTTGCCAGCTTGATGGTGGGCGCAGGCACCGATCCGAAGCAGGACCCACGGCCGGTGGTGAAGCAGATCAGGTTGGCGCCGCCCGCGATCTGGCCAGTGGCCGAGACCGGGTCGTAGCCCGGCGTATCCATGAAGACCAGCCCGTGCTCCCGGATGGGTTCGGCATATTCATACACGTCCATCAAGGGCAGGTTGCCGCCTTTCTTGGCGCCGCCCAGCGATTTTTCAAGCACGTTTGCCAGCCCGCCAGCATGGTTTCCGGGGCTCACCTGCCCGTTGATCTGGGTGTCCCGACCTTCGCAGTGCCGCAGCCACCAATCCATGCGCGCCACCAGCCTGCGGCCGACCTCCGGCGTGCGGGCCCTGGCAGTCAGCGTATGCTCGACGCCGAATATTTCGGTGGTCTCGGACAGGATCGCAGTGCCGCCGTTGCGCGCCAGTATCTCCGCAGCGTAGCCGAGCGCGGGGTTGGCCGACAGCCCCGAGAAACCGTCCGAGCCGCCGCACTGCATGCCCACCACGATGTGTTCGGCCGATACCGGCTCGCGCCTCGCCATCTCGGCCTCGGGCAGCATTTGTTCGACCAGCGCGATGCCCCTGGCCACCGCGTTGCGTATGCCTCCCTCCTCGCGCACGCTCAGCGTCTGCAGTCGGGGGGAGCGCGTCAGTTGCTGGTCGGCCAGCAAGCCCTCCAGTTCGTTGTCTTCGTCGCCGAAGGAAATCACCAGTGAGGCAGCGATATTGGGGTGGCGCATGTAGCCGCCCAGGGTGCGGCGCAGCACCTGCATGGGCTCACCGCTCAGTTCCATGCCGGCGCCCTGGTCGTGTGCGAAGGTGGCAACGCCGTCGACGTGCGGATAGGCGGCCATGGTGTCTTCGTCAAACGCGGCCCCGATCTGCCGCGCCACTACGGCAGCCTTGTGGCTGACGATGAAGACGCCGATGTAGTTGCGGGTCGCGACCCGGCCGTCCGGGCGCACGATGCCCTGGAACCGGGCCCGTTGTTCGGGCGGCAGTATCTCGGTCGGCACGTAGCATTCGCCATGCCGGTAGTTTTTCTCCACATCGCTGAACGCGATGTTGTGACTGTGCACCCAGGTGCCGGGCGCTATGTCCTCGGAGGCGAATCCGATCACGGTGTTGTACTTGAGAACGGCGTCGCCCTTGGAGAACGCACGGGTCGCCACCTTGTGGCCGGCGGGTATCGCCTGGAGCGTGGTCAGGCCTTCAACTGGCACCGACAGGCCCGCTGGCACATCGGCCCGGGCGACCAGCACGTTGTCTTGCGGATCGAGGCGGATGAACGGGTTGCGCAGGCCCGCCTGCGCGGTACTGGCGGACGCTGCCGTCATGGGCGGCAGATCGAGCCGGGTAGGGGCAAAAGTCGACATGTTGCGAAATCCTTGTTCAAGCAATGACACCAATCGGCCAGGGAACGAACTCGCCCTCGCCCAGGCCCAGGTTCTCTGCACTGGTCGCAATGCCGCTGGCGTGGTGCAGCCAGCTTTCATAGATGGTGCGGCCCACTTCGGAGACCGGCATCGCACCAGACGCAGCTTCGCTGCAGTCGAGGTCCATTTCTTCGGGCGAGCGGGCAAACAGGCCATGGCTGGCGGCCAGCCGAACGGTGGGCGCGCCGTTCGCACCTAAGGCACTTTCTGCACTGGTCAGCAGGCACACCAGCGTGGCGCCGGCGGCGACTTGGCCTGTAACGGACATCGCTTCGTAACCGGGTGAATCCATCATCACTACGCCCCGCGACCGGGCGGGCACGGCATAGGCGCAAACCTCCTGCAGGTCTTGTCCGCCCATGTATGACACATCCGTGTCGCGAGCGGTTTCGGAGCGGACCGAGCGCACATCGCGACCGGCCGAGTAACCATGCCACCAATGCACGCGCTGCGCCAGGGCGTCGGCGGTCCGCGGCGCGGACGCTTTTGCGGCGAGGGCCGATGCGTTCCGCGTGGTGGCCGAGACGATGGCCGTGCCACCCTGCGCCACCAGCAGATCCACCGCCGCTCCCAGCGCCTGGCGGGCATGGTGATCCGCGGCATCGACGTCGATGGTCTGCAGGCCGAGCACCAGTTCACTCACCGGTACTGGCTGCCTCGGCACCGCATTGGCCAGCGGCAGCATGGCCTGCACCGCCGCAATGCCCTGCTCGACCGCAGCAGCCGTGCCGCCGACTTCCTGCAGGACGACCGTCTTCAGCAGCGGCCCGGCCACCAGCTTTTCCTGCTCCAGCAGGCCGTAGATGTTGTTGCGCTCGCAGCCCAGGGCCATGATCACCGAGCCGGCCAGGTTGGGGTTGCGGACGGTGCCGCCCACCGTGCGCCGCAGCAGGTCCATGGGTTCGCCGGACTTCTCCATGCCGCAGCCCAGTTCGTGGATGAAGGCCAGCACACCGTCGACATTCGGATAGGCGGCCAGGCGGCGCGAGGTGAAGTGACGGGCCACCAGGCGCGCGGCCGTCGCCGCACAGTTGCCGGCGATGAAAACGCCGATGTAGTTGCGTGTGCCCGCCCTCCCTGCATCGCGCGGATAGCCGAGGAAGGAGTCGGTCGGCGAGTGCCCGGATACGGAGTGCCGCGCAGCGGTGACTTGCTCATGCGTGTCCATGGCTCACTCCGCCCTCACGCCGGCCACGTCGATCACCGTTTTCCAGCGCTGTATTTCAGACTGCAGCAGCGCCTGCGCCTGCGTCGAGTTCAGAGAGACGACTTCGAACCCTCCCTGCTCCAGCGATTTGACGACGCTGGGGTCTTTCAACGTGGCAACCAGCGCCGAGGTGATCTTGTCGCGGACTGGCTGGGACAGCCCTTTGGGTGCGGCGATGCCCTGCCATGAATACACGTCCAAGCCCTTGACGCCGGACTCGGCCACGGTGGGCACGTTGGGAAGTTCGGCAATACGGTTTTCGGCCGTCACCGCGATCGCCTTGAGTCGGCCGGCCTTGATCTGTGCGAGCAGGACACTGAGATTGGTGATCAGCACGTTCGCATGCCCGGCCATCACATCGGTAAGGGCTGCTCCACCGCCCTTGTAGGCGACGTTGAGGCCTGCCACGCCCGTTTTTTGCCATAGCAGCATGCTGGTGAGATGGTCGGTCGAGCCTTCGCCGGAGTTTGCAAAGGAAACCTTGCCAGGATTCTTCTTCATGTAGTCCAGCAACTCCGGCAGCGTATTGGCCGGAAAGCTGGGCGTCACCACGATCACGTTCACGGTGCGTACCGGGATGCCAAGCATGTCCACGTCCTTCAGCGGATCCCACTTCACCGCCTTGATGAGCTGTGGCGAGATGGCATAGGTGCCGACCGAGCCGATGGTGAGCGTGTAGCCGTCGGCAGGTGCGCGCAAGGCCAGCCCGACGCCCAGGGTGCCGTTGACGCCCGGCTTGTTCTCGAGAATGACCGGCTGACCGAGGTTCTCGCCGAGCTTGATGGACAGCGCACGCATCGTGGCATCAGACGACCCCCCTGGTACGAAGGGCACGACCACGGTCACCGGCTTGTGCGGAAACGCCTGCGCCCAGGCTGCGGAAGTTATCAGGATGCCGGTGGCGATCCCACCAAATACACGGGCAAGTTTCATCTAAGTGTCTCCAAGTCGTTGTAATCAACCAGCACCACGCCAAATCATGTTACCGGTATCAGGCCGCCGATGGTACCGGTAACAATTCATGATGACACCCGTGGAAACACTGAGACTCGCTGGATTTGGCCAGCCGTTGGCGACGAATCCGGCGGCATCGTCCCGCTGTTTAGCTCGGCCCTGCCGAACGGCCTGCCATGGCGTGATCGTTGGACCCGCAGCCAGCCCTTGAAGCTGTCCATCCAAAAATACGTGTGCAAGCTTCCGGAACGGACTGCGAAGACAAGTAATGACAAGGGCCGCTTATAGCGAATCAGTGCAGCGGAGCATCCATCGGCAGCAGATCCCGGCGCATATGCACGCTCGGCCCAAACCCTCTCCCGAGTTGCTCATTCTTCAAGGCTTTACCGAGGACATTTCCAGGGGCACGGAACTGTCGCTTGGCAGCCAGCGGCCATCCCAGACGGACGCCTCCCGAATACAAAGGGACTGTGGTCCGCAGTCACCCAAGACAGCGACCGGTGCGCCCGGCTCCAGGCTCACGCCGCGCAAATGACTGGTGTGGCGTGGACGGTGGACCGAGATGGCGCTTTGCCATAACGGCTGCTTATGGATAGGCATCAGCGCCCCACTCACGTCCGGGCACAGGGGAACATACAGTCGCTCCATGACTGCACCTCTCCGGGTGGACACCCACGCACATGTCTTTCTGCGCCAGATGCCGCTGGCAGCTGCACGCCGCTACGCGCCCGACTTCGATGCCACGCCCGGCGAATACCTGGACCTGCTCGACACGCACGGCTGCACCCATGGTGTGCTGGTGCAGCCCAGCTTTCTGGGCCTCGACAACAGCTACCTGCTGAGCGTTTTGCGCCAGCACCCCCGGCGCCTGCGCGGCGTGGTGATGCTCGAACCTGCGGCCACGGAGCAGGAACTCGCCGCGCTGGCCGCCGCCGGCGTGGTGGGCGTGCGCCTGAACCTGGTGGGCCAGCCTCTGCCCGATCTCACGCGGCCCCTATGGCAGGCATTTCTCGCGCGCATCCGGGCACTCGACTGGCACCTGGAGCTGCATCGCCAGGCCGCCGATCTTTCGCCCCTCATCGAGGCCGCCGCGCCGGCGGGCTGCCGCGTGGTCATCGACCATTTCGGTCGGCCCGACCCTGACCAGGCCAGCACCGACCCCGGCTTTGCCGCGCTACTGCGCCATGCGGATTCAGGGCGGGTCTGGGTCAAACTGTCCGCCGCCTACCGCAACGCCCATCACCAGAGTGCGCGCGACGCGGCCGCCGCCCGCGAATGCGCACGCCAGTTGCTGGCCGCCTTTGGTCCACAGCGCCTGGTATGGGGTAGCGACTGGCCGCACACGCAGCACCAGCACCTGGCCACCTATGGCCCCAGCCTGGCCGCCCTGGCCGACTGGGTGCCGGATGCGGCCCAGCGTCGCCAGATTCTGGGCACCACGGCGGCCGAACTGTTCAATATCCCCCATTAATTCAAACCAGCAGGAGACAACATGCAACGACGTTCCATAGCCTTCGCCCTCGCCGCCCTGGCGCTGGCCCCCACCGTGCAAGCCCAGACGGTTTTTCCCAGCAAGCCCGTGCGCCTGGTCGTGACCTACCCGCCCGGCGGCACCGTGGATGTGGCAGCGCGCATTCTGGGCACCAAGCTTTCCCAGATCTGGGGCCAGCCCGTCGTGGTGGACAACCGTGCGGGCGGCGGCGGCATCATTGGCGCCCAAGCCGTGCTGACATCGCCGGCCGACGGCTACACGCTGATGGTGGATGCATCCAACCATGCACAGAACCCGGCGCTCAAGAAGCGCATGCCGTTCGACACGCTGACGGCTTTCGCGCCCGTGTCGCTGCTCGTCAAAGTGCCCAGCGTGCTGGTGGTCAATCCTGCTTTCCCCGCGCAATCGGTCCAGGAGCTCATCGCCTACACCACGGCCCACCCCGGCAAACTGGACTACGCATCGTCGGGCAACGGCTCGGCGCAGCACCTGGCCGCCGAGTTGTTCGCCATCAAGACCGGCGCCAGAATGACCCACGTGGCCTACCGCGGAGGCGGCCCGGCCATGGTGGACGTGATGGGCGGCAACGTGCCCGTGTTCTTCGCCAGCCTGGCTTCGTCCCTGCCCTTCATCCAGAGCGGCAAGCTGCGGCCCCTGGCCGTGGCAGGCCGGCACAGCTCCCCCGTGCTGCCCAATACGCCCACCTTCACCGAGGCCGGGGTAGCTGGCGTGGATGTGTACGAGTGGAATGGCTTGTTCGCTCCTGCGGGCACGCCCGCCGCCCTCGTGGAAAAGATCAGCAAGGACGTGTCTGCCGCACTGAACGACCGCGAGGTCAAGGCCCGGCTGATGTCGCTGGGTGCCGAGGTGATCGGCTCCAGCCCGAAGGAGCTCGATCAGTTCCGCCGCGCCGAAATCAGCCGCTGGACAGCGCTGGGCAAGCAGGCGAGCATTTCGCTGGACTAAGAACGTGTTCACGATCTCAACGCGTCGCGTTGGGACGCAATCGGGATGAGTTCGAAGCGCTGCGGCGCAGCTTGCACCGGGGTGCAAGCAAGCTGCAGCGCGAAGAAATCGCCCGATTTCGTCCCAACCCTTCGGGACAGTGCCTTGGCGGGCGGTCTGCGTCGTTGCAGATCCTCGCAATAGCGGGGCTATTGCTGCGGTACTGCGCCTAGCATCCCATCCCGCCCAGGCTCTGTCGCGGCGCGAAGAGATCGTAAACATGTTCTAAAGCAGATCGGCCAGCTGGCCCGCGATGGTGGCCCTGCCTGACGCCTGCCACAGCACGCTCAGCTCGAAGTACGGCAGCCGCTCGCCGTCGCACAACGGCGCAAAGCGCACGCCCCGGTGCTGCAGCACTTCGGCCGATTGCGGCAGCAGCGATGCGCCAACGCCCGCGGCCACGCATGACAGCACCGTGAGCGAGCGGTTGGCCTCCTGCACCACGCGCATCGCCAGCCCGGCGCGCGAGAACGCACCCGCAATGCCCGCGCGCAGCGTGGGCAGCTGCGCTTCGGGAAACCACACCAGTCCCAGCCGCTCCAGGTCGGCCAACGCGGCTCGGCCATCGGCAGGCAGCGGGTAGTTGGCGGGAAGAACCGCCACCAGCGGGTCGCGTCGCACCAGCTTTTGACGCACACGGCCCTGCAAGGCCACCGGCGTGTGCAGCATGGCCAGATCGATGCGGCCTTCGGTGAGGGCCTGCATCAGATCGGCATTGCCCATTTCAGACAGGACCACCTGCGTGCCGGAAAACTGCGCGTGCAGCAGCTTGAGCGCCGTAGGCAGTACGTCGTACACCGCATGGGTGACAAAGCCGATGTGCAGCCGTCCCGTCTTGCCGTCCGCGATGGCTCTGGCATTGCGCTCCGCGCACTCTGCGAGCGCCATGCTTGCGCGCACGTCGTCGATCACTGCCAGGCCCGTGCTGTTGAGCACCGCGCCGCGGCGTGAACGCTCGAACAGGCGCACGCCGAGCGCTTGCTCCACGCGCCGCAGCGCCTGGCTCAACGCCGGTTGCGCCACACCCAAATGCGCGGCAGCGGCGGTCATGCTGCCCAGGTCGGCCACGGCGAGCAGGTAACGCATGGTGCGGGTATCGAAGAGCATAGGCCGCGAGAATACCCGCAATTCATGGCCGCCAATGGCCTGCGCCGTGACCAGGCCTGCACCGGTTGAGCGTGCGCCAGCGGCATCAGGCGCCATCACCGGACACAAGGAGCTGCCACAGTGAACGGTGCTCCCAATCACTGAACCTGTGCCCCACCAAAAACCAAGATAATCTCGGCAACGTGTGGCTGTTCCGCACGACATGATCGAAACGCATAAATGACGAAGACACTGAAGGAACTCCTGGCCGAACAAGCGCAGCTCGATGCCAGGATTGCAGCAGCCCGCAAAGAGGCGTCCCAGGAAGCATTGAAGAAGGTACTTGAGCTGGTGAACGAGTTTGGCTTCACCGCCCAACAGGTGTTTCCCTGGAAGCCAGTCGCAATGACAGTGACAGCCAAGTACCTGGACGAGAAAACGGGAGCGACCTGGACCGGTCGAGGCAAGCCGCCCGCGTGGATCGCCGGCAAGAACCGCGAGGACTTTCTCATTGAACGTACGCAGCCCCAGGAAGGCCCATTCCTCGCACAGATGGCGGCAACAGCTCACCGAACGTAGCAACACGGCAAACCTCGCAGGCTCCCGGCTGCACCTTTGACCCCACGAGGGGCCGCTTGAGACCGTATTGCCACCGGCCCCCGAGGGCATATGCGTTAACTTTATTGAGCGAGTAGCCGATTCCACCGCCGATCATGTGATGGGGGGTACGGCTGTCCCGATCTCCCGTTACCCGCCCCTGGTACGCACCGGCATGCCTTTGCCACGGGTCGCCATAAACTGCGCCATATTGTGCCGGCAAATGGCGCAGTTTGATAAACTGCGCCAAAACCACGCCACATTTTTGGTAAACAGCGCCACACTGCCATGTCTTCTACCAATGACTTGCTGAACAGCATACGGGCTTCCGGCAGCGGTCTGACGCTGGCGGAGCTCTTGACCAGGCACCCTGAAATTCCCAGGAGGACGGCCCAACGTCTGATCGCCAAGCTGATCGAGAGCGGCCAGGTGACTGCGCAGGGTGAGGGCCGAGCACGGCGTTATTTTGGAGCGCCCCCCCCCATCGGCAGGGACACGCAGGCCGGCAAAGCCGATGGCTTCCCTCCCTTTATTCCCCTGTCTGCCGACAGCCAGGACATTCTTGCCTACATCGATCAACCCGTGCCGGCGCGCAAGCCCGTGGGCTATCAGCGTGACTTTCTCGATGCCTACAGCCCGAATGAAACCTGGTATCTGTCCGAGCCGCTGCGCCGCCAACTGCACAAGATGGGCAGAACCGCTGATGTGGGCGCACCTGCAGGCACTTACAGCCGCGCCATTCTGGACCGCTTGCTGATTGATCTGTCATGGGCATCGAGCCACCTGGAGGGCAATACCTACTCCCGGCTCGACACCCGTGAACTCATAGAGCATGGCAAGGCAGCACGGGGCAAGGCGGCCATCGAGACGCAGATGATCCTGAACCACAAGACGGCGATCGAGCTGCTGGTCGAGAACGTCGACAGTGCCGAATTCAACCGCTACACGTTGATGAACCTGCACAGCGCGCTGGCGGAAAACCTGCTGCCCAATCCCGCCGATGAAGGACGCATTCGCCAGCACGCCGTCGATATCGGACAAAGCGTCTACCGTCCGCTGTCCACACCGCAGCAGATCGAAGGCGCGCTGGATGTACTGCTGGGCAAGGCCAACCGGATTCAAGATCCGTTCGAGCAGTCGTTTTTCATGATGGTGCACTTGCCCTATCTGCAGCCTTTTGCCGACATCAACAAGCGCACCTCCCGCCTGGCCGCGAACCTGCCGCTGTTTCGCGCCAACCTGTGTCCGCTGACCTTTCTGGATGTGCCGGAGCCGGCATACAGTCGTGCCACCCTCGGCGTATACGAAATGACCCGCGTCGAACTGCTGCGCGACCTTTACGTCTGGGCCTACGAACGCTCGACGCAGGAGTATCTGGCCATCAAGCAGGATCTGGCGGAGCCCGACCCCCTGCGACTGGCCTGGCGTGACTTCATCAAGCAGACTCTGCGAGACGTCATCACCCACCCGCAGCTTGACCCACTGTCCCGCATTGAGCGCTGCGTGACAGAGCATGTTCCCCAGCAAGAGCGCGCAGATGTGCAGGCCTTGGTGATCGCGGAGTTGAGGCGGCTGCATGAGGGCGTGCTGGGGCGCTATGGCTTGCGACCGTCCGAGTACTCGGCATGGACGGCACTGCATGGACGCTGAAGCCCGTGGCATGGGCGTTGGAACACCGCACCCGGCCTGCCGGATTTCAACGCCCCGAGGGCGCAATCCACTGCGCCGGCCAGGCCCCGCTGTGCACCAGGCCCTCGATCTGCTCGGTGACGATGGCGATCATTGCCGCGGTCGCCGGCGTCACCGGCCGGGTGACCGACGTGGCACATGCGACCTGGCGAGAGATATGCGGGTCGGAGATAGTTGTCATGGAAAGCGTACCGTCGTTGACTTCATCCGCCACTGCGCCCGGCGAAAGAATGGTCGCCCCCATGCCGGCGCACACCGCCTTCTTCATGTTCGGCAGCGAGTCGACTTCGGCAATGACATTGAGCTGAACACCGTGCTGCGCGCAGATACGGTCAATGATTCTGCGCAGCCCGTGCTCCTTGGACGGCAGCAGCAGCGGGAGCTCGCTCAGCGAGCACAGCGATGTCTCCTTGCCGCGCGGCGCGTCATGCGCCAGCGTGACCAGGCCCAGTTTTTCCGACAGCAGCGGCCGGCACTCGAATGCGGACTCGTTGCCTGAGACAAAAAGCACCGACAGATCCAGCCGCCCGGCTTGCAGCCACTCGCCGAGAAAACCGCTATGGCTCTCGATGATCTTCAGCTTCAGATGCTGGAAACGCGCGCGCGTCGCCTGCAGGATGGGAAGCGTGGCCACCAAGGCCACCGTAGTCGGCAGCCCGAGTGCCACCTCTCCCCCGATGTCGCTGGAAAGCGAGTGCACCGCGTGCCGCGCGCGCTCGACATCGGCCAGCACGACATGCGCGTGCTCGACCAGCGTGCGGCCTTCGGGCGTCAGCGTCATGCCCCGATTGGTCCGCAGAAAAAGCTGCACCCCGAGTTCATCCTCGAGCGCCGCGATGCTCTGGCTCAACGCGGGCTGCGCCACATGCAGCGTGCGCGAAGCTGCCAGCACCCCTCCCGCCTCGCAGACCCCAATCAAATAACGCAATTGCCGCAGTTCCATTGGTATTGATTTATTTGATAGTCAGTAGATTTCCAATGTATTTTACAGATATCTAGCGGCCGGCGAGACTCACGCATCAGGAGTCATCAATGGAACAACCGCATCTCGAATCGCAGGACGAATCCGTCAAACCCCTGGACCGCGTGAAGGTCATCGATCTGTCCCGGCTGGTCTCCGGAAACATGCTGACCCATGTGCTTGCCGATCTGGGCGCGACCGTGATCAAGGTGGAGCCGCCGCGCAAGGGCGATGAGTTGCGCGCCTGGCAGCGCGACGGCATGAGCACTTACTGGCTGGCGTACAGCCGCAACAAGCACAGCGTGGAACTCAATCTGCGCACGCCCGAAGGAATGGACGCGCTGCGCGGACTGCTGAGCGACGCCGACATCCTCGTGGAGAACTTCAGGCCGGGAACGCTCGAGCGCATGGGCCTGGACAAGAACATGCTCAATGCCCTCAATCCCAAACTGGTGGTGGTGCGCATCTCCGGCTGGGGCCAGACGGGCTGCTTTGCCAACAAGGGCGGCTTCGGCTCATTGATCGAGGCCATGAGCGGTTTTGCGGCAATGAACGGCTTTGCAGACCTGCCGCCCGTGCTGCCGCCGTTTGCGATGGCCGATTCGGTCGCCGGCATCTATGGCGCCGCGCTGGCGCTCGCCGCGATGCATGGGCAGCGCAATCGCGAGCAACCCACGATCCAGGAGATCGACCTGTCGCTCTTCGAGCCGCTGTTCTCCATTCTGGGCCCCCAGGCCGCCGAATACCAGCTGACCGGCAAGACTACGCCGCGCTCCGGCAGCCGCTCACCCACGCATGCTCCGCGCAATGTCTATCGCACCAAGGACGAGAAGTGGGTCGCGCTGTCAGCCGGCATGGAGGGCACGCTGGCGCGCCTGTTCGATGGCATCGGCTATCCGCAGGGGCTGACCGATCCGCGTTTCGCGACCCATGAAGCCCGGCTGAAGAACATCGATGCGCTCGATGCGCTGATCCAGGGCCACCTCACCAAGCTTTCGCTCGCCGAGGCACTGGACTTCTTCGCCGTGCGCGATATCACCGCCGGCCCAGTGTGCGACATCGCCGACCTGCTGACGCACCCCTACATCCTCGAGCGCAACCTGCTGGTCGAGCAGCAGGCGCCGGATGGCCGCAAGGTGTTGGTGCACGCCGCGCCCTACCGGATCAACGGCAGCCGCCCCACGATTGCACGTGGTGCGCCGACGCTGGGTCAGGACAACGAAAGATGGCTCGCCGCCACGCCCGCGACGCCCACCCCGGGCCAGACCCAGATGACCACGGAGCAAATCTGACACCATGAAAATCATTCGTTCCTTTCTCTTTGTCCCCGCAGCCAACGAGCGCCTGCTGCAAAGCGCGCTGGACAAGACCAGCGACGCCGTCATTCTCGACCTCGAAGACGGCACCCACCCTTCATTGCGCGCGCAGGCCCGCGAATGCCTTGCGGAATCGATCGCGCGTGTGAAAGCCAGCGACAAGATCGCGGCGGTGCGCATCAACGGGGATTGGCTGACCACGGTGGTGGATCTTCAGGCCGCGGTCGTGCGGGGCCTCGATCTGCTGGTGCTGCCCAAGGTGGAACACCCGCGCGACGTTCAGATCATCGACCAGATGGTCACCGATCTCGAGAACCGCGGCGACCTGCCCCCCAGGCACATCCGTTTCCTGCTGCAGATCGAAAGCGCCCAGGCATTGCCTCGGCTGCATGAGATCGCGTCCGCTTCCAGTCGAACGATGGGAATGATGCTGGGCAGCGAGGACTACTCGCTGGACTGCGGCAGCCTGCCCACGCCCGACGCCCTGCTCTACCCCAGCATGGCCGTACTCACGGCGGCGCGCGCGGCGCGCATCCAGCCCATTGGCTTCCTCGCCTCGATTGCCGATCTGGGCTCCGTCGACGCGTTCCGGCAAGTGCTGGAACGTGCGCGCACCCTGGGTTTTCGCGGCGCCGTGATCGTGCACCCCAAGTTCCTCGATGCGGTCAACAAAGCCTATACCCCGTCCCCGGAGGCGCTGGCCCAGGCGCAACGCATCGTCACCGACTTCGAAGCGGCGCTGGCGCGCGGCGAAGGTGCGATCAAGGTCGAAGGCGTCATGGTCGACAAGCCGGTCTACCGCCGGGCGCTCGATCTGATCGCCCAAGCCTGAACGTTCCCCCATCACCACAAAATAACGGAGACAAGACATGCAACAGAACCGACGCGAATTTGGCTTGCTGGCGGCAAGCGCACTGATCACCCTGCCCGCCTTTGCGGACACCTACCCGTCCAAGCCCGTGACCATCCTTGTGCCCCAGGCGCCTGGCGGCACCAACGATGTGGTGGGGCGCATTCTGGCGCAAAAGCTGACCGAGCTGGCCCACAGCAGCTTCATCGTCGAAAACCGGGCGGGGGCCAACGGCAACATCGGTACGGACTACGCGGCGCGCGCACCCAAGGACGGCTATACCTTGCTGCTGACCATCAGCAGCACCCAGGCGATCAATCCGGCGCTTTACAAGAAAGTGGCCTTCGACCCGGTCAAGGACTTTGAGCCGGTGGCGCCCGTCGGTGTGGTCCCCAACGTGCTGGTCGTCAATCCGTCGGTGCCGGCGAAAACGCTGGAAGAGTTTCTCAAGCTCGCACGCACGACCCAGCCCGAGCTGCAATACGCGTCGGCCGGCAACGGCTCGCTCAACCACCTGCTGGGCGCGATGCTGTCGAGCAAGTCGGGCGTGCCCTTGCAGCATGTGCCTTACCGCGGCGTGGCACCCGCCCTCACCGATGTCATGGGCGGGCAGGTGCCGGTGGCATTCGCGAGCCTGCCGTCGTGCATCCAGTTCATCAAGGACGGCAAGCTGCGCGCGCTTGGCGTGAGTTCCGCGAAGCGCTCGCCCGCACTGCCCGACGTTCAGGCCATCAACGAAGTCGTGCCGGGTTATGTCGGGGAGCTGTGGGTGGGCCTGTTCGCGGGACGGGGTGTGCCCAAGGCAGTGACTGCACGCCTGGCGGAGCTGGTGAGCGCGGCCGTGGCTTCTCCCGATCTGCGCGAGCGCTTCAAGACTGCGGGGGTCGAGCCTTTGACCGGCGGTCCTTCACGCCTGGAGCAGATGCTGCAGGAAGACATCGCCCGCTGGGCCCCGATTGTCAAAGCCTCGGGGGCGGTGATCGACTGAACATGCTGGAGACTGGCCGTAGGCGCCATGCCGATGGCCAGCGCCAGGCTTTTTTTGGCGAGCTTGAGAGTACCTATGAAGATTGTTTTCCTTGACCGCGCCACGCTGTCGCCCGAAACCACGCTGCGCCTTCCGTCCTTCGCGCACGAACTCGTCAGCCACGACAACACCGCGCCCCATGAAGTCGCGCAGCGGATTGCCGATGCCGACATCGTGATCACCAACAAGGTCAAGCTCGGCGCCCAGGTGCTGCAGCAGGCCGCGCGCCTGAAGCTGGTGGCGGTCGCGGCCACCGGCACCGACAGCATAGACCTGCAGGCCTGCGCCGCGCGCGGCATCACCGTCAGCAATATCCGCAACTACGCGGGCAACACCGTGCCCGAGCACACGTTTGCGCTGATGTTCGCGCTGCGCCGCAGCATCTGCGCCTACCGCGACTCGGTCAAGGCCGGCCGCTGGCAGGAATCCGGACAGTTCTGCTATTTCGACTACCCGGTGCGCGACCTTGCGGGATCGACCCTGGGCATCATCGGCGACGGCGCGCTGGGCAATGCCGTGGCGACGATTGCGCGTGCACTGGGCATGACGGTGCTGATGTCGGCGCACAAGGGGCGCCCGGGCATGGGCAAGCTCTATACGCCCTTCGAGGAGGTGCTCGCGCGCGCCGACATCATCACGCTGCACTGCCCGCTCAAGCCCCAGACGCGCCACATGATAGGCGCCGCGGAGTTCGCGCAGATGGCGCGCAGGCCGCTGATCATCAATACCGCGCGCGGCGGTCTGGTCGACGAGGCGGCGCTTGCCGCGGCCTTGCGCAGCGGGCAGATTGCGGGCGCGGGCTTCGACGTGGTTTCGGCCGAGCCGCCTGCGGCCGACCACCCCTTCATGGCGCTGCTGGACCTGCCGAACTTCATCCTGACGCCGCATGTGGCCTGGGCTTCCCAGCAGGCCATCCAGGGCCTGGCCGATCAACTCATAGCCAACATCGAGGCCTTTGCGGCCGAACATGCGACGAATGTGGTCACAGCTACGGCATGAACGATACGCGCGCATTCCTGCGCCAACGGCCAAGAACGGTCAAGCCCTGCCGCGGCCGCCTCATGACCCAACTCGGCGTGAGCGACCTGCCAGCGCTGGTACGGCTGGCGTGCGCGAAGGTTTGGTCAGCGCGGATGCTCGCTGACCGTGGCTTGGGCCGGTATCGATCTCAACGGAACACACTCACCGCTTCCACCAGGCGCTGCGTCTGCTGCTGCAGGCTTTTTGATGCAGCGGTGCCCTGCTCCACCAGCGCGGAGTTCTGCTGCGTGACCTGGTCCAGGTGGCCCACGGCCTGGCTCACCTGCTGAATGCCGCCACTTTGCTCGATCGTGGCCGAGCTGATTTCGCTGATCAGGTCCGACACGCGTTGGACCTGGTGCACGATCTCGTTCATGGTCTTGCCAGCGTCATCGACCAGACGCGTGCCGGCTTCCACTTTGTCCACACTGGCGCCAATCAGCTGCTTGATTTCCTTGGCCGCTTCGGCGCTGCGCTGGGCGAGGTTGCGCACTTCACCGGCGACCACCGCAAAGCCACGGCCTTGCTCGCCCGCACGGGCCGCTTCCACCGCTGCGTTGAGCGCGAGGATATTGGTCTGGAACGCGATGCCGTCGATCACGCCGATGATGTCCTGGATCTTGCGCGAGCTCTCGGTGATCGCGCTCATGGTGCTCACCACCTGCGACACCGCCTGCCCACCGCGCGAAGCAGCATCGCTGGCCGCGCCCGAGAGTTGATTGGCCTGGCTTGAGGTTTCGGCGTTCTGCCGCACCGTGGCGGTCATCTGCTCCATCGACGCGGCAGTCTGCTGCAGGCTGGAGGCGGCTTGTTCGGTGCGTTGGCTCAGGTCGTTGTTGCCCTGAGCGATGTCGGTCACCGCGGTCTGCACGGTCAGCACCTGCTGGCTCACATCGTCGATCAGCCAGCGGAACATCAGGCCCAACTGGCTGATGGTGCGCATCGTCATGCCGATTTCGTCCACGCGGTCCATGTGCGCCACCTTCTGCGTGTCGCCCGTGGCCACACGCAGCGCCTGCTCGCGCAGGAACTCGAGCGGGCCGGCCAACTGCGATTCGAGGAACCAGCCTGCCAGGCCCACGCCCACGGCGCTGAGGCCGGCGAACTGGGCCCATTGCATGCCCTGCATGCCCAGAGCCCACGCGCCACCGACCAGTCCCGCCAGCAACACCGCCAGCGACAGGCGAATGCGGCTGCGCACGCGCATGGTCTTGAACGCGGTCGTGATGCCCATCAGGCCGGTGCGCAAAAGCAGGCCCTTGTGCAGTTTCAGGTGTCTGGCGCGACCTTCCCGCATGTCGGCGTACAAGCGCTCGGCGCTGGCAATTTCTTCCCGCGTGGCCT
Source organism: Pantoea sp. 18069 (assembly GCF_902706035.1). GTDB lineage: Bacteria > Pseudomonadota > Gammaproteobacteria > Burkholderiales > Burkholderiaceae_C > Comamonas. The sequence goes on along the minus strand of NZ_CACSJA010000006.1, from coordinate 48,077 downwards.
TGGTGCGCACCGACATGTAGCCCACCGCCTTGCCGTTGCGGATCACGGGCGTGGCGTTGGCGCGCACCCAGTAGTGGTCGCCGTTCTTGCGGCGGTTCTTCACCAGCGCGGTCCAGGGCTCGCCGCCCTTGAGCGTGGCCCACATGTCGCCAAAGGCTTCCTTGGGCATGTCCGGGTGGCGCACCACGTTGTGCGGCTGCTGCTGGATTTCTTCCACCGCAAAACCACTCACGTCCACAAACGCCGCGTTCGCATAGGTGATGTGGCTCTGGGTGTCGGTGGTCGACATCAGGGTCGCATTGTCTGGAAACTCGTACTCACGCTGGGTAACGGGGCTGTTGACACGCATGAAGAACCTCGCCTGAAGTGAACGGTATATCCATACTATCGGCGTGTGACTAGTAGTTCATTAGCCCGAATAGCCACTGCAATCCACGCCAGATCGCACCTATGGCCCTGCGCCAGGCTGCGGCCCATCCGACACCCCCGTCATCGCCCCCCATTTCCGGCTCGGGCATGCCGTGCCGCCGGCCAGGGGGCGCCTGGTGCGCATGGGCGGCTGTCGGTTCCACATTCGCGCTCGCGTGTGGGAGCACGACGGCGAGCGCCTGGTCCTCCAGCTCTGCACATGGGCGATGCCCACGCGCCTGGCGTTGCGACGTTCGGCTGAGCCGCCGGCAATCGCCCATCAAGTCTCCCTTGCGAGGCCAGGCCGGTCAAAGAAAGCGCTCGGGACGGTACTTTGCGGGTACCGCAGCCCTTTCCTGGGTCAGGATTTCCAGCGCAGCGTACTTGCCCATCACCGGTGCCTGGGTGACACCGCTGTGCGTGGCCACCATGTACATGCCTTTGGCGCCAGGCACATGGCCGATCATCGGCAATGGGTGTTGACGGTGCTCGGGTTGATCCAGGCGAGGGAAGCCCGGGTCGCAACGGATGCAGGTTCGCCTTTCTCGAAGATGAGGACCTCTGCGCCGGCCTCCACAAGGTATGCGGCAATCGAGGCACCGATAATCCCTGCGCCAATGATTCCAACCCTGGATTTGTTTCCAGAAGCAAAAGAAATCGCTGGCAAAGTCCCTGCCGTCAATGCAGCAGCCTGAAGAAAATTACGCCGTTGAATCATGATGGAATATGAGTGATTTGATCCGGTGCGCGGCAAACCTTGCCCTTCAGGGCGGGGAAGGATAGCGCGGACGCCGTAGGCGTCCTACACGGCGTTAATGTGGCGTCTGCTGCTGTTCGATGTACTGCTGGATGGTTTCGATGGACGCTCCACCGCAGCTACCGGCAAAGTAGGACGGCGACCACAGCGCACCGCCCCATAGCTTTTTGCGGATGCTTGGGTAACTCTTCTTGCGGATCATCCGGCTAGATACGCCCTTCAAACTGTTCACCAGCGACGAAACCGCCACCTTGGGCGGATAGTTCACCAGCAAATGAACATGGTCATCCTCGCCATCGAACTCGACCAACTCCGCCTCGAAGTCGGCGCAAACACCCGCAAAGATGAAGCGCAGGTCATCCAGGATGGCTTTTGTGAATACCTCACGCCGGCACTTGGTTACGAAGACCAAGTGAACGTGCATGAGAAAGACGCAGTGCCGCCCATGACGTAGGTCGTTGTTTTTACTCGATGCATCATCCATAGACCAACTATACTGGACACATGCAGCGCCTTCAGGCATTCAAGTACGAACTCCGGCCAGATGGCCAGCAAGCGCGCCAGATGGCGCGTTTCGCTGGCTCGTGCCGGTTCGTGTTCAACAAGGCGCTGGCCCTGCAAAAAACCAACCATGAGGCGGGAGGAAAGTTCATCGGCTACGTGGCAATGGCCAAGGAACTGACCGCCTGGCGCAACAGCAGTGAAACGCCGTGGCTCAAAGATGCGCCCGTGCATCCGCTGCAACATGCCATCAAGAACTTGGAGCGGGCCTACAAGAACTTCTTCGCCAAACGTGCGGGCTTCCCGCGCTTTGCGAAGAAAGGGCAGCGCGATAGCTTGCGCTACCCCGACGCCAAGCAAATCAAGCTCGATCAGGCCAATGCCCGCATCTTCCTGCCCAAGCTGGGCTGGCTGCGCTACCGCAACAGCCGCGATGTGCTGGGCACGGTCAGGAATGCCACTGTCAGCCTATCGGGCAGCAGGTGGTTTGTGAGTATCCAGACCGAGCGCGAGGTCGAGCAGCCAACTTCGCACTCGACGAGTGCGGTGGGCATCGACATGGGACTTGCCCGCTTCGCCACGATGAGCGACGGCAGTTACCTTGAGCCGCTATGGAGCTTCAAGAAGCACGAAATCCGCCTGCGCCGCTACCAGCGGGCCATGAGCCGCAAGACCAAGTTCAGCAACAACTGGAAGAAAGCGAAGGCAAAAGTACAACGCCTCCATACCCGCATCGGCAACTGCCGCCGCGACTACCTGCACAAGGCCACGACCACGATCAGCCAAAACCACGCGATGGTGTGTATCGAGGACTTGCAGGTGCGCAATATGAGCAAGTCAGCAGCAGGCAATGCCGACAAGCCGGGTAAAAGCGTTCGGGCCAAGTCCGGCCTGAACAAAGCTATCCTCGATCAAGGATGGTTCGAGTTCCGCAGGCAACTGGACTACAAGCTGGCGTGGGCTGGCGGCTGGCTCATCGCTGTGCCGCCGCACAACACAAGCCGGACGTGTCCGGCTTGTGGGCATATCCATGCGGACAACCGCAAGACGCAGGCGAAATTCGCGTGCGTCGAGTGCGGACATGAAGATCACGCCGATGTCGTCGGCGCAATCAATATCTTGGCGCGGGGACACCGCGTTGCAGCCTGTGGAGAGGACGTAAGCCGTGCGAAGCCTGCAAGGGCCAAGCGTGCAGCCTCTGCGAAGCAGGAACCCACCGAAGCGATTCAGGCTGGCTTCGTGCACGCTTGAGCGCCGTAGGAATCCCCCACCTTCAGGCGGGGGAGGATGTCAAAAATCTGGCTTATCCGGAGAATCAAATAATCGATTCTTCAAACGGCCAAAACGTCGCAACCTCCCCCCAGTCATGAGTGGCACCGGGCAACTCACATACAGTCGTCAAATAATAAACAGGGTTCGCATCGGGAAAGGGCGTGATCACTTTAAGGCGGCATGCCCTATGTGAACAATGACAATATCAGCACTTGTCATTAGCAAACCTGATGGATCTGAATCAGTTCACCACACGCTCCGCGCGCGCGTTGCGTGCTTCGAAGAGGCACGAGGCCAGGTCGCGGACGATGCGTGACTTGGGCAGGTCCGGGCGGAAGATGAGCAGGGTACGGAAATGCACGGCCGCCGAGAACGGCCGGAAAACGACGCCCCGCGACGCGTAGCCGTCGGCCGCATACGGGTTCACCAGGCCGACGCCGAGTCCTTCCATCGCCAGCGCGCAAACGGTAGACGAGTTGGGTGTCTCGGCGACGATTTTTGGCCGCACATTGCTTGCCTGGAAGACTTTCTCCAGCTTGTGACGCACCGTGTCTTCGGGCGACAGCGCAATGAACGACTCTTCGGCGAGGTCTTCGGGCGTGATGACCTTGCGCTCGCTGAGCCGATGGCCTGCGGGCATGGCGCACACCGCCTTGGGCGTGGCGAAGAGCTGGTGCTCGAGGCCTGACACATCGATTTCGTCCGCGGCGAGCCCTACGTCAAAGCGGCTGCCCATCACCAGTTCTCGCACCGTGGAGGAGGCGCCTACCTGGAGCGTGACGGCGATGTCGGGGTGCTGCGCGCGAAACAGCCGCAGGGCGTGCGGCACCAGCGTAGAGCCCATGGCCGCAAGACTGGCCATGCGTATGTCCCCCGTGCCGAAGTCACGGATGCGGGCGGCGCTGACGCGCAGCCGGTCCAACCCCTGGAAAGTCTGCTCCACATCGCGGAAGAACAATTGCCCTTCCGCCGTGGGCACGAGGCGGCCACGAATCCGGTCAAAAAGCTGAAAACCGGTGACCTTCTCCAGCTCCAGGATGCTGCGGCTGATGGCCGGCTGCGTGATCTGCAGCAAGTCCGCTGCCCGTGAGGCAGAGCCCGTGATCATCACCGCCCGGAAGGCCTCGACTTGGCGAAAGTTCATTGACAGCCCATAAGGTTTTCACATGGATGACCGCAGTTCGGTCATTGATTTTAATTGGTGGCGATTCTAGAGTACCTACCTGGCTTCCAGATAAACGCATGCCGTTCATCTGGCTTTATATGGCACAGTAAATGGGCATTGGTGCATTCAAATGAATTACTCTCTCAATCGTCGAAGTGCGTTGGCTGGTATGGGCGGCGCTGCCATCGGCGCGCTGGCTCCCTTGGGTAAATCGTGGGCGGATTCGAATTACCCCAACCGTCCCATCAAATTAATTGTTCCCTGGTCGGCGGGAGGCAGTACCGACGTTCTTGCCAGAGCGGTCGGACAGAATCTGACCGATGTGCTGGGTAAACCCGTGGTGGTCGATAACCGTCCTGGCGCTTCAGGCCGCCTGGGCGTAGACGCCATGGCCAAGTCGCCGGCGGATGGCTATACCGCCTGCGTCATCGAGCTGGCCCACGCCATTGCACCCTCGGTGTTTCAGCGGGTGTCCTATGACATCATGAACGATACCGCTGCCGTGTCCTTGCTGGGCGACTCCCCGCTGGTGCTGTTTGTGGGCGCGCAAAAGTACAAGGAAGGTCAGTTCCAGAATTTCCTGGCCGATGCCCGCAAGGCCTCGGACCCGTTCACCATCGCCACCAGCGGAAATGGCAGCATCAGCCACCTGGCCGCCGGCCTGCTCACCCAGGAGATGAAAGTCCCACTCGACTTGATCCCGTACAAGGGCTCGGCGCCTGCGCTCACCGATGTCGCGGCAGGCATTGTCCTGGGCCACTTCTGCACGCTCGCCAGCGCAAGCAGCCTGCTGGCAGCGGGGAGGATTGTTCCGCTGATGGTCACGGGCAGCCGCCGCATTCCCCAATTGCCCCATACGCCCTGCGCGAGCGAGTTGCGGCTGTCACGCATGGACTTTGGCCAGTGGTGGGCGCTGGTCGTGCCCGCCAGGACGCCCGCCCCCATCATCGACACCCTTTACCGCGCCACCGCGAAGTCGCTGGGCGACAAGCGCGTGCAAAGCCGCATCTCCAGCCTTGCCATCAACCTGAACAGCCAGGCGCCTGACGACACCATGGCCTTCGTGCGCGCGCAAGCCACCAAGTGGGCCAAGGTGGTGGCCGACCTGGGCATCAAGCCTGAATGAAGCCCTTGCGAGAATCCAGATGACAGAGAAAGCTCCCAACATGGACAAGAGAATGGAAGGTTTCCGCAGCTTGTCGCCGCCCGTGTGGCGCGCGTCAACGGTCCTGTTCGACAGCATCGACGACTTCACGACGCGCAAGGAGCGGGTGTTCGACGGCTACACCTATGGCGTCACCGGCACACCGACGACGCGGGCGCTCGAGGAACGCATCGCGCACCTGGAAGGCGCGCGTTTTTGCGTGACTGCCCCTTCGGGCCAGTCCGCCCTGTGCCAGATCGCGCTGGCCCTGCTGGGCGCGGGCGACCATGTGCTGATTGCCGACTCCGCGTACGGCCCGCTGCGCACCTTCGCGCAAGACTACCTGCAGCGATTTGGCGTGATCTGCGAGACCTACGACCCGACGGCAGGTGCCGAGATAGCGCAGCGGCTCAAGCCCAATACCAGGCTGATCTTCATGGAGTCGCCGGGCTCATTGACGATGGAGATGCAGGACATCCCGGCCATCGTGCAGGCCGCGAAGGCGGCCGGTGTGCTGACCGTGCTCGACAACAGCTGGGCCTCGCCTTTGGGCTTCCAGGGGGTTGCCGCCGGCGTCGACCTCGTGGTGCAAGCCGCCTCGAAATGGTTCGGCGGTCACTCCGACCTGCTGCTGGGCTCCATTGCCACGGACAGCCGCACGCTCTACGAGAAGTTGCGCACGGCCCAAAGTGTGCTGGGCCAGGCCGTGAGCCCGGATGACTGCTTTCTTGCGCTGCGGGGCCTGGACACGTTTGCGCTGCGCTACACACACCAGTGCGCCTCGGCATTGACCCTGGCGCAACGGCTTGCCAGCCATGCGTCGGTGGACAGCGTGCTGTTCCCTCCGCGCCCCGGCGACCCTGGCCATGCGCGCTGGGCGGCGTCGTTCCAGGGCGGGGGATGCGTGCTGTCGTTCGTTCCGAAGCTGAAGTCGACCGAGGAAGTTCATCGCTTCTTCGACGCGCTGACGGTGTTCCAGATTGGCGCAAGCTGGGGGGGCGTGCACAGCCTGGCGGCCTACTATCCGCCAGCCGAACAGGCCAAGAGAAGCTACTGCCAGGTCACCGGCGGCATCGTGCGCCTGTCCATCGGCGTGGAGCCAGCGCAAGCGCTTGCATCGGACATAGAGCAGGCGCTGCGGATGGCGGGCCAACCGACGTGAGGGCCCCTGCTTCGGCGGCATGACCCGCCGGATTCCGGACTGCCTTGAGTGCCAGCGCTTTTGAAGCACGCCATGCCGCCGTCGCCGCAGGGGTGCCGGCAATGCGCGCTTTGCAACCGCTGTCGCAAAACCAAAATAGTGGCGGGCTCGGCGCGCGTCAAGGCAATGGACGCCCGCCCATGCAGCCATGCATATCCTTGGAAGCCGTCGCCATGGCGATCAAATCGCTGATTGCTGGCCCAGGCGCTCGGCGACCACCCGCTTGAGCAATTGCTCGGCAAAGCGCGTCACACGGCTCGAAGGGCGTGCGCGCGGAATGGAAAGCACCAGGCGGTTGCGCATCACCGGCGCGACGACTTGGGCAATGGAGAGCGTCATCGGTGAGGCGCCGCTCTTGGTGGCGCTCCACGGCAAAACGGAGTCACCCATGCCGCGCTCCACCAGGGACAACACGGTGTGAACCGAATCCACCTCCGCCAGCAACCGCAGCGGCAAGCCGCGCGGCACGGTATAGCTTTCAAGCAGCTTGCGCAGTGCATTCGGTCCCCGCGCCATGACCAGGTCGCGTTGCGCCAGCGCCGCGAGCTTCACCTTCGCAGGCAGCGGCCCCTTGCTGACCAGCACCAAGGGCTCACGCAACAGCGTCTCGGTCGTGATCTGCGGCGAGTGCGGCGGATCGAACAGCAAGGCCATGTCCACGCGCCCGGCAATCAGCCACTCGCGCAGGCTGATGCTCAGGTTCTCCTCGATCGAGATGGTGACATCGGGGTACTCCTGCAGGAAACCCTGCACCAGATCGGCCGCGATCGAGCGCGCGACCCACGGCGGCAGGCCAATGCTGATGCGCCCGCGCGGACTGCGCAGCCGGTCCTGCATATCCGACTCGGCATGGGCGGCCAGCGCAAAAATTCCCACCGCATGCTGCAGCAGCGCACGCCCCGAATCGGTGACCACCACGCCGCGGCCGGTGCGCTCGAGCAGACGCTGGCCCAGCGCGCTTTCCAGCAGTTGCACCTGCCGGCTCAAAGCGGGCTGCGACAAATGCAAGGCAGCGGCCGCCCGGCTGAAACTGCCGGCCTCGGCCACCGCAACGAAATAGCTCAATCTCGCCAGATCCATTGATCTCTCCCTGGAAACGTCACAGCCGTGCTTTTTGCTGATAGCAGATATCAGCAAAGTTTATGTCCAGATGATGGGGCTGCGACCCACAATCGTCATCAACCGCGACCCACCAACGTATCGACTTATCGCTTTCATGCCTGCAACTACATACACGCCAACGCCGTCCAAGCCGTCCGTGCAACTGCCGGACGGCGCCTGCGACACCCATGTGCACGTATTCGGCCCCGGCACGCAGTTCCCGTTTGCGCCCGAGCGCACGTTCACACCGGCCGATGCCGGCAAGGAGACGCTGTTTGCGCTGCACCGCCATCTGGGGGTGTCGCGCTGCGTGATCGTTCAGTCGGCCTGCCACGGGTTTGACAACAGCGCGGTCGAAGACGCCATCGCCGCGGGCGCTGGCAACTACCTGGGCGTGGCGCTGGCCCCGGCCCATGTGACCGACAGCGAGCTTTCCCGCCTGGCGGTGGCGGGCTTTCGTGCAGTGCGCTTCAACTTCATGCGCCATCTGGCCGGCACCCCCATTGAGGACGTGCTCGCGCTCACCCCGCGCCTGGCCGCCGTCGGCATGCATTTGCAGGTGCACTTCGAGAGCAGTCTGGTGCACACGCTGGGCAAGCAACTGCAAGCCAGCGCGGTACCGGTGGTCATTGACCATATGGGCCGGGTCGACGCCCGGCTCGGCGCGGACCATGCCGACTTTCTGGGCCTGCTGGCGCTGCTGGCCGACAACCCGCAGTTCCATGTCAAGGTCAGCGGCATCGACCGCATCGACGCCCGCCCGCCGTATCTGCATGGCAAAGCCCTGGCCCGCCAACTCGTCGAGCGCTTCCCCACGCAATGCCTGTGGGGCACCGACTGGCCCCACCCCAACCACACCCACGTCCCGGACGACGGCCAACTGGTCGATGCCCTGGCGGACATCGCTGCCACGCCGGCGCTGGCCCAGGCCCTGCTGGTGGACAACCCGCAGCGCCTCTACCGGTTCCGGGCTCCTGCGTGAGCCACTGAGCCCTTCCCCCAACAAAGAGACCTCGCTCCATGCCATTCGATATCCATACTCCCGTCAACCCCCAGGGCCGCCTGGCCGGCAAGGTCGCCTTCATCACCGGAGCCGGCTCGGTCGGCCCCGGCTGGGGCAACGGCCGCGCCATGGCGATCCGCTTCGCGCAGGAAGGCGCCAGCGTGTTTGGCGTGGACCTCGATGCCTCCCGGCTCCAGGAAACCCAGGCCATGATTGCGCAGGCCGGCGGCCAATTTGCCACCGGAAGCTGCGATGTGACCAGCAGCGCTTCGATCGCCGAGGCCGTCAATTCCTGCATGGGGCAATTCGGCCGCATCGATGTACTGGTCAATAACGTGGGCGGCTCGGCCAAGGGCGGCCCCCTGGAAATGAGCGAAGAGGTGTGGGACGCGCAGGTAGATCACAACCTCAAAAGCGTGTTCCTCACCTGCAAGCACACCCTGCCGCACATGCTGGCCCAGGGCAGCGGCGCCATCGTCAACATCTCGTCGACCTCGGGCCTGCGCTGGACGGGCGCGGCCCAGGTGGCCTATGCCGCCACCAAGGCCGCGGTGATCCAGCTGTCGCGCGTGCTGGCCGTGCAGTACGCCAAACAGGGCATCCGCGTGAACACCGTGGTGCCAGGCCAGTTGCATACCCCCATGGTCGAGACGCGCCTGGCGGGCCAGCGCGCCGGCGGCGATGTGCAAAAGCTGCTGGAGCAGCGCCAATCACGGATCCCGTTGCCCTTCATGGGCGATGGCAGGGATACGGCCAATGCCGCCCTGTTTCTGGCCTGTGACGAATCACGGTTTGTCACAGGCACGGAAATCCTGGTCGACGGAGGCATGTCCGTGCGCTGCGACTGAAAACGCGTTGTTTCTGGCCTTGCCTTTTCTTATTACATCCAAAAAGGAGACATCCATGACCCATCCTCATACCAAGCGCCGCCTCTTTTCCTTGTGTGCTGCACTCGCCGTCACGGCGTGGTCAGGCCTGGCGCTGGCCCAGCCGCAAATGACGCGCATCATTGTCGCCTTCCCCCCCGGCGGCCCGGTCGACTTTGTGGCGCGCACACTCGCCGAGCAATTGGGCAAGGAGCTGGGGGGCACCGTGGTCGTGGAAAACAAGGCGGGGGCCAATGGCGCCATCGCGGCCGATTTCGTCTCGCGCGCCAACCCCGATACCCGCACCCTGTGGCTGACGAGCGTGGGCGCGGTGGCCATCAACCCCTCGCTCTACCCCAGGCTCAGCTACAACCCCGCCACCGATTTGACACCGGTCTCCCTGGTGGTCAGCAATGTGGAAATGCTGGTGGTCAGCGCCAAGGCACCTTACAACACCGGTGCGGAATTCGTGGCCGCGGCGCGCAAGGCCGGTGCCCCGCTGACCATGGCATCGTCGGGCACCGGCAGTGTGCCGCACCTGGCGATGGAGTTGCTCAAGGAGCACGCCAAGATCAAGCTCTCGCACATCCCCTACAAAGGTGCGGCCCCGGCCATTACCGACGTGATGGCAGGCCATGTGGACGGTTTCTTTGGCGACATCCCCGGCCTGATCGGACAGATCTCCGCCGGCAAGCTCAAGCCCATCGGCATCGCAGCCACCAAGCGCCACCCGCGCTTTCCCGACGTCAAGACCTTTGCAGAAATGGGCATCGACGGCGTGGATTCGGACAACTGGTATGCCCTGTTTGCGCCCAAAGCCACGCCTGCGGCCGACATCGAAGCCATGAACCAGGCGGTCAAACGTGTGCTGAACACGCCGTCGGTCAAGAACAAGCTGGAAGCCTCCGGCGCGGAAGTGGCCGGCAGCACCCCGGCGGAGCTGAGCAAAACGCTGGCCGCCGACACCCTCAAATGGAGCCGTGTGGTGCGCGCCAACGGCATCACCCCGGATTGATCCCCATGAGAATCACGCCAATCACCCCAGGCACGCATCCTGAACTTGCGGCCGTTGAGAGCCAGATCCTCGCCGAGCGCGGGCGCATCTCCGAGCTCTACCAGGTCCTGCTCAACAGCCCCCCCATCGCCCACGGCTGGGAGCAGATGCTATCGGCCGTGCGCAACCGCAGCAGCCTCGATCCCGGCCTGCGCGAGCTGGTGATCTTGCGGGTGGCGGTGCTCAACAACGCCCCCTACGAATTCACCGCCCACGTGCCCCATGCACAAAAAGCCGGCAAGAGCGATGCCGCCATCGAAGCCACGCGCAGCGTGCCGGCCGCCGCCGATGCGCCATGGACACCTCAGGAAGGGGTTGCACTGCGGCTCACCGATGCCATGACCCGCGACATCACCGTGAGCGACCAGGTGTTTGCCCAGGTCCAGGCCCATTTCAACGCCCAGGAGCAGGTCGATCTGGTGGCCACCATCGCGGCCTACAACATGGTGTCGCGCTTTCTCACCGCATTTCACATCGGGCATTGAGCAGATGAAGGACACGCCGATCACAACAGACAGCATTTTGCTGCAGTGGACGATGGAGGCCTCTGCGCAGGCCGCCGCCGCTGCGCTGGCACGCATCGCCTACAGCGATGCATTTTCCACGGCCATCCACCGCGCGGCGGGCCTGACAACCGGCCTTGCCGTCAGCCGCTTTGCCTGGTCTCCCACCACCGGGCGCACCTATGTGTACGCCGACCTGTCCCACCGCACGGACATCACGCCCGGGTCGCTGGCTTCGGTGCGGACTGCGGCGCAATCCCTGCTGAGCACTGGCCCAGGCCTCACGGCCTCACGACTGGAACTGGTCTTTGACCGGCACGGCGCCTCGCACGGGCAAACGCGCATCGCCCATTACACGGTGGAGATGGATCCGGCCGACGGCTGGATGCCCGAGATCTTCCGCTGGTACGATGAAGAGCACATGCCGGGCCTGGCCGCGGTGGACGGCAACATCCTTTCACGGCGCTACCTGAACCACGATGGCGGCCCCCTGTCACTGGCCTGCTATGACCTGGTCACCCCCGAGGTGCTGGGATGTCCTGCATGGCTGAAGGTCCGCGGCTCGGCCTGGAGCGACATCACACGGCCGCACTTCACCAACACCCTTCGCACCATGTTTTCAACCATAGACAAGTGATCCTGCGGCCGGAAAGCGGCGTTCTTGCACCCTCGCTGCAGCGGGTCGGCAAAGAGCGGCTTCAACGTCGGCCGCTCAAGAACAAACAGCCACTCTCGCGCTGACTTGTAGGCATGGGCCGGCTCCCAGGCATCAACGTCTCAATCGCCTGTCTTTTGCGCCGCCGCAAGCCAGCCCAGCCCGGCGGTGGTTCCGCCGGGAACAGCGCCACGCGCGGGGCGGTATTCGCAGCCTATCCAGCCGTCCCAGCCCTGGGCAGACAGCTCGTCGACCACGTCGAACAGGTAGGGATGGTTCAGCTCGCCGAGATCGGGTTCGTGGCGCATGGGCACGCCAGCGATCTGCAGATGGCCTACGCGGCCGGTCGGCAGGTACTTGCGCAGCTTCATGGCCACGTCGCCCTCGACGATCTGGCAGTGGTACAGATCGAACTGCACCTTCAGGTTGGACGCGCCGACGGCCTCGATGATCCGGTGCGCCTGGTCCTGGCGGCTCAGGAAGAAGCCCGGCATGTCGCGGCCGTTGATCGGCTCGATGAGCAGATCGCGGCCGACCTTGGCGGCCTCGGCTGCGGCCCAGCGCAGGTTGTCGATGTACAGCGGCTCGACATCGGCCACGGACTGGCCGGCAGGCACCAGGCCGGCCATCACATGCACCCGCGGGCAGTCCAGTGCCACGGCATATTCCATGGCCTTGGCCATGGCCGCACGAAACTCGTCCTGGCGACCAGGCAGGCAGGCCAGGCCGCGCTCGCCCGCGTCCCAGTCGCCCGGCGGCGCATTGAACAGAACCTGCTGCAGCTTGTTGGCCTTCAGGTGCGCGGCGATGTCGTCGGCCTGGTAGGCGTAGGGAAACAGGTACTCGACGCCTTGGAAGCCATCCTTTGCGGCGGCTTCGAAGCGGTCCATGAAGTCCAGCTCCGGGTAAAGCATGGAGAGGTTGGCGGCAAAACGGGGCATGTTGTCTTCTCTGAAATGGCTTACCAGCGCGCACCGAAAGTGCGGCGCAGGTCTTCTATGTGTTCTTCGGGCAAGGGCAACGCTGCGGGCATCAGCGCGCGCAGGCGGGCGGTTTCTTCCAGCTCTTCGAGCACCGACATGGCGGCCGCCGGGGTTTCGTGCCACACGTTCGGGCCCAGGCGCGACAGCATCACCGCACGAATCGGCATGCCGGTTGCGCCATGGCGCTCTATGGTCTCGGCCACCGCGTGGGCGGCTTCGGCGGCACCGGGGCGATGATAGGGAATCACCGGCACATGGCCCACCTTCATCACGAAATACGGGGTCAGCGCGGGCAGCAGTTCGTCGCTGGTGTCATGCAGCGTCAGCGCCACGCAATGCGTGCTGTGCGTATGGATCACGCAGGCGGTGGCGGCGTCGAACTTGCGCGCCGCGGCATAGATGCGGGTGTGCAGCGCGATGGTCTTGCTGCCTTTGTCACCCGACAGCTGCCGGCCCTGCGCGTCCAGGCGTGCCAGGCGCGCCGGCTCGAGAAAGCCCAGGCAGGCGTCGGTCGGGGTGATGAGAAAGCCGTCGTCCAGCCGCACGCTGATGTTGCCCGCGCTCGCGTGCACATAGCCGCGCTCGAAGAGGCTGCGGCCGACGCGGCAGATTTCGTCGCGCGCCTGGCTTTCCGTCATGCTGCTCATGCCAGCACCTTGAAGGCCTTGGTGAAGAAGTCATCCGCACCGAAGTTGCCGGATTTGAGCGTGACATGCACACCGGCGCCGCCGGCGGCTTCGGCCAGCACATGGGTCCATGGCACGCCCGGGTCGATCTGGGGGCCGATCTGCATCTGGCTCACACCCAGGGCCTGCACGCAGGCGCCCGACGTCTCGCCGCCGGCGACCACGAGTTGCCGCACGCCCAGCTCGACCAGGCCGCGGGCAATGGCCGCGATGGTGCGCTCCACCATCGCGCCCGCCTCCTCCACGCCCAGGCGGGCCTGGACGGCCTTGATGGCCTGGGTCTCGGCGGTGGAATACACCAGCACCGGGCCTTGCGCAATCAGCGGCCCGGCCCAGTCCAGCACCTCCGCGGTGACATCCGCGCCCGATGCGATGCGCAGCGGGTCTATGGCCATGGCCGGGCGGCCCGACTGGATGAACGCCATCACCTGCCGATTGGTGGCGATGGAGCAGCTGCCCGACACCACCGCCTGCAGTCCGGCGGCGGCAGGCAGTGCGCTGGCCTGCGACGAAGGCGCGAAGCCGAAATTGGCCGGCAGGCCTATGGCCACGCCCGAGCCGGCGGTCAGCAGCGGCAGCTCGCCCAGGGCCGGGCCCATGCGCATCAGGTCGTCGTTGGAGACGGCGTCGACCACCGCCATGGCCACGCCTTCGGCGCGCAGTTCGGCAATGCGCGCGCGCACGGCATCGGCGCCCCGCGCGACGACCAGGTGGTCGATCAGGCCGACCTTCCTTTTCGTCTGCGCCTGCAGCACGCGGACCAGGTTGGGGTCTGTCATGGGCGTCAGCGGGTGGTTCTGCATGCCGCTTTCGTTGAGCAGCACGTCGCCCACGAACAGGTAGCCCTTGAACACCGTGCGCTTGTTGTCCGGGAAGGCCGGCGTGGCGATGGTGAAGTCCGTGCCCAGCGCCTGCATCAGCGCCTCGGTCACCGGGCCGATGTTGCCGGCGGCGGTGCTGTCGAAGGTGGAGCAGTATTTGAAGTAGATCTGCTGCGCGCCCTGGGCCTGCAGCCACTGCAAGGCGTCCAGCGACTGGGCAACGGCCTCGGCCGCGGGAATGGTGCGCGACTTCAGCGCCACCACGACGCAGTCGACATCTGCCGCCAGCGGGGCGGTGGGCACGCCTATGGTCTGCACCACGCGCATGCCTGCGCGCACGAGGTTGTTGGCAAGATCGGTCGCGCCGGTGAAATCATCGGCAATGCAGCCGAGGCGGATAGTGCTCATGGCCCGTCAATCCTTCTTGCCGGATTTCGCTTCGGGCAGCGTGATGCCCGGGAAAATCTTGATGACCGCGCTGTCGTCTTCCTTGCCGTAGCCGGCGGTCGATGCCTGCATGAACATCTGGTGCGCGGTGGAGGCCAGCGGCAGCGGGAATTTGGAGGCACGCGCGGTGTCCAGCACCAGGCCCAGGTCCTTCACGAAGATGTCCACCGCCGACAGCGGCGTGTAGTCTGCGGCCAGCACATGGGCCATGCGGTTCTCGAACATCCAGCTGTTGCCGGCGCTATTGGTGATGACTTCGTACAGGCCATCGGCGGCCACGCCTTCGCGCAGGCCCAGGGCCATGGCTTCGGCGGCCGCGGCGATGTGCACGCCGGCCAGCAGCTGGTTGATGATCTTCACCTTGCTGCCGGCGCCGGCCTTGTCGCCCAGGCGGTAGACCTTGCCGGCCATGGCGTTGAGCACCGCGTCGGCGGCGGCGTAGGCGGCCGGCGTGGCCGAGGTCATCATTGTCATGCTGCCCGAGGCCGCCTTGGCCGCGCCGCCGGAGATGGGGCCGTCCACGTACAGCACGCCCTGCTGCGCCAGGCGCGCTTCCATGGCGATGGACCAGTTGGGGTCGACGGTCGAGCACATGATGAAGGTGCTGCCGGCAGGCATGTGGGCCGCGGCGCCGTTCTCGCCGAACAGCACCGATTCGGTCTGCGCCGCGTTCACCACCACCGACACCAGCACCGGGCAGGCAGCTGCGAGTTCGGCGGGATGGGCCATGGCGACACCGCCGTCCTGGGCGAAGGCCTGGGCCGCGCCCGGGCGCACGTCGCACACATGCACGTTGAAACCGTTGTTGCGCAGGGTCTTGGCAATCCCCAGGCCCATGGCGCCGAGGCCGATTACGCCGACATTCTTGGAATTCATCAAAGCTTAAATTTCTGAAAATGGTTGAAAAAGTTCAGGCGATCAACGCCCAGAGGACGGCCGTCAGCAGGAAGCCGACGACACCCAAGATAGTGGTCAGCACGGTCCAGGTGCGCAGGCCGTCGCCCACGCTCAGGCCCAGGTAACGCGTGACGATCCAGAAGCCGGAGTCGTTCACATGCGACAGGCCCAGGCCGCCGAAGCCTATGGCCACGGTCAGCAGCGCCACCTGAACCGGGCTGTAAGCGCCGGCGGTCACGGCGGAGGCAAGCAAGCCGCAGGTGGTCAAGATTGCCACGGTGGCCGAGCCCTGGGCAGCACGCAGGGCCAGCGAAATCACAAAGCCGGCCAGGATCAGCGGCAGATGCATGTCCGTGATGCTGGTCGACAGCGCGGCGCCAATGCCGGTGGCCGTCAGCACCTTGGCGAACACGCCGCCGGCACCGGTCACCAGGATGACGGTGGCGGCTGGCGGCAGGGCCGACTCCATCACTTCGTTGGTGCGCTCCCTGGACCAGCCCTGGCGCTTGGCAATGAGCCAGAAAGCCAGGCCGATGGCGACCATCAGCGCGAAGATGGGCGAGCCTATGAAGCCCATGGCGTTGCGCAGCGGGTCGCCCTGGGGCAGCAGGGTCGCGCCGGTGGTGCCTATCATGATCAGCAGCAGCGGCACGCAGATGAGGGTCAGGACCACGCCCACGCCAGGCGCCTGCAGCTTGCCCTTGGCCGGCTGGGTTTCGCCTGCCTCGAAGGCATTGAATTGCTCGGCTGTGGTCGGCAGCATGGCGTAGGGCTTGCGGTTGAGCCAGCCGGCGACATACTGCGACACCACCGCCAGCGGCAGGCAGATGGCCAGGCCGATCAGCGTGACCCAGCCCACGTCGGCACTCAGCACCGCGGCACCGCCGACGATGCCCGGGTGCGGCGGCACCACCACATGCACCGCCAGCATGATGCCGGCGACCGGCAGGCCGAACTTCACCGGATCAACCCGCGCGGCCTTGCAGAAGCCGTAAATGATGGGCACCAGGATGATGAAGCCCACGTCGAAAAAGACCGGGATCGACAGCACCAGCGCCGCGGCCGTAAGCGCCGCAGGCACCCTGGTAGGGCCGAGCAGCTGGGTAAAGCGCTGGGCCAGGCTGCCCGCGCCGCCCGAAACCTCTATCGTCTTGCCCAGCATGGCACCCAGCGCGACCAGGATGGCCACCGAGCCCAGCGTTCCTCCCATGCCGGCGATCAGGGTAGGCACGATGTCGGCCAGGGGCATGCCGGCAACAAGCGCCACCAGGAAACTCACCAGCATCATCGCGATGAAGGCGTGCACTTGCAGTCGGATGATGAGTACCAGCAGCAGCGCAATGCTGGCGCCGGCTATGCCCAGAAGCATGGGTGTTGTCATTTGTAGATGAACCAGTTGATTAAGTTATCAGGTTGTCATATGACTTTCGGCGTAAAAAATGGCATCTGAATGATGCCAATTCACGTTCAAAAGCGCACACGCTTGAATCCATCAGGTCATCATACAAATTAGAGCGACGGCCAATGTCAGTACTTACCCTTACTCATTGCCGCAAACTTGCTAACCGGGCTGGCCTGCCAGGGCTCCTGCACATGCACCGTCCGAGCCGTGCTGCCAGCGGCCGCAGATCCCTAGACCTCGTCCCGGCGCGTTAGCGGTTGGGCCAGGGCCTCGCCCTCCTGCTGCCAGAAGGCGGGATCCGCCAATTCAATGCGGCGGATGGCATTGTTCATATGCGCTGCTGCTGCAGCACGGGCACGGGTCGGGTCACCTGCCTCGATGGCGTCGACGATATCCAGGTGCTCATCGGCCACCTGCGCTGCAAAGTCCATGCGCCGAGCTTCATTGGCGCGCGTGACCCTGGTCGCACCGCGAAGGTACTGGCTCAAGAAGTTGAGCGTGTCGAGGAGAAAGGGATTGCGCGCTGCATCGGCAATGCTGCGGTGAAAGGCCAGGTCTTCAGCCACGCCGTCTCCCCCGCCCGCAACGGCTGCGGCAAGTGCAGCAATGGCCTGCCGGATGCGCCGGATGTCGTTCGAATCGCGCCGCTCCGCTGCCAGCCCTGCAACCTCGGCCTCCAGGGCGCGGCGTACTTCGACCATTTGAACAACGGCCGCCTGGGACCCCGCATGGCGCTCACCGAAATTGAGCGGTGCAAATCCGGCAGCACGAACAAAAACGCCGCTGCCCTGCCGGGAATCCACCAGGCCCAGAGATTTAAGCCTTGAGACCGCCTCGCGCACGACCGTGCGGCTGACCCCGAACTGTTCGGCCAAGGCCACCTCGGTGGGAAGTTTGGCTCCGGCAGCCAGGCGGCCCCCACGGATCTCGGCCTCCAGCGCATCGGCCACGCGGTCGGACAGGCTTGCGCTCGGCGACAAATATTGGAACAAATGGTCAGTCATGTAGTTTGCACGGTTACCAGACAACTTTAGCTGATCGCCGCCCATACTTGGCTGAAGATGTGCCAATCACTGCGCAACAGCCGCTGCCATCGGCTGGCAGCCAACAACATGCTGTCAGCAGAAGGTGCCGACGATGGGAATGGCGCCGTATTTTGGCACCTGGGGCAGTCACGGATGACAACTTCGTGCCTTTTACTCCCATGCAGTCGAGGCAGTTGCCGCCTGGCGCGCCGCGGCGCCGGTGCGCGTGCTCAACGTCTGATTGGCGCCTTGCCCGTTTGATCGAATCCGCATAGCAGAAGTGCTGCTGCAGACCTGGCCAGGATACGGGCCCCGTGGATAGACTGATTCTTTGTCACCACCCAAGGGAAGAGTCATGAGCGACTGGAAAGAATTGACGCAATTGAAGGAGGAGGTCGGCAACCATATCGCCGTCCTGACGCTCGACAGTCCGCCTGTGAACGCATTGACGCGCACCCTGAACGACGAGCTCACCTGGGCACTCGACCGTGTGTCGGAAATGGACGAGGTGCGCGTCGTGGTGCTGACGGGTGCCGGCAAGGTGTTCTGCGCGGGGGCGGATCTCAAGGGCCGGGCCGAGACGATCAAGGGGCCAGGTGACCTGATGGCGCACTCGCGGCGCACGCGCGAATGCTTTCACGCGATCCGCGAATGCGCCAAGCCCGTGATCTGCGCGATCAATGGCGCGGCACTCGGCTCCGGCCTGGCGATGGCCGCATCCTCCGACATCCTGCTGTGCTCGGACAAGGCCACGCTGGGCTTGCCCGAGGTGGACGTGGGCCTGCTCGGCGGGGGCCGCCACGCGATGCGGCTGTTCAGCCATTCGCAGCTGCGCCACATGATGCTCACCGGCTACCGCATGCCGGGCGCCGAGCTGTATCGCCTGGGCATCGTCCTGGACTGCACGTCGCCGGAAGAACTGATGCCCACCGCGATGGCGCTGGCGACCACCATTGCCTCCAAGAGCCCCGTATCGACGCGCATGGGCAAGCACACCTTGAATGTGATCGAGGACATGAGCCTGCGCGATGGCTATCGCTACGAGCAGGACATGACGGCGCAGATTGCCAAGACCGATGACGCCAAGGAAGCCCAGCTCGCGTTCAAGGAAAAACGCGCCCCGGTTTTCACCGGACGTTGACACCGGGCGGCGTGCATGGCGCGCCGCTCCCCGTCAGCCGTAGAGGCGTGCCGGATTGCCCTGCAGCACCTGGCGAACCCGTTCGTCGTCGCCGGCCCAGCGCTTGAAGGTGTCAAGCAATTGCTGCGCGTCGGGCACGGGCGTGACACGCAGATGGGGCCAGTCGCTGCCCCACACCAGTTGCTCGGGGTTGGCCTTGAGCATCAGGTCATGGAAAGGCCGGGCGCGCTCCAGATCCGCATCGCTCAGCACATTGCGGTAAGCGCACAGCTTGACCCAGACCGTGCCGGCCTCCAGCAAGGACAGCAGCAGCCGAAAGCCGGGCTCATCCACGCCAGCGGCGGCATCGAACCCACCCATGTGGTCGATGACGATGGGCAGTGGCAGCTTGCGCAGGCGCGGCGCAATGTCGGGCAGCGCCTTGCAATCGGTCCAGAGCTCGGCATGCAGGCCCTCGCTGGCGAGCGCGCCGGCCATGTCTTCCAGATCCTGCAATGATGCGCTGCCCGCAAAGTTGCTCCCCATAGCGCTGCGCTGGCTGAAGCGCGCGCCACGTACGCCGCGCGCGCGCAGCCCGCGCAGGCGATGCGCTGCCTCGGCGCGCATCACCACCACACCGCGCAACTGCGGCAGCGCGCTCAGCGTGTCGAGCAGCAAGCCGTGGTCTTCGCCATAAGCGCTAGGCTGCACCAGCACGCCGTTGGACAGGCCCAGGCGCTGCAGCAATGCCAGATAGCCGGCTTGCAGCGCTTCGGGCGGCGTATAGCTGCGGTCGGCACCCAGCGGATAGCGCGCGTAGGGACCAAACAGGTGGGCATGGCAGTCCCAGCCCTGGTCCATCGCGGACCTCACGGCGCCGCTCATGGCGTCATGCCCTGGTGCTGGGGCAAGGGGAAGGCGGGTTGCTGGCCTTCGGGCAGAGGAATCTCGTGGGCATTCAAGGTCATGGCGACCATGGTGTAGTAGCCCACCAGCGCCGTGAGCTCCACCACCGCGCGCTCGCCAAAGAAGTCCAGCGTGGCGGCGTAGGTCGCGTCGGATACCGAGCGCTGCTGATTGAGCTCCAGCGCAAACTGGTACACCAGTTGTTCTTCAGGGGCGCGAAAGGGCGGCGGCCTCCGGGCCAGAAGGGCTTCGAGAATGTCGGTCTCAATGCCGATCTTTTCCGATTCGCGGCGATGGGCATACCACTCGAAGGGCGATTGACAGGCGCGGCCCGTCACAAGAATGGCGATCTCCGACTGGCGTGGGGTCAGGCTGGTGCGGTAACGCAGCAGCGCGCCCAGCGCCTGCCAGCAGTCGGCCAGTTCCGCGTTGTGCAAGGCGGCGCGCAACGGGCCTTCGATCTTGCCGCGCGGGCCGGACACAACTTTGTCGTAGACCTGTCGCTGCGCAGGCGACATGGCTTCTGGGGCGGGTAATGAAATGCGGGGCATGGGTCTCCTTGGCTTGTGCAGGCCATGGATTTCACCATGCGTGCCGCCCGCCGTATCCCCCCAAAGCCGGCAAAGCTGCTATGTCTGCAAGGTGGATCGCCACATGCCGGCGCGCGCCTGTTCGCCGACGATCTGCGTGATCTGCCGTGCGACCGCCGCGGCGGCACGGCCCGGGCCCTTGTTCCTGGCGAAGGCCATGGACACGATGCGCTGCAGCGGCGGATTGACAATGCGCGCGGCGCTGAGCGTTCCCTCCTGCACTTCGCTCCAGACAGCGTGGATGGGCAGCACGGTGTAAAGCCGCTCCTGTGCCACCAGCGATCGCATCAGCGGCAGCGAATCGGCTTCGATGACCGGCACCAGGCTCATGTGCTCCTGGCGCGCCAGCGCGTCCAGCGTCGTGCGCAGGCCGTTGGGGGCGCTCGGCAGGATGAAGGGCAGATCGTGCAAGGCGGAAAATGGCACCTCGGCCGCTGAAGTCAGCGCATCGCCCGCGGGCCCGATCAGAAAGCTTTCCACGCTGGCAAGCGCCTGTTCTTGTTCAGACAACGCATGGCTGTAGCGATAGAGGATGGCGATGTCCACGCGCGCATCGGCCAGCCATTCCTCGACCTGGCCACTCGAGCCTTCGAGGATTTTCAGGTGAATGCCCGGGTGCTGCGCACGAATCTGCTGGAACAGCCGCCCTACGATGGGGCCGGAGATGGACGGGAGTGATCCCAGCGTGACACGCCCGGCGGGCTCGCGCGCTTCGCCGCGGATCTCGACTTCCAGCTGCTCGGCATCGGCCAGCAGATTCTTCACGTGGGGAAAGATGCGCTCGCCCACATCCGACAGCGTCATGCCGCGCCCGGTGCGGTTGAACAGCCGGGCGCCGCAGTCGCGCTCCAGCGCATTCAGTTGGCGGCTCAGCAGGGATTGATTGCTGTCCAGAAAAAGCGCGGCCCGCGTCAAGCTGCCCAACTCGGCAATGGCCAGAAATGTGCGCCATTTCTGCAGGTTGGAGGCGATGTCGAGCTGAAGGGTGGTGGCTTTGGCGCTGTGCATTGAAGAAAGGATGATGCATAGGGACGATGCATGATTAGACCCCATGCGCGGCGGCGCAGTCAGCCATGGCAACTCGGAGAACGGTGCGGTGTGCCGGGCCGCAGCGCCCACGCCCCGGTCAATCCGGCAGACCGGACACCCAGCGCGCAATCGCGCCCGCCACGGCGACGGGCTGCTCCACCACCAGCGCATGGCTGGCCTGGTCTATGAGCTGCACTGTCACACGCTGCGCCCCGAGCAGGTCCTGCAACTCTGCGCGGCTGGCCGGCGGACGCCAGGGGTCGTGTGCGCCCTGCAGGTCCAGCAGCGGCGCATGGGCCACCGTCCACCAGCGGTCCTTGGCCGGCACCGCCCCCGCCGCACGGTAGGCCGCACGCAGTTCGGGGTACCAGCCTTCCAGCCAGGCCGTGGGGTCGTTGCCCGGCGCGAAAAAAGCGCGCTGCAGATGCGCGCTGCGCAAGGCATCAGGCTGGCGGGAGTCGCAGGCAATGTCCAGCGACTCGGCCATGCCCGGCGGGAACACGCGCGCCGCAGCGCCCGCAACCACCACGCCGCGCACACATTGCGGGTGGTCCATATCGGCGACACGCGCGATGAAGTGGCCGAACGCGTGGCCGACCAGCACCGCACGGCCATCGCCCAGCGCGTTCACGGTGTCGATCACGTCCTGCGCCAGTGCGTGCAGCGTGAGTTGCTCGAGGGGCAGCGTCGTGCGCCCCATGCCGCGCGGCTGCGGCCGCAGCACGCGGTGGCCGCTGAGCGCGAGATGGTGCGCGAGCGCGTCGAAATCCAGCGAATCGCGCTGCGATGACGGCAGCAGCACCAGGGCCTGGCCCCTGCCGCCCGCGGGGGCATCGACCACCACATCAATCTCGCCGCCGCCTGCGCGGATCAGCTCGCGGTGGCGAAGCACGGCCTGTCGTGCCATGGTTTTCATAGCTTTCCATTCCATGATCGGTCGTCGATGGCGCTGGCCATCAGTCCAGTTTCGCACCGGACTGCTTGACGATGGCGCGCCACTTGGGGATCTCGTCGCGCACCAGCCGGGCGAATTCTTCGGGACTGCTGGACGCCGGCTCTATGCCTAGCTGGGTGAGTTGCTTGCGCAACTCGGGCGTGGCCATGGCGCGCACCAGCGCCGCATTCAATTTGTCGATGACGGCTTGGGGGGTGTTGGCCGGTGCCATCACACCCAGCCAGTTGGAGACGTCGTAGCCGGCCAGCCCCGACTCGGCCAGGGTGGGGATGTCGGGCAGCGAACTCAACCGGGTGCGCGAGGTCACGGCCAGCGCGCGTGCGCGCCCGCTGCGAATGTGCTCTTCGTAGACGGTATAGGAGTCGAACGTCATGTCGACCCGCCCGGCCAGCACATCGGTGAGCAGCGGCGCACTGCCCTTGTACGGCACATGCATCATGTCCACCCCGGCCAGGGATTCGAACAGCGCGCCCGACAGATGGCTGGAGCTGCCATTGCCGGCCGAGCCGTAGGTCAGCACCCCGGGCTTTTGCCTGGCCAGCGCAACCAGTTCCTTGACATCGCGCGCCGGCACCGAGGCGCCGACCACCAGCACGCGCGGGGTGGTGTGCGTGAGCGCTACCGGGGCAAAGTCTTTCACCGGGTCGTAGCGCAACCTGGCATACAGCGCCGGGTTGATGGCATGCGTGCCCATGGTCGCAAAGAACAGGGTATAGCCATCGGCAGGGGCGCGTGCGACGGCCTCCGCAGCCGTGGTGCCGCCGGCGCCGCCCCGGTTGTCAATGATCACCTGGCGCCCCAGCTCCGTGCCCAGACGCTGCGCCATGCCGCGCGCCATCATGTCGGCGGCGCCCCCCGCAGGAAATGGAACGACCAGCCGCAGCGGCTTGTCGGGAAACCCCTGTGCCTTGGCCAGGGCCGGAGCGACGGTACATAACGCGGCCGTCGCCAGTGCCAGCGTCAACTGGCGCCGGCGCACGCTGGCAACAGAGGCAGCGCTGAAAGACGCGGGGCCGCAAAGGCCGCCGGGGAAGCGTTCGGGAAATGTCATGGCGGTTGTCTCCTGATAATTATTGAAATCGTCATCCATCTGCCCGAGGCCGGCACCACGGTGCGTGCAGCCATGCGCAGACCACGCTCCATGTCTGCCTTTGCCGCGACGGCAGCCGGCCGGGCTGCCTGCGCCCATCGTCAGCTGCGGTAGCTCACGCCGCAGCCCGCCCCGCCGGGCAGGGACAAGCGGCCGGCGTGCACCGGCAGGGCCGTGAACGGATCGTCCTGCAGATGCAGGTGCTCCGAAAGCTCGCACGCATAGGGCAGCGCCTTCGGGATACAGGCGGCCTGCAGCGCCATGGCCTGCATCAGCGCCGGCCCGAACGCCGCGCCCACGCGACAGGCCACCTGCCCCGCCTCGCAGATGCGCACCGCTTCCATGAAGTGGCGCAGCCCTCCGAGATTCGTGACCTTGAGGTTGATCACATCGACCACCCGTTCGGACACCAGCCGGAACACATCGCGCACGCTTTGCGCGCTTTCGTCGGCCTCGATGGCCACCGGCAGCGTGCGGGTGAGCAACGCCAGGCCCGCAATGTCGGCCGCAGGAACGGGCTGCTCGATCAGCGCAATGTCGTAGCGCTCCATCCGGGCAAACGCGCCGATCAGCTGTTTGGCGTGGTAGGACTGGTTGGGATCGAGCGTCAGCGCCACATCGGGCCCCACCGCCGCGCGCACCGCTGCGATGCGCTGGATATCGGTTGCCGTATCTCCCGCCAGCTTGAGCTTGAGCTGGCGATAACCCTCTGCCGCCAGCCGTGCCGCGAGCGCCGCCATCTCGTCCGGCGGTTTGATGGGCAGAATGCGCGACAGCACCACGCCATCGCGCATCTTCCCGCCCAGCAGCACATGCACCGCAACCCCCAGGCGACGCGCCAGCAGGTCGTGCAGCGCCATGTCGATGCCGGCCTTGACCGTGGGGTTGAAGGCCAGCGTCGCATCCACCTCCTCCATCACCGCAGCAATGTCGTCGGCACGCCGTCCGACCAGCCGCGGCGCGAGGAACTCGAGGGCCTCGAGCGCGCCAGCGCCATGCGTGGAGATGGCGGGAATCGCGTGCACATAGCCGAGGCCGGTGTGGCCGTCCTCGTCCTGCAACTGCAATACCGCCCCTTCAAGACGCGGCACCTGCGCGCGGGCAAACTTCCATTGCGGGTCAGCCAGCCCCTGAATGCACGGCTTGACTGTGGCGTGGGCAATCTTCATGGGCAATCCTTGGCGTGCATCAGTCCAGCGTGATTTTTGCGCTGGCAATCACGCCGCGCCATTTGTCGGACTCGGCCTGCATCAAGCTGCGGTACTCCGCACTCGTGGAGGTGGCCGCGATGGCCCCTTGCTTGAGGAACTGCGCCTTCATCTCGGGCGAATTGATGGCGGCCAGTGCCGCGTCGCGCAGCTTGGCCTGTACCCCGGCAGGAATTCCTTTGGGCGCGATCAGCCCATACGTCGTCTCCATCAGCACATTCGGCAATCCCAGCTCCAGCGTGGTGGGAACATCGGGCAGTTGCGGCGCACGGGTCTTGCCGGCAACGGCCAACACCACCAGATTGCCGTTGGCGGCAAACGGCAAGATGGGAAGCAGGTCGACCATCGTCATCTGCACTTCGCCCGAGAGCACCGCGCTGATCGCGGGCGCCGCGCCTTTGTATGGCACATGCATGATGGCAACGCCGGTTTCGCGCTTGAAGAGCTCGAAACCGATGTGGGGCGTGGTGCCGGCGCCGGCAGAGCTGTAGTTCAGGCTGTCCGGTGCAGCCTTGGCCTTGGCAATGAGCTGCTCGAGCGAGGTAATGCCCGATTTGCGACTCACCACGATCACGCTGGGAATGCGTGCCGCCAGCGTAAGAAACTCCAGTTGCTCCAGTGCATACGGCACCCTGGTGAGATTGGGCATGCCGGCCAGCGGGCCAGGCGCGACCAGTGCAAAGTGATAGCCATCGGCCGGGGATTTGGCAGCAGCATCGACACCGATGGTGCCGCCGGCACCGGCACGGTTGTCGACCACGATGGGCTGGCCCAGCGCCGAAGCCATCTTGGTGCCTATCATGCGGGCGATGGCGTCGGTCGGGCCCCCTGCGGCATACGGAACGATGAGCTTCAGGGGCTTGCCGGGCCAGTTGTCCGCCAGGGCGGCACCACTCGCGAAAAGTGGGCCTACGGCGGCGATGAGGGTGGCAAAAGTACGTCTATGCATGGTCTCTGTCTCCTTTGCGGCAAGTCTAGACAGGGCAACCCGCCGCAGTAAGGCCTGCAATTCACAAGCCTGCTATGCGCATCGGAGCATCTCAGAATTGCCGCCGGCACGGCTAGGCGCTGCGCGGCGCCAGACCTAAAGTCCAGGCATTGCATAGCTGACTGGAGTCTTTCCGATGACCAATGCCAAAGTGGCCTCTGGCCCGTTGTCGCACCTGCGGGTGCTGGACCTGAGCCGCATTCTTGCGGCGCCCTGGGCGGGGCAGATTCTGGCCGATCTTGGCGCCACGGTCACCAAGGTGGAGCGACCGGGCGCAGGCGACGACACGCGCTCCTGGGGCCCGCCGTTTCTCAAGGATGCCGAGGGCCAGGAAACCAGGGAAGCCGGCTACTACCTTGCGGTGAACCGCGGCAAACGCTCCATCACCGTGAGCCTGGACACCGCCGAAGGCCAGCAGATCGTGCGCGACCTGGCCCTGCAGTCGGACATCGTGCTGGAAAACTACAAGGCCGGCACCCTGGCGCGCTACGGCCTGGACGAGGCCAGCCTGCGCAAGATCAATCCGCGGCTCATCTATTGCTCGGTCACCGGATTTGGCCAGACCGGGCCGCGCCGCGACCAGCCCGCCTATGACTTCCTGATCCAGGCCATGGGCGGCCTGATGAGCGTGACAGGCGAGCGCGACGGCCAGCCAGGCGGCGGCCCGCAAAAGGTCGGCGTGCCCATCGTGGACCTGATGACCGGCATGTACACCGCGGTGGCGGTGCTCGCGGCCGTGGCCAGACGCGACCAGAGCGGCGTGGGCGACGCCATCGACATCGCCATGCTCGATGTGCAGGTGGCAACGCTGGCCAACCAGGCGATGAATTACCTGGTGTCGGGCAAGGTCCCCCAGCGCAATGGCAATGCGCACCCGAATATCCAGCCGCAGGATGTCTACGCCTGCGCCGATGGCGACGCCATTCTGGTGGTGGGCAACGACGGGCAGTTTGCCAAGCTGTGCGCCGTGCTGGGCCATGCCGAGTGGGCACAGGATGCGCGTTTTGCCACCAATGCCCAGCGGGTGCGCAATATCCAGATCCTGTCGGCCATGTTGCGCCACGCGTTCGCCCAGCGCCCACGCGCCGACCTGATCGCAGCGCTCGACGGCGCCGGCGTTCCCTGCGGCGCCATCAACTCGGTGCCCGAGGTCTTCGAGGACCCGCAAGTCAAGGCCCGCGGCATGCTCAAATATGTGCCGCATCCCTGCGGTGTGCAGATTCCGCAGGTGTCCAGCCCCATGCGTTTCGCGCAGACTCCTTTGCAGGACCTCGCGGCCCCCCCCTTGCTGGGACAGCATTCGCGGCAGGTACTCGAAGAGCTGGGCTATTCGGCCGAGCGCATCGACAAGCTGCAGGCAGCCGGCGTGTTGTAGCACCAGGCTGACCCAAGGCCGCCATCGCGCTGGCACAGACCCTCTTTCGTTTTTAGCTCTCTCTTTTTCTATGCAACTGCACTGGTCTCCCAAATCGCCTTATGTGCGAAAAGTCATGATCTGCGCCCATGAGCTGCAGCTGGTGCCCCAGCTGGAGCTGGTTCGCTCCGTGGCCGCCATGCTCAAGCCCAATGCCGCGCTGATGCAGGCCAATCCCCTGTCGAAGATTCCCACGCTGGTGCTGGACGACGGCCAGACGCTGTTTGATTCGGTGGTCATTTGTGAATACCTGGACAGCCGCGCGGGCGGCTCACTGTTCCCCAAGGAAAGCCGGGCCCGCTGGGCCGCGCTGCGCTGGCATGCGCTCGGCGACGGCTTGCTGGATGCCTTGATTCTTTGGCGCAATGAACGCGAGCGCGCCGCGCCGCTGACGGCCTTGCTGGCGGCGTTCGAACTCAAGACCCGGGCCAGCTTGCAGTTGCTGGAGGGCGAGGTCGGCGCACTCAGTGCCAGTTCTTTCGGCATTGGCCATCTGACGCTGGTCTGCGCACTCGGCTACCTGGACTACCGCTTCGACAGCTTCGCCTGGCGCGAAAAGGCCCCCCAGCTTGCCACATGGTTTGCGCAGATGCAGCAACGCCCTTCAGTGGCAGCCACTGAGCCGGTTGACGGTTGACAGGGCGCAGGTCAGGACGCCTGTGCGAAACCCCTTGCCGACCGCCTGCATGCGCAACCGTGGAAAGAGGTGGGGTCCATCCATGCCGCAAGCGATGTGATCGCCAAGATTGAAGCAGCAGCGCAGCAGCCCTTGCGCTCGCATGCCGCGCGCCATCCTCTCGGTGCCCTGCGCGTCGTGCGCAGGCCCTTTATTTTCTCAATGGGCAGGCGGTGCTCATCACGTCCACCCGGGTATCTGCCAGTTCCGCGGCACAGCGCAGGCCTTCCCGGTTCATCGCAGCCAGCTCTTCCGCGGTCACTCGGTGCATGCGCATGCGCATGCGACTGGAGTGGAGTGGAAACTAAAGCGCTCCGGATGCAGCGCTTCCCGTGCCCGCAACATGGCCGGGATCTCGGTCTCCATCGTCGTGTTGGAGCTCGGCACGATCTGGCCGATGCGAAAAGGCGAATTCATTGCGGAGATCCTTGGCTGGAGTCGTGCTCCAACAGAAATGGTGCAAGTGCGGCATGCAGGGCCGCAGGAATCGGCGCCCGGACCCGAGCGTCGCGTCGCATGCAGATAGGCGAGAACCGTGCGCTGAAGATGCGTACGCCTTCTGGCTGCGTAGCCTCGATGCAGATGTCGTAGCTGTGCTCGCGAACCGCCGAAACATCCAGCCGCATCTCGAACTCCTCTTCGGGCCAAAGCGCGCGGTGAAACTCCAGCTCCATGCCTTTGCAAGGCGTGTCCACGCCCAGCGATTTGCGCCACTGCGCCGGATGCCCATCGCTCAGCTCGACATAGAAAAGTGAGACCGAGTCCAAGACGTAGTCGGTGAACCTGCCGGTATAGACCACGCCTGCAGGATCGCAATCGGACCCGGGTAACGACACGCGGGGCCTGCACCGCAGCAATCAGCATGCGGATCGATTTCCTTGTGTTCGGCCATGCGGTCGCCCGCAAATGAGAGGAAAGCGTAGACGCGGCCGCGCTGCGCGCGCGTTTTGCGCATTGCCTACGCCCTCAGAACGTGTTCACGATCTAAGAAAAATGGTCTGGAGGCCGAAGGGCTGGATGGCCTGTCACGCTGCTTTCTCCACTGACCACTCCCCAGTTTTCCGGATACGAGGTGACAGCGGGCAAGCTGTCCCGCAGCAGGCGCGCGCTCCAGCGATACGCCGTCTTCAGATGCCCCAGGCAACGCCTATTGCAAGACAAAAACTTTAATCAATCACATTTGTCATTCCTATCGAACAAAACAATCACCTCAACCATAAAATAGGAAAATTTTATCGACACCCTGGCTTTGAATCAATTTTCATATCAATTTCATAGACCTTCATGCGCAACAATCTTCCTATCTCCCAGCGGGAATTCACGTTTTCCCCGGATGAAACGCTCGTGTCCGTGACCGACCGCAAAGGAAGGATCACCTATTGCAACCATGCGTTCATTCAGGTCAGCGGCTTCCAGCGGGACGAACTGCTGGGTCAGCCCCACAACATGGTCCGGCACCCGGATATGCCCTCCGAAGCGTTCCGCGACATGTGGGAAACGATACAGTCCGGTCTGCCATGGACGGGCCTCGTCAAGAACCGACGCAAGGACGGAGACCACTACTGGGTGCAAGCGAACGCCACCCCCATGATGAATGGCAACCAGATCACGGGTTTTCTCTCGGTGCGAACGGTCCCCGGCCGGGAACAGGTTCGGACGGCCGAGGCGCTGTATGCGCAGTTGAAGCGCGAGGAAGCCGCAGGAAGGCTGAGCCAAGGACTCCAAGGCGGCCACCTGGTGCGCAAGGGATTGACCGGATGCTTCAAACGATTGAGCCAGCCCTCCTTGGCCATGAAGCTGACGGTCACACAAGCCGCAGCGATTGCAGCAGTGGTCATTCCGCATTTTCTGGGCGCACCGGTTTACGTCGTGCTGGGTGCAGCGGTGCTGGCTCTGTTGGCCAGTGCTTCGCTCATCCAGGCCTTCGCCGTCAAACCCCTGCATCGCTTGATCAGGGATGCGAACCGCCTCGCATCCGGCGACTTGTCTCGCAGCGTGGAAACGGGAGCCGCCGACGTGATGGGGCAACTGCAACAAGCACTGAATCAACTGAGCGTGAACTTGCGCACGGTCGTGAGCGACGTGCGACAGGAAGTGAGCCATCTGGATGTGGCGGTACAGGAAATTGCCTCTGGGAATAACGACCTCTCCTCCCGCACGGAGACGCAGGCCAGCAGCCTGGAACAGACGGCAGCTTCCATGGAAGAAATCAATGGCACCATCCAGAACAGCGCCATTTCGGCAAGCCATGGCGCTCAGATGGCCCACGCGACATCCGAAGTCGCGCGCAGCAGCGACGAAGCAGTCCAGCACCTCGCAAACACCATGGAAGGGATTGCTGCATCGTCCAAACGCATCGAAGATATCATCCAGTTGATAGAGAGCGTGGCATTTCAGACGAATATCCTGGCGTTGAACGCCGCAGTGGAGGCGGCCAGGGCAGGAGACCAGGGACGGGGCTTCGCGGTGGTGGCGTCCGAAGTGCGGGCACTGGCGCAGCGCACCACGTCTGCCGCCAAGGACATCAAGGAACTCATCGTCGAATCTGGTACACGCGTCAGCGCCGGCGTCGCCAGTGCCGGCCAGGCACGCGAGCGCATGCAGGCGGTGCTACGGTCCATCGGCCAGATGAACTCGGTGCTCGACGAGATCAGCACCGCCGCAGGCGAGCAGAAGGTCGGGATCTCCCAGATCAACGAGGCGGTGGCCCACATGGACGCCATCACGCAACAAAATGCAGCAATGGTGGAAGAACTGGCAGCAGCGGCACAATCGGTCCACGGCCAAGTACAAGGCGTCAGCAACTCCATGCGCCTGTTCCGTTTGAGGACAGACGAGGTATCACTGTCTCAGCTGGATGCGGTGGCATTTCGGCGCGCCGGCAACGCCACCTAGCTGTGACGTTCCAACAGGTCATACGCAACGTGGTGGCCAACGCCACCAGTTCTCTCCCCAAGCATCGTCCACCGCGCGCAGCGCGTCCCTTCAATCGGCCGTGATGCCGGACGCCTTGATCAGTTCGCCAAGCGAGGCGGACTCGGCCTGGATGAATTTCGCAAACTCGCCCGGCGTGCCGCCGACGGGGCTGGCGCCGATCTCGGAGAGCCGGCTCTTGACCTCGGGCGCTGCCAAGGCCGTGTTCAAGGCCTTGTTCAGCGTTTCTATGACCTGAGGCGGCGTGCCTTTGGGCGCATTGAGCCCCCACCACACCGTCGCCTGCACGTTGTAGCCCAGCGACTGGGCCGTCTTGACTTCGGGCAGCAGGTGCGAGCCCTTGGCATTGAGCATGGCCAGGGCACGCAGGGAGCCATTCTTCACATGGCTGACAACTTCCAGCGGATTGATGGTCATGAAATCCAGACGGCCGCCGAGCAAGTCGGTCACGGCCGCGGAGCCGCCCTTGTAGGGCACATGCACCGCCTCGAAGTTGCCGGCACGCACCAGCAGTTCGCTGGCCATATGGCCCGAGCTGCCGACGCCGGCCGTTTCGAAGGACAGCGCATCCGGCTTGGCCTTGCCGGCGGCAATCATGTCGCCCAGGCTCTGGTAGGGCGACTTGGCATTGACCACTACCACCAAGGGTGCCTCGCCGATGCGGCCAATCGGCACGAAATCGTTCAGTGGATCGAAGTTGAGCTTGGAGTACAAGGCCTTGTTGGTGGTCAGCGTGTTGGACGATGTCAGCAACATGTAGCCATTGGCAGGGCTGCGGGCCACGGCGGACCTGCTGCATTCGCGGGAGCTGTGACGCGATGAGCTGGTGGTGGCCATCGCGGCCAGCCACCCCCTGGCGGGGCAGGACATGGCGCCCATTGCGCTACAGGCATTGGCCGGCGAGGCCTTTGTGCTGCAGCCGCAGACGCTCGGCTGCGGTCTGTCGGAGCATATTGCCCTGCTCACCGGCAAGGCTGGATTCACGCCGCAGATTGCGCAGGAAAGCAGCGAAACCGCCACGACGCTGGCCCTGGTAGCCGCCCATCTCGGCGTATCGATTGTTCCCAGCACCTACCGCAGCATTCGCCCCAACGGAGTGCACTTCCGAACGCTGTCGGGCCAAGGCGGGCAATCATGCATTTTGGCAGCCGTGCGCAGGAACGAGACGGATGCCTGCGTGCAGACCTTTGTCGACCTCCTGCATCAGCAGCAGCGCCAGGAGGCGACTTTGCTGGCGGCGAGCGGTATTCACATCAACGCCGATAGCTCTGATCGATAATCGAGCGCTTGAACAAGGCCCGATCCCGGCGTTTGGATCGGGCTTATTTTTTTGGATGGGAACATGACGAGCATCACCGAGGACCTGCGCTTCGTAGGCATTGACGACGAAGGCTATGCGCAGGCAGTGGCCACGGCCAAGAGCTTCACGTATGGCGACGACGAATCCGGCTTCGCCTTCACGGGCAAGGCCACATTGATGTTCCAGCGCGAAGCGCAGGAGTGGGAGCACGGCGCGTTCAGCAGCACGGTCCTCATTACCTTCATTGATCCCATCCAGGGCGCGCCCGACGCGCAGGAGCCACAGGACGAAGACTTCCTGCGCGCCGTCAGCGACCGCGTGAGCTTCCTGCACATTCCATCGCAGTGCCAGCAGATGCAGGTCGATGATGTCTGGGGCATCGATTGCGAGTTCCTGATGTTTGCGATGCCGCATCCACAGGACGAAAACGCCACCGCCTGGCTGCTGATCCCCGGGCCGGACCACCGCGTCGTCTCGTCCCGGCATACCGTGCAGGACTACCAGTTGGCGGAATTGAAGCGCGCCGCTGCGGAACTGGGGCTGGACGGCTCGCAAGAGCCCACGCTGCAGTGATTCTCTAAGAACGTGTTCACGATCTCTTCGCGCCGCGACAGAGCCTTGGCGGGATGGGATGCTAGGCGCAGTACCGCAGCAATAGCCCTGCTATTGCGAGGATCTGCAACGACGCAGACCGCCCGCCAAGGCACTGTCCCGAAGGGTTGGGACGAAATCGGGCGATTTCTTCGCGCTGCAGCTTGCTTGCACCCCGGTGCAAGCTGCGCCCCAGCGCTTCGAACTCATCCCGATTGCGTCCCAACGCGACGCGTTGAGATCATGAGCACGTTCTAACAGGGCGTTTCGCTTCGTCAGGCCCGGGCGCGAGAGCGATGGGCGCGCACCGGGGAAAGTCACGATTTCCCGATCAGCAAGGACAGCAGCCCGGCCGCAATCAGCGGCCCGACCGGCACGCCGCGAAAGAACGCAATGCCCAGGATGGTTCCGACCATGAGCCCGGCCACCACGCCTGGCTGGGCGGCCATCAGCGTGACGCCGCGGCCGCCCAGCCAGGCGACAAAGATGCCGACGACGACGGCTGCGGCCGACTTCCAGTGCGTGAAGGATTTCAGCAGGTCCATCGCCGGAATCTTGCCGCTGGCAATCGGCACCATGACCGCAATCATCAGCAGAAAAATGCCGATGTTGAGCCCGTGCTTTTGCAGCCAGGGGAAGTGCAGCGCAAGCGGCGAAATGCGGATGATGATCAGCACCACCATGGCGGCCGCCACAGTGTAGTTGCCGGCGAACATGCTGAGCCCGGCAAGCGCCAGAAGGATGAGAACAATGGGCTCGAAAATGGACATGGCGAGACCTGCAGCTGCGGGCCATTAAGTACAAACCCTGATTTTCGCATCTCTGCCGGGGCCGTTTGCGTTGCATGCCCCTGTTCGAGCGCCCCGGATCAGTCCTTCATCTTCGCGAAATCGACCAGCCTGGCGTACTGCGCCATGTCGTCGCGCATCAGCGTGGCCAGGTCGGACTTGGGTGTGGGCAGCACCATGCCCGCGTCTTCGAGGCGGCGGCGCACTGCCGGGTCCTCCAGCGTGGCCTGGAGGCCCTGGCTCAGTTGCTGGCTCAATGCGGGCGGCAGGTTGCGCGGCGCGGCCATGGCGAACCAGCCGACCAGGTCGTAGCCCTTGAGCAGCGGGTGCTCGCCCAGGGCGGGCACGTTGGGCAGGGAGGGAAGGCGCGCGGCGCTGCTGATGGCCAGGGGCACCAGGCGACCGCTCTGAATGAAAGGCAAGGCGGCGGCGGGCGACAG
The DNA here is from genome assembly GCF_902706035.1 of Pantoea sp. 18069. Taxonomy (GTDB): domain Bacteria; phylum Pseudomonadota; class Gammaproteobacteria; order Burkholderiales; family Burkholderiaceae_C; genus Comamonas. Next base: position 14,157 of record NZ_CACSJA010000006.1, on the reverse strand, counting down.
TATGGCGAAGTCCAGCGTGGCGCCGGCCAGGTCGCTGGTGAGCGAGGCCGTGCCGCGGTAGGGAATATGCGTCATGAAGATGCCGGCGCGCTGCTTGATCAGCTCACCGGCAAAGTGCAGCGTGGAGCCCACGCCCGAGCTGCCGTAGCTGAACTTGCCGGGGTTGCGCCTGGTGACATCGATGAACTCGGCCAGCGTCCTGACGCCCGTCTTGGGGCCGGCCATCAGCAGCACGGGAGCGGTGGCGATCAGGCCTATGGGCGTCAGGTCCTTGACCGGGTCGTACTTCTGCGTGGGGTTCACCAGGCCGGTCGCCGCCATCTCGTTGCTCGAGCCCACGAGCAGCGTATGGCCGTCGGCCGGGCTGGACACCACGCGCTGCGCGGCGATGGCACCGGCGGCGCCGCCCTGATTGTCCACGACCAGCGTCGCCCCCAGCCTGGGGCCCAGCGCATCGCCGATGATGCGCGCGGCCTGGTCCACCGAGCCGCCTGGCGGGTAGCCGACGATGATCTTGACCGGCTTGGTCGGCCAGGCCGCCGGGCCCTGGGCCAGGGCCGCGGGCGCATGGCTGCCCAAGGTGACGACGGCAGCCGCCACGGCGAGCCGCAAGGCGCCCCGACGCGTCGGCCGTGCGGCGAAGGAGGAGATCAGGCAAGGGGTAGACGTGCGCATGGTGATGGGGTGTGGAATTGCAGGGAGGGAGAACGGGAATGAACAGGGCACGCGCAGATCAGGCCAGGCAGGAAAGGCGCCGCGCGTGCCTCGGTCAGCCTTGCGGCGCTGCCAGGAAGCGCTCGGTCAGCTTGACCCAGTAGGTGGACGCGATGGGCAGGCAGGCATCGTTGAAGTCGTAGCCGGGGTTGTGCACCATGCAGCCGCCGCTGCCATGCGTGTCGCCCACGCCGTTGCCGACGATGAGGTAGCTGCCGGGGCACTGCTCCAGCATGAAGGAGAAGTCTTCACTGCCCGTGAGCGGCTGCAGTTCGGGCATCAGGCCCTCCTCGCCCAGCCAGTCGAGCGCGACCTGGCGCGCGAAGTCGGTGCTGGCCACGTCGTTCACCAGCGCCGGGTAGCGCCAGTGGTAGTCGACTTCGGCCTGCACGCCCAGCGTCGCGGCCTGGGCCTGCACCAGCGCGGTGATGCGCTCGCGCAGCATGGCGCGGATCTCGGGGCGATAGGCGCGCACCGTCAGGCGCATGAGCACGCTGCCGGGAATCACGTTGGGCGCGTCGCCGCCATGGATGGCGCCCACGGAGATCACGGCCATCTCGCGGGGATCGACATTGCGCGAGACGATGGTCTGCAATGCCAGCACGATGTGCGCGGCCGCGACCACGGGGTCGGCCGCGAGGTGCGGCGCCGAGCCATGGCCGCCCCGGCCCTTGACGGTGATGGTGACCGAGTCGGACGAGGCCATGAACGGCCCGCCCAGGAAACCGAAGGTGCCCACAGGGTGGCCGGGCATGTTGTGCAGCGCGAAGATGGCGTCGCAGGGGAACTGCTCGAACAGGCCGTCTTCGATCATCTTGCGCCCGCCGCCCAGGCCTTCCTCGGCGGGCTGGAAGATCAGGTGCAGCGTGCCGTCGAAGCTGCGCTCGGTCGCCAGATGGCGCGCCGCGGCCAGCAGGATGGCGGTGTGGCCGTCGTGCCCGCAGGCGTGCATCTTGCCCTGGTGCGTACTCGCATAAGACAGGCCGGTTTCCTCGTGGATGGGCAGCGCGTCCATGTCCGCGCGCAGGCCCAGCACGCGGGAGCTGCTGCCCAGGCGCAGCGTGCCCACCACGCCCGTGCCGCCCAGGCCGCGGTGCACGGCATAACCCCACTCGGCCAGGCGCGCGGCGACCAGGTCGCCGGTGGCGAATTCCTCGAACGCCAGCTCGGGATGGGCGTGGATATGCTGGCACAAGGCCACCATTTCCTGCTCGATGGCGCGTATGCCGGGCAGCACCGGGTCGGCGCCGCAGGCAGGGGTGGCCTGGGCGGGCTGCTGTTCGTTGTCTCGTTCTATGACCTGGTTCATGGCGATTCTTCGTGGCGTGGCGAAATGGAAGGCGCAAAGCGGTTCTTGCGTGCTTGGGCAAAGTCTAGAAACCGTACCCGCCCGGCGACAGACAGGGACTGCCTCGCACCGCATGGCAGCGCCTGTCTTGCTGCTGTCATCCGTTTGTGATTGCGCCGGGTGCGGCAATGAAGAGGTGCCTGCACGGCCCCATAATCGGCGCCATGAAACTGCACCAGATGCGCTATATCGCCGCGGTGGCTGCGCATGGCAGCATCCGCGCGGCGGCGCGCGCGCTGGGAGTGACGCAGGCGGCCGTGACCCAGGGCATGCGCGAGCTGGAGGCGGACTGCCAGCTCGCGCTGTTCACGCGGCACAGCAGCGGCATAGGCCTCACGCCCGCAGGGCGCGATCTGGTCCAGCACGCTCAGCGCATCCTGGAGCAGATGCACCAGGCCGAGCAGGACCTGGCGCGCCACCGCGATGCAGGCGCGCCCCAGCGCCTGTCCATAGGCATCACGCCCTGGGTCGCGCAGACGCTGCTGGCGCGCGTGCTGCCGCCATTTCGCGCGGAGATGCCGCATGTGCAGCTGGAGCTTTTCGACGGCATCTCTGCCCTCGCCTATCCCAAGCTGCACGAGGGCAGCCTCGATCTGATGATCGGCCGCATCGCCGCGCCCGAGGAGATGCAGGGCCTGCATTCCACGCCGCTGTTCACCTACGAGGCCACGGTGATGGCGCGCGCCGGCCACCCGCGCGCGGGCGCAACGTCAATCCACGAGCTGCTGGACGAGGACTGGGTGCTGAACTTCGGCCCCGGCGGCGAAAAGGAGTTGATGGACCAGTTGTTCACCCAGCACGGCGCGGCCGTGCCGCGCCATCACATCCACCTGGCGCAGTCGGCCTCGCTGATGCTGACGCTGGTGCAAAAGACCGACATGCTCACTTTCTGCCCCTGGCCGCTGGCCGAGACCGCGTCGCTGCGCGGCAGCATGGTGGCGCTGCAGCTGCGCGAGCAGTTCGCGCCGCGCACCGTGGGCATCATCCGCCGCAGCAACCAGACCCCGTCGCTTGCCGCCCAGCGCTTTCTGGCGCACTTTGCCGAGCAGGTGCAGGCCAGCGTGCATTCGGACGACGCCGAGCTGCGGCGCCTGTTCTATTCGGTGGAGCTGGTGCCGACCGCGGAGGCCGGCGCTTGACGGACAATGGCGGCCAGAAAATTGAATGGACCTGGAATGAGTACAGCGCAACACCCCACCGACTGGAATGCCTGGAGCCGCGAGGCCGTAGCAACCATGATGGCCGGCAATGCCCAATGGCAGCGTGAGTTCGGGCTCGAGGGCTCGCCCAAATACCACTGGGATCTGGACAGCGCCACATTGACGTTCGAGGGCGCGCTGGGCCCGGTGCTGGCGACGGTCTGCCTGGTGGGCACCAGCAGCGACAGCGAAGGCAGCTTTCTGTGGAGCTGGGCCAACGAGGCCATTCCCCGCCAGCACGGCCAGGCGCTGGAAGTGGTGCACGAGTTCGGCCGCGAAAACCAGCTGGCCTTGCTGACCACCGCGCGCATCCAGGGCGGGCGCCCCGAGGCGATGGAGTGCCTGTGCATCGCGGGCCGTCTGCAACGGGCCCTGGGCACGTTCATCGACAAGCAGGGGGATGTGACGCTGTACTTCACTCTCCTGCACCTGCGCGTCGAGCCCGCAAAGGATCAGTTGCTGCACTGAGCCGCGGGGCCCGGTTTCAGCCTTCGCTGGCAGCGGCGGACTGCGTGCATTCGCCCTTCGACGCAGCCGCCCAGCAGCCGCAGGCCCAATTTTTAGCGGCTAAAACGCGAACCCGGCTCCGAAAGCCCCAAGTTCTCGCGCTGCGTCTGCCGCGCATCACGTTCCAGCCCGTGGCATGCAAGAGAAGTGATTGAAGCGGGCGCGGGAAATATATGATGCGTGCATCAATTCCCGCAAAAAATCCAGCATGCCCTTGTCCGACGGCCCCTTGGCGGGCCAGCCCATAGACCGCCTCCAGGTCGTGGACATCGAAGAAGACCCCGCGCCGCAGGGCGCGCCCGCACGCCCCGCGCGCCGGCGCGGCCGCCCGCCGGGCTCCAAGGCCGCGATCGCCAGCGCAGGCTCGCGCATTTCGGCCAGCGAAACCTCGTTCATGCGCGCCGTGCTCCAGGGCGTCGATGAAAAGCTGGCCGCCAACCGCTATCTGCTGCATCTGGGCAGCATGGACAGACGCGCAGCGGCCGCCTACCGCGACCTGCTGGAGCGGCGCATCCATCTGGCGCTGCAGAATTTCCCCGATCGCGCCCAGGGCGCGCGCATCCTGGCGCAATTGCTGGCCCAGCCCCAGCCCACGCCAGAGCTGCCCACGCTGGAGGAATTCGCCCAAGGCTTTGCCGAGGACATGTTCAGCGAAAAGGAGTTGATTGCGCTGTACCGCGAGCAGCTCGACGACCGCTTTGGCGACAAAGGCCAAAGCGCCGGCCCCACGGCCGCTGAAATCCTGCGCGGCAAGCTCGAAGCCATCCATTGGGTCCAGGCCCATGTGGCCCAGCATCCCCAGCCCACGGACCCGACCGCGCTGTGGCTCGATGCGGCGATTGCCGCCAAGCTGCGCGTGCACGGTGTGCTGTCGCTGAGCGACGCCATCCAATGGATCAATCTGCAGGGACGGCGCTGGCATGCGCAGCTGCCCGGGGTCGGGCGCACGCGCGCCCAGCGCCTGCTGCTGTGGCTCTCGGACCACCAGGAGGCAATCGGCGTGCGTATCCACCACCGCATCGCCCAGGAAATGATCTACGCCGACTTCGCGCCCGCGGCCCAGGCCACGCTGCTGCCCGCGAAGCTGGGCAGTGCCGCGCCTGCCGAGATCTTCGGCGTGGTGCCGCTGGACGCCCTCGCCTGGCCGCTGGAGCTGCTGGGCGACGACGGCCTGTTTCGCTCGCACCGGCCCAATACGCTCAAGGCCCACACCGACCGCGAAGCCGTGCAGGCCTGGTTCGCGACGCTGTCCGAGAAATCCGCGGCCACCCAGGACAGCTACCGGCGCGCGATCGAGCGCCTGGTGCTCTGGGCCCTGGTCGAGCGCCGCACCATGCTCTCGTCCCTCGCCACCGAAGACTTCATCGCCTTCAAGGCCTTTCTGCGCGCGCCGCCCGCGCACTGGTGCCAGAAGGCGCCCGTGACCAAGGGCTCCGAAGACTGGCGCCCGCTGCGCGGACCGCTGGCCGACCTGAGCATCCAGCAGACCATGAGCGCCATCGCCACCATGTACCGCGACTGGCATGCGAGCGGCTACCTCGACGCCAATGCCGTGGCCAGCGTGCGCGGCAGCAAGCGCCGGGACATGCAGATGGACGTGATGCGCTCGTTTTCCAACGAAGCGCTGCAGGCGATTCGCACCACCTTGCAGGACATGCCCGACGGCCCGCCCAAGCGCCGCCTGCGCGCGGCCATCCTGCTGCTGCAGACCGCGGGCCTGCGCCGCGCCGAAGCCGTCAACATGACCTGGGGCCATATCGAGCGCGTGCGCCTGGACAACATGGAGTCCGACATCTGGGCGCTGCGCTTTGCCGGCAAGGGCAAGCGCGAACGCATGGTGCCGCTCAAGCCCGAAACGCTGCAGGCGCTTGAAGTCCATTACCAGGACAGGCTGGCGCTGATTGAATCGGGCGCGCTGGCAAGCTACGCCGACATGGCCAAGAAGGACTGCCCGCTGCTGGGCGTGCTCGACGAGCGCCTGGCACAGGGCAATGCGGGCACGCTAGGCGACCTGGCCTCGAATGCGCGCCGCGAAACCAATGCCACCGGCGCGCTGTCGGCGGCGCGCCTGCACGGCGTGCTGAAAAACTTCTTTCGCCAGGTGCAGCAGCAGCCGGGCGCGGGCGACACCGACTTCCTCAAGGCCTCGGCCCACTGGCTGCGCCACACTTTTGCCCACCAGTCGCTGCGCTCCAGCGGCAAGGACCTGGCCGTGGTCCAGCAGTTGCTGGGCCATGCGGACATTTCCACCACGGGCATCTATGTCAAGGCCGACATGGCGTCGCGCGTGGCGGCGGTGCTGGGGGTGGAGGCAGCGGTCTGAAAGGGGTTGCGGGCAGGGGCGCAGCCTTATCCTCCACTGACCCCCACTGACCTCCACGCCAAGGGCGTCAAGCAAAAAGCTCGACGATCATCCCCAAAAGGCGTCTTCCGCTGCCTGGTCTTCGGAGAAAAGCCACACTTCACGGATTCGCCCGTCTGCGATGCGCAGGACATCCACACCCGACATCGAGATGGAAGCACCAGGCCTTTCCGCGCGGAAGTGCAGCCATGTCGTCACGAGATCGCCCTGGGCCATCAGCGGGCCGACGGTGTCAATGCGAAAGCTTCCGGCGCTGCGTTCCATGAACTGGCCCAGCAATGCGAAGACGGCCTCCTTGCCGCTATGCAGTCCTGACAGCGTCCCCTTGCCTGGCTGATGCCATTCGATATCGCTACTGAACGCATCACCAACCGCTGCCAGATCGCCCCGTGCCACGGCGTCGAAGTAGCGGCGCACGATCTCGATGTTCTGCTCTGTGCTCATACAGTTTTCCTTCATAGGGTTGCGTAGTGTTGCCCATCCATGGGCGCAAGACAAGCAGCGAGATTAGGTGCTAACATTATTTTTAGCAAGAAGGCACCTTAAAGTTATATAGGCACCCAAAAGTGACTAATGAAAATCAACCACCTCCCTGGAATCCTTACCTCGCCACCTGCCCCACCCGGCAGGTGCTCGACTGCGTGGCGGACAAATGGGCCGTACTCATCATCGGATTGCTGCTCGCCGGACCTCGACGCTTTGGCGAACTGCGCCGTGACATTGAGGGAGTGTCGCAAAAGATGCTCACCCAGACGCTGCGCTCGCTGGAAAGAGACGGTATCGTCAATCGCAAGGTTTTTGCATCCGTTCCACCCAAGGTGAAATATTCATTGACCACCCTGGGAGCCTCGTTGGCAGGCAAGCTGGACGGGCTACGCATCTGGGCTGAAGACAATATTGAAGCTGTTCTCGGTCATCAAAAGATATTCGATGAGAATTCGAAACGCTCATAGACGTAGAACATGTTCACGGCCTCGGCGCAGCGGCAACGGCTCCTGAAACGCAAGCTCTGCCCCTGCCTCGCCCCGCGCGCCCTCGTTCACTTGAATCGGATATTGCCGGCGCCCAGAACCCGGGTGTCCCGCTGGGCCGGGTTGCCCCAGACCGCAATGTCACCCGCTCCTGCGATATGCGCAGACAGCGACTGCGTGACATGGGCCTCGATGTCACCGGAGCCGGCCACCTGAAGCTCGGCGCTCTGGGCATGCAGATCCTTGGCCCTGACATCGCCAGCGCCGGAAATCTTCACGCTCAAGTGCTTGACGGCCCCTGACACGCGTATGCCTCCCGCGCCGGCGATGGCCAACTCGATGGCGTCCTGGCGCACATCGTCCAGACGCAGATCGACCGCGCCTTCGAGGTGCGCCGAGGGCAGTTCAGGCAGGCTGAGTTCGATCGTGACTTTTTGCCCTTCACCGCACAGCGACAAGCCGCCACGGAACGTGACGCCGAAATTGCCTATCCTGAAGCAGCCGTCGCCCGCGCCGCTGTGCGCGGGTTTTTGCGCGATCGTGAGAACACCGTTGCGAATGTTGGTGACCACGTTCTCGGGTTTTTCGGCAATGACCTGCATGGCCGGTGGGCCGCGCTTCACCCAGACATCGATCGCGCCGCGCGCCACCAACTGCTTGACGGGCTGGACAGGCCGGGACTCCTTCTGGAGGGCGGCTGCCGCGCCGCTCCCGGGCGCACTGATCAGCGCGCCTGCCAGCAAGCCAGCGCAGAGCAGCGCCGATCTCCGGGTGATGTTTGCCATGGTTTGACTCCTCGCTTTTTGCTGTTGGAAGCTCCACGCCTGGACAAGGCCGGAAGGCCAGCCACCTGCATCACCGGGGGCCCTTTCCAAGGCCGGGGCCTGGTGAATGGGGGGCGGCCGGGCTCGCGGTACCGGGCTTGTGGGTGGACCCCTTGGATGCAGTTGTCATGTCGCGCAGCGCCGTGGAACCCATTCTGAGAGGTCTGACGGGCATTCGCGGGGTCACATTGTCGACAAACCATGCAGGACCCGGCCCTGATGCCTGGCAAAACCGCTTTCTTCCGAAACGCTGCAGGCCCTTGAAGTCCATTACCAGGACCGGCTGGCGCTGATTGAATCGGGCGCGCTGGCAAGCTATGCCGACATGGCCAGGAAGGACTGCCCGCTGCTAGGCGTGCTCGACGAGCGCCTGGCGCAGGGCAATGCGGGCACGCTCGGCGATCTGGCCTCGAATGCGCGCCGGGAAACCAATGCCACCGGCGCGCTGTCGGCAGCGCGCCTGCACGGCGTGCTGAAAAACTTCTTTCGCCAGGTGCAGCAGCAGCCGGGCGCGGGCGACACCGACTTCCTCAAGGCCTCGGCCCACTGGCTGCGCTCCAGCGGCAAGGACCTGGCCGTGGTGCAACTGCTGCTGGGCCATGCCGACATCTCCACGACCGGCATCTATGTCAAGGCCGACATGGCATCGCGCGTGGCCGCGGTGCTGGGGGTCGAGGCCGCGGTCTGAGGCCTAGCTTTCAAGCTTGATGCCGCGCGCCTTGACCAGGGCCGCCCATTTCGTGCGCTCGTCCTTCATGAAGGCATCGAAACGCGCTGCAGAGCCGCCGCCGTCCTCGGCGCCGAACTCCTCGAGCCTAGCCACCACGTCGGGCAGCGCGAGGATCTGGTTCACATCCCGGTTGATGCGCGCGACCAGATCCGCGGGCATCTTCGCCGGGCCCACGAGCCCGAACCAGATGCTCGCGTTGAAGCCCGCAAAGCCTTGTTCCGCGACCGTGGGCAGGTCGGCAAACGCCTTGACACGCTTTGGCCCGGTCTGCGCCAAGGCCCTGACCTTGCCGCTCTTGATGAACGGCGCGGCCGTGGTCATGCCTTCGAACGCATAGTCGATCTGGCCGCCCATCAGGTCGGTCATGACGTTGGAGGCGCCCCTGTAGGGCACATGCAGCGCCGAGACCTGCGCCGCCTGTTCGAACAGCGCGAGCGCGAGATGCTGGGCCGAGCCCGTGCCCGACGAGCCGAAGCTCAGCTCGCCGGGCTTGCGCTTGAGCTGGGCCAGCAAGGCCGCCAGGCTGTCGGCTGACTTGGGCGCGGCCACCAGCACCTGCGGCGTCTGGCCTATGAGGGCCAGGCCCGCGAAGTCTCTTTCGGCCGAATAGTTCAGCTTGGAATAGAGCGCGGGCGCGATGCCCAGCGGATTGATGTGGCCCAGCATCAGGGTGGAGCCGTCGGGCGCGGCCTTGGCGGCTTCGGCGGCCGCGATCAGGCCGGCGGCGCCGGGCTTGTTCTCGACCACCACCGGAATGCCCCACAGCGTGTTGAGCTTGTTGGCGACGATGCGCGCGAGGATGTCCGTGCCGCCTCCGGCCGAAAAGCCCACCAGGATGCGCACCGGGCCCGCAGGCAGCTTGCCTTGCGCAAAGGACGGCAGCGCGCCCAGGGCGGCCGCGGCGGCGACGGAAGTCATGAAATGTCGGCGTTGCATTTTTTGTCTCCTTTTTTGTTTTCAGCAGCCGGCGCTCAGGACACCGTGGTCCAGCGGCCGTACTTGGCGACCTGCGCCTCGTCGAAGCCAAAGCCCAGGCCCGGCGTCTGGTGCAGCACCACGCGGCCCTTTTCGTGCGTCATCTGGCGGTCGATCAGGCGCCGGAAATTGAGCACCTGGTCGTCCCAGAAGAACTCGACGTAGCGCGCGTTGGGCGTGGCCGCGACCAGCGGCGCGTGGATGTCGTGGAACCAGTGCGGGCAGACCTGCACGCCGTAGCCCGCGGCCATGGCGGCGATGCGCTTCCATTCGGTGATGCCGCCGCAGACCGCGGCGTCGGTCTGCAAAATGGCGGCGCCGCCCATGTCGAGCAGCTGCTTGTGGTACCAGCGGCCGTAACCGATCTCGGCGGTCGCGACCGGAATGCGCGTGAGCTTGGCGAGCCGCGCATGGCTCTCGATGTCGTCGGGGCTGAACGGCTCCTCGATGAAGTACGGGTCGTACTGCTCGAAGCGGCGCAGGTATTGCATCGCCTGGACCGTGTCCACCCAGCCGTTGTTGCAGTCGAGCATGAGTTCGACATCCGGGCCTATGGCCGCGCGCGCGGCCTTCACGCGCGACTCCTCGCCCGCGGGGCTCCAGCGCCCGGTCTTCATCTTCACGGCCTGGAAGCCCAGCTCGACATAGCCGGCCATCTCTTCGCCCACCTGTTCGGCCGTCTTGCCTTCTACGTAATAGCCGCCGCTCGCGTAGGCCGGCACGGTGTCGAGCTCGACGGCACCCAGGTACTTGTGCAGCGGCAGACCGGCGCTGCGCGCGTTCAGGTCCCACAGCGCGATGTCCAGCGCGCTGAGCGCACGCATGACGGTACCCATGCGGCCCTGCAGCAGCGCCTCCTGGTACATCTCCTTCCACAGGCCTTCGACGGCCAGCGAGTCGCGGCCCAGCAGCACGGGCGCGAGCAGCTGTTCCACGGCGACGCGGAAGATCTCGCCCGCGGCATTGCCCACGTAGCAAAAGCCTATGCCTTCGACGCCGTCCGAGCTGCGCACCTTGACCAGGCCGTAATGGCGATCGACCACGGTGCGGTTGGCGAGATAGGTGACCTTGTCCAGCGGCACGCGGGCGACGCAGACTTCGATGGATTGGATGATGGGCATGGTGTCTCCTTGAAAAGCGGGGGGAATGGAGCCACTGTGCCGCGCCGTCGGCCAACAAAGAAGCTGCTTTTCCATGGTTCAGATAACGTAAAATACGTCGAATGGACAGCCGCTTTCTCCAGAGTTTCGTGACCGTGGTCGATTTCGGCTCAATCGCCGACGCCGCGCGGCGGCTCGATCTGCCGGCCACGACCGTCGCCCAGCAGATGCGCGCGCTCGAAGCCGACATCGGCGGCAAGCTGCTCAAGCGCGTGGGACGCACGGTGCGGCCCACGGTGCTGGGCTCGCGCATCATCGACCAGGCGCGCGAGGTGCTGCGCGGCGTGCGCGACCTGCGCTCGGCGGCGTCCGACACCGAACTGCCCGCCGGCCCGCTGCGGCTGGGCGCCACGCCCACGGCCTTGATGGGCCTGGCGCCGCCGCTGCTCAGGCGCTGGATGCGCACCTATCCCGACATCCAGATCTACATAGAACCCGGCACCTCCGCCGTGCTGCTCGACCACGTGATGGCCGGCGATCTCGACGTCGCCATCCTCGTGCACCCGGCGTTTGCGCTGCACAAGACCTGCGAATGGCGGCTGCTGCGCGAGGAGCCGCTGGTCCTGCTCGCGCCGCAGCGCATGCGCGTCGACGATCCGCTGATGACCGCAGCGCGCGAGCCTTTCATCCTCTATGACCGCAAGGTGATGGCCGGCAAGCTAGCCGATGACTACCTGCGCAAGCAGGGCATCAAGCCCAAGGTGCGGTTCGAGCTCGACGGCATAGAGCACATCGCGCAACTGGTGGCCGAAGGCTTCGGCGTGTCGGTGCTGCCCGACTGGCCGCAGCTGGGCCAGGCCGATCCCCGCGTGCGGCGCTGGCCCCTGCCCGCGGGCGCACCTGCGCGCCAGGTGGGCATGGCCTGGCTGCGTTCCTCGCCCCGTTCGCCACTGGCCAGCGCGCTGCATGCGCTGGTGAACTCAGTTGAATCCTCACCGATATGACACCGCTTCCCCTGGAACAGGTCGCCCCGCTGCTGCGGAGCGCGGCCAAGGAGTTGATACTGCCGCGCTGGCGCCAGCTCCAGGCCGGCGACGCGCAGCAGAAATCACCCGGCGAATGGGTCACGGTGGTCGACCAGGAAGTCGAGGCCCGGCTCACCACCGCCTTGCAGGCGCTGCTGCCCGGCTCCACCGTCGTCGGCGAGGAGCAATGCGCGGCAACGCCCGAGCTGCTCGAGCGCATAGACGACGGGCTTGTCTGGCTGCTCGATCCCGTCGACGGCACGGGCAACTTCATCGCGGGAACGGGCCCGATCTCGGTAATGCTCGCGCTGCTGGAAAACGGCCAAACGCTGGCGAGCTGGATGCTGGAGCCGCTGAGCGGCGTCATGCACCACGCGATCCAGGGCGGCGGGGCCTGGCGCGATGGCCAGCGGGTCTTGGCCGCCGAAACGGGCCCGCTGCGCGGACAAGGCATAGTCAAGACGCGCTTCCTGCCCGAAGACTTCAAGCAGCACCTGGCGCAGACCGCGCCCGACCAGGCATTCCAGGCCGGCAGCAATTGCGCGGGCGACGACTATCCGCAGGTGATGCTGGCCGACAGCGAATTTGCGCTGTACTGGCGCGTTCTGCCCTGGGACCATGCGCCGGGCGCGCTGTTCGTGCGCGAAGCCGGCGGCGTGGTCGCGCGCCTCGACGGCAGCGCCTATCGGCCGGGCGAGCAGAAGCCTGGCCTGCTGGTGGCCCGCAGCCAGGCTGCATGGGACAGAGCGCGCGCGTATTTTCCGGCGTGAATCGCTGAGAAGGCGCCACCTGCCGCGGCACGCCGCATAACGTAGGAAATCTCACACTCGTGGCCACGCACCCTGCCGCCCTATTTTGTTATGTTATAACGTCAAACAAGAATCTTAGATCCATGCGCATTTCGCTGGTCGCTTGCTTTTCCCGAACACCAAGATGCCCACCCCCGCCCTGCTCCCCAAGAAACTTCCCGTCACCGTGCTCTCCGGCTTCCTCGGCGCCGGCAAGACCACGCTGCTCAACCACATCCTCCATAACCGCGAAGGCCGACGCGTGGCAGTGATCGTCAACGACATGAGCGAGGTCAACATCGACGCCGCGCTGGTGCGCGGCGGCGGCGCCGAGCTGTCGCGCACCGACGAGAAGCTGGTCGAAATGAGCAATGGCTGCATCTGCTGCACCTTGCGCGAAGACCTGCTGATCGAGGTGGACAGGCTTGCCAGGGACGGCAGGTTCGACCAGTTGGTCATCGAATCCACGGGCATTTCCGAGCCGCTGCCGGTGGCAGAAACCTTCACTTTCGAAGGCGAGGATGGCCGCAGCCTGGGGGAAGTCGCCCGGCTCGACACCATGGTCACCGTGGTCGATGCCTGCAACTTCCTGCGCGACTACAGTTCGCGCGACAGCCTGCAGGCCCGGGGCGAATCGCTGGGCGAGGAAGACCAGCGCACGGTGGTCGATCTGCTGATCGCGCAGATCGAGTTCTGCGACGTGCTGGTGCTCAACAAGCTCGATCTTGTGAGCGCCGAGGAACGCGCGCGCCTGCTCGCCATCCTGCACAGCCTCAACCCGCGCGCGCGCATCGAGCTCGCAGAGTTCGGCAAGGTGGCGCTGGACCGCGTGCTGGCCACGGGCCTGTTCGATTTCGAGGCTGCGTCCCGGGCGCCCGGCTGGCTGCAGGAGTTGCGCGGCACGCATGTTCCGGAGACCGAGGAATACGGCATACGCAGCTTTGTCTACCGCGCGCGCCGGCCGTTTCACCCGCAGCGCTTCTTTGAGCTGGTCGAAAGCGAATGGCCGGGCGTGGTGCGTTCCAAGGGCTTCTTCTGGCTGGCCAGCCACCCGTCACTCGCGGGTTCGTGGTCGCAGGCCGGCGCCGTGGCGCGCCATGGGCCGGCGGGCACCTGGTGGGCGGCCGTTCCCGAAGCGCACTGGCCCGAGGACGCGCAAGCTGTGGCGCTGATCCGCGCCAAATGGGATGAGCGCACGGGCGATGCGCGCCAGGAACTGGTGCTGATCGGCATCGCCATGGACGAAGCCGCGCTGCGCGCGCGCCTGGACCATTGCCTGCTGACCGATGCGGAAATGGCCTGCGGCCCCGAAGTCTGGACCACCTGGCCCACGCCATTTGCCGACTGGACGTGAAGCCGTGACTTCGGCGCTTGCCCTTAGAATCATCCCTTTCAAGGTCTTTTCCCCGAAGCCTGTTTAAGCACACGAGCAGTGGAGACATGTGAGCGGGCGATGCGGCCATCGACATAGCCTTTGGCCTGAGCAGCCTTGGGCTTGCGCTTGGAGGTCGCCAACTGCTTGGGACTCATGCGCCCAGCCAGAAGTAGCAGGCGTTCGAGCAATTGCCGGGGCTCGTCATCGGCGCGCGGCAGTTGCTCAGGTGGCAGCAGGCG
>NZ_CACSJA010000005.1 GCF_902706035.1 Pantoea sp. 18069 | reverse complement strand
GCGGCGGCATGGTGGGCACGCATGCGGGCGACATGATTGGCGAGATCGCGCTGGCGATCGAGATGGGGGCGGACGCCGTCGACATAGGCAAGACCATCCATCCGCACCCGACGCTGGGCGAAAGCATAGGCATGGCGGCGGAAGTCGCGCATGGCAGCTGCACGGACGTGCCCCCGGTGCGCAAGTAATCCGCGCGCTTGAGGCCACAAGGCCGCACATGCTCCTTGGCGCATGTGCGGCTTTTTCGTTGGAATGCTCACGGCCCGTGCAGGGGCGCCGGCTCAGGGGGCGTCATACGATTTCATCGCGCACGCACTCCCGGATGGCTTCGGGCACGGCCGTTTCGGCGGCGACCACGGTTTGCGGTCCGCAATCGCTTTGCCGTGTCAGGTGGTAGCGAAAGCCATCGCGCATCCAGGTCGGCACCTCGATGGGTTGCACGAAGAGGGTGCGTAGCACGTCCTGATCGGCCAGGCTCAAGTCATTGGCGAGGATGTGACCGCGGCTGCGCAGGCGAGAGCCCGGCATGCCGTAACCTGCGAGCCCGCCGAGCCGTTCGACGTCGATACGGCCCCAGCCGGCGACCGGACTCGTGGAAAGCAGGTCGGCTTCCATTTCAGAGTCCCACTTTCTGCCAGCCGGCGTTGACGCCACTTTCCACTGCCGATTCCTTGCCAAACAGCTCGGTGGCCGCCTGCCGTGTCCGCGCGGCGAACTCCGCCATGGACATGCGCGGGCGCTGGCCGGCGCTGGTGATCACATGGAACCAGACCTGACCCACGGTGTCCCAGCTGTTGCCTCCCGCCTGCTTGCAGGCGGTGCTGAACGCGAGATTCGGCGGGCCGCTGGTGTAGTGCGGGTCCATGCCGCGCTTGAGCTGCTCGTAATGCGCGGGCTGGGCGGCGAGGCAGTGCTTGCCGCCTGGGTTGGACATGTCGCGCAGGCAGGTGAAACCGCGACTGAGCGAAGTCCTGCCGAGAATTTCCTTGCCGATCAGCCAGTCCGCGCTGGCCGAGTCCTGCTGGAATCGCCATTGGCGGAACATCGAGCCAAAGCAGTCCGAAATGCTCTCATTGAGGCCACCCGGTTCTTCGTCGTAGTCGAGTTGCAGCGTGTACTGGGTCAGGCCATGGGCGAGCTCGTGGCCGATCACGTCGGTGCCCGTCGTGAAGTCGATGAAGAGTTCACCATCCCCGTCGCCGTAGATCATCTGCAGCCCGTTCCACATCGCATTGTTGTACTTCCTGCCGTAGTGCACCGAGGACATCAGCGTCATTCCAGCGTTGTCCATGGAGTTGCGTTTGAATACCTGGCGCAGGAAAGTCGCGAGATGGTCGGTTTCTGTATAGGTGCGGCTGACGGTGATGTCCGCGGAAGTGGCTGGATCCCTGACTTGCGAGCCCGGCAGGCTCAGCGTCTGCTTGCAGTCGAACAGCGTGACCTCGGGGTTTTCGGTCAGGGTCGAGAGGGGATGGGTCTCGAGCAGAAACCCGGCGAGTCTCTTGGTCTGCAGCCGTATGTCGCGAAGATGCTGGGTCAGGCGCGCGGAATAGTCCGCATTCTTGCAAATTTCCTCGGACAACTGCGGGTCACAGGCCCAGCGCTTGAGCACGTCGTCCGGAATGAACTGGCATTGGCATCGGTACATTTTGAACCCCTCCCAGGCATGCAGTGGAAAGAGGAGCAGCCGAAAGACTCAAGCCCCAGAGGCTAGGGCAAAGGCTGGCTGGCCCCGTCCGTTCGGCAGGAGCGCGAACTGCGTTCCATCTGCCGCGCTTTCATGGTAAATCCGGAGGAGGAAGGGGGCAGCCAGAGGCCCTACCGGCGCGGATGACTCCGGCTGGATCAGCCAGGCTGCAGCACGGTCTCGTTCAGGTGGCGCCATTCCTCGGGCGTGACTTCGCTGATCGACAGACGATTGCCTTTTTGCAACACCGTCATGCCGGCGAGCGCGGGATGGGCGCGCAGTTCGGCAATGCCGACCGGTCGCGTCTTGCACAGCGCCTTGACGTCGACCAGCAGCCAGCGCGGCTTGTCGATGCTGGCGCGCGGGTCGTGATAGGGGCTTGCGGGATCGAATTGCGTGGGGTCGACGCGCGCCGCGCTCGCGATGCACGCCAGCCCGTAGATGCCGGGCTCGGCGCAGCTCGAATGCCAGTACAGCACGCCATCGCCCACCTGCATGCGGTCGCGCATGAAGTTGCGTGCCTGGTAGTTGCGCACGCCGCTCCAGGCCAGTGTGGCATCGGGGGCGGCAAGCGCATGGTCTATGGATTCGGTCTCGGGCTCGTTTTTCATCAGCCAGAAACGGCGTTCGCAGGGGGAGTGTGGGAATGGGGTGCAGGACATGGCTGCATTGTGGCAAAGCCCGGGCGGGGCGGGCCAGTTCAGCGGCGCGCTGCTTTGCGCGCCCGGCTCAGCAGGGCATCGGCATGTGCCGGACTGCCCACGGGCATGTCGATGTCGGTGGCCTGGGCGACGCGGATGCAGTCGCGAATATGCTGCTCGCCGAGAAACCGCAAGGCCGCATAGCCCAGTGCGGCCGCAGTGGCGGTGCCAAAGATAGGTACGAACTTGCTGACCTGCTTGGCGGCCATGCGCGTTGCCGCTTGCTGCACCAGCCGGATGATCATCTCGCGCGTGACCAGCTTGCCGATCAGCACCGAGCCGACAAGGGCCACGGCTTTTTGCACGCCTGCGCGCCGCGAAGGATCGAGCGCATCGATCTGCTCGACGCTCAGGCCGAATTCCTTGCTGATGCGCGGCACCAGGCGCGACAGCAGCGCGGCATCGACTGCCCAGTCCAGGCCTGGAATGGGCACGGCGCTGACGAATGCGCCGGCGAGCGCGCGCCGGTGCAGCAACTTGCGCGAACGCTGCGCGGCCGCATCGATCTGCGCCTGCCTTGCCGGCGCGAGGGTGCCGTCAGCGGCTATCGGTGATGCGCTCATCGGTCCGTGGTCTTGCTGCGCACGAACTGGTAGATCACCAGCAGCACGATCGCGCCAACGATGGAGGCAATCCAGCCTGCGGCATCCCCCTGCTGGTACCAGCCCATGGCCACGCCGATGTAGCTTGCCAGGAACGCGCCGGCAATGCCCAGCAGGATGGTCATGATCCATCCGAGGCTGTCATCACCAGGTTTGATGGCGCGTGCGATCAGACCCACGATAAGACCGACGATCAAGGTTCCGAGAAGAGAGAACATAAGGTGGCTCCTTGAGAGTGAGGGGTTCGATACCCGACTCTAGTGCCCACGCCGCGAGGGGCTGTGTCGGACAGGGGCTTAACCTGTCGCGCAGGACGCTGGTGTCCGACAACCAGTGGTTCAGCGTGCGATGGCGATGGGATCGCCGGTGAGCTCGGCGGTTTCGACGCGGCGCGCACCATCGAAGCGGCGCGACCAGTAAGGCGTCTGCATGCTTTCGACGCGCACCGTGGCGCCGGTGCGGGGGGCGTGGATGAACTTGCCCTCGCCGACATAGATGCCCACGTGGCTGAAAGCGCGGCGCATGGTGTTGAAGAACACCAGATCGCCGGGCTGCAATTCGTTCTTGTCGATTTTCTGCGTGGCATGCGCCTGCTCGTCGGCGCGGCGCGGCAGCACCAGGCCTACGGTCTGCGAGTAGATGGCGCGCACGAAACCGCTGCAATCGAAGCCCGTGGCGGCGCTGTTGCCTCCGCGGCGATAGGGCACGCCCAGGAAGCCCATGGCCGCACCGACCAGCTCGGAGGTACGCGCTGCCACGTTGTGGCTGGCTTCGTGCAATTGGGTATTGATTTGCGAGATCAGGCCCCTGCTGACCAGCAGGCGCTGCATGTCGTCGTCGGCGGAGCGGCCGTCAGGCGCTGCATGGGCGCTGACGCAGGTGAAAAGAAGAGCACACAACCATCTGGACATGGGGACAAAGGGTAACATGGAAAGCTTGTTTGGCGCACTTTGAAGCGCGGCTTGGTGGATTTTTTCTGGATTGAAACGCATTTGCAGCGGCGATGCGGCACGCTGTCGCGCCGGGAGCCCGTCAGGGCGCAGGGGCGCACCCAGGCTGCGACAATGCTGCCATTGCGGACCGAAAAAGAAAGATTTCCATGTTGCTTGACTCGTTTGAATCCCAACTGGTGCTGGTGGATTACCAGGAGCGCCTGATGCCGGCCATTTTTGAAGGCGCGGCCGTGCTGGCCAATGCCAGGCTACTGGCCCAGGTGGCCCAGCGGCTGGAAGTGCCGGTCTGGGGCACGGAGCAAAACCCTTCCAGGCTCGGCGCCAACGACACCCAACTGCGCGCGCTGTGCGGCAAGACGCTGGCCAAGATGCAGTTCAGCGGCGTCGAAGAAGGCCTGGGCGAGTGGCTGCGTCCGCCTGCACGCCCCCAGGGCGGCAATGCCCGCAGCCTGCCCAAGCACCTGCAAAAGCCCCAGAACCAGGAAGCCGAGCGCGGCACCATCGTGCTGGCCGGCTGCGAAGCCCATGTGTGCCTGCTGCAGACCGCGCTCGACCTGGTCGAGGAAGAGTTCGACGTCTGGGTCGTGACCGACGCTTGCAGCTCGCGCACCGAGCGCAACCGTGACGCGGCCTTTGACCGGCTCGCCGGTGCCGGCGTCGAGCTCGTGACCACCGAAATGGTGGTGTTCGAATGGCTGGGCAGCTGCGAGCATCCGGCGTTCAAGGAAGTGCTGGCGCTTATCAAGTAAGCCCCAAGCGCGCCGGCCCCGCGCGCGGGCGCGTCCATGGCCGACCTACAATGGCCGCCTCCATTTTGCCGGTGCCGTCGATGGCGCCGGTGCTCACCCTCTTAAAAGAGTCATTCCGTGCAGCTCACACCTTCCATTTTCAAAGCCTATGACATTCGCGGCGTCGTGCCGACGACCTTGAACGAAGCCGTGGTGCGCGGCGTCGGGCTCGCGTTCGGCCAGGCCGCGCGCGCTGAAGGCCAGACCACGGTGGCCGTGGGGCGCGACGGCCGCCTGTCGGGCCCGTCGCTGTCGGCGGCGCTGATCGACGGCCTGGTGGCCGCGGGCATCGAGGTGATAGACATCGGCGTGGCCACCACGCCCATGCTGTACTTCGCGGCCGCGACGCTGTGCCAAAGCGGCATCCAGGTCACGGGCAGCCACAATCCCAAGGACTACAACGGCCTGAAGATGGTGCTCAATGGCCGGGCCATTTATGGCGAAGAGATCCAGGCCCTGCGCCGCACCATGGAAGAAGAGACCTGGCAACTGCTGCCCGGCGGCTCGGTGCGCCATGCCGACGTGCTGGCCGACTATACGGCGCGCATCGTCGGTGACGTGAAGCTCGCGCGGCCGATGAAGATCGTCGTCGATTGCGGCAATGGCGTGGCCGGGGCGTCGGCGCCCGGCATCTTCCGCGCGCTGGGCTGCGAGGTGGTGGAGCTGTTTTCCGAAGTCGATGGCAATTTTCCCAACCACCATCCCGACCCGAGCAAGCCCGAGAACCTGCGTGACCTGATCGCCGCGCTCGCGGACAGCGATGCCGAACTGGGCCTGGCGTTCGACGGCGACGGCGACCGCCTGGGCATCGTCACCAAGGATGGCATCAATATCTTCCCCGATCGCCAGATGATGCTGTTCGCGCGCGACGTGCTGTCGCGCGTGCCCGGTGGCAGCATTGTGTTCGACGTCAAATGCAGCCAGCGTCTGGCGCCCGCCATCCGCGAAGCCGGCGGTGAGCCGGTCATGTTCAAGACCGGCCACTCGCTGATCAAGGCGCGCATGAAGGAGCTCGACTCCCCGCTGGGCGGCGAGATGAGCGGTCATATCTTCTTCAAGGAGCGCTGGTTCGGCTTCGACGACGGCACCTATGCGGGTTGCCGCCTGCTGGAGATCGTCAGCCGCAGCGACGACCCGAGCGCGCTGCTGAACGCGCTGCCCACCAGCCATTCGACGCCCGAACTCAATGTGGCCTGCGCCGAAGGCGAACCGCACCGCCTGACGGCCGAGCTGCAGGCGCTGGCCGCGGGCAGCTTTGCCGCACCGGCCGAGCTCAATACCATCGACGGCCTGCGCGTCGACTGGCCCGACGGCTTTGGCCTGATCCGCGCCAGCAACACCACGCCGGTGCTGGTCCTGCGCTTCGAGGGCCATACGCTGGCGGCGCTGCAGCGCATCGAGGCCGATATGCTGGCTTTGCTGGAACGCGTCAAGCCCGGCGCGCAAATCGGCAGCGCTGCGCACTGATGAAGCACCCCCTGAGCGGCTTACGCCGCTTCCCCCTCTCAACCTTCGGTGGAGGGGGACGACACCCTCGCTGCGGGGCGGCCCTTGCTCGGTGTCTCCCCGCTGTGATGCGCCAGTTTCACGGAGTACATCGGGCAGTACGTGGGAGCGTGCGATGAATGTTGTACTGGCGCTGTATTCGGCGCTGACCTGGGTGGGGCAGCCGCTGCTGCGGCGCAAGCTGCGTCAGAGGGCGCTGGCCGAGCCCGGCTATGGGCTCAAGGTCGAGGAGCGCTTTGGCCGCTACGAGCCCGAAAGCCTGGGGCGCGATGGCGCGGGCCGCTGGGTCTGGGTGCATGCGGTGTCGCTGGGCGAGACGCGCGCCGCGGCCATCTTGATCGCCGCGCTGCGCGCGCAGATGCCCGGCATGCGCCTGCTGCTGACCCATGGCACGGCCACGGGCCGCAGCGAAGGCCGCAAGCTGCTGCGCGCCGGCGACCTGCAGGTCTGGCAGCCCTGGGACACGCGCGCGGCCGTCGAGCGCTTTGTTGCGCAGTTTCGCCCGGCCGTGGGCGTGCTGATGGAAACCGAAGTCTGGCCCAACCTCGCGGCGATCTGTCGCGCGCACGGCATTCCGCTGGCGCTGGCCAATGCGCGGCTCAACAGCCGGTCGCTGGACAAGGCCTTGAAGCTGTCGGCGCTGTCCATGCCGGCCTACCAGGCGCTGGCCGCGGTCTGGGCCCAGACCCAGGCCGATGCCCAGCGCCTGCGCGCGCTCGCGGCGCCGGTGCGCGGCGTGCTGGGCAATCTCAAGTTCGATGTGCTGCCCGACGCCGCGCTGCTCGCGCAGGGCGCGCAATGGCGCCACCGTTCGGCGCGGCCCGTGGTCATGCTGGCCAGCAGCCGTGAAGGCGAGGAGGCGCTGTTCATCGCCGCCTTGCACCGGCTGGGCGCGCAGGCGCTGAAAGTCCAGTGGCTGCTCGTGCCGCGCCATCCCCAGCGTTTCGAGGCCGTGGCGCTGGCGCTGCAGGCCGCGGGCCTGCGGGTCTCGCGGCGCAGCGAATGGCTGGGCGCGCCGCCGCGCGCGCTGGCCCAGGCCGGTGAGGAATGCCTTTGGCTGGGCGACTCGCTGGGTGAAATGCCCCTTTATTACGGCATGGCCGATGCCGCGCTGCTGGGCGGCAGTTTCGCGCCGTTCGGCGGCCAGAACCTGATCGAGGCCGCGGCCTGCGGCTGCCCGATGCTGGTCGGCCCCTCGACGTTCAACTTCGCCGAAGCCGCGGAGCTCGCCTGTGCGGCGGGCGCGGCGCGGCGCGTGGCTGACCTCGATGCGGGCCTGCAGGCCGCGCTGGCGCTGGTGCTCGATGTGCCCGCGCGCACCGCGGCCGTCGCGCGCTGCCTGGAGTTTGCCCAGGCGCACCGCGGCGCGGCGCAGGCCACGGCAAGGGCCATCGAGCAACTGCTGCACAGCGCGCGCAGCGCCGCCGGAACCCGGCGCTGAGGCGCTGCGCTCAGCGAGGCGCGACCAGTGCAGGTGCAGCGGGTTCGCTGCCCAGCAGGGCGTTGACGGCGTGCAGGTCATCGCTGTTGAGCGTGCCCGCGGCCTGGCGCAGCTTGAGCTGGCCCAGGATCAGGTTGTAGCGCGCAAGTGCCAGATCGCGCTTGGTCTGGTAGAGCTGGCTCTGGGCATTGAGCACGTCGATGTTGATGCGCACGCCCACTTCGTAGCCCAGGCGGTTGGCATCGAGCGCGCTCTGGCTCGAGGCCTCGGCGGCTTCGAGCGCCGTGATCTGGCCCTGGCCGGACTGCACGCCGTAGAACGCGGCGCGCGTGGCCTGCTCGACGCTGCGGCGCGCATTGTCGAGGTCGGCCTCGGCCTTGCGTTCGAGCGACAGCGTTTCCTTGACGCGGTTTTGCACCGAGAAGCCCGCGAACAGCGGCAGGTTCAATTGCACGCCCACGCTCGCGACATTGGCACGGTAGCCGTTCTGGGGCGCGGTGATCGTGCCTTGCGGGTTGTTGTTGACGCTGTAGCCGGCCTGCAGGTCCACCGTGGGCAGATGGCCGGTTTCGGCCTTGCGCGTTTCGAGCCGGGCGACATCGAGCGCGAGCTGGGCCTGGCGCAGCTGGGGCTGCGTGCCCTGCGACACGTCGACCCAGGCCTGGGGGTCGGCCGGGGACAGCGGCGGCAGCACCACGGGCTGGGCCAGCGGCAGTGGCCGCACGCCCGGCGTGCCCACGAGCTGCTCGAGCGCCAGGCGCTTGACGCGCAAATCGTTGTCGGCCGCGATTTCCTGGGCGACGATCAGGTCGTAGCGCGCCTGGGCTTCGCGCGAATCGGTGATGGTCGCATTGCCGACGTCGAAATTGCGCTGCGCGAACGCGCGCTGCTCGGACACGGCTTGCTTTTGCGCCTGCACGAAGCGCAGCGCATCTTCGGCGCCGAGCACGTCGAAGTAGGCCTGGCTGGTGCGCACGATCAGGTCCTGCTCGGCCGCGTCGCGCTGGGCCAGCGCGATTTCAAAGCTGCGCTGGCCCTGGGTGTAGGCAATGCGGTTGGCGGGCCGGTACAGTGGCTGCGAGGCGCTGAGCGTTGCGGTCTGCGTGCTCGCATTGAGTGTGAAGTTCGGTTGGCTGATGTCGGTGCGTGCGCGGCTTGCACCGGCTTGCAGCCCGACCGAAGGCAGCAGGCCGGCGCGCGCCTGCTCCGAGCGGCTGTAGGCCGCATCGGTCTCGGCCTGGCGTGCCTGCCAGACGGCGTCGAAGCCGCGCGCACGTTCGGCGAGCTCGACCAGGCTTTGGGCTGGCGCCAGCGGCGCGAAGGCGAGCAAAGCCAGCAGAGTGCTGGCGCTGCGCCAGGGGGAGGGCGGGAGCCGCAGCGTGCGGGCCAGGGGCATGGTATTCCTTGCAAAGAAAAGCCAGCCGCGCCGCCCGTGCCGGGGCACAGGCAGGCGCGGAGAAAAGACCCATGGCGCCATTGCCCGGGTCTCAGTAGACGGGCACGGCCTGGTCGCGCTCGCGCGACCAGGCGTCGATTCCGCCGGTGATGTTGGTGACCTGCTCGAAGCCCTGGTTGAGCAGGAACATGCCGACATGCATGCTGCGCATGCCGTGGTGGCACAGGCAGGCGATGGGACGCTCGGGGTCCAGCTCCTGCTGGCGCGCCGGAATGTCCTGCATCGGAATGTTCACCAGTTCAAAGCCCTGCGGCGTGACGCTGGCGGTCGCGCATTCCCAGGGTTCGCGCACGTCGAGCACCAGCGGCGTCAGGCCCTGTGCCTGGACTTGCTGCAGCCATTGATCGAATTGCGCGGGGCGGATTTGGGCAAGCATCGGCGGCTCCAGCGGTTCAGAACTTGAACGGCGACGGTTCGGCAAAGCCCACCAGGCGCGGCGCGAAGGTGTCCCAGGGCGAGGTGGTCTCGAAGCTGTTGCCCGTGCGGCGCACGAACGTGGCGCGCATGACCGGTTCGTGACCGACGATAGCGCCCAGGCGCCCGCCTTCGGTCAGGTGCTGCAGCAGCGCAGCCGGCACTTCGGCGACCGAGCCGCTGAGCACGATCACGTCGAACGGGCCTTCGGGCAGCGGGTCGCTGGCGCCATCGGCCAGGCGCACGGTGGCGTTGGTCACGCCCGCGCCCAGCAGGTTCTCGCGCGCGAGTTCGGCGAGTTCGGGAACGATTTCCAGGCTCAGCACTTCGCGCGCCTGGTGGGCCAGCAAGGCCGCCATGTAGCCCGAACCGGCACCGATCTCCAGCACCTTGTCGGTGGGCTGGATGCGCAGGTCCTGCAGCATGCGCGCTTCGACGCGCGGCGCGAGCATGTTCCAGCCCTTCTGGACGGCTTCCTCGGGCGTGCCGTGCAGGGGGATCTCGATGTCCATGAAGGCCAGGCCCTGGTGCTCGGGTGCAACGAACTGCTCGCGCGGCACCGCGCTCAGCGCGTCCAGCACGTCCTGCTCGAGCACGTTCCAGGGGCGGATTTGCTGCTGGATCATGTTGAAGCGCGCCTGCTCGACGGGGTCGCTGGCGTTGGCTGAGGTGTTCAAGGGCATGTTCATGGGGTTACTCCGGGGAAAGGCAGATCACGACAAACCTTTGATTCTACGAGGGAGTGGGTACATGTTTTACTCAGGGCCTGCTTTGTGGTGTGTTCTCGCCGCCAGACGCCGTGCCCAGTTGGCCAGATCGTCCATGTAGCAGTACATCACCGGCACCACGACCAGCGTCAGCAGCGAGGAAGTGATCACGCCGCCTATGACCGCCTGGCCCATGGGCGCGCGCTGCTCCGAGCCTTCGGTGACCGCGAACGCCAGCGGCAGCATGCCGAAGATCATGGCCAGCGTGGTCATCAGGATGGGGCGCAGCCGCACGCGCGCCGCGAGCAGCAGCGCGGGCTCGCGCGCCAGGCCCGGGGTGACGGCGCCGGTCGCGGGGTCGGTGTGGTCCTGGCGCGCGCGGATGGCGAAATCGACCAGCAGGATGGCGTTCTTCGTGACCAGGCCCATCAGCATGATCACGCCTATCATCGAGAACATCGACAGCGCCGAGCCGAACATCAGCAGGGCCAGCACCACGCCGATCAGCGTCAGCGGCAGCGCGGTCATCAGCGCCATGGGCTGCAGAAAGCTCTTGAACTGGCTAGCAAGAATCATGTAGATGAACACGATGGCCAGCGCGAGCGCCGACAGCGCATAGCCGAAGGATTCGTCCATGTCCTTGGTCGAGCCGTGGAACTGGTAGCTGTAGCCGGGGGCGAGCGCCAGGCTTTTGAGCGCGGTGCGGATATCGGCCGAGACTTCGCCGACGGAGCGCCAGGACGCATTGGCGGTGATGGCCACTTCGCGCGTCAGTGCGCGGCGGTTGATCTGGCTGGGGCCCGCCGACGCGCGGATCTCGGCGACCTGCTCCAGGCGTATGGTGCGGCGCGTGCCGTCCTGGCCCGTGACCAGCAGCGGCAGGCGCGCGAGCTGCAGCGGCGACAGCCGGTCTTCGGGCGCGAGGCGCAACTGCACATCGTAGGTCTCGTCATTGCCCGCGCGCCAGTGGCCCACGTCCTGGCCCGCGAGCAGCGTGCGCAGCGCGCTTGCCACCGCGCCGGTCGTGAGCCCCAGGTCGGAGGCGGCCTCGCGCTTGATTGCCAGCGTCACGCGCGGCGTGTCGCTTTCCAGGCTCGATTCGACATCGACCAGGCCCGGGATGTCCGCGATCAGCGCCAGGGCCTGCTGGTTGAGCCGGCCGAGCTCGGCCAGGTCCTGGCCCTGCAGCGAGAACGCGATCTGCTTTTGCCCGCCCACGGGCTCGAGCAGGCCGACCTGGGTCACGGTGATGCCCGCGACCTGGCGCAGCTGCGCGCGCAGCTCGGTTGCGAGCGCTTCGGCGCTGCGCGTGCGCGCGTTGCGGTCCTTGAGGCGCACGTAGATGCTTGCATGGGTCTTGCCGCGCGCCGCGCCGGTGTTGATCGTCACCAGTGTGTAGCGGACTTCGGGCATCGCCCGGATCAGTGCCTCGACCTGGCGCGCCTTGGCCTCGGTGGTTTCTATCGAGCTGCCCTGGGGCGTATGGAACTGGACCGTGGTTTCGGAAAAGTCGGCCTTGGGCACGAACTCGGTGCCCAGCAGCGGCACCATCATCACGCTGAGCGCGAAAATCGCCAGCGCCGAGAGCGCGGTCGCGCGCCGGTGGCCCAGCGCCCAGCGCAGGATCTGCTGGTAGACACCGGCCAGCTGTTCGCCGGCATGGTCGAACCAGGCGGTCACGCGGCCTATGCTGCGCTCGTACAAGCTCCTGCGCTGGCCGGGCCGGGACTGGCCATGCACGCTGGGGTCATGCCAGACGCTCGACAGCATGGGGTCTAGCGTGAAGCTCACGAACATCGAGATCAGCACCGCGACGACGATGGTCAGGCCGAACTCGTGGAAGAACTTGCCGATGATGCCCTGCATGAAGCCTATGGGCAGAAACACCGCGACGATGGACAGCGTCGTCGCCAGCACGGCCAGGCCGATTTCCTGCGTGCCGTCCATGGCCGCGGCATAGGGCGTCTTGCCCATCTGCAGGTGGCGCACGATGTTCTCGCGCACCACGATGGCGTCGTCGATCAGCAGGCCCACGCACAGCGACAGCGCCATCAGCGTCACCATGTTGATCGAAAAGCCGAGCCAGTACATGAACAGGAAGGTGCCGACCAGCGCAATCGGCAGCGTCAGCCCGGTGATGACCGTGGAGCGCCAGGAGTTGAGGAACAGGAAGACGATCAGCACCGTGAGCGCCGCGCCTTCGATCAGCGTCTGGCGCACGTTGTCGACGGCCACGCGGATAGGCCGAGACAGGTCGCCTATGGCTTCGAGGCGCACACCCGCAGGCAGCTCGGCCTGCATCGCGGCCACGGCCTGGCGCAGGCCGTCGACGACTTCGATGGTGTTGTCGCCCTGGGCCTTTTGCACCGACAGCAGCAAGCTGCGCTGGCCGTTGTACAGCGCCAGGCTCTCGACTTCCTGCGCGCCGTCGAACACGCGCGCCAACTGCCCCAGGCGCACCGCGCTGCCTTGGGCAGCCCGCGCGACGATGATCTCGGCGAAGTCTTCGGGCCGCTTGATGCGCGCGTCGATCTGCACCATGCGCTCCTGTTGCAAGGAGCGCACCGCGCCGACCGGCAGGTCCTGGTTCTCGTTGCGCACCGCCTGCGCGACCTGGTCGACGCTGATGCCGAATGCCTCCAGGGCCTTGGGATCGAGATAGAGGTTGATTTCACGCGGCGTCGCCCCGACGAGGTTGACCGCGCCCACGCCGCGCACGTTCTCCAGCCGTTTTTTCAGCACCTGCTCGGCCCAGCTCGTGAGCTCGACCGCCGACAGCGCCTTGGCCGAGCCATCGACCGCGCCAGCGCCGGTGGGCAGCACGGCCAGCGACCAGACCGGCGCATCGGCGGGGTCGAAGCGCAGCACGCGCGGCTCCTCGACTTCGTCGCGCAGCAAGGGGCGCACCGAAGCGACTTTCTCGCGCACGTCCTCGGCGGCCTGGCGGCCGTCGATCTGCAGCTGGAACTCGATGATCACCAGGCTGGTGCCGGCGTAGCTGCGCGAAGTCAGCGCATTGATGCCGGCGATCGAGTTCACGCCTTCCTCTATCCTGCGCGTGACTTCGCTCTCGACGATCTCGGGCGAGGCGCCGGGATAGTCGACGGTCACCACGACCACCGGAAAGTCGACATTGGGGAACTGGTCGACCTTGAGCCGCTGGTAGGAAAACACGCCCAGCACCAGCAGGGCGAGCATCACCATGGTGGCAAACACCGGGTTGTGCAGGCTGACGCGGGTGAACCACATGTGCCCGGGCCTTCAGTGCGGTGACTGCGTGCTGGCGCTGGTGGCGATCTCCACCCGCGTGCCTTCGCGCAGCGCCCCGGCGCTCGCGGCCACGACCTGGCTGCCTTCGGCCAGGCCTTCTATGGCGGCCCAGGCCTGGCCGTCGACCAAGGCGCGCGCGACCACGCTCACCGTGCGGTGGGCAATGGTCTGCTGGCCGTTGGCCGCCTGCAGCAGCTGCACATAGGGCTGGGGCTTGTCGGTCAGCACCGCTTCGAGCGCAAGCACCAGCGGCGCCTGCGATGCGCCGGTCTCCAGATCGATCTGGCCTTGCAGGAACATGCCCGGGCGCAGCACGGGTGCCAGGGTGTCGGAGGGGGAGGGCGGCTGCAGCTGCAGATAGACCGCAACACTGCGCGTCGCGGCGTCGGCCAGGGGGCTGACCCGCACCACGCGGGCCGCGAACGCCTGGGCACTGCCGTCCAGCCGCAGCCGCGCCTGCTGCCCCACACGCACCTGCAGCGAATCGGCGG
The DNA here is from genome assembly GCF_902706035.1 of Pantoea sp. 18069. Classification (GTDB taxonomy): domain Bacteria; phylum Pseudomonadota; class Gammaproteobacteria; order Burkholderiales; family Burkholderiaceae_C; genus Comamonas. Next base: position 175,618 of record NZ_CACSJA010000005.1, on the reverse strand, counting down.
GGGGCAGCAGCGCCTGCAGTTGCAACTGGCGCAGGTCGACGATTTCCAGCACCTTGGTCTCCACGGCCACGCGCTCGCCGTTGTTGACCAGGCGCTGCGCGACCTGGCCCGCAATCGGGCTGCGCAGCACGGTGTCGGCAACGGCCTTGCGCGCGACATCGACCTGGGCGAGGGCCGACTGATACTGCGCCTGCGCGGCCTGCAGATTGGCGTCGGAAGTGCGCAGCGCGGTCTGCGAAATGAAGCCCTGGGCGACCAGCGCCTCATTGTTGCTGTGCAGCCGCTGCTGTATCGACTGCTGGGCGCGCGCCGCCTCGGCCTCCTGCTGGGCCTGGCGCAGGCGCGCGCTCGCGTCCGCGGCGTCGACCCGCGCGAGCACCTGGCCGGCCTGCACGCTGTCGCCTTCGCGCACCGCCAGGTCCTGCAGCGTTCCTGCGGCATAGGACTTGATGCTCGCCACCTGCAGCGCTTCGAGCACGCCAGAGATCTGAACGCCCAGCGGCAACGCGCGCCGCTGCACCGTGAGCACCTCGCCGGGCTGCAGGCGCAGCGGCAAGGGCGCCGCGGTGGTGGCCTGCTGCACGGCTTGCTGCTGGTGCTTGCGCGCGAGCAGGGCGCGGCCCACGGCGATCGATATGGCCAGCGCCGCGACGATGACCAGGAGCAGGACTTTGCGGCGTGGCATGGGCGGGTGAATGGGTCAGGGGCGCAGCGTGAGCCCGCGCACCAGGTTGTCCACCTGTGCCTCGAGATAGGCTTCGGGGCTGAAGGGCATGGCGGCGCAGGGGCTGTCCGCGGCCTGGGCTTGCTGGTCCTGGCGCGCGGGCACGCACCAGGCCATGGAGTTCTGCCAGAACATCAGAAACATCATCGGCGCGAGCACCAGGTAGACGCCGGTGTCCAGGTCCAGGGGGCGGATTTCACCGCGCGCGATGCCGCGCTCGAGAATGCGCCGCACCAGCGCCGTGCCCGGCTGCATCACTTCCTGGTGGTAGAAATGCGCGAGCGCGGGGAAATTGCGCGCCTCGCTGCACATCAGCTTGGTGATGCCCGCGGCCTTGGTGCTGCCTATGCGCTCCCACCAGACTGCATAGCAGTGGCGCAGCAAGGCCGCACTGTCGCCTTCGAACACATCGAGCTCGAGCTGCCATTCCGCAAAGCGTCCCGCGATGTTCTCGCGCACCACGGCCTTGAACAGTTCTTCCTTGCTCGCGAAATAGAGAAACAGCGTGCCCTTGGAGACGCCGGCGCGCGCTGCGACTTCCTCCACGCGCGTGGCGGCATAGCCTTTCTCGACGAACAGGTCAAGCGCCGCAGCCAGCAGTTCGCCGGGGCGGGCGTTCTTGCGGCGGGTGCGGCGTTGCGGCTCGGATACGTCGGATATTGGCAAGGCAGGATGGGGAACGGAATGCGGCATGTTAATGACTGATTGGTTATTAATATAGCCACGCCCTTTGCGAGCGTCAATCCATGCGCCATGCGAGGTTGCATGCAGCGCGGCCGCATGCAATGGTGTACAAGAACGCCATGCAAGAAATCATTTACCTCGCGGGCGGCTGCTTCTGGTGCACCGAAGCCGTGTTCGATCGGGTGCGCGGCGTGATCGACGTGCAAAGCGGCTATGCCAACGGCCATGTCGACAATCCCAGCTATGAGCAGATCTGTGAAGGCACGACCGGCCACGCCGAAGTCGTGCGTCTGGTATTCGACCCGCAGATCATCGGCCTGCGGCAGCTGCTCGAGATCTTTTTCGCGACCCACGATCCCACCACCCTCAATCGCCAGGGCAACGATGTCGGCACGCAATACCGCAGCGGCATCTATTTCGTCGATGCGCTGCAGGGCGAAGTTGCGCGCGGCGTCATCGCCGAACTCGCGCCCGAGGCGGGCGGGGCCATTGTGACCGAAGTGCTGGCGCTGCAAAGCTACTGGCCGGCCGAGGACTACCACCAGGATTACTTCCGCCAGCACCCGGAGCAGGGCTACTGCGCGTTTGTCGTGAGCCCCAAGGTGCAGAAATTCCGCAAGCGCTTTGCGCAGTGGATGAAACCGGAGGCCTGACGACAGCGTCCACCGGGCGTGCGGCGCGCGCGTCCGGTATTTGTAAAAAATCTGGCAAAAACTGGGCATAATGCAACGCGGTTGCGTTAGTGTCTGCGTTTCGGCGCGTGCGGCAACCGTGATTTTTGTATTCACGTCCGCGGACCCGCCTGTTTTTCGCCCATGCCCATCGCCAACGCTCCCCTGACCCTGCCTGCCGGAATGCGCTCCACGCGCGCCAGCCAGGCCGTGCTGGCGCTGTTTGCCGCGCGCCCCGACGCCGTGGTCAGCGAAGCCGATGTCGAGCGCAGCCTCCAGGCCCAGGGCATCGCCGTCAACCGTGTCACGGTCTACCGCCTGCTGAACAAGCTGCATGCGGCCGGCCTGCTGCAGCGCAGCGTCGATGCCGACCGGATTGCGCGCTACATGCCTTCGGGGGCAGATGCGGGCGGCCAGGCGCCGCGTTTCGAATGCGACGGCTGTCACCAGCAATTCCGGCTTGCGGGCCACCAGGCCCGGCTGCAGACCGCGTTGCGCGCGCTGCGCCAGGAGCTGCAGGCCGCAGGCCACGAAGAGCTGCGCCTGGACCTGGCCGTGCGCGGCCGCTGCGCCGGCTGTGTCCAGACACCCGATGCCATGCATGCAGCTTCCTGATCCGCCCCCAGTTTCCTTACTCTCCTGTCCTGAAAGATCTGCCATGAACGTCCTGCGTACCGCCGCCCTGTTGTTTGCCGCCTTGAGCCTGTCGGTGCTGCCTGTGGCGCAGGCCCATGACCACGATGGCAAGGACAAGCACACTGCCAAGGAATTGAAGGTCGACATCGAACGCCACCAGGCGATGGCGGCCGCGCACCAGGCCGCGGCCCAGTGCCTGGCCTCGGGCAAGGCCCATGCGGTCTGCCAGAAGGAATTGCTGCAGGCCTGCAAGGGCCTGGCCATCGGCAAGTATTGCGGCATGCGCCACGCGCACTGAGATCGTGAACACGTTCTTGGCGCGTTCCTGAACTGAAACTTCCTTTGCCTGTCTAGCCTTCATGCGCTCGCCTTTGCCCCATCTGCGCCCTGCTGCACGCAAGCGCGCCGCTGCGCCCGCCTGGGCGGGTGGCCGCGCGGGCGCGCAGCGGCTGCTGTGGTGGCTGGTGCTGGCGATGCTGTTCGCGCCCGCGCTGGGGCGCATCCACCAGGTGCTGCACCCGCCGGCGTGGCAGGGGCAACTCGCGCCGGGCCATGCGCATTCCCACGCGGGTGCGCAGGTGCAGAACGGGGCTGGCGAGAGTGCATGCGGCGCATGGCTGGCGGCGCTGTTCTCCGGCCACGGCCAGGCCGACTGCCAGCTGCACGATCAGCTCAATGCCTGGGCCAGTCCACCTGCGGCCGGCCAGCCCTTGCCTGCGGCCTTGCCCCAGGAGCCTCCGCGCCATGTGCCGGGCCGAACCGCGTCCGCCGGTTCCGCCGCTTTCTTCGATCCGCGCGCGCCTCCCGGCGCTGCCTGATCCGGGCAACGCTGGGCCTGGCCGCAGCGTTCGCCCTTACTGCCCGGTCCATGCCTTTGCGCTGTGCGGCTTGCCGTCAACGCGCACTGGCCTGGGCAGGACCCCATCCCCTGTTCTCCTGATTTTTTTGCGCAGGCACTGGCCTGCGCCGGCGCAGCGCGTCCGGTGGATTGCTTCCCACCGGCGCGCCGCCGTGCCTGTTTAGAAAGCGTTCCCATGCACCGCATCCAATCCCCTCGGGGTGACTTTTCCGCATTCCAGCGCCCCACACCGGTCGCCCTGGCCTGTGCCACGCTGGCTGCCTTGGCATTTTCGGGCCTGGCCTCGGCGCAGACCGTGGTGCCGGCCGCGGCTGAAACCGCTCTGTCCGAAGTCAGGGTCTCGGCTTCGGGCCTGGGCCAATCGGGCAGCGAGATGACCACGCCCGCCAGCATTCTCGAAGGCCAGGAGCTGGTCCTGCGCCGCGAAGCCACGCTGGGCGAGACGCTGGGCGGCGAGCCCGGCATCCATGCCAGCCATTTCGGCGCGGGCGCGAGCCGTCCCATCATCCGCGGCATGGACGGCCCGCGCGTGAAGATCCTCAGCGACGGCGCCGAGCTGCACGATGCGTCATCGATCAGCCCCGACCATGCGGTGGCCATGGAGCCCATGCTGGCCACCCAGGTCGAAGTGCTGCGCGGCCCTTCGGCGCTGATCCACGGCGGCGGCGCCATGGGCGGCGTGGTCAATATCCTCGACAACAAGATCCCCACGAAGATTCCTGAAAAAGGCTACGAAGGCAGCGCCGAAATGCGCTACGGCAGCGGCGCCAGGGAGAAGGCCGGCGCGTTCTCGCTGACCGGCGGCGCGGGCCAGGTCGCGGTGCATGTCGAGGGCCTGACGCGCGACGCGGGCGACTACCGCGTGGGCAGCGGCTGGGCCGACGGCGCGCGCGTGGGCGGCAGCTTCAACCGCGGCGACACCGGCAGCCTGGGGCTGTCGTGGATAGGCACGCAAGGCTATCTGGGCGCGGCCTATACCCGCCAGACATCGCGCTACGGCCTGCCGGGCCACAGCCATGACTTTGAAGGTTGCCATACCCATGGCAACCACCTGCATTGCGGCAGCCACGATGGCCATGACCACGATGAGCACGATCACGACCATGCGGGCGAAGTGCCGGTGGTGGATATGGTGAGCGAGCGGCTGGACGTGCGCGGCGAGCTGCGTCAGCCTTTCACGGGCGTGGCCGCCGTGCGTTTTCGTGCGGGCCTGACCGACTACCGCCACGACGAGATCGAGGACGGCGCCATTGCCACCACCTTCAGCAACAAGGCGCACGATGCGCGCGTCGAGATCGAGCATTTGCCGATCGCCGGGCTGCGCGGCGTGGTCGGCATGCAGACCACGAACCGCAAGTTCAGCGCCGTAGGCGAGGAAGCCTATGTGCAGCCGACCGAGACCCGGCGCAACAGCCTGTTCATCCTGGAAGAGTACCGCTGGCAGGACTGGCGCTTCGAAGCCGCGCTGCGCCACGAGCGCCAGACGGCCGAGGCGCTGACGTCAGGCATAGAGCGCAAGCACAGCGGCACGTCGGCTTCGCTGGGCGCGGTCTGGCAGCTGGCACCGGGCTACCAGCTCGCGTCGTCGCTGACCCATTCGAGCCGCCTGCCGACCGTGGAGGAACTCTATGCCAAGGGCCTGCACATGGCGACGTCGACCTATGAGCGCGGCAATGCCGACCTGCAGCGCGAGAAGTCCAAGGCCTGGGACCTGTCGCTGCGCAAGACTGCGGGGCCAACCACCTTCGGCGTCAGCGCCTTCCAGCACCGCGTGGGCAACTATATCTACGGCCGCACGCTTGACGAGCACGACGGCTTGCAACTGCTGCAGTACAGCCAGGCCGATGCGCGTTTTACCGGCTTGGAAGGCCATGTGCGCCAGCGTCTGGGCAGCCATTGGGGCGTGACGCTGTTCGGCGACACGGTGCGCGCGCGGCTCGATGGAGGCGCCACCTTGCCGCGCATTCCTTCGGGGCGCGTCGGCCTGCGCGTCGATGCACGCTGGAACGGCTGGCAGGGCATGGCCGAGTGGGTCCAGGTGGGCAAGCAAAGCCGCGTCGCTGACTTCGAAAGCACGACCGACGGCTACGGCATGCTGAACCTTTCGGCCAGCTACCAGATGCGCACCGCGGGCGGCACGCCGTGGCAGGTCTATGTCAAGGCGCGCAACCTGAGCGATCGCCTGGCCTATGCCCATACCTCGTTCATCAAGTCGGCCGCGCCGCTGATGGGGCGCAACATCACCGTGGGCGTGAAGATGGACTTCTAAGCCAATCCTCTGAAGAGCCCTTCGCCCCTTCGATAGGTGCCGGGCGCGGAACGATGGGATGCCCCGGCCGTTCTCCCCGAACACGTCCAAGGGCTGCGCTTAAGGATGGACGGCCGTTGAGCCATTCAAAGGTCCGCAAGCTCCAGGGTCTGCGCCTTGGTGCCGATTTTTCCGTAACTGTATATTTGTACAGTTTGGCAAAAAAGGCACTTACGACAGCCTGATGGGCTGCAGCGCATCGACGCAATGCTGCAGATGCGCAAGCGCGCGCGGATGCTCTACGCCTATGCGCTGCACCACCTCGGACGGCGCCACGCCAGCGTGCAGCCAGTGCACGATGGCGGTGTTGCGAATGACCTGCGGCCCCATGCGGGCCAGCGGCAGGGCGCGGTCCCGGCTTGCCTGCTGGGCCAGCGCAATCGTCTTGGACGCGATATGGAACAGCGCGCGAATGCTCAGTGGACCGCCTTTGCGCGATTCGAACAGCGGCGCATGCGTGCCCGCGGGCGTGCCGCTCTTGCGCCGGAACGCCAGCCATGCGGTCAGCGCGGCTTGCGTGGTCGGGGGCAGGGCAAGGCAGCGGTTTTGCGCTGCGCGCGTGCCTTCTATCTGTATGAAACACGGTTTTTGCGCGGTGGCCAGCGCGGCGAGCCGCGCATTGCGCAGCGACGCGAGCGTCAGCAGCCTCACTTCCTCGGGCGCGAGCGCGAGGTCATACAGCAGCCGCAATACCGCCTGGTCGCGTGCGCCTTGCAAATCATCGCTGCCGGGGAAATGGCGGGGCAGGGCCTTCCACAGCGCCGGTGGCAGCATATGGCCCGTGGGCTGCTCGGGCGCAGGGCGTTCGATGGGATGGACCGCCTGCACGGGGTTGCAGGCGACCCAGCCCTGGAGCAATGCATGGGCATAGATGCGATCGAGCAGGCGCCAGTAGCGCCGGCGCGTGACTTCGCTGATCTGGCGCCCGGGCTGGTGGTGGGCGCGCTGGCCGGGGCGTATCTGCAGGAAACGGGCGACATCTTCGGCCGTGGCCTCGTGCCAGGCCTTGGCTGCAGAGGCGGGCGGGGCGCTGCGATCCGTGCACGCGTTGCCTTGCAGCTGCAAAGCCCAGGCATTCCATACGAGCGCATAGCCGGTACCGAGCCGTTCGGCGTCTGGTATTTCAGCCTCATCTTCCTCGTGGCCCAGCTCGGCCTGCTGCCAATGGGCAAAGGCGGCCGTGGCGTCGGGCAGCATCGAAGATTGCACGCAGTTTTTCAAATCAGGCGCCAGCGTTTCTTTCGTCATTCAATGAATGTAACTTACATGTGATGATAAGGCATCAAGTGCGAGAAAAAATGCCATGCGCGAGTACATGGCTTGTCAATGGGAAGGGCGTGTTCCATGCCCATTCACAGTTCAGGGCGCAAGCCGCTCGCGCCTCCATTGGCCGTTGTCCAGGCGGTAGCGCAGGCGGTCGTGCAGCCGGCTTTTGCGGCCCTGCCAGAACTCGAAACGCTCGGGCACAAGGCGAAAACCGCCCCAGTGCGGCGGCCGGGGAGGCGACAGCAGGAACTGCGCACCGTAGCGCGCCGCATTGGCCACGAGCACGCTGCGGCCCGAAATGACCTGGCTTTGCGGGCTGGCCCAGGCGCCAATGCGCGAGTCCAGCGGGCGGCTTTGGAAATAGGCGTCGCTTTCCTGCGCGCTGACTTTCTCGACGCGGCCTTCGATGCGGACCACACGTTCGAGCTCCACCCAGTGGAATTGCAGCGCCGCGAACGGATTGCCCTCGAGCTCACGGCCCTTGCGGCTGTCGTAGTTGGTGTACCAGACGATGCCATGCTCGTCATAGCCCTTGATCAGCACGATGCGCGTGCTCGGGCGCTGGTCCGGGCCCACGGTCGCCAGCGTCATCGCATTGGGCTCGGGTACCTGGGCATTCACCGCCTCCTGCAGCCACTGGTCGAACTGCTGCATGGGGTTGGCGTGCGAAGCGTCTTCGCTGAGTTCCGCGCGCTCATAGCTTTTGCGCAGATCGGCAATGGAAGAAGAGATTTGGCTCATGCCGCCATTGTGCACGGCGGGACATGGGCCCGAAGCCAATGGCACCTGCCGCAGCCTTTGGTGGCTGCGGCGGTGCCAGGCATCAATGGCGAATCAGCTCGCGCGCAGCGGGTCGACGCCGGAGCCGCCCGCATGCGCGCGCGAATTCTCCTGTATCAATTCAATCTTGTACCCGTCCGGATCCGTGACGAATGCAATCACCGTGCTGCCACCCTTGACCGGGCCCGCTTCGCGCGTCACATTGCCGCCCGCGGCCTTGATCTTCTCGCAGGCCGCGTAGGCATCGGCCACGCCCAGGGCCACATGGCCATAGGCCGTGCCGAGCTCATAGCTTTCCGTGCCCCAGTTGTAGGTCAGCTCGATCTCGGCCTGGCCAGGATTGCCGCCGTCAAAGCCCAGAAACGCCAGCGAATACTTGTATTCGCTGTTTTCGGAAGTGCGCAGCAGTTGCATGCCCAGCACCTGGGTGTAGAAATCAATCGAGCGTTGAAGGTTGCCAACGCGCAGCATCGTGTGTAGAAATCTCATGCCCCGCATTGTGCCGGCAGATAGCGGCCCATGCAGCGATGCTGCCATTGCCGCAGGCCCCATGGCCTGCGGCAAAAGAGCGCTGCACCCCTGTGCAAGCGTGCGCCCTGCGTCACCCACGGGCTTTCTTCAGTTTCTGGTCGCCGCCAGCCAGGTGGCCAGATTCTTCCCCAAGCCCGATGCAAAGGTCGCCAGCACTTCGCGGCAGATGAAGCCGTAGTGCGGCGTCAACAGGACGTTGTCCAGCGCCAGCAAAGGGTGGTCTGCCGGCAAGGGCTCCTGCTCGAAGACGTCCAGGCCCGCAAAGCCGATCTTTCGAGAGCGCAGTGCGTCCACCAGTGCCGGCATATGGACAAGCTCGGCTCTGGATGTGTTCACCAGGATGGCGTCCCGGCCCATCCTGGCAATCGTCTCGGCGTTCAGCAGGTGCCTTGTGGCCGCAGAAGGTACGAGGTGCAGGCTGATGACATGGGAGGTGGCCAGCAGCTCATCGAGCGCAACTGCCTCCACCCCATGGGCCGATGCACGCTCTGGTGTCATGTTGGGACTCCATGTGACCACCTGCATCCCGAACGCCTGACCGACGGCCGCCATGCGCTGACCGATCTGCCCCAGGCCGACGAGTCCCAGCGTCTTTCCTGCAAGGACCTGGGGAAGCACATCGAATGCATCGGGACGGCGCCAATGCGGCTGCGTCGGCTGCAACTGCAACTGGGGAAGCCGGCGCGCACAGGACAGGATCAGGGACCAGGCCATTTCGCAGGTGCTGGCCTTCGATGGCCCCCATTCCGTGAAGCCCACGCCAATCCCGAACTCCTTCGCCGCGTCACCGTCGAGCTTTTGATTGCGGCTGCCGGTGGAGATGATCTGTTCGAGATGGGGAAGTTGAGCCAGAAGTGCCCGGTCCACGACCGTCCGGTCCCGGAACAGGACCAGGCAACGGGCATCTTTCAAGGCCCGCAGCAGGTCAGCTCCCTCGAGATGCTGCCGATGGATGGTGACTTCAGCGCGAGGGGTGATCTCGGACCAATCGACGAGATTGGCCAGAGAATTTTCCCAGTCGTCGAGAACCACTACGCCAGGAAGAGCGCCAGCCATTACGCGGACGCCGTGGCCAGTTCGTTGAGCTGAGCGGCGTGGGCGCCCTGCAAGGTGGCAAGCTTTATCACATCGCGTACGTTCGACGCGTCGGCCAGTGACCAGCATGCATCCATGAGCTTGCGCGTCTGTGCCTTGCCCAGAATATCGTTGGCCATGTTGCTGAACTTCGTCTCCAGATTTCCGTCGGTCATCGGGCGCTGAAGCGATCCAATCGCGTGTTCTACGTGGATGTGTACCTGGCGGCCATCCTTGAGGTGTGCCGTGGCGTCGACAGCCGCTTCGCTGATGGCGTTGTCTATCACCGCATTCACCTTGCCGCGTGCGGCCACCATGTCTGCGCGGTTGACGATGTCGTCCGCGTACTGGTCTTCGCTGGCCTGGCCAAAGATCAGGCCGGCGGCGCAGCCGTGATAGACGCTGAACTTGCCTTGCAGGCCGTCCTTGGGCTCCTTCTTGCCGGTCAACTCCAGCACCAGGGAGTGGACACGCAGGTCCAGCCGTTCCAGGTTCCCGGCCGTGACGCCCTTGTCGCGCAACTGGATGCAGGCATCAATGCTGGGGTGGATGACGATGCCGCAGGCAAAAGGCTTGTAGGTGTTGAAGGATATCTCGAAACGCTGGCCCAGCGCGTCGGTGACCTCGTTCCATGCGTACTTGGTGGAAACCACCTGGGCAAAGCCACGCGGAGCTTCCAGCGCCCGCGGGCTGGCAGTGAAGCCTTCCTTGGCCAGCAGCGCCGACATCAGTCCTGCCTTGGCCGCGCCTCCCGGGTGGAATGGCTTGGTCATGGTGCCAAACTGTTCCCGCAGGCCCACGGGCTGGGAAGCTGCAATGCCCAGCGCCATTTGCGTCTTGTCCGCATCAAGCCCTAGCAGACGCGCGCACGCCGCAGCTGCGCCCAGCGTTCCGGTGGAACCCGTGATGTGCCAGCCACGGTCGTAATGGTCGGGATACATCATGTTGCCGATGCGGCAGGACACATCGATGCCCAGCACCACGGCGTCAATGACTTCCCGGCCGGAAGACCCGAGCTTTTCGGCCAGCGCCAGGACCGCAGAGCAGACAGGGCCCGCAGGGTGGATGATGGTCTTCAGGTGCGTGTCGTCGAAATCGAAGGTGTGCGAGCTGATGCCGTTGATCAATGCGGCGTTGGTCATGTCGACGCGCACATTGGTGCCCAGCACCAGCGCTTGTTCGGCAGGATCGAGGAACTGCGTGGCGCGGATGGCCGCCTGGGTCGATTCATGGTGGGCAGCGCCTACGGCACAGCCCAGCCAGTTCATGAAAGTGCGCAGTGCTTCGTGCTCCACGGCATCGCTCCAGCCGCGCGAAGGGTGGTTGGCCACGAACTCGGCGAGGATGCGGGTGATGGGAGGGGCGTTCTTGTCCGCTTCAATGGTGGTGTTCAATGCCATTTCGGTCTTTCTTCTCTTCAAAAATTGGGAGGGGGGAAATCGGGCACCGCGCCGGGCAGTGCCTTGTTCTTTCGGCTCAGGCGTCCAGCCGGATGTTTTGCTCCTTGACCACCTTTTGCCAGCGCTCCAGGTCCTTGCGCAGATAGGCATCGAACTGCTCGGGCTGCATGGGCATGGGCAAGATGGCTTCTATGGACAGCGTCTTCTCCAAGGCAGGGTTGGCCAGCACCTTGTTCAGCGAGGTATTGAGCGTCGCCACGATGTCTGCCGGCATGCCCGCGGGCCCGGACACGCCGTACCACTGCAAGATGTCGTCAAAGCCTTTGATGCCCAGCTCTTCGAACGTGGGCACATCCGGGAAACGCTTGCTGCGCTCCTTGCCTGTGATGGCCAGGAGCCGGACCTTGCCGCTGGTGACATGGGGAACGGCTGCCGCCAGGCCGGGAAAAATGAATTGGGTCGAGCCTGCCAGCACATCGTTGAATGCCGGTGCAATGCCTTTGTAGGCAACGTGTTCCGTCGTGAAGCCCGATTTTTGCTTGAGCAACTCCATCAGCAGGTGGGTCAGCGAGCCGGCACCGGCGGAGCCATAGTTGGTGTGCTGGTTGTCTTTGACGTACTTCAGGAAATCGTCATAGGTTCTGACGGGCAGCTTTGCATCCACCACCAGCGCATTCGGTGTGCCGCCTATCATGCCCACGGAGGTGAAGTGCTTGAGCGGGTCATAGGCGACCTGCCGGGTGGCAGGCACAGTACCCAGGGTCGCCACATACCCTTGCATCAAGGTGTAGCCATCGGCTTTCGAGCGCATGGTCTTTTGACAGGCGATGACCCCGCCGCCGCCGGCGATGTTTTCCACCACGAACGAGCTGCCGAGGGTCTTGCCCCATTCATGGGTGGTGGCTCTGGCCACATAATCGCTGCCGCCTCCGGCCGCGACAGGCACGATGAAGGAAATAGGGCGTGAAGGGAATTTTTCCTGGGACAAACCCAGTGTGGGGCAGGCCAATGCCGCAGCGCCAGTGCCCAGCAGAAAAGAACGTCGATACATAACACAGTCTCCTTTTTTATAAAACGTACTTGCTATGCCAATTTCTCGAAAGAGAAATGGAATGCTCTTTGCTGCGGAGGGCAGGCCTTCCCAATTCACTGGCTTGCCATCGCGGCTTAGATCTCCCGCAGTCGGTCCAAGGCCTGACTTACATGATTCGAGAGCAGGGCGGCGCACTTCTGAATCTCCTGCGGAGAATCAGCGTCGTGCAGCGCTGCGGTAATCAATCTGTGCTCGTCATTCGAACGCTTGCGGTGTTCAAGGCTCTTCAGATTCTTGAAGCGCGCCAGATGCAGCTTTTGAATAATCTCGCGGTATGTCTTTTCAATCTCCGCGTTTCCCAGGGCTTCTATGAAGCTCCAGTGAAACTGGAGATTCCGGCTGTAATAACTTTTGGCATCGTCCAGTGAAATGGCCTGGTCCATCTCGTTGCACAACTGGTCCAGGCGCGCCGCCAGGGCAATGCGCTGTGTCTTGTCGCGCAAAGCGATTTGCTGGCCGGCAAAACCATCGAGCAGCGCGCGGAAGGCATAAAGGTCGGTGACCTCCTTGTCCGTCAAGGTGCGCACATTCACGCCGCAGTTCTTGCGCGCAACCACCAGGCCCATGCTCTCCAGCTGGCGCAGTGCCTCGCGTACCGGAACACGGGAGACCTGCAGTTCCTCGACGATCTCAGGCTCCCGCAGTGCTTGGCCTGGCGCCAGGTCCCCGCAGAGGATCTTGGTCAATAGACGATCACGAACCAAGGTGCCAAGCGTGGTGTTCTTGATCTCGGCGAAGTCGTTGCTGGGAGTGGGGAAGAGGAAATTCATAAGGCGGTTATTTCGACTAATCGTATACGAAACTACAAAAAGAAAAGCAGGGGCAAACCCGGAGTATGCGGATCGGTGTGCAATGCATGTGCTGCGCGGTGGGCAGGCTCGGGCGTTTTCCTGGGGGGGCTTCTCGAGTCTGCCCGTCGCATCATTTCCCGGGCCGAAATCTCGCCATGCGCTCCAGGATCCGGGCCTTCATCAGTTCGGTGATGTCGGCCTGGGCGATGAGTGCCGGCCAGGTGTCGAATGCCTGCTCGGCGCAACGCCGCAGCGTGCTCCACGCGGGCTTCTCCGGCATGCCCAGACGTCCGCAAAAATCGCGCACAACTACCGGGCTCAGCGGCTTGAACGCGTTGTGAACTCCTGGGGCTGGCGGCATCAGGTGCAATGCCCGTCCACTCTTGACGAATCCATACGCCGAGTAAGCGACGATGTCATAGGCTGGCGGCAGTTCGGGGGTCATTGCGTCGGGGTAGCGCAGGCCGATGTTCTTCAAATGCATGTCTGGATTACCCATCAGGTCGCTCACGAGGATACGGCGCAGCAGCTCGTGCACCGCAGCCTCTCCCAGCGACGGCACCGTCTGCATCACTGCGGCGACTGTGAGGTAGTCGAGCGTGTACTTCGCTTCGGGCTGCACTCCCATAATCTGCGCGAAGTCTTCGCAGTGCACACGGCCGGTGGCCGTATCTGCGTCGCGGTCATACCGGAAGACGGCCAGGAATCTGGTTTGCCCGTCGACGTCGCCAAGGTCGTAGTGGTGCTCGGCAGCCAGCAACTCAAGCGGCGCCAGTTCTGCGTCAACCACCCGCACGCCGGCGGCACGCGCCAATCGCAAGGACAGATCCTCCAGCTCAGGCAGGTGAGGGTAGTTGGCCACCGGCAGCTTGGCGATGACGTGGCGTACCTGGTGTTCATCCGTCAGCTTGGTACTGGCCACAAACCGGCCGCCAGCCTTGAGGACCGCGAGTTTTGCCTGCACTCCCGAAACCGAGATGGCGTCCTCCATGGGCGCGGCGACCACGGACATCTCCAATGCATCGTTGTTCTGCGTGATGATACGGGCCAGGGCATCCCGGCTCAGTTCCGCGGGCATTGCATGCACATCGCCTGGCAGGTCCTTGCCCGTGGCCGCCAGAAGCTCGAACTGATCCTCGGGGTCGCAGCCCCGCATTTGCGCGATACGCGTGCGCAACGGCCCTTCGGGAAGAAGGTTCTGGAAGAAAGCCGGAAGCAACCAGCCTCGCTTGGCGTCGCTCGACAGCGAGCCATTGAACTGGGCAGACCCTATTGCCCGCCAGAAAGCGGCCTGGGCCTGCGGGTCACCAGCCTTGTACGACAGGGACAGAATTTCCTGCTGCGGGTCACTGGCGAAATCGTCATCCGCCACGAAGCGGTTGACCGTGTGGTCGTGCGAGAGGGGGTACTGGAAGAGCACGCCAACCCGTCGCGTGCCGAGCATGATTTCGAGTGCCTTGACGTTCATGGGGCGTCGCTCTTCGTGGCGTCATTCGCCAGGCCCAGTTGTTTGCGTGCGCGGTCCACCAGGCTTTCAACGGGTCTTTCGCTAGGGCGCTGCAGGCCTCTGGCGGCGCCTTTGGGCACAAGCAATAACTCAAGGCCCAGCCGATCAGCAATTGCCAGCAGCGTGCTCAGTTTGTAGTCGGCCTCGCCACCGACGACGTTGGCGAAAGTCTGCCGTGAAACCCCTGCGGCATCACGGACCGCCTGCTGGGTCAGCCCGCTGCGCCTGAGGGCTGCACGAAGTTCGCCGGAGACCTGCTGTATTGTGTTCATGGTGTCCTTCATAGTAGAAGAATTTTCTGAAATTCTACTTTGGTAGTCATTTATTGCAAAGAGCATGCGTACTAAAGTAGAACTTCAGTCAAAAATTCTACTTTGATAGAAGAACGCTTTAGGCGTTTACTAGGTGCCCGACGATGTCTTTTCAGTATTCTATACTAGTAGATACGATGTATCTTATGTAAAGTCATATGCGCTACAGATTCGATAGCTTTTATCCCAGGGCTGGCAAAGGATACAGCTAGGTAGGCTTTCGTTTTCTGCCATGTTTCGAGCACCTAGATACGCATCGCTGCCGCACATTCACACGATGCTGGACGACATCCACGCCACCCCCGAACAAATCGCAAACCTGCTTGGCCTCAAGCCCGCCACGATTGAGCGCTACCGGCGCGAAGGCCAAGCGCCTCGGCCCGTAATGCTCGCACTTTTCTGGGAAACAAAATGGGGCCGCGCCACCGCCGATTGCGAGGCCGTAAACTGGGCGGCATCAAGCCACCAGCAGGCGCAAATACTCCAGCGTGAAAATGCACGATTGGTCAAGCAATTGTTGACCATGGAATCAGAGATTTCCGAGCAAAAAAATGGTGCGGCCAACGGCCCACTGTTCCAAATCGGCTGATAACGGCTATCGTTTGAGCCAGATCACGGCAGCAACGATGGCCAAAAAGATACCCAGCTTGATCCAGTTGCCGCGCCATGCCTTGGCGTGCTTTCGGCGCGCAACATCATGCTCGCTCACACGAAAATCAGCGCGTTCGACATAGCCCGATTTCTTGCGGATTCTGTCTCTGTAATAGTCTCTAGTATCGATAGCCATAGGCCGAGATCCTACAGCCGAAGCCCGAACACCAGTTTCGCACGACGTGAGCAACGGCCATGCTCGACCAGGTGCATGGCCTCACGGCAAAAGAACGCGCCCGATCGGTGGCCACGACACGGCAACGCTTAACCTGGTCGAAACTGGAAGCTCATGCAGGCGCGCTGGATTCAACATGCAGCATGGCCTGGGGTATGTCGCGCGGAGCAAGGTAAACATGGGGCGTTGCCCCATACCCCATCAATTGATCGATGTACGCACCATGGCATTGCGAGCAGAAAGGCCCTGCAGATACTGGTTCTCGCGCTGGTCTTCACGATCAGCCACCCGCGCATTGATCGACGTCGACGCCATTGGCACGACCTCGACACCCTTGGCGGCCGCAGTTTTCTCGGATGGCTCAGCAGCGGCCTGCACTCGAGATGGCGGCTGCGGCTCGGGCTGCTTGCGGTAGTTGTCAAAAGTCGGATTTTTCATCCAGTCCCTGCAGTCGCCATCCGACAAGCCCGCATCCGTGCCCTGCTGGGTCAGGCATTTGCAACCGCCCTTGAAACACACCGCGCCGGCCACCTGAGGCATGTTGACTACCACGCGCAGCGAGTCATAGGCCGGCGCGGTTTCCGGCCTGTTGGAAACGCGCGGAATGAACGCAATCCTGTCATCAATAAATGCAGGCTCAGCAGCCGCAGAAGACGCCGCAGCCTGCGATAGTGCGTTACCCCCTGCCCCAACGTTTTCAGGCTGCTGTGCGGCCGGCTTGGCCTGCCCGTTGAAACGATCTTCCATGCGCGCCTTGAGCGTTGGCGCAAGAATTACCATCGCGATGATCGCAATCAGGATGAACCACACCAGGCCAGGCAACCGCCGCGGCTGCTTGGTGTGGAGCTGGGCGCTTTTGTAGAGCTTGAAGACCTTTTTGTCATAGCGCCACGGCGACTTCGTGAGGCTCTTGGAAAACATCAAGCCGCGGCTGACATGGTCCCACTCGTAAACGATGGCCAGCGGCATGTTGGCAATGCGGCGAACATGTAGATGCCGTCCTCCCAGGGCGTGAATGTGCTTGTCGATGTTGACCACGTTTTGCGTGATCAAAATGAAATCGACACCCATGTGTCGGTGGGTGTCGAGGGTCTGAATGTCTTCGGGAACCTTGGAGCCGTTGGCGCGCGGTGGCCAGACTTTTTGCACCTCATCGAACACGATGACGCTGCCAGGCTTGGCCCATTTGTGCCAGTCCCGTAGCCCCTGGTTTTCGCCGCCGTCGATCAACTCATGATCGATCTGTAGGCCATTGATGTTCGTGTAGATCGTGCGCGGAACTTCGACCGGATCGCCATTGGCATCGGTGCCTGTGATGGTCTTGCCCACCAGCGGCAACACCAGTTTTTCGATGGTGTAGAGCGTCTTGCCCGCGCCTGGCGTGCCGGAAATGATGGTGATCATTGCGGGTTCACTCCCAGGATCTTGGTCGCGGAACTGATATGCCACAGCAGCACCTTGACCGCCACCGCCGCCAGGATGATGCCCACGCCCTTGCCACCACCGGCCAGGAGAAACACATTCAGCAGATCCACCGGCAGCGCATTGATGCTGCCGACCAGCTGCTGCTTGACCTGGTTGATTGCCGCCTCGAATCCGGTGATCGTGACGACCGAGAAGCCGAGCGCCAAAAGGATTTTGGCAATGAATGGCTGTACAAGCGAAAGAAGCCAGGTTCCAATTTTCATTCTGTTCTACCAGGTACAAGAATCATGAATGCAGCGAACGTGCAGCAGATAAGCAGGATAGGTTTTAGATAGGTGGTTATGTCGCCGCATGCCTTATTCCAGTCCCAAACTTTCATTTGCTGCAACCCGTGGGGTGCAAAATAAATATCAGCAGGACATGCACCACCGCCGAACAGGTTTTCTTCCTGCAGGCTCACATCGAGGTTTAATCGTGGAATCTCTCCATCTGGAGTATCCAGGTCAGGCTTGGAGCACGCCAAAATATCAGGATGCTTTTCGCACAGGCTTTTCGAGTCTTCCTCTTTTGGCTTGTCGTCAGGGTCAGTATCCGGGTTTTGCTGTTCGTCAGGCAATGGATCAGCACCTGACTGCGGTCGCTCGACCGGCTGAATATCGACCTGCCAAGGGTTAGCAGTCGTGGGGCGTGGCGTCACGTTCACACCAGGCTGAATAAATGGCTGATTATCTGCAGTTTGCGGCTTGGATGGATCGTAGTTTGGGTTTTTAACTGGGTCACCAGTTGGCACAAACAGTGGCTTAGGGAATGGGTTTACCCCTGTCGATGGGTTAACAACAGGTAGCTGAACAGGCAAAGGCGTACCCAAAGGCAATTCATTTGGGACACTTGTAGGCCATCCGACATGATTGTCTGGATTGAGAAGCTCGACCATCTCCTGCTGGGTCACAGGCACCGGCTGCGATCCCGAAGTACATCCAGCCGGCGTTATAGTCCAGCCAGCAGGACAAGAAGTAGATGCTCTACGCCCAAGAGGGAAATCGCCTATAGATTCCGATTCGTTTATTGACTTCATAACGCAGGACAACGGAATTGCACCAGAATAAATGACTTCCTTCACAGACCAATTACCAGGCTGCGTTGCTCTATAAGGAATAGCTGCCATGCACGCAGATGTTGGATCAGACGTCCAAATATTACTAGGTGACACCATATATTCAAATCCGTCTGAAATTACATCGCTGGCACTGCCGCTTTTTTTCCACTGCCTATCCGCTTCATCGTAGATTAATTTTGCAGTGCCAAGCAATGAAGCAATTCCAACTGCAGCTCTTACTTGAGGATTCATGTAAATGGCAGCGGCAATAATCCGAGGCGCTGATGGTCCAAGCCCCAGCCTTGCCTGAATTGCAACCTGTTTACCGCCGACATTCAGCATGGCACTAGTTCTTGCCGCGTTATTAATCCACTGATTCGCGGTTTGCGCCGCATAGCCATTCGACGGCGTAGCCCAAGCAGCAGACCCTCCCGCGCTCCACCCAGGCGGTGGAGAGAGGGTCGCATGTGCAGCGTGCGAGATCAGCGGAACGCCACCCACAAGAGCAGCAACGAGCCCAAGGCGAACATAAACTCGATGGAAGATGGCATGGCTATTACTTTTCATGATTAAAGCCAGCGAGCCTCATAAGGCACTCTATACAAGCGCTTGTCAAAGAGACGACCACAAGAAGAATGAAACAGAAGAAGGCCACCAGTCCCAATACTCCAAAAATTAATTGGTCAGTAGGAGGAGTTGCAGAATCAATCATCTTGGCTAGTCCTTTGCCGTATCGACGCTGAATAGCTTCATGAGCGCGCGGGCGCAGGTGATGACCACAGCAGCCACCAAAAAAAGCCCGAACAACACCGAAATATCTTCGATGCGTTCGGGATCAGGTGGCGCGGGTTCGACCTGGACGATGACGGTTGTCGGCTCGGCCATGGAACCCGCCCCGGCTTAGCGCCAGCCCAGCTTCGAGGCCAGCTTGAGCAAGCCCCAGATGGTCACGCCTGCAGCCATGATCAGGCCGATGGCCGTGGTGGCATCGGTCTGGTAATCGGTGATCGCGGTGGCGACAGCAGCCGGCAGATCGGCATGCGCAGTGCCAACCGTGGCCAGGACGAAAGCAGGCACAGCGGCCAGACGGAGTTTCAGAGCTTTGGACATGGAATTCCCTTTGAAAATACGGCGCGGAATTGCACCCGGAAGCCCTCAGGCAAGGGCTACGAGCTGCACTCAGGCGGTCAAGACAATTCGTCCAAATCAACGACCTGGGGACGGTGGAAAGGCTCGGTGTGATCCTCGATCAGTTGCGCGCAACTCTCAAGGTCTTCAACGATTCCCGCCTCTTTCAGCAACATGACCCATTCCGGTTGCCCATCCTCGAAGGACGGGGCCAAAAACTGGCCTGTTGTTCCGGACTGGATCACGTAGCGGCTCATTACGCGGCCTTCGGTGCTGCAGGCGCGGGTTTGATCGACACCAGGGTCAGCTTCGACGACTGGTCAGCGCCGGCAACGATGTCGAATTCGCAGTCGACCAGGACACCGCCCAATGGCCACTTCTGCTTGTAGTGAATCCACTTTTGCAGTTCTTCAGATGTGCCCAGCTTGAAAGGCCGAGTCACTGCGCCCATGGATTCGCCGTTGCTGGATTCGCCCAGATCAACGCTCAAATGAAAAGTCGTGCTGTCGTAGCCACGGCCTTCGAAATCACCCTTGCTCGACTTGATGCCGTGCAAGACGGCTTTTGATGGAATACGCATGTTTTTTCCTTGGTTGAGCCTTTACGCAGCCTGCAATCCGACGCGGCCAGTGCCGGAGGCTGAAACTTGTTTGAACACTTCGGCGTAGACGCCACCCACCTCTTCCTGCTGAAATTTGCTCAGGCGGTTAGGCAGGTCTTTGCAGTTCTCGATGAACTGGGAAAGCGTCTCGAAATCGAGGTACTTGAAAGCGAGCGAGAGGCTTTTTCCAGCCGTGTCGAGAACCCAGCGGGCATTGCGCGTGCACTCGGCCTTGACGGTCTCCAAAGCGAGCCGTGGCTCAGTCTTGACGGGCTCAGGCAGGCACTGAGCACCATGCTCTTCAACGAGGGCCGCATGCCAGTCAGAAGCACCTGCGAAGAAGTCGGCAGGACGGCGGAGCATGTCGGTCGGCAGCAGACGCTTTTGATTGCCGTAGCGCAGTTCTGCGCGCAGCCATTCGGTCGCATCTTTGGCCCCGAAAAGCTGCTTTCCCTTCTCGTAAAGATTGGTAATTTTTCCCGCTGCGCGCGAGCCGAAATAGACGGACCGACCGTCATTGCCGCCCCACCAATCGCCGTTCTGGCCATTCTTGGGGCGGTGCCCCATGTGATCCATCAACCCGGCCTTGTACTCGGCTTCGAAGCGCTCAATTCCGCCCTTGATGCCATCGAAAAAATCCAGCGCCAGATCGCATCTGGTGATCAGGCCGCGATGCTGATCGATGTAGTTCGCCATGTGCTCCAACCAGCCAGGACGGGCGAACGTGCAGGCCATGCCTTCCAGGTTGCAATGGATGGTTTTGGCCTGCTGCTGGACGCGTGAGCCATTGCCGACAGACAGGAAACCGACCCAGCCGACTGGCTTGCTTTGGCGCGTGATGTTGAAGCGGAAACGATAGAAATCCTTGCCTTTGCAGAACTCAGGCGAGGCTTCGAAATCAGGGCCGAGAATGGCCGCCACGTCTTCGGCAAGTTGGAAGGCCTGGGTGCTGGCCGCATAGTCAGCATCATCCAGTTCGCGCAGCTCATTGACGAGCTTGACGCGGTTGTATTTCATGCGACGCTTGCCGTCCTCGAGCTCGGCTATCGAGCTCATGTCAAAGAAGCCTGCGCGGTCATACTGGGCATCACTGGCCGAGGGAAACAAGGTTTCGACCGTGGGGATAGGGGCATGGCGCAGATTGACCGTGAAGCGCAGCCAATCGACATGGGCATGCGACCCGGTTTGCTCGCGCTCGGCTTGCAGCCGCAGCTTGATTTCCCGGCCTTCCAGGACCAGATCAGAAACGGTCGGGAGTCTCATGCTTCGCCCCGTGGGGAAGTTGTCCCCGTGTTACCTACGGGGACAGCAGTGGTGCAAGGCGCTGCGCACCCCCCAAAATTGATAGCAGTGGATGCGGCAGCGTCAACGCCGCCGATCGCCGTGCGGCGCTGCGCTTGCCCGGCTCCGTCAGCGTTTTGGCGCTGCGAAACAAGCACTTCGAATCCGCTCAGGAAGTACGCAATCGCGCGCCACTGGTGCGCGTTGCGCTCGACAGGCGCGTGATCGAGGTGTTTGATATTGCGGCTCATCGCAGCACTCCGTTTTTGCGGGCACCGAACAAGCCCAGTTGCTTCCAGTTGCGATTGCATTGCGCGAAACGCACCATCGACTGCAGTAGTTCGTTCACGCTGCAATCAAGCGACTTCGCGGTTTCCTTGAGCTTCTCGACAATCTCGGCCGTATCCGTGTAGTCGATACGTGCCTTGCCAGCGCGATATGCGGCCTTTTTGGCTGCTGCACTGGCATGCACTGCCGGGCGACCTGTGCGCGTTTCGTTCCCGGCGCTCATGCGCGAATCCCCTTGTCTTCAAGGCGCAGCTTCAGCACACAGCAGGCATGAATCAAGGCTTCGTGCTGAGGGGAATTGAACTTGGCACGTTCGCGCATCTTGATCAGCACCCTCAACGCATTGAGTTCGTCCTGATCAAACTCATTGATGGTGCCCACCCCCTGCCCGGCATCGGCTGGAGCCGGCAAGCTGGCCGGTGCCGCGATGGCAGAGGATGGACGTTCTGATGTTGCGATGGGATGCATGCCGGCTCCGTTTGTTAGCACATGTGACATGTGCACTGGATCGGAGCTTAGACTGCACATGCCACATGTGCAAATCAAGAATTACGATGCACACGTATCATTTGCACAACGCAAAGGACGCAGACATGCAAAACACCATGGATTTACTGGATTCCGCACTGAAATTGCGCAGTGCAGCCGACTGGCATAAGCAGCTGGACCTGTCGAGAAACGCCCTGCACTCGGCACGGCAAAGAGGCAATTTAAGCCCCGCGATCGCCGGCGCGCTGGCCGAAGCATTGGGTGAAGACCCGCAAAAATGGATAGTGATTGCAGCCCTGGAAGGAGAGCGCGAAAGCGCCTGCAAAACGCGTATGGTGCGCAGATTTTTGACCGGTGCCGCCCTCACCCTGGGCGCCGTTGGCAACGCTGCTGCCACCACTGTTTGTATCTTATGTTAAGTATTATGCGCCTGTATCTGCATGGTTGGTGATCCTAGTCTGAACGTCCCTCTTGACGCGTTCTGGCGTGAGCTTTTGAAAGCGTGCTAACTTCGCCGCATGGACTTGATCACCACCGCCATGCAATGGGCGCTGCGCCATCCCTGGATGGTGTTGGGCGCTTTGGTGGTGCTGGGTTGCGCGATCCGGTGGATGAACCGACCACGCAAAGACCGGCGTCCCAGGCCTGCGGCGACGCCGCTGCTGCGCTCCCGCAAAGAGCAGCAACGGTTTTCCCACCTTTCCACGGTTTACGCGCCCAAGAGCCACCGGCGCCAACGTCCGCCGCGCAACTGAGGGCCGCCAAGCCTCAGGCGTGGCGCTGCTCCCACCGATGCGCCACCGCAGACAGGTCGGCCAGCGTATCGGTATCCGCCAGGGCGCCCCAGTCGTCCAGCGCCAGCGCATGCCACTGAGCTTGCGCCTGCGCTGCTTTGACCACGCTCTGCGCACCGCTGTCGCCGGTCAGCTGCAGCAACTGGTCCTTCCAGGCTGCGGAAAAACCGACGGGATGGCCCCATTGGCCCTGGATTCGAGGACGCACCACACCGCCTTGGGCCTCTAGCAGCCGGGCCACGGCGCGCAGGCTCTCAGGCGCTATGGCCGGCAGATCGCCGGGAAGGATCAACCATCCGCTGGCGTCGGGCGACAGCGCGACGCCGCGCGCGATCGAATGGCCCATGCCTTTGCTGCGCCACAGCGGACCGTTTTCCACGAGCACCGCGCGCAGGCCACTGGCGGCGACTGCCGCGAGCGTATGTTCGAGCACGCTGCGCCCATGCAATTGCGCCTGCAGTTTGCCGGTCTGTGCACCCGAAGCGCGAAAGCGCCGGCCCTGGCCCGCGGCCAGTACCACCACCACGGGCAGGTTCTGCGGATTGTCGTTGCTGCTGTGCATCGCGGCCATTGTAGAAAGGTCTGGCACGCAAGCTGCTGGCCATGGCGGCATGCACATCCATGCCCGTGTCCTCAAATCCTTCGACATGATCCGCCGCTGCGGCTCGATCCGCGAAGCCTCGCGCCATCTGCACATTGCCTCGTCGGCAATCAACCGCCAGTTGCTGCAGCTCGAGGACACGCTGGGCACGCCGCTGTTCGAGCGCCTGCCGCAAGGCCTGGTGCTCACGGCCGCGGGCGAAGCGTTTGCGCGCCATGTGCAGAACGTCTTTCAGGATGAGCGGCGCCTGTCCCAGGAACTGGGGCAGCTCCAGGGGCTGCAGCGCGGGCCCTTGCATGTGATGGCCGTCGAGGGCCTGTGCAGCGACCTGTTGCCGCGCGTGCTCGCCCAGCTGTACCGCCGCCACCCGGGCCTGTCGGTGCAATTGCACACCGGAGGGTCGGCGGCCACTGCCGAGGCCGTGCGCACTGGCGACGCCGACATAGGCCTGGGTTTTTCGATCGCGGCCGACGACGAGCTGCAAGCCTGCTGCCTGCGGCGCGACCCTATAGGCGCCGTGCTGAGCCAGGACCATGCGCTGGCGGACCGTGCGACGCTGAGCCTTGCCGAATGCGCGCAGGCGTCTCCATTGATTTTGCCGCTTCCCAGCCTTTCGCTGCATGCGCTGCTGGCCCCCCTGCTCTGCCGTCTGCCCGAGCGACCACCCGTGCTGCTGGAAACCGCTTCGCTCGACCTGGCCAAGCGCATGGCCCAGCAGGGGCTGGGCATTGCCTTTCAGAGCCGCTGGGGGCTGGAGCAGGAAATCGCGCAGCGCCAGCTGGTGCATGTGCCGCTGCATTCGCCGGCACCAGTGTGGTGCGAGCTGGGCGTCTACGTGCGTGCGCGGCGCAGCCTGCCGCCTGCGGTCACTGCTTTGGTGCATCTGCTGATGGCCGAGCTTGTTGGCTGAGGGCGCTTCAAAAACGGCAGCACCCTGCGCCAAAAACGGTGCTACCCGCTGGCCCCGGCTCCTTTCTAGACTGGCGGCTGTCGCGGTTCCAAACCGTTTTTTGAATGCTCCCGCCATGACCACCTCCCAACTGCAACTGCCCGTGATCGATGTGCAGGCCTTGCGCCACGGCAGCGCCGCCCAGCGCCAGGCCATTGCTGCGCAACTGGGCCTGGCCTGTGAAACGCACGGCTTTTTCTACATCACGGGCCATGGCATCGATCCGGCGCTGATCGATGCGGTGTTTGCCGCGAGCCGTGCCTTTTTCGACTTGCCCGAAGCCCGCAAGAATGCGCTCGACAAGCGCCACTCTCCGTGCAACCGCGGCTACGAGCCGCTGCGCGCCCAGACCCTGGAGGCCGGCGCGCCGCCCGATCTCAAGGAAAGCTTCTATATAGGAGCCGAAGTGCCTGCCGATGACCCGCGCGTGCTGGCAGGCCGTTTCAATACCGGCCCCAACCAGTGGCCCACCGAGCTTGCCGGCTTCGCGTCCGTCACCCAGGCCTATTACCAGGCAGTCCATGCGCTCGGGGCTGATCTGGTGCGCGGCATGGCGCTGTCGCTGCAACTGCCCGCGGATTTCTTCGAAGCCTATCTCGGTGACGCCGCGGCCACGCTGCGCCTGCTGCACTATCCGACCCAGCCCGCGCAGCCGGCTCCCGGCGAAAAAGGCTGTGGCGCACATACCGACTTCGGCGGGCTCACGCTGCTGCTGCAGGACGCGCTCGGGGGCCTGCAGGTCTGGGACCGCCAGCACCAGGGCTGGATAGACGCGCCGCCCGTGGCCGGCAGCTTCGTGGTCAATATCGGCGACCTGTTTGCGCGCTGGACCAACGATCGCTACGTATCGACCCTGCACCGGGTGATCAACCGCTCGGGGCAGCGGCGCTATTCCGTGCCGTTTTTCTTCACGGGCAATCCGCTGCATGAAGTGCGCTGCATTCCCACCTGCCTGGCCGCGGGCGAAGCCCCGCGCTACCCCGTGACCACGGTCGAGGAGCACCAGCGTGCCTGCTACCGCCGGACCTATGCCACCGCGGCGGCCTGAGACCATGAGTAGCTCAACTTCTGGCACCGGCGTGCGCGATATGGTGCTGATACACGGCGCATGGCAAGGCAGCTGGGCGTTTGAAGCCTGGCGCCCCCTGCTCGAAGCCGCGGGCTGGCGTGTGCACGGCGTCGATCTGCCGGGCAATGGCCACACGCCCGCGAGCGTGCAGCGACCGGCCACTTTGGCGGGCTACACCGACCATGTCTGCGACGTTCTGAACGCGATAGCCCGCCCCGCGGTGGTGCTGGGCCACAGCGGCGGCGGCATGGTCGCCTCGCAGGTGGCCGAGGCCCTGCCCGACCAGGTGGCCGCGTTGGTGTATCTCGTGGGAATGATGCTGCCCAGCGGCATGTCGTACTCCGAGCTGATTGCCCAGGCCCGGCGCGATGACCCCGGCTGGACCTATGTCGGCATTGGCCCGCACCTCAACTGGAGCGCCGACCGCAGCAGCAGCCAGGTAAGCCTTCAAGGCGCGCTGGAAACCTTCGTGCACGACTGCCCTGCCGAGGCTGCGCGCGCGGCCGCCGCCCGGCTCAGGCCCCAGCCCGAAAGCGGCCGGGCTATCGCTGGCCAGCTGTCGGTGCAGCGCTTCGGGCGCGTGCCGCGCCTGTATGTCGCCTGCCGCAAGGACCGCTCCGTGCCCTGGGCCTTGCAGCAACGCATGCTGCGCCTGCAGCCGCCCCAAGCCCAGATCGTTCTCGACTGCGGCCATGTGCCGCAACTGGCCTGCCCCGCGGCGCTGACACAGGCCTTGCTGCCCGCGCTCGAAGTGCTGCTTGCCTAGTCCTGTGATGGACGCCATCCAGTGCGGCCAAATGTGTATACGAAATTGGTATGCAAATGTGGCCTGGATATTGCTTGAATCAACATACCGCCGCCAGCGGCCCTGAAACCCCGCTGGATGCCTCTTTCTTCTTACTCTCTGGAGCCGCCTGCCATGACCCACAATGTTCGCCCTGTTCTGTCCGCCCTGGCCCTGGCCTTGATGGCGTCCACGTCCCACGCGGCCGATGCGCTGACGGTGCAGCTCGACTGGCTGCCCGGCGGCGACAAGTCCTTTGTCTATGCGGGCGTGCAGCAGGGCTTCTTCAAGGCCGAAGGGCTTGAGGTCAGGATACTGCCGGGGCGTGGCTCGGCCGATGCGGTGACCAAAGTCGCTTCGGGTTCGGCCGATGTGGGCTTTGGCGGCATTTCGGCGGTGATGATGGCCGCGGCCGAAGGCAAGATTCCGGTCAAGGCCGTGATGTCGTTGTATTCCGCCCAGCCCGACGCGCTGTTCACCAAGGTCAGCAGCAATATCAAGAGCCTCAAGGACATGGAAGGCAAGACCGTTGGCATGCCCACGTTCTCCTCGTCCAATGCGCTGTGGCCGGTGGTGCTGCAACGCAACAACGTCGATATCTCCAAGATCAAGATCATCAAGACCGACCCCGCAACGCTGGCGCCCATGCTGGCCCAGGGCCGCGTCGATGCAACCATCAACTGGGTGACCGTCGCGCCCGCCTTCCAGAACGTGCTGGGCCAGGCCAAGCAGGATCTGGCTGTGCTGCCCTGGAGCCAGTTCGGCCTCACGGGCTATGGCTGGTCGGCGATTGCAAATGACAAGACCATTGCCAACCGCCCCGAAGTGCTCAAGCGCTATCTGCGCGCGCTGACCAAGTCGCTGGAATTCTCGATCGC
The DNA here is from genome assembly GCF_902706035.1 of Pantoea sp. 18069. Taxonomy (GTDB): domain Bacteria; phylum Pseudomonadota; class Gammaproteobacteria; order Burkholderiales; family Burkholderiaceae_C; genus Comamonas. The sequence continues at coordinate 148,774 of NZ_CACSJA010000005.1, read as the reverse complement.
CCAGCCGCGCAAGGCCGCCGAGTCGCTGGTGGCAATGGTGCCCGAGGCCAATGTCGACGTGATCGAGGCCGAATTCCGCGCGTCGATTCCGCTGCTCAAGACCGATGCCGCGGCGCGCGACGGCCTGGGCGCCTTCCAGCCCCAGTTGCTGGCCGAGACCTGGGGCTGGGTCTCCGCATCCATGGGCTACGACATCAAGAAGGTCGACCCGGAAGCGCTGGTCGACCGCCGCTTCCTGGCGCGCTGAGCCAGCCCCTGTCCCCCGGATGGCCTGACTCCCGGGCCATCCGCCCTCTTCTTGCCCGCCTGCTGGACCTGCCATGTCTTCCGTCATTGACCTGAATGCCGTCACCCAAACTTTTGTGTCCAGCGATGGCAGCCCTGTCACGGCCTTGCAGAACGTCGATCTGCACCTGCAGCGCAATGAATTCGTCTCGCTGATCGGCCCCTCGGGCTGCGGAAAATCCACGGTGCTGCGCCTGATCGCGGGGCTGCTGCGCCCCAGCGCCGGCGAAGTGCGCATTTTCGACCTGCCCGTGACCGAGCCGCGCGACGAGATCGGCATGGTCTTCCAGAAGCCCACGCTGCTGCCCTGGCTCAGCGTGGTCGACAACATCACGTTTCCCATGCGCCACAAATACGGCCGCGTGGACGCCAGGGACCAGGCACGCGCGCAGTCGCTGCTGCAGATGATAGGTCTGCAGGATTTCGGCCACAAGCGCCCGCACGAGCTGTCGGGCGGCATGCAGCAGCGCGTGGCGATCGCGCGCTCGCTGCTGCACGACCCCGACATCCTGCTGATGGACGAGCCGTTTTCGGCGCTCGATGCGCTCACGCGCGATGAAATGAGTTTCGAGCTGCTGCGCATCTGCAGCGAACGCCCCAAGACCGTGGTGTTTGTGACCCACTCCATCCAGGAGGCGCTGCTGCTGTCGGACCGCATCGTGGTCATGAGCGCGCGCCCGGGCCGGGTGTCGCAAATCATCGACGTGCCGCTGGCCCGCCCGCGCACGTTGCAGACGCTGACCGATCCGGTGTTCACGCGCATGGCCAATGAAATTCGCGAGCAGGTGTTCACACGCCACCCACATTGAGCACCACGCGACCAGCCAAGCCCCACGCCACCTTTTCCGGACCCTGCCCATGAAAGCCTTTGCCTACCGCTACGCCTCGCTGCTGGCCTTTATCGCCCTGCTGGGCATCTGGGAGCTGGCCTGCCGCGCGCTGGCCGTGCCCGAGTACATCCTGCCCGCGCCCAGCGTGATTGCGCTGGCCGCAGGCAGCCTGGGCCTGGCGCGCTGGGCCGAGCACCTGTGGGCGACGATAGAAGTCGCGCTGCTGGGCTATGCGCTGGCGATTGCGCTGTCGATCCCGCTGGCCGTGGCCATCACGCGCTCGGCGCTGCTGTCGCGCATCGTCATGCCCTGGCTGGTGGTCATCCAGTCCACGCCCATCGTGGCCGTCGCGCCCATCATCGTCGTCACGCTGGGCGCGGGCGTGCTGCCGCGCGTGGCCATCACCACGCTGCTGGCGTTCTTCCCATTGGTGGTGTCCACCTGCCTGGGCCTGTCGTCGGTGCCGGCAGAGTTCATCGAGCTGTCGCGTTCGCTGCGCGCCAATACCGCGCGCCAGTACTGGCAGGTGCGCATGCCGTTCGCGATTCCGCATGTGTTTTCGGCAATGAAGGTCTCGGTCACGCTGGCCGTGGTGGGCGCCGTGGTCGCCGAGTTCGTTGCCGCGGAAAAAGGCCTGGGCTATCTGATCCTGTTCACCACCTCGTCGTTCAAGGTGCCCGTGGCCTTTGCCGCCCTGGCGCTGCTGGTGCTCAGCAGCCTCACGCTCTACAGCCTGGTGCAATGGGTGCACCAGCGCTTCTTCGGCTGGAGCAGCCCCAAGGCCTGATCCGCTTTCTTCACTTCGACTGCCATGACCACCCTGCCCCCTTCCAGCCCGCCCTCGCCCGAACAGATCGAACGCCATCTGCGCCGCACCATGGAAGTCGCCGAGCGCGCCGTCAGCATCGGCCGCCACCCGTTTGGCGCCATCCTGGTCGCGCCCGACAACGAAACCGTGCTGCTGGAGCAGTGCAATATCGACACCGTCAACCACGCCGAATCGACGCTGGCGCGCGTGGCGGCAAGCAACTACCCGGCCGACTACCTGTGGAACTGCACGCTCTATACCTCGGTCGAGCCCTGCTGCATGTGCGCCGGCACCTCGTACTGGGCCAATATCGGCCGCGTGGTGTTCGGCATGACCGAGCACGCGCTGCTGCAGCAGACCGGCAACCACGCCGAGAACCCGACGATGAGCGTGCCCTCGCGCTATGTGTTCGACCACTGCCAGAAACCCGTAGCGCTGATCGGCCCCGTGCCCGCGCTCGAGGCCGAGATCGCCGCGCAGCAGCGCGCGTTCTGGGCCGGGCGCTGAAAGCCGGCGATGCAACTGCTCTGGCCCGAAAGCGCTGCCCATGCCCTGGCGCTGCGCGCAGCGCACCCGGGCGCGCGCTTTGTCGCCGGAGGCACGGCCTTGCAGCAGGAATGGGGCGATCGCCATCGCGCGCCTGCGGGTTGCAGCCTTGTACCGTTGCATCGATTGAGTGCCTTGCAAGGCATTGAGCTGGTTGATGGCGCAACCTCGCTGCGCATAGGCGCGGCCATGGCACTCGAGACGGTGCGCACCCATGCGCTGGTGCGCGAACACGCGCCGCTGCTGGCCCAGGCGCTTGCGCAATTGGGCGCGCTGGGCGTGCGGCATCTGGGCACGCTGGGCGGCAATGTGGGATGGCGCTGGGGCGACAGCACGCCCGCGCTGCTGGTGCTCGATGCACAGGCCGAATGCGCCCATGCGCCCGGTCAGCGCCTGCCCCTGGCGGCGCTGCTGGCCGAAGCCGAATTGCCGCTGATTGTCGCCTTGCATATTCCGCTGCAGCCCGGCCATCCGCCAGCGCAGACCGTCTTTGAAAAAGCCGCGGCACGGGCGGCATTCGCGCCCGCGCGTCTGCGGTTCACATTGCGTTGGAGCGCTGGGCAACTGAGCCACGCGGCCTGCGCCGCGCCCGACCTTCCCGCGCGCCTGCTGGTGAATGCGCTCGCCTGGCTGCAGGCCCACCCCGGGCGGCGCGGGCCTGCAGCGCTCGCGGGTCTGCGCCAGGCCTGTGCCGACGACGGCCTGCCCACGCAGCAGCCCGAAGACCTGGCCCATCTCGCGGCCCGGCTCATTGCAGGCCATTGCGGTCTGCTGGCTTCTGCCATCGAGGAAGTGCAATGACCAAGCCGTATGCACCGCTGCCCGCAGGCGTGATGCGCCCGCTCGCGCATGCAGACCTCCCCCGCCCCGACGCGCTGGACAAGCTCGCCGGCAACCCCGGCTATCTGACCGACCGCATCGTGCCCGGCCAGTTGCGCGGCGCCATTCTCGGCAGTCCGCACCCGCATGCGCGCATTGTGTGTCTCGATACAGCTGCAGCGTTGGCATTGCCCGGAGTGCATGCGGTTGTGACCCATGCCGATATTCCGGGCCAGGCCGACTATGGGCTGCGCCGCATAGACCGCCCTGCTTTGTGCCGCGATCGTGTGCGCTATGTGGGCGATGCGGTCGCGGCGGTGGCCGCCGACTCGCTGGAGATCGCGCACGCGGCCCTGGATTTGATCGTGGTCGAGTATGAGCTGCTGCCTGCCGTGACCTGCCCCGAAGCCGCGCTGCTGCCCGAGGCGCCCGCGCTGCACGCGGGCGGCAATCTGCTGCACCGCCACCATCACCGCCTGGGCGACGATGGCGCGGCGGATGCGGCGACCGTGCACCGGGTCTGCGCCATTTACGAGACGCCGCGCCAGATGCATGCGTTTCTGGAAACCGAAGGCGGCGTGGCCGAGCCCGACGGCCAGGGCGGGCTGTGCCTGTTATTTGCCAACCATAACCCCGAGCGCGAGCGCCAGGTCGTTGCGGCGCTGCTCGATTTGCCGCCCGAGCGCGTGCACAGCGTGGGCTCGCCGGTCGGCGGGTCATACGGCGGCAAGGACGAACTCACGGTACAGCCGATTGCCGCGCTGCTCGCCTGGAAAACCCGGCGCAGCGTGCGCCTGCACCTGGGGCGCGCGCAGTCGACCGATTTCGGCGTCAAGCGCCACCCTATGCGCATCCATATGGAAAGCGGCTGCGACGCCGAAGGCCGGCTGACCTATCACCGCGTGCAAATCCTCGCCGACACCGGCGCCTATGCAACCCATGGCCCCGAAGTGCTGGACGCGGCGCTCGAGCATGCGCCCGGGCCCTATGCCTGGCAAGCCATAGACATCGCCGGGCGCCTGGCCTATACCAACAACGGCGTGGCCGGCGCGTTTCGCGGCTTTGGCGCGGTGCAGGTGCAGTTCGCGCTCGAGCAGCAGATCGACCGACTGGCCCGCGCCGTGGGCCTGGACTGTGCGCAGTTGCGCATGCAGAACCTCAAGCCCGTAGACGCGCCCGGGCCGCTGGGCCAGATCGTCGTGCCGTTCGACGGCCCGCAGCGCGCGCTCGCGGCGCTGGTCCAGCACCCGCTGTGGACGTCGCATCCCCAGCGCCATTGGACCGACGGCCCGGGCGGACGCTACCGCCACGGCATAGGCCTGGCGCTGGTCCACCGCAGCGACGGCTTTGGCAAAGGCTTTCCTTTTGGCTGCCGCATGGAACTCGCGCTGGCCGAGGACGGTGCCATCGAGCTGCGCAGCGGCTTTACCGAGCTGGGCCAGAACCTGCTGGCCGCCACGCGCAATACCTGCATGCATTTCCTGCACTGCGGCGCGGACGAAGTGCGCCCGGTGCTGGGCGATACGCGCTGCACGCCTGATTCGGGCCCGGTCGCGGCCTCGCGTGCGACCACGCTGGTCTGGCATGCGCTGCAGCGCGCCGCGCCGCAATGGCAGGCGCAGCTGTGCCAAGCGACTGCCCAGGCGTTCGATATGCCGCTTGACAGCCTGCGGCTGGGCACGGGCGGCATTCATGGCCCCCACGGCCTGGTCGCAAGCTACGTGCAGCTGGCCGGTCAGCTGGGAGCGCAGCGCCCCGCCATCACCATAGACCAGCCGCCCGAAGTCACGCCCAGCGATGCGCCCGATACCCACTATGTGTTTGGCGCCTGCGCGGCCGTGGCCCATGCGGTCGTCGACAGCTGGACGGGCAGCATACGCATCGTGGAGATGGCCCTGGTCGGCGCCGTCGGCCCGGTGGTCTCGCCCATGGGCTATCTGGGCCAGCTCGAAGGCGGCGCGCTCATGGGCCAGGCGCTGTGCACCCAGGAGTCGCTTGACTGCGTGGACGGCCACTACCAGCAGCGCAACCTCGACAGCTATCTGATTCCTACGCTGGCCGATGCGCCCGCGATGGATGTCTGGGCCATCGAAGGCCTGCCCCAAGGTGACACCACGGGGCCGCGCGGCACGGGAGAAATCAGCGTCAATATCGCCACCCCGGCCTGCGCCAATGCCATTGCCTGCGCCTTGCAGGCGCCTATTGAAAGCCTGCCGGTGCGGCCGGCGACCGTCTTTCGCTTGCTGGAAGGAGTATTTGCATGAACGCCTGCATTCCTGTGCCCCTTGCCGAAAGCGCGCACGCCGCGCTGCCGTCCTGGTCGTTTACGCTCAACGGCCAGGCGGTCGCCGTGCACTGCGCGGCCGACCAGCGCCTGCTGACCCTGCTGCGCGAGCATTTCATGCTGGTCGGCGCCAAGCCCGGCTGCGAAGTCGGGCGCTGCGGTGCCTGCATGGTCTGGCTCGACGGCCGGCCCGCCAACAGCTGCCTGCTGATGGCCTGGCAGCTCGAAGGCCGGCAGGTCACCACCATCGAAGGCCTGTCCGATGCGCCGCAAAGCGCGCCCGTGGTCGACGCCCTGGCGCAATGCGGCGGCGTGCAGTGCGGCTACTGCAGCGCGGGAATGTGCATGGGGCTGGCCTATCTGTACCAGCAGCCGGGCATGGATGCGCCCACCGCAAGCGCGCTGATGTGCGGCCATCTGTGCCGCTGCACGGGCTATGGCGGTATTCAGCGGGCGATTGATTCGCTGTTCCCTGCATCCACCTCTGCCGCCTAATCTCCGCATTTTTGCGGTGATTGGCTTGCGTATTCTCCGCAAAAGCCTGCGCAGCACGGGTCTCGTGGCGGCTATCGCGCCGGACCTTTCGCCTGCTTCGCATAGCCCAGGCAGGCGCCGGCGTTGGGCCGGCCCCGGCATTCGCGCAGCAGGCGCTTTTCGCGCTGGGCCGGGGTTTCGGCGCTGCCCTGGCTTTTGCCTTTGGCCTTGTCGCGCGGCGCATGGCAGTGAAATTCCTTGTTTTTCGGGTGATGGCAGCCGCGGGCGTCCAGCCCGCCGGGCGTGGCCTGGGCCAGGCTGGCGAGCGCATAGAGCAGCGCGAAGACACAGATCCGCATGGTGGTGCCTCTTCTGAAGATGGCGTAGCGGCCAGCGTAAGCAGTCTCCATGGCATTCACAACGATAGGCAGCACGGACGACCGGGAAAAGCGCCGCCCGCTGCTGCGTCTTGGCTTACTTGCGCGGCAGATTGCGCGCGCGCTGGGCCAGTGCGCGCCGCTGCAGCGACGGGCTGCCGGAGCGCGGCGCAGCCTTGGCGGCGGGAGCTGCCGGCGAGGCTGCGGACTGCGTGGCCAGCAGCAAGGCCTTGAGGTCGGCCACGCGTTCCTGCGCGGCCTGGGCGGTTTGCTGCGCGCCCAGCAACTGGGTGCGCGCCTGCAGCAATTCTTCCTCGAGGTGCTGCTGGCGGCTTTGCCACTCCGCCAGGCGGGCTTCGGATTTGCGCTCCTGCTCGGCCTGGGCCTTCTTGGCGCTGGTCACTTCCTGGCGCGCGCGATCGAGGTCGGTCAGCATGCGCCGCTCGTTGCCCGCGAATTGCTCGGCCAGGCGCTGGCGCTCCTGGGCCGCGGCCTGCTGCTCTTCGCTGTGCTCCTTGCGCTCGAGCTCGCGGGCCTTGGCGACTGCGGCGATTTCCGCGCGCAGGCTGCCCAGCTGGGCTTCGCGGTCCTGGGCCAGTTGCTGCATTTCATCGAGGCGGCGCGACAGTTCCTGGGCCTGTGCATGCGCGAGTTTCATGGCTTCGTCCATGGCCTGCTTTTGCTGGTGCAAGGCCTTTTCGCGCTGCGCCATGTGCTCCAGGTCGGCTTCGTGCGACAGGCGACTGGCCTGCAGCGCGGCTTCGCGTTCGTGCAATGCCTTTTGCGCCACGGCCACGGCTTCCTGCGTGGCGCTGTTCCACAGCTCCTGGGCCAGGCGCAGCACGTTCTCGGGAACGCTGCCCTGGCTGTTGTCCGACTGGGCCACGCCCAGGCGCTGGCCCAGCGTGGCGAACCAGGACTCGAGCATGGGGCTCACGGTATTGGGCGAGCCGCGGCCTATCTGCTGGCGCACGCGCTCGATGGTCGGGCGCAGCCCCTGGGCAAGCAAGGCGTCGGCTGCAGCCCAGACATCGGCCTCCTGCACGCCGCGGGTCACTTTTGGTTGGTTCATCTTCACACCCTGATAGGATTGGTATCGATAAGAGATTGTTATCGCGAGTTATAGTTTATATATGTATTATACGATATGTATTACATATCAAATAATACAAACATTCAAATCATTCCATGCATCCTGCTGTTTTTGACCTTGCCCTGCCCTCTTCAGGGAATTGCGGCGCTGAAATGTCCGATGCGCTGGCTCCCGGCGCCGATGACGCCACGCTGCCCGCACCCTTGCCGGCGCAGGGGCTGGACGAACAGGCGCGCCAGGCCATGCAAGCCTTGCTGCGCGAAGGCGAGTCGCTCAATACGCGCATGAGTTACCAGAGCGCGCTGCGCTACTGGGCCGCCTGGCATGCGCTGCGCTATGGCCGCCAGATCGTGCTGCCGCTGTCGGTGGACTGCGTGCTGCAGTTCGTCGTCGACCACGCGCAGCGCAGCACGCCGCAAGGCCTGGTCTGCGAGCTGCCGGCGGCCATGGACCAGGCGCTGATCGAAGCGGGCTACAAGACGCGCCCGGGAGCGCCCGCGCACAACACGCTGGTGCACCGCGTGTCGGTGCTGTCCAAAGCGCACCAGGTGCGGGACCTGGCCAACCCCTGCCATGACCCCCGGGTGCGCGAGCTGCTGTCGCGCACGCGCAAGGCCTATGCCAAGCGCGGCGCACTGCCGCAAAAGAAGGAGGCGCTGACGCGCGATCTGCTGACGCAGTTGCTGGACACCTGCGACGACAGTCTGCGCGGGCGGCGCGACCGCGCGCTGCTGCTGTTCGCCTGGGCCAGCGGCGGGCGGCGGCGCTCCGAAGTCGCGGGCGCCGACATGCAATTCCTGCGGCGCCTGCCTTCGGGCGACTATCTCTACACCCTCGTCCATTCCAAGACCAACCAGGCCGGCGTGGACGCGCCTGAAAACCACAAGCCCGTGCTGGGCGCGGCGGCCAAGGCGCTGGACGCCTGGCTGCAGGCCAGCGGCATTGGCGAAGGCGCGATTTTCCGGCGCATACGCAAGGGAGGTCACCTGGGCGAGCCCTTGAGCCCGCCCGCGGTGCGCAACATCGTGCGCGAGCGCTGCGCGCTGGCGGGCGTCGAGGGCGATTTTTCCGCGCACTCGCTGCGCTCGGGCTTTGTGACCGAGGCCGGGCGGCGCAACGTGCCCTTGTCCGACACCATGGCCATGACCGGCCACCAGAGTGTGGCGACGGTGCTGGGGTATTTTCGCGCCGAGTCGGCACTGGGCAACCAGGGCGCGCGCATGATGGACGGCGAATAACAGCCGTGTGCGCCGGCGCTGGTCAATTATTCTGAATCATTTGATGGTGATAATTTTCCATCGCGGTCGCGGCGTTCGAGACGTCGGGCCCAACATCATCATGCGCAAAAGCCATGGCGTGTACTGTGTCACCGACCCGTTCGTGCGCCGCGCCTGGCGTGCGCACAAGGCCCACCGGGAGCCTGACGCGGTGCGCCCTTGACGCTGTGAACGCGGGGCGCAGGCGCCGACCCTATTGCAAGAAGGCTTTTCGGTAAATTAAATTGCACACAATTTGATTGTGCATGAGAATACACCCATGCCCAACGCCTTTGCGCCCTCCAGCGATCACGCCCTCCAGCTCGACAACCAGTTGTGCTTCGCGCTGTATTCCGCTTCGCTGGCCACGACCAAGCTGTACAAACCGCTGCTAAAGCCATGGGGGCTCACCTATCCCCAGTATCTGGTCATGCTTGCGCTGTGGGAAAAGGACGACTGCATGGTGTCCGAACTGGGCGAACGGCTGTTTCTCGATTCCGGCACATTGACCCCGCTGCTCAAGCGCATGGAAAGCGCGGGCTGGCTGCAACGTCAGCGCGACAGCGCCGATGAACGCCGCGTGCGCGTGGCCCTGACCGATGCGGGCCGGGGCCTGCGCGAAAAAGTCGCCGGCATCCCCGACTGCATGCTGCAACAAAGCCCTTGCACACTCTCCGAGCTGCAGGCCTTGCGCCTGCAACTCCAGCAATGGCGTGACCATCTGGTCGCGCTGACCCCTCCCGCTTCGACCTGAAGCGTTTTCACTTTTCAAGGAGTCCATCCATGGCATCGCTCGACAAAGTTCTCTACACCGCCCGCACCCACACCACAGGTGGCCGCGACGGCGCTTCCAGCAGTGACGACGGCCGCCTGGACGTCAGCCTGTCTTCGCCCGGCGGCGCAGGCACGGGCACCAACCCCGAGCAGCTGTTTGGCGCGGGCTATTCGGCCTGCTTCATCGGCGCGCTCAAGGCCGTGGCCGCACGCCAGAAAGTGACGCTGCCCCAGGATCTGGCTATTGACGCCGAAGTGGATCTGGGCCCCGTGGGCCAGGCCTTCGGCATTGCCGTGCGCCTGACCATCACGCTGCCCGGCCTCGACAAGGCCCAGGCGCAGGAACTGGTCGATGCCGCCCACCAGGTCTGCCCCTACTCCAACGCCACGCGCGGCAATATCGACGTCACGCTGACCTTGGCGTAAGGCAGTCGGCAGGCACAGGGCGCGCCTGGCCTGCTCTATAGACTCAGGCCGGGCTGCGGCGAACCCGCATGCCCAGCTTTTGCAGCAAGAGGTTGTCGGCGTCGACTTCGGGGTTGCCGGTCACCAGCAGCTTGTCGCCATAGAAGATCGAGTTCGCGCCGGCCAGAAAGCACAGGGCCTGCACGGCTTCGCCCATTTGCTGGCGCCCCGCCGACATGCGCACCCGCGCCTTGGGCATGGTGATGCGGCAGGCGGCAATCACGCGCACGAAATCCAGCGGGTCCACGGGCGGGCTGTCGGCCAGCGGCGTTCCGGGGACGGCGACCAGGCTGTTGATGGGCACCGACTCGGGATAAGGATTCAGATTGGCCAGCTGCGCGATCAGCCCTGCGCGGTGCACGGGCGCTTCACCCATGCCGACGATGCCGCCGCAGCACACACTGATGCCGGCCGAGCGCACTGCGCTCAGCGTATCGAGCCGGTCCTGGTAGCTGCGCGTGCTGATCACGTCGGTGTAGTACTCGGGCGCGGTGTCGAGGTTGTGGTTGTAGTAGTCCAGGCCCGCCTCTTTCAAGGCCGCGGCCTGGTGGTTCTGCAGCATGCCCAGCGTCGCGCAGGTCTGCATTCCCAGGCCTTTGACGGTTTCGATCAGCACCGCCATTTTCTCGATATCGCGGTCCTTGGGCGCGCGCCAGGCCGCGCCCATGCAAAAGCGCGTCGCACCCGCGTCCTTGGCGGCCTGGGCCGCAGCCCGCACCTCGTCGACGCCCATGAGCTTTTGCGCGCTGACGCCGGTGTCGAACTCGGCGGCCTGCGGGCAATAGCCGCAGTTTTCCGGGCAGCCCCCGGTCTTGACCGACAACAGCGTCGCCAGCTCCATATCGCCTTCGGGCCAATGCGCGCGGTGAACGGTCTGCGCCCGGTGCAGCAGATCGAGGAAAGGCAGGTCAAGCAGTTGCTGCACGGCGGCCTCGGTCCATTCGACGGGCTCGGCCCCTTGGGTGTCCATGACGGACACCGGAGGGTGGAAGTGCAACGCGTGCTCTGCTGCGTTGGCAGGCGGGTTCAAGACAGGCATGGAAATGACTCCTGGATCAGGCTGCTGGCGAAGGCTGGCAGTCCATGGAAGCGATTGTGGGAGGTGAATTCCCCTGCGCAGCGCCTCATGCCTCAAAATAAATGGGCAAAAAATGATGCCTGCAAATGCGCACAAATTCGGCTATTTTTAAGCGGAGATGCCTGCCATTTGGCGGTGGTTGGCGGGCTTGCAGTTTGCCGCGGCTATGCTGCGCGCAACACACGCCAACTGCGCCCAAAACCGCTTGGACCATCCTGGCGTTTGCACGCGGCTTTTGTCACTGGCGCGCGCTATGCTGTCGGTTGACGCGCCAGCGCCCCGTTTTTCGTGGGGATCCCCCGGTTTTCATGATTTTTCCTGGATGTCCTGCCTGCCACCCTTGCCCAAAACACCCGCTCGCCCCGCGCCCGCTGGCAATGCTGCCGAAGTCTTCTTTGTATTTTTGAAGCTGGGGCTGACGGCTTTCGGCGGGCCCATCGCGCATCTGGCCTACTTTCGCGCGGAATTTGTCGAGCGGCGCCGGTGGATCGATGACCGTGCCTATGCCGACCTGGTCGCGCTATGCCAGTTCCTGCCGGGCCCGGCAAGCAGCCAGGTGGGTTTTGCGCTGGGCCTGGGGCGCGCGGGCTGGGCTGGCGCGCTCGCGGCATGGCTGGGTTTCACGCTGCCGTCGGCGCTGGTGCTGATCCTGTTTGCGTTCGGTATCCAGCAATGGGCCTGGCTGGCCACATCGGGCGCGGTGCACGGCCTGAAGCTGGCCGCGGTCGCCGTGGTGGCGCATGCGGTATGGGGCATGGCGCGCTCGCTGTGCCCCGATCGCTCCCGGGCGGCATTGGCCATTGCTGCCGCGCTGCTTGCGTTGGCGATTCCTTCGGCGCTGGGACAGGTCGCGGCGATTGCCGCGGCCGGCCTGGTGGGACTGTGGTGGCTTCAACCCGCCCCGCTGCCCGCCTCTCTGTCGCGCGATCCCGGTCTCGGAAAAACGGCCGCTGCGGTGCTGCTGCTGGTTTTCGCGCTGCTATTGCTGTGGTCCGTGGCCGTGGTGGCCGCGCCGTCGCTGGGCGCGCAGTTCGCCGCGTTCTATCAGGCGGGTGCGCTGGTGTTTGGCGGCGGCCATGTGGTGCTGGCGCTGCTGCAGGCGGCGGTCGTGCCGCCGGGCTGGATCACGAACGATGCCTTTATTGCCGGCTACGGCCTGGCCCAGGCCGTGCCCGGGCCGTTGTTCACCTTCGCGGCTTACCTGGGAGCGCTGATGCCCGCGCCCATGGGCGGCTGGACGGGCGGCATTTTGCTGCTCGCCGCCGTTTTTCTTCCCGGACTGCTGCTGGTGGCGGGCGCACTGCCCTTCTGGGAATCGTTGCGCCAGCGACGCAATGTCCAGCGGGCAATGGCCGGAGCCAATGCCGCCGTGGTCGGCTTGCTGCTCGCCGCACTCTACGACCCGCTGTGGACCAGTGCCATCCATTCCCGACTGGATTTCGGCATCGCGCTCGCGGCCTTCGGGCTGCTGGCCTATGGCCGCCAGTCACCGCTGCGCGTGGTGGCGCTTTCGGCCGTCGCGGCCTGGCTGCTGGTCTGACGACCCGTCTGGCTCAACCCAGGGCAGCAATCACGTCCGCGGGCGCCTGCACCAGTTCGATCAGCACGCCTTCGCCCGCGATAGGGAACTCGTCGTTGCTCTTGGGGTGCAAAAAGCAGATGTCATAGCCCGCGGCGCCCGGGCGAATGCCGCCGGGCGCGAAGCGCACGCCCTGGGCGGTGAGCCACTCCACCGCCAAAGGCAGGTCGTCTATCCACAGGCCGATATGGTTGAGCGGCGTGGTGTGGACCGCGGGCTTCTTGTCCAGGTCCAGCGGCTGCATGATGTCCACTTCGACCTTCATCGCGCCGCGGCCCATGGACAGAATGTCTTCGTCGACGTTCTCGCGCTCGCTCTGGAACGTGCCGGTCTGCTCCAGGCCGAGCATGTCGACCCAGAGTTTCTTCATGCGGTTCTTGTCGGTACCGCCAATGGCCACCTGTTGAATGCCCAAGACCTTGAATGGGCGCTGCGCTGCAGTCATGTTGCTCCTTGTATTGTTTTGAATCGCCCCGCGAAGGGCACCTCGGTCATTTTCGGAGAAATACAGGCCTGCGGCCCGGTGGGAGCGCATAAAAAAGCCCCCGCGCTTGCTCGCTGCGTGCAGCCGCTGCCCAAGGCGTTCCGAAGGCAGCACAATCTCCACGCCCACCAGGGCTGACGTAGCGACCGGACCGTGCCCGGCGCAACGACGGGGGCAAGATCAGGCTGCGACTTTGCTGCTTTGCACCACTTGCAGTGCTTCTTTTTCGATGTCGTAGTCGTATAGCGACTTGCGGAACGCAGCAGAGTTGGCGATTTCCTTGTCTCGCTGCGCGAGGTCCTTGTACTGTGAGTCGTAACGTCGACCGTTTTGTCGCGCCTCTGCCTGGACCATGGAAGTGCGGGGGCGGCGCAAGGCCTCGTATTGGTTCAGGATGGCATTGATATCGCTGCTTTGCTCAACATGCTCCAGCAGCACTGCCAGCGCCGTGCCATCTTCGATTGCCTGGTTGGCACCTTGGCCAAGGTGCGGCAGCATGGGGTGTGCGGCATCGCCCAGCAGCGTCAGTCGTCCGTTGACCCATTTGTCGATTGGCTTACGGTCGTACAGACCCCACCAGAAACAGCTTTCCACCTTGCTTAGCAGTTCCGTGATACGTGGATCCCAGCCTGCAAAAGACGCCGCCAGTTCATCGCGATCACCGATGGCGGACCAAGACTCCACGGTCTGGTGGTCAGTCGGCACAAAGCCCACGTAGTTCAGCAACTGGCTGCCGCGCACGGGGAACACCATGAAATGCTTGCCGTCACCCATCCACACCTGGTGGGAATCCTTCTTCCAGCCGGGCAGCAAGTCGGCGCTGATCAGGCCACGGTAGGCGCGGTAGCCCGAGTACTCTGGCGCAGATGGAAGCACAACATGCTTTTGCAGCACGGAGTTAATGCCATCAGCAGCAATCACCACGTCTGCCTTGGCTGTGTTTCCGTTCTCAAACGTCAGGTAAGCGCCATCGTCGTCTTGACTAAAGCCTGTGCAGCGGTGGCCGGTGTGCACCACATCAGCAGGCACTGTGTCGGCCAAGGCCTTGAGCAGGTCGGCACGGTGCATGCCGTACATCCCGTTCCAGCCCTGTGAGTCGGTAGTCAAAATCTTGCCCACCACGCTGCCGTCCATGCGGTAGTACTCAGAGCCGGTGCCCACCTTGGCGCCTACGGCTGCCAGGGTAGGCCCCAGGCCTGTGCGCTCCATCTGGCGCAAGCTGTTGGGATAGATAAAAACACCAGCACCCACTTCCCCCAGCGCCTTCGCCTGCTCGTACACAGCCACGCTAATGCCACGGTGCATCAACGCATGGGCTGCAGCCAGGCCACCAATGCCGCCTCCCACTATGGCTACATGCAATTTTTTAGTCATTGTTTTTCCCTCTCTCTATAACGATGGATGTGAGCCCGGCTTATCAAGCCTTGCTTTTGTTTTCTCTAGCAAGGCTTTGACTTGCAGATATTCCTTATTGATTTCTTTGGTCAGTGCTGCGCCGTCCGACCATTCCTGAACGATACCCATAGGCTGTAGCCGTGCGGCAATGGCAGGCTCCTTGACGGATTTCTCCAGTGCCTTGGCCACCAAGGCCGTAATCTCTGTGGGTGTGCCTGCCGGCATGAAAAAGCCGAACCACACCCCTTGAATCTCGCTTTTATATCCAAGCTCTCCCAAGGTTGGAACATCGGAGAATTCAGGGAATTTCGAAGAGATTGCCAATCCCTTCAGGACGCCTGATTTAATGTGGGAACTGACGGCTCCAAGGGCCAAGATGATGGCGTCGATGTGCCCACCAATCAGGTCGGTCACTGCGGGAGCTGCACCCTTGTAGTTCACGGAGGTGATTTCGGTTCCTGTCAATTCGCTGAGCAACTGCACGCTGATGTCGCCTACGGAGCCTGGTCCTGCATTGCCAATGCGCAGGGTATTGGGGTTTTGCCTGGCCAAGCCGAGCAGCTCCTGCATGTTCTTGAACTTGCCGTCGCCGCGCACCACCAAGATGGAAGGGCTGCGCGTAGTAAGCCCAATGGGGATGAGATCCTTGGTCGGGTCGTAGGAAGCATTGGCCGGATCAATCAAGCGGCGAATAGTCAGGGGACTGTTTTGCGCAAACAATATGTTGTAGCCGTCCTTGGGAGCGCGAATGACCGATTGCGTGCCAATGGAGCCCCCTGCACCAGGGCGATTCACCACAGTCATCGGCACGCCCAGTGATTTGGACATTTCATGCGACATCAAACGTGCTGCAGTATCTGCAGCGTCACCCGAAGCCAATGGTGTGACGATGTTGATTGGCATGTTGGGATAGTTGCTGGCGCGGGCAGAAAACGGTGCTGCCAGCAACGCGGGATAAAGCAGAAGGAGTCGTCTCGGAATCATTGTGTAAATTACTTTCTTCGTATTTCAAAAGTGGCCCTGCAAGTCCCCCGTAGGTCCAGTTCGAATCAGCCGCAGTCTTGGTTGTCCTGCCCGCTGTGTGCTGATCCTTTTTTATTCTGTAGTTGGGTATGTTTTGACGCAATGAAAAGTTGCGCATTGCGCAATAATTGACCATGACGGATGAACATCGAAACCATTCCAGAGACTTTGTTGCGTCCCTTGAAAAAGGGCTGAAAGTGTTGATGTGCTTTGACCGCAAGCACCCCAAACTCAATCTTTCGGAAGTCTCTCAGCTGACCGGCTACACACCGGCTACCGCGCGCAGGCTGCTGCTGACACTGGAGTCACTGGACTTCTTGCACACCGACGGCAAGCGTTTTTGGGTCGCGCCGCGGACGCTGCTGCTGGCCAGGCCGTATTTGGTGTCGCGCCCTACGCCCCAGTTGGCACAGCCCATTTTGGATACCCTTGCCGAACACACCCGTCAGTCAGCCTCGTTGGCTACATTGGTCGATGACGACGTTCTGATCATTGCCCGATCAACTGGGCGGCGAACTTTATCGACGGGTTTAGGCATAGGATCACGTCTCCCCGCGTATTGCTCTTCTCTAGGGCGCGCCCTACTTTCACAGAAAAGTGCGGAACATGTCATGCATTACCTGCAGAACGTGACTTTTGAGGCATGGGCGCCCAAGACCGCGGGCACTCCACAGGCGGCTTACGAAGAGATCCGCCTATGCAGGGAGCGAGGCTGGGCCGCATGCAACGAGGAAGTGGAAGTCGGCGTCAGGTCCATTGCAGTGCCTATCGCTAGCACGTCAAGACATTCGATGGGAGCCATTAGTCTTTCCGTGCGCGCTGAGCGCATGAGCATGGAAAGCTTTGTCGCTACCCACTTAGAGGCGCTTCAAGAAGCAAGTGACAAGCTGGCTGCCAGCAAGGTGTTTGAGTAACGCCCCTGCGCATAGCGGCATTCCCCCACCCTGATCGAGAGAGCGTCCACGGGTCGTTTGCAGCCCGGTGTGCGGCGTGTGCTCGGCCGTGGCCATAGAAGAATTCAAGGCCGAATTGGCCTGCAGACGGCGGCTCGGCCGGCAGTGCCAGCGGTCAGCGCTTGAGAAACCGGTTCACGCCCTGCTGAAACGCTTCGCTTGCGTAGACCTGGTGCACCAGGTCGTCGTCTTCCAGGCTTTGCTCGATGACGATGCGCCGCAGGCTTTCCTTGACGGCCTGCTGCGTCACGCCCGACAGCGCCATCAGGCGCTCGGCCAGCGCATTCGCGCGTTCGGTCAGTTGCCCGGCCGCGCAGGCTTCATGGACAAAGCCGCAGGACAGTGCTTCGGCGACGTCGATGTACTCGGCCAGCAGCAGCATTTTCTTGACGCGCGGCACGCCCAAAGCGGCCTGCAGCCGCGCGATATTGCGCGACGACAAGGTGTTGGACAGCGTCTTGGCAATCGGCGCGCCAAAGCGCGAGCCCTCGCTGCAGACGCGAAAGTCGCAGGCCGTGGCCAGCGCCAGGCCGCCGCCCACGGCCCAGCCGTCGATCACGGCAATCGTCGGCACGGCGATGCGCTCGACGCTGTCGATGACCTTCTCGACAAAGGCTTCGTAGGCAATGCCCTGCTCGCCCCGCGTGAAATCGGCGAAGTGCGCGATGTCCGTGCCCGAAATGAAGGACTTGCCGCCCGCGCCGCGAAAGAGGATGGCGCGCACCCGCGGGGTGCGCGCGCACTCGGCGATGCACGCGAGCAACGACTCGTACATCGCCTGCGTCATGGCGTTGTGGCGCTCGGGGCGGGCTATGGTGATGTGTGCCGCGCCCGAAGGCTGAATGTGGAGTTGGACCAGTTCGCTCATGCCAGTCACGCCGATAACGCGTAGATTTCGGCCATGATTTCCTCGTTGTGCTCGCCCAGCAGCGGCGGATGGCGGCGCACCTGCTGGGGCGTGCCCAGCATCTTCACGGGAAAACCGATGTTCTTGACCTTGCCTTCGATCGGGTGGTCGATCTCCATGCACATCTTGCGGTGGGTGCCGTGCTCGCCTTCAAACGCTTCAGGGTAGGTCAGCAGCGGGCCGGCGGGAATGCCGGCTTCGAGCATGGTGTCCACCCAGTCGTCGCTGCCCCGCTGGGCAAAGCTCTTTTCAAGTTCCTCGATCAGCGCTTCGCGGTGCTTCAGACGCAGCGCCACCGTGGCGTAATCCGCGTGCTCGACCAGGTCGGGCCGCTCGAGCAGCGCGCACAGCTTGGCCCAGAGCTTCTGGTTGGTCGCGCCCATGACGAAATAGCCGTCACGCGCCTTCACGGCCTGGTAAGGTGCGCTCATCTTGTTGCTGGTGCCCAGCGGCGAAGGCGCAACGCCCGTGCCCCAGTAGTCGGACATGTCCCAGATCGAGAACGCCATCGCCGAGTCGAACAGCGAGGCATCGATGTGCTGGCCCACGCCCGACTTCTGCGCGCCGATGTAGGCCGCGAGCAGGCCATAGGTCGCGAACAGCGCGCAGCCGATGTCGGCCACGGGCACGCCGGCCTTGACCGGCTTTTCGCCCTTGTAGCCCGTGACGCTCATCACGCCCGACATGGCCTGGGCCATCAGGTCGAAGCCCGGGCGCGTGGCCCAGGGGCCGCTTTGGCCAAAGCCCGAAATGCTCACGTAGACGATCCTGGGATTGATCTTGCGGATGGTCTCGTAGTCGATCTTCATGCGCTGCACGGCGCCGGGGCGGTAGTTCTCGACGATCACGTCGGCGGTCTCGGCGAGCTTGTAGAAGAACTCGCGGCCTTCGTCGCTCTTGAGGTCCAGCGTCAGCGAACGCTTGTTGCGGTTCATATTGAGAAAGCCCATGCTGTCGGGCCCCTTCATCTTGAAGCCCATTGCGCCGCGCGTCTGGTCGCCGGTGGGCGGCTCGACCTTGATCACGTCGGCGCCGAGATCAGCCAGCAGCATGCAGGCGAACGGGCCGGCCATGACCTGGCTCACGTCGAGCACGCGTATGCCTTGCAGCGGCAGGGGGGATGTGGTCTGGCTCATATCAGCTCTCCTCGGTCACTTTGGCAAGGCGCACGACTTCGCCCCATTTCTTGTACTCGGTGACCATGAAGGCCGCGAATTTCTCCACCGAGCCGCCGCCGTCCTCGACGCCGAAGCCGTCGAAACGTGCCACCACATCGGGCATGGCCAGCACCTTGTTGACGTCGGCATTGATGCGCTGGGCCAGCTCCCTGGACATGTCCCTGGGGCCGACCAGTCCGTACCAGCTCGAGGCATCAAAGCCCTTGAAGCCCTGCTCGTCCATGGTCGTGACCTCGGGAAAGCCCTTGGCGCGGCTCACGCGGGTCTGGGCAATCGCATTCATCTTCTTTGCCTTGACCTGGGCCGTGGCCGCGGTCATGGTGTCGAAGCTGAAATCGATCTGGCCGCCTATCAGGTCGGTCTGCATAGGGCCCGAGCCCTTGTAGGGCACATGGATGGTCTGCACGCCCGCGGCCATGTTGAACATTTCGGCGGCCAGGTGCTGGACCGAGCCCGTGCCCGACGAGCCGAAGCTGATCTTGCCCGGGTTCCTCTGGCACAGCTCGACCACTTCCTTGACGCTCGCATAGCTGTTCTTGTGGCTGGTCACGAGAATGTGCGGCGTGGCGCCGATCAGCACGATGGGCGCGAAGTCCTTGAGCGGGTCGTAGGTGATGCTCTTGAAGATCTGCGGCGAGATCGCATGGGTGTTGACGTGGGCCATGAGCAGCGTCAGGCCGTCGGTGAAGCGGGTCTTGGCGAAGTAGTCGGCCGCGAGCGCGCCGGTTGCGCCGGGCTTGTTCTCGACGATCACCGAACGGCCCCACATTTCCGTGAGCTTCTGGCCGACGATGCGCGCAAACACATCGGTGCCGCCGCCCGGGGCCCAGCCCACGAGGATTTTCACCGGGCCCTTGGGCAGGTCGGCGGAGGCCAGGGCCCAGGGCGCGGCCAGTGCAGCTGCGCTGCCGGCCATGAATTCGCGACGCTTCATGCTTGTCTCCTGTGTTTTGTTTGAAGCAATGCTCGCTGACGCAGGCCTAGGCGGCAAGAATGCATCAAGCATGCCTGGCTTCGTGTTTTGCGAAACCCAGCGGCGCTAAATCAACAAAATGCGAGGAAGCTGCGCTCAGCTGCCGCGGTCGCGCAGCAGTTCGGACACTACGTTGCGCAGCGTGTGCTCCTGCGCCCGGCCTTGCACGCTGGCCAGCACATAGGAGCGCTGGTGCCAGTCACCGGCCAGCGCCACATGGCCGATGGCGGGCTCGGGGTGCATGCTGGCGAGCACGGCCGGCGGCATCAGCCCCACGCCCAGGCCGTGGCGCACCAGCGCGAGCATGGTGTCGAAGCCGCCCACCGTGAGATGCCGGCCCATGGCCCGGCCCCGGCTCTGGTGCAGGCGCTGCAGGCTGCCCAGAATGGCCGAGCCCTGGCCCAGGCTGACCAGCGGGCAGTCAAGCAGCGGATCGGCTTCGAGCGGGGTGTCCGCAAAAGAGAAATGCGCGCGGCTGTAGACCGCGACCAGCTCGTCGGCGCGGTAATCGAACTTCTCCACGTCGATGAAACCACTTTTCTTCTCGAAGATGCCGATGTCTATCACCTTGTCGCGCAGCAGCTGCTGGATGATCTTGCTGTTTTCCTCAATGATGTGCAGCGTGATCTGCGGGTACCGGGCGCGCACCAGCGCGAGGTCGCTGGCGAGGAATTCGATGATTGCCGCCTTGGGCGCACCGATGATGATGCGCCCGTCCTGGCCGTCGCGCATTGCCTGGGCGTCGTCGGCCAGGCGCGTGATCAGGCTGTCGATCTGGTGGATATGGGCTAGCAGCTTGGTGCCCGACTCGGTGACCTTGACCCCATGCGGCACGCGCTTGAACAGCGGCGTGCCCAGCTGGCGCTCCAGATCCGTGAGGCGCTTGGACGCCGCGGCCACGGCCAGCTGCAGCTTGTCGGCCGCGCGCGAGATGCTGCCTTCCTCGGCGACGGCCAGGGCCAGCTGGACCGTGAGGGTGTCGATTTTCATGGGGAGATTATTGCCGCCGCAGGGCCTGCCATCCGCAGCGCCGGCGCTCGCAATGCATGGGCCCTGCACAGGAGTGATGAAAGGCACCTCCTTGGCACACCGGGGCGTCCAGATACGCTGTTAAAAACTCTCCCACTCGCCCTCGGCCTTGCCCGCAGGACGCGCCGCCGGAGCATTGGCCGTGGGCGCCAGGCGCGGGGCAGCAGCCACTTTCCTGGGCGCGGCCGTCGTCGCTCTTGCGGGCTGAGCCGCCGGTGAATACAGCGCAGGCGCCGGGGCCTTGGCCACCGCTGCGCCCACATTGAACACCGCTACCACCTGCGACAGGCGCTGCGCCTGATCGCGCATGGCAGTGGCTGCCGCGCTCGACTCTTCCACCAAGGCCGCGTTCTGCTGCGTCATCTGGTCCAGATTGGACACCGCCTGATTCACTTGGCCAATGCCGTCGCGCTGCTCGGTGGACGAGGCCGTGATTTCCCCGATCAGGTCGGATACGCGGCGCACGCTGCTCACGATCTCTTCCATGCTCCGGCCCGCATGCGCCACCTGCGCCGAGCCGGCGTCGACGTTCTGCACCGATGCGCTGATGAGTTGCTTGATCTCCTTGGCGGCCTCGGCGCTGCGCTGCGCAAGGCTGCGCACCTCCGAAGCCACCACGGCGAAGCCCCTGCCCTGTTCCCCCGCGCGGGCCGCTTCCACCGCCGCATTGAGCGCCAGGATGTTGGTCTGGAAGGCGATGGAGTCGATCACGCCGATGATGTCGTTGATCTTGCGCGAACTCTCCGTGATCTGCTGCATGCTGTGCACTACCTGGACCACCACTTCGCCGCCGCGCTCGGCGGCCTGCGCCGCTGTGGACGCCAATTGGTTGGCTTGCCGCGCGGTGTCGGCGGACTGGGTCACCGTAGCCGTCAGCTGTTCCATGCTGGACGCCGTTTCCTCGAGGTTGGCCGCCGTCTGCTCCGTGCGGGCCGACAGATCCTGGTTGCCGGTGGCGATCTGCGTGGACGCGGACGAAACGGATTCCACGCCCGAGCGCACTTCGCTGACCACGCCGCGCAGGCGCGCGGCCATCGCCGACAGCGACCTCAGCAGATGGCCCAGCTCGTCCTTGCGTTCATCGCGCGCTTCCACTGTAAGGTCGCCACCGGTAATGGCGTCGGTCAGGCGCACGGCCTGCTCCAGCGGCCGGGTGATGGAGCGTACGGTCAGCGCGGCCAGGCCCACGCCTATGAGCAGCACTACGGCGGCGAAGGCTTCAGCGATCCATCGCGCCACGGTATTGCGCTGCAGTGCTTCGGCCTTGATCTGGTCGCGCTGGCGTTGTTGCAGTTCGACGAAGGCTTCCTGTGCAGCGATGTATTTGGCCACGGCAGGCAGCAATTGCTCATTGACCACGCGCTGGGCGCCTTCCACATCACCGTCACTGCGTGTCTTCTGGGCCTGGGCGACGAGCTGCAGCACGATGACGCGCTCGGCCGCCACGCGCTCGAGCTGGGCCTTGTCGGCTGGCGAGTCGGCTGCGTCGACGATTTGCTTCTGTACCGCTGAAACCGCCTCGACGGCGGTCTTGAGTTGCGGCTGCAGCCGCTGACTGAGCAACTCATCGGTGGTGATGGATCCGACCACCACGCGCTCCACGGCCAGCTCCGTCATGCCTTTCCAGCGCAGCGCCATGGAAATGCGGTCCTCCTTGTCCTGCACGTCCTGCGCCGCTTGTGCATGGAGTTGCACCGTCATTACATAAAGGCCTGTGCCAAGGGCCAGCAGGGAAAGCATGAGACCGAGAATGATCGTCCAGAGCTTGCTGGCGACCGAAAGGTTGTTGAAGTGCATAAAAATCTGTGGGAGAGGACCGAGGGCAGAAGCGTCGGAGATCAGCGCTTTTCAGGCCGTGAATGCCGCACAAAAAAATAGCACGCTTTTGCTTGCACTCTTGACAAAAGCGGGGTACTGAGCACTGCGCTTGTGTCAGCTATATGACTTGCCGATCTTGCCTCGCGGCTTTGGACCATGCCAGGGAGCGACCGCCACGCACTTGCAGAAAGCGATGGCGCCATTCCGGTCCGTGCCCCAGGCGGGAGTCGCCGGGCCCGCGTGGGAGCCGCCATTGCATTGGCGGCTGCCTGCGACAGGCCCGGCGCGTATTACGCTGCAAGCTCAGACGAATTCAAGAATCACGTCATCCACCGCCAGCGAATCCCCCTTGCTGGCGCTGATCTTGCCGACCACGCCGTCCTGCGTCGCAAACAGGATGTTTTCCATTTTCATGGCTTCGATCACGGCGAGCTTTTCGCCGGCCTGCACCTTCTGGCCCGATTGCACCGCGACGTCGATCAGCAGGCCGGGCATGGGCGAGAGCAGGAACTTGGACAGGTCGGGCGGCGCCTTGTAGGGCATCAGCTGGTGCAGCTCGGCGCCGCGCGGCGACAGCACCAGGGCCTCGATCTGCGTGCCGTTGTGCGCAATGCGCAGGGCCAGCGGGTTCTTGCCCGTGCCGCGCTCGATCTGCACGGTGAACGGCTGGCCGTTGACCAGGCCTTCGAGGCGCGCATCGCGCAGATGGCTGTCGCTGCTGATCTCGTAGACCTTGTCGTCGCCTTCGCCATGCACCGTGACCTTGCTCGCATGGCGCGACAGGTCGAAGTCCTCGACCCGCACGCGCGCGTGCTGGTTGCGGCCTTCGGCGCCCAGCGTGACCACGGTGTAGTCGATGCCCAGCTGCAGTTCATGGCCCTGGAGCTGGCCGGTGATGGTCGAGGCGCGCTCGCGGTAGCGGCGGTTCATATAGGCCGCGAGGGCCACCAGGAACTGCGGGTCGCTGTGCGGCACGTCCTCGGCATGGAAGCCGCCCGCGTAGTGCTCGGCGATGAAGCCGGTGTTGAAGTCGCCGGCAATGAACTTCGGGTGGGCCAGCAGCGCGGCCTGGAACGGAATGTTCGAGCTGATGCCGCGGATCACGAAACCGTTGAGCGCCGCGCGCATCTTGGCGATGGCTTCGGTGCGGTCCTTGCCGTGCACGATGAGCTTGGCGATCATCGAGTCGTAGAACATCGGGATCTCGCCGCCTTCGTAGACACCGGTGTCTACGCGCACGCCCTGCAGGTGTTCGGTGTCGGCCTGCCACATGGTCTGCTGCGGCGGCTGAAAGCGCACCAGCCGGCCCGTGGACGGCAAAAAGCTGCGAAACGGATCTTCGGCGTTGATGCGGCACTCGATGGCCCAGCCATCGCGGCGCACGTCGGCCTGCGCGAACGCCAGCTTCTCGCCGGCCGCGACGCGTATCATCTGCTCGACCAGGTCCAGGCCGGTGATCGCTTCGGTCACGGGGTGCTCGACCTGCAGGCGGGTGTTCATTTCCAGGAAATAGAACGACTGGTCCTTGCCGACCACGAACTCCACCGTGCCCGCGCTCTGGTATTGCACGGCCTTGGCCAGCGCCACGGCCTGGGCGCCCATCGCGGCGCGCGTTTCCTCGGAGATGAAGGGCGACGGAGCCTCCTCGATCACCTTCTGGTGGCGGCGCTGGATGGAGCATTCGCGCTCGTTGAGGAACACCACGTTGCCGTGGGCGTCGCCCAGCACCTGGATTTCGATGTGGCGCGGCTCCTCGACGAATTTCTCGATGAACACGCGGTCGTCGCCAAAGCTGTTGCGCGCCTCGTTCTGGCAGCTCGCGAAGCCGTCGAACGCTTCCTTGTCGTTAAAGGCCACGCGCAGGCCCTTGCCGCCGCCGCCGGCGCTGGCCTTGATCATCACGGGATAGCCTATGCCGCGCGCGATCTCGACGGCCTGCTCGGCGCCCGCGATCGCGTCGTTGTAGCCGGGAATGGTGTTGACCTTGGCTTCGGCCGCGAGCTTCTTCGAGGCGATCTTGTCGCCCATGGCGGCAATTGCATGGTGCTTGGGGCCGATGAAGACGATGCCCTCTTCCTCTACGCGCTTGGCGAAGGCCTCGTTTTCGCTCAAGAAACCGTAGCCCGGGTGCACGGCCTGGGCGCCGGTCTGCTTGCAGGCCGCGATGATCTTGTCGGCGAGCAGATAGGACTCGCGGCTGGGCGCGGCGCCGATGTGCACGGCCTCGTCGGCGAGCTGCACGTGGCGCGCGTCCTTGTCGGCATCGGAATACACGGCCACGGTGGCGATGCCCATCTTGCGGGCGGTGGCGATCACGCGGCAGGCGATCTCGCCGCGGTTGGCAATCAGAATCTTGGTGAACATGGGATTTTTCCTGGCGCTGTCGTTCTTAGAGCGGAATGTTGCCGTGCTTGCGCCACGGGTTCTCGAGCTGCTTGTTCTGCAGCATGGTCAGGCTGCGGCAGATGCGCTTGCGCGTCTCGTGCGGCAGGATCACGTCGTCGATGAAGCCCCGCGCGCCGGCGACAAACGGGTTGGCAAAGCGCGCCTTGTACTCGGCTTCGCGCGCGGCGAGTTTTTCGGGGTCGTTCTTGTCTTCGCGGAAGATGATCTCGACCGCGCCCTTGGCGCCCATCACCGCGATTTCGGCCTGGGGCCAGGCCAGGTTCACGTCGCCGCGCAGGTGCTTGGAGGCCATCACGTCATACGCGCCGCCATAGGCCTTGCGCGTGATGATGGTGATCTTGGGCACCGTGGCTTCGGCGTAGGCGTAGAGCAGCTTGGCGCCGTGCTTGATGATGCCGCCGTATTCCTGGCTGGTGCCGGGCATGAAGCCGGGCACGTCGACAAACGTCAGCACGGGAATGTTGAACGCATCGCAAAAGCGCACGAAGCGCGCGGCCTTGATCGAGCTCTTGATGTCCAGGCAGCCGGCGAGCACCAGCGGCTGGTTGGCGACGATGCCCACGGTCTGGCCGGCCATGCGCGCGAAGCCGATCAGGATGTTCTTCGCGTAGTCGGGCTGCAGCTCGAAGAAGTCGCCGTCGTCCACGGTCTTGGCGATCAGCTCCTTCATGTCGTAGGGCTTGTTCGGGTTCTCGGGCACCAGCGTGTCGAGCGAGCGGTCGGCGCGGTCCGATGGGTCGCTGGTCGCGCGCAGCGGTGCCTTTTCGCGGTTGTTCAGCGGCAGGTAGTTGTACAGGCGGCGCAGCATCATCAGCGCCTCGACGTCGTTGTCGAACGCCATGTCGGCCACGCCGCTCTTGGTCGTGTGGGTGACGGCGCCGCCAAGCTCCTCGGCCGTGACTTCCTCGTGCGTGACGGTCTTGACCACTTCGGGGCCGGTCACGAACATGTACGACGAGTCCTTGACCATGAAGATGAAGTCGGTCATCGCCGGCGAATACACCGCGCCGCCCGCGCAGGGGCCCATGATCATGCTGATCTGCGGCACCACGCCGCTGGCCAGCACGTTCTTCTGGAACACGTCGGCGTAGCCGCCCAGGCTCGCCACGCCTTCCTGGATGCGCGCGCCGCCCGAATCATTGAGGCCGATCACGGGCGCGCCGACTTTCATCGCCTGGTCCATGACCTTGCAGATCTTCTCGGCATGGGTTTCGCTCAGGGCGCCGCCGAACACCGTGAAGTCCTGGCTGTAGACGAACACCAGCCGGCCGTTGATCATGCCGTAGCCGGTCACAACGCCATCGCCCGGGATCTTGCTGTCCTGCATGCCGAAATCGGTGCAGCGGTGCTCGACGAACATGTCCCATTCCTCGAATGTGCCGTCGTCGAGCAGCAGCTCGATGCGCTCGCGCGCCGTGAGCTTGCCTTTGCCGTGCTGCGCGTCTATGCGCTTTTGACCACCGCCGAGCCGCGCCAGCGCGCGCTGTTTCTCGAGTCGCTCCAGAATGTCCTGCATGATGCTCGTCTTTCTTACTGAGTCGTCGCACGGCCCGGAGGCGCGTGCACTTCTTGGGGATGGATGACTGCGCGCCCTATTGTGGCGCGCGGGAATGTGCGGGTTGTGACTGCGCGGCCAGCAGGTTGCGGGCCGCGGTCGATGCGGGCAGCCGGCCTGCGGCCACGGCCGCTATCGTCTGCGGCAGCAGGGCCTGCACTTGCGGGTGCGTGCGAAACGCCTGCTTGAGGCCGGCGTCTATGCGTTCCCACATCCACGACAGCGACTGTTTTTCGCGGCGTGCGGCGAGCCGGCCATTGGCCGTCTGCATCTGCCGGAACTGCTGCACGGCCTGCCAGAAAGCTTCCACGCCCTGGCCCAGCAGCGCGCTGATCTGCAGCACGCGCGGCTGCCACAGCGCGCCGTGCGTGGCGTGGTCGGGGTTGCCATGCATGCCCAGCAGGCGCAGGCTCGATGTGATCTGCGCCTCGGCGCGCGTGGCCGCGTTCTTGTCGATGTCGGCCTTGTTGATGACCACCAGGTCGGCGAGTTCCATCACGCCCTTCTTGATCGCCTGCAGGTCGTCGCCCGCATTGGGCAACTGCAGCAGCACGAACATGTCGGTCATGCCGTTGACGGCCGTTTCGCTCTGGCCCACGCCCACGGTCTCGACGATCACCACGTCATAGGCCGCGGCTTCGCAGACCAGCATGGCCTCGCGCGTCTTCTCGGCCACGCCGCCCAGCGTTCCGCTCGCCGGGCTGGGCCGTATATAGGCCTGGTGATGGACCGACAGATGCTCCATGCGCGTCTTGTCGCCCAGGATGGAGCCGCCCGAGACCGACGACGAGGGGTCGATGGCCAGCACGGCCACGCGCAGGCCCTGCTTGATCAGGTACAGGCCCAGGGTTTCGATGAACGTCGACTTGCCCACGCCCGGCACGCCGCTGATGCCCAGCCGGAACGCCTTGCCCGTATGGGGCAGCATTTCGGTGAGCAACGCATCGGCCTGCGCGCGGTGGTCGGCGCGCGTGGACTCGAGCAGGGTGATCGCCTTGGCGATGGCCCGGCGCTGCACGGCGGGGCCGCCGTGCAAAATGCCTTGCAGCAACTCGGAAGGTGTCATGCCTGTCTCAGACGGCGGTGGCCTGACGGATCTGCTCGAGCACATGCTTGGCGCTGGCCGGAATCGGCGTGCCCGGGCCATAGACGCCCTTGACGCCGGCTTCGAACAGGAACTCGTAGTCCTGCGCCGGCACCACGCCGCCGACAAACACGATGATGTCGTCCGCGCCCTGCTTCTTGAGCTCGGCGATGATGGCCGGCACCAGCGTCTTGTGGCCGGCCGCGAGCGTGGAGACGCCAACCGCGTGCACATCGTTCTCGATCGCCTGGCGTGCGCACTCTTCGGGCGTCTGGAACAGCGGACCCATGTCGACGTCGAAGCCCAGGTCGGCAAACGCCGTGGCCACGACCTTGGCGCCGCGGTCATGGCCGTCCTGACCGAGCTTGGCGATCATCACGCGCGGGCGCCGGCCCAGTTCCTCGGCCAGTTCATTGATTTCGGTCTTGAGCTTGTCCCAGCCTTCGGCCGAGTCATAGGCGGCGGCGTAGACGCCGGTGACCTTCTGCGTATCGGCGCGGTGGCGGCTGTAGACCTTTTCCAGCGCATCGCTGACTTCGCCCACCGTGGCGCGCAGGCGCACGGCCTGGATGGCGAGATCGAGCAGATTGCCTTCGCCGCTTTCGGCGGCGGCCGTGAGTGCCTCGAGTGCCTGCTGCACTTTCGCGGCATCACGCTCCTTCTTGATCTTGTTGAGCCGCTCGATCTGGCCGTCGCGCACCTTGACGTTGTCGATTTCCAGAATATCGATGGGATCTTCCTTGGCCAGCTTGTACTTGTTGACGCCGACGATCACGTCCTTGCCCGAATCGATGCGCGCCTGCTTCTCGGCCGCCGCGGCCTCGATCTTGAGCTTGGCCCAGCCGCTGTCCACGGCCTGGGTCATGCCGCCCATGGCTTCGACTTCCTCAATGATGGCCCAGGCCGCATCGGCCATGTCCTGGGTGAGCTTTTCCATCATGTACGAGCCCGCCCAGGGATCGATCACGCTGGGGATATGCGTTTCTTCCTGGATGATCAGTTGGGTGTTGCGCGCGATGCGCGACGAGAACTCGGTGGGCAGCGCGATCGCTTCGTCGAAGCTGTTGGTGTGCAGCGACTGCGTGCCGCCGAACACCGCGGCCATGGCTTCGATGGTGGTGCGCACCACGTTGTTGTACGGGTCCTGCTCGGTCAGCGACCAGCCCGAAGTCTGGCAGTGGGTGCGCAGCATCAGGCTCTTGGGGTTCTTCGCGCCGAACTCCTTCATGATGCGGCACCACAGCAGGCGGGCGGCGCGCATCTTGGCGATCTCGAGATAGAAGTTCATGCCTATCGCCCAGAAGAACGACAGCCGGCCCGCGAAGGCGTCTACGTCCATGCCCTTGGCCGTGGCGGTCTTCACGTATTCCTTGCCGTCGGCCAGCGTGAAGGCGAGCTCCAGCGCCTGGTTGGCGCCGGCTTCCTGCATGTGGTAGCCCGAGATCGAGATCGAGTTGAACTTGGGCATGTTCACGCTCGTGTACT
Source organism: Pantoea sp. 18069 (assembly GCF_902706035.1). GTDB lineage: Bacteria > Pseudomonadota > Gammaproteobacteria > Burkholderiales > Burkholderiaceae_C > Comamonas. The sequence continues at coordinate 119,816 of NZ_CACSJA010000005.1, read as the reverse complement.
CGATGATGTCGCCGATGATGCGCATCGACGGCTTGGGCGGGTAGATATAGGTGTTGCGCACCATGAACTCTTTGAGGATGTCGTTCTGGATCGTGCCCGAGAGCTGATCCTGGCGCACGCCCTGCTCTTCGGCCGCGACCACATAACCCGCGAGCACCGGCAGCACCGCGCCGTTCATGGTCATCGAGACCGACACCTTGTCGAGCGGAATCTGGTCGAACAGCACCTTCATGTCCTCGACCGAGTCGATGGCCACGCCGGCCTTGCCCACGTCGCCGGTCACGCGCGGGTGGTCGGAGTCGTAGCCGCGGTGCGTGGCCAGGTCGAACGCCACGGACACGCCCTGGCCGCCCGCGGCCAGCGCCTTGCGGTAGAACGCATTCGATTCCTCGGCCGTGGAGAAGCCCGCGTACTGGCGGATGGTCCAGGGGCGCACCGCATACATCGTCGCCTGCGGGCCGCGCAGATAGGGCTCGAAGCCGGGCAGCGTGTTCGCATGCGGCAGGTCCGCGCTGTCTGCTGCCGTATAGAGGGGCTTGACGGTGATGCCGTCGGGCGTGATCCAGTTCAAGGCCTGCACATCGCCGCCTGGCGCGGATTTGGCTGCCGCCTTGGCCCAGGCGCTCAGGTCGGCGGGGGCAAATTCAGGGGTGTCGGCGTTCGCCACGCTTTGGCGTATATCTGTAGGCTTGTCCATCGGTGAGACCACGGTAGGTTGTGACGGAAAGAGTGTACATGATTCATAATTATTGATTCAAAATAATCCAGGCTACAATCCAGCATTCATGTCAGTGATTACCCTAGCCCCCTCCGCGCTCTACCAACAGGTTGCCGAGCAACTGCGCCAACGCATCTTCCAGCATGCGCTCGAGCCTGGTGCCTGGATAGACGAGCTCAAGATCGCCGAAGAGTTCGGCATCAGCCGCACGCCGCTGCGTGAAGCCCTCAAGGTGCTCGCGGCCGAAGGGCTGGTGACGATGAAAGTGCGCCGCGGCGCCTATGTGACCGAAGTCTCGACCAAGGATGTGCGCGATGTCTATCACCTGCTGGCGCTGCTCGAGAGCGACGCCGCGGCCGCGGTCGCGACTTCTGCCACCGATGACGAGCTCGCAGCGCTGCGCGCGCTGCACGCCGATCTGGTCGCGCACAAGGACAACGCCGAGCAGTTCTTCGCGATCAACGAACGCTTTCACATGCGCCTGCTCGCGCTGGCCAACAACCGCTGGTCGGACCAGGTCGTGGCCGACCTGCGCAAGGTGATGAAGCTCAACCGCCACAAGTCGCTGTTCCGCCAGGGGCGCATAGACGAATCGCTGCAGGAGCACGCGCTCATCCTGCAGGCCGTGCTCGATCGCGCGCCCGAGCGGGCCCGCGCGGCGATGCAGCAGCATTTCTCCAATGGCCTCGTGGCTGCCGTGCAATGAAGCTGGCCGGCAAGCGTTGCCGGCGTGTTTGTTACGCTGTGAAACATAAAATGCTATAAACCAGGCGTTGGATGGCGGGAAAACAGCAGGAATGCGTGCACGGCCGGCATGGGGTTGAAGCCTTCTTGCTGAAGATGCCCCGCGTGCAGTTTCGTGCAGGACCCGTGTCATTCGAAATCGCATCCGCGCGGCAATGTGAGGGCATTCATCATGCTGGATGATTTTTTCCTCAGCCACGCCAGTCCCGCCCGGTTGCTCGAAGGGTATAGCGACGCCGGACTGGTCGTGCTGTCGGTACTCATTGCCATCGCCAGCGCGGCCGTCTGCCTGCGCCTTGCGCTGCGCGAGCGCCGGCGAGCGGCGCTCAAGTGGTCGCGACAAACAGCCAGGACGGTGTCCGCGCTGTGCATGGGTGGGGCGATTTCCGGCATGCACTACACCGCCATGGCTGCGGCGCCATTCGTCGGCACGCCCGACATGGTCGAAGGCCCGGGCGCTTCGGCCGCGCACACGCTGGCAATGACGGTCGCGGTTGCCGCGCTGGCGGTGATCGCTCTGATCGGCCTGCTCATGGGCCTGCTGCGCTACCGCGCGCTGTGGCGGCGCGTGGAATCGAACGAACAGCGCCTGCAGTCGCTGGTCGACATGGCTGTCGACGGCATCATCACCATAGACCGCAATGGCATCATCCAGGCGTACAACCGCGCGGCCGAAACGATTTTCGGCTGGACGGCAAAGGAAGCCGTGGGCCGCAACGTCAACATGCTCATGCCCTCCCCGCTTGACGAGCAGCATGAGGGCTACCTTGAGCGCTACCACCGCACAGGGGACACGCGCTTGCCCGGCGCCGTGGGCAGCGAAGTGCCGGGCCTGCACAAGTCGGGCCGCCAGCTGCAGCTCAAGCTGTCATTGCGCAAGGTCGACACGCCCGATGCGCTGCTGTTCGTGGGCTTCGTGACCGATCTGAGCGAGCGCAAGAGGACCGAGTCACGCCTGCGCGTCGCGGCCAGCGTGTTCGAGCACGGCTATGAAGGCTTCATGGTGCTGGATGCGCATTTTCGCGTGACGGACATCAACCATGCCTACCAGCGCATGAGCGGATTTTCCAAGACCCATTGCGCCGGACGCACGCTGGAAGACCTTTACGGGCCCCTGGTGCTCGGCCAGACTTTTGATTCGGTGCAGCAGATCGTGGCGAACACCAGGCATTGGCAAGGCGAAATCGAAGCCATGGATGCGAGCGGCGTCAACGCCGTGCACCGCATCTCGATTTCAGCCGTGCTTGACGAGTTCAAACGCATCCAGCACTTCATCGTGGTCATCAGCGATGTGACCCGGGAAAAATCGCATGAGCGCGAACTCGAGCAGATTGCGCTCTACGACAGCCTGACCGGCCTGCCCAACCGCCGCCTGCTCAACGATCGCCTGACCCAGGGCATGCATGCCGCGACCCGGCAGAAAACGCTGCTCGCCGTGCTCTACATCGACCTCGACGGATTCAAGCAGGTCAACGACCTCATGGGGCATGCGGACGGTGACCTGCTGCTGTGCGAGCAGGGCCGGCGCATCCGCGCCGAGCTGCGTGGCGATGACACCGCAGCGCGCGTGGGCGGCGACGAAATGGTGCTGCTGCTGGGCGACTGGAACGAAGTGCAGCAGGCCGAAGCCATCATCGCGCGCCTGCTTGAAACCATTGGCCGGCCCGTGGTCCTGCCGCGCGGCACGGTGCGCGTCACGGCCAGCATAGGCATGAGCATCTTTCCGCTCGACGCGCAGTTGCCCGAAACGCTGCTCGACCAGGCCGATAGGGCGATGTACGACGCCAAGCAATGCGGAAAAAACCAGTACCGGCGTTTCCATGGTGCGCAAGATGCGGACCCGCGCAGCGAAGACCCGGACTGCGTGCAGCCCGCGCAGACGAACTGAGGCCGTCTGCCGCGGCGCCCCGCTCCACGGACTGCGACAATAGGCGCGTCTGTTCAAATCTCCTGCTTCTGCGATCAGGCCCTGCCATGCCCACCTCTGCCCTTCCCGATTCCAGCGCCGCAGCCACTGCGCCGGCGCTGCCCAGTGCCGACGGCCTGTTCGACCATTGGCTGCAGGCGCGCAGCAACGATCCCTGGGCACCGCTGACCGCCGAAGCCGCCAAGCCCTACCGCTTCATCTGGGGCGCATGGAGCAAGTTCCTGCAGGCCCATCTCGACGCCCAGGGCCGGAACGTCGAAGCGCTGGCCTGGAACGAGGCCAGCGCCGTGCAGGTGCTGCACTTCATCAACCACATCCCGCAGACCGTCAAGGGCCGCAAGGTCAGCGACATCACGCGCCGGCGCTACTGGCGCGTGCTCGACCGCATCTATGACCACGCGCTGATGCTCGGCTGGATGGAGATCAACCCCGTGCATGCCGTCGCGCCTGCCGAACGCCCACCCAGCGAAGACCCCAAAGGCGCAGTCCTGTCGGACGCGATGTGGCAGGCAGGCATTGCCCATATTCCCGCGGGCGACGATCTGGTGGGCGCACGCGACCGCGCGGTGCTGATGCTGCTGTTCGAGCTGGGCCTGGCACCCGAAGAACTGCGCATGCTGCGCACGGACAACCTGCTCTACAGCACGCCACAGGGTGACAGCGGCGAAACGCAGATCATCGGCGTGCATATCGAAGGCCTGCGCGACAACCAGCAGCGCAAGCTGTCGATCAGCACGGCGCTCGCACGCGGTCTCGCCCACTGGCTGCGCGCGCGTGCGCAATATCCCGCGATGCAGGGCGAAGCATCGCTGTTCTGTTCACGCAAATCGCGCACGCTGTCGAACCATACGCTGCTGCACCTGGTCACCAAGACCCTGGCCGAAGCCGCCCAGTCCACCGGCCTGCCCACGCCCGCGCGCCTGGGCCCGCAGATCGTGCGCAACACCGCCATCGTGCGCTGGCTCAATGCAGGCATGCCCCTGGCCGACGTCGTGGAGCGCGCGGGGCTCAAGAACGTCAACGGCCTGCTGCATCTGCGCGATCTGGTCAGCGATGAGGCCCGAACCGCCTTGTCGCAGCGGGTGCGTTCTTTCTAGTGCATGGGCCTGGGCTCAGCCCGAACGGAGTTTTCCATCGTGCCCTAAACCACCGCTCGCCCTGAGCAAGGTAAGCGAGACGAAGTCTCGCAATGCGTTAAGAAACAGCGGGGCTTGAGGGCAGGCCTTTCATGGTGCGATGGGCGCGCCGAGCGAGGCTCACCACGAACGGTTTTCCCCGCTCGCCCTGAGTCCTGAGCCCGTCGAAGGATCGAAGGGTCGGTATTTTGAGCGTAGGCCGCCCATAGTTCGCCGCTGTTTGCTCAAATCGAGTTCTTTCTAAGTCATTGATTTATTTGACGAAAAAAGCTGTTTCTTGAGCGCCTGTCGAAGGATGAACTGGCGCACTGGCCTAGGGTGGAGACACCCTTCGACGGGGCCGCCTAGGCAGGCTCAGGGCGAACGGCCATTAGCTATTCGTTTTGGAAAAAACATGACTTTGCGATCGCTGTTTGCACAAAACCGACCATTGCTAAGACATTGATTTATTTGACGAAAAAGCTGTTTCTTGAGAGCCCGTCGAAGGGCGTTTCAGGGCGCGGTGTGTGCTTTGGCAATCCAACGCCATGGCACAAAGCGCGCGACTCGATGGAATGAGGACGGGCCATCATGGTTCGATGGGCGGCCCACCACGAACGGGTCGTACCAGTTCGCCCAGAGCCTTTCAAAGGTCTGGAGTTCTTTGGGCGGCAGGCCGGTTGTGGCCGCTGCTGGCGCAAACCTGGCCCCCCTTTCTGATGGCAGCAAGACGTGGCACTTTCGTTCAATTAGATGTGTTTTTATTTCATGTAAGCTGTATTCAATCTCCTAATCCATAGGCAAGAACTGCCAGTCCAAACCAGGGAACTTGGCGTCTGCCATCACTGCGCGTGACTGACAGCGCCAGCAGGTCTGGCTCAGCGAGCGCCCTCCGCTGTTCGCTCGTATTCCAGGCCTGATGCGCTGCGTACTCCCTGCCTCCTGCAGTTGGGCGTTTTTATGGCCTAATTCCCGCGAACTGCTTCCACACTCCCCGTCCCATGCGCCGCGCCATTCCCTCCACCCAAGCCCTGGCCTGCTTCGAGGCCTGCGCCCGGCACCAGAGCTATACCCGCGCCGCGCAGGAGCTCGCCCTCACCCAGAGCGCGGTGTCGCGGCAGATCATTGCGCTGGAGGAGTTCGTGGGCGTGGCGCTGTTTCGGCGCACGCGCCACGGCATGGAGCTCACGCCTGCGGGCACGACCTATGCGCGCAAGGTGCGCAGCTGGCTGCAGGGCCTGGAGCGCGATACGCTGGACATCATGGCCCGCCAGGGCGAAGGCGGCACGCTGAGCCTTGCCGCCGTGCCCACGTTTGCCACGCGCTGGCTGCTGCCCCGCCTGCCGCTGCTGGCCAAGGAACACCCGGGCATCACGGTGCACATCGACACCCAGACCCGCCCTTTTCTCTTTGCCGATACGGGCTTCGACGCCGCGCTCTACGCGGGCACGCCCGAGCAGGTGACGCAATGGCCGGGCATACAGGCCCAGTGGCTGATGGACGAGCAGGTCGTGCCCATGTGCAGCCCCGCCCTGCTGGGCCAGGCCGCCCAGCGCGGGCTGGGGCGCGCCTGGCAGACGGTGTCGCCCGACGCCATTGCCCAGTTGCCGCTGCTGCAGCAAAGCACGCGGCCCTATGGCTGGCAGCAGTGGTTCCAGGCCGCGGGGCTCGCGCCTGCGCGCGCGCTCGACGGCCCGCGCTATGAATTGTTTTCCATGCTGGCCATGGCCGCCACGCATGGCATGGGCGTGGCGCTGATTCCGCCGATGCTGGTCGAAGCCGAACTCGCGCGCGGCGACCTGGTCGTGGCCTGCTCGCTGTCGCTGCGCCGCGAGCGCAGCTACTACCTGATCACGCCTTCCCTGCCGCCATCGGCGGTGCTGCAGGCGTTTTCGGACTGGTTGCAGCGCATGGCGGAGCACCCTTCGTCAAGCTCAGGGTGAACGGAGGGAGCACCCTTTGACGGGCTCACGGTGAACGGTGGAGCGCCTTTGACGTACCCAGGATAAACGCGCGCAGGGCGCAAAACCCGTAAAAAAGCACCCGCCTCATAAGCAAATACCAATTTAGTATTTCACAAACGCATGCAGAATGCGTCATCATTCACGTTTTGCATAATCCAGACGCGCATGGACATACGCCAGCTCGAAGCTTTTGTTGCGGTAATGACGATTGGCAGCATCACCGGTGCAGCCAAGCTGCTGGAACGCTCGCAGCCCGCCATCACCCGGCAGATCCAGGAGCTGGAAGTGGGCCTGGGCGACGCGCTGCTGCACCGCAACGGCCCCAAGGTCACGCCCACGGCGCTGGGCTATGTGCTTTATGAGGAAGCCGAGCGCATCGTCAACGGCGTGCGGCGCATCCAGCAGCATGCACGGCGCGCATCCGAAGTCGTATGCCCACCGCTGCTGGTTTCGGCCACGCCGGCGCTGTCGCTGGGCGTGGTTGCGCCGGCGCTCGCGCACTGCCGCCCCGCGCTGGCCGTGAGCAAGATCGAGCTGCTGTCCGTGCGCCCCGAGAACGTTGTCAGCGACGTGCTGCATGGCATGGCCGATATCGGCGTCTGCAGCCTGCCGCTGGACCACCAGCAAATTAGCGTGCACTGGGTCGCCGAAGTGGCCTGCAAGGCCGTGGTGCCGGCCGACCATCCGCTGGCCGCGCTCGAGGTAATTCCCATCGCCTCGCTGGCCGAGCAGCGCGTGATCGGCATGCACAATCCCCACCGGCTCAAGCAGCACATCGATGCCGCGCTGCACAAGGCCGGCGCGCCCGGGCTGCAGGCCGACATCGAGACCAATTCGTCGATGAACGCCCAGGCGCTGGTGCGCGCGGGGCTGGGTGTGGCGATTCTGGACCCCATGACGCTGCTGGGCGCGCCTTTGCCTGGCCTGGCCTACCGCGATCTCGATGTGCGCATTCCATTTCACTTCGGCGCGATCAGCGCCCAGGGAAAAAACCTGTCGGCGCCCGCGCTGGTCCTGCTCGAGGCGCTGCGCGAAACCGCCGCCTCGCTGGACCAGTGCCGCCTGCACGACGCCCAGGCCATGGCCGGCGTCGGCTCTCCTTCCATTTCATTGCCTTCCACAAGCCCGCTTTGCCGCCCTGGACGCAAAACGACGCCTACCCCATGAACAGTCTGCTTTCCCCTCTCACTCCCTCCCTCGCCGCGCTGCAGGCGCGCTACCAACGCGACCTGCAACTGCTGGCCCTGCCTTCCAGGGCCTGGACACCGGACCTCACCCACGAAGGCCAGCCCGTGCTCGATGTCGCGGTCGTCGGCGGCGGCATGGGCGGGCTTGCGCTGACCACGGCGCTGACCCATCTGGGCATTCGCGCGCAGATATTCGACCAAAACCCTGAGGGCTACGAAGGCCCCTGGGCCACGACCGCGCGCATGGAAACGCTGCGCTCGCCCAAGGAGCTGACCGGCCCGGCGCTGGGCTTTGCGGCATTGACCTTCCGCGCCTGGTTCGAAGCCCAATGGGGCGCCGAAGCCTGGGCCGCACTCGACAAGATTCCCCGCCTGCAGTGGATGGACTACCTGCGCTGGTACCGCGAGACCACGGGCGTGGTGCTGCACAACCAGCAGCGCGTGGTGGCCGTGCGCCCGCGCGCCGACCAGCTCGCGCAGCTGGACCTGATCGATGCGCAGAATGGCGACCGCGCCTACAGCGTGCTCGCGCGCCATGTGGTGCTGGCCACGGGCCGCGACGGCCTGGGCGGCCCCTGGGTGCCCGATGTGGCGCACCAGCTGCCGCGCGACCGCTGGGCGCACTCGTCCGATCCCTGGGCCGATGATGCTTTCGCGGGCAAGCAGGTCGTGGTCGTGGGCGGAGGCGCCTCGGCCATGGACAGCGCCGCGACGGCGCTGGAAAACGGCGCTGCATCCGTGCACCTGCTGATCCGGCGCCAGGAGCTGCCTACGGTCAACAAGGGCAAGGGCGCGGGCAGCCCCGGCGCCGCGCATGGCTTTGCACGCCTGCCCGATGCCTGGAAATGGCAAGTGCGCAACTACATCAACCGCCAGCAGGTGCCGCCGCCGCACGGCAGCACGCTGCGCGTGTCGCAGCACAAAAATGCATTCTTTCACCTGGGCGCGGGCATTGAAAGCGCGCAAGTGCGCGCCGATGGCAAGCTGCGCATAGACACCACCCAAGGCGCTATCGCCGCCGACAGCGTGATCTTCTGCACCGGCTTTCGCCCCGACTGGCAGCTGCGCCCGGAATTTGCGCCGTTCGCGCCCCATGTGCGCCTGTGGCAGGACCGCTTCACGCCGCCGCCAGGCCAGGAAGACAGCGAACTGAACCTGTCGCCTGATCTGGGCGATCTGTTCGAATTCCAGGAAAAGACGCCGGGCAGCTGCCCCGGGCTGGAGCGCATCCACTGCTTCAGCTACCCCGCGGCGCTGTCGCTGGGCACGGTCTCTGGCGATATTCCGCAGATCAGCGACGGCGCGCGCCGCCTGTCGCAAGGGCTGGCCGGCGCGCTGTACGCAGAGGACATCGCGCTGCACTACGCGGCCATGGAGCGCTACAGCGAGCCCGAGCTCTTCGGCGACGAATGGACCGCCTCGCCCCTGCCCCCCTATGACGAGGTGGCAGCATGACAGGCTGGCTGCTGCGCCGCATCGGCCAGGCCCTGCTGGTGGTGCTGGCCATGACGGTGATCGTCTTCGGAGGCCTGCATGCGATCGGCAACCCCGTCGACATCCTGATCGGCGAAGACCTGAACCAGCAGGAGCGCCTCGAAGCGATTGCCCACCTGGGCCTGGACCAGCCGCTGCTGCAGCAGTACTTCAGCTTTCTGAAGAACGCGCTGCAAGGGGACCTGGGCACGAGCTTTGTCTACAACCAACCCGCGATAGGGCTGATTCTCGACCGCCTGCCCGCGACGCTCGAGCTGGCCGTCGTCGCGCTGGGCATGGCCATCGTGCTGGGCGTGCCGCTGGGCCTGTATGCGGGCATGAAGCCCACGAGCCCGGTCTCCAAGCTGCTGATGAGCGGCTCCATCCTGGGCTTTTCGCTGCCCGCGTTCTGGGTCGCGCTGATGCTGATCATGGTGTTCAGCGTGCAGCTGGGCTGGATGCCCTCGAGCGGCCGTGGCGACACGCGCAGCCTGTTCGGCATCGAATGGTCGTTCCTCACCCTCGACGGCCTGCACCACCTGCTGCTGCCGGCGTTCAACCTCGCGCTGTTCAAGATTTCGCTGGTGCTGCGCCTCACGCGTGCCGGGGTGCGCGAAGTGATGCCGCAGGATTTCGTGAAATTCGCGCGCGCCAAGGGCCTGTCCGAAACCCGCGTGATGTGCATGCACGTACTGCGCAACACCATGATTCCGCTGGTGACCGTGCTGGGCCTGGAACTGGGCTCGACCATCGCCTATGCCGTGGTGACCGAGTCGATCTTCGCCTGGCCAGGCGCGGGCAAACTGATTCTGGACAGCATCAACTCCCTGGACCGCCCCGTGGTGGTCGCCTATCTGATGGTCGTTGTCGTGATTTTCGTGACCCTCAACCTGATCGTGGACCTGCTCTACAAGCTGCTTGACCCGCGCGTTCGCCTGGAGGCCGCCCAATGAGCCAAGCTCCTGTCAATTCTTCCGTCGCCGCGCCCGCGGCGACCGACGCCGGCCGCGTGCAGTCGATCTGGGCACAGATCGCGCACGACTTCCTGCGCTCCAAGCCCGCGGTCATCGGTCTCGTCACGCTGCTGGTCGTCGTGCTGATGGCGCTGCTCGCGCCCTTCATCACGCCGCAAAACCCCTACGATCTGATGCAGCTCGACGTGCTCGACGCGCGCCTGACGCCCGGCTCGGCCAGCGCGGAGCATGGCTTCACCTACTGGCTGGGCACCGACGGCCAGGGCCGCGACCTGTACTCGGCCATCGTCTACGGCCTGCGCATCAGCCTGCTGGTGGGCGTGGGCTCGGCGGCGATCGCGGCCGTGGTCGGCACCGTCGTCGGCCTGACGGCGGCTTACGCCGGCGGCAAGATCGACGCGCTGATCATGCGCGTGGTCGACCTGCTGCTGTCGTTCCCCACCATCCTGATGGCCTTGATGATCCTGGCCTATATGGGCAAGGGCATAGGCAATGTGATCCTGACCCTGGTGCTGGTCGAGTGGGCGTACTACGCGCGCACCGCGCGGGGCCAGGCGCTGGTCGAAACGCGGCGCGAATATGTGGACGCCGCGCGCGGCCAGGGCATCCCCCAGTGGCGCATCCTGCTGGGCCATATCCTGCCCAACTGCCTGCCGCCGCTGCTGGTGATTGCCGCGCTGCAGGTGGCGCGCGCCATCACGCTGGAAGCCACGCTGTCGTTCCTCGGCCTGGGCGTGCCCATCACCGAGCCGTCGCTGGGCCTGTTGATTTCCAACGGCTACCAGTATCTACTGTCCAACGAATACTGGATCAGCTTCTTCCCCGGTGTCGCCCTGCTGCTGACGATTGTCGCGATCAACCTGGTCGGCGACCAACTGCGCGATGTGCTCAACCCGCGCCTGCAGAAATAAAAGCTACATGTCCCACGATTCAGACAACTCCTCGCTGCCGCCCACCGCAGCTCCCGTGCTCGAGGTAAAGGACCTGCACACCCAGTTCGACACGCGCGCGGGCCTGCTGCCCGTGGTCAACGGCGTCGGCTTTCGCCTGGAGCGCGGCAAGGTGCTGGGCCTGGTTGGCGAGTCGGGCTCGGGCAAGTCGGTGACCGGCTTTTCCATCATGGGCCTGCTCGACGCGCCCGGGCGCATCACGGCCGGCCAGGTGCTGTTCCAGGGCCAGGACCTCGCGCGCCTGGACAGCCGCGCGCTGCGCAGCCTGCGCGGCAACCGCATCGCCATGATCTTCCAGGACCCCATGGCCACGCTCAACCCCGTGCTGCGCATCGACGTGCAGATGCTCGAGACCATTCGCGCCCACCGCAAGATGGGCAAGGCCCAGGCGCTGGAGCACTGCCGCAAGACACTGGCGCGCATGGGCATTCCCAGCCCCGGGGAACGCCTCAAGGCCTACCCCCACCAGCTCTCGGGCGGCATGCGCCAGCGCGTGGCAATTGCCATCGCGCTGCTCAACGACCCCGAACTGATCATCGCCGACGAGCCGACCACGGCGCTCGACGTGACCATCCAGGCGCAGATCCTCTCGGAAATGCAGCAGCTGGTGCGCGAGACCGGCACGGCCATGATCTGGATCAGCCACGACCTGTCGGTGGTTGCGGGCCTGGCCGACGACATCGCCGTCATGTATGCGGGCCGCATCGTCGAGCATGGCAGCGTCGACGCGGTGCTCGACGCCCCCCAGCACCCTTATACCCAGGGCCTGATCGGCAGCCTGCCCAGCGCCAACCAGCGCAAGAGCCGCCTGCAGCAGATCTCGGGCATGGCCCCGAACCTGCTGGACCTGCCGCCCGGCTGCGCCTTCGCGCCGCGCTGCCCGCGCGCCCAGGCGCGCTGCCAGCAGCCGCCAGACCTGCAAACCATTGCCGCACCCGCTGGTGCAGCGACCGCCACAGCACATACCGTGCGCTGCTTCTTCCCCGGTGCAGTGGCCGATTTTTCCCGGAGCGCCGCATGACCGGCAACGTGAGCGACACCGTAGAAACCGCGCCCCTGCTCGACCTGCAGGGCATCACCAAGCGCTTCGGCCAGCGCCCGCCGCCAGGAGGCTTTGGCCGCTGGATGCGCCAGCTCGGCCTGCAAAAGGCGCCCGTCGTGACCCACGCGCTTGACGGCGTCGACCTGCAGGTGCGCCCGGGTGAAGTCGTCGGCCTGGTCGGCGAGTCGGGCTGCGGCAAATCCACACTGGGCCGGATTGCGACCGGCCTGCTCGCGCCCACGGACGGCCATGTGCAGGTCATGGGCAAGGACCGCACGCAACTGAGCGCCGAGGAAATGCTGCAGGCCCGGCTGGGCATACAGATGATTTTCCAGGACCCGCAGTCCAGCCTGAACCCGCGCCTGCGCGTCAACCGCATCGTCGGCGAGGCCGCGCGCCTGCACGGCCTGGTCGACGCAGAGCACGAGGACGAATACGTCTGCCAGCAGCTCGAACGCGCGGGGCTGGACCCGCGCCTGCGCTTTCGCTACCCCCACCAGTTCAGCGGCGGCCAGCGCCAGCGCATAGGCATTGCGCGCGCGCTCGCCGTGCAGCCGAAGATGCTGGTCTGCGACGAGGCCGTGGCCGCTCTCGACGTGTCCATCCAGGCGCAGATCCTCAACCTGTTCATGGACCTGCGCGACGAGCTGGGCCTGGCCTATCTGTTCATCAGCCATGACCTGGGCGTGATCCGGCATCTGTGCGACCGCGTCGCCGTGATGTACCTGGGCCGCATCGTCGAGACCGCGACAGTCGAGGAACTGTTCTCCAACCCGCAGCACCCCTACACCCAGGCGCTGCTCGCGGAAATTCCGCGCCTGGACCACCGGCGCACGAGCTTTCAGACCATACGCGGCGAAATCCCCAGCCCCATGGCGCCGCCCAGCGGCTGCCACTTCCATCCGCGCTGCCCGCAGGCCATGCCGCGCTGCAGCGTGGAAGTGCCGCGCCTCAAGGGCATTGCCATTCAGCACGAGAGTGCCTGCCATCTCAATGACTTGCCCCATGTCGCCTGATACGTTCGGGCTGAGCCCGTCGAAGCCCCTCCCCCCTATCCACTCCCGAGAGAAAGCACCCACCATGCACACTGCTTCCCTTTCCGCCATTGCGATGGCCGCCCTGCTGGCCGTCTCCGGCGCCAGCGCCAAAGATCTGCGCATCGGCTTTGCCGATCCCATCTCCTCGGCCGACCCTCAGCTCAACAACCATGCAGGCGACCGCTCGCTGGCCCTGCACTTCTGGGATTCCCTGGTGAATTCGCGTGACGGCGGCAAGCTCGAGCCGGGCCTGGCCGAAAGCTGGAAAGCCGTCAACGACAAGACCTGGGAATTCAAGCTGCGCAAGGACATCAAGTGGCAGGACGGCAAGCCGTTCACCGCCGATGACATCGTGTTCTCGTTCGAGCGCGCGCGCAATGTCCCGGGCTCGGTGGCGTCCTACCGCGGCGCGCTGCGCACCGTCGAGTCGACCACCGCCAAGGATGCGCACACCGTCGTCATCAAGACCACCGTGCCCAACCCCATGCTGCCCCTCGAGATCGCGTCGATCTACGTCGTGAGCAAGCATGTGGGTGCGCAGTCCAGGAGCGAGGACTACAACTCCGGCAAGGCCATGGTCGGCACCGGCCCGTATAAATTCACGTCCTACACACCCGGCGATCGCACCGTGATGGAGCGCAGCCCCAGCTACTACGGCCCGCAGGAGCCCTGGGACAAGGTGACCTACCGCTTCATCAACAACGGCGCGGCACGCACTGCGGCGCTGCTGTCGGGCGATGTCGACGTGATCGACAAGGTCGCCGTGACCGATGTGGCCAAGCTCAAGAGGACGGCGTCGGTCAGCGTCTACGAATACCCCGGCCTGCGCGCGCTGCTGATCCAGCCCAGCCTGCGCAAGGGCAGCAGCGAGTTCATCACCGACAACGCCGGCAAGCCGCTGGCCGAGAACCCGCTGATCGACCAGCGCGTGCGCGAAGCGCTGAACATTGCGATCAACCGCAAGGCCATCACCGACCGCATCCTGCAAGGCACGGCGACCGAAGCCAACCAGTGGATGCCCAAAGGCTCGTTCGGCTACAACCCCGACATCCCGGCAACGCCCTACTCCGCCGAGAAAGCCAAGAAGCTGCTCGCCGACGCGGGCTTCCCCGAAGGCTTCCAGCTCACGGTGCACGTGCCCGGCGACCGCTACCCGCAAGCGCCTGAAACGCTGCAGGCCGTGGCCCAGTTCTGGACGCGCATCGGCGTGAAGACCAAGCTCGAAGTCGTGCCATGGTCGGTCTATGCGAGCCGTGCGGGCAAGAACGAGTACGCGGTCAGCGTCATCGCCTGGGGCAACGGCACGGGCGAAGCCGGCTATGGCCTGCTGCAGACCCTCGCGACCCACGACTCCAAGGCCGGCCGCGGCGCGAGCAACTGGGGCCGCTACAGCAATGAAAACGTGGACAAGGCGCTGGACGCCGCGACCATCGAGTTCGACGCCAAGCGCCGCGAAGCCATCTTTAGGCATGCCGCCAAGCTCGTGACCGACGACGTCGCACAGATCCCGCTGTTCCACTACAAGAACATCTGGGCTGCCAAGAAGGGCCTCAAGGTGGTGCCCATCCTCAGCGACCGCACCACGGCACTGCAGGTCACGCCCGTGTCCGGCAAGTAAGGCACAGACGCCATGCATCCTCAGCTCGAGATCACGCCGCAGACGGCGCTTATCGACGTGCCGCGCAGCATCACTCTGCGCGGGCTGACGCCCGGCCAGCAGGTCACGCTGCGCACGCGCACCGTGCGCGGCCCGCAGGTCGAATGGACATCCGAGGCGCGCTTTCTCGCCGGCGCCGACGGCTGCGTGGATCTGACGCGTGACGCGCCCGAGAGCGGCAGCTACAGCGGTGTCTCGGCCATGGGCCTGATCTGGTCGCAAACCCAGGCCATTGCGGGCCAGCCGAACGACCAGTTTGCCGCCGAACCCAGCGCCGCGCTGACCACCGAAGTGCGCGCGCTGGTCGGCGACGACGGGCCCGAGTTCATCGGCCATTTCGTGCAGCAACTGGCCGCCGAAGGCGTGACGCGCCGCGAGATCCGCGACGAAGGCCTGTCGGCCACGCTGTTCACCCCCGCGACGCCGGGCCCGCACCCCGTGGTGATGGTGCTCAACGGCTCGGGCGGCGGCATCAACGAGCCGCGCGCCGCGCTCTACGCATCGCGCGGCTATGCGGCCCTGGCCGTGGGCTATTTCAAGTCGCCGGGCCGCTCCGACTACATCTCCGACACGCAGCTCGAATACTTCGAGACCGCGCTGCAGTGGATCCACCGCGAGCTCCAACCCAAGGACGGCTTTGTCGCGCTCAGCGGCCAGTCGCGCGGCGGCGAACTGGTGCTGCTGCTGGGCTCGCTGTTCCCCGACATGGTCAAGGCCGTGATCGGCTATGTGCCAAGCGCTCTGGTGCACTGCGCGCAAAACGCCTGTGACCCGGCCAAGGGACGCGAAGGCCCGGCCTGGATCTTCCGCGGCAAGCCGCTTGCCGACATCTGGAGCAACAACCGCACGGCGTCATGGGCTCCCTGGGACGAAGGCCCCGAGCCGCGCCGCCACACCGCGGCCATGCTCACCGCGCTGCAGGACGCCGACGCCGTCGAGCGCGCCCGCATACGCGTGGAGCGCATAGCCGGCCCGGTGATGCTGCTGTCGGCGACCGATGACGGCTCCTGGCCTTCATCGCTCTACGGCAAGATGGTCAAGGACCACCTGGCCGCCAACCATCACCCCTACCCCGTGGAACACCACGACTGGGAAGGCGGCGGCCATGCCATCCTGTTCCCCTATGTGCCGACCACGCATCTGACCTATGCCCACCCGGTGTCCAGGCGCCTGAGCACGTCGGGCGGAACGCCGGCGATCAACGCCCTGGTCAACGAGCAATCGTGGGCCGCCGTCCAGGCCTTTCTTGCGCGCGCCACGGCCGCGCATGCGGCCAGGGCTCGATAACGGTTGAATGGCCGTTCAGGCCCAGGACTCCGGGCGAACGGCCTGCCCTACAGCCATAGACCCCCTACCCTTTTCTTGCCATGACCGAAACCCACACCCCCGCGCCCACCCAGGACCTGATCGACACCCTGACCCAGCTGGACCAGTCTCCCGCCGTCAAGGCCATACGCCACCAGCGCAACAAGGTCGTCGATGCCACGCAAGGCAGCTACCAGCAGCTGTTCGACCCGGCCCTGCCCGGCCTGACGCTGGGCGAACGCCTGCGCGTGGCGCAGACCATCAGCCAGCTCAGCGACAGCGCCAGCCTGCTGCAGCACTACACGCAGCAGCTGGCCTGCCTGCCCGAAGCGCCCGTGAACGCGCAGCGCGAAGCTGCGCTGCAGAAGTTCGCCACGCTGCTCACGCACAAGCCCGTCGAAGGCGATCGCTCCAGCATCGATGCCCTGCTCGCCGCCGGCCTGCAGCCGCCCGAAATCATTGCGCTGGCCCAGTTGATCGCCTTCCTCAGCTACCAGATTCGTGTGGTCGCAGGCCTGCAGGCGCTCACGGCGCTGGGCGACGACCTGCTCGCCACGCCTGCCGCCGCGGCCAGTGCCGAAACCTTTGTGCACCCCCACCACCTGCCCAAGCCCGGTGAAGCACTGCGCATCAACGGCTTCACCAGCGAAACGCTGGGCTGGAAAGCCTGGGTGCCCGTGGTCAAGCTCGAGGAAGCGACGGCCGAACAGCTGGCCATCCTCGAAGCCAGCCACCCATCGGCCAAGACCAGCGACTACTACCTGGCGCTGATCCACCAGCCGCAGATCCTGCAGGAACGCTCGGTGGTGTTCAACGCCATCATGTACGCGCCCGGCGGCCTGTCGCGCGCCGAGCGCGAGCTGGTGAGCGCCGTGGTTTCGTGCATCAACGGCTGCGTGTACTGCGCCTCGGTCCATGCACAACGCTTCGAACAGCTGGCCAAGCGCAATGACGTCATTGCCCAGGTTTTCGAGAACCCTCATACAGCGGGCACCAACGCACGCGAAAAAGCCCTGGTCCAGTTCGCCATCGACCTGACCGAAGCGCCCAACCAGCTCAGTGGCCAGCGCCTGCAGTCGCTGCGCGAAGCCGGCCTGAGCCATCTCGAAATCCTCGACGCGCTGCACGCCGCCGCAATCTTTGCCTGGGCCAACCGTCTGATGCTCAATCTGGGCGAGGCCGTGCACCCCTGAGTAGCACACTGCTGCGGTCCTGCCCGCAGCCATGTCGCCAACTCGGAGAAGATTGCGGGCAAGCGGCTATAGGACCGACATAAGGTTGATAAAGTCAACGTCACAACGCATAATTGTTGACTTTATCAACCACTCCGAAAATATGCCTGCACATTCGTCCTCTCCCTCGCGCCGAAAACTGCCCCGGCGCTTCATGCCGTATGCGTTTGCCTTCTACATGGCGGTCATCATGGCGTTGCTGATGTGCGCCGCCATTGTGGGAGTGCAAAGCGGTTTCGGCCCCGGGTATTGGAGCAGCGTCATGAAAGCCTACGGACTGGCAATGCCCGTGGCTTTTTGCTGTGTGATCGCCGTGCGCCCCTTTGTGATGCGCCTGGTGGCGCTCACGGTGCACCTCTAGGACATTCCAGCCGAGCAGAGATCGTCCTTTACATGCTGCTTACCACTTCATTTCGCCCTTGTTGACCTTGGCGCCTATGTCCAGCGACATCGCGCCGTCGCTCAGCTTCGGGTAGGCCTTTTTCATCGCATCAATCAGCTCTGCGCTGTTCTTGCTGGCCGCGAGCTGCTTCTCGAACGTCTGCAAATAGTCCTTGGTGAACGTGATGGTGCTCGCATCCACCTGGGTGCCGGCCTGCATGTGGCCTGGAATCACCAGCGCGGGCTGGAGCGCCGCCATCTCGTCCAGTTGCGCAACCCATGCGGCGCGCTCTGCCGGGGTTTGGGTATCGGCGGTCCAGACATGCATGTTGCCGAACACGGCCAGATTGCCGACGATGGCATGCAGGGATGGAATCCAGGCATATGGGCGGTGGGCAAGCACGCCTTCGGTGCCGCGGATCTCTATCGCCTGCCCTTCCAGCGTCAAGGTATTGCCTTCGAGCGCGCGCGGCAGCACGGGCCGGCGCGGCGCATTGGCGCCCATCTTGGGGCCCCAGAACGCGAGCTTGCCGGCCATCTTGGGCGCGAGCTTGGCCAGCACGGCGGGCGTGGTCACCACATCGGCCTGGGGAAAGAGCTCCTTGAGCGTTTCCACGCCGAAATAGTAGTCGGGGTCGGCCTGGCTCACATAGATGGTGGTGAGCTTCTTGCCGCTGTCGAGCACATTGGCGGCAATGCGCAGCGCATCCGCGCGGGTAAAGCCCGCGTCAATCACCATGGCCTCTTTCTCTCCGATTACCAAAGTGGAATTGACATTGAAGCTGTTGCCGTTGGCATTGTAGACCTTGACGGTGAGCGGCTGGGCGGCCTGGGCGCCGGTGAAAGCGATGGCAAGGGATGCGGCGAGAAGCGTGGTGCGGATCATGGTGAAACTCCAGATAGTGGCGGATTGCATGGACGCGCTAAGGCGTTGACATGGACTTTAGTTTCAATATCCGCGCAGATAAACGCGATAATCCGCGCATAACTGTTTCAAAAATCGATCAGATCATGGATAGATTGACCGCCATGCAGGTGTTCGTCGAAGTGGCGCACAGCGGCAGCTTCAGCGCCACGGCCGACAAGCTGGACATGTCGCGCGCCATGGTCACGCGCTATGTGGGCGCGCTCGAGCAATGGCTGGGCGCGCGCCTTTTGCAGCGCACCACGCGCAGCGTCACGCTCACCGACGCGGGTGAAAGCTGCCTGCGCCGCAGCCAGCAGATGCTGGCGTTGATGGATGACGTCGAAGAGGAAACCAGCCGCCACGACGGCGCCTTGCGCGGGCAGTTGCGCATCACCTGCAGCGTGTCCTTTGCCTATGCGCAAATGGCCGCGGCCGTGGTCGACTTTCTGCAGCGCTACCCCGCGCTCAAGATCGACCTGAACGCCAGCGAGGGTGCGCTCAATCTGGTCGAAGCGCGCATAGACCTGGCCATACGCATCAGCGCCGAGCCCGACCCCATGCTGATAGGCCGGGTGCTCGCGCCCTGCAGCTCGGTGCTGGTCGCATCGCCCGCTTACCTGCGCACGCACGGCACGCCGCAGCAACCCGCCGACCTCGGCGCGCACCGCTGCCTGAGCTATGCCAACTTTGGCAAAAGCATCTGGAAGCTGCAGCGTGGCGACGCTATCGAGGAAGTGAGCGTCGGCAGCCACTTCAGCGGCAACGAAGCCACGGCCTTGCTGCAGGCGGCGCTGGCGGGTGGCGGTATCGCCATGCAGCCGACTTACCTCGCCAACCTCCACCTGCGCGACGGCAGCCTCAAAGCGGTCTTGCCGGACTGGGAGCTGCCCACGATGGACATCTATGCCCTCTACCCCTCGCGCAAGCATCTGTCGCCCGCGGTGCGCGCCCTGCTCGACTTTCTGGTCGAACGCTTCGCGAAGATTCCCTGGGCATGAGCCCGTCGAAGGGTGAACGACCGGCGTTCAAATCATGAGGACGGGCCGTTCATGGTTCGACGGGCTCACCACGAACGGTTTTTACCCGCTCGCCCTGAGTCCTGAGCCCGTCGAAGGATCGAAGGGTCGGTATTTTGAGAGTAGGCCGCCCATAGTCAGCTGCTGTTTGCTCAAATCGAATGCTTTCTAAGTCATTGATTTATTTTGGGAAAAAAGCTGTTTCTTGAGCGCCTGTCGAAGGATGAACTGGCGCACTGGCCTCGGGTGGAGGCGCCCTTCGACGGGCTCAGGGCGAACGGCCATTAGCTATTCGTTTTCGAAAAATCATGACTTTGCTATCGCTGTTTTCACAAATCAATCCACTGCTAAGTCGTTGATTTATTTGAAAAAATCTGTTCCCCGAGAGTCCCAAGCTCGCCAAAGGCAGGGCCGAAGAACTCGGCTCGCATCAATGAATAGTGCGATCCCCTAGCCCCTTCTTGAGCACCAGATCGACAACCGGCTGCTCGCGCTTGTTTGCGCGTTTGCAATGGTCCTTCTGGAGATGGTCGGTCACCCAGATCACAGCCTTTGCCCAGCGCCGGTCGCGCTCGCGCCAGGCATGGGACGACACGCTCTCCCAGGCGTAACCATTGAACAGCGTCGCATTGACGAAGTGGTCCAGCGCGCGCACTCCGGCGCGGCCACGCTCGGATTTGCCGAAAAAGCCCACGAGCACCAGCAGCAGATAGCCCAGCACCGCCATGGGCACGATCGCGCACATCAGCAAGAAACCCGCAAATCGCTCTTTCATGCGCCCGCCGTTCCCTCGTTCAGGCCCACACCCGCGCGCTTGACCAGGCGCAGCTCCACGCCGTTGGCGGAGCGGATGGTCAGGCGCCCGACGGGTTGCGGCACATGGCCTTCGACGGGCTGCAATTCATACCGCCGCAGCAGGCATGACAGGATCAATACGGCCTCCTGCAGCGCAAATGCCGCGCCCAGGCACACGCGCGGGCCCATGCTGAAAGGCATGTAGGCGTTCTTGATGGCCTCCTTGCTTTCGGCACGGTCGAAGCGATCGGGATCGAAGGCGTCGGGATTGACCCACCATTTGCGATGGCGCTGCAGCAGCCAGGGCGCGACCACCACGGTGCTGCCGGCCTTGAGCTGCTTGCCGCGCATGGGGCAGGCCGCGGTGTTCTCCCGTGCGAAGAACCCGACGGGAGGAAACAGCCGCAGGGTTTCCCGAAAGATGTTCCAGACCAGGGGCAGGCTTTTCATGTCCGACTGCTCGGGCGTGCGCTCACCCAGCGCTTCGCGCACCTGTTCATGGGCACGCTGCTGGATCTCCGGCGACTTGGCCAGCAGATAGCTGGCCCAGGTCAGTGCACTCGCAGACGTTTCATGGCCTGCCAGGAACAGCATCGCCACCTGGTTCACCAGTTCCTCGAACGGAAAGGGCTCGCCCGTCTCGGCGTCCCTGGCGCGCATGAAGGCCGCCAGAATATCTTCCTTGCCTGTCTCTTCGCCGCGCTGATGGGCCTCGTAGCGCGGCAGGACCATGGCCTGCAGCAACGTGCGGATTTCCTTCGCGGCCTGGTTGCTGCGCCATTGCAGCCAGGGCATCTTCAGCCAGCGCACGCCGAACAGCGCCGGCAGCATCAGCTTCGGGGCCAGGGCCTGGTAGCGTGCAAACGCGTCGAACACCCGGTGCGCATCGGGGCCCTGCATGGGCTCGGAAAAAATCGTGCGGAAGATGATGTCGGCCGTGACATGGGTCATCTCGACTTCGATGTCATACGGCTCATCGCTCTTGAGCGCATCCATGCGCTCCAGCATGGACTCGACCGCGCCCAGCATGCGCGGAAAGGCCACCTGCAGGCGCGCCTGCTCGAACGCCGGGTTCATCATGCTGCGCTGGCGTTGCCACTGCGCGCCGTTGGTGGTGAAAATGCTGTCGCCCAGCAGTGGCTCCAGCGATTCGTGCAACAAATGGCTCTTGGGGAATGCCTGCGCCTCGCCTTGCATCACGCGCTTGACTTCCTGGATGTCGTTGAGCATGTACAGGTCCACGCCCGGCAGATGCACTTCACCCATCTGCATGGTGTAGCTGCGCTCGTACAAAGCGTCCATCCAGGAGCGGCGCGCATGCCAGAACATGCGTAGCTTGGAAGCCTTTTCAGGATGGGGCTTGGGGTAAGCGGGGCAAAAAAGACTCATCGAACCAGATACTTTTCAACAAAATCACGCACAGCACCGGGAGCTGTCAGCATGGCAAAAAAATTGTAGGCACCGCGCTTTTGCGAGGCCATCAGGTACTGAAAATGCATGCGCATCTTGTTGCGCCGCATCAGGCGGTAAGCCAATGGATCAAACAGCTTGTGGAAACGCGGCGAGCACATGCGGCGCGGGTTGTGCAATGCCTCGGCGGGCATGGCCGCGTCACGCAGCGACAGCCGCATCAGATCACACATGCCAAAACTCACGCTGTCGCCGGGCGAAGAGATATCGGCCCAGTACAGCTGGCTGTCGTTCGCCAGGTTCTGCAGGGCCGCGCGCAATTTCACTGCCTCGGGCATCAGCGAAAACAAGGGAATGCAATTGCCCAGCGTCAGCAATGTGACCGCCACAGGCGCATTCGGCGCATCGGACGCTGACGCGGCCCCATCTCCCCCACAGACCACCAGCGCCGCGGGCTGGCGCAACGCATCCACCAGCCGCACGGCCTGCACGCTGCCTACGCTGAAGCCCAGCACCACCACTTCGAGGCCAGGCTGCTGCGCCACACGGTGCCTGACCCATTCGGCCATCGCCTGCGTGCGCGCCGCGAGCACCTCGGAGTCTTCGGCCGCGCTGATACGCGCGAAATTGAAGATCCGCAGCAGCCAGCTCACATGCAGCAGCTTGTCGAGCCCGGCCGCGCCCCACAGCACGGCAAACGCCGCAACCATCGGCACGAGCCACTGGGCCAACTCAGGCAGCCCCTGTGCAAAGCGCCACCCTGCGAAGGCGCCGCCGGCTGCGGCCGCGACGGCCAGCAGGCCAAACAGCAAAGGGTAGGTAAAAGAGAGCAAGGTGTAAGGCACCTGCCGGCGCAATCCGCGCAGCACGCGCCACTGCGTGACGGCCAGCGCATAGGTCATGCATGCCTGCGCGGCCACACGCCACAAGGCCCGGGGCCAATGCGCGCGCACCTGGTCGCTCCAGTCGAAAAACACATATTCGCCGCCGCCTTGCGGCCCGTGGAATGCCCAGCGCGCATGGCGATGCGCGCCTGCCCCCTGGCCCACATCCAGGGCTTCACGCGGCCCGGCCGAATAGGTGCAGCCGTCCACTTCCCCTTGCCGGGCGGCATTTTCGGAAAACAAGCGGTGGTAATGGCGCGCGCCACGGGGGTCGAAGCCCCCGACAAACACCACCAGCCGCCCCATGTTGCCCCCTGCGTAGCCCGAACGCTGCATCACAGTGCGGGCGCCTTGCCAACCGCGCCCCGGGCTTTGCCGCGCGCCCTGCGGGGCTTGCGCTTGTTGGCCTGTGCCACGGGCTGGCGCACGGGCGCTGCGGCCTTGGGCTTGGGCCACAGGCGCAAGGCCATCTGCCCTTGCAGCGCCACACCGCAACGCCAGCGCACCTGGGGCAGCTTGCGGTAGAAGCTGCCGTTCAGCTGGGTTCGCTTGATCAGCGCGGCCTTGAAACGGCGCAGCACTTCAGCGTCAGGCACGGCAGAGCGC
The DNA here is from genome assembly GCF_902706035.1 of Pantoea sp. 18069. Taxonomy (GTDB): domain Bacteria; phylum Pseudomonadota; class Gammaproteobacteria; order Burkholderiales; family Burkholderiaceae_C; genus Comamonas. Next base: position 96,492 of record NZ_CACSJA010000005.1, on the reverse strand, counting down.
GCCTGGAACCAGAAATCGTTCAGGCGCCCCTGGAACGTGATCCTCGGCAAGTCATAAAGCGCCGAGCCGCAGACCTTGACCGGCGCACCATGCCCCAAGGCAGACAGGCCTGTCGTGCTGTTCACCAGCACCACGCCCTTGCAGGCCTTGAGCAGGCTGGGCAAATGCTGGTCATGGATATAAAGCACCCGGCCCTGCAAACCATGGCGCTGGGCGAGCAGGCGCACGGCCTTGCCGTAGTTGCGGTGGCCGCGGTCCATGGGATGGTGCTTGAACACCAGCATATCCCCCTGCACGGACTCGGAGCCTGGCGGCAGCTGCTTGTCTGGCTGGCACTCGCGCAGCAAAGCGCCAGCGAACGAGCGCATCACATGGTCAATAAAGCCGCATACCGACTCATAGCCGGAGTGCACGGTAATCTGCGCGTCGTTGTGCACCTGCAGCGGCACCAGGAAGAACTTATGCCGCTTCTGCCCTTCGAGCAGGGCCTGCACGTTGCGCTCCTTGACCCGGTACCAGGCCTTGCGGCCAAACGACAGCCACCACCAGGGCGCGTCAAAGACCGACATCCGGCGATGGTGCAGCGTATTGTTCCAAAAAAACTGGCCCAGCCAGGCGGCAAAGAAATACAGCATGCCCCAGGCCGCCGCATGCCAGTAAGTGTTGCCCACGGAATGATGCTGGGGGAGCTTTGGCGCTTCAGGCTGCTTAGGCAAATCGCCCTTCCCCAAAGACAGCGCCGAGGGGAGGAAACCGGCTTCGGCATCCAATTGCTGCAGGGCCTCCTGATGGTCCTGCAAAGCCTGTTGCTGCAGCCACTCCGCGAGATCCTGGTGAAACTGCGAATGGCCGTTGACTCCGATAGGCTCGAACGTCACATGGTCGGGCCGCAAATAGCCTTCTTCGAACACGCCCACAGCGAAGCCCATGCGCTCTGCCATCGCTCGGACCTGAGCATGTACCGGACGGCAGTCGCCAAACAGCAATACCGCGTCGACGTGGTTCGTTCGCAGGAACTTGGCCAGCTCCAGATGCCAATCTTCAAGACTGCCCTTGAAGCTGCGCGCATGGCGCGGATAGAACAGCCAGTCGCCCGCATTGAAGTTGAATTTGAAGACTTCCGCGCCCGCGCTGCGCAGATCCTGGGCCAGATTCCAAAAAAACGGCCCCACCGGGCCCTGCAAGAGCAATACGCGTTTGCCAAAAAAAGGCGAATCACCAGGTTTCACGACTCTTATTTCCTTGGCACACGACGCGCATCGAAAGCGCATGCGGCAGTGGCAGCTGCGTTCTTCCAACAATTAAATAATCCGCAAAGAACGGAGCAGAGTGCGCATTTTACGCGCCTGTCGGCGTACATAACCCAGTTTCAATTGTTTCAAACCACCATTTTGCTCAAGGCGCTGGCGCTCTTCGACAATACGTAGTAATACAGCCTCGCAAGTGGTGTAACCCCTAAGCACAGGGTCCCAGTACAACGGGTAGTGCAACAGCGCTCCGGCCACCAGGGCGTCCAGGCCCAGTTGCCGCTCACGGCGCGGCACGGGGAGCATGTCCTGCGTGAGCCCCCAGCCCGCATAGAACGGCCGGCCATGCACCACCACGGTCTTGCCACGCAGCAAGGCGTCGAAGCCCGTGAGCGAGGTCATGGTCACGACGACGTCACAGGCGTCAATGCAACTGACCACCGAGGTTTGTAGTTCCACATGGTCGGCCCATTGCCGTGCCTCATTGAGCATGAGCTTGCCGCGACGGTTGCCGCTCATCACATCGGGGTGAGGCTTGTAGACGATAAAGGCCTGCGGATAGGCTGTGCGCGCGGCCTGTAGCAAACCCAGGTTGGTATGCACGCCGTTGACAGTGTCACAGCCAAAGCGTATCGAGGCGTCATCTTCCACCTGCCCCGGCACCAGCACCACCTGCTGGCCCGACCCAACGCCCGGCCACTGCACAGGCATGACGGGCTCGAGGTTGTATTTGGTGATGCCATGCACAACGATGGTTTCGCGCACCTTGCGCGCGCGCTGCAAATCATCCGGCGAAAAAGCACGCGTGTTGAGCATGTCTTCGAGCTCGGAAGGCCCGCTGGGATCGAAATAAATGCCTTTGGCATCAAGCACAAACGACTGCGGCGGAATCAGGTCCGAGCCCAAGCCTACCGAACGCACGAAACCATCTTCCATACGCAGCAAGCGTACGTCGGTTTCATTCGCCAACGATTCCATACCCCTTGGAGGTACCAGACCCCAGCAGACCAGGCAGTCGTCCCCCTTTGGAAACAACGCAGCGGCAGCCTGTGCATTTTTTACGAACACAACCTTACCCGGAAACAAGGAGAGCATTGACTTGAGGTTAGCAGCCTTCCACCTACGAAAACCCACGCAAATCATACGTGCAGGAAAGCGTTGCGCAACCTCGCGTTGGCGCGAGAGCCATTGCATTCCATCCCAAATGCTACCCAGCTGACGAGTCTCCGGGTTTAAATAGCGCGTGTAATGTACATAGGCTGCGGCAAATAGTTCATCCACAGAGCGTACCCGCGTGCGTCGGCGCGCGGCAGGATGGTCAGCCTGACGGTCATCCGTTGCTCCCCAGCCCGCATACCAAGGCATGCCAAAGCAAGTTACAGGCTTTCCCGCAAGCAACGCTTCAAACCCCATGGTAGAAGTGACCACATAAACATGATCCATGTGTTTTATCAGACTCAAAGGGTTAACGGCGTCACGCAACAAAACAGTTTGCTCATCCAAATGCAAACTGGTCAAATAGCCACCTTTGCGGCCGGATGCGACCTCCGGATGGGTCTTTACATATACTGTGGCCTCCGGATTTTCCGCCTTTGCAGCAGCTAGCATAATCTCGAATGTCCGTGCGTCGGCGCCACCAAGAGTCACACTCATGTCGCCGTTCGTCTGATCGATTACAAGCACACGTGCACGATCTTTCGGGCGCAGGGTATTGGCCGGAAAAACTGGCGCATTATTGTATTTACTCAATAAACATTGCAGCAACTTCGCTTGAGCCCTGCGAAATGAAATCGAGTCAAAATATAGCACATCATCAGCGCTATTAAGCATTCGTTCCAATGCGCTGACTTTAGTGCAGTCATAATAAATTCCATCGCCATCTAAAACGATGGAGATCGGCGGAAAAATATCTCCTGTTCCAAAAGAACGCAAAAACCCATCTTCAAGCGCCAAATAGGGCAAGTCGTGAGTCCGGGCATAGGAACGAGACCTATATGTGCTCGGACGCATTCCCCATCCCGCAACAAAATTCACGAACGGCCGGTGCCAAATCCGTAATGCCACAACTGTAGAGTCAAGCAATACTGACAAAAAAGGAATATTTAAAATTCCATTAGAAAATATGCCAATTTTCTTATTCACAAAACTCTGAATTAAGAATATCAATTACGTCCAACGCCAACCTAAAATATCCAATTAGAAAATTATCAAAACAAGACAAAATTAAGCAATTAGGCATTAGAATCGACTTTCACCTCACACCATCATTCCTATAACTTACTCAAACCAAAAATGCGCATGCAATTTTCAATATCAGCCGGATGAACAGCAATTTCGTCCGGAACCGGAAATGGTCTTTTCAAATGCCTATTATTACAAAATCTGATAACTGCTCCCTGACGGAGCGAATCTACGTGCCATTTTGAAAAATATTCCCAATAATCCAATCTAGCATTAGATTTACCTGATTTATCATAACCAGTCGCAGGAGCCGTCATTAACGAATTTTCGCGATGAGCACAAATAGACAGAGGCTGAGAGAGGCGCCGCATAGATCGCTTACCAAAAACTAGCTTTAAGCGCGCAAGAAACTCACTATCAGCACCTGTTCTGACCAAGTCCCAAAAACCAGTCATTCTAAACACTATATCTTTTCTAAATAAAACTGAAGAATGATTAATTCTAGTTAATGGAAACACAGATCGCGCATAGAAAACACCATCATCCTGGACGCGAATTAAATTCGAAACTGTAAACATGACATGTTCATCAGCGAGAATCGGTGCCATTTGCAAATAAATTTTTTGCGGATGCGCCCAATCATCTGAATCTTGACAAGTCACAAAATCCCCGTTCGTCAGGTGAACCCCAATCGATTTTGCCACATATGTACCAACATTCAGAGGCAAGCGAACATAACGTACGCGAGGATCTTCGCTCGCCAATTTTTCGACCACCTGCCTTGTTTCATCGTAGCTAGCATCATCTACGACAATTACTTCAATATTTTGATAGGTTTGATTCAATAAGGATTCGATGGAAAACAAAATACGATCTGCGCTTTGAAAAGCAGTCATTACTACACTTACCAGTGGACCCTTTACGAAAGGTAGTACTCCAGTCGGCCGAAGATTCATGGCTCCAACAGGAAGAGACTCGTTGTTCAAAGCTATGGGAGCTACGTTATTCGCTTGCAAGAATTTATTAAGAGCAATCAACTGCTCTGTTGGCGGCAGGCGCAGTACGTTGCTACGATGCAAAAATACTTCTGAATCACGCTCAGCATTAGCCATGGAAGCTTTCAGGTGGGCCTTCGCATTCACGGTATCGCCAATTCGCATGCAAGCCGCCACTTGCAAAACAGATGAACGCTGCTGCGATAAAATTCTTATCGAAAAATCCGGATAAAAAGCCAATAAGGCACTAGCCAACGATTCCATCTTCGGCTTAAGCAATCGCAATATTTGAGGATTTCTAAGCAAAGTATCCACCCGATCCCGCTCCCCACACGCCGCTTTAGAAACAATGACTGCAAATAAAGAGCGCCAGCTGTTGTATACAGGTTCACAATAGGCAACGGAACGATACATGCCTAAACGGTAAAACGCATAGTGCTGCCAAGCTAAGGCGCTTTCCACGCCAGGTGGTAAAGCGGCCAAAGCATGAGCAAAGCGCTTCTTCCGAAAATACCAGAAAAATCTCAAAACTCCGAAATTCATACCAGCCATCATAACCCAATAATTTTATTCTTACGAAGCACTCAAACATATCGAAGGAACAGGAAACGCTCGTTTTAGAGATCCTGGCTCAAGTCTTAAATCTTCAATTTTTGCTTCAGCGTGCCAAGCTAAGAAATTTTGCGCATATTCATTTCGCGCTGGGCTGCCCAATTTAGTCTCAGAATTTCCAGTAAGAGACTGTGGAGAATCTAGGGCAATAATAAGCGGTCGCCAGTCTTCGACAACCCCTAGTGGAGCAATTTTTTTCAATCTATGAAAAAGTTCAGCATCAGCCCCAAATCTGACACTATCCCAACAACCGAGATGCTTTCTCAAAAAATCGGCCTTAATCATCAAAGAAACTAAACACTGATGGGTAAATCCATCGTAGGAAAATTTCCCAGGCACTCTATATCCTGTCAAATACCCCTCAGCATTCATGCGAAAATAACCACCCAAATGTGCAACTGCATTTTTTTCTCTAATAACAGAAACTTGATAAGCAATTCTATCAGGAAAAGACAAATCATCCGCATCATGCACTGTTATCAAATCACCAGTAGCAACAGATAGCCCGTAGTTACGAGAAAAATAAGCACCCAAATTTTTCTTATTTTGAAGAGCGATAACTCGACCATCAGAGGATGATAACTCTTTTGCAATTTCATAAGAGTTATCCAGACTGCAATCATCAACCAGAATAATTTCAATATTCTTATGGTTTTGATTTAACAAAGACTCAACAGAATACCTCAACGTCTCTTCAGCATTGAAAACAGGAACAATGACAGAGACTTTTTCCGGATATTCATCTACATTGATAGAATTCAAACCAAAAGAAATTTTTCTCAAGAAATTACAATTAATGGATTCTTTAATTTCTATAGGAGCAACTTGATTCCATTGTTTCAAATAATTATTAATAAATTGAAGCCATCCATATTGCGAACCATTGCTCAGAAAATTATTCGCATATGCCACAGATAAAGTAGGAGAAAGGGCTCCGCTACACTGTAGATATGCCTGCGCCAACGATTCAGCATTTTTAAACAAATCCTCCCCAATGCGACGCAAGCAGTCTTTCCTTCCAGTCGAAGAAGCTCTAGCAGGCAAAATATCTATATTAGTGCACGCTCCATGATTAGAAAAAAAATAAAATTTGCTTTTATCGTCAATTTTCTCATTTATATGCCGTAAGACCAAATAAGCAGACTCAGCTGCACAAAATGGAAAACCCCTAGAAAACACAGTTTGCCGACGGATATAGCTTGCATCTAACATAGCAGCACGCCCATTTTTTTCGAATATTTAAAAAATAAATCTCAAATAAAGACATCAACATAAATATCACAACAATGCGAAAACCATATCAGAAATGGAGATGTTTATGCCAACGAATTATCACAAGAAAAAAACTCACATGTACTTATTTTACCGTAATACAGATTTTAAGAACAATTTAATAACATTCGCAGTTTCAGCAGTCATGCTTTTATCTCTTTTAATGATATCTTTAGCGTGAGCATCAACAACCAAGTCTACAAATTGATCGCCTTTACTCACAATTAACATTTTCATATCTGACAAGAATTGAATTTTGAGATCTACTAATTTCTTGACATCAGCAACAAAGGTCTCAGGAACAGTGCTAGGGCGATTGTTTACAAAAAAATCTTTTACAGCTAATATCTTGGAATATTTAAAAAATCGAGCCATCAACTCTAAGTCTTGATGCCTCCGATATGATTCATTTAAACCACCCAGTCGATCCAAACTAGAACGTTTAAAAGTTATTGTGTTTGTGCACATGTAATGCTCTGCATATCTGAGTGACAAAACTCTTTCCATTAAGTCACCTTCTGGAAAGCGATTCATGTTTTCCTCACCATTCCACTTCCCACGATAGCCGCAATAGCAAGCACCAATATCCTTAGGAGAATCACGCAAGGCTAAATCAACGCCTGAAATTCTTGATGCATCAAAAGTATCATCATCATCCAGAAAAGTAATAAACTCTCCAGTCGACATAAAATATCCAGTATTTCTAGCTGCCGATGCATTCCTATTAACTCGATGATTAATTATTTTAATTTTATTAGGGACTACATCAAACCGAGATTTTTGTGAAAAAATCCTAATTTTGGTCTCTAATTCATCGGAAAATTTAATATTCAATGGATTATCATTGACAATAACAACTTCAAAATCAGAAGAATCTTGATTCAATGCTGATTCAACTGTAGGCCAAATATCATTAACAACTCTAAATGAAGGAATAATTATCGAGTGTCGCCCCTTGACAGGTGAGACTCCGGCATTAAAAACATACCTAACCCCCTCTATATTGCCAGAGAGAATACTCTCTGCATTTTTCAGCTCCATCGCCTTTGCAGCAAGCTGCAAAACCTTTTCTTCCGAAACAGGCGAATTGGACCAATTAAAAATCAGATCAGAATGTGGAACTCTGTATTTTTCAATAATCTTCAAAAGCTGATGTTCATCTAGAGCAGAAATTGGAAGCGGCTTTAAATCGACAACGGCGCAGTGATGGCCAGTTATCACTGGACGCAAACCATCTTCTGAAACGAAATATACATTCAAAAATATTTCTGAAGGAAGTTCATGCTGCAACGTGTGGACATGCCTTAGAGCATCAACATTATCAACAAGAACAGAAATTCTGAACTCCTTTGTATACTCAGAATACCTCAAAAACTCCCAACCCATTTTTTCGCTATGCGCAGATTGCGCACGTTTATCAGGGCGGATATCACTATCTCCCACATCGGGTATACAAATAGCAGAAGCAAACGAAAAACAATTCTTTGCAAATTTGTTATAAACATATCCCAGCGCGACATTATCAAATGGACCGTCAGCCTCATCAATTGCCTTTAATATGTCTGGAAAGACACTGCTATCATATACAACCGCAAAACTCCCACAAGTTTTACCCGCGATAGGTCTATAAATTCCCGGCATATCTGGCACGATTGAATTCAAGAATTCTTCCGAATTTCTATTAGAATATTCGGATGCTCCCAATAGGAAAACCTTGAAGTCATCAGGAATTTTCCCACCAAGACGATTTAATTGCTCAACAGCATTTGAGCTAAAAAATACATCATCATCAAGTATTAAAATTCTGCGATAATCATTTTTTATAGCATCCTCGAAAACTTTGCGCTGAGAAAGAAGATATGCGAACCAACCTAAGGATGCAATTTCTCTATAGGCTTTAATTCTTTTATCTGGAATATGACTAGATGTGATACATCTATTAGTCAAACTGCGACTAAAAAATTGATTGTATTTATCAAGAGTTTCCTGAGATTTCTTAGCATCGACGCCACTGACCCTAGAAATTCGCACACCTTGATAGGTGAACTCACGAAGCAAGCGTATATGCCTATCCGGCCTTCTATCTAAATTTACTGCATAAATCCGCTGAATACCAAAAGATTTTTCAAGAGCATCAGACAAACTACTCCTAGATTCACCAGATCTTAAAAAATTCTCAGAACAAAGTGCTCTGTCGACTTTCAACTTTTGATCAGCTTTAAGAAAAGCACAATCAGAAAGCGGGAATTCCTTTATTTTCAATAAATTTTCTTCATCAAAATATTCAGTTGGAGCATTTTTTATTATAAAATTAATGTTTTGAAGCACAAGCTCTCTTAGAGAAGGCTCATGCTCCCATTTACTCCACAACATTCTGTAAGCATCTATTGCTTCATTCCACTTGCTTGTGCGAAGTAGTTCGTTGGCATCTTTCAAGCTAATAGTTTTTTCCATATACGCGCCATCAATTAATTTCAAGCAAATACTTGCACAAGCCAACTAAAAATTTTATTAAGTTGACTTGCCCAAAAACTTGCAAGGAAGCTTCAGTTTAATTTTTAAAACCACATAAGAAAATCAGAGATATCTTTTAAATTTACACCTCTGATTTTCTATAAAAGACATCTATAAAACTATAATTTAAAGTCGCACTTGGCCCATAGATAGATTCCCAAGAACATTCTTCATATCAAGAATAGTGCGAATATTTTTACCAAATTGTCCTAATTTCTCCCCCATGTCTTTGAACTCATCATGAGCAACAGCGATTACGATCACATCATAGGTATTAATGGCCGGTGATGCGACGATACTCAAACCGTATTCGCCTTCGATGTCTGGCTGCTGCACCCAAGGATCATGAATATCCACACTCATTCCATAACTTTTCATTTCGGATATCAAATCAACAACTTTCGTATTCCGAATATCAGGACAGTTTTCCTTAAAAGTAAATCCAAGCACTAGCGCCTTGCTTTTTTTGATCGTTTGGTCATTATTTATCATGCTCTTAACGAGCTTTCCAACCACGAATCGCGCCATTCCATCATTAATCTCTCGAGCGGTACGGATCATATCAGGAATATGGCCGACACTCATGGATTTTTGCACCAGATAATAAGGATCAACACCAATGCAGTGCCCGCCAACCAATCCTGGTTGCAATTTAATGAAGTTCCATTTAGTTGCAGCGGCTTCAATCACATCGCCAGTATCAATTCCCATGTGACTAAAAATCATCGATAACTCATTAATAAGTGCAATATTGACATCGCGCTGAGTGTTTTCAATAATTTTTGAAGCTTCAGCAACCTTAATGCTTGCCGCTTTAAAAGTCCCAGCTGAAATAATAGTGCGATAAAGCTGATCAACAAATTCTGCTATTTCCGGAGTAGAGCCAGAAGTGACTTTTTGAATTTTGCTAACTGGCCTATTTTTATCACCTGGATTAATCCGCTCAGGGCTATAACCAGCATAAAAATCTTTATTAAACTTGAGGCCCGATACTTTTTCAATGACTGGAATACATTCCTCTTCCGTTGCACCAGGATAGACCGTCGATTCGTAGATAACAACATCACCTTTCTTAATAACCCGGCCAAGCAACTCTGAAGCTTTAATCAAAGGTGTAAGGTCTGGCTGACGATGCTGATCAATAGGCGTTGGTACGGTCACGATGAACACATTTGCATCTTTTATTTCATGCTCTTCACATGCAAATATAAGGTTACTAGCCAATTTAAGTTCATCGCCTGAGACTTCTAGCGTTGAGTCGTGACCATCCTGAAGTTCAGCTATTCGTTGTTTTTTTATATCAAAACCGATCGTCGGATATTTTTTGCTGAATTCAACAGCCAACGGAAGGCCTACATATCCAAGACCAATTAACGCAATCTTTATATTAGTACTATTCATTTTAAATTAAATATTAATTTTACAATTATTATCAAGCCGTTAGCTTTTTAGTTTTCAACAAAAATGCACCCTTTTCAGTGCTGACAAATTCCTCGACAAATTCGTAACCATTTTCTCGAGCTTCATTTTTCCATTTTTCTGAAATCTCTTTTTCATCTTTTCTTGAAGCATCATCAAGAAGAAAATCGATTTTTTGTCCTTCAAATGCTTTAAAAACAATTGGACCTGCCGGATATCTCGCATGCTTTTGAGTAGCAGCCGGTGGACCATCAATTATTGCAAGCACACGAATACCAACTTCATTTTCCGTTTTCAACTCGTCCAGCACACCGCAACAATCATAATAAGAATAACTTTCTCCATTTGGAGTAATATAATTTTTCAATGGCGCATGCACTAACTTAACATACTTCTCCAAATTAGAAATTTTCAACCTACGCGCCGTTTCAGAAAAATATTTCTCGAGATGATCAAAGGAAACAAATATTGGAATACTCTTTTTGTCATTTCTACGCGAAATATATTCAATTGTTTTAGCGACAACAAGTGTAGATGTTCCTGAGCCAAACTCAATTATCATGTCGTATTTATTATTCTCTATTAAACGTACGAGATAGAGCATGAAGTCACTACTTGCTGGCCAGCCATTAGTTTCCAAATCCACCGCAGCCAAATTGCCTGCTTCCAAATAATCTTTAAGATTCAGAAAATCACCTATCTGCTTTGCAGCATTTGCCATTTCAGTCTTGATGTTTTTATTAAGACTTTTTTGTAAAGCAACAATATCGTCAGAGGCACTACGATATTTTCTTTCATCTTCTTCAATACTGCTCAACTTGATAGCTAATGATTTATTAACTCGAGAAAGATCGTCATTGTAATCATTTAAACGTTTTACAACTTCGTTCAAACTGGATAAGACACGTTCATGGTCTTTATTATTTTCTTCTTTAAGAAAATGAATTAGCGATTTTTTTTCATTTTCAAACGAAGAAATTAGTGTGCGCTTATCCTTTTCAAAAGATGATATTAACGCTTTCTTTTCTTCCTCCAAAAAGGAAATCAGCATCTCTTTCTCTTTTTCGACCGAAGAAATCAACGTGCCCTTCTCCGCTTCGAGAGAAACAAGCAGCGCACACTTCTCTTCTTCAAGCGAAACAACCAACGCACCCTTCTCCTCTTCAAGCGAAGCAACCAATGCACCCTTCTCCTCTTCAAGCGAAGCAACCAACGCACCCTTCTCCTCTTCAAGCGAAGCAACCAATGCACACTTCTCCTCTTCAAGCGAAGCAACCAATGCACACTTCTCCTCTTCAAGCGAAGCAACCAATGCACACTTCTCCTCTTCAAGCGAAGCAACCAATGCATACTTCTCTTCTTTGTGTGAAGAAATCAGCATAATTTTCTCTTGCTTGAAGGAAGAAATTAATTCGCCCTTCTCTTCTTCGAAAGAGGAAATTAATATTTCTTTTTTCTCTTCGAAAAGAGATTTTTCTTTACGTTTATCTTCTTCGAATAAAGATACTAAATTATCTTTATCTTTCGAAAGAGAGTTTTTCCAATCCCTCAAATACAATATTTTTCCAATCTTGGAATTAGATTCCTCTTCTCCAAAAATAGATTTAAAACCTTGAGAAACCAAAAAATCCTCACACGCCTTATAACTAGCGCCGAGTTGTTCAAGCACTCCATCCACCAAAGTCACACGTAACTGAACAACATCGAAGTCATTGAGATGTGAACCAAGCCCTTTCAATAAAGGAACGGCAGGTAAGCAGTCGATGGTAAGCCAGTTATAAGAAGCGTTTTGTCCTTCATTCTCTAAGATGCTGCTTAAACTGCGAGCAGACACTCGCAAAAACTGCCTAAGCGGTAAATTTTTCCAGACATCGACCAACTCGTCGGAGGTTAGCAAACCACTTTCATTTGCATTGAAATATCGATAATAGTCAACTTCTTCATCTTTATCACTTATTAAGGCCTGAAGCACCGACCAATTTTCATTTCCTTCAATCCGTTTTAAGAGGCGTGCGCAAGCATTTCTTTCCGCCTCGACCGCAAGGAGATGAGCTACATTGCGAACAGACAGTTTATCCAAAAAATTTCCATCACCGGCACCAACGCAAAGCCAACCGCGGACTGGGTAAAGTGTTTGAATAGCCAATTGCAATACAACCAAGCCAGATTCAACCAAAGGTCTATGAACAAGGGGCAATGTCATAAGTTATTTTTCTCTCACCAATTTTTAGGCCTTTAGTAAAAAAAGTCGCCCGAAGATAGCTATATGAACACTCTTAAAATTGTTACTTTGCGCTTTGTGATCGAAATTTTCTTATTTCTTTTCTAGCAATAAACGGTAACTTCACCCAGCCGACGGGCGACTTATAATTCTCGAGCAAAGTCTTACCCAACCGATAAGATAGATGTTGACGTATCTCTTCTGCTTCGTGTGCATCTGCGTAACGTTCAATTGGCAGCCGCTTCAAATTAGCATTTAATTTTTTATCGTGATTAAATTCACACACTTGCTTCCAAATGGAAACGGGTAAAGTAAGAACACCGGTCACAGAATTAGTCTGTTGAACCAATACACTCCCGAGACGATAAGAAAGTTGACTTTTTACTCGATCAGCGGCACCGTACTGCTTCAAAGCTTCTATTTTTGCAAGAGCAAATTTCTCATTTTCTGCTGCTTCTGCAGCGTTCCGGGCTGTAATCTCTAACTTAAGAATCTTGTTTTCGGCGTAGAACGACTCAAATGCTTCCTGTATCTGATGCAGGTTCAGTAAAAATTGTTCGTTTACACTTTTTAGAGCTTCATTGTTTTCCAAAAGAACCACGTTCTTTTTTCTTAAAATATCAACTTCTTCGTCCCGAGCGGTCAGATTTTTTTTACTTGCAAGTAGCTGATTTTTTATTTTCTTGCTTTGATCTTCAGATATCTCTAAATTTTTTTGAATCTCAATGGTTTTATTTTGTAGCCCCACGTTTTGATCATGTTTCTTTTGCAATTCCTCTTGCATTTTATGCACATTCAACAAAAATAAGCCAGCTTCGTCCTGGCACCTCTTCAAGTGCTCCTCTGTTATTTTTTCCCTATCGGATTGCTCCTTGATATGGAGTTCACGCTGCTTCAAATCTTCACACAAAATTTTATGTTTTTTTGTCGCGCTATCAAGATTCCGCTGCGACTCAATATGATTATTCCAAAATGAAAGAGGATTAATGGTATGCTCTGCGTACTGTGGAAGGTCTGCCATTGATTGAAGATCTTCATAGCCATGATTCCACTCACCGGCCTCTACGATTATTTCTGCACTACGCTGCAATTGAGCATCAACTTTCCCTCCCTCAATTTCCAAATCAGAAGCCTTTATTTCAATTCTTAAACGTGAGTCAAGTGCATCAATAAAGACCTGCCGATTAGAATGTACTGCGGCGCTATGCACAAGCAAGCAACGTTCTGGATGCCGACTATAAAGGCCTAATAATGCTTCGTTATAGTTAAACCATCCCGAAAAAAACTGCAACAGCTTCTCTTCATTTAAAAACTGGCCAGCAAATTCACGCACTAAAGCATTTTCAGGCTTGTCATACACCAAAACAAAACAGAATTCTGGGTCTACTGCTAGCCAGTAGTCCAACAAATAGATTGCCTGCGGATCCGCCCATCCCCAAAACTTATTAATTCCGTTCGCAAGCAATAAATCCAGTGCAAGTGATTGCCATATCAGTGCAGGTTTAACCTGGACAATGGGCTGAGTGAAATCAAGCTCGCCTCCAGCCCGCTTAGCCAGATAAGAAGAAATATCAGTTGCGGGCATTCCATGCAGGCGTCCACTCTCAGGAATTTTCATCCCTAGACTATTAAGCTGGCAATGTACATCCTCCATTCCAGATGCAGGATGTCCTATCACTACAACAATGCGATTTTTTTTAGAATGATCTGTATGAAGCATAGTTTCTTGTCGCAGTAGAAAAAATAAATCTTACTATTTTTTCTTTGTTGATAAATTTATTATTAGATGTAATATCTAATTGAAAATTAAAAACCTAAAATCTCAAGAAATAATTCTTTCAAAGTCCCAAAACCACTTTTGCACTTATTGCAACTTGGTAGATGATTTGTGTCATGTCCTTCCAAAATTGACGTTTTTTCTCATCAACCTTAGGCAGTACCAGAATCTGGTCCCCTGCTCGGACTTCTGCATCGGCAAATAAACGTTTCGTATCAACTTGTTCGAATGCGCCATCGCGGCGTGCCACTACAACACGGGCATTGTCGGCCATTTGCGTAAAGCCACCGGCGCGCTCGATGTAGTCTTGCAAGGTCATACTGTCTTCGTACGCGACCGCGTTGGGGAAAAGGACTTCCCCGCTAACTAAGACCAAGTCATCCTTGCGGGGAATGCGTATCACATCAGAATTCTCCAGTAAGATTGTGTCTCGCTGGCTGGCTCGAGCAATCTGCACTTGGCCCACAGGCTCGACTTTCTTGGCGCGCTCCACCCATTGCAGGCTCAGTTCGGCCTCTTCCTTGCGCAGACGCGCTTCATCACTGCTGCCGCTGCGAGCCGTGAGCAGGCTCATTTCCAGGTTGTGCAGGCTGGTGGCCAGCATTTCCTTTTGTCGTTGCTTTACGCTTTCGCGAAAAAGCTGCACGCTTTGGGTGTCGGCATCGGCCGTGGGTGCGATTTGCCCCATGAGCGCACCCATGCGCGTGCCATAGGGCAGCACATATTCCTGGGCGCTGTTGTGTTCGCCTTCCACGCGCACGGTGATGGTGCCGGGCTTCTTGTCCGCAGTGAACTCCAACTCGTCGCCGTCGGCCAGTGCCACCATGCTGGCCTCACTCAAAGGGTAATACTCGGCGTTGCGCACACTGCCCGTGTTGCGCATTACACGTACATGGGTGGCGGTAGCAAAAGGCTTTGCAAACTCCATTAACTGCGCCACACTTTGCGTGCCGGCCTTGAACTCGAAGCGCTTGGCATTGGCGACCAAGCCCTTGACTTTGACGCGTTGTGCATGCGGCGGCACAAAGATCACATCGCCATCGGCGAGTTGCACCATGGGCATGCTGCCATCGAGCAGGAAGTCGTAAAGGTTCACCACAGCCTTGGTGGTCTGGCCGCGCTTGATGCTCACTTGCAGATAGCTGCCGCGCTCAGGGTCTACACCACCCGCCATGTCCAGATAGCGCAGCACGCTGTCCATGCTTGTGCCGTTGTATAGACCGGGGCGGTTGACATTGCCGCCCACAAACACGCGTACCGGCTGGGCTGCTGCCAGGCTTGCATAGCTGCTGACGTTATTACGGAAAGTTCTGCGCATAGCAGCTTGCACCACTGCCTGCAGTTCCTCATTGCGTGCGCCCTGCACCTTTACGGGGCCAGCATGGGGCAGGAAGATATTGCCTTTGGGGTCTACCGTGAGCGTCTCTTCAAAGGTAAAGGCCCCCCAGAGCCGCACCTGGATCTGGTCGCCGATTGCAATGGCGTAATCGGGGTTGAACTGGGTCGCACCGGGTTGGCTGAAAGCGCCCGTGAACAACTGCGCGCCAAAAACGTCGCTGATCTGGTTGTTCAAATGGTCCTGGCTTTGCGCGGCGACGGCTGTTGCAGGCAGTGCAGGTGCGCCTCCCATATTCTGTGCTGCACGGGCTTGAGCTTGGGCCCTGGCCGCGGCATTGGCGCCGTCAGCAGCCGCTGCCGATGGCGTGGCAGCACCTAGCCCCAAGCCCGTATTCAAATCGTATTGTGCCCAGGCAGGTTGCAACAGCGTCACGAGCAATGCGGCTGAAGCAACTTGCCGCAACCGGGTAACGGGTGCGATTCCGGCACGTTGCGTTTGGCTTGTCTTCATCTATGGATCAATCAATAGGTAATAGCCTGCCCAGCAACAGCTGCAGGCAGTGCAATAAGGAGCGGCCTGGGCAAGCCCAGCCACAGGCAATACTCGTCAATCACGGTGGTCCCGCACAATGGCCATCAACAGATGGGCCACGCCAGCGAGCAGCAGAATAACGATGATCCACACACTCGTGGTGTATAGGCGTCGGGGTTCTGTGGCTTCTTGCGGCAGATTGGGCTGCTGTAACACAGAGACTTTCTTGAGCGTGCGCGTGGCTTCAAGCCTGCCCTGTTCGAGTGCCGTGAGCGCGGTCTTGTACATGTCAAGCGCAAACTGCGATTGCAACTCGAGTTGCGCAAAAGCCTCGGCCGTGCGGTTCAGCGTCTTGCCGCCCGGCGCGGCAAGCTTGGCCTGCTCCTGCTGCATCTGCTTTTCCAGGGCCGTAATGCGCTGGTCGAGCAGGACGATATTCGGGTGGTCTTTCACCAGATACGCCTGCAAGGCGCCGCGCTGGGCCTGCAAGTCCGCCAACTGCCCTTGCAGGTTGGCGACGATGGTCCCAATGGCTTGCGCCGCGGCTTCGGGTGAGATCAGGCCTTTTTTCTCCTGGAAGCTCAGCAATGCCTGGCGGGTGCTTTGTACCTTGGTGTTCAAGGCCTGAACCTGACCTTCGAGAAAAGTCACCTGGTCCTGCGCAATGGCATGGGCCATGCGGTTCATGAAGCGCTCGCCCTCCTGCACCAGCGCCTGGCTGATCTGCTGCGCCACTTCGGGCCCATAGGCCTGGGCCTTGAGCACCAGCACGCCCGCGAACTCGTCGTATTCCACCTGCACGCGGCGCAGGTAATAGGCATGGAAGTCTTCGCGGCTGGCGTCGGTACCCCAAAGACGCGAAAGCCAGTCGCCTTCAGCACTGTAATGGGTACGCAGGCCCAGCTTGGCATCGAGTTGCTCGGCCATGTCGGGCGAACGCAGATGCTCGCGCAGCAGGAGCTGGTCTGCACGGTTGCCCCCCGAAGTACCCGAAATAAGGCTACCCAAATCAAGCGAAGCGCCGCTGCTCAAGCTTGTGCTTTGAATAATTAGACGTGATTCGGATACATAGCGGTCGGAAGCAATACCCAGCCAATACACCGCACTGCAAACGCAAGCGACGGCCGTCAGGCCGCGCAAAGGGGAACGTCGCAGCCATTGCAGGCTACGCTCAAGGGGAGGAGCAATTGTCATGAACTAATAATGGAGGTGCTGTCGTGGTAAGCGCGCAAGGCGTCGTCGATCTGGTCAAACCAATGCGCTTTGCCCTGGTGCAGCCAGATACCGGCCTGGCAAAAATCCTTGAGCGTGCTTTCGCTGTGCGAAACCATGATGATGCTGGCCTTGCCCACCATGTCCTTGAAGGCCTTGGCTGCCTTGGCCTGGAAAGCCCGATCGCCGGTTGCCGTGACTTCGTCCGAGATATAGACATCGAAATCGAATGCCAGCGACAATGCGAACTGCAGCCGCGATTTCATGCCCGAGGAATAGGTTTTGATGGGCTCTTCGAAGGCCGCGCCGATTTCTGCAAAGCTCTGCACCTGCTGAAGAATACGTGGAATGTCATGGTCCATGCCATGGATGCGAGCCACGAATTTGGTGTTCTGCCGCCCCGTCATGCTGCCTTGCAAACCACCGCCAAAACCCATGGGCCAAGACACCTTTGAGTGCCTCCGTACCTCGCCTTTGGAGGGGTAGTCCACGCCACCAATGATGCGTAGCAGTGTGGACTTTCCCGCGCCGTTGCCGCCCACCAGCCCGACGCTGCATCCGGCAGGAATGCTCAGGTTCACGCCCTTGAGCACCCATGGGCCCATGCCATGGTCGGTGTAGTAGCGCTTGTGTACATCGATGACCTCGATCATTGCGTCACCAATCGTTCGTTGAAGCGACGAAACAGCGCCAGTCCCGTGAACAAAAGCACCAGAGCACAGGCGTAGGCGTAACTTAGATCAAGCCCATTTACTGCATGGTAGTAAGGCGCAAAGCCCACGCGCGCGGCCTCGATGGCATGGGCCAAGGGATTGAGCAACAACCAGCCCAGATAAGGCTCCTGCACCATTGACAAGGGAAAGATGACCCCGGAGATCATCATCAATGGCATCATAATGAAGCTGACGATACGCCCCACCTCAGGGACCAGTTTGACCAGCACGCCAAACGTCATCCCCAGGCCCAGGCCACAAAGCCAGGCCAAGGTAAAGGCTTCAAGCACTTTCCATACACTGGCAGGCCATGACATCCAGCCCAGCATGGCGCCAATAAAAAACACCATGCTGCTGATCAGCAGCATGCTCAGGCCCTCGACGCCGGCACGCACCAGCACCACATCCGCAGGCCGCACCTGGCGATAGGCAAACAGCGCGCTATTTGCGTCCACGCCGTTTTGCACCTGTGACAAAGTACGTCGGAAGGTCATGAACACCAGCATGCCCACGGCAATCCACAGGGCGGTTTCGATACCGCCGATATGCCGGATACGGATGACCGTAAAGATCAATATGAGCCAAAGCACATTGACTACGGGCTCGAGCACGAGCCAGACCCACGCCATGCGCGAGCCAAACATGCGTACCATGGCTTCACGCAAAAAAAGCGCTTTCCAAACGGCTGTGGCCCTTTGGAAAGCGCCCGTTTTCAGGGTGACTTGACTCACCGCCACCCCCTTGCGTGGAACAGATGGAACAACCATTGCCGAAGTTGCACGCGCAACTCGGTATCGGGGGTCGGGGGAGTCATTGGTGGGATATATGAAAAGTAATGAAGGCCATTACGGCCTTCGGTACCGGTGCATCGCCTGAACGAGGGATGCGCCAAACGGGAGCAAAAAAATGCGTCCCTATTATGCCCGACGTGGGTTGCTCATAAATGTGTAACTCAAACTGAAAATCTCCATTTTAATAGTCAGGCACTATCGAATTTATATTTCGATACAGTCAGCAAATGATCACTAATGATCTGATTAGATATCAATCAATGATGAAAACGCCTGCTAGCAGATGTAATAGCGACAACTAACTTTTACTCATTTCATCAGAGCGCTTTCGCACCGGGCTGACGTTCACCCTCGGCAAGCTCAGCTAACGATCCCTCTCTGACGCCCACCAGCCTCGCTCCAGCAGCCGCTTCACATCACCGTGAGCTATCGCCGACTGCAGCTACTGGCAGAAGAATTCAAAGGCAACTCATCAATGACAGAGGCGATCAGGCCATCAACGATTTGTCTGTTTTTGATTCGTCTGAACGGGCCATGTCATCCGGGAATACCGTCCCCTGCTGCCGCAGTTCCTACAAAACCTATCTTGACTACCCGGCTTGGTCTTTTGCGACGCGAGGGCACAGTGAAGCTGCGTCACCGCAGCGGCAAGCATGGCTCGAGGCTGACAATCCGGCTGGAAGCAGCGTAATTTTCGCCCCATCTTCCCCTCAACGCATCCCATAAAGGTGTGATATGGCTGCACGTACTTCCGCAACGCGCCCACTGAAACAACCTTGGCTGCTATTGACCTTGGCCTTTTTTGCATTGCAGGCGGCGGGCCAGGCGTTTGCGCCCTCCCCCATTGCGGAACATGTGGCAACCGAGTTTTCGCAATGCAAGCACTTTTTCCCCGCAGGCCTGCCGCCCATCGTTCCCAAGGCGCCGCTGCAGCGTGAGTTGTGCTTCAACGGGTTTGCGGTGCTGCACAGCGGACAGACGAAGACGCCGGTGTTTGTCGCCGAACACCTGGATCGCGCCGTTCTTCAGCAGGGGCGCAATATCCAGCGCAGCGACCACTTCTATGCCGAAGCGCGGCTGCCCAGCGATGAGCGTGCGGAAGTCGGGGACTACAGGAATTCGGGCTACTCACGCGGCCATATGGCGCCCGCAGGCGACATGGGTTCGGTCGAAGGCAAGGCCCAGAGCTTCAGCCTGGCGAACATGGCGCCGCAAGACGTGGAGCTCAACAACGGCGCCTGGAACGACATCGAGCAAGCTACGCGCAAATATGTGCAGCGCGCTCAGGGCGGCGTCTATGTGTTCACCGGGCCGGTCTACTCGTCAGCGCCACAGACCATTGGCCGCAGCGGTGTCCATGTTCCACAGTTCTTCTACAAGCTGGTGTACGACCCCAGCACCGGCCGCAGTTGGGCCCATTGGCAGCCCAATGAACCCCGCCGCAAGGTGAGCGCCCCCATCAGCTACGAAGAGCTCGTGCGGCGCACCGGCATTGAGTTTGTGCCGCGTTGAACCCGTCCGCAGTCTTTCGGATCATCCACAAAGAACAAAGCGCACCGGCGCAGCGAAATGATGTGGCGTGCCAAGTGCCAAGTGCCAAGTGCCAAGATGCTGCGGTGACCTTTCGACAGGATGCCCTTCGACGGGCTCAGGGCGAACGGGAACCGGTCCCTTCAACGAGCCGGCATTACCAAAGAAGGGCGCGCTCTGCAGATTTCCCTATGGGATGGTCACGGTCAGGATTTGCGAGTTCTTGGTCGGGCTCGAATCCGAAACCAGCACGCTGTAGCTCTTGCCAGCAACAGCCTTGTCGGTCACCTTGATCTGTGCCGTGTCGGCCAGGCCACCGTGGAAGACCGGCGTCAGCCATTCTGGCGGGCTGTCCAGCATCTCCACGGTATACGGTGCCTTTCCTCCGCTGATCTGGAATCCCTTGACGTCCGCGGTAGCGGCCTTGAATTGCAAAGTGGCGGGGCGAAGGACCATGGCCGTGCTGACGCCAGCAACACCGCAGGCCTTGAGCGCCGCGAGCACGGCCGCGCGGTCCACGGTCACCAGCATGCCGTTGACGCGCTGCTGGTCCACACGGAGAAAATCCATGGCGGACTTTAGGCTGTCCATTTGCTGCTCCAGCTTTTTCATGTCGTTGATTTTCTCCAAGCCCCCACTACTAGCCTCCGAAAAGCCCTGTGCCTTCATCGCTGCCAGCAGTGCGTCCATATCCACTTTCGGCCCCCCCACCACTGACAGCAGTGCTTTCACATCCACACCGGGGGCACCAGGGGCCACTGCAGAGGCGAAACTACCCAACCCGGCAATGAGTTGCGGCACCGCCGACACATCGACCAGCAGGTCGCCCATCGCTTCGGTGACCTTGGCATGGATCTTGTCCACCGCCACACCCAGTTCGGCACCTTTTGCCTGGTGCAAAAGAGCGGCGCCGGCATTGGCACTGCGGTCTGCCTCGATCAGCGCTTCGTCCACCGTGGACAGAAGTGCGTAAGCGCTTTTCACTAGAGCGGCGCCGCCGGGTTTCACCAAGGCAGCAGTTGCTGCGGTCTGCACACGCAGCCTCTCCACCGTGGCCCGCTGTACGGACAATTGCGTGATGGCGTCCTCCAGGCCGGCAGAGCGTTTCTGGCCGATATCCATCGGCAGCGCTGCCTCCTTGGCGCAGTTGAGTGCCTTGATGCCCTGGTGCCACACTTGCACATGGCGCGCGTCAAGTTGTGTGCGGCTGAGACCGTACGTGGCGCCGCCGATCAGCGTCGCGCCCAGAATCGGGTCACGGTGGACCGTGCCGGCAGCCATCGCGACCACGGCGGCCCCCAGCCAGACCAGACCCGTGGTTGCGTTCTGCTGGGCCTGCGCGCGATCGACGATGGCTTCGTAATAGACCGCACGAAAGAATTCCAGCTTGGCCACGGCATCGCTCATATCCTTCGGCGCGCGGGTTGGCGGGGGGCTCTGCGCAACGCTATAGCCCGGCGCCTCGATGCGCATGATGGGGCTGGCGCAGCCCGTCAGAAAGGCTGCGGCCACGGCGAGCACGAGCAGGCGGCATGGCGTCGACCACGACAGGGGCGCTGCAAAGTGACTGCGGGCCTGGCAGCAACTGCGGCGCTCGGCGCCATCGCGCGCGCGTCCTTCAAAGGGAACCCCATCAAAGACGGGCATAGTTGATGACCTCCTTGTGGTCACAACGGATTCGCCAAAACTCAATGCATTGCCAAGGTGTCCCATGCCTGCTCCTTTGAATTCCAAGACTGCGAAACAGCTGACATGCCGCACTCTTGGATACAACTGTATCGTCTGGCTGCACGCAATGGTTGCACCTGAGACATTTCGCACCCCTCGATTACCCTGCGATGCACATGCATATGCTGAAGTGACCAAGAGAGCGGATTCTCTGGGCATGCGCCCTGAGCTTGCCTGGCCGGCCCAGGATGGACAGCCCCCGACCCACTCCGCGGGCCATTTAGCTCCCCAAAAAATCCGATCTGGATTAATGCCCAAAAAATTCAAGACGCGCCCCAGCCTTCGCCACCTTTGCTGCCACGTCCCCATACGGGCAAAAAGCCACGGGCGCTGAGATAATCCCCCAGATTTCACGGCCCGCTGGGTCCCTGCCCCAGTTGCGCGTGTACTTGCTGGCCAGTGCCTTGCGACACCATGGCCCTGTTGCCCAGCCCATGGCCCACGGGCAACACCAAGATGATTCAGAAAAGCCCTTGATGGGCACGAAATTGCATGACTTCCAATAGCGACAAGCCAGAATCAGCCCACCACTCGATGTGGCGCATGTCCGTGGCCCCCATGATGGATTGGTCAGACCTCCACTGCCGCTACCTGCACCGGCTGTTGACCCGCCATACGCTGCTCTATACCGAAATGGTGACCACGGGCGCGCTGCTGCATGGCGATGTGCCGCGCCACCTGCGCTTCAATGCCGAAGAGCACCCGCTCGCGCTGCAGCTGGGCGGCAGCGAGCCGGCTGATCTGGCGCGCGCCGCGCAGCTGGGCGCGCAATGGGGCTATGACGAGATCAACCTCAACTGCGGCTGCCCTAGCGAGCGCGTGCAGCGCGGCGCATTTGGCGCCTGCCTGATGAACGAGGCGCAACTGGTGGCCGACGGCGTCAAGGCCATGCGCGACGTGGTGCAGATTCCGGTGACCGTCAAGCACCGCATAGGCATCGACAAGAGCGAAAGCTACGACTTCGTGCGCGACTTCATTGGCACCGTGGCCGAAGCGGGCTGCGAAGTGTTCATCGTGCATGCGCGCAATGCCTGGCTCAAGGGCCTGTCGCCCAAGGAGAACCGTGAGGTGCCGCCGCTGCGCTATGAGGTCGTGGCCCAACTCAAGCGCGATTTTCCGCAGCTGACGATTGCCATCAACGGCGGCTTCAAGGACAGCGCGGCAGTCGCCGAGCAGCTCGAGTGCGTCGACGGCGTGATGGTCGGCCGCGAGGCCTATCACAACCCCTGGTGGCTCGCGAGCTGGGATGCGCAGTTCTACGGCGCTGCACCCAACACGTTGACGCGCGAGGCCGTCGAGGAGCAGATGGTCGACTACATGGAGCGCGAAGCGCTCGCGCATGGCACGCACTGGTACAGCATTGCGCGCCATATGCTTGGCCTGCGCCATGGGCTCGCGGGTGCGCGCCGCTGGCGCCAGGCCTGGAGCGACCACCGCCTCAAGGGCTTGCCGGCGCGCGAAGTCATGGCGATTGCGCGGGCGCCGCAGGGCCTGGGCGCCGGGGGCTGAGGCCCTTCCAGCCTGCACAAGCAAAAGGGTTTTCTCGACCTGCTTTTCCAGGATGGCAGAAGTGCTTGTGGGAATGTCTTGCACCTTCATGCCAGACAACTGCTATATTGCACTGCAACATAACAAGGTCTTGCCCATGCTTTACCAAATGTATGAAACCCAGCGCTCCCTCGTGGAGCCTTTCGCCGACTTTGCGCTCGCAGCCTCGAAGCTGTACAGCAATCCACTGTCGCCTTTCAGCCAAACACCGCTGTCCCAACGTATTTCCGCGGGGTTCGAGCTGTTCCACCGGCTGGGCAAGGACTACGAGAAACCGCAGTTCGGCATCACCACGGTGGATGTCGACGGCGTCGGCGTGACCATCATGGAGCGGGTGGAGATCGACAAGCCCTTCTGCGAGCTGCGGCGCTTCAAGCGCTTCACCGACGAAGCGGCCACGCTGCAGACCATGCTCGCGCAACCCGTGGTGCTGATCGTGGCGCCGCTGTCGGGCCATTACGCGACGCTGCTGCGCGACACCGTGCGCAGCATGCTGTCGGACCACAAGGTCTATGTCACCGACTGGAAGAACGCGCGCCTGGTTCCAATGGACCAGGGCGTGTTCCATCTCGATGACTATGTGAACTATGTGCAGGAGTTCATCCGCCACCTGCAGGGCAAGTATGGCAATTGTCATGTGGTCAGCGTGTGTCAGCCCACCGTGCCGGTGCTCGCTGCGGTATCGTTGATGGCCAGCCGCGGCGAAACCACGCCGCTGACGCTGACCATGATGGGCGGCCCCATCGACGCGCGCCGCTCGCCCACCGCAGTGAACAACCTCGCGACCAACCACAGCTACGAGTGGTTCGAGAGCAATGTGATCCACGATGTGCCGTCCAACTACCCGGGCGCGGGTAGGCGCGTGTACCCGGGCTTCCTGCAGCACACGGGCTTCGTCGCGATGAACCCCGACCGGCATGCGACCAGCCATTACGACTATTTCGAGAACCTGCTCAAGGGTGACGACACCGGCACCGAAGCGCACCGCAAGTTCTACGACGAGTACAACGCCGTGCTCGACATGGATGCGGCGTATTACCTGGAAACGATCTACACCGTGTTCCAGAACTTCTCGCTGGTCAAGGGCACCTGGGACGTGAAGTCGCCAGACGGCCAGATCGAGCGCGTGCGCCCGCAAGACATCACGGGCAGCGCCATTCTCACCGTGGAAGGCGAGCTCGACGATATCTCGGGATCGGGCCAGACGCGTGCCGCGCATGACCTGTGCACGGGTGTGCCGGCCGAGCAGCAGCAGCACCTCGAAGTCCCGGGCGCGGGCCACTACGGCATCTTCAGCGGCCGCCGCTGGCGCGAAAAGGTGTACCCGCAGGTGCGCGAGTTCATCCTCGCGCACACCACGCAGGCCCCCGTGCCGGTCGACGACGGCGTCGGCCATGACGGCCTGCCCACGCGATTGACTCCCGCCAGCCAGGCCGCTGCCGCTCCCGTCACGGCCGCCCCGGTGGTCGAAGTGGCACCAGCGCTTGCGCCCACCGCAACCCTGGATGTGTCAGTGCTCGAGATTGCACTGGAAATAGCCCAGGTCACGGCGCCTGAAACGGCCAAGACCATGCTTGAAACGGCGCTGGAACAGGGCCAGGAAGAAGCAGTGGCGACGACCGAGCAAGGCCCGCAGGTGCGCGCCCCCGCAGCGACAAAAACCAAGCCGCGCGCTGCGCGCGGATCACGCCGCAGCTGACAGGAGGACGCGTCATGCCAGCCTCCGCCCTGCAAGGCCTGGCGGCTCGCATCGACGCCGCCTTGCCGCAGACCCAGTGCACGCGCTGCGGTTATCCCGACTGCGCCGCCTATGCGCAGGCGATTGCCGACGACGCGGCCGCCATCAACCAGTGCCCACCGGGCGGCGCCGAAGGCATTGCCCGGCTCGCGGCGCTCACGGGTCGGCCCGTGCTGCCGCTTTCAGCCGAGCACGGCATCGAGTCCGTGCGCACGCTGGCCGTGATCGACGAAGCCTGGTGCATTGGCTGCACGCTGTGCATCAAGGCCTGCCCCACCGATGCGATCGTCGGCGCCAACAAGCGCATGCATACCGTGATCGCGCCGCATTGCACGGGCTGCGAGCTGTGCATACCGGTCTGCCCCGTCGACTGCATCACGCTGGTTCCGGCCAGCGGCGGCGCGACCGGCTGGGCCGCGTGGTCGCAGGAGCAGGCCACGCACGCTCTGTCGCGCTATACCCGGCGCCAGCGCCGACTCGGCGGGTCCGAACGCGCGGCGGCGCCCAAGGCGGCAATGGCTGCGGGCTTGGAGGTGGCGCTTGCCGTGACTGCGGAACCGGCTGCTGCCGCAGACCCTGTCGATGCCAAGAAAGCGGCGATTGCCGCGGCGATGGCCAGGGCCCGAGCGCAGCGGGCGGGGACTTGAGCAGGGGGCGTCTTCTCGACGCGGGTACCCTTCGACGGGCTCAGGGTGAACGGGGGGGAAGCCTGCGACGGACTCAGGACAAACGGGGGCCTTCCGCAGGTTCTGGGTGAGCCGTGGCACAGTACGCAATGTATAAAACCGTTCGGGCTGAGCCTGTCGAAGCCCTGCCTGCAAATGGCGCTGCCCTCCTTCGGTGGGCTCAGGGCTCAGAGCGAGTGGGGAACGGGAATGCGGTGGGCGAACTGTAGGTTTCCACCCTTCGACGGGCTCAGGGTGAACGGGGGGAGGCCTGCGACGGACTCAGGACAAACGGGGCCCTTCCGCAGGTTCTGGGTGCGCCGTGGAACAGCACGCAATGTAAAAACCCGTTCGGGCTGAGCCTGTCGAAGCCCTGCCTGCAAATGGCGCTGTCCTCCTTCGGCGGGCTCAGGACTCAGAGCAAGTGGGAATGGGAACGCGGTGAGCTAACTGTAGGCCCCCACCCTTCGACGGGCTCAGGGTGAACGGGGGGAGGCCTGCGACGGACTCAGGACGAACGGGGGCCTTCCGCAGGTTCTGGGTGCGCCGTGGCACAGTGCGCAATGTATAAAACCGTTCGGGCTGAGCCTGTCGAAGCCCTTTCTGCAAACGGCGCTTCCCTCCTTCGGCGGGCTCAGGACTCAGAGCGAGTGGGGAACGGGAATGCGGTGGGCTAACGTAGGCCCCCACCCTTCGACGGGCTCAGGGTGAACGGGGGGAGGCCTGCGACGGACTCAGGACGAACGGGGGCCTTCAGCAGGCTCTGGGCGAACGGGGGGTCCGCTCATCCAGAGCCCGTCGAAGGATGCTTTCGGGACAAATGCGCCAGGCGCGATACCTCCGCCCAATCCCCTCGCATCAGCGCCTCTTTCTTCTTCCGGCTCCAGCCCTTGATTTGCCGCTCGGCGGCCAGCGCTTCCTCACGCGTGGCATGCTCTTGGGCAAAGACCAGTGCTATCGGGCGACGCAAAAACGTATAGCAGTCGGGAAAAGTGCCGAACGCATGCTGCGCGATCCGCTGTTCCAGATCGTCGGTGTGTCCGGTGCAATAGCTGCCGTCGTTGCAGTGCAGCATGTAGACCCAAAAGCCCATGGGCAATTCTCGCTGCGCTGGAACAGCGTGGATAATGCGGGCAATGAATCCCCTGCTCTCCCAACTGCAGCCTTATCCGTTTGAACGGCTGCGACAGCTTTTCGCGGGGGTCACGCCCTCGCCCTTGTATCGCCCGATCAGCCTGGGCATTGGCGAGCCGCGCCACCCCACGCCGCCTTTCATCGAAGAGGTGCTGGGCAACAGCCCGGGCGCGCTGGCCAAGTACCCGGCCACGGGCGGTGACCCGCGGCTGCGTGCGGCCGCGGCGCAATGGATGAACCAGCGCTACGGCCTGGCGCTCGACCCTGCCACCCAGGTGCTGCCCGTCAACGGCTCGCGCGAAGCGCTGTTTGCGTTTGCGCAGACAGTGGTCGACTCGTCCCAGCCCGGCGCGACCGTGGTCTGCCCGAATCCGTTCTACCAGATCTACGAAGGCGCGGCCCTGCTGGCTGGCGCCAAGCCGGTCTACGTGCCCAGCGACCCGGCGCGCAATTTCGCCATCGACTGGGACGGCGTGCCCGACGCCGTCTGGCAGACCACGCAGCTGCTGTATGTCTGCTCGCCGGGCAACCCCACGGGCGCGGTCATGCCCCTGGGCGAATGGGAAAAGCTGTTCGCGCTGTCCGACCGCCATGGCTTCGTGATTGCCTCGGACGAGTGCTACAGCGAAATCTATTTCCGCGAGGAAGCGCCGCTGGGCGGCCTCGAGGCCGCATCCAAGCTGGGCCGCACGGACTTCAGGAACCTGGTGTCGTTCACCAGCCTCTCCAAGCGCAGCAATGTGCCGGGACTGCGCAGCGGTTTTGTCGCCGGCGACGCCGCGCTGCTCAAGGCCTTCCTGCTGTACCGCACCTACCACGGCGGCGCAATGAGCCCGGCCGTGCAGGAAGCGAGCATCGTGGCCTGGAACGACGAAGCGCATGTGATCGACAACCGCCGCCAGTACCGCCAGAAGTTCGCCGAAGTCACGCCGCTGCTGGCCAGCGTGATGGACGTGCGCCTGCCCGACGCCGGCTTTTATCTCTGGGCCGGCGTGCCCGAATCCCTGGGCATGGACGACGTCGAGTTCGCACGCGCGCTGTATGCTCAATACAATGTCACGGTCCTGCCGGGCAGCTATCTGGCCCGGGATGTCGCAGGCCACAACCCCGGTGCGAATCGCGTACGCATGGCCCTGGTCGCCGAGACCGCGGAATGCCTCGAAGCGGCCCGGCGCATCGTCCAATTTATCCAAAACCTGAAGAAGTAAGCTTTCATGACTCAGCAATTGCAATCCATCATCGACGCCGCCTGGGACAACCGTGCCAACCTGAGCCCCGCGAGCGCGCCCGCAGAAATCGTCGATGCCGTCGAACATGTGATCGCCCAGCTCAATGACGGCCAGCTGCGCGTTGCCACCCAGGAAGGCGTGGGCCAGTGGACCGTGCACCAGTGGATCAAGAAGGCCGTGCTGCTGTCCTTCCGCCTCAAGGACAACGTGCTGATGAATTCGGGCAGCCTGAACTTCTTCGACAAGGTGCCCACCAAGTACGAAGGCATGTCGGAAGCCGAGATCGCCGCGACCGGCGTGCGCGTCGTGCCGCCTGCCGTGGCGCGCCGCGGCTCGTTCATCGCCAAGGGCGCGATCCTGATGCCTTCCTATGTGAACATCGGCGCCTATGTGGGCGAAGGCACCATGGTCGACACCTGGGCCACGGTCGGTTCGTGCGCGCAAGTGGGCAAGAACGTCCACCTGTCGGGCGGCGTGGGCCTGGGCGGCGTGCTCGAGCCGCTGCAAGCCAACCCCACGATCATCGAAGACAACTGCTTCATCGGTGCGCGCTCGGAAGTCGTCGAAGGCGTGATCGTCGAAGAGAACTCTGTGATCTCCATGGGCGTGTACATCGGCCAGAGCACCCCCATCTATGACCGCGCAACCGGCGAAATCAGCTACGGCCGCGTGCCCGCCGGCTCGGTGGTGGTGTCGGGCAATCTGCCCAAGGACAACGGCCGCTACAGCATGTATGCCGCGATCATCGTCAAGAAGGTCGATGCCAAGACACGCTCGACCACCAGCTTGAACGATCTGCTGCGCGATTAACTTGAAACACCCCCTGAGCGGCTACTGCCGCTTCCCCCTCTCAACCTTCGGTGGAGGGGGGCGCCCGGCCAGGGACGGCAGCCTCGGTGCGGGGCGGCCCTTCCTCGCTGCCCCTGAGTTGGGTCATGCCAGTTTCCTAAGCTGTGGGTCGCGCAAGCGCCATGATTTCTTGTATAGCTAGTACAGACGAGGAAGATGACATGAGCACCATGGAGCGAATCCTGCGCCTGATGGGGGAAAAGCAGGCGTCCGACGTCTACCTTTCAGCCAACGCGCCCGCGCTGATCAAGATCCATGGCGAGTGCGTGCCGATCAACAGCCAGTTGCTGCCGCCCGACGCGCCGCGCAGCCTGCTGGCCGAGATCGTGCCGCCCGAGCGCATGCAGGAGCTCGAGCAGACCGGCGAGCTCAACATGGGCGTTCCGCTGCGCGGCGTGGGCCGTTTTCGCGTCAGCGCCATGCGCCAGCGCGGCACCTACGCGGTGGTGATCCGCTTCATTGCCCAGCATATTCCGGCGCTCGAGACGCTGAACCTGCCGCCTGTACTCAGCGAGCTGATCCTGCAAAAGCGCGGGCTGCTGCTGGTCGTGGGCGCGACGGGTTCGGGCAAGAGCACCACGCTCGCGTCGATGATCGATGCGCGCAACAAGAACGTCACGGGCCATATCCTCACCATAGAGGACCCGATCGAATACCAGTTCCGCAGCCAGCGCTCCATCGTCAACCAGCGCGAGATCGGCAGCGACACGGACTCGCTGCAGACGGCGCTCAAGAACGCGCTGCGCCAGGCGCCCGACGTGATACTGATCGGTGAGATCCGCGACCGCGAAACCATGTCGGCCGCGCTGGCCTATGCGCAGTCCGGCCACCTGTGTCTGGCGACGCTGCATGCCAACAACAGCTACCACGCGCTCAGCCGCATTCTGAGCTTCTATCCCGTGGAAGTGCGCGACACCATGCT
The DNA here is from genome assembly GCF_902706035.1 of Pantoea sp. 18069. GTDB lineage: Bacteria > Pseudomonadota > Gammaproteobacteria > Burkholderiales > Burkholderiaceae_C > Comamonas. The sequence goes on along the minus strand of NZ_CACSJA010000005.1, from coordinate 66,325 downwards.
CGGCGATCTCGCGGCTGCGCTGCGCGCCGTGGTGTCGCAGCGCCTGGTGCGCACGCCCGCGGGCCTGCGCGTGCCGGCCGTGGAAGTGATGCTCAACACCAAGCTGGTCGCCGACCTGATCGAAAAAGGCGATTTCTCGGCCGTGCGCGAAGCCATGGAAAAATCCATGGCCGAAGGCTCGCAGACTTTCGAGGAAGCGCTGGCCGCATTGATTGTCGCGGGCACCATAGACCGCAAGGAAGGCCTGGCCCATGCCGACTCGCCCACCAACCTGATGTGGCGGCTGCAAAACGATTTTCCGGGCACCAAGCCCGCGCCGCCGCCGGGCACGGAAACCAAGGCCAAGGCCGCCGCGCCCGCCGAAGACGAACACGCCTCCTTCACCGAAATCGTGCTGGACATCGGCGCCAACGGCTGAACGCGGCGGGCGCCTAGCCGCCCGCCGCCCACCACCCGCCCACTGCTGTCCCGCACTTCCAACACTGTATTTTCCATGTCCCGCACACTGCAGCTCGCCGAGCAACTGATCAGCCGCCCTTCCGTCACACCCGAAGATGCGGGCTGCCTCGACCTGATCGCCGCGCGGCTCGCGCCGCTGGGCTTTGTCTGCGAGCGCCTCGACAGCGGCCCCGACAGCTTTCGCGTACAAAACCTCTACGCCAAGCGCCCGGGCGCCGTGGGCGCCAGCGGCGTTGCGCCCAAGACCCTGGTGTTCGCCGGCCACACCGACGTCGTGCCCACGGGCCCGCTGGAGCAATGGAGCAGCCCGCCGTTCACGCCCACGCACCGCGATGGCCGGCTCTACGGCCGCGGCGCAAGCGACATGAAGACCTCGATTGCGGCGTTTGTCGTTGCCGTCGAGGAGTTCCTGGCAGCGACGCCCGAGCCGCTGATCGATCTGGCCTTTCTGCTGACCAGCGACGAGGAAGGCCCGTCGATCGATGGCACCAAGGTCGTGGTCGAGCAGTTCAAGGCCAGGGGCGAGCGCCTCGACTACTGCATCGTCGGCGAGCCCACGGCGGTGGAGCGCACCGGCGACATGATCAAGAACGGCCGCCGCGGCACGATGAGCGGCAAGCTCACGGTGCTGGGCATCCAGGGCCACATCGCCTACCCGCAGCTCGCGCGCAATCCCATCCACCAGGCCGTGCCGGCGCTGACCGAACTCGCGGCCACGGCCTGGGACCAGGGCAATGCGTTCTTCCCGCCCACGAGCTGGCAGATCAGCAATATCCACGGCGGCACGGGCGCAAGCAATGTGATTCCGGGCAGCGTGGTGATCGACTTCAATTTCCGCTTCTGCACCGAGTCGACGGCCGAAGGCCTGCAGGCGCGCGTCAAGGCGATACTCGACAGCCATGGCCTCGAGTACCAGCTCGACTGGACCATTGGCGGCCAGCCGTTCCTGACCACGCCAGGCAGCCTGGTCCACGCCGTGCAGCAGGCGATCGCCGATGAGACCGGGCTGCAGACCGAACTCTCGACCACGGGGGGCACCAGCGACGGACGTTTCATCGCCCAGATCTGCGACCAGGTCATCGAAATGGGCCCACCCAACGCGAGCATCCACAAGATCGACGAAAATATCGTTCTGGCCGATATCGCGCCACTGACCAACATCTACCGCCGCACGCTGGAAAACCTGCATGCCCAGGCCCTCGCGGCCTGTGCAGCCCCCGGCGCGGCGTGACCGAAAGCTCCATGATTGAACCCCAAGCCGTGCACGGCACGACGGTGGCCGCGCTCATCGCGTCCGGTGCCGGCGCACTCACCGCCGCTGGCGTGGCCTTTGGCCACGGCACCAGCAACGCCCATGATGAAGCCACCTGGCTGGTGCTCTGGCGCCTGGGCATTCCCCTGGATTGCGACCTGGACGACGCCGCGCTCGCCGAGCAGGCCGTCGATGCTGCGCAGCAGGCCGGCGTCGCCGCGCTGTTCGACGAGCGCATACGCACGCGCAAGCCCGCTGCCTACCTGACCCGGGAAGCCTGGCTGCAGGGCGTGCCGTTCTATGTGGACGAACGCGCCATCGTGCCGCGCAGCTTCATTGCCGAAATACTGGCCGACGGCTCCATCGACGACTGGCTCAGCGACAAGACCCGTGACGTGCTCGACCTGTGCACCGGCAACGGCAGCCTCGCCTGCCTGGCCGCGATGGCCTACCCCGACGTACAGGTCACGGGCGCCGACCTGTCGACCGATGCGCTGGCCGTGGCGCGCATCAATGTCGACCGCCATGAACTGCAGCAGCGCGTGCAACTGATCGAATCCGACGGCATGGCACAGACGCCCGGCCCCTGGGACCTGATACTGTGCAACCCGCCCTACGTCAACGCCAACAGCATGAGCGAGCTGCCCGCCGAATACCAGGCCGAGCCCCAGCTCGCGCTCGCCGGTGGCGCCGACGGCATGGACTTCATCAAGCAGTTGCTCAGCGATGCGCCCAGCCGCATGCGCGAGCATGCAATCTTGATCCTGGAGATCGGCAACGAGCGCGAATACTTCGAGGCCGCGTTCCCGCGGCTGCCGGTGTTCTGGCTCGACACCTCATCGGGCGACGAACAGGTGCTGCTGATCACCCGCGAAGCGCTGGTACGCCAGGCGCTCGCCGACCTCTGAACATCTGCCTGGCTTTGCGCCGGCTTTTGCCCTGGAGGCGGGAGCGGCGGAAAATCAGGCATTCTCTTTTTTCCAGGCCTGCGGGCCTTTACGTGGCCACGCCACGCCCTGGACTTCTCAATGATTACCCTTAAGAACGTGAGCTTGCGCCGATCGGCCAAGGTGCTGCTCGACAAAGTGACGGCGACCATCAACCCGGGTGAAAAAGTCGGCCTGGTGGGGCGCAACGGCGCGGGCAAGTCCAGCCTGTTCGCGCTGTTCACCGGCGCTCTGGCCGAAGACGGCGGCGAATTCTCCAAGCCGCGCCAGTGGCGCATGGCCCAGGTCGCGCAGGACATGCCCGAGACCGACCAGTCGGCAACGCAGTTCGTTATCGACGGCGACACCCGCCTGGCCGAAGTGCAGCAGCAGCTGCGCGACGCCGAGGCCAGCGACGACGGCATGGCGATCGCGCAGGCGTATTGCGACCTCGCCGATGCCGGCGCACACGACTCCGTGGCACGCGCCCAGGCACTGATCCTGGGCCTGGGCTTCAAGTCGTCCGAGCTCGACAACCCCGTCGACAGCTTCTCGGGCGGCTGGCGCATGCGCCTGCAGCTCGCACGCGCGCTGATGTGCCCCTCCGACCTGCTGCTGCTCGACGAGCCCACCAACCACTTGGACCTGGACGCGCTGGTCTGGCTCGAAGCCTGGCTCAAGCGCTATGCGGGCACGATGATCGTCATCAGCCATGACCGCGAATTCCTCGATGCCGTGACCACGGTCACGCTGCAGATCAACGCCGCCCAGCTCAACCGCTACGGCGGCAACTACAGCAAGTTCGAGGAACTGCGCGCCCAGCAGCTCGAACTGCAGGGCGCGAGCTTTGCCAAGCAGCAGGAAAAGATCGCCCACCTGCAGAAGTTCATCGACCGCTTCAAGGCCAAGGCCTCCAAGGCCAAGCAGGCGCAAAGCCGCGTCAAGGCCCTGGAGCGCATGGAGAAGATCGGCCCGGTGCTGGCCGAAGCCGACTTCACGTTCGAGTTCAAGGAACCGCTCAACCTGCCCAACCCCATGCTGGCGATTTCGGACGCCGCGTTCGGCTACCGCGGCGAGGACGGCAACGACACCGTCATCCTGCGCAATGTGAGCCGCTCGGTGCTCGCCGGCCAGCGCATCGGCATCCTGGGCGCGAACGGCCAGGGCAAGTCGACGCTGGTCAAGACGATTGCCCACGAAATGGGCGCGCTCGCCGGCCAGGTCACCGAAGGCAAGGGCCTGAACATAGGCTACTTCGCGCAGCAGGAACTCGACGTGCTGCGCCCCGCGGACAGCCCGCTCGAACACATGATCCGCCTGGCGCGCGAGCAGGGCCCCAACAGCCGCGAACCGTCGCGCGAGCAGGACCTGCGCAGCTACCTGGGCACGTTCAACTTCACGGGCGACATGGTCAAGCAGGCCGTGGGCACGATGAGCGGTGGTGAAAAGGCGCGACTGGTGCTGGCGATGATCGTCTGGCAGCGCCCCAACCTGCTGCTGCTCGATGAGCCTACCAACCACCTGGACCTGGCCACGCGCGAGGCGCTGTCGATGGCGCTCAACGAGTTCGAAGGCACGGTCATGCTGGTCAGCCATGACCGGGCGCTGCTGCGCGCGGTCTGCGACGAGTTCTGGATGGTCGGCCGCGGCGCGGTGGGCCCGTTCGACGGCGACCTCGACGACTACCAGCGCTACCTGCTCGAAGAGTCCAAGCGCCTGCGCGAGGAAGCCAAGAACGAAGAGGCCAGGCCCGCGGCTGCGGCCCCCGCACCCGCGCTCGCTCCGGCAGCCATTGCGCCCGTGGCCCCGCCGCCCGCGCCCACAGCGCCCGCCCCGGCCGTGGACCAGAAGGAGCAGCGCCGCCTGGCTGCGCTGGCCCGACAGGAACTCGCCGACAAGATGCGCCCGTTCAAGAAGGAACTCGAGGCCAACGACAAGAAGCTGGCCCAGCTCACGGCCGAACGCGCCCAGATCGAACAGCGCCTGACCGAGCCGCTGCCCGCCGCTGAAATCGTCGAAGCCGGCAAGCGCCTCAAGGCCTGCAGCGATGAAATCGACGCGCTCGAAGAGCGCTGGCTCGAGATCAACGACGCGATGGAAGGTTTGACGGCCCAGGCTGGCAACGATTCGTAAGCACGAGGCCAGGCTTCAAGAAACCAGAAAACCAAGGCCCACCCTTGGTTTTTTGCTATCTATTTTGATAGCTATGAAGTTTTTTCAAAAAAAGACGCGTTTTCGTTTCATTTATTTGCGTTTGGCTGTCAACGCGGTCCATGGGCCTCGCGTTGAACAAGCATCACAGGAGCTTTTTAAATGAACATGACTGCCCACACGTCTGCCTGGCCCGAAGATGAACGCGATCGCAAACGCGCTCCAGCCCGCTGCTAAGACGCATTTTCACGGTGCGCGGTGCCGCTTGATCGAACCGCATGCACCCTATCTTCCAAGCCGGGCGGGCATCCATACACAGATGCCAGACCCGCAATTTCAACCCGCCGCCAAGACGGTATCTCCCCCCCTCCCCACGCTTGCTCACTCCGTGTAGCCGCTGCCCCCCAAAGGGGCGCTCCTTGCCTTGGGGCGGCCCGGCGGCAATACAAACACCCCCACGCTTGCTCACTGCGTGTAGCCGCTGCCCCCCAAAGGGGGCGCACATTGCCTTGGGGCGGCCCGGCGGCAATACAAACACCCCCACGCTTGCTCACTGCGTGTAGCCGCTGCCCCCCAAGGGGGCGCCATTGCCTTGGGGCGGCCCGGCGGCAATGAAAAAACCCGCCGCAGCGGGTTTTTTCTTTTCCGGTCCGGTCAGTGCATGTGCAGGCCGCCGTTGACCGAGAAATCGGCCCCGGTCGAGTAACCACCGTCATTCGACGCCAGCCAGGCAATGATGGAAGCGATCTCGCCCGGCTCGCCCAGGCGGCGCACCGGAATCGTGCCGACGATCTTGTCGAGCACTTCGGTGCGGATCGCCTTGACCATGTCGGTGCCGATATAGCCCGGGCTCACGGTGTTGACCGTCACGCCCTTGGTGGCCAGTTCCTGGGCCAGCGCCATCGTGAAGCCGTGCATGCCGGCCTTGGCGGCCGAGTAGTTGGTCTGACCCGACTGGCCCTTCACGCCGTTGACCGAGCTGATGTTGATGATGCGGCCCCAGCCTTTTTCGACCATGTCGCCCACCACCTGCTTGGTAACGTTGAACATGGACGTCAGGTTGGTTTCGATCACCGCGTCCCAGTCCTCGCGCGTCATCTTGAGGAACATGCGGTCGCGCGTGATGCCGGCGTTGTTGACCAGCACGTCAATGGTGCCGTGCTCGGCCTTGGCCGCGCTGAAGGCCGCGTGCGTCGAGTCCCAGTCACCGACATTGCCGACGGACGCATGGAATTCGAAGCCCTGGTCCTTTTGCTCCTTGAGCCATTTGTTGAAATCCCGTGTAGGGCCGCAGCCGGCAATGACCTTGAAGCCGTCCTTGTGCAGACGCTGGCAGATCGATGTACCAATGCCGCCCATACCCCCCGTGACATACGCTACTTTTTGACTCATGCAATTTCTCCTGGACAAACCACTCGTACGATTCAAACACTCTATCGAAATTAGCCGGCAGCAAGGCTGAGGTAACTACTGAGTCCGCGCTAAAAACGCGCGGACTCCGGGTATCCACGCGCCGTATCAGACGCGTTCCAGCGCCATGGCCACGCCCATGCCGCCACCGATGCACAGACCCGCGAGACCGCGGCGCGCGCCGCTGCGCTGCATTTCGTGCAGCAGCGTCACCAGCACGCGACAGCCCGAGGCACCGATGGGGTGGCCCAGCGCGATCGCACCGCCGTTGACGTTGACCTTGGCCGGGTCTATGCCCAACTGCTGGTTGACCGCGCAGGCCTGGGCCGCGAACGCCTCGTTGAGCTCGAACAGATCGACCTCTTCGGCCTTCCAGCCGGCGCGCTCGAGTGCCTTACGGCTAGCAAAAACCGGGCCCATGCCCATGGTGGCCGGATCGAGACCCGAAGTCGCATAGGAAACGATGCGCGCCAGCGGCGTCAGGCCCAGCGCCTTGGCCTTGGCTGCGGACATGACGACCACCGCGGCCGCGCCATCGTTGAGGCCCGACGCATTGCCGGCCGTGACCGAGCCGGCCTTGTCGAACGCGGGGCGCAGGCCGCCGAGCGCTTCGGCATTGGTCTTGCGGTTGATGTATTCGTCGGCCGCGAACTGCAGCGGCTCGCCCTTGCGCTGGGGAATCGAAACGGGAACGATCTCATCGACGAACTTGCCCGCGTCCTGCGCCGCAGCGGCCTTTTGCTGGCTGGCCAGCGCCAGCGCGTCCTGGGCTTCGCGGCTCACGCCGTTTTCCCTGGCGACGTTCTCGGCGGTGATGCCCATGTGGTACTGGTTGTAGACGTCCCACAGGCCGTCGACGATCATGGTGTCGGTCATCTTCCAGTCGCCCATGCGCTGGCCGTCGCGCGAGCCGTTGAGCACATGGGGCGAAAGACTCATGTTTTCCTGGCCGCCCGCGACCACGATTTCGCTGTCGCCCGTGGCCACGGCCTGGGCGGCGAGCATCACGGCCTTGAGGCCGGAGCCGCAGACGGCGTTGATGGTCAGTGCGGGCGTTTCCTGGGCCACGCCGGCCTTCATCATGGCCTGGCGCGCGGGGTTCTGGCCCACGCCCGCGGTGAGCACCTGGCCCATGATGACTTCACCGACCTGGTCCAGCGGCACCTGGGCGCGGCTCAGGGCCTCGCGGATGACCAGGGCGCCGAGGTCGGTGGCGGGAACCTTGGCGAGCGTGCCGCCAAATTTGCCCACGGGGGTACGAACAGCAGAAACGATGACGATGTCTTCCATGATGGTCCTTTGATGACTCTGGTTTCGGCGTCCGGCCCTTTCAGCGCTGGGCCAGGGATCGCCACATGCTACGGATATTGCACCGCAACATTGTCAACTATTTGCGCCGGCTTTTTGCCGGACATAGCGACCCGGTGCGGGTTCGATTTGCGCGAAGGCCTTGCCACGGCCGTAGCGCTTGGGCGCCGCGACCTGTTTGCCGCCCTGCCGGGCCAGCCATTGCGCCCAGTCGCCCCACCAGCTTCCCGGGCGTTCGCTCGCGCCGCCGAGCCACTCGGCATGGCTTTCAGGGAGCTGGTCGTCGTCGCGTATCCAGTGGCTGCGCTTGTTCTTCGCCGGCGGGTTGATCACGCCCGCGATATGGCCAGAAGCGCCCATCACGAAGCGTTTGGCGCCCGGCAGATGGCGCGTGGACGCGTAGGCGGCGTTGATGGGCACGATATGGTCTTCGCGCGAGCCGTAGATGTAGACCGGGATGTCGAGCTGCGAGAGGTCCAGCGGCTGGCCGCACACGGTGAGCGCGCGCGGCTGCACCAGCTTGTTCTCGAGGTAGAGATTGCGCAGGTACCAGGCGTAGTAAGGGCCGGGCAGATTCGTCGAATCGCTGTTCCAGTAGAGCAGGTCGAACGGCGGCGGCGTTTCGCCCTGCAGGTAGTTGCCCACAACATAGTTCCAGACCAGGTCGTTGGGCCGCAGGAAGCTGAACGTCGAGGCGAGCTCCTGGCCCTTGAGCAGGCCGCCCTGCCCCAGCTGCCATTCGCGGTAGCGCACCATGGGCTCGTCGATGAAGATGTCGAGAATGCCGGTGTCGCTGAAGTCGAGCAGCGTGGTCAGCAGCGTGGCGCTGGCCACCGGCTTCTCGCCACGCGCCGCGAGCACGCCCAGCGCCGCCGTGAGCATGGTGCCGCCTACGCAAAAGCCCAGCGTGTTGATCTGCTCGGCGCCCGAAATTTCACGCACGCGCTCTATGGCCGTGAGCACGGCGCCGTCGATATAGTCGTCCCAGCTCGCCTTGGCCAGCGAATCATCGGGGTTGCGCCAGCTCACCACGAAAGTGCGCTGGCCCTGCGCGACCGCGTAGCGGATCAGCGAGCTTTCGGGCTGCAGGTCGAGAATGTAGTACTTGTTGATGCAGGGCGGCACCATCAGCAGCGGCCGCTCGCTGACCTTGTCGGTCAGCGGCTTGTATTCGATCAGCTGGAAGAGTTCGTTCTCGAACACCACCGCGCCTTCGGTCGTGGCCATGTTCCGGCCGACCTCGAAACGGCTTTCATCGGTCATCGACAGATGGCCTTGCTGCATGTCGTGCAGCAGGTTGCTGATGCCCTTGGCCAGGCTCGCGCCCTGCGAGGCGATGAGCTTTTGCTGCGCTTCGGGGTTGAAGGCCAGGCAGTTGCTGGGCGACAGCGCGGCCGTCCATTGCTCGACCGCGAAGCGGATGCGCCGGCAGGTCTTCTCGTCGGCCTGCACCGCGTCGGCGAGGTCCAGCAGGGTCTGGGAATTGAGCAGATAGACTTCGGCCATCAGCGCCGCACCGGGCTGGCTGCGCCAGCTGTCGGCGGCAAAACGCTTGTCTTTCGGCGCCTGTACCGGCGGCTGGCTCGCATGGCTCCACAGCCGCGTGAGCTCGCGCTGGTAGTGCTGCTGCAAACTCTGGAGCTTTTGCGGGTCGAACTGCAAGGCCGGGGCCGCGGGCACGGCGGCGGCGGAATCAGCGGCGGCAGTGGCGGGCTGCAACAGTGCCAGTATCTGGCCCCATTGCTGACTGAAGATCTGCGGAATTTGCGGGGCGAAGCCACGGAGTGGGTCAGAATTCATGCTGCGTCCAAGATAGGCGGAATAACGATGCGACCAGGTGGCACCATTGTTGTCCAGCATCCGCCCCCTGGCAATGGACTTTGGCGGCGCTTGCCGCTTTTCTCTACCCCGGCCCTTTCAGGCCTCTTCCTGCTCAATGGCCCCCCATGTACCTTGTCGTTATAGCCTGGCTGTATGTCACCTTGATGATGGCCATTGCCGAAGCCACGAGCCCCGTGGGCAGCGTGCTCGGCGCCATCGTGACGTTCCTGATCTACGGGCTGCTGCCATTGAGCATCCTGGTCTACATCCTGGGAACGCCCGGGCGCAAGCGCCGGCTGCGGCTGCGGGAGCAGGCCGAGCAGCAGGCCTGGGATGATGCCCAGGCCCAGGCCCAGGCCCGGGCCCAGGCGGCCGGCACGCGTTCAGGCGGCGCCGTCGCGCCAGATGCAGGCGGCGAAACGCCCGCTGCTGCCCAGGCGGGCTGCGTCCCGCCGGTGCGAGAAGAACGCTGAGGGGTTGCCCACGGTGCACCAGCGCGCGCTGCCGTCGTTGCCATAGACCGCGGTGATGCCCAGCGATTGAAGGCGCTGGCGCGCGAGCCCGGCAAGATCGGCAAGCCACTTGCCCGGTGCCTGCCCTGGCCGGAAATGCCTCGCGGCCTCGGGGCGGCCCTGGCACAGCGCGGCACGCACTTCTTCGCCGACCTCGAAAGCGTCGGGCCCTATGCACGGGCCCAGCCAGGCCAGCGTCCGGCCCGCCACCTGGCCCTGGTCTGCTGCGCCGCCCGCGCGCACCACCTGCTGCGCAAACTGCGCGAATACGCTTTCAAGCACGCCTTGCGGGCAGCCGCCCGCACGCACCGTGCCCGCGAGACCGCGCCAGCCCGCATGGGCCGCGGCCACCACGCTGCCGTGGCGATCGGTGAACAGCACCGGCAGGCAGTCGGCGACCATGATGGTGCAGGCCACGCCCGGCGCAGCCGTCAGGCTCGCATCGGCGGCCAGGCCCTGGGCCGTGCCGGCGCCCAGCGCCAGCACGTCGCTGCCATGCACCTGGCGCAGGAACACCGCGCGGGCGCCGGGCGTGCGCGCGCGCAGCGCGGCCTGCAGCCGCGTGCGGTTCTCGTGCACGGCGTATGCGGCATCGCCCACATGGTCGCCGAGGTTCAGCGAATCCCAGGGCGCGACGCTGACGCCGCCCGCGCGCGTGGTGCACAGCGCATGCACCCCGGGCGGCGCAGGCCAGTCGGGCAGCAGCCAGTCATCGAAGGCGGGGGCGGCGGTCATTGGTGGTCCGGGCAGGCGTCGGGATGGGCCAGCGCAAAGGCCGGCAATGCCAGGCAGCGCGCGACGATGGCCGCGATGCGCGGCAGTTCGTCGAGCGTCAGGCCGAAGCGCTGGGCGTTGAAGACCTGGGGAATGAGGCAGCAATCGGCCAGCCCCGGCGTGTCGCCCCAGCAGTAAAGGGATTCGGCCAGGCCCGCGGCGCGGCGTTCTTCGGCCAGCAGGCCGAGCTGGCGCTCCACGGCCGCAAGCCCCGCGCCGGCCCAGTGGCGGTACCACGCGGTCTTTTCCTCTTCGGAGACTTCCAGCGTGCGCACCAGATACTTGAGCACGCGCAGGTTGTTGAGCGGGTGGATTTCGCAGGCCACCATCTGCGCGAGCGCGCGCACATGGGCGCGGCCCAGCGCGTCGGCGGGCAGCAGCGCCACCGCGGGCTGGGTTTCGTCGAGGTATTCGATGATGGCCATCGACTGGGTCAGCAATTGCCCTTGGTCAAGCTCGAGCGCCGGCACCAGCGCATCGCCCACGCGGTCGGCGTACTCCGCCGCACGGTGGTCGCCGCGCAGCAGGTGCACGGGCACATAATCAAACGACAGGCCCTTGAGATGCAGTGCGATGCGCACGCGGTAGGCGGCAGAGGAGCGGAAATAGGAATGCAGCTTCATGCCGCCCAGCATACCGCCACCAACGGCTCTTGCCCATGGCGCAAGCGCGCAGTCCCTAAGAACGTGTTCATGATCTCAACGCGTCGCGTTGGGACGCAATCGGGATGAGTTCGAAGCGCTGGGGCGCAGCTTGCACCGGGGTGCAAGCAAGCTGCAGCGCGAAGAAATCGCCCGATTTCGTCCCAACCCTTCGGGACAGTGCCTTGGCGGGCGGTCTGCGTCGTTGCAGATCCTCGCAATAGCAGGGCTATTGCTGCGGTACTGCGCCTAGCATCCCATCCCGCCAAGGCGCTGTCGCGGCCCGAAGAGATCGTGAACACGTTCTCACACCGGCCATGCAAGCAAAATGACCGATTTTCCAGATGTACGGCCAAAAACGCCCTATCGATCAGACTGCAGCTGCATCCTGCTCGGCCTCGGGCCACAAGGCAGGAAAATAAAAGCGCAGGGCGTGGTGCGGCACGGCAAAGCGCAGTGCGCCATAGGCGGAGTCGGTCGCCAGGAATCCACGGCTCAACAGCGCCGAGACGGTCGAAGATGCCACCCGATCTCCCAGGCCCAGCATGGCCTTGAAATCGGCCCGCGGCATGGAGAGCTGGGTGGCAAACAAGTAATGCAGTGCGTTGAGCGCCTCGGGGCGCACGCCGGACTTGAGAGCGCCGGATTCGAACGCCAGCGCAGCTTCAATGCGGCCGCGCATGCCCTGGATATCGAGCATGCCGGCCATGAACTCAACCTGGTCGATGCAGACGTCGAGGGTGTAGTTGACCCAGTCGATCAATGCGGCTTGCGACAGGTTGCCGCGCCCGTCCAGATCACTGCGGCGGTGTTCGTCAGCCGCCTGCAGCAGGGCCTTGTAGCGTGTCTCTGTGCGCGCAAAACCGCGCAGCGGCGACCATATCCCTTTCGTGTACCCGCCAGCGTGCAGCAGCAGATGGGTGTGCAAGCGCGCCACCCGACCATTGCCATCGAGGAAGGGGTGCATCCAGGCCAGGCGATGGTGCGCCGCCGCAAGTGCGACGACCGAAGCCTCGCCGCGGCGCTGCCGGCCGTAGACCTGCGCCCAGCGCTCGATGAAGCGGGGCAGCGCCTCGGCAGTAGGTGCCTCGTGCCTGCCGACAGCGACCTGGCGCGAGCGCAGTTCGCCGGGCACCATGAGGGAGCCATCCACCAGCCGAAGGTCTTCTTCGGGCAGTTCCTGGAAAAGGCGAAGGTGCAGCTGCTTCAGGGCTTCGGTCGAATAGAGCCAGCGCGCACCGTCGTCCCCTGCCATGCGCAGACGCTGCGACAGATCCTGCTCGCAGTGCTGCTCGGTGTGGATATGGGCCACCGCCAGGCGCTGCTTGCGCGCCAGATCGGCGTTGGCGGAGAAATCCTGCTGCAGCGCGCGCTCGATGTCGCTGGGACGGGTGTGCTCCCCTTCGATGCGGTTGCTGTAGTAGCTGTTCATGCTGCGCAGCAAACCACCGATCTCCGACTGCGAGGTGTAACCGGCGCTCACGCCCAAGGCAGTCGCAGCGCGTATGAGATCGCTGGCGCGCTCCAGCAACGGGCCCAGGGCCATCTCCGTGGGCATCAAGGGAGAAAAGTGATCCGGGTGATCGTAGGACGGTATTATTTGCGAGCTCATGTGCGAGATTTTAAACGACGTCTTTTACCTCTGAAAATGGATTTTTTTTCATGAATTTATGCGAGATTACATGCGAGAAATTTTCTTGACGTCGACTGCACGCCTGCGCGCACGAAATCCGTGCCAGCGGCACTATGACTGTGGTGTGGAGCGCTTGCCGTCGGGCGTGCCCCATACGGGCACGCAGGAAAGACACCCGTGAAACGCCATCCTTTGCCTTGCATCGGGTGGATGTAGTTCATTCCTATATAAGAATCGGCCCGCGCGCATGGCACACTGCTGCGCTCAGGCCCGCGCCGGACGCGGCTTGGCATTTACCTTCTTTCGTGAAAGATTCCCATGCGCTATGTATTCACACCCGCAGACGTCGCCAGCCTGCCCGTGGTGGGCAGCACCGAACGTTTCCCCGTGCACCGCATCTATTGCGTAGGCCGCAACTACGAAGAGCACGCCAAGGAAATGGGCTTTACCGGCCGCGAGCCGCCGTTCTTCTTCCTCAAGCCGGCCGATGCGCTGCTGCCCGTCGAAGCCGGCACCACGGGTGAAATGCCCTACCCCTCGCTGACCAGCAACCTGCACCATGAGATCGAGCTGGTCGTGGCCATAGGCAAGGCCGGCAAGAACATCCGCGCCGCCGACGCCGCCGAGTACATCTACGGCTACGCGCTGGGCCTGGACATGACGCGCCGCGACCTGCAAAACGAGATGAAGAAGCAGGGCCGCCCCTGGTGCATAGGCAAGGGCTTCGAGCACTCGGCGCCCATCGGCCCGGTCACGCCCGTGGCCCAGGCCGGCAACGTGGAGCAAGCCGCGATCGCGCTGCAGGTCAACGGCGTCGACCGCCAGCGCAGCACGGTCTCGCAGCTGATCTGGAACATCGCCGAAACCATAGAGCACCTGTCGGCCGCATGGGAGCTGCAACCCGGCGACCTGATCATGACCGGCACGCCCGAAGGCGTGGGCGCCGTGGTGCGTGGCGACCTGCTCGAAGGCACGCTCGACGGCCTGACGCCCCTGTCCGTTCGCATCTCCTGATGACCTGCCCCGCGCCGCGCGCGCGGGGCACGCAGGCGCTGCATTTCGTCGGCATTCCTCGCGCCGGCCACCGACGCCCGGCTGGTTTATTGCTTATATTCAGGCAATGATTTTTCGCAGCCCCATCCAGTTCTGCCGCGCCTGCGGCACCGCCGTGGTTTACCGCATTCCCGACGACGGCGACACCCGGGAGCGGGCCGTCTGCCCCCACTGCCACACCATCCACTACGAGAACCCACTGAATGTCGTGGGCACCATTCCGGTGATGGACGACGGCCGCGTGCTGCTGTGCAAGCGCAATATCGAGCCGCGCCGCGGACTGTGGACCCTGCCCGCGGGCTTCATGGAGCTGGGCGAGACCACGGCCCAGGGCGCAGAGCGTGAAACCGACGAAGAGGCCGGCGCCGATATCGAGATGGGCGCGCTGTACACGCTGATCAGCGTGCCGCGCGTCGGCCAGGTCCACCTGTTCTACCGCGCCCGGCTGCGCGACGAGAAATGCTATCCCGGCCCCGAGACCATGGAAGTGCAGCTGTTCGCGCCGCAGGACATCCCCTGGGAGGAGCTCGCGTTTCGCACCGTCAAGGAAACGCTGCAGCACTACTATGCCGACCGCGCACGCGGGAGTTTCGGCATGCACTGTATTGATCTCAACTGAGGTTTCGCGACGGCAATTGACCCGCTGTTCGCGTGCCTTTCTACAGGCTCTCAAGAAACAGCTTTTTTGTCAAATAAATCAATAGAAGCTGGTCGGTTTGGGTAAACGGCGGCAAAACAGTGAACCCGTTCGTGATGAGCTTGCCTAGCCGGCCGCGTCGCACCATGAACGGCCTGTCCTCGTAACTTGAGCGCAGGCCGTTCATCCTTCGACAGGCTCTCAAGAAACAGCTTTTTTTGCCATATGAATCAACAACTTAGTGGCGACCACATTTGAGCAAACAGCGGTTTTACGCTAGGGCTTGCGGCTGCCTTGGGACCAGTTCGAAGCCCATCTCAGCAGCGCGTCGTTTAATATTCTTGATCGCCTTCTCCCGATAGCGTTGCTCCTGGCGGTCTTGCACTTGCTCGACGTATTCGTTGCGGCCCGTGAGCATCGCGTAGATCACGCGAGCGAGCTTGTGGGCGACCGCAGTGATCGCCTTGCCCGAGCCCATTCGCACGACCAATTGCCTGTAGTACGCCCCCATGGCCCCATGGGTTCTGCTCAACCCCATGGCAGCCAGCTTGAGCGCGCGACTGACCTGGTTGGGCAGTTGCTTGCTTTTCCCGCTGATGCGCTTGCCTCCGGTGATACGCGTTCCGGGGCATAGCCCCAGCCACGAACAAAAGCGTTTACCTGTCTCGAAGTGATGCAGCGTGGGGCCCAGTTCAGCAAGCACCTTCAACGCCGTTGTCACATCAATGCCCGGAACGCTCGTCAGGTCTACGCCACTCCAGTTGAGCAGCGCACCGCGCAGATCAAAGCTGGCCGCATTCTTGGCCCGGCCCTTGCTGGCATTGCGTGCCGGGGTCTTGTCGTATTGGGCCAACCCCCGCAGCAGCATGTCGATTTTCGCGTCCACGACTTGCAGGCGCCGGCTGTGGAAGTCGTAGCAACTGAGATCGTGCTCCAGACAGAACAGGTGCTCGTCTTTCCAAGTGCCTTGCAGACTGCTCGCGATCTCCTGCTCGCTGGCATGCACACGGTAGTTGCGCAACTGCGCCAGGCGCTGTGGATCGCGCTCTCCGGCCACGATGGCCCGGATGATCGCCAAACCCGTCTCACCCACGACGTCACTGAGCACGCTGGTCAGCTGAACGTTCATCTGCGTGAGCGCCTTTTGCATGCGCTGCACGTGGCGCGCACGCTCCTGCAGCAGTACTTCACGCAATCGCACGACTTCGCGTATCTCGCACACGCGGGCTTCGGGGCGCATCGCACGACGCAGCAGCCCGAACGTGTGCAACTGCTGCAGCCACTGGCAGTCCAGCACGTCGGACTTGCGACCGCTCACATGGCGCACGCTCTTGGCGTTGACCAGCCAAACTTCGATGCCGCTGGCCTCGAGCACTTCGTACAAAGGGATCCAGTACACGCCCGTAGACTCCAGCGCTACGGTGTCCACTTCACAGCTCTTGAGCCAATCGGCCATATCAAGCAGATCAGCGGTGTGGCAGCCAAACTCCTGCACCGCCTCCAACGCTCGCTCGGGCGGCACCGCCACGTAATGGCTCTTGGAGCCGACATCAATGCCTGCGGCGTTCGGATGGGCAATCGCCCAGCGACTCTCATGCGTTTGTTGTGACATGGCTTTTACTCCACAATTAAAGGCGAACGCCTGTGGAGCTATTGGCATGTCGGATAGCTCAGTCTCTCAATCGGGATGCATTCGCTTCGCTTTCGCAAGGCAAATGCTCACCACAGTCGCCGACGATGCCAGGACCATACTCAGTCTCGGGCTATTGAGCACCATTGCTCTATCGGTCTTTGACTCCACGGGCGTTCACCCCGTACGCTACTCCACCCGCTTGGCCACGCTGTTTCTTGTTAACGCATTGCGAGACTTCGTCTCGCTTACCTTGCTCAGGACGAACGGATTTTGACGCCCGCTGTTTTTTTATTACGCATTGCGAAACTTCGTCTCGCTCCCGCTCAGGGCGAACGGGGTTGAGAGCATGGCGAACCACTGCGTTCGCGGTTAGGGCACAGCCCGTTGAAGGATCGAAGCCATGTTGTTCAACAAACCGATGTCATTTAAACGCGGCTTGTTGATAACGTTATCAACCCCGTGAAACTTAGGTGTCGGCGGTCGCGTCCTGGCGCCAAACTGGCCCATCTCTTGCTTGCATCTTGTCACAAATCGCCCATGCAACGACGCATGAGGACAAGAAGTACGACAACCAGGGAGCGCCATGCCAAGCACAGACGAAGTGGGTCACGAGATCGATACGGACAGTTTCATCCCCTTCATGCGCAAGGTGGCGCGCTGCGAGGATTCGCTGCGTGAGCTGCGGCTGATGTGGCGCTTGATCGAGTCGTCGGCAAAGATGAACTGCCCCGAGGAGGCGCACAGCATCCTGCCGATGATGGCCGCCACGCGCGAAGGCTTCCAGCGGCTCGAAGCCGATCTCGTGCAGTCGCTGGTCGCCGAGTCGCTGGGCGAAGTGATGCGCGAAATCGGCACCCAGGCGCGCCATGTGATCGACATCCTGGTGCGCAATCTCTACGAGCGCACGGCCGATGTGGGCTTTCTCGCGACCGACCCGGTGCTGTGCCGGCTGGCCGCGGGCCTGGACGAAGATGCCCAGGCCGTGCGCACGCGCCTGCGCCAGTACCGCAGCAAGTACACGGTCTACGACGACATCCTGGTGCTCGACACCCAGGGCCGGGTGCTCGCGCGCATCGCCGACGCCACGCCGCTGGAGCAAAGCCAGGACGCGCTGATCGAGCAGACGCTGCACAGCCCGCGCCATGTCGAGACGTTTCGCGCCAGCGACCTGCGCCCGGGCAAACGCCATGCGCTGATCTATTCCCAGCGGCTGCTGCACCCGGCCACGGGCGAGGTCGTGGGTGTGCTGTGCCTGAGCTTTGCGTTCGATGACGAGCTGCAGGGCATTTTTCATGCACGCGGTGCGCAGGAAGGCCGCAGTCTCGCGCTGCTGGTCGACGCCAACCAGCAGGTGCTCGCCAGCAGCGACCCGCTGTGGCTGGAGGTGGGCGTCAAGGTGCCCGAGAACCTTTCTGGTGCACCGTGCCTGTGGACCCATTCAGGACGCACCTATCTGGTGCAGACAATGGCCGCCGCGGGCTACCAGGGCTATCCCGGCCCACCGGGCTGGAAAGGCCAGGTCATGGTGCCCATCGAGCTGGCATTCCAGTCGCGTGCCCGGCATGGTGAGGCGCGGCGCGGCGTCGACAACCTGCCGCCGGCCATCATCCAGGGCCTGCTCGGCCATGCGCGCGACTTCTGCCCACCGCTGCACGACATCGTGACGGCGGCCGACACCATACGGCGCGTGGTCTGGAATGGCCAGGTCATGACGGCCGGCCAGCGCGAAGGCGCGCAGCGCCTGGCAGCGGTGCTCGAGCAGATAGGCGAGACCGGCGCGCGCACCAACGAGGTGTTCAGCCACTCGATACGCGACCTCTACAACACCGTGCTCAGCGCGGCGCTGCGCGACAGCGAATTCCTCAGCCAGTTGCTGGTCGACCTGCTCGACCGCAACCTCTACGAGCGCGCCAACGATTGCCGCTGGTGGGCGCTGACGCCCGAGCTGCGCAACCTGCTCGCCGATGTGAAGCTGGGCATTGCCGGCGACGCCGACGTGGCGCGCGCCAACGCCGTTCTCGGCCAGATCAACGGCCTGTACACCGTCTATTCACGGCTGGTGGTGTATGACACCAGCGGGCGCATCATCGCCGCCAGCCATGAGCGGCTGGCCAATGGCAGCAGCGCCATAGGCCAGCATGTCGACGCGCAGGCCCTGGGCGCGGTGCTTGCGCTGCGCGGCGCCCAGGCCTACCACGTGAGCCCGTGGCGCGCGAGCGCGCTGAGCGACGACGCGCCGACCTATGTCTTCCACGCGGCGATTCGCGCACCCGACGGCGCGCAGACCGTGGGCGGCATAGGCATCGTCTTCAATTCCGCCGAGGAACTGACGGCAATGCTCGCCGGTGCGGGTCAAGGCGGCCAGCGCAACTGCACGGTGTTTGTCGATCGCACGGGCCTGGTGCTGGCCAGCAGCAGCGCCCAAGCCGCACAAACCGCGCGCGCCGGGCTGCAGATTGCCGTCGGCAGCCGCCTGGCGCTGCCGGCGCGCATGCTGCAGCTCGCGCCCGGGCAAAGCGAGTCGCGCGCCATGGTGCATGCGGGCCACTACTGCATCGTCGGCTGCTCGGTGACCCAGGGCTACCGCGAGTTTCGCGCCAACAGCGATGCACCGCACGCCGTGCTCGCGCTGTCGTTCACATCGTTTGGCGCCGTGCTCGCCGATGCCGAAGCCGCGGTGCTGCGCCGCACCACCCATGTGCTTGGCGACAGCGCCGGCAGTACCAGGAGCCAGACCAGGAACCAGGCCGGGGAGCTGGACGCGGGCCGCGAAATGGCGACCTTCTTCATCGATGCCCGGCCTTTCGCTGTGGATGCGGCCTGCGTGCTCGAAGCGCTGCCGGCCGGCGCGATCACCGCGGTCTCCGCGGGGCGCCTGCCGTACTGCCTTGGCACGCTCGCGCGGCGCGCGCAAGGCCAGGTCACGGGCTATGCCTGGGTGTTCGATCTGGGCCATGTGCTGCGCGGCACGCCTTCGCCCATCACCGCGCAAAGCCAGGTGATCGTGATCGAGGAAGGCGGGCGGCGCATAGGCCTGCTGGTCAGCGACCTGCTGGGCGTGCAGCACTTTGCGGCGCGGCGCTTTGCGCCCGCGCCCCGGATGCACGGCAGTGCGCCGGCGATCGTGGGCGAAATCATCCAGGCGCAGCAAGCCGATGGCACGGGCCTGCTGGTGCAATGCCTTGATGTCACGGCGCTGATGCATCTGCTGCAGACCAGCGCCGCAAACCAGCGCCAGGCGGCCGAAGCATTGCAGCTGCAGCAGTACGGCACGCCCGAAACCGAGGGGGTGTTCGCCTGAACCGCGGCGCGGCCGGCGAGGTGCGGCCGGCCAGGTGCGGCCGGCGAGGCGCGGCGCAGTTACTGCGCGACGCGCCAATCCTTGGGAATCTTGTCCTTCTTGTTTTCCACCGGGTTGGCTGTGAGCCAGTTGGCCGCGTACTGGCGCATGAACTCGCGCGCCTTGTCCTGGCGCACGCTGAGCCAGGCGTCGTAGGCGCCTTCGCTGAGAATGGCGGGCATGCGCCGCTCGTTGCCCGGCGGCTGGTAGCGGTGCAGCAGGCCATGCGTATTGGCGTTGATGTTGAGCGCCGCAAAGCTCAGGATCTCCTCGCCTTCGGGGCCCTTCCAATGGGCCCACAGGCCGGCGAGACCCATGGGCTGGCCGTCGATGCGCGAGATGCGCGTCGACACGGCCTTGCCGCTGCGGTGGTCGTCCTCGAAGAACGCCATGATGGGGATGATGCAGCGCTGGTTGTTGAGCCAGGCGTCGCGAAAGGCCTGGGCCGTGGACGCGGTTTCATTGCGCGCGTGCAGCAGCTTGATGGCGCGCAGGCGCGCGTCCGACGCGGTCTTGACCCAGTGCGGCACCAACCCCCACTGGGCCGCGACCAGTTCGCGCACCACGGGCGGGGCCGGCTTGCGTGCCTTGGGCGCGGCGTCCACTACCTGGGGCGCTGCGTCCGCTTCGGGCACTGGCGCGGTTTCAGGGGCCGGTGCGGGCGCCGGCGGCACATCGCTCGCGGCTTCGGGCTGCGCCACCGCGCGGATCATGAAGCCCGGACGGCGGGCGCGCAGCATGCGCTCTCCCAGATCCTCGGGAGGGGCTACTTTGAAAAATTCGCGGTAGGCGTCTGCCTTTTGCAGCGTTTCGTAATGGGAACTCATGCGCGGATGGTAAAGCAGCGCGGCCACCCGCGCGGCAAAAGGGACGCAGTTTACGTGCCCGAGCCCGCGAGCAGCGCCAGCAGCCCGGCTTCATCGAGCACAGTCACGCCGAGCTCCTCGGCCTTGGCGAGCTTGCTGCCCGCGTCCGCGCCGGCGACGACATAGCTGGTCTTCTTGCTGACCGAACCCGCGACTTTCGCGCCTGCGGCCTCGAGCAGGTCCTTGGCCTGGTCGCGGCCCATGGTCGGCAGGGTGCCGGTCAGCACCACGGTCTTGCCCGCGAGCAGCTGGGGCGGCCTTTCGGCCGGCGGGCCTTCGGGCCAGTGGATGCCGCATTCCTCGCGCAGCTGGGCCAGCACCTCGAGGTTGTGCGGCTGGTCCAGAAACGTGCGTATGCTGCGCGCGACGATGGGCCCTACGTCGTTGACTTCGAGCAACTGCTCTTCGGTCGCGGCGATGATGGCGCCCAAGGTGCCGAAGTGCTTGGCCAGGTCCTTGGCCGTGGCTTCGCCGATCTGGCGAATGCCCAGGCCGAACAGGAAGCGCGCCAGCGTCGTGGACTTGGATTTCTCCAGTGCCGCGAGCAGGTTGAGCGCCGACTTCTCGGCCATGCGCTCCAGCCCGGCGAGCTGCTCGAGCGTGAGCCGGTACAGGTCGGGCAGCGTGCGCACCAGTTGCGCTTCGACGAGCTGGTCGACAAGCTTGTCGCCCAGGCCTTCGATGTCCATCGCCCGGCGGTGGGCAAAGTGCAGCAGCGCTTCCTTGCGCTGGGCCGCGCAGAACAGCCCGCCCGTGCAGCGGTGGTTGACCTGGCCTTTTTCGCGCAGCACATCGCTGCCGCACACCGGGCACGCGCGCGGCATGTGGAAGTTTGCGATATAGGGCGTGCGCGGCAGCTGCGCGGGCGGCTGGGCCGCGGCGTCGAGCAGCGCGTCGCTGGCTTCGGCGCCGACCGCGACCGCGGCCCGCGGCGGCACCACGCCGACGACTTCGGGAATCACATCGCCCGCGCGGCGCACGATGACTTCGTCGCCCACGCGCACGCGCTTGCGGCGCAGCTCGAACAGGTTGTGCAGCGTGGCATTGGTCACCGTGACGCCGCCGACGAATACCGGAGCGAGCCGTGCCACGGGCGTGATCTTGCCGGTGCGCCCGACCTGCACGTCGATGGCCTCGACGCGCGTGACCATCTCCTGGGCCGGGTACTTGTGGGCCACGGCCCAGCGCGGCTCGCGCGTGACGAAGCCCAGCTCCCGCTGCAAGGCCAGCGAGTTCACCTTGTAGACCACGCCGTCGATGTCGTAGGGCAGGCTGTCGCGCGCCGCGCCTATGCGCGCATGAAACGCCACGAGTTCCTCGGCACCCTGCGCCAGGCTCACCTGCTCGGCAACCGGGAAGCCCCAGGCCTTGAGCTGCTGCAGCATTGCGTAATGGGTGCCGAACGCCGGCCCGCCCTGCTCCTGCGGCGTGATGTCGCCCAGGCCATAGGCGAAGAACGACAGCGGCCGCTGGGCCGTGATGGACGAGTCGAGCTGGCGCACCGCGCCCGCGGCCGCGTTGCGCGGGTTGACGAAGGTCTTGCCGCCTTCGGCGCGCTGGCGCTCGTTGAGCGCCTCGAAATCGGCGCGGCCCATATAGACTTCGCCGCGCACTTCGAGCACCGGCGGCACATCTGCGGGCAGCACCTGCGCAATCTTGCGGATGGTGCGGATGTTGTGCGTCACGTCCTCGCCCACGCTGCCGTCGCCGCGCGTCGCGGCCTGGACCAGCCGGCCGGCTTCGTAGCGCAGGCTCATGGCCAGGCCGTCGAACTTGGGCTCGACCACGTACTCGATGGCCGCATCGCTGTCGTCCAGGCCCAGTTCACGGCGAATGCGCGCGTCGAACGCCTGCGCGCCACTGGCTTCGGTATCGGTTTCGGTGCGTATGCTGAGCATGGGCACGACATGGCGCACCGACGACAGTCCGGCCATGACGGCGCCGATCACGCGCTGCGTCGGCGAGTCGGGCGTGACGAGTTCGGGGTGCAGGGCCTCGAGCGCCTGCAGTTGCTGGTAGACCTTGTCGTACTCGGCGTCGGGCACGCTGGGCGCGTCGAGCACATAGTACTGGTGCGCCCAGACACGCAACTGCGCGCGCAGGGCGTCGATTTCAACGGCGGGGTCGGCGGCCGGCTCTTGCGGCTGCCCGAATAAATCCAGATTCTCTTGCATGCACTCTTTGAACAACACTGGAGCAGTTTCGCTGGAAGCGAGCTGCCCTGACACACCCTTGGACGGGATCACCTGGAGCGGATTTCAACGCTCTGGAAGGCCCTTCGACAGGCTCAGGGCGAACGGTAGGAACGCGTTCGCCCTGAGTCCTGAACCCGTCGAAGGATCGAAGGGCAAAAAAGCCGAAACGCCTTAACTGAACAAGCGCCGCGCGAGCATGGAGCCGGCCGACAGTTCACGGCTGTCGAGCTGGTCGTAAAGGTGTTCGAGGTCGGCGGCGATAGGCTCGACCACGGAGACCGGCAGCGGGTGACCATTCTGGTCGCACAGCACGCCTTCCATCGCATGGCACAGGCCGTCGGCGACTTCGCGCAGGCGCGCGAACGGCTGCTCGCTGCGATGCACCTGGGGCACGTCGAGGCTCAGCAGCAGTTCGCGGATCGCCGACTGGTCCAGGTCTTCGGCCATCGCGGCCTGGGCGTCATAGGTCAGCACCAGCAAGGGCTGGCCGCCCGCGGCCGAGGGCAAGGCCATGCGGCCGGGCATGGACAGCGGAACAAAGCCCAGGCGCGCGGCGTTCTGCATCACGTAGCCCGGGCTCCAGGCGGCCTGGCGGGCGCGCAGCATGAAGGTCAGCTGGGCGTCGTGCTCGCTGGCGAACTGGTCGAGCTCGCGTGCACGCGCCACTTCCTGCAGCATGTCGGGCAGGTCGACGGACGCGCTCACGGCGTCGGCAAATGCCTGGACCTTGGAGACGAATTCGGAAAACTCGATTTCATTGAGCGCGCCTACGCGGTTGGCAAGCTGCACGCCGGCCTGGAAGGCGGTGTAGCGCGAGCCGGCCTGCAAGGGCTCCCACTGGCGCGAGGCCTGGTTCAGGCCTTCGATGCGAAACGGCTTGCTGCCCGCGCGCCGCGTGGTGGGCTGCACCTGCAGCGCGCCCTCGCCGGGAATCACATGCTCGGGCTGGATGGGCGCAATGGCGTCGATCAGCGAGTCGAGGTTGGGGCGGCGCTCGACGGGAATGGGGTGGGACTCGGGCGCGGCAAATGTGGGTTCGGTGAACGCCGCGCTCGCGCCTGCGGGCGCGGCCTCGCCCAGCGCCGGTTCGCGCCGCTGCGCTTCCGGTGCGGGCGGCACGTCATGCACATGGTCCTGGGCCTGCGCCATGGGCATGGTCTGCGGCCCCACGGGCTCGGGCTGGTGGCCGCCATGCGACAGGTCGAGCGCGGGCTCGTGGCGCTCGGTCAGGTTATACGGTTGGTGGTGCCCCGGCTGGCCGGTCTCGTCTTCCTCGGGTTGGGCACGTTTGGGCGCATTGCGCCGCGCCGCCCAGGTGTTGTACGCGACGATCAGTGCCAACACCACGACACCCAGAATGGCCAAACTGATTTGCAAGGTACTCATGTGAATCCGTCAAGGAAAAATCTAAACCGCCTCGGCCATGTGCAGGGCGGACTCCATGTCCACGGCCACGATGCGCGACACGCCCTGCTCCTGCATTGTCACGCCAATCAGCTGCTGGGCCATCTCCATGGCGATCTTGTTGTGACTGATGAACAGGAATTGGGTTCCGCGGCTCATGCTCGACACCAGCTTGGCATAGCGTTCGGTGTTGGCGTCGTCGAGCGGCGCGTCCACCTCGTCGAGCAGACAGAACGGCGCGGGGTTGAGCTGGAAAATGGCGAACACCAGCGCAATCGCCGTCAGCGCCTTCTCGCCACCCGACAGCAGGTGAATCGTCTGGTTCTTCTTGCCCGGCGGCTGGGCGATCACCTGCACGCCCGAGTCGAGAATTTCGTCGCCGGTGATCACCAGCTTGGCCTGGCCGCCGCCGAACAGTTCGGGGAACATGGTGCCGAAGTGCCGGTTGACGGTGTCGAAGGTGCCCGACAGCAGGTCGCGCGTCTCGGCGTCGATCTTGCGGATCGCGTCTTCGAGCGTATTCATGGCCGCCGTCAGATCTTCCATCTGCGCATCGAGGAACAGCTTGCGCTCGCTCGCGGCATTCAATTCATCCAGCGCCGCGAGGTTGACGGCGCCCAGCGCCGCGATGTCGCGGTGCAGCCGGTCGATCTCGCCCTGCATGCCATGGATGCGCACATTGCCTTCGGCGATCGACTGCGCGATCGCTGCCAGATCGGCCTGGGCATCGGTCAGCAGGCTGTTGTACTGCTCCAGGCCCAGGCGCGCGGCCTGTTCCTTGAGCTGGAATTCGGTGATGCGCTGGCGCAGCGGCTCCATCGCCTTTTCGAGCTGCTGGCGGCGTTCGTCGCTGCCGCGCAGGCGGTTGGTGAGCTCGTCGTATTCGCTGCGGCGCTCGCCCACGGCTTTTTCGCGCTCCATCTTCAGCGCCAGCGCGTCCTGCAGCCCGCCCTGGGCCGCGGCGTCGTTCAGGCGCGCCTGCTCTTCCTGCGCGCGCTGCTGTTCGTCGCCCAGCGAGCGCACCTGCTGCGCCGCGGTGTCTATGCTGCGGCTGAGTTCGGCGCGCCGCGCCTGCAGGCTGCGCTGCGAGAACGTCGCTTCCTGGGCCTGGCGCTCGAGCGCGCGCAACTGCTCGCGGGACTCGTTGAGGCGGCGTTCGGCTTCGAGCACCCGGTCGCCGAACTGGGCATGGCGCTCCTGGCTGTCGGCGAGCTGCATGTCGAGCTCCTCGAAGCGGGCTTCGGCCGACATGCGGCGCTCTTCGATATCGCCGAGCTGGGCCTGGACTTCGTCCAGGTCGGCGGTGATCTGCGCATTGCGCGCGCGCGCCTGCTCGGCGAGCTGGCCCAGGCGCAGCACTTCGACCTGCAGGCTGTGGGCCGCATTCTTGGCCTCGCCCGCGTCGCGGCGCGCGGCGATCAGCCGCTGCGAAGCGTCGGCATAGGCGGTTTCAGCGCGCACCAGCGCGGTGCGCGACTCGTCGCTGATCAGCGCCTGGGCACGCGTTTCCTTCTCAAGATGTTCGATTTCCTGGGCGCGCGCCAGCAGCCCGGATTGCTCGGAATCCTGGGCGTAGAAGCCCACGCTGTGCGCCGTGACCGCGTGGCCGCTGGGCGCGTAGACCACGTCGCCGGGCTGCAGCGCCGCGCGCCGGTCCAGCGCGGCGTCGAGCGTGGGCGCGGTATAGCAGCCCTGCAGCCAGTCGGTCAGCACGGCCTGCAGGCCGGTATCGCTCACGCGCAGCAGCGAAGACAGCGGCGCCAGGCCCGTGCTGCTTGCCTGGGGCGTCGCACCAGGCTTGGCATCGGCCGTGCTGTAGAACGCCAGCCGGGCGGGCGGCGCATCCTGCGCACCCGCGCCCAGAAAGCCGCGCACCATGTCGAGCCGGCCCACAGCCAGCGCGCCCATGCGCTCGCGCAGCGCGGCTTCGAGCGCGTTTTCCCAGCCGGGCTCCACGCCCAGGCGGGTCCACAGGCCCTGCATGCCGTCCAGGCCGTGCTTGGCCAGCCAGGGCTGGAGCTTTCCGTCGGTCTTGACCTTTTCCTGCAAGGCCTTGAGGGCTTCCATGCGCGCCGCGAGTTCGGCCTGGCGCGCGCCTTCGGTGTTCACGGCCTGCTGGCGCGCGCGGCGCTCCTCGTCGAGCTGGGGTACGCTGTCCTGCAGTTCCTGCAGCTGCGCTTCGGCAATCTCGGCGGTTTCCTGCGCGAGCTCGAGCTGGCCGCGCAGATCGGCGAGCCGCACCTCGTCGGGCACCGTGAGCGCGTTGCGGTCGGCGCGCAGGCGTTCGTCGCGCGCCTGGAACTGGCGTTCCTGCTCGCTGAGGCTGCGCTGCTCGGCGGCCAGCACCTGGATCTGCTGCTGCACCTGGACCACCTGGGCGCGCTGCTCGCTGTCGTTCTTTTGCGCCTGGCGCAATGCGTCTTCCAGATCGGGCAGGCGCTGCGACTGCTCCTCGAGCTGGGCGGCAAGCATTTCGGCCTGCTCTTCGGCGTTCATGCCCGCGCCTTCGAGGTTCTCGATCTCGATCTCGGCGTCTTCCCTGCGGCGCGCCCAGTCGGCGATCTGCTCGGCCAGCTGCGCCAGGCGCTGCTGCACGCGCTGGCGGCCTTCGACCACATAGCGGATCTCGGCTTCGAGCTTGCCGACTTCGGCCGTGGCCTCATACAGCTGGCCCTGGGCCTGGTTGACGGCGTCGCCCGCGGTGTAATGCGCCTGGCGAATGGTCTCGAGCTCGGCTTCGATGTGGCGCAGCTCGGCCATGCGCGCCTCGAGGTCGTTGACCGCCTGCAGGCCTTCGATGCGCACCTTGTCCTGCTCGGCCTCGGACTCGGCGCGCTTGAGAAACCACATCTGCTGCTGCTTGAGCGTGACGCTGGCCTGCAGCTTGTTGTACTGGGCCGCGACTTCGGCCTGCTTCTCGAGCTTCTCGAGGTTGGCGTTGAGCTCGCGCAGGATGTCCTCGACGCGCGTGAGGTTCTCGCGCGTGTCGGACAGCCGGTTTTCGGTCTCGCGCCGGCGTTCCTTGTACTTGGACACGCCCGCGGCTTCCTCGAGGAACAGCCGCAGCTCTTCGGGGCGCGACTCGATGATGCGGCTGATCGTGCCCTGGCCGATGATGGCGTAGGCGCGCGGGCCCAGGCCCGTGCCGAGGAACACGTCCTGCACGTCGCGCCGGCGCACGGGCTGGTTGTTGATGAAGTAGCTGCTGCTGCCGTCGCGCGTGAGCACGCGCTTGACCGCAATCTCGCCGTACTGGCCCCACTGGCCGCCCGCGCGGTGGTCGCTGTTGTCGAACACCAGCTCGACGCTGGCGCGGCTCGCGGGCTTGCGGTGCGTGGTGCCGTTGAAGATCACGTCCTGCATGGACTCGCCGCGCAATTCGCTGGCCTTGCTTTCTCCCAGCACCCAGCGCACCGCATCCATGATGTTCGATTTGCCGCAGCCGTTCGGCCCGACCACCCCGACCAGCTGCCCGGGCAGCAGGAAGTTGGTGGGCTCGGCGAAGGACTTGAAGCCTGAAAGCTTGATCGAATTAAGGCGCACGGGCGTGTAGCTGCATCTTCGTGGAACAGGCCCGCATGATACCGCGCGCGCCCGGGACTTCAGCCCGCGCGCGGCGCGAAGGCGATGATCGCCATGCCGGCCAGCGCAACGCCCGCGCCAACCAGGTCCCAGCGCGTGGGCTCGACGCCGTCCACGAGCCAGAGCCAGGCCAGCGCCATCGCCACATAGACGCCGCCATAGGCCGCGTAGACCCGGCCCGAAGCGTCGGGATGCAGCGACAGCAGCCAGACAAAAACGGCCAGGCTCGCGGCCGCGGGCAGCAGCAGCCAGGCGCTGTGGCCCTGGCGCAGCCACAGCCACGGCAGGTAGCAGCCCACGATCTCGGCAACGGCAGTCGCTGCAAACAGTAGGAAAGTCTTGATTTCAGGCATCTGGACCCAGGGCGGCGCTGAGCGCCTGCTGGGCATGCACCAGCGTCTCGAACGCACCCACCGGTACGGGCGGGCTCAGCAGGTAGCCCTGCCAGGCGTGGCAGCCGTGGTCGAGCAGGAACAGGCGCTGGGCTTCGGTTTCCACGCCCTCGGCAATGACGCGCAGGCCCAGGCTCGTGCCCAGCGCGACGATGGTCTTGGCGATGGCCGCGTCGTTCGGGTCGGTGAGCACGTCGCGCACGAAGCTCTGGTCGATCTTGAGCTGGTCCAGCGGCAGGCGCTTGAGATAGGCCAGCGAAGAGTAGCCGGTGCCGAAGTCATCGAGCGAGAAGCCCACGCCATGCTGCTTGAGCTGCACCATCTTGTCGATGGTGTCATCGATGTCGGTCAGCAGCAGCCCCTCGGTAAGTTCGAGCTTGAGGCGCGACGGCGGCGCGCCGTTGATCGCCAGCGCGGCGAGCACCTGGTCGACGAACTGCGCCTGGTGGAACTGGCGCGGGCTGACATTGACCGCCACCACCAGCGAGGCCATTGCCGGGTCGTGCGACCAGCGGGCCAGCTGCGCGCAGGCGGTGTTGAGCACCCACTCGCCCAGCGGCACGATCAGTCCGCTTTCTTCCGCGAGCGGAATGAAGTTCGCGGGCGAGACGAAGCCCTGCCCCGGATGGCGCCAGCGCAGCAGCCCTTCGGCGCCGATGACGCGCCCGTCTTCGACCTGCGGCTGGTAGAACAGCTCGAACTGCTGCTGGGCCAGGCCGGTGCGCAGGTCCTGCTCGAGCGTGGCGCGCTCGCGCACCACCTGCTGCATGCGCGGGTCAAAGAACTGCAGGGTGTCGCGACCGGCCTTCTTGGCCTGGTACATGGCCAGGTCGGCGCGGCGCAGCAGTTCGTCGACGGTGTCGTTCAGGCCCTGGAAAATCGTCGCCCCCATGCTCACGGTCGCGTGGCACTCCTCGCCGTCGTCGAGCACATAGGGCTGGCGCAAGGCCTGCAGGATGGCCTGGCCGACTTCCTGCGCCACGGCCGCCGCCTGCACCGGGTCCTCGCCCAGGTCTTCGAGCACCACGACGAATTCGTCGCCGCCCTGGCGCCCGACGGTATGCGTCACGTCGACGGTCTCGCGCAGCCGGGTCGCGACCTGGCGCAGCAGCGCATCGCCCTGGTCGTGGCCACGGGTTTCGTTCAAGGTCTTGAAATTGTCGACGTCGAGCATCAGCAGCGCTCCCGAGCGCTGGCGGCGCGCGCCCGCGCCCAGCGCCTGCTGCAGCCGGTCGAGCAGCAGCCGGCGGTTGGGCAGCTGGGTCAGCAGGTCATAGAACGCGAGGTAGCGGATCTCCTCCTCGGCGGCCTTGCGCTGGCTCAGGTCTTCGAGCGTGATCAGGTACTGCCCGTCCATCGCGACCCCGCCGATTTCCACCGTGCGCGTCGTGCCGTCGCGGCAGACGATGTGGTATTCGGAGTGCACAATGCTGCCGTCAAGCGCGCGGGCCCGCATCTTGGCCACGCGCAATTGCTCGCAGGCCTTGGCGCGCAGGTCGGCATCGGGATAGGCCAGGGCCCACCAGTCGTCGACGGTCACCGCGTCCTGCTCGGTGTAGCCGCAGGTGAACACGAAACGGTCGTTGCGGTAGACGATTTCATCGGCTTCGTTGACGATGGCCAGGCCCACGGGCAGGCGCTGCAGGACCGCGCGCAGGCGCTCTTCATTTTCGCGGTGGTGCTGCTCGAGGCGGCGGCGCTCGGTCACATCCTGCACCACCCCGAGGTTCAGCAACTGGCCGCGCATGCCCCGGCCTATCGAGGAAGCGGTTTCCTCGACCCAGATGATGGCTGCGTTGCTGCGGATCAGCCGCAGCTCGAACTGGTATTCCTGTATTTCTCCGCGGCCCAGCCGCTGCATCAGCGAAAAATGCTGGGCGCGGTCGCTGGGATGGATGAACTCGCTGAACTTGCGCTCCTGCAAGGCCTCGATGGGCAGGCCCAGGATGCTCGCGTAGCGTTCGTTGACCTGCTCGAACGCGCCGGTCTCCGCGTCGATCTGGACCACGCCCACGGCGGCCTGGTTGAACAGCGCCTGGATACGCTGGTCGCTGTGGCGCGCGGTGGCCAGCGCACGCTCCTGCGCCCAGGCATAGCGCCGGCGGCGCATATGCCAGACGGTCGCGACCGCGAGCAGCAGCGACACCAGCGCACCGCCCAGTATCACCAGCCAGGGCAACAGGTGCCGCACCGGCGTTGCCGCGGCCCGCAGCACCACGGCGTCCGTCGACGCGCCGGGCGCCAGCACGGGCGCGGTACGCAGGTCTTCATTCCTGGGCGCCAGCCCCGCCCCCGGCGTGGCCGCGCTGACGGCTGCGGCCTCGTGCGGCGCGCGCATCAAGGCAACGCCGAGCCAGCCGCTGAGCGACGCTCCCAAGACGAACACCGCCAAGCCCGGCACAAAAATGCGATGCTTTTTCGACAGGCCTGGAACGTGAAGGGTCATGAGGACATAAGCGCGCCGTGGGAATCCCGAGGGCTCACAACGTCAAACGATTAGGGTAAATTTCAAATCTCCAGAGAGGCCCTCAGACAGGCTCAGGGCGAACGGATGAAGAAGCGCTGACATCATGTTGAAGCCTTGAGCCATCCAGGAATCCGCTCCGGGGAAGCTATGAATCCGATAGCTCGTCGAGCATAGCTGTTTTTTGGCATGCTCCAAGTCAGACGCCGGGCTTGCCCGCTGCTGTTACATGGTCGCCCGCCGGTCGGCAGGCGCAGAACGGGCTAGGCCAGCAGACGGCCGGCCTCCACGGTCAGGCAGCGGTCGCAGCGCGCGGCAATCGCGCGGTCATGCGTGACCAGCACCAGCGTGGTGCCGCGCTCCCGGTTCAGATCGAACATCAGCTGCATGATGGTTTCGCCGGTCGCGAAGTCCAGGCTGCCCGTGGGTTCGTCGGCGAGCAGCACGGCCGGCTGCACGACGAAGGCCCGCGCCAGCGCCACGCGCTGCTGCTCTCCGCCCGACAGCAGCCGCGGGTAATGCCCCTGGCGCTGGCCCAGGCCCACGCGCTCGAGCATTTCCCGCGCGCGCTGGCGCGCATCGCCGTGTCCCGCCAGCTCGAGCGGCAGCATCACGTTTTCCAGCGCCGTCAGATTGCCCAGCAGCTGGAAGCTCTGGAACACGAAACCGAGCTTTTGCGCGCGCAGCGCCGCACGGTCGTCTTCGTTCAGGGCGAACAGGTCCTGGCCTTCGAGGCGGACCGTGCCTGACGTCGGGGTATCGAGCCCTGCCAGAATCGACAGCAGCGTGCTTTTGCCCGAGCCCGACGCGCCGACAATGGCCACGGTTTCCGCACGCTCGAAGCGCGCATGAATATCCCGCAGAATGTCGAGTGACCCCGTGGAATCCGTGACCGACTTGGAAAGGTGTTCGATTTCGAGCAGAGGGGGTACAAGAGATGCGGGCATATCAAACTGAAATGGATACCATGAAATTGAAACCATCCACCAGCGCCTCGCGGCGCTGGCTGTTGACGGCGCTGGCTGTGGCGGCCTGCGCCACGGGCATCGCGGCGCCCGCCACGCCCGCCCCACAACCTGTGGTCCTGGTGGTCGGTGACTCGTTGAGCGCCGAATACGGCCTGGCCCGGGGCCAGGGGTGGGTGGCGCTGCTGCAGCAAAGACTGGCGAAAAGCATGCCGCAGGTGCGCGTGGTGAATGCCAGCGTCAGCGGCGACACCAGCGCGGGTGGCCGCGCCCGGCTTGGCAGTCTGCTGCAGCAACACCGGCCGACGGTGGTGGTGATCGAGCTCGGCGCCAACGATGCACTGCGCGGCCTGCCCTTGTCCGGCACGCGCGACAACCTGCAGGCCATGACGCGCGCCAGCCAGGCAGGCGGCGCCAAGGTGCTGCTACTGGGCATGCAGGTGCCGCCCAACTATGGCAGCGCCTATGGCCGCGATTTCGCGGCCGTGTTCCCAGACGTCGCCAGGCAGAACAAGGCGGCCTTGCTGCCGTTCCTGCTCGCGGGCATTGCCGATGCGCCCGACGCGGTCAACTGGTTCCAGGCCGACCGCATCCATCCCACAGCCGCCGCGCATCCGCGCATGCTGGAGAACGTCTGGCCGCACCTGCAGCCCTTGCTGCGCTGAGCGGCCGCGCGGATCAGTTGCCAGCGCTGGGCGGCGGCACATCCGCGGCCGGCGCAGGATCATTGCCGGGAGCGACATAGGTCGCGCCCGAATGCTCGGGCACATCGCTCTTGCGTTGTTCCTTGGAGCGCTCTTTTTCCTGCTTCTTTTGCTTTTTGGCGAGCTCGCGTTGCCGTTTTTCGTATCCGTAGTTGGGTGTTGCCAATGTTCTCTTTCGTTGATTTGAAGCTGCGCCTACTGTACCAGCCATCGGGCTGCGGTTCAGGCTTGGGGTGGCGTTGACGGCACGGGCGCCACGGCGTGCCGATAGGCGTGCCAGCTCGCGCAGCCCAGCAAAGGCCCTATCAGCATCAGGCCCGCTCCCCAGGTCCACCAAAGACTCAGGCCCACCAGCAGCGTGATCAGCACGCCCCAGAGCAGCAGCACGCCGGTGTGGGCGGCGACCACGCGCACGCTGGTGATGCAGGCCGTCAGCGCGTCGGTGTCGCGGTCCAGGATCATCGGCAACGCCACGACCATGCCCGCAAACGCTATGGTCGCAAATGCCCCTCCCACCAGCAGGTACGCGGCCAGGAACTCCCAGTTCCCGAGACTGAACACCGCCTGCACCACGCCGGCGCTCGTGGGCATGCCGGTATTGAAGAACACCGCGAACACCACCATCGACGCGCGGCCCCAGAGCAGTTCGAGCACGACCAGCACCAGCACCAGCATCGCCATGCTGGGAATATGCGCGTCCCAGGCCATGACCGAAGCCCCCAGCGCAGGCCTTTGCCCCGCCTCCAGACGGCGGCTGGCGTCATACAGGCCCATGGCCAGAAACGGCCCGAGCAGCAGGCAGCCGCTGGCCAGCGACATCACATATTCGGGGCGCGAGCGAAACAGCCAGCCCATGAGCAGCGCCATGGCCCAGAAGCAGCTGCCGTAGAACAAGGCAATGCCGGGCGCGGCGCGCACATCCCGCCAGCCCAGCGCCAGCCAGCGAAAGGGATCACCCCAGCGCAGCGGGCGAAGCTCGGGGCCTGAAGCCACGGCGGGAACCGGTACGGGCGAAATGTCCACGGCAATGCGTCCTTCGGCAGGCACGCCCGGCCCGGCGGACCGCGGCGCGCACCGGCACCACCTTAGCGCGCCGGCGCGCGCCTGCCATCCAGACAATCACCAAGATGACAGGGACGCATCAGCCGAATGCCTTGGCCAGCGCCTGCGCCAGATCGGCGCGCAAATCCTCGAGCGCTTCGAGCCCGATGTTGAAGCGCACCACGGTGCCCGGCTGCAGTTGCGGCAAGGGCCGCGCGCGCATGGTCCCGATCTCGTAGGGCACGACCAGGCTGGTCGGGCCGCCCCAGCTGTAGCCGAGCTTGAACAGCCGCAGGCTGTCGCACAGCACATCGACCTGCGCCTGGCTGTGGCGCGGGTCGATGACCACGCTGAACAGGCCTGCTGCCGCGCCCTGGCCGGCATGGGCCGCGCCGCACAATTTGCGCCAATGCGCATGGCCCGGCGAATCGGGCAGCGCCGGATGCAGCACCTGCGCCACCGCTGGTTGCTGCTGCAGCCAGCGCGCGAGTTCGCGCGCGCTTTCATCGTGGGCGCGGTAGCGCAGCGCGATGCTGGGCAGCGCGCGCAGCACGGTTTCGCTGTCGTTGCCCGAGACGCCGAAACCGAGCCGCATATGCGTGAGCTTCAGGCGCAGGTGCAGGGCCTGGTTGACGGTCATCACGCTGCCCATCAG
Organism: Pantoea sp. 18069; assembly: GCF_902706035.1. GTDB lineage: Bacteria > Pseudomonadota > Gammaproteobacteria > Burkholderiales > Burkholderiaceae_C > Comamonas. The sequence goes on along the minus strand of NZ_CACSJA010000005.1, from coordinate 32,507 downwards.
CACGTCGCCGCCGCCGCTGGGGTACTTGGTCAGCGCATGCACGGACACATCGACGCCCAGCCGCTGGCTGCCGTCGCCGTCGAGATCGAAAGGCCTGAAAGCCAGGCCCGCGCCCCAGGTGTTGTCCAGTGCCGAGATCACGCCGCGCTCGCGGCACAGCGCGACCATCGCGGCCAGGTCGGGAAACTCCATGCTCACCGAGCCCGGCGCTTCGAGCCAGACCAGGCGCGTGCGCTCGGTGATGCGCGCCGCCAGATCGGTCAGATTCATGGGGTCGTAATACGCGTGGGTGATGCCCCATTGCACCAGCTCGGCCTCGGCCAGCGACTTGTTCGGGCCGTAGGCGTTGTCGGGAATCAGCACTTCATCGCCGGCCTTGAGCAGCGACAGCGAGACACAGGCAATCGCCGCGAGACCGCTGGGCACGAGCAGGCATTGCTTGCCGCCTTCGAGCGTGCACAGCCGCTCTTCGAGCTGGTAGGTCGTGGGCGTGCCGTGCAGGCCATAGGTATAGCTGCTCTTGTCGAGCCAGCGGCGTTCGCGCATGGCGGCGACGTTGGGGAACACCACCGTCGAAGCCTTGTGCACTGCGGGCAGCAACGACACGAAGTCGGCCGGCGGCTGATAGGAATGGTGGACCAGTTCGGTCGTCAGATCGTATGCGGCTTGGTTCATGGGGCAATGGTAGCGCCCCGCCAACAGGTTTCCAACGCAAGAAAGCCACCGGCTCGGCGGTGGCAACCACGGACAGGGTCCGAATGCCCGCGTGCCGGGGCACGGCTTGGCCGCGCCCGGTACAGTGACTTACTGGGGCTGTACGGTCAGCAGGTTGTTGACCGCGACCACGCCCTTGACGGCCTTGGCGATGTCCTCGGCGCGGGCCTTGGCGGTGTCGCTGGGCGCCGTGCCGTTGAGCGTGACGGTGCCGCCCTGGGTGTCGACATTGATCTGCAGCGCGCTCAGTTCCGAGTCCTTGACCAGTTCGGCCTTGATTTCGGCGGTGGTGGTGGCGTCGCCGGCGACGTCCAGCGCACTGCTTGCAGCGTTGCTGGCCGCCTCGCCCATCCTGGCCGCGCCTTCTTCAATCCGGGTGCCGGCCGACTTCGCCGCTTCTTCGGCACGCAGCTGCGCGTCGCTCGCGGCTTGCTCGGTGCGGGCCACCGCGGAGTCGAGTTGCTGGCCCGCGGTCTGGTCATCTTTCTTGCCGCAGGCGGCCAAGCCCAGCGCCAGAGCGCTGACTGCCAGAATCGAAAGAATGCGTTGGTGTGGCTGGATCATATTGGTTTCCCCTTGTGGCAAGGCATGCCCTGCGTGTTGTTCGTGAGGAAAATGTAAACCGGGCAGCGCATGCCGCCCCGTGGGAAGCAGCCGACGCAGGCGTAGGACAGCCTCCCTAGCCCGCACCAGCCATCGCGCTGTCGCACAATGCGGGTCATGCTTCAACTTGCCCGCTGGTTCCCGTTTCTCGCCTGGCCCCGCCCCACGTCCGCGTTGCTGCTCGGAGAATTCTGGGCCGGCCTGACCGTCGGTCTGATGCTGCTGCCCCAGGGCGTCGCCTATGCGGCACTCGCGGGCATGCCGCTGGTGACCGGAATCTATGCCTCGCTGATTCCCGCGCTGATCGCCGTGCTGTGGAGCGCGTCGCCGCGCCTGGGCGTGGGCCCGACCGCGCTGACCAGCCTGCTCATCGGGGCTTCGCTGCTAGGGATGGCCGAGCCGGGCAGTGCCCACTGGGTCAACCTGGCGGTCTGGATCGCGCTGCTGTCCGGCCTGCTGCAATGCGCGCTCGGCGCCTTGCGCGCGGGCTGGCTGCTCAATCTCGTGACTTCGCCCGTGCTCAATGGATTCACCCAGGCCGCGGGGCTGCTGATCCTGGCGTCCCAGCTGCCCGCGCTGCTCGGTTTGCGCACGACCTGGAATGCATTTTTCTACAGCCCCTCGCTGCACCATTTCGATCTGCGCGCCGCGGCCATAGGCCTGGGCGGCGTGGTGCTGCTGCTGGTGCTCAAGCGCTGGCGCGCGGGCTTTCCTGCGGCCATGGTCGTCGCCGGCCTCGCGGGCGTGCTGAGCTGGGCCCTGGGTTTTGCCGACAGCGGCGGCGCCGTGGTCGGCACGCTGCCCGCGGGCCTGCCCTCGCTGCATTGGCCGCAGTGGCTCGACAGCAGCGAGTTCGCGGCGCTGATCATGCCGGTGCTGGTGATTTCCCTGGTGAGCTTTCTCGAGACGGCTTCGAGCGCCCAGGCCGAGCACCAGAACGCGGGCACGCGCTGGAATGAAAACCAGGACCTGCTGGCCCAGGGCATGGCCAAGATCAGCGCCGGGCTGTGTGGCAGCTTCGCGACCAGCGCCTCCTTCTCGCGTTCGGCCGTGAACCTGATGGCCGGCGCGCGCACCGGCTGGGCCACGGTGTTTGCGATCGGCTTCGTGTTCATCGTGCTGCTGTGGCTCACGCCGGTGCTCTACCATGTGCCGCAGTCGGCGCTGGCCGCGATCGTCGTCACGGCCGTGCTCAACCTGATCAAGCCCCGGACCATGTTCCGCCTGTGGCGCATTTCGCGCACCGAAGCGAGCATAGGCCTGGCCACCTGCGCGCTCACGCTGGCCACCGCGCCGCGCCTGTACTGGGGCGTGCTCGCCGGCATCGTGATGGGCCTGTGCCACTTCCTCTACCAGCGCCTGCATCCGCGCATCATCGAAGTGGGCCTGCACGCCGACGGCAGCCTGCGCGACCGCCACCTGTGGCAGCTGCCCGCGCTGGCCCCGGGCGTGTTCGTGCTGCGCATGGATGCCGAGCTCGATTTCGCGTCGGCCCGCGCGCTGGAGCAGCGCACCGTCGATCACCTGGGCGCCCACCCGGAACTGCGCCATCTGTGCCTGCTGGCCCAGCCCATCAACCGCATCGACATCACGGGGATAGAGACTTTCCGGCGAATCCGTGGACTGCTGCGCCTGCGTGGTGGCACACTGCACGTCAGTGGACTCAAGCTGCCGGTGGAAAACAGCCTGCGGCGCGCCGGTGCGCTGGAGGCCGGCACCGATCTGGCGCTGTACCGCACCGACGCCGAAGCACTGCTCGCGTTGACTGCGCTGCACAATCTCCGAACCCCGCAGACACCACTGCGGGCTGATACACTCTCGTAACACTGATTTGCAATTTGTGACTGGTTCTGCGACCTATCAATCTGTCTTCCTGCGCGACCTGCGCCTGTCTACGGCCCACAGCCTGGTAACCCAGGCTGGTGCGCCGAGTCTGGTGCTGCCCAACGAGACGCCCACTCGCTACCTTCAGGCAGTGATTGATGGTCTGTGCGACCTTTCCTTGCGCGATCCACTGACGGGCCTGGCCAACCGCCGTCACTTTCGCACCGTGCTCGAGCGCGAAATCGACCGCATGGCCCGGTCGGGCGAAGCCGCACTGCTGCTCATGCTCGACATCGACCATTTCAAGAAAATCAACGACACCCATGGCCACATCGCGGGCGACATCGTCCTGCAATCCGTGGCCCGCACGCTGCTCGGCTGCGTGCGCCCCATGGACACCCTGGCGCGCTACGGCGGCGAGGAATTCGCCATCGTGCTGCCCTCGTGCCAGGCAGCATTTGGCCGCTCCATCGCCGAGCGCATACGCGAAGCGGTCGAGTCGACCACGATCCGCGTCTCGCCGGCCCTGGACCTGAATGTCTCCGTGAGCATTGGCGGCGCCTATGCCCTGCAATGGATCCGCAGCACCACGCAACTGTGGATCGAACGCGCGGACAACCAGCTCTATCAGGCAAAATCCGCTGGCCGAAACCGTATCTGCATCGAAGAGCAACCCGACAGCACCGTGAGTGCAGAAGAAAAAAGCATGTTGTTTGGCCCCCTGTCCATGTATCTTCATGCGAATGAAGCAGATCAATCGAACGTGATCCAGGCCGACCCCACGGACACGCCGGACGCAGGCCGTTGAAAGCAGTGCGATGAGCGAAGCCGTGCTGCCCTCCCACCCCGCCATTCCCACGACCACGCCGATGGGCGAAGCGGTGCGCACGCGCCCGCAGCATCGGGCCAAGATCATTGCCATCACCAGCGGCAAGGGCGGTGTAGGCAAGACTTTTGTCTCGGCCAATCTGGCGGCCGCATTGACGCGCCACGGCCTCAGGGTCCTGGTGCTCGACGCCGACCTGGGGCTGGCCAACCTCGACGTGGTGCTGAACCTGTTTCCCAAGATCACGCTGCATGACGTGTTCACCGGCAAGGCCGCGCTCGAAGATGCGCTGCTCGCCGGCCCCGGCGGCTTCTCGGTGCTGCTCGCCGGCTCGGGCATGGTCGAATACTCGCACCTCACGCCCGAAATCCGCGCCAAGTTCCTGCAGGTCGTCGAGGCCATGGCGCCGCGCTTCGACATCGTGCTGCTCGATACCGGCGCGGGCATTTCCGACGTGGTGCTGTTTTCCGTCTCCATGGCCGACGAAGTGATGATCGTCGCCACGCCCGAACCGACTTCGCTGACCGACGCCTATGCGGCGATCAAGGTGCTCGCCACCCAGCAAAAGCGCCAGCACATGCGCCTGATCATCAACCAGGCGGTGCGCGCCGGCGATGGCCGCGCGATCACCGGGCAATTGCAGCAGGTGCTCAACCGCTTCGTGACCACGGCCGAAGGCCAGCCCCTGCGGCTGATCCACATGGGCGACATTCCCGCCGACCCGGCGGTGCGCGACTCGGTCATGCGCCGGCAGTTGCTGCTGCAAGCCACTCCGGGCTGTGCGGCTGCGCTGTCCGTTGCACAATTGGCCAACAAGATCAAATCGATGCTGACGGTCTGAACGACCGCGCATCGCAACGGCCTGATTCCAGGCGTTTACCGTGACTGACATTCTCAATATTTCCTGCTACAAGTTCGTGGCATTGCCCGACGCGCAGGCGCTGCGCGAGACCTTGCTGGCGCGCGCACTGGCCGCCGAACTCAAGGGCACCATCCTGCTGGCCGAGGAAGGCATCAATTTCTTTCTCGCCGGCCCGCCCGCGCAAGTGCACGGCTTCGTCGATGCGCTGCGCGCCGATGAACGCTTCGCCGACCTCGCGCCCAAGGAAAGCTGGTCCAGCGATGTGCCGTTTCGCAAGATGCTGGTCAAGGTCAAGCGCGAGATCATCCGCATGGACCATCCTGCCATCAAGCCGGCCCATGGCCGCGCGCCTTCGGTCAGCCCCGCACGGCTGCGCCAGTGGCTTGAACAAGGCCATGACGACGCAGGCCGGCCCGTGGTCACGCTAGACACCCGCAACGACTTCGAGGTCGACGCCGGCGCGTTCGAGTCGGCCATTGACTGGCGCATCGCCAAGTTCACGGAGTTTCCCGCCGCATTGCAGTCCCACCAGGCCGAGCTCGAAGGCAAGACCGTGGTCAGCTACTGCACGGGCGGCATACGCTGCGAAAAAGCCGCGATCCTGATGCGCGAACAAGGCCTCGAGCATGTCTACCAGCTCGAGGGCGGCATCCTCAAATATTTCGAGGAGACCGACGGCGCGCATTACCGCGGCGGCTGCTTTGTATTCGACGAGCGCCGCGTGCTCGACCCGGCGCTGGACACCGTGCCGACCAGCGAGCTGCCCCCTTCGGCGGGATAGCAACCCCAGCGCATCGCCTGGCCGGCTCGGCCGCTCTAGCGTACTGCGGGTGAAAGGGAGCGGCGCGCGTCTATGCTCAGCCCGCCCGCGCCAAACGCCGCGAATGCCAGCAAGCCCCCCATCACCGCGAGGTTCTTGTAGAACAGCATCTGCTGCATCCCGGCCTGCTCCGCGGGCATGCTCCAGAAATTGTGAAAAAAGAAGCTTGCGGCCAGCGTGAACAGGGCCAGGGCCAGCGCCGCCCAGCGCGTCTGCCAGCCCAGCAGCAGCGCCAGGCCGGCGACGATCTCCACCAGCAGGGCCAGCGCCACCGCGACCTGCGGCATGGGCAGGCCCGCGGATGCAGTGTAGGCCACGGTCCCCGCAAAGCCCGTGAGCTTGCCCACGCCAGCGGGAATGAACAGCAGGGCCAGCAGGATACGACCTGCGAGGGCCAGCGGATTTTGCAGCGAAGTCCACATAGCGATACCTCCTAGAACACCCGGTGTGCGTCGAAGCGGAGGATTCCGCTGCATGCCGCGCGATTCGGACAGCGGCGCTGGGGCGCGATCGCCCGCCGCGCGTATCCGATGGACCTCATTGTCGTGACGCGCCGCGTCGGCGCCTGTCAGCTTTGTTCCATTGATAGCTCGCGCGCCGCGGGCCGCACTCTTTTCCCCGGGGCCTCGCAGGCTTGGACGCTGGTGCAGCCGGATTGATGGCATCATTCAAATTCTTTGAACACCCCGGCCCCTCCATGTCCAATCCCCGCGACGCACTGACTCCCGACAGCCTGGCAATGCTGCAGGTGATTGCCGACACCGGCAGCTTCGCCGCCGCCGCGCGTTCGCTGGGCCTGGTGCCCAGCGCGCTCACCTACCGCGTGCGCCACATCGAAGAGGCGCTCGACGTGCTGCTGTTCGACCGGCGCTCGCGCCAGGCGCAACCGACCGAGGCAGGCCTGGAGCTGCTGCGCGAAGGCGCGCGCCTGCTGCAGGACATCGACAGCGTCGCGCACCGCGTGCGCCGCGTGGCCACGGGCTGGGAGCCGCAGCTGACCATCGTGGCCGACGGCGCGCTCGCGCGCGGGCCGCTGTTCGATCTGGTCGAGGCCTTCTATGCGCTTGCTCCACCCACGCGGCTCAAGCTGCGTGACGGCATATTGAGCGGAACGCTCGAAGTGCTGAGTTCGGGACGCGCCGACCTGGCCATAGGCGTTGCCGTGAACGCGAGCAATGTCGCGGGCATACAGCTGCAGGAACTCGGCGAGCTGGTCTTCTGCCTGGCCGTCGCGCCCCACCACCCGCTGGCGCAGATGACCGAGCCGATCAGCGACGACACGCTGCTGCAGCACCGCGTGGTCGCCGTCGCCGACTCCGCCTTGCGCGACACGACCAGCATAGGCCTGCTCGGCGGCCAGCAGGTGCTCACCGTGGACAGCATGGCCGCCAAGGTCGAAGCCATGCTGCGCGGCCTGGGCTACGGCTTCCTGCCCCAGGGCATGGTCCATGAACATGCGGCCAGCGGGCGGCTGGTGGTGCGCTCCGTCGTGCGTCCCGCGCGCACGCTGCGCGCCCACTATGCCTGGACCACGTCGGGCCATGCGAGCCCCGGGCGCGCACTCCAGTGGTGGCTTGAAAAGCTGGCCCACCCGACCACACGCGCGGCTTTGCTGGAAAACCATCAGGAACTTTGAGCCCTGCGCCCCCCCGCGAAGGGTGTAGAGTCAGTCCACGGTGGAGGCTCAGCGAGACCGCAGAATTCGCCTCCCTGTTTTCCGAAAGGCTTGACATGACTGCTACGCGCACGCTCCGCACCCCAGCCCCCGTCCCCACCGCCGCGCAGCACCCGCGCCGCGCCCGCCACCGACCGCAGGTCATCGCCGTGATCGGCGCGGGCATCGCGGGCCTGGCCTGCGCCCGCACGCTGGTGCAGGCCGGTCATCAGGTCAAGGTATTCGAGCAGGGCTCGCAAGTCGGCGGCCGCATGGCCGTTCATTCGACATCGCATGGCAGCTTCGACTCCGGCGCCCAGTATTTCACCGTGCGCGATCCGCGCTTCGAACAGGTGCTGGCGCTGTCCCCCAAGCTGTGCCGCCCCTGGAGCGCCACCACCATACGCGTGCTCGACAGCGCCGGGCGCATCGCCACCGCCGTGCCGCCGCCGCGCGAGTCCCACTGGGTCGCCACGCCCCATATGCAAAGCCTGCCCGCCGCCTGGGCCCAGCCGCTCGCCGATGCGGGCCAGTTGCTCACGCAGTGCCGCGTCACCGCGCTCGAACGCGACCGGCTCGACCCCACGCGCTGGCAGCTGCAGACCGAGAATGCGCTCGACGCGACCGAACAGACCGTGCATGCGGGCTTCGACACCGTGCTGCTGGCCCTGCCCGCGCCCCTGGCGCGCGCCCTGCTCGAGCCCACGGGCCTGGCCGACCTGCATTGCCAGGCGCTGGGCGAAATCGACATCGCGCCCTGCTGGACGCTGCACCTGACTTTTGCCCAGGCGCAGCAGCCCGGGCTGACCACGCTGGGCCCCCACTGGAATGCGGCGCGCAGCACCCACCACCGCGTCGCCTGGCTCGCGCGCGAATCCTCCAAGCCGGGGCGCTCCTCAATGGAGCGCTGGACCGTGCAGGCCAGCCCCGCCTGGTCGCAGGAACACCGCAACGATGACGGCCCGCGCATCCAGGCCAAGCTGCAAAAAGCCTTCGCCGAAATCACCGGCATCCATGCCACGCCCAGCCACGTCAGCAGCCGCTTCTGGCCGCATGCGCAGACCATGAGCACGCTGGGCCACCCCTTCCTCTGGAACCGCAAGACCAGCCTCGGCGTCTGCGGCGACTGGTGCCTGGGCGCGCGCGTGGAAGACGCGTTCGTCTCCGGCCTGGAGCTGGCGTTGAAAGTGGCATGACGCGTCTGCAGACTCCGACTTCTTCTTATGCAGGGCGCTTTGCGCCCTCTCCCACGGGCCCGCTGCATGCGGGCTCGCTGGTTGCGGCGCTGGCCAGCTGGCTAGACGCGCGCGCGCACCAGGGGCGCTGGCTGGTGCGCATCGAAGACATCGACCCGCCGCGCTGCATGGCCGGCGCCGACGACCTGATCCTGCAGCAGCTCGCCGCCTGCGGCCTGCGGCCCGACGAAACGCCGGTCTGGCAATCCCGGCGCTGCAGCTTCTATGAGCAGGCCTTGCAGCAGTTGCTGGCCCGCCGGCTCGCCTATGCCTGTGCCTGTACGCGGCGCGACATCGAAATGGCCTGGGAACGGCTGGGCATGGAACGCCAGCGGCATGTCGAACGGCCCTACCCCGGCACCTGCCGCGCGGGCCTGCAGGGCCGGCCGGCGCGCGCCTGGCGCTTTGCCACCGAAAAAGCGGCGCGCCAGGCGCTGCCCTTCGACGGCCAGGCAGCGCCCGCCTGGGACGCGGCCGATGGCAGCCTGCTGTGGCAGGACCGCCGGCTCGGCGCGCAGTCCCAGGACCTCGTTCACAGCGTGGGCGACTTCGTGCTGCGCCGCGCCGATGGCCTCTGGGCCTACCAGCTGGCCGTGGTCGTCGATGACGGCCTGCAGCAGATCAGCCATGTCGTGCGCGGTGAAGACCTGACCGACAACACGCCGCGCCAGATGCTGCTGCAGCAGGCGCTGGGCCTGGCCACGCCCGTGTATCTGCACACCCCGCTGGTGCGCCGCGCCGATGGCGAGAAGCTGTCCAAGCAGCATGGCGCGCGCTCCATCGACACGTCCACGCCCCAGGCCTGCCGCGCCGCCCTGGCCGCCGCCGCGGCCGCGCTGGGCCTGCCCGTGGCCGATTGCACCCACAAATCCCTGGCCGATGCATTGGCCCTGTGGGTTCAAGCCTGGCGAGCTAATTACAATCACGCCCTGTGACTGAACACCAAACCCATGCGGCCGCTCCCGGCCCCGACGCCCCCCAAGACGCTACGCCCGGCAATACCCCCGCCGGCGTGGCCTATCCCAAAACCATCAAAAGCTATGTGCTGCGCGCCGGCCGCACGACGACCGGCCAGGCCAAGGCCTTTGCCGAAGTCGGGCCGCAGTTCCTGCTGGACTACCAGGCCGCGCCGCTGGACGCGCCCGCCGCCTATGGCCGCACGGCACCGCTGATTCTCGAAATCGGCTTCGGCATGGGCGAGGCCACGGCCCACATTGCGCGCGTGCGCCCCGATGACAACTTCCTGTGCTGCGAAGTGCACGAACCCGGCGTGGGCGCGCTGCTCAAGCGCATCAGCGAGCAGGACATCAAGAACATCCGCATCCTGCGGCATGACGCCGTGGAAGTCATAGACAACATGCTGCCCGAAGCCAGCATCGACGGCGTGCACATCTTCTTTCCCGACCCCTGGCACAAGAAGAAGCACAACAAGCGCCGGCTGGTCCAGGCTCCGCTGATCGCCAAGCTCGCCGCGCGCCTCAAGCCCGGCGGCTACCTGCACTGCGCGACCGACTGGGAGCCCTATGCCGTGCAGATGCTTGAAGTGCTGTCGGCCGAGCCCATGCTGGCCAACACGGCCCAAGGCTATGCGCCCCAGCCCGACTACCGACCGCTGACCAAGTTCGAGAACCGCGGCATCAAGCTGGGCCATGGCGTCTGGGACCTGGTCTTTCGCCGGAAATAAGCGCCCCTGAGCGGCTTCGCCGCCTGGGCGAAGCAGGCGCTATCTGGCCAGGTGCGCCTGCAGCAGGCTACCTGCGCACCGCGGCTTTCAGCCCGGCATGCGCATCCTCACTGCACGGACTTCTTACCCGCGCCGCGATAGCGCTCCAGCCAATGCGCATACGGCGCGGGCAGCGTCCAGTCAGGGCGCTCCTGCTTGAGCGCCTGTGCCAGCACATAGGGATAGTGGGGATTGGCCAGCATAGCGCGGCCAATCATCACCAGCGCCATTTGCTGCTCGGCAACCGCGCGCTCGGCGATCTGCGCGTCGTCGATGCCCCAGCTCGAGGCGACCGGCAGGCCGGCTTCACGGCTCACGCGCTGGGCGATGGGCGCCAGAAAGGCCGGCGTGCCCCAGGGAATCTGCACGTCGGGAATCACGAAGTTGACGCTGACGTTGAGCAGGTCCAGGCCACCTGCGCGCATCTTCTTGACCAGCGCTATCGACTCGGCCAGCGTTTGCTCGTCCTTGCCGTCGTACTCGATCACGCCGAAACGCGCCGTGAGCGGCAGGTTCTGCGGCCAGACTTCGCGCACCGCCGCGAGCGTCTCGAGCACAAAGCGCGCGCGGTTGTCGAAGCTGCCGCCGTAGGCGTCGGTGCGCTGGTTCGAATGCGCCGAAAAGAAGCTCTGCGCGAGGTAGCCGTGGGCAAAGTGCAGCTCCAGCCACTCGAAGCCCGCGTCGCGCGCACGGCGCGCGGCGGCCACGAAATCGGCCTTGACGCGCACGATGTCGGCCAGCGTCATTTCCGCCGGCACGCGCGACAGGCCGCCACCGAAAGCGATGGCCGACGGCGCGACAGGCTGCCAGGCGCGGGCATCGCCTGCGGCGATGTGGTCGTCGCCATCCCAGGGCCGGTTGGCGCCGGCCTTGCGGCCCGCATGAGCGATCTGGATACCGGGCACGGCGCCCGCGGACTTGATCGAGGCCGCGATGCGCGCCAGGCCTTCGGCCTGGGCGTCGTTCCACAGGCCCAGGCAGTCCGGGGTGATGCGGCCTTCGGGTGACACGCCCGTGGCCTCGACGATCACCAGCCCTGCGCCGCCGCGCGCGATCGACGCGTAATGCGTCTGGTGCCAGTCAGTGGTGAAACCATCGACGGCGCTGTACTGGCACATGGGCGGCACGGCAATGCGGTTGCGCAGCGTGACATCCTTGAGGGTGAATGGGGAGAACAATGCGGACATGCTGATCTTCTGGGAAGCGAAAAAGACAAAGGGACAGGCCCGCGCCGCGGAAAATCCGCAGCGGGGCGTGGCGACGCAAACGGCCGCAGAAACGACAAACGCTCCGTGGCCACTGCAAAAAATGGTGGCACCCTGAAATAAATCAAATTCTATAAATTTATGATCTGCATCACCTGGCGCTATATCAGCGGCGATGGTGCGGCAGTCAGTGCGTGGCGGCGCAGGACTTGACCAGCAGCTCGCGCAGCCAGCGGTGCGCGGGGTCGTGGTGGGTGCGCTCGTGCCAGACGGCGGTCTTGGTGAATCCCGGCACCTCGAGCGGAGGCTCGGAAATGACCAGTCCCTGCATGCCCTTGACCAGGCGGCTGGGCAGGATGGCCACCATGTCGCTGGCGCGCAGAATGTCCGGCAGGATCAGAAAGGACTTGACCGACACCGTGACCTGGCGCTGCCTGCCCAGCTTCTCCAGCGCTTCATCGGTCACGCCGTGAAAGCCGCCGCCGTCGTAGGATGCCAGTGCATGGTCCAGCGCGCAGAACTGCTTGAGCGTCAGTTTTCGGCCCGTCGCCGCGGGATGGCCTTCGCGCAGCACGCAGACGTAGCGCTCCTTGAACAGCTCGCGCGCATGCAGGTCCGGCGGCGTGTTTTCCGGGCTCAGCAAGGCCAGGCCGATCTGGCCACGTTCAAGCTGGGTCTGCACCTGCCCGTTCCTGACCGGGACCAGCGCCACGCGGATGTGCGGCGCCAGCGGCTTGAGCGCTGCCAGAAACGGCACGGCGATCGCGCGCAATGCGTAGTCCGTCGCGGCGATGGTGAAGGTCAGCCGCGCCGTGGTGGGGTCGAACACCGGTGGCTGCAGCAGCGCGTCGATCCCGGCCAGCACCTGCTTGATGGGCAGGCCCAGGTCCAGCGCGCGCTGCGTGGGCACCATGCCGCGCTGGGCACGCGCGAACAGCGGGTCGCCAAAGCTCTCGCGCAGGCGGGTGAGCATGCCGCTCATCGCCGGCTGGGTCAGCCCCAGGCGCGCGGCAGCCCGGGTCACGTTGCACTCGTCCAGCAAGGCGTCGAACGCCTTGAGCAGGTTGAGGTCCATGCTCCTGATATCTTTCATTCCTGTCGCCACCTCGAAACAAACCAGCTTGGTTTATATCGCAGTCATCGACAGGAGCGCCGCCAGGCTGGCCGGAGCCATCCGGCCAGACACCATCAAAGACGTTCGCTCACCCAGGCCTGGACCGAAGCGAGCGCCGCGGGCAGCGCCGCGGCGTCCGTGCCACCGGCCATGGCCATGTCGGGCTTGCCGCCGCCCTTGCCGCCGACCTGCAGCGCCACATGGTTGACCAGCTCGCCCGCCTTGAGCTTCGCCGTGCAGTCCTTGGTCACGCCAGCGGCCAGTTGCACCTTGTCGCCGTCGACCGCGGCCAGCACGATCACCGCGCTGCCCAGCTTGTCCTTGAGCTTGTCCATGGTCTCGCGCAAGGTCTTGGCATCGGCGCCTTCGAGGCGCGCCGCAAGCAGCTTCACGCCCTTGATGTCGACGGCCTGGGCCAGCAGTTCGTCGCCCTGGCTCGACGCCAGCTTGCCCTTGAGCGCGGCGATTTCCTTTTCCAGCGCCTTGATCTGCTCGAGCGCCTGGACTATGCGGCCGTTGAGCTCGGTGGCCGGGGCCTTGAACGCGGCTGCGGCCTGGCCCACGGTGTCTTCGAGCGACTGCAGATAGGCCAGCGCATTGGCACCCGTCACGGCCTCGATGCGGCGCACGCCCGCGGCCACGCCGCTTTCGCCCACGACCTTGAACAGGCCGATGTCGCCGGTGCGCTGCACATGCGTGCCGCCGCACAGTTCCCGGCTGCTGCCGATGTCCAGCACGCGCACGGTCTCGCCATACTTCTCGCCGAACAGCATGGTCGCGCCGGTCTTCTGCGCGCTTTCGATGTCCATCACCCGGGCCTGGGTGTCGCTGTTGGCCAGGATTTCGGCGTTCACGCGGCGCTCGATCTCGCGGATCTGCGCGTCGGTGACCGGCGCGTTGTGCGTGAAGTCAAAGCGCGTGCGGTCGGCGTTGACCAGACTACCCTTTTGCTGCACATGGTCGCCGAGCACTTCGTGCAAGGCCTTGTGCATGATGTGCGTGACCGAGTGGTTGCGCATGGTCGCGGCGCGCACTTCGGTATTGACTTCGGCCGACACCGCATCGCCCACCTTGAGGCTGCCGGTTTCCAGCGTGCCGTGGTGGCCGAACACATCGGCCTTGATCTTGAGGGTGTCCTGCACCGCAAAGCGCACGCCGTCGGCGCGGATCACGCCTTCGTCACCGACCTGGCCGCCCGACTCGGCATAGAACGGCGTGCTGTCCAGCACCACCACGCCATTCTGGCCGGCCGCGAGGGACTGCACGCTGGTGCCGTCGGCGTACAGCGCCAGCACCTTGGCCGGGGCCGCGAGCTGGGCGTAGCCGGTGAAGGCATTGGCTGCGCCGGCGTATTCGAGCGCGCGGTCCATCTTGAACTTGCCGGCGGCGCGCGCCTTGTTCTTCTGCTCTTCCATTGCCGCGCGGAAACCGGCTTCATCGACGCTCAGGCCGCGCTCGCGCGCCACGTCGTTCGACAGGTCGAGCGGGAAGCCATAGGTGTCGTGCAGCTTGAACGCCACGTCGCCGGGCAGCACCTTGACGTCGCCTGCCAGGGCGCTGTCGAGAATTTCCATGCCGTTGGCCAGGGTCTCGAAGAAGCGCTCTTCCTCGGCCTTGAGTACTTCGGTGATGCGCACTTCCTGTTCGCGCAGCTGGGGATAGGCGTCGCCCATCACGGCCACCAGGTCCTTGACCAGCTTGTGGAAGAACGGCGTCTTCTGGCCCAGCTTGTAGCCGTGGCGGATCGCGCGGCGCACGATGCGCCGCTGCACGTAGCCGCGGCCTTCGTTCGACGGAATCACGCCATCGCTGACCAGGAAGGAGGTGGCGCGGATATGGTCGGCGATCACCTTGAGCGAAGGCGTGCTCAGGTCGGTGATGTGGGTTTCACGGCCCGCGGCCTTGATCAGCGCCGCGAACAGGTCGATCTCGTAGTTGCTGTGCACATGCTGCAAGATGGCGGCCAGGCGCTCCAGGCCCATGCCGGTGTCCACGCAGGGCGCGGGCAGCGGGGTCACGCGGCCCTGCTCGTCCATGTCGAACTGCATGAACACGTTGTTCCAGATTTCGATGAAACGGTCGCCGTCTTCATCGGGGCTGCCCGGAGGGCCGCCGGCAATGTGGTCGCCGTGGTCGTAGAAGATTTCCGAGCAGGGGCCGCAGGGGCCGGTGTCGGCCATCATCCAGAAATTGTCGGACTTGTAGCGGCCGCCCTTGTTGTCGCCGATGCGGATCACGCGCTCGGGCGGCAGGCCGATTTCCTGGGTCCAGATGTCGTAGGCCTCGTCGTCCTCGGCATACACGGTCGCGAGCAGGCGCTCCTTGGGCAGCTTGTAGACTTCGGTCAGCAGCTCCCAGGCCCACTTGAGCGATTCGCGCTTGAAGTAGTCGCCGAACGACCAGTTGCCCAGCATCTCGAAGAAGGTGTGGTGGCGGGCCGTATAGCCCACGTTCTCGAGGTCATTGTGCTTGCCGCCGGCGCGCAGGCAGGCCTGCACCGAGGTGGCGCGCGTGTAGGGGCGCTTGTCCGTGCCCAGGAACACGTCCTTGAACTGCACCATGCCCGAATTGGTGAACATCAGCGTCGGGTCGTTGCCCGGCACCAGCGAGCTCGACGGCACGATGGTGTGGCCCTTGGAGGCGAAGAAGTCCAGGAACGACTTCCTGATTTCGGCAACGGAAAAAGTGGGTTGGCTCATGGCGTATGGTTTGGAAGTGCGCAGCGCCTGCACGCTCGCATGAAAAGGCGCGCCGCCGTACAGCGGGACAATCTTCCATTATAGATTTGTGCGGCGTGGTTTTGGCGGCAGCCCCAGGTAGCGCCAAAAAGAGCCCTGTCGCCCTCCTAGATACTGGCGTGCACCAGCTCAGGAGCAGCGAGCAAGGGCCGCCCCGCAGCGAGGCTGCTGTCCCTAGCCGGGCGCCCCTCGCCGGGCACCCCTGGCCGGGCGCCCCCCTCCACCGAAGGTTGAGAGGGGAAGGCGCGAAGCGCCTCAGGGGGTGCTTTAGCTGTCTCGGGCTTCAATCGCCCGATTGATGGCCAGCGCCGCCAGCGTGCAGATGCCGCCCGACAGCAGGTAGATGCCCAGGCCGAACAGGCCGAAGCTTGCCGACACCGCGAGCGCGACCAGCGGCGCGAAGGCCGCGCCGACCAGCCAGGCCATGTCGGCCGACAGCGCCGCGCCCGTGTAGCGGTAGCGCGGCGTGAAGTTCGCCGTGACCGTGCCCGAAGCCTGGCCGTAGGACAGGCCCAGCAGGATGAAGCCGATGATCAGGAAGCCGTTGTTGCCGCTCTGGCCATTGCCCAGCATCCAGGGGCCGACAAAGCTGAACACGCAGATCAGCGCGGCCATCGTACCCAGCGTGTTGCGCCGCCCGAACCGGTCCGCGAGCCAGCCCGAAGCCACCATCGCCACGCACGCGGCGGCCGCGCCCAGCATCTGCACCCGCAGCACGTCGCCCACGGGCTGATCGGAATACAGCTCGATATAGGACAGCGGGAAGATGGTCACGAGGTGGAACAGCGCGAAGCTGGCCAGCGCCGCGAACGCGCCGATGACCACGTTGCGGCCTTCGGTGCCGACCACTTCCGAGGCCTTGACCGGCTCGAGTTCGTTCTGGTGCAGCAGGTGCGAGAACGACTGCCCCACGACCAGCCGCAGGCGCGCGAACAGCGCCACGACGTTGATCGCGAAGGCGACGAAGAACGGATAGCGCCAACCCCAGGCCAGGAATTCTTCCGAGGTCGTATGGTCGTAGACATAGGCGAACAGGCCCGCGGCCATGAAGAAGCCCACGGGCGCGCCAAGCTGGCCGAGCATGGAGAACCAGCCCCGGCGCTCGCGCGGCGCGGAAATCGCCAGCAGCGACGGCAGACCGTCCCAGGAACCGCCAAGCGCCAGCCCCTGGCCTATGCGCAGCGCGGCAAACAGCACGATGGCCCAGACACCCAGGCTCTGGTAGCCGGGCAGGAAGGCCATGCCCACGGTGCAGGTGCCGAGCAGGAACAGCGCCAGGGTCAGCTTGGTTGCGCGCCCCCAGCGCCGCTGCACCGCCATGGAGATGGCCGTGCCGAACGGCCGTGCGATGAAGGCCAGCGAAAAGATCGCGAACGACGCCAGCGTGCCGTCAAGGCGCGTATAGGAGGGAAACAGCAATGCGGGGAAGACCAGCACGCAGGCGATGCCGAACACAAAGAAATCGAAATATTCCGAAGACCGGCCAATGATCACGCCCACCGCGATATCACCAGGGCTGACCTCCTCGTCCGTATCCGCACGGGACAGTGCTTGAGGGCTTTCTCGCCCTCCTGCGGACAATGCTGTGTAACCGGTTGCGCTCATAGAGATGCCTCCCATTCAATTGACTCGCTCTTTCTACGCTGGTCAACAGCCTGGCCCGGTACGGCTTCGGCGCCTGCGCGCGTCAGCCAATAACTACAACCCGACTGCTGCCAGCCCTCTCTCCCGGGAGGGTCTGCCGCCGACCGACATCGGTTCGGCCTACCCGCCTACATCGAAATCCGCTGATCTACCAAGAATGGCGCAATACACCCACGCAGTGACGTGGGACAAAATGTCCAATCGACATTTCGCTCCTTTTTATTACATTTACGCTGGTTCCAATCTCACGTTTACACCTAAGCGCGCTTCTGGCGCGCCCATGACATGCTTCAATCCAAGGAAATCCGTGGGCCTGCGTGGCTCACAGCTACTGCGCTCGTCGCCGCCCTGAGCGGCTGCAGCAATGCCGTAGTTCTCAACCCCGCAGGCGATATCGCCGCGCAGCAAGGTGATCTGGTCATGCTGGCCACCTTGCTGATGCTGATCATCATCGTCCCGGTGATTCTGCTGACGTTCTTCTTCGCCTGGAAGTACCGCCAGTCGAATACCGAAGCCGAGTACGATCCCGACTTCCACCATTCGACCAAGCTCGAACTGGTGATCTGGACGGCGCCACTGATCATCGTGATCATCCTTGGTGCGATCACCTGGATCAGCACCCACAAGCTCGACCCCTACCGTCCCCTCGACCGCATCGATGCCCAGCGCCCGCTGGCGGAGAACGTCACGCCGCTGACCGTGGAAGTCGTGGCCATGGACTGGAAATGGCTGTTCTTCTACCCCGAGCAAGGCATTGCCACGGTCAACGAACTCGCCGCGCCCGTGGACCGTCCCATCCACTTCAAGCTGACGTCGACCACCACGATGAACGCGTTCTACGTGCCTGACCTGGCCGGCATGATCTATGCCATGCCCGGCATGCAGACCGAACTCAATGCGGTGATCAACAAGGAAGGCGTCTACAAGGGCATGTCCTCGCACTACAGCGGCGCGGGCTTCTCGGGCATGACGTTCAAGTTCCACGGCCTGAGCGACGAAGGCTTCGCCGAGTGGATCGCCAAGGCCAAGACCGAAGGCCAGACGCTGGACCGCGCAAGCTACCTCGAACTGGTCAAGCCCAGCGAGCGCAACCCGGTCGAACGCTTCGGCAATGTCGACCCCAAGCTCTACCACACGGTCCTGAACCGCTGCGTCGAGGAAGGCCAGATGTGCATGCACACCATGATGGCCATCGACAAGGCCGGCGGCGAGTCGTATATGCGCGCCAAGGGCCTGAACCTGTCGGGCGACATCTGCACGACCGAAGACGCCGCGAAAATCACGGCCGCCCTGGAAGCCGGCGTGGCCTCCGAAGCCGTTATCCAGCAATAAGCAATTCGGCGGACAGCAGGCCGGCCCCGCCTGGCCTGCTGTCCGCCTCACAAGAGACCCTTTATGTCTGACCAATTTGATGCAGCCCAACTGATCTTCGGACGGTTGAGCTGGGAATCGATACCGCTGCACGATCCGATTCTTCTCGCCACCTTCGTGGCCGTGGTGCTCGGCGGCCTCGCGGTGCTCGCCCTGTTGACCCGCTTCAAGCTCTGGGGTCCGCTGTGGCGCGACTGGATCTGCAGCATCGACCACAAGAAGATCGGGATCATGTACATGATCCTGGGCATCGTGATGCTGCTGCGCGGCTTCGCCGATGCGCTGATGATGCGCGCGCAACAGGCCATGGCCACGGTCGACGGCCTGGGCTTCCTGCCGCCGCACCACTACGACCAGATCTTCACGGCCCACGGCACCATCATGATCTTCTTCGTGGCCATGGCATTGGTCACGGGCCTGATGAACTACATCGTGCCGCTGCAGATCGGCGCGCGCGACGTGGCCTTCCCGTTCCTGAACAACTTCAGCTTCTGGATGACCACCGCCGGTGCCATCCTGGTGATGGTGTCGCTGTTCATCGGCGAGTTCTCGACGTCGGGCTGGCTGGCGCTGTCCAACCTCGGCCACAACCCCGAGGGCGTGGGACTGGACTACTACATCTGGTCGCTGCAGATCGCCGGGGTCGGCACCACGCTGTCCGGCATCAACCTGCTGGTGACCATCATCAAGATGCGCGCGCCTGGCATGACGCTGATGAAGATGCCGGTGTTCGTCTGGACGTCGCTGTGCACCAACGCGCTGATCGTGGCCTCGTTCCCCGTGCTCACGGCCACGCTGCTGCTGCTGTCGCTGGACCGCTACGCGGGCACGCACTTCTTCACCAACGACATGGGCGGCAACGCCATGCTGTACGTGAACCTGATCTGGATCTGGGGCCACCCCGAGGTGTACATCCTGATCCTGCCGGCCTTCGGCGTGTTCTCGGAAATCACCGCCACGTTCAGCCGCAAGCGCCTGTTCGGCTACACCTCGATGGTGTATGCCACGGTCGCGATCACCATCCTGTCCTACCTGGTCTGGCTGCACCACTTCTTCACCATGGGCTCGGGCGCGAGCGTGAACTCGTTCTTCGGCATCACCACGATGATCATCTCCATCCCTACCGGGGCGAAGATCTTCAACTGGCTGTTCACCATGTACAAGGGCCGCATCCGCTTCACCGTGCCCATGATGTGGACCGTGGGCTTCATGGCCACCTTCGCCGTCGGCGGCATGACCGGCGTGCTGCTGGCCGTGCCCCCTGCCGACTTCGTGCTGCACAACAGCCTGTTCCTGATCGCCCACTTCCACAACGTGATCATCGGCGGCGTGGTGTTCGGCCTGTTCGCCGCGATCAACTACTGGTTCCCCAAGGCATTCGGCTTCACGCTCGATGAGTTCTGGGGCAAGGTCTGCTTCTGGTGCTGGCTGGTCGGCTTCTGGGTCACCTTCACGCCGCTGTACGTGCTGGGCCTGATGGGCGCGACGCGCCGCGTCAACGTGTTCGAGGACGCCTCCTACAACATCTGGCTGTACATCTCGTTCGTCGGCGTGCTGATCGTCGCCGCGGGCATTGCCGCCTTCCTGATGCAACTGTGGGTCAGCTTCCGCGACCGCGTGGCCCTGCGCGACCTGACCGGCGACCCATGGGATGGCCGTACGCTGGAATGGTCGACGGCTTCGCCGACACCTGACTACAACTTCGCGATGACGCCCAAGGTCTACGAAATCGACGCCTGGTGGGACATGAAGAAGCACGGCTACCAGCGTCCGCTCGCGGGCTTCAAGGCCCTGCACATGCCCAAGAACACCGGCGCCGGCTTTGTGATCGCCATGGTCGCGACGCTGTTCGGCTTCGCGATGATCTGGCACATGTGGCTGGTGGCAGGCCTGTCGTTTGCCGCCGTGGTGCTGATCTCCATCATCCATACCTTCAACTACAAGCGCGACTTCTACATTCCAGCATCCGAAGTTGCTGCGACTGAAGACGCCCGCACCGAACTGCTTGCTCGCAATGTCTGAACTCCGCATGAACGCCGGCGCCGCAGGCGCCATTGAACCGCGCGACTACCATCTGGCCGAGGAACCCCACCCGGCCAATGGCACGGCCCTGGGCTTCTGGCTCTACCTGATGAGCGATTGCCTCATCTTCGCTGCACTGTTCGCCACCTATGGCGTGCTGGGCCGCAACTACGCCGCCGGCCCGACCGGCGCCGATCTGTTCGACCTGCCGCTGGTGGCGATGAACACGGCCTTCCTGCTGCTGTCGTCGATCACCTTCGGCTTCGCCATGCTCAAGAAGCAGCAGGGCAAGATCCAGGCCACGCTGGGCTGGCTGGCCATCACCGGCGTGCTCGGCCTGTGCTTCCTGGCGCTGGAACTCTATGAGTTCTCGCACCTGCTGCACCAGGGCGCGGGCCCGGGCCGCAGCGCCTTCCTGTCGTCGTTCTTCACGCTGGTGGGCACGCACGGCCTGCACGTGACCTTCGGCCTGATCTGGCTGGTCGTGCTGATGCTGCAGATCAACAAGCACGGCCTGACGCACGAGAACAACCGCCGCCTGATGTGCCTGTCGATGTTCTGGCACTTTCTGGACGTGGTCTGGATCGGCGTCTTCACCTTTGTCTACCTGATGGGAGTGCTGTAATGAGCGCACACGACATCCACGCCGGCCACGCGCACGACGCGCATGATGACCACCACCATGACGCGGGCCCGCACAGCACCTTCTCCGGCTACATGACGGGCTTCGTGCTGTCGGTCATCCTGACGGCGATTCCGTTCTGGCTGATCATGGCCAAGGTCATCGAAGGCCGCACCCCCGCCGTGATGGTGCTGGGCGCGTTCGCGATCATCCAGATCCTGGTCCACATGTACTACTTCCTGCACATGAACAGCAAGGTCGAGGCCGGCTGGACCCTGCTGTCGACGATCTTCACCGTGATCTTCGTCGTGATCGCGCTGTCGGGAACGCTCTGGGTCATGTACCACATGAACGCCAACATGATGCCGCACCACGACGAGCCGCTGGCCATCAGCGCTCCGCAGTCTTGACCTCTGCCCGTCCCCACGCGTCGAACGCCGGGCCAGCACGCCCGCGTTCGGTACTGCTCAAGGCCATGCTCGCACTGCTGGGCATGGCCTTGTTCGTTGCCTTCCTCGGCCTGGGCAGCTGGCAGCTGCAGCGCCGCGCCTGGAAGCTCGCGCTGATCGAACGCGTCACCGAGCGCGTGCGTGCCGCCCCCGTGGCGGTGCCCACGCCCGCGCAATGGCCGCAGGTCAACGCACAGCAGCATGAATACCTGCCGGTCACGGTGTCCGGACGCTTTCTGCAGCACAAGACCGTGCTGGCACAGGCCGCGACGGAACTGGGCTCGGGCTTCTGGGTGCTCACGCCGCTGCAGGCCGCCGATGGCAGCCAGACGCTGATCAACCGCGGCTTCGTGCCCACGAGCGAGCGTCAGACCTGGCTGCCTGAAAGCGGCGCGCCGGCGTCCGAATCGGCGCAGCAGACCATCACCGGCCTGCTGCGCATGACCGAGCCCGGCGGCGGCTTTCTGCGCGACAACGATGCCCGGCAGCAACGCTGGTATTCGCGCGACGTCGCGGCCATCGCCGCGGCCCAGGGCCTGGACAAGGCAGCGCCCTACTTCATCGACGAAGGCCGCCCCGACCTCGCCCGTGCCAGGGACAGCGCCGGCATGGACAGCCCCGGGATCCCTGTCGCCCATTCGACCTGGCCGCGCCCGGGCATGACGGTGATCGCCTTCCACAACAGCCACCTGGTCTATGCCCTGACCTGGTATGGCATGGCCTTGATGGTGCTGGTCGCCGCCATCGTCGTGGTGCGCTGGGAAAAGCGCCAGGCCGCGCCCGCGCACAAGACCTTGTAGGCCGGCCGATTCGCCGCTTGCTGCAAAATCGCTGCGGTGAATCGCTCCCTTCGCCCTCGCTCCCCGGACCCGCTGTCCCAGGTCGACCTCACCACCGAACGCAAGAACATGCAGCTGTTGATACAGCTGCGCTGGCTTGCCGTGATGGGCCAGGTGATCACCATCGCCGTCGTGCACTACGGCCTGGGCATTCCGCTGCCGCTGCCCGAAATGACGGCCGTGCTGATGGCGCTGATCGTCACCAACCTCGGCTACCTCTACTGGTTCAAATGGCGCCGGCGCAATGTCACAAGCCTAGGGTTGTTCTGCGCACTGCTGGCCGACGTCGCCGCGCTCTCGGTGCAGCTATACCTCAGCGGCGGCGCGAGCAACCCGTTCATCTACCTGTTCCTGCTGCAGGCCATCCTGAGCGCGGTGCTGCTGTCGCCCGCCTATACCTGGGTCATCGCGGCCATCACCACGCTGTGCGTCATCGACCTGGCCGGCTCGTCGCGGCCCCTGGCCGTGCAGCCGGACAACAACCTCTATGTGATCGGCCTGCTGACCTGCTTTGCGCTGACCACGGTGCTGCTGGTAATCTTCCTCACGCGCATCGTCGGCAACCTGCGCCGGCGCGACTCGCGCCTGGCCGACATGCGCCAGCGCGCCAGCGAAGAGGAACATATCGTGCGCATGGGCCTGCTCGCCACCGGCGCCGCGCACGAGCTGGGCACGCCGCTGGCGACCATGTCGGTGATTCTCGGCGACTGGCAGCGCATTCCCGAAATTGCCCGCCACCCCGAGCTGCTGCAGGACCTCGATGAAATGCAGCAGCAACTGCTGCGCTGCAAGAGCATTGTCACCAACGTGCTGCTGTCGGCCGGCGAAGCGCGCGCCGACGCGCCCAAGCCGACGACGCTGTTTCGCTTCATGGACCGGCTGATCGCGCAGTGGCAGTCGAGCCACCACCCGGGGCGCTTTCGCTACCACAACGGCATTGCCCAGGACATGGCGATCATCTCCGACACCGCGCTGCAGCAGATGATCTGCAATGTGCTCGACAACGCCATCGAGGCATCGGCCGACGAAGTCGAGCTGCGCCTGCGCCGCGAGGGCGATCTGCTGGTGATCACGGTGCTCGACCGCGGCACGGGCTTCGCGCCCGAAATACTGCGCAACTTCGGCAAGTACCAGCAATCGAACAAGACGGATCGCGCGGGACGCGGCGTGGGCCTGTTCCTGGTGACGAACGTCGCGCGCTCGCTCGAGGGCACGGCGTCGGCGCGCAACCGCGACGACGGCGGCGCCGAAGTGCGGATCCAGTTTCCGCTCTCGTCCATCACCTTAGGAGATACAGACCATGGACACACGCCTGCTGCTGCTGGTTGAAGACGACGCCGCGTTCGCGCGCACCCTCGCGCGCTCGTTCGAGCGGCGCGGCTACCAGGTGCTGCGCGCGGCCAGCGCCGATGAAGTCAGGCTGCTGCTGCAGGAGCACCGTCCCGGCTATGCGGTGATGGACTTGAAGCTCGCGGGCAATACGTCGGGGCTCAACTGCATCCAGATGCTGCACGAGCACAACCCGCAGGCGCTGATCGTCGTGCTCACGGGCTATGCGAGCATCGCCACGGCGGTGGAAGCCGTCAAGCTCGGCGCCTGCCACTACCTGGCCAAGCCGTCGAACACCGACGACATCGAAGCCGCGTTCGGGCGCATTGCCGGCGACACCGAAGTCGAGCTGACCCAGCAGACCAGCTCGATCAAGACGCTCGAGTGGGAACATATCCACGAAACGCTGGCCGAGAGCGACTTCAACATCTCCGAGGCCGCGCGCCGCCTGGGCATGCACAGACGCACGCTGGCGCGCAAGCTGGAGAAGCGGCAGGTCAAATAAAAGAAACACCCCCTGTGCGGCTAACGCCGCTTCCCCTGGGCTGGGGCGCGCCAGTTTTACGGGCTTCGGGTGGAGCGAACGCGTGGACGACCGAAGCCTGTTGCGGCCCTTACATAAACAGGTAGTGGTCAATGAGCAGCGCCGCGAACAGCAGGCTCAGGTGCACCAGCGAGAACTTGAACGTGCGCCAGGCCAGCGCATCGGAATAGGCGCGGCGCAGGCGCCAGGCGTAGGCGCAAAAGCCCGCGCCCAGCACCACGGCCGCGAACAGGTAGAGCCACGAGCTCATGCCGTAGATGAACGGCAGCAGGCAGGCCACGAACAGCACCAGCGTGTAGAGCAGGATCTGCAGCCGCGTGTATTCGCTGCCATGCGTCACGGGCAGCATGGGCAGGCCCGACTTGCGATAGTCCTCGACGCGGTACAGCGCCAGCGCCCAGAAGTGCGGCGGCGTCCACAGGAAGATGATCAGGAACAGGATCAGCGCTTCGGGCCCGACCTGGCCGGTCATTGCCGCCCAGCCCAGCACCGGCGGCATCGCGCCCGAGGCGCCGCCGATCACGATGTTCTGCGGCGTGCGCGGCTTGAGCACCACGGTGTAGATCACCGCATAGCCGACGAAGGTCGCGAGCGTGAGCCACATCGTCAGCGGATTGGTGCCGATGAACAGGATGGCCGCGCCCAGGCTGCACAGCGCAGCCGAGAACACCAGCGCCTGCATGCTCGAGAGCTCGCCGCGCGCCGTGGGCCGCCACGACGTGCGCTGCATGCGCGCGTCGATGTGCTTTTCGACCAGGCAGTTGAAAGCCGCGGCCGCGGCAGCGACCAGCCAGATACCGGCGCAGGACACCGCCATCTGCAGCCACTGCGCGCCCGAAGGCCAGCCGGGAACGGCCAGCACCATGCCGATCAGCGCGCAGAAGACGATCAGCTGCACCACCCGGGGCTTGGTCAGGGCATGGAACTGGGCAATCCGTGAAGCGGAGGACAGGGTGTCGGTGGTCATGCGCGAACGATGGCTTTCTTGGAAGGGGGTCGGCGCTGATCCATGTCCGCGCGGGAAGTGCTGGTCGCAAGACTCCAGACCAGTACGCCCACCAGCGCCGCGGCGCCTCCGGTGTGCAGCACGGCGGCAATCAGGGGCCAGTCAAAAAGAACGTTCGACAATCCGGTCATCACCTGCAGCGCCAGCAGGCCGCCCAGCCAGCGGCGCTGGCGCGCCAGCGCCTGGGCGCGGCGCAGCGCGAGCAGCAGCGCGAGCAGCGCCAGCACCACGACATAGGCGGCGAGGCGGTGCAGGTAATGGATGGCAGTCAAGGCCTCGAAATCGAGGTGGTTGCCGTCCTTCAGCATGCCCAGCGGTCGCCAGATCTCGAAGGCCTGGGCAAAATTCATTGCCGGCCACCAGCTGCCCTGGCAGGTCGGGAACGTCGTGCAGGCCAGCACCGCATAGTTGGTGCTGACCCAGCCACCCAGCGCCACCTGCAGTGTCAGCAGCGCCAGGCCCGCGACCAGCGCCCGGCGCAGCCAGGGCGCGATGGCTTCGGGCTGGCGACCCTGCACCGCCAGGCCATGGGCCACCGCGGGCACGCACAGCAGCGCCAGCAGCACCGTGCCGCCCAGCAGATGCAGCGTCACGATCGCGGGAAACAGTTTTTCGGTCACGGTCAGCGCGCCGAACGCGCCCTGGATGCAGACCCAGACCAGGCTGGCCGTGGGCCACCAGGGGCTGCGCCCTGCGGACAGCGGCGTACTGCGCGCCAGACGCCAGCTCATCAGTGCCAGCGCGATGATCAGCACGCCCACCCCGGTGGCCAGGTAGCGGTGGATCATTTCCACCCAGGCCTTGCCATGGGTCACGGGCCCGGTGGGCATGGCCAGCTGCGCCGCGCTGATTTCAAGGTGCGCGCCCAGCGGGCTCGCGTTGCCGTAGCAGCCCGGCCAGTCGGGGCAGCCCAGGCCCGAGTCCGTGAGCCGCGTGAACGCACCGAACATCACCAGGTCGAACGTCAGGAACAGCGTGAAAACGCTGAGCGCAAGCAGCCGCTCGGCCGGACCGTGCTGGCGATTGCGAAACCAGACCCACGCCAGGGGTGCGAGCGCGATCACCGCGCCGATCAGCATCAGATGCAGCAGGGGTTGCAAATCGTAAAGGGGCTGGCTAGTCATCACTCGCTCTTATCGTGTGCGCCGGACAGCGTCCCGCAGGACCACCGTCTGGAGATGGTAATTTCAAAATTGTCTGAAATATCTGAACACTCAAAATGGATAAAACCACGCTGCAAGGGTGCGAGCGTGGTGCCAGGGCCGGGACCGGAAAACTTGCGCGTACAAGCCCGATGGCCGCTGACAGACCGGTCTGGCGGGCAGACCGCGGCGCATTGTCCCGGGCCAATTCTATCGGCGCCCGTGCAGCGGCACAGCGCGGCGGCAAGTGACCCTATGGATGATGGGCTCGCCACTGCGCGGGCGAGCAGACCTCGGGCAGGCATGCCAGCCCGGGCGCACACTTTCCGGCCACGCCTGTCCTACAGTAAGCGCTGGCGCGGCCGATAAGCAGCGCATGACCTTCATCGCTGACATCACCTGTATCCCCGACCTTCCCCTGCAAGACCACGAACACGGCTTTGCCTGCTTCTCCTGCGGCCAGCCGCTGCTCACTTCGGGCGTGCGCTATGACGGCAAGGGCGGCAGCATCCTGCTGCACCTGCGCTGTGCCAACGAGATGGGCCAGCGGCTGATCGTCGACTCCTGGACCAACCGCCGCAAGAATGCGCAGTCGGCCAGCTGACGGCGGCGCGCCAGCCGCAAGATGCGCGTGCCGCCCACCACCGCCGATAATGGCCCATGCCCACCTTTTCATGCCCCTTCTGTGGTCATACGCTGACCGATAGCACCTCGCCCTGCGCCCAGTGCGGAAAAACACCCCCGGCCTCTGCCGGCGGCGCCACGCCCCCGCCACGCAACCGGCTGGTTCCCTGGCTCATCGGTCTGCCCGTCGGCGCGTTTGCCGTGCTGATGCTCGTCGGCTCGCTGCTGTCCACACCCGAAAGCAGCGACCAGTGGGTCGCACGCGAAGCCATCAAGGTCTGCAACAAGGAAGTTGCGCGCGCGCCCGAAGACCGCAAACGCGCCGACCTGACACCCAAGGACTGCGCCGACCTCGAAGCCGCGTTCCGCAGCCAGTACGGCACCGCGCCCTGATGGAATTCACCGGGCGTTGAAGCGTATATTCCTTGCATCACATACGTCTTGATACATATAACGGCAGTCTGTAACAAACGAACCAGGTATTCGCGCTGTACGCCGCGCATCGCCGCCTCATCCTCGTTTGTGCATGCTGGACAATGGTGTATCTGAGATCGTGAACACGTTCTGAGGCCTGCCTGCCGTGAGCATGGCGCGAGCGGGCAACACGTTCCTCCAGTCCTCTTTTTTGCTCCAGGCAGGCCTGCCACGCACAGGCACAGGCTTGCGTTGCATTTACCTACCCAAAGCCCATGAGCTGGGAGCCCGTCATGAACATTGTCATTTTGGACGACTACCAAGACGCTGTACGCAAGCTGCATTGCGCTTCGCGCCTGGACGCGCTCAACGCCAAGGTCTACACCAACAACGTCAAAGGCCTGGGCCAGCTGTCCGTGCGACTGCGCGATGCCGACATCATCGTG
Organism: Pantoea sp. 18069; assembly: GCF_902706035.1. Classification (GTDB taxonomy): domain Bacteria; phylum Pseudomonadota; class Gammaproteobacteria; order Burkholderiales; family Burkholderiaceae_C; genus Comamonas. The sequence goes on along the minus strand of NZ_CACSJA010000005.1, from coordinate 4,737 downwards.
CTGATACGCGACCGCACCGCGATCACCCGGCAGCTGATAGAGAAACTGCCGCGGCTCAAGCTGATCGCCCAGACCGGCCGGGTGGGCGCGCACATCGACGTCAAGGCCTGCACCGATCACGGCATTGCGATCGCCGAAGGCGTGAGCTCGCCGGTCGCTCCCGCGGAGCTGACCTGGGCGCTGATCATGGCCGCGATGCGCCGCCTGCCCCAGTACATCGCCAACCTCAAGCATGGCGCCTGGCAGCAGTCGGGCTTCAAGGCCGCATCCATGCCGCCGAACTTCGGGCTAGGCAATGTGCTGCGCGGCAGAACCCTGGGCATCTGGGGCTACGGCCGCGTGGGCCGTATCGTCGCCGGTTATGGCCGGGCGTTCGGCATGAACGTGCGCATCTGGGGGCGCGACGCTTCGCGTGCCGAGGCCCTGGCCGATGGCTACCAGACGGCAACGACGCGCGAGGAGTTCTTCGCGCAGTGCGACGTGCTGAGCCTGCACCTGCGCCTGAACGAAGCCACCGAGCACATGATAGGTCTGAACGACCTGTCGCTGATGAAGCCCACGGCCCTGCTGGTCAACACTTCGCGCGCCGAACTGATCGAAGCCGATGCCCTGGTCGCCGCCTTGCAGCGCGGGCGCCCCGGCATGGCCGCGATCGATGTGTTCGAAAGCGAGCCCATCTTGCAGGGCCATGCGCTGCTGCGCATGGAAAACTGCATCTGCACGCCGCACCTGGGCTATGTGGAGCAGGACAGCTATGAGCTGTACTTCGGTGCGGCCTTCGAGAACGTGGTGAACTTCATCCATGGCACGCCCACGCAGATCGTGAACCCCGACTACCAACTGGTCGGGCGCTGACCACGCGCGCAGCGGCCACGGCCTCTGCGCACGCCCCTAACGCGGCCTGAACGCCCCGGCCCGGCCCTCGGGCTCGCGCTCCTGGGCCAGCGCCTCCTGCACCGTCTGGCGCACCACCGATTCGAGCTCCTCCTGCAGGCGCAGCGTCACGGAACGCGTCTGCTCCTGCACCACCTGGGCGATGGACTCGCGCAGGCGCTGGTCCAGCACGCGCTCCACGCGCTCGAGCAGACGCTGCACCAGTCGCTCCTCGGCCTGCATCTGAACCTGGGCCCAGGCGGCAGCGTCCAACGCGATGCCGGGCTCAGGTTCAGACTCCTGCTCGGCCAGGCTGGGCAGCACCGCCTCGGCAAGCGGAAACCGGGCCGACGGCCCGGTCGCGGGAGACGGCGAAGACGCCAGCTCCGGCTCCGGCACTGCGGGCCCGAAAGGCGCGGGCGAAGCCCACACCTCCAGCGACTCGGGCGGCGCAGCCTGCTCAGGCTGCGGCGGTGATGCCGGCACAGAATCAGAAGCCGGGTCCTGGACCACATCGGTCAAGGTGGGCACATAGCGCGGCGGCGCCTTGGGCTGCAGGTCCATCACGCTCCCTTGAGCACCAGATCATGGCGCACGATGTTCAGGCCCAGCCCCGCGTAGTGTTTCCAGCGCAGGCGGGCCTGGGCCCGGTCCTGCTCGTCATGCAGGCTCACCACCTCGACCACGCGTGCGAATGGCGCAAAGTGCGCCGGCACGCTGTCCCAGAGGTTGAGCAGCACGTCCTGGTGCGGCGCGCAGCGCTCGTCCTGGACCAGCACCACGGGCGACGCTGCAAATACCTGCGCGTCGTCGCCTTCGCAGGCGTGGGCCAGGAAGTCGGGCGGCGAAAGCTTCCAGAGCATCTGCGACAACGCCTGCGTGACCGCCGGCGGCCCGGTCACGACCACGCGCGCATCGTTGCGCAAGGCCTTGCGCACGAACCGGCAGACGTAGGCCAGCTTGTCCGGCGCGTTGAAATGAAAGGCGACTTCGGTCATGGCTGCGGCGCTGCCGTCACTCAAAGCAGCGTATCGGTCGCGGCATCGGGCGCACCGGCAGCGGGTGCGATCGTCTTGGCAACGGCCGCCGTGGTGTCGGCCGATGCCGGCACCTTGGCCGCCTTCGCGGGCTTGGCGGCCTTCACCGCTTTGTGCGCCTTCTCGGCCACCGGGGCAGTCCTGGCCGCTTCGAGCAGATAGTGCACCAGCAGGCCCACGGGCCGGCCGGTCGAGCCCTTGGCCGCGCCGCCCTTCCAGGCCGTGCCCGCTATGTCCAGGTGCGCCCAGGCCATGTCGCCCACAAAGCGCTGCAGGAACTTCGCGGCCGTCACGGCGCCGCCCGCGCGGCCCGCGACGTTGCCCATGTCGGCGAAATTGCTCTTGAGGCCTTCGGCGTACTCGTCGTCGAGCGGCATGCGCCAGCACAGGTCCTGGGCCGCGTCGCCCGCGTTCTGCAGCGCCTGGGCCAGGTCTTCGTTGTTCGAGAACAGGCCGCTGCGCAGCCCGCCGAGCGCGACCACGCAGGCGCCGGTCAGCGTCGCGATGTCGACCACGGCGCGTGGCTTGAAGCGCGCGACATAGGTCAGCGCATCGCACAGCACCAGACGGCCTTCGGCGTCGGTATTGAGCACTTCGATGGTCTGGCCGCTCATGCTGGTCACGACGTCGCCGGGCTTGACCGCGCGGCCATCAGGCATGTTCTCGCAGGCCGGAATCAGGCCCACGACATTGATCGCCGGGCGCAGCTCGGCAAGCGCACGGAACACGCCCAGCACGCTGGCCGCGCCGCCCATGTCGAACTTCATCTCGTCCATTTCGGCCGCGGGCTTGAGCGAAATGCCGCCGGTGTCGAAAGTGATGCCCTTGCCGACCAGCGCCACGGGAGCCTCGCCCTTGGCGCCGCCCTGGTAATGCAGCTCGATCAGGCGCAAAGGCTCGTTCGAGCCCTGGGCCACGGCGAGAAAAGCGCCCATGCCCAGTTTTTCGACTTCGGCCGGGCCGTGGATCTTGCACTCGATGCCGGGCAGCTTGGCCAGCGCCTTGGCAGCCTCGGCGAGCTTCGTGGGCGTCGCATGGTTGGCCGGGCGATTGGCCCATTCGCGCGTCGTGCCCTGGCCCAGGGCCAGCGCCACGCCGCAGTCGAATGCCGGCTGCAGCGCGGCTTTCGACGACACGCCAAACACCACTTTTTCCAGGCTGCAGGGCTTGGCCGAAGGCTTGGTGGTGGCGAACACATAGGTCGCGTCGGCCAGCGCCTGCACGCCAGCAGTCAGCGCCTGCGCAGGGACATCGAAACTGAAGCACACTACAGCGCGCTTGAGCGCGGGCGCGCTCAATGCCGGGCCGACGGCGGCCAGGGCCTTGCGCACCGCCTTGGCCGAGCCATCGCCCGCGCCCACGAGCAGCACACGGCGCGCGGCAATGGCGGGCAGGTGGTAGAGCGACAATGATTTGCCGGCCTCGGTCTGCAGATCGCCATGCTTGAGGGCCAGGGCCACGAGCGAGGACAGGGGGTCGGACGCAGCGGGCGTGGGCTCGGCAACGAGCAGCACCAGCAGGTCACATTTTTCGTTGGCGGCAGCCGCGATGGTCAGTGCCTTGAGATCAAAGTTCATAATCGGCGTTTTCCTTTCAGCCAATGTTATTCGATTCATCCATACGCAAGGAGCTGGCCCGCAGCTTTGGCGCCACCTTGGTGGTGCTGGTCACTGTCGTCATGACCATGATGCTGATTCGCACGTTGGGCCAGGCATCGCGCGGCAATGTCAATCCGTCCGATGTGATCATGGTGATGGGCTTCACGGTATTGGGCCAATTGCCCACCATTCTGGGGCTGAGCCTGTTCGTGTCCGTCGTGGGGTCTCTGTCGCGCATGTACCGGGACAGCGAAATGGTCATCTGGTTCGCCAGCGGACGCGGGCTGGTGTCTTTTCTGCCGCCGCTGCTGCGCTTTGCCTGGCCGGTCGTGGCCGTGATCGCGGTGCTGGCCACGCTGGTCTGGCCCTGGTCCAACCAGCAGGTGCAGCAGCTCAAGACGCAGTACTCGCAGCGCAGCGACATCGACCGCATCGCGCCCGGTGAATTCCAGGAATCGTCCGACGGCTCGCGCGTGTTCTTCATCGACAAGGACACGCCCGGCGCCCAGGCCGCGAGCAATGTCTTCATCGTCACCAACGAGCCGCATGCCGAGTCCGTGACCTCGGCGCGCAGCGCGCGCCTGGTCGTAGAGAACGGCCAGCGCACGGTCATCCTGAGCGACGGCCAGCGCGTGGAAACGCAGACCAGCACCCCGGGCGTGAAGATCAGCGAATTCAAGGAATACGGCCTGCTGCTGGGCGACGGCATTTCAAGCGCCGAGGAAGATGCATCGGCGCGCAGCCAGTACACCCATGCGCTGTGGAGCAGCCCGCTGCCGGCCTACCAGGCCGAAATGGGCTGGCGCCTCGGACTGCCGCTGGCGGCGCTGAACTTCATCGTGCTGGGCCTGGCCGTGGCCAGCGTCAACCCGCGCGCGGGCAGCAGCTCCAGCCTGATGATTGCGCTGTTCGCATTCATCGTCTACTACAACCTCATGACCCTGGGGCAAAGCTGGGTCGGCGCGGGCCGCATAGGCGCCCTCGCCTTTCTGGCAATGCTGCACGGCGGCACGCTGGCGTGCGCTTTGGGCGTGCTGCTCGCGCGCCACCACCGCTGGTCGATACGCTCGCTGTGGGCCAACCGCCGCAAGAAAGCCCTGCAGTCAATTACCCCGCCCTAAAAGACGGGGCTTGGAACTGAAAGGAATCAAGCCAGATTGACCAGGGAAAGCGGTACCCAACCCGCTGCGTCGATAACAGGTCGTTCAGACGCACCAGCGAATGCTTCC
>NZ_CACSJA010000004.1 GCF_902706035.1 Pantoea sp. 18069 | reverse complement strand
GGCTATTTTCTTAACCCGGCCAATCACACAAAACGTGATCAGGTAAGGCCAAAAGCATCGGATGCTTCGCATCCGGCGCTCTACCTCCCCGGCATGAATGCCGAGGTTTCACGCGCACTCTGATGAAAATTCTTACCGGTCATCCAAACCGCGCTCGGAATCATCCTTTTCGTGATCGGCTGGTTCAAATTCCCGAACATCGACCTCCTCATTGAAACTGACCCCTTTTCTCGATGTATCGGAGACTTCATCGAGATCGTCAACCCCTGCCAGATCAGGGGGGCCATTCAACTCCGCCCATTGGCTCAACGCATTCTGCCGAAGGATCTTGGCGGCCTCCAACGATTCCCGCCCCTGCTCCACTGCACTCATCAGCAAAAAATCTGCCAAATCGACATCCATCGCTTCGATTGCCAAATCCGCGGCAGTCTTGCCATCTTTCGTCACCCAGGCAACGTCAGCCCCGGCCGCCACCAGTTTTTTGGCGAAGACAGCATCACCCCTTTCAGCCGCAAAACACAAGGCTGTATAACCTTTTTCATTACGATCGTTAATGATACCTGGGTGATTGATCATCGCCAACAGCAAAATATCCTTCAACGCTGGCCCGGCTGTTTTTGATGCCAGCATCAACGCATTGTTACCTCGCCAATCCTTCGCGCTGATATCCAGATTTTCACGAAGAAAATCCTGTACCAGATCAACATCGATATCTTCCCCATGAAGAGAGTTCAAATACATCAGCAACGCTGTAGAACTGGAGTCATCCACAATATTGACATCCGCGCCAACACTCAATAAGAATTTCATTGCGCCAACGCATCGCCCTTCAGCCGCCAACATCAGCGCTGTCTCACCAGCGTTATTCGTTGCATTCAAATCTATCTGTGGTTTCTCTACCAGAAACAACCGCAGCATCGGCTCATCGCCTTCGAAGGCGGCATGCATCAAGGCTGTCCAGCCATCTTCATCCTTGGCGTTGACATTCTCGGTCCTCAACAATGGCCCTACCTTTTCCAAATCCCCGCTTTTCACGGCATTGATCAACAGGGTGTCCACTGCGGCGACCAGATCTTGAGCAATCGGCCGATGAACTGGCTGAATAGTCATAAACACTCCACAGAAATTGCATGGACTAAAAAGAACTGTCGATCAAGCAATCAACAAACCGGCCGAGCAGCAACCGCGTTTTCACAGGGCCACGCCAACGCATCCACGCCTTGGCGCGCAGGTCGCAGGCCATCCGCTTGGCCTACCAACTGGATCGTATGCATTTACAACAACGCTATCATTCAATTCAATCGATATCAGACAGACGATTACGACCATCATTGACACTATCAATAAGTTTTACAAACTCATGGTACTGATTGACTTGCGCCAGGCTGCGGGCTGACCAAGCACCATTCACTTGCACATTAACATCCGCCCCCGCATCAACCAGCAACTCGAAATAATCATAATCCATATCAACAACGGCATGCATCAAAGCGGTGCTGCCACGACCGTCAACCGCATCAATATTGTGCAAGACCATTTCATTCTCCAGAAAAACCTTCTTGGCGTCCCTGCCAAATTGGCCTGAAAGAAGCATCAGCGCAGTATGACCATGGATATCCTGACAACTTACATCCACATTATTTTCAACAAACCACTGCACCACTCCAGCATCAACATCGTCACCATTGGACTTAATATAATGCATTAGCGCATTACTTCCCGATTTATCAACAATATTGACATCAGCCCCCCGCCCCAGCAACAACCTTACATCACCCCCACCACTTTTTCGAGCAGCCAGAATCAGTGCGCTCTGATTTTCATCATTTGTCAAATTCAAATCAAAATCAACACCTCTCTCATCCAACCCATCAAGGAAATTCTCAAAAAAATCTTCTTCTGAAACAGCCGCATACATCAAGGCCGTCCATCCTGCACAATCCTTGATATTGACATCCACACGCCCATCAGCCAACAAAATATCGACAGCATCCCATTCGCCAGCCTTCACTGCACACATCAGGGCAGTGCATCCATCAGCATCCATGGCATTGACATCTACCGCCGGATTACTCAACAACGCCCGCAATTTCTTTGAATCTCCATCATTCACCGCATTTGCCAGCGAGTCTTCAACCGAGACGCTCACAGTTTTGACTGTCGCCAATGGCATTCTTTGTATGAACATGATTCTTGAACGTAAATTTTCAGAACAGAAAGTCAATGAAGCCAGGTTCATCATAGGAGCAAGAAACATATCTACCCGTGAAACCATGACAGGCAGTTCATAGGTAGCAATAGAGACTGATTTGTTCCACTTGATTTCTAGAAAATTCACGCTGTTGCATGTATCCGCTGAGGAAGCTGTGCACGGATGACCATGAGTGCGTTACGCGCATCTGGAAGATGAAAACTGCCCATGGGCCTGTTGGGGGATTTCCCCGGTTTGATGCGTACGACGCCTCCTGCGCACGTACCTGTTCCATGACCCGCGCAATTTGCGTCTGACCCGTCACAGCTTGAACGGCGTGATGGTCTGCACACCATGCTGGCACAGCGGCACCTGCCCGAACTGCTCTCAGGCACCCGAAACGGGTACTGCACCTTGGCTCGAATACGTGCCAATGGGTCGCTGATCGACGCCGTACACATCTCCGAGGGGTTCGCGCAGTTCCCTTCAGCGCAACACAAACCAGCGCGGGGGCTGCTTTACATCGCTCGCCAGCGCGCCCACCCCTTCGCACGCAGGTCGCAGGCCGGGCAGGTGCCGCAGCCATAGCCCCAGCCGTGCAGCACCTCGCGCGTGCCCTGGTAGCAGGTGTGGGTGTCGTTGACGATGATGTCGACCAGCGCCTGGCCGCCCAGGTCGTGCGCCATCTGCCAGGTCTGGGCCTTGTCTATCCACATCAGCGGCGTGGCGATGCGCAGGCGCCGCTCCAGGCCCAGGTTGAGCGCGACCTGCAAGGCCTTCATGGTGTCGTCGCGGCAGTCGGGGTAGCCGGAGAAATCGGTCTCGCAGACGCCGGTGACAATCACCTGCAGCCCGCGCCGGTAGGCGAGCGCGCCGGCCAGCGTGAGGAACAGCAGGTTGCGGCCGGGCACGAAGGTGTTGGGCAGGCCGTCGGCCTGCATTGCGAAGGCCACGTCGTCGGTCAGCGACGAGCCGCCGATCTGGCGCAGCACGTCGAGCGACAGCATATGGTCTTCGCCCAGCCGCGGCGCCCATTGCGGGAACTGGCGGCGCAGCTCGGCCAGCACGTTCTGGCGCGCATCGAGTTCGACATGGTGGCGCTGGCCGTAGTCGAAACCCAGGGTTTCGACGCGTTCATAGCGCGACAAGGCATCGGCCAGACAGGTGGTGGAGTCCTGTCCACCGGAAAAAAGGACCAGGGCGGTAGTGTGCATGGCGGGCATTAAAGCACTGCCGGCCTGCAGGCCGATACACCGCGAAACAGTTTCTTACCGCTTTGCAGGCCTGCGCCACGGTCCACGCGGTTTTTTGCCGCGATTTGCGGCCAAACCCGCGCAGTCCCCATGACAAGCCGCGCAACAGTCGCTAGCATGGGTGCACACCCCGCGCCGCCCTCGTCCTTCGACCTGACAGGAGTCTGCATGCTTGCACTCTACATCGGCAACAAGAATTACTCATCGTGGTCCATGCGGCCCTGGGTGCTGATGCGCCAGGCGGGCATCGCGTTCGAGGAGGTCAAGGTGCGCTTCGACAGCTTCTCGCTGCAGTCGGAGTTCAAGCAGCGCCTGCATGCGGTCTCGCCCGCGGGCAAGGTGCCGGTGCTGGTCGACGGCGACCTGGCCATCTGGGACAGCCTGGCGATCGCCGAATACCTGGCCGAGCAATACCCCGACAAGCACCTCTGGCCGCGGCTCGCGCCCGACCGGGCCCATGCGCGCAGCATCTGCGCCGAAATGCACGGTGGCTTTCCCGAACTGCGCAGCCATTGCCCGCTCAACGTCGAAGCCCATCTGCCCGCGGCCGGCGCGCAGATCTGGAACGAGCAGCCGGGTGTGCGCGACGACGTGCAGCGGCTCATAGAGATGTGGAGCGCGCTGCTCGCCACGCATGGCGGCACGCTGCTGTTCGGCCATTTCACCATTGCCGACGCCTATTTCGCGCCGGTCTGCCTGCGCCTGGCGACCTACGCGCTGCCCGTGCCGCCGCAGATCGACGCCTACGTCAAGCGCGTGCAGGCCCTGCCCTCGGTACAGGAGTGGGTGCAGGACGCGCTCGCCGAGCAGGACTTCATCGACTTCGAGGAACCCTACCGCGAACGCCGTTGAACGTGGGGGCCGCAGTGCCTGCGGCCGTCTACCCTCGGTGACGCCAAGGTACTGGACGTGCGCGCCAAGTCGCGTCAGGATGGTCAATCCTCACCACTCGCATCCACTCGCATGTCGCCGTTCTCATTCAGCACCGTCGCGCAAGTCATCATCCAGACGGGTGCCGCGCAACACATAGGAGAAATCCTTTCGCAACGTTTCACGCCCGGGCGCGTGATGGCGGTGACCGACAAGTTCCTGGTCCGCAGCGGACTGCTGGAGCCGGCGTTCGCCTCCTTGCGCGCCCATGGCTGGGAGCTGCTGGTCTGCGACGACGTCGAGGCCGACCCGCCGGACCATGTGGTTGAAAAGGCCGCCGCCCGTGCCCGGGAATTCGGCGCCACGCTGGTGCTGGGCGTGGGCGGCGGCTCGTCGATGGACGTCGCCAAGCTGGTCGCGGTGCTGGCTGCGAGCGAACAGCCGCTGAGCGCCATGTACGGCGTCGAAAAAGTCCAGGGTGGCCGCCTGCCGTTGGTGCATATTCCGACAACCGCCGGCACGGGCTCGGAAGTCACGCCCGTCGCCATCGTGACGACCGGCGCCACAACGAAAAGCGGCATCGTCGCGCGCCAGCTCTATGCCGATCTGGCGGTGCTCGACGCCGCGCTGACCGTAGGCCTGCCACCGGCAATCACCGCGGCCACCGGCATAGACGCCATGGTCCATGCAATCGAAGCGTTCACCAGCAAGCGGCTCAAGAACCCGCTGTCCGACCATGCGGCCACGCTGGCGCTCAAGCTGCTGTCCACCCACCTCGAACAGGTATGCGCCAATGGCAGCGACCTCGAGGCACGCGAAGCCATGCTGCTGGGCTCCATGCTCGCCGGCCAGGCCTTTGCCAATGCGCCGGTCGCGGCCGTGCACGCCCTCGCCTACCCGCTGGGCGGGCGCTACCACCTGCCCCACGGCCTCACCAATGCGCTGGTGCTGCCGCATGTGCTGCGCTTCAACGCCCAGACGCACCCGCAAGGCTATGCCGAGCTCGGCGCGGCGCTGGGCCTGGCGCAGACCGGCACGCCCTCCGAGCGCGCGGCGGACTTCATTGCCCACATCGTCGCGCTGATCGAAAGGACCGCGCTGCCCATGCGCCTGCGCGACCATGGTGTGGCCCAGGACATGCTCGCCACGCTGGCCGCCGACGCGATGCTGCAGGAACGCCTGCTGATGAACAATCCGCGCCCGCTGACGCTGGACGACGCGCTGGCAATCTACTCGTCTGCATTCTGAAAGAATGCTCCCCCCCCCCCTGAGCCGCTTCGCGGCTTCCCCCTCCAGGGGGACGGCACCATCGCTGCGGGGGGGCCGCCTAGGTGCGGCCCTTGCTCGGCGCCCCCACGATGGGACATGCTAATCCCAAGGGCATGGAGCGGCACAAATGCTACGCACTCAAAATGTCGCCCCAAATCCGGCGACACTTGGCGCATGAGTTCCATCCAAATCCTGATGGTCGGCGGCGCGGTGCGTGACCATTTGCTCGGCCGGCAGGTGCATGACCGCGACTGGGTCGTGGTCGGTGCCACGCCCGAAGAAATGGTCGCCCAGGGCTACCAGCCCGTGGGCCGCGACTTCCCCGTCTTCCTGCATCCCCAGACCCACGAGGAATACGCGCTCGCGCGCACCGAGCGCAAGAGCGGGCGCGGCTACCGCGGCTTTGCCGTGCAGTCGTCGCCCGACGTCACGCTGGAGGAAGACCTCGCGCGGCGTGACCTGACGATCAATGCCATGGCCGCGCCGGATGGCTGGCCCGAAAGCGGCACGCTCAGCGACCCCTATGGCGGCCAGCGCGATCTTGCGGCCAGGCTGCTGCGCCATGTGACCGAGGCGTTTCGCGAAGACCCGGTGCGCATCCTGCGCGTGGCGCGCTTTGCGGCGCGGTTTGCCGACTTCAGCGTCGCGCCCGAAACCATGGCCTTGATGCGCGAGATGGTCGATGCCGGCGAAGCCAGCGACCTGGTCGCCGAACGCGTGTGGCAGGAAATCGCGCGCGGCCTGATGGAAACCGCGCCCGAGCGCATGTTCGAAGTGCTGCGCGACTGCGGTGCGCTCGCCGTGCTGCTGCCCGAACTCGCGCGCCTGTGGGGCGTGCCCCAGCGCGCCGAATACCACCCCGAAATCGATACCGGCGTGCACGTGATGATGGTGCTGCAGCAGGCCGCGCGCCTGCAAGTGCCGCTCGCCGTGCGCTACGCCTGCCTGGTGCACGACCTGGGCAAGGGCACGACGCCGGCCGACGTGCTGCCGCGCCACATAGGCCACGAGCAGCGCAGCGCGCAACTGGCCAGGCAGGTCGGCAACCGGCTGCGCGTGCCCAGCGACTGCCGCGAACTCGCCGATGTGGTTGCGCGCGAACACGGCAATATCCACCGCAGCAGTGAGCTGAATGCCGCCGCGCTGATGCGGCTGTTGGAGCGCTGCGATGCGATTCGCCAGCCCGCGCGCTTCGCGCTGGCGCTGCTGGCCTGCGAATGCGATGCGCGCGGGCGGCTGGGCCTCGAAGACCAGCCCTATCCGCAGCGCGCGCGCCTGCAGGCGGCACTTGACGCAGCGTTGAGCGTGCCCACCGCCGAGGTCGCGGCCCAGGCCGCGGCCGAAGGCCGTACCGGCCGCGCCGTGGGCGAGGCCGTGGCCGCCGCACGTACGCGCGCCATCGACCGCTGGCTGGCCACGGACCCAGGGTAAAACCGGGGTCCATTTACCCGTTTTGGGCCGAACATGGGCCATTCGTCCACCCAAAGGAGATAAGTCCATGCAATACGCGCCTCCCGGCTCCGCCGACGCCCTGCACAGCTTCCAGCCCCAGTACGACAACTTCATCGGCGGCCAATGGGTGCCGCCCGCGGGGGGCGCGTATTTCGATGTGGTCACGCCAATCAACGGCAAGGTCTACACCAGGGCGGCGCGCGGCACGGCCGCCGACGTCGAGAAGGCGCTGGACGCCGCGCATGCCGCAGCCGACGCCTGGGGCAAGACGTCGGCCGCGGCGCGCAGCCAGATCCTGCTGCAAATCGCCGACCGCATCGACGCCAACCGCGAGCTGCTCGCCTATGTAGAGACCGTGGACAACGGCAAGGCGATACGCGAGACGCTCAACGCCGACATTCCGCTGGCGGCCGACCATTTCCGCTACTTCGCGGGTGCGATCCGCACCCAGGAAGGCGGCATCAGCGAAATCGATGGCGACACCGTCGCCTACCACTACCACGAGCCGCTGGGCGTGGTCGGGCAGATCATTCCCTGGAACTTCCCCATCCTGATGGCCGCGTGGAAGCTCGCGCCCGCGCTGGCCGCGGGCAATTGCGTGGTGCTCAAGCCCGCCGAGTCGACGCCCATAGGCATACTGGTGCTGGCCGGCCTGATTGCCGACCTGCTGCCGCCGGGCGTGCTCAACATCGTCAACGGCTTCGGCCGCGAAGCCGGCATGCCCCTGGCAACGAGCAAGCGCATCGCGAAAATCGCCTTCACGGGCTCGACCAGCACCGGCCGGGTGATTGCCCAGGCCGCGGCCAACAGCCTGATTCCCGCGACGCTGGAGCTCGGCGGCAAGTCGCCCAACATCTTCTTTGCCGACGTCATGGACGAGGACGATGCGTTTCTCGACAAGGCCATCGAAGGGCTGGTGCTGTTTGCGTTCAACCAGGGCGAAGTCTGCACCTGCCCGTCGCGCGCGCTGATCCAGGAGTCGATCTACGAGCGCTTCATGGAAAAGGTGCTGCGCCGCGTCGCCGCGATCAAGCACGGCAACCCGCTGGACACCGACTCGATGATGGGCGCTCAGGCCAGCCAGGAGCAGATGACCAAGATCCTGTCCTATCTCGACCTGGGCAAGCAGGAAGGCGCCGAAGTGCTCTGCGGCGGCAGCGTGGCCAAGCTCGAAGGCGATCTGGCGGGCGGCTACTACGTGCAGCCCACGCTGTTCAAGGGCCACAACAAGATGCGCATCTTCCAGGAGGAAATCTTCGGCCCGGTGCTGGCCGTGACCACCTTCAAGGATGAAGCCGAAGCGCTGGAGCTGGCCAACGACACGCTCTACGGCCTGGGCGCAGGCGTCTGGAGCCGCAACGGCAACCGCGCCTACCGCATGGGCCGCGCGATCAAGGCCGGCCGCGTCTGGACCAACTGCTACCACCACTACCCCGCGCACGCGGCGTTCGGCGGCTACAAGGAATCGGGCCTGGGCCGCGAAAACCACAAGATGATGCTCAACCACTATCAGCAGACCAAGAATCTGCTGGTGAGTTACAGCGAGGACAAGATGGGGTTCTTCTGAAACGACGCGTGCTGGAGGACAGGCCGTTCATCCTTCGACAGGCTCGGGACGAACGGTTGATACATCCGTTTGCCCGGAGCCGGTGAAGGAAACCCGCCATGGTCGAAACCGTCGTTGCAACGCCCGCAGCCGAAGCGCTGATTGCCGAGCTCAAGAAGAAGCACGGGCCGGGATTGATGTTCCACCAGTCGGGCGGCTGCTGCGACAACAGCGCCGCCAACTGCTATTTGCTGGGCGAGCTGACCACGGGGCCGGGCGATGTCTATCTGGGCCAGATAGGCGGATGCCCGTTCTACATCAGCCGCTCGCAGTATGCGAGCTGGCGCCACACGCAGCTGATCATCGACGTGATCGACGGCCATGGCGGCGGCACGTTCTCGCTGGAAGGCCCCGAAGGCAAGAGCTTTCACACGCGCTCGCGCGTGTTCACCGCAGACGAACTCGCGCAGCTCGAAGCCCAGGGCGAAGCCAAACCACCAATCTGACTCAAAATCCTATTCTTGGATTGATTCACGCCAGCTCATGAAACTGGCGAGCCCCAGCAAGGGGGCAGCGAGCAAGGGCCGCCCCGCAGCGATGCTGCCGTCCCCCTCCACCGAAGGATGAGAGGGGGAAGTCGCGTTAGCGGCTCAGGGGGTTTGTCATATGACTGACTGGACCCAGCGCTGGATATCGGCCGCGCCCATCGCGCCCGATATCCGGCCCAGCTCCTGCCCGCCGCGAAACACCACCATCGTCGGAATGCTGCGGATGTTGTAGGGTGCAGCGGCCTGGGGGTGGGCTTCGGTGTCGAGCTTGGCGAGCTGCACGTCGGGCGCGAGCGCCTGGGCGGCCTGGGCAAAGGCCGGCGCCATGCTGCGGCAAGGCCCGCACCAGGGCGCCCAGAAATCGACGACCACCGGCACCTGGCTGCGCCCCACATGCTTGGCAAAGCTCGCCGCGTCGAGCGCCACGGGTTCGCCGGTGACCAGCGCCTGGTGGCAGCTGCCGCAGTCGGGCGCATTGCCCAGCTGCTCGCGCGCGATGCGGTTGGTGGTGTGGCAGTGGGGGCAGACGAAGTGCAGGGAATCGGACATGGGGCGCCTTTGTCGAAGTGTGGAAATTTGGCCGCAGCCATTGCCTTTATCTCTGGGCTAAGCCGCCGACTTCAACCCTAGACAAACTTGGCAATCAGCGCCGCAATGACGCTCAGCAAAATCGTGCTCGCAAACGGCAGAAAGATCTCGCGGCCGAAAATGCGAAAGCGCAGGTCGCCGGGCAGGCGGCCCAGGCCTATGCGCTCGAGCAGGTTCGACAGCCCGTTGATCAGCAGCAGCGCCAGGAAAATGATGATCAGCCAGCGGATCATGGAGCGGTCCGGTTCATCACAGCCGGTGCGTGCGGTCGCCCTGCACGAAGCCCAGTGCCGGCCAGGGCGCTACGCCGCGGCTCAGACCAATCACCTTGAACAGTTCGCCCATTTCGTGCTCCATCATCAGTTTGGCGGCCATGGCGCGCGGGCCCTGCGGCATCTGCTCGAGCTGCTGCAGCAGGCCGCAGTTGATCAGGAAATGCGCCTGGGTGGTATAGCCCAGCACGTCCATGCCCGCCTCCTGCGCGGCCACGGCAATGCCGGTGAAGTTGACATGGGCGGTGATGTCCTTGAGGCCCAGGTCGGCCAGGGGATTGTCATCCACGCGGTGGGCGCGGTGACAGACCAGCGTGCCCATGTGGCGCTGCGGGTGGTAATACTCGTCTTCGCCAAAACCGTAATCGATGAGAAAGGCCGCGCCGCGCGTCAGCCGCTCGGCCAGCGTGCGCACAAAGGCTTCGCCCTGGGCGTGAATTTCGGTCAAATAGTCCTGCGGGCCTTCGATCTCGAGCGGCGGGCGCAGCGCCGTGGGCCTGTCCTCCCAGGCGAAGCCGCCAGCGGCGCCGTCCCAGACCACGCCGCGCTCGAACCATTGCCCCTTCTTGCGCATCAGCAGCTGTACCGGCATCGCGTCGAGCACCTCGTTGCCGACCACGACGCCCTGCATCGCGTCGGGCAGTGCATCGGCCCAGTGCAGCTTGGCGGCAAACGGCGCCAGGCGCTGCTGCTGGCGCGCGCGCAGGCTGCCAGACAGGTCGACAATGGTGTAGCGCTGCACCTGGTCGCCCAGCGTGCCCAGCAGCTGTTCGGCCAGCGCGCCCGTGCCCGCGCCGAATTCCCAGACCTCGCGCGTATCCGTGCGCTCGAGCGCCTCGGACACCTGCGCGGCCAGCAGCCGGCCGAACGCCGGCGAGATTTCGGGTGCGGTGACGAAGTCGCTGCCGGATTCGGGCATGCTGCCGAACTTGGGGCGCTCGTTGGCGTAATAGCCCAGGCCCGGGCTGTAGAGCGCAAGCGCCATGAACGCGTCAAAGCCGACCCAGCCTCCCGCGGCCTCGATGCGCGCGCGGATCTGCTGGCTCAGTACGCCCGCTAAACTTTCACTACTGTCCGTCATTGGTCTGTCTTTCCGGCAACAAGCCGCCATTTTCGGCTGTAATTGCCGGTTGCCATTTTTCCGCACGGAAATCTCCGTGCGAC
Organism: Pantoea sp. 18069; assembly: GCF_902706035.1. GTDB lineage: Bacteria > Pseudomonadota > Gammaproteobacteria > Burkholderiales > Burkholderiaceae_C > Comamonas. The sequence goes on along the minus strand of NZ_CACSJA010000004.1, from coordinate 183,293 downwards.
GACCCGCAACATATCGAGGAACTTGAATGCAACAGCGCTGGGTATTGATCACGGGCGGCGGCCTGCGCCTGGGCCGCGAGTTCTGCCTGGCGTTCGCGCGCGCGGGCTGGAGCGTTGCCTGCCACTACCTGCGCAGCCGGGGCGCCGCCGAAGCGACCTGCGCCGAAGTGCGCGCCCTGGGCGTGCAGGCCCTGGCCTTTCAGGCCGACCTGAGCGACCGCAACGCCGCCGCGCCGCTGATGGCCCAGGTCTACGCGGCCTGCGGCGCCCTGCCCCAGGCGCTGGTCAACAACGCTTCGCTGTTCGAACCCGACAGCGCGCTCGATTTCGGCGCCGACCTGGCGCGCGTCGACCGGCAACTGCACACCAACACGCTGTCGCCGCTGCTGCTGACCAGCGACTGGGCCCGGCGCTGGCAGGCCCACGACCGCGCATCGCCGCCCGCGCCCGGCGGCGCACGGCCGGTCGCCATCCATGTGCTGGACCAGAAGGTCGTCAACCTCAACCCCGACTATTTTTCCTACACGCTGTCCAAGCTCGCGCTCGAACGCGCCGTGGCGCTGCAGGCCCAGGCGCTCGCGCCCCATGTGCGCGTGGTCGGCCTCGCGCCCGGCCTGATGTACCCGAGCGGGCCGCAAAGCCAGGACAATTACGACCGCGCGGCGCGCGTGAATCTGCTGCGTGCGCCGTTGCAAGCGCAGCATGTGGCGCAGACCGGCGTCTTCTTCGCGGAAAACCCGGCAATTACAGGAATAACGCTATGCGTGGACAATGGACAGCATCTGGTGCCGCTGGAACGTGATGTCATGTTCATGATCGAGTGAATCGCGCACTGTCCCGCCCACCCCTGCCTTGGCCTTTCACCATGACCGAATCCCCGCCGCGCATTGCCGCGCATGATCTTCTGCTGCAATGTCGGCGGCTGTTCCTGCAAGGCCTCGAAAAGCAGGTCTCGATCGGCATCCACGACTTCGAGCGCGCCGCGCCCCAACGCATGCGCTTCGACATCGACCTGTATGTGCCGCTGCGCGCGACCACGCCCAGCACCGACGCGCTGCACGAAGTCGTCGACTACGATTTCGTGCGCGAAGCCGTGCAGCGCGAAGTCACGCGCGGCCATATCGCGCTGCAGGAAACGCTGTGCGACGCCCTGCTGCAGACGCTGCTGGCCCACCCCCAGGTGGTGGCCGCACGCGTGGCGACCAGCAAGCCCGACGTCTACCCCGACTGCGCCGCGGTCGGCGTGGAAGTCTTCACCATCAAGCCGAACGCGGCCGAACTTCTTTCCTTTCCATCATGAACTCAGCTGCTGTGGGCAGCCAAACCCTGAACCTGACCGGTTTGCGATTTGACGCCAACCTGGGCATTCTTGCCCATGAGAAGACCTCGCCCCAACCGATACAGGTCGATGCCGAGTTGAACCTCGGACCGCAGGCCCTGCGCCCCAAGGACGACGACATCGGCCATGTGCTCGACTACCGCAAGGTGCGCCAGATCATCATCGACGAGTGCACGGCCGAACATGTCAACCTGCTCGAGAGCCTGATAGGCAAGCTCGCCCAGCGTTTGATGTTGTTACCTGGCGTGCGCGGCGTTCGCGTGAAAATTGCAAAACTCGAAATCTTTGACGACTGCGAAGTCGCCATCCGCATTGAAACCGGACAATGGTGAGCCCCCGATGAACGCCACGACAGAACACAACCCCTGGATAGACGAAGCGCCCGCCGCCGACGATGCCGCCGCCGCCGCCAAGGCCGCGGGCATCAAGATCGAACGCGAGCAGCACAAGCTCGAGAAGCGCCTGTGCCGTGAGGTCGGCCGCGCGATCACCGACTTCAACATGATCGAGGAAGGCGACAAGATCATGGTCTGCATGTCCGGCGGCAAGGACAGCTACACCATGCTCGACATCCTGCTGAAGATGCAGCGGCGCGCACCCGTGAAGTTCGAGCTCGTGGCCGTCAACCTCGACCAGAAGCAGCCCGGCTTTCCCGACCATATCCTGCCCGAGTACCTCAAGGGCCTGGGCGTGCCGTTCCACATCGAGACGCAGGACACCTACAGCGTCGTCAAGCGCGTGATTCCCGAAGGCAAGACCACCTGCGGCCTGTGCAGCCGCCTGCGCCGCGCCATCCTGTACAAGGTGGCCGACCAGCTGGGCTGCACAAAAATAGCGCTCGGCCACCACCGCGACGACATCCTGCAGACACTGCTGCTCAACATGTTCTATGGCGGGCGCATCAAGGGCATGCCGCCCAAGCTGGTCAGCGACGACGGCAAGCATGTGGTGATCCGCCCGCTGGCCTATGTGCCCGAGAAGGACACGGAACGCTGGGCGAAGTCGCAGAACTTCCCCATCATTCCCTGCAACCTCTGCGGCAGCCAGGACGGCCTGCAGCGCGTGGCCGTGGGCGAAATGCTGCGCGAATGGGAGAAAAAGCACCCGGGCCGCATCGAGAACATGTTCCGCGCAATGCAGAATGTGGTGACAACGCATATGCTGGACCCGAAGCTGCACGACTTCAAGAACGCCAGGGCCACGGGCATTGCGAACCCCGACGGCGACATGGCGTTCGACCACGAGGAATTCCCGGCCGCGGCCACGCTGCCCGGGGTCCAGGTCGTCCAGCTGTCCTGACCGGGCCGCGTCGTCAGGGTGCAAAAGGTGTCTGCTCGCCACCTCTGCACCCCGGTTTTGCACAGCGAGCGAAGGAATATGCCATGGCATCCACCCGCTGGAAACTCTCCCTGACGGTGCTCGGTTGCGCCGCGCTGCTCGCGGGCTGCGCCAGCGTGCGCGACGTGCAAAGCGATGTGCAGAGCTTCTCCACGCTCGCGGCCCTGCCCTCGCCGCCCACTTACCGGCTCGAGCTGCTGCCGTCGCAACAGGCGAACGCACCGCAGTTCGCAAGCATAGAGGCGCTGGCCCAGCAGTCGCTGGCCAAGGCCGGACTGCAGCGCGACGACAGCCAGGGCAGCCTGGTGGTACAGATCGGCGCCCAGGCCCGCTACACCCGCGACATGGCCGCCTACTACGGCCCTTATGCCCCCTACGGCCCGCGCTGGAACTGGGGCCTGGGCTTTGGCCGCGGCGCGGGCTGGGGCATGGGCTTTGGCGGCTTCATGTTCGATACACCGCCGCTGCTGCATTACCGCGCAGTGAGCGTCGTGATGCGCGAGCAGCGCACGCAACGCATCGTCTACGAGACCTCGGCCGTGCATGAAGACGTCTGGACCAATGATCCGGCGATTTTCGGCGTGCTGTTCGACGCCGCGCTCAGCGGTTTCCCCAACCCGCCACAAGGCACGCGCCAGGTGCGTACGCCGCTGCCGGTGTCGGGGCCGGCCACGCCGGCACCTGTGTCCGTACCGCAGCCGGTGCCCGCGCGGCCGTGAGCGGCCCTGCCCTGAAACCGCATAGGCTGATCAGTGCGCGTGCGGGATATTGGGCATGCACATTGAAAACAATGGCCCCCACGCTGCGCCGCTGCGCGGGTCGCGGCCCCCCGAGGAGGTTGTCCGCTGCCTTGGGGCGGCCCGGCGCTGGTGTATGACTCCCCGCGCTTGCTCGGCAAGCGTATATTTGGCCCAGGTACGCTTGGCGACGTTTTAGCACTGCTCAGTCGGCTCGAACAGCAGAATTTCTGTGTCCAGGTCTCCCAGCGCCTGCTCAATTTGCGCGCGCACAGCAGCCCATTGCAGACCCCCATTGCCCGCACCCAACGGCGGAATGGCAATCGACTTGACCTGCTGCTCGAGCAGAAAGCGCCGAAGGTCCTGCAGCCCGGCAACGACCCATTCCATGCGCGATGGCGCACGCCAATGCTGTTTGGTCGGAAAGTTGACGATCCAACGCGGCCCATACAGCTCATTGACCTGCGTCACAAACATCTTGCCGGTCTGCACCTGGCTGGCTTTGCAAGCGGCCGCATAGAGGCGAAAATTTCCGTCGAAGCGCTCTTTAAACATCAGCGCGATGCCTTTGCCCATCACCCCGACCGTGTTGACGGTGTTGACCAAGGCCTCTGCTGGGGCCTCTAGTAAATTACCCCGGGTGATTTTTATCATTTATTGAATGATGTGCATACTCAATTGTAATATTTAAACATACTTGGGCAAATCTCGAACAAATCATCTGGAAGGTTTTCAAAAACGCTTTCCAAATCGCATAAATCATCACTTGGGGATTGATCTTTTGCCCAATATTCATAGAGAGAAAAATCATCTTCATCTGTATCTTCGGAAAATTCGTCTTCGAAATCCCCCAAGAGGGCATTGAGCGCATCTTCGCTGCTCACAAATATTTTGGCAAATTTGCTTGTTGCCACCGTTTTGGGAGCAAGACACTCAGCCATGGTTGTTAGCTGGTTTTTGTAGCTATACAATCCTTCGTAATATTGATAATGCGGCTTCATGTAATTCCAATCGATCTTATTGAATCCAATGGAATAATCAAGAATTTCCGGGGCTTTTCCGCCTGCCAGCGGGTGCTGCGGAATAACTTTCCAGTTTTCTTTTTTTGCGATATTTCGGTCAATTGCAATATAAGCAAATTCTGTATCTTTATAGCCTTTGTGTATGGAATAGTCAAATTCGCTGCCGTAAACCCAATGAAATGGCACAAATTTATCCAGTCCATATTCGGCTCTTTTGCCGATTATCGAGTCGCTGGCGACATCATTGAAGTCATCTGACTCCAAGTCGCTTCTGCATTTGATCCCTCCAGCCATTAAAATGCCTGGAATATTATCCAATGCAGTAATGTGGTAAATATATTGTGATTTTTTGAAATCTGGCATCTTAGTTCAAGTGTTATTTAAAGATGGTCGGTATTTGTTTGGGAAGGCTGTTGATCCCTGGCTGTTCCTGACGGCTTGGCATGCCTTTGAACAAGAGCACAAGCAAGGGGTATGTACCCTGAGTGATCGATAGGTTCCATCAATTGATTTTACTTATTGATAGTTTTATACGTTTTTCGAGAAGCAATTCGTCGCGCATCCGGTTGCTCGTCTGGCTGCGTTGTCCAGCGGAGCCTCTGACGACTGCATGAACAGCTCCATGCCGCACTCTTGACCAGGTCGTCAGGGCGTTGCGCCGCATTCCCTTTGCCGATGCAGAGCCGTGCCGGCGAAGCGGGCCATGACAAGCGGCGACCCGAATCAGCAGACGCTCGTCTGCATGGAGGGTGGGTCGCGTGCGGCCGCTGAAGGCTTGGCGGGCTGCGCGCCATCGGCTCTGCTCGATCGCGGCTTGCGGGAGTGCAGGCGCGCCCGTTACGCCCCTTCTTGCACGGCGCTGGCCGACAAAGCGCTGCGCGCAAGGAACTCGCGCCCCATGGGGGTTACCTATGTGTTGCCAGCGCGACTGCCGACCCGGCAGCCGATTTCCCCTTTGCGCCCGTCACGTTTGCCGCGCACCTGCAGACAACGCCTCTTGGCCTGCGCGCGGCGGCGGCACGCACCAGCAACCCATCTCACAGGGAGGAGCGATGAAGCTTCCAGCCAGATATTGGATATCTGCTTTTGCGCTGACAGGCTGGCGCAGTACCCAGGGCACGTCCCTCCCGGCACCATGCAGGTCGCATGAGCGCCGAAAATCGCGCCGCTGTTTGCGGGGAGATATCCTGGTCAAGAACAGGACCACCGACGAGGTCATGGAGGTGAGCAGCGCCGCAAGCGAAGCGCAATGCCAGGGACAGGCAACCTGTTTCAACGGGGTGAGGCAGGCCGCGCCCAAGCTGGTCACCCACTGCCCACGGCACATCATCGACCTGCGGCAACGCCCCGCTCTCCTCCATCGATTTCAAAAATTGTTTTCAAGAATCCCGCGCATCATCGAAACATATCTGGCGCAATTTGTTCATACGGGCAATTGAATGACACGCTCTCGGCGACCGGCGAAACCGACGATGGCCGGTGTCGAATATCGCGTGAAGCAACCGCTGAGCCGCGCGCCCATTTCCTGAAAATCCAATGCCATACGGATCCCCGGGCGGGATCGGGGGAAGGTGCATGCACAGGCCTCAAGGCGTCTTTTCTGGCCAATTGCCGCAGCTATTGGCCAGAAAACCCTGCTGCCTCAATGCACATGGCGAATATCAGGAATCGCCGCCATCAGCGCACGGGTGTAGTCGTGCTGCGGTGCATCGAGCACGGCCTGTGCCTCGCCGGCCTCGACCAGTCGCCCGCGCTGCATCACGCCGATGTCGTCGCACATATGGCGTATCACCGCGAGGTTGTGGCTGATCAGCAGATAGGTCAGGCCGAACTCTTCCTGCAGGTCGCGCATCAGGTTCAGCACCTGCGCCTGCACGGACACATCGAGCGCCGATGTCGGTTCGTCGCAGATGATGAATTCGGGCTGGCTTGCCAGCGCGCGCGCGATCGCGATCCGCTGGCGCTGGCCGCCCGAGAACTGGTGCGGGTATTTGCGCGCATCGTCGGGTGTCATGCGCACGCGGCGCAGCGCCTGGGCCACGCGCTCGGCGGTGTCATCGGGGTGGGCGGTCAGGCCCAGCACTTCGAGCGGCTCGGCGATCAGCCGGGCCACGGTCCAGCGCGGGTTCAGGCTCGCGTACGGGTCCTGGAAAATCATCTGGATGCGCCGGCGCAGGTCGGTCTGCGCCTGGAAGCGGTCCTCGCCATCGAACAGCACCTGGCCGCGCGTAGGCACCGTCAGGCCCGCGACCATGCGCGCCACCGTGGATTTGCCCGAGCCTGATTCGCCGACCAGGCCAAACGTGCGGCCCTGGCGGATCTTGAAGCCCACGCCGTCGACGGCCTGCAGCGTGCGCCGCGGCTGGCGCGACACCACGCGCTCGAGCCAGCCCAGCGACAGATCGAACTCCTTGCCCAGGTCGCGCACTTCCAGCAGCGTCTTTGCCTCCCCGGACGATGCGCGCGGCGCGGGCTCTGCCTTGATGGGCGCTGTTTTCACGGGTGCGGCCGTCGCGGGGGCGTCGATCTCGGGCACGGGCAGGCGCTCCAGCCGCTCGTGCACCGAGGGAATCGCGGCCATCAGCACGCGCGTATAGGGCTGGGTCGGGCGGTCGAGTACTTCACGCACCGGGCCGGTCTCGAGCACCCGCCCCTGGTACATGACCATGACCCGGTCGGCGGTTTCGGCGATCACGCCCATGTCGTGGGTGATCAGCATGGCCGCGGCCTCGCGTTCGCGGCACACGCGGCGCAGCAGCGCGATGATCTGGGCCTGCACCGATACGTCGAGCGCCGTGGTCGGCTCGTCGGCAATGATCAGCTGCGGCTCGGCGCACAGCGCCAGCGCGATCGCCACGCGCTGGCGCATGCCGCCGGAGAACTGGTGCGGATACTGGCCGAAGCGCACCCGCGGCTCGGGAATCTCGACCTCTTCGAGCAGCGCCAGCGCGCGCGCCTTGGCCTGCGCCTCGGACAGCGGCAGATGGGTGCGAATGGTCTCGACCAGATGGCGGCCCACGGTATAGACCGGGTTCAGGCTGGTCAGCGGGTCCTGGAAGATCGAGCCTATGCGCCGCCCGCGGATGCGGCGCATGGCTTCGCCGCGCAGGCCGTCGATGCGCTCGCCGCTGAGCTCGACCGTGCCGCTGGAGATGCGCCCCGGCGGATCGATCAGCCCGATCACGGCCGCGCCGGTCATGGACTTGCCCGCGCCCGACTCGCCGACCACGCCGAGGATTTCACCCGCGGCGATCTCGAAATTCACATCATTGAGCACCTGTACCGGGCCGCGGTAGGTGTCGAACGTCACGCCCAGATCGCGCACGCGCAGCACCGGCAGGGGATGGGTGTCGGAGGAACTCATTGCAGCTTGGGATTCAGGGCGTCGCGCAGCCAGTCGCCGACCAGATTGACGGACAGTGCCAGGGCCAGCAGCACCAGCGAGGGGAACAGCAAGATCCACCATTCGCCCGAGAACAGAAAGCTCTGACCGATGCGGATCAGCGTGCCCAGCGAAGGCTGGGTCGGCGGCAGGCCCACGCCCAGATAGGACAGCGTGGACTCGGCGACGATGGCGTGGGCGAAGCTGATCGCGGCGATCACCAGGATGGGAGCGAGCAGGTTGGGCAGGATATGGCGCGTGAGAATGGCCGTGCGGCTGCGGCCTATGAGTTGCGCGGCCAGCACATAGTCCTTTTGCTTCTCGACCATCACCGCGCCGCGCACCGTGCGCGCGTACTGCACCCAGTCCGAAAGCGCGATCGCGAGAATGATCACCAGCACCGCGACCTGCTCGCGCGCGCCTTCGGCCACCACGCCGCGCACGACGCCCAGGATCAGCATCGCCACCAGGATCACCGGAAACGTCAGCTGCACGTCGGCAATGCGCATCAGCAAGGTATCGAACCAGCCGCCCGCATAGCCCGCGACCAGGCCCAGCGGCACGCCTATGCACAGCGACAGCAGCACGGCCGACACGCCGACCAGCACCGACATGCGCAGGCCGTAGAGGATGGCCGAGGCGACATCGCGGCCCTGGTCGTCCGCGCCCAGCGCATAGAAAGCACCGTTGATGCCTTCGGACCAGGGCGGCAGGAAAGCGTCGTTGAGCTCCAGGCTCGCCGAATCGAACGGGTTCTGCCAGGCCAGCCAGGGAGCGAGCAGCGTCGCCAGCACGATCAGCAGCAGCACCGCGGCCGCGACCTGGACGGTGCGCGAGCGCGCGAACGCGCGCTTCACGGGCGAATCGCTCTGGCGCCAGCCGCGCCGCGGCGCCGCCGGTCTATAGATCACATCGGACATGTTTCATTTCCCTTGTTATCGGCGGCGCAGCCGCGGGTCAACGGCCAGGTAGAGAAAGTCCACCAGCAGGTTGATCAGCACATAGAGCAGCGCAATGAACATCAGATAGGCCGCGATCAGGGGCACGTCCACGCCCTGGATGGACGAAATGAACAGCAGGCCCACGCCCGGCCACTGGAACACGGTTTCGGTCACGATGGAAAACGCAATCAGCGTGCCGATCTGCAGGCCGGCGATGGTGATCACCGGAATCAGCGTATTGCGCAGCGCATGACCGAAGTACAGGTCCTTTTCGCGCAGGCCGCGCGCGCGGCCGAAGCGGATGTAGTCGGAGCGCAGCACTTCGAGCATTTCGGCGCGCACCAGCCGCATGATCAGCGTCATGTTGTAGAAGCCCAGCGTGATTGCCGGCAGGATGATCGCGCTCCAGCCCGAGGCCGTGAGCAGGCCGGTTTCCCAGCCGCCGATCCTGACCGTCGTTCCCCGCCCGAACGACGGCAGCCAGCGCAGCTCGACGGCGAACAGGTAGATCAGGCCTATGCCTATCAGGAACGTGGGCAGCGACACGCCGACCAGCGACACCGTCATCACCCACCGGCTGAGCCAGCCCTCGCTTCTCAAGGCCGTGTAGACGCCCAGCACCACACCGATCACCAGCGCGCCGAGTGAGGCGATCAGCGCCAGCTCCAGCGTCGCCGGCAGGCGCTCGGCAATGACTTCGCGCACCGGCCGCTTGAGGCGGTAGGACACGCCCAGATCGCCCTGCACCACCTTGCCCAGGTAGTGCATGTACTGCAGCGGAACGGGCTGGTCGAAACCCAGCTCGGTGGTCAGCGCCGCACGCTCTTCGAGCGTCGCGTCCTCACCGAGCAGGCTGATCGTCGGGTCGCCGATATGGCGGAACACCATGAAGGCGATGAGGGACACAGCGAGCAGCACCAGGGCCGACTGGCCCAGGCGCCGCAACAGATAGGCCAGCATGATTGCCTCACTTCGCGCCGAGCTGCACGTCCTTGAAGAGCACGGCGTTGTCCGGGTGCACGGGCACGTCGATGCGCTTGATCGACGCGAAATGGATCACCTGGTCGTGCAGCGGAATGTAGAAACGCTCCTTTTGCACCACGTCCCAGATGCGCTTCGTGATCTCGTCGCGCTTGGCCTTGTCGGACTCGGAAGCCAGCGCCATGATGTCGGTGTCGACCGCGGCGTTGCTGAAGCCCGTGGCGTTGGTCGGGCCGCGACCGTCCTTGCCGCGCGTATGCACCAGGAAGTCGAAGATATAGGCCGAGTCATAGGTCGGCACGCCCCAGCCGTAGAGGTAGAAGTCGATATCGGCGCCGTTGATGGCCACGCTTTGCTGCGCGATAGGCCGCGCGACCACCGAAGTCTTGATGCCGACGCGGCCCAGAAAGCCCGCGATGGCGGTGCTGATCGCCTCGTCGTTGACATAGCGGTCGTTGGAGGTGTGCAGCGTCAGGTCGAAGCCATCGGCGTAGCCCGCGTCGGCAAGCAGCTGCTTGGCCTTGGCGACATCGACCTTGGGATAGGCCGCCATGGCCTTGCTGTAACCATTGACGAAGGACGGCGCGATCATGCCCGAGGGAATCGACAGGCCGCGCATCACCGAGCGCTTGATCGCATCGCGGTCTATGGCCAGGTGGATGGCTTCGCGCACGCGCGGGTCGGCCAGCGGGTTCTTGCCCTTGACGCTCGAGTACTTGAGCTCCTTGCCGCCGACGTTGAGGCCCAGGAAGATCGAGCGGTTTTCCGGCCCTTCGTTGATGCGCAGGCGCTGGTCCTGCTTGAGCCGCGCGACGTCCTGCGCCGGGATGTCCTGGGCGAAGTCGACTTCACCCGACAGCAGCGCCGCGACGCGCGTGGCCGGCGATTTGATCGGCAGATAGATCAGTTCGGTGATCTGCAGCGGTGCCTGGCCCTTGCCCCAGTACTGGGGGTTGGCCTTCATGACCGTGCGCGCCTCCTGCTCGCGGCTCACCAGCTGGTAGGGGCCCGTGCCGTTGGCATTGCGCGTGGCGAAATTTTCCGTGCTGCTCGCCGGGTCCTGCGTGGTTTCCGCGCCCTTGGACTTGGCCCAGGCCTCGCTCATGATGAACAGGTTGGTGAGGTTGTCGGGGAAGATCAGGTTGGGGCCGTTGGTCTTGACATGCACCGTGAGGTCGTCGACCGCCTTGACTTCGACCATCGAGGCCAGCAGCGACTTGACCTGGGCCGTAGGCCCCTTGGCGCGCTGCAGCGAGAACACCACGTCCTTGGCGGTGAGCGCCGCGCCATCATGGAACTTGACGCCGGGGCGCAGCTTGAATTCCCAGACCGTGGGGTCGGCGGTGAGCTTCCATGAAGTCGCCAGCGTGGGCACCAGCTTGCCCTTGGCGTCGCGTCCCACCAGGGTCTCGTACATCTGGTGCAGCAGCACGAAATTGGTGCCGGTGTTGAAGGAATGGGGGTCAAGCGTGGTCGGATCGGACGCACGCGCCCAACGCACCGTTTCGGCCTGCGCGCCACTCACGGTCAGCAGGCCTGCGGACAGCAGGGATGTAAACAGCAGTTTCAGCAGCATCGGGTTTCCTCAACAAACGAATAGGACAAGCTGCGCCGCGCACAGCCGTCCTGCCGGCTGCCGCGTTCGCACACTACACGGATGCAAGATCCAGGCCTACATTCCGTGCGCGATCCATCTTGACGGGGCTGCGCCCGGCAATCAAGGGGGAAAACATCAAGCCCGCGGCACGCATCACCTGGCGTCGAACTTCACATCCTTGAAGTGCACCTCGTTTTCCGGGTGCACGGGAATATCGAGCCGCCGCACGGAAGCGAAATGCACCATCTGGTCGTGCAGGGGAATGTAGAAGCGCTGCTTTTGCACCACGGCCCAGATGCGCTGTATGGCCGCATCGCGCCTGGCCTTGTCGGGCTCGGACGCGAGCGAGGCGATGTCTGCATCGACCTGGGGGTTGCTGAAACCCGTGGCATTGGTCGGCCCGCGCCCATCCTTGCCGCGCGTATAGACCAGGAAGTCGAAGATATAGGCCGAGTCGTAGGTCGGCACGCCCCAGCCGAACAAATAGAAGTCGGCGTCGGCGTTGTTGATGGCCACGCTGTGCTGGGAGATAGGCCGCGCGACCACCGTGGTCTTGATGCCCACGCGGCCCAGAAAGCCCGCGATGGCGGTGCTGATGGCCTCGTCGTTGACATAGCGGTCATTGGTCGAATGCAGCGTGAGGTCGAAGCCATCGGCGTAGCCTGCTTCGGCGAGCAGCTTCCTGGCCTTGGCGACATCGACCTTGGGATAGGCGGCCATGGCCCTGGTGTAGCCGTGGACGAACGGCGGCGCGATGATGCCCGAGGGAATCGACAGGCCGCGCATCACCGAGCGCTTGATCGCGTCGCGGTCTATGGCCAGGTGGATGGCTTCGCGCACGCGCGCATCGGCCAGCGGGTTCCTGCCCTTGAGACTGGAGTACTTGAGCTCCTTGCCGCCGACGTTGAGCCCGAGGAAGATCGAGCGGTTTTCCGGCCCTTCGTTGATGCGCAGACGCCGGTCCTGCTTGAGCCGCGCCACGTCCTGCGCCGGGATGTCCTGCGCGAAATCGACTTCGCCCGACAGCAGCGCCGCAATGCGCGTGGCCGGCGACTTGATCGGCAGATAGACCAGTTCGGTCACCTGCAGCGGCGCCCGGCCCTTGCCCCAGTACTGGGGATGGAGCTTCATCACGGTCCTGGCGTCCTGCTCGCGGCTGGCCAGTTGGTAGGGGCCCGTGCCGTTGACGTTGCGCGTGGCGAAGTTTTCCGTGTTGCTGGCCGCATCCTGCGTGGTCTGCGCGCCCTTGGCCTTGGCCCAGGCCTCGTTCATGATGAACAGGTTGGTGAGGTTGTTCGGAAAGATCAGGTTGGGGCCGCTGGTCCTGACCTGCACCGTGAGGTCATCGACGGCCCTGGCCTCGACCATGGACGAGAGCAGCGACTTGACCTGGGCCGTCGGGCCCTTGGCGCGGTTCAGCGAGAACACCACGTCCTTGGCGGTCAGCGTCGCGCCGTCATGGAACCTGACATTGGGGCGCAGCTTGAACTCCCAGACCGTGGGATCGGCGCTGAGCTGCCATGACGTGGCCAGCGAGGGCTGGAGCCGGCCCCTGGCGTCGCGGTTGACCAGCGTTTCATACATCTGGTGCAGCAGCGTGAAATTGGTGCCGACGTTGAACGCATGCGGATCGAGCGACGTCGGATCGGAGGCGCGCGCCCAGCGCAGCGTCTCGGCCTGGGCCGCTGCCGCGGTGAGCAGGCCCGCGGCCAGAAGCGATGGAAGCAGTAGTTTGCGCAGCATGGCGATCTCCTTGGCGAAGAGTGGCAACGATGGACGTCCTGCCGACAATCTTGGCGGGCGGCGCGGCCGAGCGAAAGGATGAATCCATCCCACGCCCTGTCAGCCGCGGCCAGACACCCATGCGCGCCAATCGCTTGCGCGGCCCGGGCCCGGCCATCCAACCCTTCGCCTGCCCTGCCGAGCCAGTTGCCGCACAATCGGCAGTCGCCTTTGTCATTGCCCACTCGATTGTTCCGCCGCATGCAAGCCACCCGCATCATCGCCATCCGCCACGGAGAAACCGCCTGGAATGCCACGGCCCGACTGCAGGGCCACAAGGACATTCCGCTCAACGAACTGGGCCTGTGGCAGGCCGCGCAGGCCGCACAGGCGCTGGCCGACGAGCCCGTGGCCCAGATCTACAGCAGCGACCTGCAGCGCGCCTACCAGACCGCGCAGGCCGTGGCCGGCACCACGGGCGCGCCGCTCGCGGCCGATCCCGGGCTGCGCGAGCGCAGCTTCGGCGTCCATGAAGGCCGCACGTTCGCCGAACTCGAAGCCGAGCTGCCCGACATCGCGCTGCGCTGGCGCCAGCGCGACCCGGAGTTCACGCCCGAAGGCGGGGAGTCGCTGGTCATGCTGCGCGACCGCGTGAAAGCCACCGTCGAGCGGCTCGCGGCGCGCCACCCGGGCGAGCTGATCGTGCTCACGGCCCATGGCGGCGTGCTCGACACGCTCTACCGCCTCGCGACCGGCCAGGACCTGCAGGCACCGCGCACTTTCGCGCTGGGCAATGCGGCCATCAACCGCCTGCTGTGGACGCCCCAGGGCCTGGGCCTGGTGGGCTGGGCCGACAGCAGCCATCTTGAAAACACGGCAAGAGACGAGATATGTTGACTGCGGCCTGCCGCTTCTTTTCCTGACGAAAGCCTCAAGACCATGCGACTGCTTCTTGCCCTGCTGCTGCCTTTTTCCGTGTTCTTCACCATTGGCCGGCCGTTCTCCGGCCTGCTGTGCCTGCTGCTGCAGATCACGCTGATCGGCTGGATCCCGGCCGCGATCTGGGCCGTGTATGCGCTGAGCCAGTACAAGACCGACCAGAAGATCGAAAAAGTCCTCAAGCAGCGCGGCTAAAGCCCTGGGCTCAGGCTTCAGGTACCCAGCCTGCGGACGTGCGCACCATGCAGGGTGCGTCGAGCGCGCCGAGCACGGGAATCGGCTGGCCCCGGGCATCGCGCAGCCGCTCGCGCCAGCGCGTGCCCTGGCGCATGGCCACGGCGATCACCACCACCTGCGCGCCGCAGCGCGCGAGCAGGCGCAGGCTCGAGACCATGGTCGCGCCCGAACTCACGGTATCGTCGACGACCAGCACGCGCCGGCCCTCGAGCAGGTGGGCCTGGTGCGGGTCGAGATACAGCCGCTTGTCCTGGTTGGGCGAGGTGATCGAGCGCACGGGTTCGGACAGCTCCTCGCGGTACCAGTACTTGCGGGAAAAGCCCAGCGGAATGAAGCGCGCATGGCCCAGGCCGCGGGCCACGGTGGGCGCGAAGCACAGGCCCAGCGTGGGCAGGCCGACCACGGCGTCCACCGCATGGTCGCGCGCCTGCTCGACCATGGACTGGGCCAGCGCCTGCACCACGTCGAGCGCCGCCTGGTTGGCCACCAGCGAGGCCATGCAGCGCGCCGGATCGCCGGGCATGGCGCGCAGCGGCAGCAGCAGGTAGCGGCCGTCGCGCAGCCGCGCGGGATAGCTGCGCTGATACGGCGGCGCCGCCGGCTGCACGAGTTCCTCGGCGGCGACAATGCGCTGCCAGTAGCCCGTGGTGGCGTCAAAGCCGGGCGCCGGGCAACCGGGCGCCGGGCAGCCGGGCGCGGGGCAACCGGGCAGCGCATCGGCTGCCTCCAGTGCCTTGGAATGGATTCCTGCCATGCTCGACCTCGCATGCCGGACACCCCGGCGCCGCGCAGATCATAGCCAGCGCGGCGCGCGCCAGACCTGGCCCGCCCCTGCGGTCATCACAGGCTTTGCGGGCGACGTTCAGCCCGCCAAGGGCGTGCCGTCCGCGGCCAGGGTCTCGCCCTTGCGCGCGGTGATCAGGCCATAGCACTCGGGGTGGCGGTGCAGGTCGAAGTTGAACGTGGTGCACTTGTAGACCGCGCAGAAATCGAGGTCGCAGCGCCCGACCACGACTTCATCGCCCTTGGTCACGCAGCGCGTGACGACTTCGCCCGAGGGCGCGACCAGCAGGCTGCCGGCAATGCTTTCCACGCCCTCCTCGAGCCCGCCCTTGGCGACGCTCGCGACCCAGCAGCCGTTCTGGTAGGCACCGGCCTGCACCGCGAGCTGGTTGTGGAACAGCGACAGGTCGTCGTGCTGGGGCGCGGGCGCGTTGTGCACCGGCGTGTTGTAGCCTATGAAGACCATCTCCGCGCCCTGCAGCGCCATCACGCGGTAGCTCTCGGCCCAGCGTCTGTCGTTGCACAGCGCCATGCCTATGGTGCCGCCAAACGCCTGGTGCACGTCGAACGACTTGCCCGGCGTGAAATAGCGCTTCTCCAGATGCTGGAACTTGCGCCAGGGCTCGTGCTCGAAATGGCCGGGCACATGGATCTTGCGGTACTTGCCGACGATGCTGCCGCTGCGGTCGACCAGGATGGCGCTGTTGTAGCGCATGCTTTTGCCGCCCTCCTCGGCCAGTTCGGCATAGCCGAGGTAAAAGCCCACGCCGAGTTCGCGCGACAGTTCGAACAAGGGCAAGGTTTCACGGCTGGGCATGGAGCGCTCGAAGTAGCTGTCGATCTCGGCCGCATCCTCGATGTACCAGCGCGGAAAGAAGGTGGTCAGCGCGAGCTCGGGGTAGACGATCACATGGGCACCAAGGCTGTGCGCCTCGCGCATCATGGCGCACAGGCGCGCGACCACGGCCGCGCGGGCGTCGGCGCGCTGCACCGGGCCCAGCTGGCCCAGGGCGACATTGACGATTCGGGACATTCTGGAATTCCTTCAAAACAGTTTCGTATCAGTTCGCGCGATCAGCGCGTTCGAGCAGCACCTGCAGCAAGACATTCGCGCCCTGTACCAACTGCTCGGGCGCGGTGAATTCGCGCACGTTGTGGCTCAGGCCGTCGCGGCTGGGAACGAACACCATGGCCGTGGGGCACACGCGCGCCAGCATCTGCGCGTCATGGCCCGCGCCGCTGGGCAGGCGCAGCGTGGCAAGGCCCAGCGCACGGGCCGCGCGCTCGACGCTGTCGACCAGCGCGGCGTCGAAATCCACGGGCGCGAAATCGGCAAGCAGGCGGTGGCTCAGCAGCACGCCATGCTCGGCGGCAATGCGGCGCGCGCCGGCCAGCAGCCCGGCCTGGGCCTGCTGCAGCAGCGCGCCGTCGGTGTTGCGCAGATCGACGGTCATCAGCGCGCTCTGGGCGATCACATTGACCAGATTGGGCTGCAGCGTGAGCGCGCCCACGGTGGCCAGCTGGCGCCCGCCATGGCGCTGGCTCAGATCGTGGGCCAAGGCCGCGACGCGCGCCGCGGCCATGCCTGCGTCCTGGCGCAAGGCCATGGGCGTGGTGCCCGCATGGTTGCTGCGGCCGGTGAACGTCAGCTCGGTCCAGCAGATGCCCTGCACGCCTTCGACCACGCCGATCGCAATGCCTTCGCGGTCCAGCACCGGGCCCTGCTCGATATGCAGCTCGACAAAGCTGTCCACGCGCGGGCGGCCCACGGGCGCTGCGCCCGCATAGCCTATGCGCACGAGTTCGTCTCCGAGCCGCGCGCCGTTGTCTACCGCACGCTGGGCCAGCGCCTCTTCGAGGGGCATGCCGCCCACATGCACCAGGCTGCCGAGCATGTCGGGCTGAAAGCGCGCGCCTTCCTCGTTGGTGAAGAACGCGACCTGCAGGGGCCGGCGCGTGCGCCGCCCCGCGGCGCGCAGCGTGGCCACGACTTCGAGGCCGGCGAGCACGCCGTAGTTGCCGTCGTAGAGTCCGCCGGTGCGCACGGTGTCGATATGGCTGCCGGTGGCGACCGGTGGCAGGTCTTGCGTGCCCGCATAGGTGGCGAACACATTGCCGATCGCGTCGATTTCGACAGCCATGTCCAGCGCGCGCATCTGCGCCACGGTCCAGTCGCGCGCCGCGCGGTCGGCGTCGCTCAAGGCGAGTCGGTTGGTGCCGCCGCCGGGCAGCGCGCCATGCCGGCCCAGGGCCTCCAGGCTGGCGAGCAGCCGCGCGCCGTCGATGCGCAGGTCGGTGCTCATGCGGCCTCCGCGCGCAGGGCCACGGCGGCGGCGCTTTCGCCCACGAGCTGCGCATACAGCGCTGGGTCGGTCGCGGCTTCGCTGCCAAAGAACAGGATGCGGCTGCCTTCGCCCAGACCCAGCTGCGCGCGCGCCGCGGGGCTTTGCAGCGCGCCAATGGCCGCGGCCACGCCGGCCACGGCCGATTCGCCGGCGACGATGGCGCGGTCGCCGCCCAGCGGGTGGGCCAAAAGCCGCATGCAGTCCACGGCCGCGGCATCGGCGATGGCACAGAACGCATCCGCGCCCTTTTCGAGGATCTCCCAGGCCAGATGCGAGACTTCGCCGCAGGCCAGGCCCGCCATCAGCGTGTCGAGTTCGCCTTCGACCGCGCGCAGCTGCCCGGCGCGCGCGCTCTCCAACAGGCAGGCCGCGCGCTCGGGCTCGACGACGATGAACTGCGGGCGCGCGCCGCCGTCGCGCTCCCAGAAATAGCCGCAGACCGCGGCCGCGAGCCCGCCCACGCCGGCCTGCACGAAGATGTGCGTGGGCCGCTCGCCGATCTGCGCCGCGGCTTCCTGCACCATCAGCTGGTAGCCCTGCATCACGTCGCGCGGCACGTCCATGTAGCCGGGGTAGGAGGTATCGGAAATCACAAAGCGGCCCCGTTCTTTGGCGTCAGCGTCAGCGCGCCGCACGGCGTCGTCGTAATTGCCCGGCGTGCGCACCACCTGGGCGCCATAGGCGGCAATCGCGTCGGTGCGGCCCTGGCTTACGGTGGAATGGACATAGATCACGCAGGCACAGCCAAACAGCTGCGCGCCCCAGGCGACCGAGCGGCCATGGTTGCCATCGGTGGCGCAGGTCACGGTAATGCCGGCGCTGAGCGCGCGCACTTCGGGCTGCTGCAGGTCCCGGGTGTCGAGCGTGCGGCCCAGGCGCGCGCCGAGTTCGCGGCACAGCAGCCGCGCGACCGCGTAGGCGCCGCCCAGCGCCTTGAAGCTGCCCAGGCCGAAGCGCCCGCCCTCATCCTTGTAGTGCAGCGACTGCACGCCCAGCGCCCGGGCCAGCGCGGGCAGCGCGTGCAGCGGCGTGGGCGCATAGCCCTGCCAGGCCGAGAGTTCGCGCTCGGCCTGCGCGAGGGCTGGGGCGCCGAGAATTTCGCTGCGGCGCGCGCCATAGGCTTCGTCGCGGCTGCGCTGGGGATTGGCCGGGTTCAGTACAAGCTCGATCGACAGGGAAGGCAGGGATGACATGGAAATACCTCAGGGAAAAAATCAGTTCGGGGCCTGCAGGTCGCCAAGCGCGGCATGCAGGTGTTCTATGCGCGTGAGCCGCGCCTGGGCGCTGGCGCGCAAGCGCGCGGCCAGCGCGGTCGCGAGGAAGTTCACCAGGCTGATGCCGCAGACATAGGTGTCGAACAGCGGTGTCTGCTCCGGCGGCTGGGGCGCGGCGGCGGTGCGCGCGCAGCGCAGCACCACGTCGGCCTGGGCCGTGGTCGCCAGCCACTCGCCGGGCGCGGCGTCGCTGAGCACCACCAGCGGAATGCCGACCGCGCTCGCCGCGGCGAGCACGCGCGCCAGCTGGGCGCTGCGGCGGCGGAAATCGACGACGAACAGCAGGTCCTTGGCGCCCAGGCCCGCCAGCGCTTCGGCTTCGCGCCCGCCGCCCGTGGCCAGCAGTTGCACGTCAGGGCGCACCTGGTCGAACAGCAGGCTCGCGTACTGCGCCGTCACCTGGCTGTGGCGGTAGCCGAGCACGGCGATGCGGCGCGCCCGCACGAGCTGGGCCAGCGCGGCCTGCACGTCCTCGTCGCGCAGTTCCTCGGACCAGGCCAGCAGCCGCTGCGCATCGCGCCGCGCATGGGCCTGCAGGCCGGCATCGGCCGACGGCTGGGCCGGCGCCTGGGCCAGGCGCGCCAGCGGTGAATGCGGGGTGGCACGCGAACGCACCTGCAGGCGGAACTCATCGAAACCCGCATAGCCCAGGCGGCGGAAGAAGCGCGCGGCGCTGGACTTCGAGGTATCGGCCAGCGCGGCCAGCTCCGTCGCCGAATAGCCGCGCAGATCATGCTGGCGCGCGAGCAGCACATCGGCGAGCTTGCGCTCGGCCGCCGACAGGTCGGCATAGACCTCGCGGATGCGCGCATCGAGGGGTGTGGCGGACTGCTGTTCCATCGCATTTGCTCCATTCAGGTGCGGCCCGCACCAAGCCAGGGCCGGGACGCACCACTGTGAAATTCTTGTTCCATACATACAAGCCAAAGAAACCAGCGTTTCATATGGCACGGCCTTGCCAAGCAAGACCAATGCCTGGAATCGCGGCCAGGCAGTGCGTTCCCCTCTGGCGCCCGTGCTGCACCCCGGAAAAATGCGCGCCGGCGACGGCCTGGCTGGCATGGCTGTTTCAAGCTGGCACGCATCCTGCTCAGACCATGGCGCATTCACTTCTTTTCACAAAAGGTCCTGCGCCATGAAGTTCAAAGTCTGTACCGCCGTGTCGGGTCTGCTCGCCGCTGCCGCGCTGTCGTTTTCCGTGGGCGCGCATGCCGACGATTCGCTCAAGGCCGTGATGGCCAAGAAAAGCATTGCACTGGGCATTCCCACCGATTACCCACCGTATGGCTATATGGGCCCGGACTTCAAGCCCACGGGCATCGACGTGGCCGTGGCCCAGCTGATCGCCGACAAGCTCGGCGTCAAGGCCGAGTTCGTTCCCGTGAGCACGCCCAACCGCATTCCCTACCTGCAGGCCAAGAAAATCGACCTGATCGTCTCGTCGCTGGGCAAGAACGAGGAGCGCGCCAAGGTGATCGACTTCACGGTCTCGTATGCGCCGTTCTTCCAGGCGGTGTTCGGCCCCAAGGACGTGGCGCTCAAGTCGTTTGACGACCTGGCCGGCAAGACGCTGGCCGTGACGCGCGGCACCATCCAGGACGATGCGCTGCAGGGCCTGGCGCCCAAGACGCTCAAGATACAGCGCTTCGAGGACGACAACTCGACCATGGCCGCGTTCATGTCGCAGCAGACCCAGTTCGTCGCCATCGGCGCCGCCGTCGCCGCCGCGGCGCTGCAAAAGAACCCCAAGGTCCAGGCCGAATACAAGCTGCTGATCAAGGATTCGCCCAACTACATCGGCGTGCGCAAGGGCGAGACCGCGCTGCTGACCCAGGTCAACGCCATCCTGCGCACCGCCAAGACCGATGGAACCATCGAAGGCTATTCGCAGAAGTGGCTGGGGCGGGGCATGGGCAATCTGCCGGATTAAACAAAACACCCCCTGAGCCGCTGCGCGGCTTCCCCCTCTCAACCTTCGGTGGAGGGGGACGACACCATCGCTGCGGGGCGGCCCTTGCTCGGTGTCCCCTTGCTGGGCCGCGCCAGTTTCAGAGGCTGCGCCCTTGCGGCCGCCCTGCCCTCTTCTCTGTTTCCACGGATGCACCCATGACAATGGATTTCGCGACGGTGCTGGCCCAATGGCCTATGTTCCTCAAGGGCCTGGCGCTCACGGCCCTGCTGACCGCAGTGGCGACGCCGCTGGGCGTGGCGCTGGGCGTGGCATGTGCCTGGATGCGGCTGAACGCCGGCCCTGTCCTGCGCTTCGTGGTCAGCGCCTATGTGGAAGTGTTTCGCAACACGCCGTTCATCATCCAGCTGTTCTTTCTGTTCTTCGGCCTGCCCTCGCTGGGCCTGCGCCTGTCGCCCGAAACCGCGAGCATCCTGGCGATGACGCTGAACCTGGGCGCCTATGCCTGCGAGCAGGTGCGCGCCGGCATACAGGCCACGCCGCGCGGCCAGATCGAGGCCGCGCAAAGCCTGGCGCTCACCCGCTGGCAGATCTTCACGCGCGTGGTGCTGCCGCCCTCGCTGGGCCGCGTCTGGCCCGCGCTCACGGGCCAGATCATCCTGGTGATGCTGGGCTCGGCGGTGTGCAGCCAGATTTCCACCGAAGAGATTTCCTATGCGGCCAACCTGATCTCCAGCCGCACGTTCCGCAGCTTCGAGGCCTACATCGTGGTCACGCTGATCTATCTGGGCCTGGCGGTGCTGCTGCGCCAGTTGCTGAACTGGTTCGGCCCGCGTTTCGTCTTTGGCCGCCGCCGCTGAAAGGAAGCACCATGGTTGATTTCACTTTCTGGGACATTGCCCGCCAGTTGCTGCTGGCCCTGCGCTGGACCGTGGGGCTGTCGCTGATCGCCTTTGCCTGTGGCAGCCTGCTCGCGCTGGCGCTGCTGGTGCTGCGCCTGAGCAAGCTGCCGGGCGCGGTGCGCGCCGTCGCCTGCTATGTGCAGGTCTTCCAGGGAACGCCGCTGCTGATGCAGCTGTTCCTGATCTATTTCGGCCTGGCGATGCTGGGCGTGGACACTTCGCCGCTGCTGGCCGCGAGCGTATGCCTCACGCTCTATGCAAGCGCCTATCTCTGCGACATCTGGCGCGGCTGCGTCGAGTCCGTGCCCAAGGGCCAATGGGAAGCGTCGGCGAGTCTGGCGCTGAGTTTCGGCGAACAGCTGCGCCACGTGATCCTGCCCCAGGCCATGCGCCTGGGCGTGGCGCCCACGGCCGGCTTCATGGTGCAGATCATCAAGGGCACGGCGCTGACCAGCGTCATCGGCTTTGTCGAAGTCACCAAGGCCGGCCAGCTGATCGCCAACGCGACGTTCGAGCCTTTCCTGATCTACGGCTGCGTGGCGCTGATGTATTTCGCGCTGTGCTTTCCTCTGTCGCTGTGGAGCCAGCGCCTCGAGCGCCGCCTGCGCCCCGCTTCCTGATTGCCGGCTTTTTCCGGAACTTTGCCATGACCTCTACCGCCACCGCCCCCTTTTCCCCCATCGCCTCGCAGACCCCTCTGGTCGATATCCGCGGCCTGCGCAAGCGCTACGGCAGCAACGAAGTGCTCAAGGGCGTGGACCTGCAGATCGCGCGCAGCGAAGTGGTGTCCATCATTGGCAAGAGCGGCTCGGGCAAGAGCACGCTGCTGCGCTGCATCAACGGCCTCGAAGCCTTCCAGGAAGGCACGCTCACGGTGCACGGCCAGCCGCTGCAGGCCGACAACCCCGGCGCCATGCGCGAGCTGCGCAAGAACGTGGGCATGATCTTCCAGAACTTCAACCTGTTTCCCCACCTGACCGTGGGGCGCAATGTAATGCTCGCGCCCACGCTGGTCACGAGCCAGCCCAAGGATGTTGCGCGCCAGAACGCCGAGCGCCTGCTGGCGCGCGTGGGCCTGGCCGAGAAGTTCGACGCCATGCCCGACCAGCTCTCGGGCGGCCAGCAGCAGCGCGTGGCCATTGCGCGCGCACTGGCCATGGACCCCGAAATCCTGCTGTGCGACGAAGTCACTTCGGCGCTGGACCCCGAACTCGTGGGCGAAGTGCTGCAGGTCGTCGAAAGCCTGGCCGACCAGGGCATGACGCTGGTCATGGTCACGCACGAAATGAACTTCGCGCGCAAGGTCAGCGACCGCGTGGTGTTCATGCACCAGGGCAAGGTGCACGAAGTCGGCACGCCCGAAGCGCTGTTCGGCGCGCCGCAAACGCCCGAGCTGCAGCAGTTTCTGGGGCGAGGGCATTGAACTCTCGCCCTTCAAACGTCCTTCGATCCTTCGAAATGCTCAGGACTCCTTAAGCAATGACGTCGAGATCCTCGAGCCGCGACAAGGCGGTGTAGAACCCCTGCGCATCACCCTGGAACCCCCCAAAAGCGAGGCATTCGAGAAATTTCTCCCGCAGATGCGCGGCGGCGAGCGGCTGCTGTGCGTGGCCGGTGGCACGGTGCACCGACTGGCCGCGGACCGCGCCATCGCGGGTGTACAAGGTGACCCGGTCGACCTGGGCCGCGCCCGGTGTCTGCGGGTCGTACACCTTGTCGAGACGGATGGTCACCTTGCACATCAACGCCTGCACATCGGCACGGCAGACGAATTCGTCGGTCAGTTCGGTCAGGCCGGCCTTGCGCGCGATCACGGCACAGGCCATCGCAAATTGCATGCTGAATTTCGCTGCCAGTGCCGTGCGCGGCGCGGCGTTGCGCAATGCCAGCGCATGCTCTTCGCTCAGCGTGACGTCGATGCGTTCGATGGCCGTGGCGGACACGGGCTGTTCGGCCAGCAGAGCCAACACACCGTCCAATGCGCGGTGCGTGTAATAGCAGGTCGGGTATTTCTTCAGATTGACGCGCCGGCGCACCAATTGCCATTCGCGTCCGAGCCCCACGGCCGGACGCGTGCGATCCACCTTACCCGAGGGGGACACTGCAGCCAGGAATCCAAGCGGGTGTTCGAGGGCGTCCGGGGAAGCCGTGAAACCGTGCGCCGCGAGCCGCGCCGCGATCACGCCGTCCCGCGCAGCGCGACCGACGTGGAAGGACTTGGACATAGCACCAAAGTTTGACATCAGTCCACTGGCCTGGCTGGCGCCGAGGCCCAGGGCCCAGGTGGCGCGCGGCGCATCCAGCCCATACAGCACGGCACAGGCTGCCGCCGCAGCGATGCTGCCGAAAATCCCCGTGGGATGCCAACCCTTCATCTGGTGGAATTCGCTCTCGCGGTCTACCAATTCGGCCCAGGTCTCGTAGCCTGCGACGTAGGCATCGAGCAACTGCCGGCCACTGCTGCCGCGTTCCTGCGCCACCGCATAGATCGCCGGCATCAGCACGGCGCTCGGGTGGCCGCGCAGGCAGGTATCGTCGTAGTCCAGCACATGGGCGGCTATGCCATTGAGCAAGGCCGCATCGGCCGCCTGCGTCGTGCGCTCAGAAAACCACAGCCGCGACGTGCCACCCTGCGCTGGCGGCAAGGCACGCATGGCGATTGCGACGGCCTCGTCCCTGCTACCCGCCACCATGCAGCCAATGCTGTCGATCAGGCCCTCTTTCGCCGCTTCCCGGACCTCGGCCGGAGCGCCCTGCGCCGCGATATCGGCGACGAATACGCCGAGCTGCTGGGTCAATCCTGGTGTCATGTTCTGTCTGCCTTTTTCTGGGCTGGTGAAAAAGCGGGCGCCGCTGCGAAGCATCAGGCAGCCCCCACCCATTCCGGCACGGCCGTGAACAGATCGGCTTCGAGGCCGTAGTCGGCCACGCTGAAGATAGGCGCTTCGGGGTCCTTGTTGATCGCGACGATCACCGTGGAGTCCTTCATGCCCGCCAGATGCTGGATCGCACCCGAAATGCCGGCCGCGATATACAGCTGCGGCGCGACGATCTTGCCGGTCTGGCCGACCTGCAGGTCATTGGCCGCATAACCGGCATCAACGGCCGCACGGCTTGCGCCAATGGCTGCGCCCAGCCTGTCGGCCAGCGGCGTGATGACTTGCGCGAACTTCTCGGCCGAGCCCAGCGCGCGCCCGCCCGACACGATGATCTTTGCCGCAGTGAGCTCCGGACGGTCGTTCCTGGCGATCTCGCTGCCCACAAAGCGGCTCTTGCCGGCATCCGCTGCAGCGGCCACGGTTTCGACGGCGGCCGAGCCACCCGTGGCCGCAGCCGCGTCAAAGCCCGTGGTGCGCACGGTGATGACCTTGGTCGCATCGCCCGATTGCACGGTGGCAATCGCGTTGCCCGCGTAGATGGGGCGCTCGAAGGTGTCGGCGCTCACGACCTTGGTGGTGTCGCTGATCTGCGCGACATCGAGCGTGGCCGCGACGCGCGGCGCGACGTTCTTGCCGCCAGCCGTGGCGGGGAACAGGATATGGCTGTAGCCGGGCGCACTATTTCCCACAAGTGCCAGCACCTGGGCGGCGACGTTCTCGGCCAGGCCGTTCTTGAGCGATGCGCCATCGGCGTGGATCACCTTGGACACGCCAGCGATCTGGGCGGCGGCAGCGGCCGCGGCGGCCGCGCCAACACCTGCAACCAGCACATGCACGTCGCCACCACAGGCCACGGCGGCCGTGACGGTGTTCAGGGTGGCGGGCTTGATCGAAGCGTTGTCGTGTTCTGCAATAACGAGGGAGGTCATGGAATTTCTTTCGGTATGGGTACCGGCCCTTCGACGGGTTCAGGGCGAACGGGGATGCGGCGCAGCGCAACCTACCGTTCGTCCTGAGCGGGGTAAGCGAGACGGGTCTCGCAATGCGTTGACAAGAAACAGCGCGCTCAAGTTAAAGCACGGCCTCAAAATCCCGTTCGTCCTGAGCCTGTCGAAGGATGAACTGGCGCACTGGCCTTGGGTGGAGACGCCCTTCGACGGGGCCGCCTAGGCGGGCTCAGGGCGAACGGCCATTAGCTATTCGTTTTGGAAAAAATCATGACTTTGCAAGCGCTGTTTGCATAAATCGGACCACTTCTAAGTCATTGATTTATTTGGAGAAAAAAGCTGTTTCTTGAGAGCTTGTTGAAGGATGAACGGCCTGCCCTATAAAACGGGGCAAGCGCCTTCGACGGACGAAGGTCTCAGGGCAAACGGGAAAAGCCTCAGATCACCTTGGCTTCATTCCTGAGCTTGTCCACCAGCGCCGCCACATCGGCGACCTTGACACCGGCGCCGCGCTTGGCGGGCTCGCAGACCTTGAGGGTCTTCAGGCGCGGCGTCACGTCGACACCCAGGTCTTCAGGGGTCACGGAGTCCAACTGCTTCTTCTTGGCCTTCATGATGTTGGGCAGCGTCACATAGCGCGGCTCGTTCAGGCGCAGATCGGTGGTGATCACGGCGGGCGTGGAAAGCGACAGGGTTTCAAGGCCGCCGTCGATTTCACGGGTCACATTGACCTTGCCTCCGGCGACTTCGACCTTGGAGGCAAACGTCGCCTGGGGCAGATTCGCCAAGGCGGCGAGCATCTGGCCGGTCTGGTTGGCATCGTCGTCGATGGCCTGCTTGCCCAGGATGACCAGGCCGGGTTGTTCCTTGTCGACCAGGGCCTTGAGCAGCTTGGCCACGGCCAGGGGCTGGAGCTCGATGTCGGTCAGCACATGGATGGCACGGTCGGCGCCAATGGCCATGGCAGTGCGCAGCGTTTCCTGGCACTGGGCCACGCCGCAGGACACGGCGATGACTTCGGTGACCACGCCCTTTTCCTGCAGACGCACGGCCTCTT
The DNA here is from genome assembly GCF_902706035.1 of Pantoea sp. 18069. Taxonomy (GTDB): domain Bacteria; phylum Pseudomonadota; class Gammaproteobacteria; order Burkholderiales; family Burkholderiaceae_C; genus Comamonas. Next base: position 156,962 of record NZ_CACSJA010000004.1, on the reverse strand, counting down.
CGACGGCGATTTCGTCAAACGGGTTCATGCTCATCTTGACGTTGGCGATATCGACGCCCGAGCCGTCGGATTTGACACGGACCTTGACGTTGTAATCCACGACGCGTTTGACTGGGACCAGTACCTTCATTGCTGCACCTCTTTTTCCTGAACGGGCAACCATTCGCCCGTATGTTGCCCAAGAGTCGGCGCCGCCTCGCGGTAGGCCGGGCGTTCGCCGTCGAACGTGAGAGGCAGTCCCACGGTGGGGAACGCCCCTTCCGGCCCTTGCTGCAGAATGCCAAGCGCCAGCGTCTGCGGGTCTTTCACCACCTGCTCTATGGTCTGCACCGGCGCATTGGGAACGTCGGCGGCGTCCAGCAGTGCGGACAGTTCCTGGTTGCCGTAGTTCGCCGCGAAAGCCTCGATCACCGGCAGCAGTTCGTTCTTATGGGTCACGCGCTGACGGTTGGTGCGAAAACGCTCATCGGCCGCCATCTCCGGACGGTCCATGGCACGGGCCAGCTTGGCGAAGAGGCCATCGTTGCCCGCACCGATCACGAGCCAGCCGTCACTTGTCTTGAACGCCTGGTAGGGCACGATGCCGGCCGCGCCCGAACCTTGCGGCAGTTGCGGCATTCCGCTCATCTGCTGGCGGCAGATCGGCGTGGCCGTCCAGGCCAGCGCCGTTTCGAACAGCGAGGTACGCACATGCGCGCCCACACCGGTGCGGCGCCGCTCGATCAGCGCGCCCATGATGCCGATTGCGCCCCACATGCCCGAACCCATGTCGATAATGGAGACGCCCACCCGGATCGGCGGCCGTTCCACGCTTTCAGCGGTGATGCTCATCATCCCGCCATAGGCCTGCATCAGCGGGTCGTAGCCCGGTTTACCCGCCATCGGGCCGGCATGGCCGAACGCGCCGATCTCGCAGTAGACCAGCGCTGGATTGGCCGCGCGCAGCCCGATCGGCCCCACGCCCAATGCTTCGGCCGCGCCAGCGCGCAGATTGCAGATCACTGCGTCGGCCTTTTCCAGGATCAGCTCGCGCAGCGCCGCGCATTGCTGCGGGTCGCGTAGATCCACGCTCACGCTCTGCTTGTCGCGGTTGAAGGCCGTGAAGTGGGGCGCTGAACCCGCATGGAACGGCGGCCCCCAGCCGCGCGCGGCATCGCCGCCCTCGGGGTTTTCGACCTTGATCAGCTCCGCGCCTAGGCCCGCGAGAATGAAGCCCGTGTAAGGGGCCGCGACGCTGTGGCCGATCTCGACCACGGTGAACCCTGCCAACGGCTGGGAATGGGACATGGGTAACTCCTTGGGTATGAGCCGCGTTCAGGCGGCCGACGCGCGGGCAAGCAGACGGTAGGCCCGCTCGGCCACTGGCTTATCGATCATTGCGCCGTCAAACAGCACGGCGCCTGTGCCGTGGGCAAGGCCTGCCTCGTAGGTCGCGACCAGACGACGGGCCTTTTCCTGCTCCGCAGCGGAAGGGCCGAATGCCTGGTTGAGCAGAGGAACCTGTGCCGGATGCACGCACGATGCGCAGGCGAAGCCCAGGGCGCGAGAGCGGTGGAGCATCGCGCGGTAAGGCTCGCTGTCGACAACGCCGGCCACGCTGGCGAGCACGCCCATGGGCAGGATGCCTGCCGCGCGGGCGGCGTGCAGACCCAGCATCTTGGCCACGTACAGGGAATCGGCACTGGGTTCGGCATCCAGGTCGGTGGCGAGGTCCTCTCCGCCGACGGCCATGGCGACCAGGCGGGCGTCGGAGCGGGCGATCGCATTCAACTGCTCCAGTGCTGCGGCGGACTCCACCAGCGCAACGAAACGCGTGTGACCCACAGGCAAGCCCAGTGCCACTTCGCGCGCTGTCACCACTTCGGCCAGAAGGCGTACGTGTTCCGGACCCATGACCTTGGGCAGCACCAGACCGGAGACTGCGGACCCGACGGCAGCGGCGATATCCTCCACGGCCCAGTGCAGTTCACGGTTGATGCGCACCAGCACATCCGCGCCGGCCTGGCCGACGGTCTGTGCAGCGGCCGCAACGCCAGTGCGGGCCGCCGCTTTTTCGTCGGTGCCGACCGAGTCCTCCAGATCCAGAATGATCGCATCCGCGCCACGGGTATGCGCCTTCGCGACAAAGCGCTGGGCATTGGCGGGACAGAACATCAGCGAGCGCCAAGCGGGCAATGTGCGGCCCGCCATCATGCGTCCTCGAACTGCAGCGTGCAGGTGGCGGCCAGCACACCCTGCTCGTCACCGGCCCAGGCATCCACGGTGGCTGTATCGGGCGACCCGCCCGCGACCGTCAGCGTGCCGCCCACGAACAGTGGCTTGACCAGCCGGGCGCTGAGCCCGGCCAGCCGACGACCTCCGGCGCGTGCCAGAGCCTCCTCAATGACGAGGTGCAGCGTGAGCGCCCCATTCATCACGCAGCCCGGGTAGCCTTCCTCGCGCCGTGCGTAATCGGCGTCATAGTGGATACGGTGGCCGTTCCAAGTCAGAGCAGAGTAGCGAAACACCAGGACCGGGTCCATCTCGTAGCTTGCGCTCCAGGCGGCATTGGCCGGTGCGGCAGCAGGCGTGGCGGCCGATGTCTCGCCACTGGGCGCATCGCGATAGACCACTTCCTGCTGTTCGACGATCACCGGCTTGCCAGCCACCTCGATGGTGTGGCACACGGCCAGGAAAACGAGCGTTCCACTGCGTCCCTGCTTCTGGCTTATGCCGACGATCTCCGAGCGCTTCTGCGCACGATCGCCCACGTGCAATGCACCAGGGAAAGTGACCTTGCGCCCCACAAACATCCTCCGGGGCAATGGGATGGGCGGCAGGAAGTCACCCTTGCGCGGATGGCCGTCGTGGCCGATCTCCGAACACCGTGCATTGGGCGTGAAGAACATCGAGTACCAGTGCGGCGGGATGACGCTGCCATGGGCAAACGCCATCGGATCGAGGTCAAGCATGGCCGCCATGCGGCGCACGGCGGGCAGGGTTATCTCGTCGTCGACCGTGATCGAACGACCCATCCAATCGGTGAATTCAGCGGCGATGTCGCGGGAGGACGTGGCAATTTCGGGCATGGACACGCTCCCTCAGTACGACCGTGGGAGCCCCAGCACATGCTGGCCGATGTTGCCCAGAATCAGGTTGGTGGATACCGGGGCAATGCGCGCCAGACGTGCTTCGCGCCATTTGCGCTCCACGTGGTACTCGCGGGCAAAGCCAAACCCGCCGTGGGTCTGCATGCACGCCTCGGCCGCATTCCACAAGCACTCGGCGGCGAGGTAGCGGGCCATGTTGGCTTCGGCGCCGCAGGGCTGGCCGGCTTCGAACAGGGCGGTGGCGCGACGGACCATCAGATCGGCCGCTTCCATCTGCACATGCGCTTGCGCGATGGGGAACTGGATCGCCTGGTTTGCGCCGATAGGGCGTTTGAACACCACGCGCTCCTTGGCATAAGCCGTTGCCTTGCGCACGAACCAACGCGTCGAGCCAACCGCCTCGGCGGCCGTGATCATGCGCTCGGCGTTCATGCCGTCCAGGATGTAGCGAAAGCCCTTGCCTTCCTCGCCCACGAGCGCGTCGGCAGGTACTTCGAGGTTCTCGAAGAACACTTCGGTCGCATGGTGGTTCACCATGGCCTTGATCGGGCGGATCGTGAGGCCACGGCCCAGCGCTTCCCGGATGTCGATCAGGAAAGTGGACACACCGTCCACCTTGTTCTTCACGTCCGAGGCCGGCGTAGTGCGCGCCAGCACCAACATCAGGTCGGAATGCTGCGCGCGCGAAGTCCAGACTTTCTGGCCGTTGATGCGAAAGCCGTTTGCGGTGCGTTCCGCGCGGGTCTTGAGCTGCGTGGTATCGGAGCCGGTCGTGGGCTCGGTCACGCCAAACGCCTGCAGACGCAAATCACCCGAGGCGATCTGCGGCAGGTACTTGCGCTTTTGCGCTTCGCTGCCATGGCGCAGCACCGTGCCCATGATGTACATCTGCGCGTGGCCGGCTGCAGCGTGGCAGCCGGCGGCACAGACTTCCTCCATGATCACGGCAGCGGCGCGCAGCGGCAGGCCTGAACCACCATATTCCTCGGGAATCAGCGCGGCCAGAAAGCCCGCCTGCGTCAGGGCCTTGATGAAGTCCGTGGGGTAGGCCTCGTTCTCGTCGAGGTTGAGCCAATACTCATCGGGAAAGTCGACGCACACGCGGCGCACGGCATCTCGGATATCGGAGAAATCCTCTCCGAGCTGCATGGAAACTGGGGGGGCAACGGCTGCAGCGTCATGCTGGGTAGTTGAAGTCATGGGGCTCCGAAAACAGTTGAGTTCGAAGCGCATCGTAGGTTCAAACAACCGGTTTTCGGCCGCTTGCGAGGGTATGCAGCGACATATCAATGGGCTGATGAAAGCAGCGTTGGCGCCGCCTGCGCCGCCGCAGCCGGGGCGGCTGATCGCGCTCGGGGTAGGAACGGTTTTCTGAGCGCTTATCCTGCGCTGCGCGTCACGGAGTCTTGAAGACGGCGTAGCCGGCCTGCGGCACCTGCACGCGCGGGCGTTCGGCGCCGCTGGCGCCTGCCGGAAAATGGGTGGCAAGCGCCTCGTGCAGCAGGTCCATGATGGACTGCTGCAATTCCTCGCGCTGCCAGGTGTGCACGCCTATGCCCACCGCGAGCGCCTGCCCGCCCACATCCGCCGGCACGCGCGTGGCGATCACGGAGGAACCCTGCGTGACCGAATCCCCGCTGAAGGCGAAGCCGGTCCGACGACATTCCAAGATTTCCGCCAGCAAGGCCTTGCCATCGACGGGCAGCGGGAAATCGACGTCGGTGGCATTGACGTTGCGCACCATGCGCAGCACCTGCTCGTCCGACTGGGTGCTCAGCAGCACCTTGCCCACGGCGGAGCGGCACAGAGGCCGCAACAGGCCCGGCTTGAGACCCACGCGCGAAGAGCGTGCCGAGACGATGTGGATGTACTGTGCGTGCAGACCATTCTGCATCGCCAGCATGGCGACATGGCCAGAACGGCTGGCCAGCATTTCCATGAAGGCCAGCAAGCTACCCTGCGCCAGCACCAACTGGTGCACCCAGTTTCCCAGAAAGCTGACCCGCAGCGTCGGCATGAAAGTGCGTGCATGCCGGTCATGTTGCAGGTAGCCGAGCTCGCTCAGGCCATGCAGCAGCACCGAAGTGCTGGACTGCGGATAACCCAGGCGCTGGGCGATTTCGCCCACCGTCAGCGAGCGCTGCTCAACGGCAAAAAGCTCCAGCACTTCGAGCGCGCGGTGAAGCGATCCTACGGGCTTGCCATAGGGCAATTCAGCGGCCACCTGCGTCAGCGGCAGCTCGTCATCGACAAAGGGGTTCTGTGGGATATCCATGCTGCACCGTGCGTGCTCGTTCGGCCCAAGTTTACCTCTGACTCCCGCAGGACCGAAGCCCCTCACTCGACCTGTACCCCGGCTTTCTTGATCACCCCCGACCATTTGGCGATTTCACCGCTGATGAGCTTGGCGAAGTCTTGCGACGACATGGGATCGGCGTCCACCCCCTGCTTGGCGTACTTCTCCAAAACGTCCGGCGACTGAACGACCTCGTTGATGGTGGCATTCAACTTGGCGATGATGTCCGGCGGCGTACCCGCGGGCGCAACAATGCCGTTCCAGCCTATGGCCTCGAAGCCTGGAATGAATTCAGCCACCGCAGGCACATCCGGCAAAGACGCAACGCGTTTCTTAGTCATCACCGCGATGGCATTCACGCGGTTCGTGTGGATCAGTGGCAGCGCCGGCTCGATGCTGCTGAAGGCCACGGGCACCTGCCCGCCCAGCACGTCGTTCAACGCGGGCGCGCTGCCCTTGTAGGGCACATGCACCATTTCTACTCCGGCCATGCTTGCCAGCAACTCCCCGCCCAAATGCGCGGGACTGCCCTGACCATAGGAGGCATAGTCGATACTGCCCGGCCTGGCTTTGGCTGCGGCCAGCAACTCCGGCAACGTCTTGTACGGCACTTTTGCGTTGCCAAGAATGAGCAGCGGCACCTCGGCCACCATGGCGACGGGAGCGAAGGCCTTCTCGGTGTCGTAGGGCACTTTGTAGAGGCCGGGGTTGATGGCGAAAGCGCTGGCGACATACAAGAGCGTGTAGCCATCGGGCTGGGCGCGCGCCACCTCACTGGAAGCGAGCATGGTGTTGGCACCCGGCTTGTTGTCAATGACGACCGTCCGTCCAAGCTTCTCCCCCACCTTGGTGGCAATCAGGCGGGCCAGGCCATCCGCGCCGCCTCCTGGTGGATAAGGCACCACCAGCCGAATCGGCTTGTTGGGATAGCCCTGCTGCGCAGAGCTGCCCACTGTGAATGAGGCCAGGACGGTAGCGGCGGTGGCTACCAGAATAACGCGACGTTTCATTGGTATATGTCTCCAGGTTCTACAACTTGTCCGCAGGATGCTAGGCGACTCAAGCGCCCGATGAAAGGCCCATGACGCAATGTTCAGCCGGCTGATAAATGGGCCATGCCCTTGCCTGCGGCGACGCGTTGCACGACGATCGCGCACCGTCCACATACCACCTCCTTGAACATGAAATTCCTGAGCTTCCGGCGTGATGGCGCCGACCACATTGGCGCAGTGCGCGGCGATGCCGTGGTAGATCTGACGCCGGCTTCGCAGTGCGGCAACCTGGGCGAAGCCCTGCGTCGACTGGGCCCCATTGCGTTGCACGCCCTCGCGAGCCAAGGCCCTGCATCCTTCGCGCTCTCGAGCATCAAAACGTTCCGCCCGGTGGTGGCTGACCCAGCACGGATTCTCTGCGTAGGACTCAACTACGAGGAGCACCGGGTGGAAGCCGGCCGTGCACGCACCTCGCAACCGACCTTGTTCCTTCGCCTACCAGCATCGCAAACCGGACACGAGCAGCCCATCATCATTCCGCCCGAAGTATCCGAAGGACTCGATTTTGAAGGGGAGATAGCGATCGTCATCGGCCGCGGCGGACGACGCATCCCAGCGGCGCAGGCCTGGGAGCATGTGTTCGGCTACGCTCCCTACAATGACGCGTCGGCACGCGCCTGGCAGTCCCACTCCACCCAGTGGACAGCCGGCAAGAACTTCCCGGCCACGGGAGCCTTCGGCCCCTTTCTGGTGAGTGCAGACGAACTCGGCGACAACCCGCTGCTCACCTTGTCCACACGCCTCAATGGCCAGGTCATGCAGCAGGCCGACACCCGCATGATGATCTTCCCCATCCCCGAACTCATCGCCTATGCCTCCACCTTCACGCCGCTGGAGCCGGGCGATGTCATCGTGACCGGGACACCGGGCGGCGTCGGCTTCAAGCGCACGCCACCGGTGCTGATGCGCGACGGCGATGTGGTTGAAGTGGAGGTGGGTGGCGTAGGGACACTGCGCAACACCATCGCCCTGGAGCCACCCTGCGCGTGACGCCATGGGACAGCGCGCGCTCCCGACGGCCTGCCAGCAGTTGAGCCTCAGCAATCAGCAGAAGATCGCCGAGTGCTTGCACAATGGCAAAGCAGCACACTGAACTTCGCGCGCAAGGTCAGCAACCGCGTGGTGTTCATGCACCAAAGTCGGCACGCCCGAAGCGCTGTTCGGCGCGCCGCAGACGCCCGAGCTGCAGCAGTTTCTGGGGCGAGGGCATTGAGCCCAGGCCAGGCAATTCCTGCGGCCTGAAACGCCGCTTTTTTTCAGATATCGATCTACGAGAAAATTCGTTTCCCCAAGCCAGCCGCCTGCCTAGGATGAACCTCCATTGCGTCATGTACGCCTACCTTGGAGCATCCGATGAGCGCTGTTTTGGAAACCCTGCCCACGCAACTGTCGGGCCCGCTGGACATCACGCCCCTGGCCGTGCGCATAGGCGCCGAAGTGCGCGGGCTGCGTCTGTCGGGCACGCTCGATGGCGACACCGTCGCCCAGCTGCGCGCCGCGCTGCTGCGCCACCGCGTGCTGTTCTTCAAGGGCCAGCACCACCTCGATGACGCCAGCCACCAGGCCTTTGGCCGGCTCTGGGGCGAGATCGAGGCCCACCCCACGGTGCCCGCGCCCGATGGCACGCGCTTTCTCGAACTCGACTCGCGCCATGGCGGGCGCGCCGATTCCTGGCACACCGATGTGACGTTCAAGGCCGCGCCGCCCAAGGCCTGCATACTGCGCGCCGTGGTGCTGCCGCCCCATGGCGGCGACACGGTCTGGGCCAATACCGTCGCCGCCTACGAAGGCCTGCCCGCGCCGCTCAAGGCGCTCGCCGACGGGCTCTGGGCGGTGCATGGCAATGACTACGACTATGCCGATCCGCGCCAGCAAACCACGGCCAGCGCCGAAGAAATCGCCGGCCGCGCGCAGTACCGCGCGACTTTCCGGCGCACCCTCATCGAAGCCGAACACCCGGTGGTGCATGTGCACCCCGAAACCGGCGAGCGCGCGCTGCTGCTGGGCCATTTCGCCAAGCGCCTGAACCAGCTGCGCCAGCAGGAATCGAACGCGCTGCTCGAGCTGCTGCACCAGCGCATCGTCGCGCTCGAGAACACCGTGCGCTGGCGCTGGTCCGAAGGCGATGTCGCGATCTGGGACAACCGCGCGACCCAGCACTACGCGATCAACGACTACGGCGACCAGCACCGCGTGGTGCGCCGCGTCACCGTGACCGGCGAACACACCACGGCCATCGACGGCCGCAAGAGCATCGACCGCACGGCGGTCAGCGCCTGAACTTGATTTCGGATACTCCCATGCCGCACTCCAGCGCCCCCCCACCGTTCGCCCTGAGTCCTGAGCCTGCCGAAGGATCGAAGGGCGTTTCAGGGCCTGCTCCTGAAGCTTCCACGGCTTCCTGCGCGGCCGCCAGCTCCCGCCGCGCCCTTTTGCGCGCCGGCGCAGCCCTCGGTGCAAGCGCCCTGTGGAGCATGCCCGCGTTCGCCCAGCGCGCCAAGCCGCTGCAGGGCACGACGCTCAATGTCGCGCTGTTCAGCACCGCCTACTCCAGGCTGCTGCGCCCCTGGATCGCCGAGTTCGAGGAAAGCACCGGCGCGCGCGTGAACTTCGACACGCCGGGCTTTCCCGTCTACAACCAGCGCACCGACCTCGAGCTCTCGACCAAGGGCAGCGCCTACGACGTGGTCAACGTCACCTTCATCTATTCGAGCCGCTGGATCAACTCGGGCTGGCTCACGCCGCTGGACGAGTTCATCGCCAACCGCAATCTCACGCCGGCCGACTTCGACATCAATGATTTCCTGGCCGGCGCGCGCGCGCCCGAGACCGGCGCCGACGGCAAGCTCTATGGCGTGCCGTGGACGGCCGAAGTCACGCTGGCCGCGGCCAGCCGCTTCGATGTGCTGCGCAGCGCCGGCCTGGCCTTTCCCGACACGCTGGAAGACTTCAGCCGCGCCGTGCAGACCGTGCACCGCAAGGAGCGCGCGGCCGGCTTCGTCACCGACAACCACTACGGCTGGACCTTCCCGCCGTTCCTGCAGGCGTTTGGCGGCGATGTGTTCCGCAAGGCGCCGCACGACCTCTACCCCACGCTGGACACGCCCGAGGCGATTGCCGCGGCCGACTACTTCGCGCGCCTGCTGCGCGATTTCGGGCCGGACGGCGCGGTCTCGTACACCGCCGACCAGTCGCTGCAATCGCTCAAGAGCGGGCGCAGCAACCTGGGCATACAGGGCCAGATCTACCTGTCGCAGCTCGCCGACAAGGCCAGCAGCAAGGTCGCAGCGACCACCGCCTGGGGCGCGGTGCCGCGCGGGCCCGCGGGGCGCTTTCCGGGCTCGGCCGTGCATGGCCTGGGCATTCCCGTGGGCAGCAGGAACGCGCAGGCCGCGTGGCAGTTCATCGCCTGGGCGACGTCCAAGCAGATCACGCAGCGCGCCGTGGCCGCGGGCTATGGCTCGCCCACGCGCCGCTCCGACATGCAGTCGCAGGTCTTCAGCGAGCGCCAGCGCGTCAACGGCTATGACATCGCCAAGCTGTCGTCCGAAGCCATCGATCTCGCGGCCCGGCAAGGCCATATGAAGTACCGCACGGTGGCCGTGTACCCGCAGATCGACCAGCAGATCAACAAGGCCATCGAGCTGATCGTCTCCGGCCAGAAGTCCGCGGCCGCGGCCATGCAGCAGGCGCAGATCGGCGCGCTGGCCGAGCTCAGGCGCTCGGGCATCGCGGTCTGACGCAAAGGCGCAGCGCCCATGCACATGCCTCCCGCACTCGCTCCCGCGCTGCCCGCCGGCGAGGCCGGCCAGCCCTACTATCTGCCCAGCCGGACTGCAGCGCCAGCGCCACCTGTCCCAGCGCCCGCGCCGAGCTGGCAGCGTCAGCAGCGCCGCGCCTATGGCTGGGGCCTGTACCCGGCGCTGATCGTGCTCGCGCTGATCACGCTGGCGCCGCTGATCACACTGGTGGTCGTCAGCCTCACGCCGCTGAGCCTGACCGACCCCGCGGGCACCTTCCACTTCCGCGACCCACTGGGCAACTACCGGCAATTGCTGCAGGACCCGCGCTTTTTGCATTCGCTGTGGGTGCAGTTCCAGCTGTCAAGCGTGGGCGTGACGCTGCAGCTGTTGACGGGCCTGGGCATCGCGCTGCTGCTGCATGGCCGGTCAAAGGTGCTGGGCGCGGTGCGCAGCCTGTTCCTGATTCCCATGGTGTTGCCGCCCATCGTCGTCGCGCTGATCTGGAAGATCCTCTACACCCCCGACATCAGCCCGCTGCACCAGGCGCTGGATGCCCTGGGCTGGCCGCTGCGCTCGCTGATCGCCAACCCCGACACCGCGCTGTGGGCCGTGGTCGCGGCCGATACCTGGCAGTGGTTTCCGTTCACCATGCTGATGGTGCTCGCGGCGCTGCAGATGATTCCCGACGATCCGCTAGAAGCCGCGCGCATGGACGGCGCCAACCGCTGGCAGCTGTTCCGCTTCATCGTCTTTCCCCATATCCGCGCGGTGCTGCTGGTCTGCGCGCTGTTCCGGCTGATCGACAGCTTCAAGGCCTTTCCGCTGCTCTACGTGCTGACCAATGGCGGCCCGGGCACGGTGACCGAAGTCACGAATTTCTATGGTTTCATCCAGGCCTTCAACTTCTCGTTCTGGGGCTACGGCAGCGCGATCGCGCTGGTCATGCTCGCCGGGGTCTTTGTTCTCAGCGCGCTGGTCAGCCGCCTGGGCCGTGAAGGAGCGCACGATGCACGCTGAAGCCGCGCTCTACGAGCCGCCCTTTCCGTCCGACCGGCCGCGCACCCGCGGCTGGCTGCGCCGCCATGGCCGCGACATCGCGGCGCTGGCGCTGCTCGCGGTATTGCTGCTGCCGTTCTTCTGGATGGTGCAGCTCGCGCTGCGCCCCGCGGCCTATGCCTTCGAGCCCTCGCTGCTGTTCACGCCCACGCTGGACGCGTTTCGCGCGCTCTGGCAGGACCAGTTCGCGCGCGCGTTCGGCAACAGCTTGCTGACCAGCACGCTGTCCACGGCGCTGGCGCTGCTCATAGGCGTGCCCGCGGCCTATGCGCTCACGCGCTGGCGCTTTCGCGCGCGCCGCCATGTCGCGCTGTGGATACTGTGCACGCGCATGGCGCCGCCGATCGCGTTCACCATTCCGTTCTTTCTCGCGCTGCGCTGGGCCGGCCTGCTCGACACGGTCTGGGGCCTGACGCTGATCTACCTGACGTTCAACCTGGCCATCGTGATCTGGCTGATGCAGAGCTTCTTCGCGGCGATTCCCCCGGCGCTCGAGGAAGCCGCGTGGATCGACGGCTGCGGCGTCTGGTCGGCGTTCTGGCATGTGACGCTGCCCTTGACACTGCCCGGCCTGGTCTCCACGGCCGTGCTGTGCTTCATCTTTTCGTGGAGCGATTTTTTCTTCGCGCTGATTCTCACGCGCACCCAGGCCGTCACGGCGCCCGTGGCCATCGTCAACTTCCTGCAGTACGACGGCTGGGAGTGGACCAAGATCGCGGCCGCGGGCACGCTGGTCATGCTGCCGGTCGTGGCCTTTACCCTGCTGGTGCGCAAATACCTCGTGCGCGGCCTCACGGCCGGCGGCGTCAAGGACTGATTCCATGGCTTCCATTTCTCTGCGCCATCTGCGCAAACACTACGCGGGCCAGGCCGTGCTGCACGAGCTGTCGCTGGAGATAGCCGACGGCGAATTCGTCGCCCTGGTCGGCCCTTCGGGCTGCGGCAAATCGACGCTGCTGCGCATGGTCGCGGGGCTGGAAGCCGTCGATGAGGGCGAAATCCTGCTGGGCACGCAGCGCCTCAACGACGTCGCGCCGCGCGAGCGCAACATCGCCATGGTGTTCCAGAACTACGCGCTGTACCCGCACATGAGCGTCGCCGAGAACCTGGGCTTCGCGCTGCGCCTGCAAGGCGTGCGGCCCGCGCTGCGCAAGCAGCGCGTCGACGATGTGGCGGCCATACTCAACCTGCAGGGGCTGCTCGAACGCCGCCCGGCCCAGCTTTCGGGCGGCCAGCGCCAGCGCGTGGCCATGGGCCGGGCCATCATCCGCGAGCCCCAGGCCTTTTTGTTCGACGAGCCGCTGTCGAATCTCGACGCCAAGCTGCGCGTGCAGATGCGCACCGAAATCAAGGCGCTGCACCAGCGGCTGGGCACGACCACGCTGTATGTGACGCACGACCAGATCGAGGCCATGACCATGGCCGACCGCATCGTGGTGCTCAAGGACGGCCGGATCGAGCAGGCGGGCACGCCGCTGGAACTCTACGACCGGCCGCGCAACGCGTTTGTCGCGGGCTTCATAGGCTCACCCGCGATGAACCTGCTCGCCGGGCGCGCGCAGGAAGGCGGACGCGTGCTGACCGACGACGGCCTGCTGCTGCCCATGCCCCCGGGCCTGGCGCTCGCGCCGGGCCGCGCGGTCTGGCTCGGTGTACGCCCCGAACACCTCGAGGTCACATCGGCCGACCAGGGCCTGCGCGCCAAAGTCCAGGTGCTCGAGCCCACGGGCGCGGAAACCCAGATCGCCGCGCGGCTGGGAGGCCAGAACGTGATCGCCGTGTCGCGCGAGCGCGTCGATCTGCGGCCGGGCAGCACCTTGGGCCTACGGCCGCTGATAAGCCAGTTGCACGTGTTCGACCAGGCCTCGGGCGCACGCTTGAACTGACCCCGCTGGGCCCGCCAGGGGCCCACTCGCCCAAGGGTTCCCCTGCATCGCCAGCGCCGCCGCCGCGCCTCACAATGGGTTGCATGCACCTTTCCCGCTATGCACTGGCCTGGGCCGGACCGGCCCTGGGCATTTTCTTCGCGCTGCTGCTCGCCTGGCGCGTGCTCGCGGGAGACTCCGGACAACCGCCGCTCGCGCACTTCGTGATCGCCTGGGCGACGGTGCTCGCCAGCCTGCTCGCGGGCGTGGCCGCGCTGCGTTCGCGCGCCAGCCCGGCCCTGGCCTGCATGCTCCAGGCCGGCGCACTCGCCACGGCCAGCAGCGCGCTGGGCCTGCAGCAGTGGCATCTGGTCTTCAAACCGCTGGCCATGGTCTGCGCGCTGCTCGCCGTCGCATTGAGCATGCACCGCCACGGCGCCACGCGCAGCGGCTGGCTGCTGCTCGCGGCGCTGGCCGCGTCGCTCGCCGGCGATGTGTTGCTGATGCTGCGCGGCCTGTTCATACCGGGCCTCGCGGCGTTCCTGCTGGCCCATCTTTGCTATATCGCGCTGTTCAAGCAGGGCCAGCGCTGGTTTGCGCTGCGCAGCGCGCTCGCATTCGCGCTGTTGCTGGCCGCGGCGATGTACACGTTTCTCTGGCAGGGCGGCCTGCCCGCGGCGCTGCGGCTGCCGGTCGCGGCCTATGTGCTGGTGATCGCGCTGATGGCCGCGCAGGCCTGGGGCCGCTGGCACGAAGCCGCTGCCGCCGACCGGCCCGCGGCGCTGCTGGTGGCGCTGGGCGCGTGCAGCTTCATGCTCAGCGATTCGCTGCTCGCGACCAACCGTTTCGTGCAGCCCCTGCCCTGGGCGCAGCTGGCGGTGCTGTCAAGCTACTACCTGGCACAGGTGCTGATCGTGGTCGGCATGCTCTGCACGGTGAAAAGAAACACCGCCTGAGCCGCTGCGCGGCGGCCCCTGGCTTGGAGCGCGCCAGTGGCATGGACTGCGGGCAATAACTGAAGCAGGTCTTCAGACCGCGGGGGCGCTGGGCGGCTCCACGCCCAGGTGCAGATACGCCGCCTTGGTCGCGATGCGCCCGCGCGGCGTGCGCTGCAGATAGCCCTGCTGGATCAGATAGGGCTCGATCACGTCCTCGATGGTTCCCGACTCCTCGCCTATGCTGGCCGCGATGTTGTCCAGCCCCACGGGGCCACCGTCAAAGCGGTGGATCACGGCTTCGAGCAGTTTGCGGTCCATCACGTCGAAGCCCTGCGGGTCGACGTCGAGCATGGCCAGCGCGCGGTTGGCGATGTCCTGGGTGATGCGGCCGTCGCCCTTGACGTCGGCGTAGTCGCGCACGCGCCGCAGCAGCCGGTTGGCGATGCGCGGCGTGCCGCGCGAGCGGCGCGCGATCTCCCAGCCGCCTTCGGCGTCCAGCGGCACGCCCAGCAGGCCCGCGCTGCGCACGACGATGCGCGCGAGCTCTTCGGATGTATAGAACTCGAGCCGCGCGACAATGCCGAAGCGGTCGCGCAGCGGGTTGGTGAGCATGCCCGCGCGCGTGGTCGCGCCGACCAGCGTGAACGGCTGCAGGTCGAGCTTGATCGAGCGCGCGGCCGGGCCTTCGCCGATCATGATGTCGATCTGGTAGTCCTCGAGCGCGGGGTAGAGGATTTCCTCGACCACGGGCGACAGCCGGTGGATCTCGTCGATGAACAGCACATCGTTGGCTTCGAGGTTGGTCAGCAGCGCCGCGAGGTCCTTGGGCTTTTCGAGCACCGGCCCGCTGGTCTGGCGCAGGTTCACGCCGAGTTCGGCGGCGATGATGTGCGACAGCGTGGTCTTGCCCAGGCCCGGCGGGCCGAACAGCAGCACATGGTCCAGCGCCTCGCCGCGCTTTCTCGCCGCGCCGATGAAGATCTCGAGCTGCTCGCGCGCCTTGGCCTGGCCCACGTACTCCTGCAGCAGCTTGGGGCGCAGCGCGCGCTCCATCGCCTCTTCATGGTGCGACAGCGGCGCGGCAGATATTGCGCGCTTCGGGGGCGCGGGCGCGAAATCGTCGGTATGGATGGTCATGGCTTATTTTGCCAATGCCTGCAGCGCGCGCTTGATGCCGTCGCTGACCCCGATATCGGGCGGCAGGGCCTTGAGCGCGGCCGCGGCCTCCTTGTCGTTGTAGCCCAGGGCCAGCAGCGCCTGCAGGATGTCGTTCTGGTGCTCGTTGGTGAACAGCGATTTCGAGCCCATGTCGGCGCCGATCTTGCCCTTGAGCTCGAGCAGCAGCCGCTCGGC
This sequence comes from Pantoea sp. 18069, assembly GCF_902706035.1. Classification (GTDB taxonomy): domain Bacteria; phylum Pseudomonadota; class Gammaproteobacteria; order Burkholderiales; family Burkholderiaceae_C; genus Comamonas. Next base: position 141,570 of record NZ_CACSJA010000004.1, on the reverse strand, counting down.
GGTCTTCTTGCCTATGCCCGGCACCTTGATCAGCCGCCCCATTTCCTGCAGCGTCACCGCCTGGGCCAGATCCTCGACGCCGATGCCGCTGATGATGGCCAGCGCCGTGCGCGGGCCCACGCCCGTGATCTTGATCAGCTCGCGGAAAGTCTCGCGCTCGCTGGATGTGCCAAAACCGAACAGCAGCTGCGCATCCTCGCGCACGATGAAGTGCGTGAGCAGGCCCACCTGGGCCCCGGTCGCGGGCAGGTTGTAGAAGGTGCTCATGGGCACCTGCACCTCGTAGCCCACGCCGTGGCAGTCCACCAATACCGTGGGCGGGTTTTTCTCCAGCAGCGTGCCGGTCAATTTGCCTATCATTGAAGTCCTTTGCCGCCCCGTTGGCAGCTCTAGTCTGGAATTATCCGCGTGATCCTGCGCCACACCTTCACTCCCCACCACAACACCCGCCTGGGCCACCTCTGCGGCCCGGCCGACGCGCACCTGCGCACCATAGAAACCGCGCTCAAGGTGGCCATTGCCCACCGCCACGAGCAGTTCAAGATCGACGGCCCCAAGGCCCGCGCGCAGCAGGCGCTGGAAATGCTGCAGGCGCTCTACGAGATGGCGGATGACCCGATTCCCGAAGCCCACCTGCAGCTGATGCTCGCGGGCGACGCCGAACTGGTCGAGGCGCCGGCAGGCGCGATCCAGCTGTCGACGCGCCGCGCCGACCTGCGCGCGCGCACCACCACGCAGAACCTGTACCTCGAGAATATCGCCAGCCACGACATCACGCTGGGCATAGGCCCCGCGGGCACGGGCAAGACCTACCTGGCCGTGGCCTGCGCCGTGGACGCGCTCGAGCGCAGCGCCGTGCAGCGCATCGTGCTCACGCGCCCGGCCGTCGAAGCCGGCGAGCGCCTGGGCTTTCTGCCCGGCGACCTGACGCAGAAGGTCGACCCCTATCTGCGCCCGCTCTACGACGCCCTGTACGACCTCATGGGCTACGAGAAGGTGCAAAAGGCCTTCGAGCGCAATGTGCTGGAGATCGCGCCGCTGGCCTTCATGCGCGGGCGCACGCTCAACAACGCCTTCGTCATTCTGGACGAGGCGCAGAACACCACGCCCGAGCAGATGAAGATGTTCCTCACGCGCATAGGCTTCGGCGCCAAGGCCGTGGTCACGGGCGACGTGAGCCAGATCGACCTGCCCAAGGGCGCGATGAGCGGCCTGATCGACGCCGAGCGCGTGCTCAAGCGCGTCAAGGGCATTGCCGTGACCCATTTCACCAGCGCCGACGTGGTGCGCCACCCGCTGGTCGCGCGCATTGTCGATGCCTACGAAGCGCGCGGCCGCCAGCCCGCGTCGCGCAGCCGCTCGCGCGCCAACGACGATTGAATTTGCCCATGTCTTTGCAACAACTGCAACTCTCCCTGCAATTCGGCCGCTTCGACGCGGCCCCGGCCCACCGCGCGGTGCTGTCCCGCAGCAAGGTCACGCGCTGGATACGCCACGCGCTGGCCGTGGACGCCGAAATCACCGTGCGCATCGTCGACACCGACGAAGGCCAGGCGCTGAACCTCCAGTACCGGCAAAAGGACTACGCAACCAATGTGCTGACCTTCGACTACCAGCAGGAACCCACGGTGATGGCCGACCTGGTGCTGTGCGCCCCCGTGGTCGAGCGCGAAGCGCGCGAGCAGAACAAGACGCTTGAGGAGCACTACGCCCACCTGCTGGTCCACGGCACGCTGCACGCCCAGGGCTGGGACCACGAGACCGGCGAGGAAGATGCCGAGGAGATGGAAGCGTATGAGAGCGACATCATGCGCGAGCTGGGGTTCGAGGACCCTTATCAAAAATAGGCGTTGCGGCGGCGGCTGCCGCGCAAAATAGTCATTACTGTTTTGCGTTGCCGCTGTCGCGCATTTCCCCGCCCCAGCGCAGGTCGCGCACTAAGATGGTGCGCATGACCGGCGACCACGCCGGCAACACAGGGGACATCACATGGGTGAATGGTTTTTGCTGCTCGCGGCAGCATTTGTCGCTGGCGCCTTGAATGCCGTGGCCGGCGGCGGCAGTTTTCTGACGCTGCCCGCGCTGGTGTTCACGGGCGTGCCGCCCGTGGTCGCCAATGCCACGGGGACGGTCGCGCTGCTGCCGGGCTACTTGGCGGGCGCCTGGGGCTTTCGCGAGGACGTGCAGTCGCCACCGGGCCTGTCAATGAAAAGCGTGATCGTGCTGTCGCTGCTTGGCGGCGCGGCCGGGGCGCTGCTGCTGCTGGTCACGCCCGATGCGACGTTTCGCCGCGTCGTGCCCTGGCTGCTGCTGGCCGCGACAGCGATGTTCGCCTTCGGGCCGCAACTGCGCCGCTGGACGGCCGGCGCCGCCCACGACGGCCCGCCTGCGCTCCTGCCGGCCGGCCTGGGCATGCTGGCCGTGGCCATCTACGGCGGCTATTTCAACGGCGGGCTGGGCATTGTGCTGCTGGCGCTGTTCGGCCTGCTGGGCCAGACCCGGCTGGCGGCGATGAACGGCATGAAGAACCTGGTCTCGGCCCTGCTCACAGCGATTGCCGTCGTGGTCTACGCGGCCGGCGGCCTGGTCGAATGGCCGCAGGCGCTGGGCATGATGGTCGCGGCCACGCTGGGCGGCTACGGCGGCGCGCGCCTGGCCCGGCGCATTCCCGCGCCCTGGCTGCGCGCCGGCATTGTCGTCACCGGGCTGGTGATGTCGGCGCTGTTCTTCTGGCAGCAATAGTCGTCACGCGGCTTGCAGGCGGGGCGCGATGCGCAGCGGCACCGTCACCGGCCCGTCATTGACCAGATGCACCTGCATGTCGGCCGCGAAACGGCCGGTCTGCACCGCGCCATGCGCGCAGTGCATGGCTTGGGCCTGCTGCACCAGATAGTCGTAGAGGCGCCGGCCTTCTTCGGGCGCGGCGGCCTGCTTGAAGCTCGGGCGGTTGCCGCTCGCGGTGTCCGCGGCCAGCGTGAACTGGCTCACCAGCAGCAGGCCGCCGGCGACGTCCTGCACGCTGCGGTTCATCTTGCCCTGGTCATCGCCAAAGATGCGCAGCTTGAGCAGCTTGGCCAGCAGCCTGTCGGCCTCGGCTTCGCTGTCGCCGCGCTCGGCGCAGACCAGCACCACCAGGCCGTGGTCTATCCGGCCGCAGACTTCGCCGTCGACTTCCACACGCGCTTCCCGTACGCGCTGCAATACGCTGATCATTTCGCTATTCCCTCTGCAGGCCCGGCTGGGCCTGGGCTTTTTCCAATGCGGTCACCGCCCCTTCGGGCAGCAGTTCAATCGTTGCCTGCAGGCCGACCTGGGTCTGCATCAAGGCAGCTTCGACCTGCTCGCGCTGGCGCGCGGCATGGCCCAGTGTCCAGTCGGCGGGCACATGCATGTGCAGCGTGACAAAGCTGCGCAGGCCCGCGCGGCGCGTGCGCAGATGGTCGAAATGCACCTCGTCGGTCCTGAACCGCGCGAGCTCGGCTTCGATGCGCGCCAGCAACTCGGGCTCGACCGCCTGGTCCATCAGGCCCTGGGACGAGCGCCAGACCAGCTTCACGCCTTCCTTGCAGATGTTCAGTGCGACGGCAATCGCCACCACCGGATCGAGCCACAGCCAGCCCGAGAGGTGCGCGGCCACGAGCCCCACGACCACGCCGACCGAAGTCCAGACGTCGGTCAGCAGATGCCGGGCATCGCCTTCGAGCGCCACCGAACGGTGTACGCGCGCCGAGCGGAACATCACCCAGGCCAATGCGCCATTGAACGCCGTGCTCACCAGCGACAGCGCCAGGCCCCAGCCCAGTTGCTCCAGCGCGGCCGGCGCCTGCAGGCGCAGCACCGCGGCCCAGACGATGGCCAGCGCCGCCGCCATCACCAGGATGCCTTCGAAGCCGGCCGAAAAATACTCGGCCTTGGTATGCCCGTAGGGATGGTCCTCGTCGGCCGGCCGCTGGGCGATGGTGACCATGGTCAGCGCGAAAATCGCGCCGGCCAGATTCACCAGCGACTCCAGCGCATCCGACAGCAGACCGACCGAGCCCGTCATCGCCCAGGCCAGGGTCTTGAGCACAATCGTCAATACGGCCACGGCGACGGACACCCGCAGCAGATTGGAAGGGCTCAGCCAACGCACCGCGCGCGGCGAAATCCACCCCGATTCATCGAGCATGAGATTCACTCCCTGGACATGGACCGGCAGCGCAGCAGCGCCACAAACATGGCGTGGATCGGATTACAGAAGCCGCGCCTTCACGCTCTTGCCCTTGACCCGGCCCGCATTGAGCTTGGCCACGGCGGCCCCGGCGATGCCGCGCTCGACGGCGACATAGGTCGAGAAGTCATTGACGTTGATCTTGCCGATCTGCTCGCGGGTGTAGCCGAAGTCGGCGGTCATCGCGCCCATCACGTCGCCGGCGCGGATCTTCTCGCGGCGCCCGCCGATGATCTGTATGGTCTGCATGGGCGGCACCAGCGGCGCATCGCTGGCCGGCGTGAGTTCGCTCAGCGGGAACCAGCTCGAAGGGCGGCCCTGCAGCACTTCGATCTTGCCGACGTTGCCCATTTCATCGAGGCTGGCGAGGTTCAGCGCCAGGCCTTCGGCATCGCCCCGGCCCGTGCGGCCGACGCGGTGGATATGGATTTCGGAGTCGGGCGTGACATCGACATTGATGACCGCGGCCAGGTTGGAGATGTCGAGGCCGCGCGCGGCCACGTCGGTCGCGACCAGCACCGAGCAGCTGCGGTTGGCGAACTGCACCAGCACTTCGTCGCGCTCGCGCTGCTCGAGCTCGCCGTAGAGCGCCAGCGCGCTGAAGCCCTGGGCCTGCAGCAGGCCGACCAGGTCGCGGCACTGCTGCTTGGTATTGCAAAAGGCAATGCTCGACTCGGGCCGGAAATGCAGCAGCAGGTCGGCCACGGCCTGCAGGCGCTGGCCTTCGGCGACTTCGTACCAGCGCTGCGCGATCTTGCCTTCGCTGTGCTGGGCCTGCACGGTGATGCGCTGGGGCTGCTTCATGAAGCGCGCGCTCAGGTCGGCGATGCCTTCGGGATAGGTCGCCGAGAACAGCAGCGTCTGGCGTTCGGCCGGGCACTTGCGCACCACGGTCTCGATGTCGGCATGAAAGCCCATGTCGAGCATGCGATCGGCTTCGTCGAGCACCAGGGTATTGAGGCCGGCCAGGTCGAGCGCGCCGCGCTCCATCAGGTCCATGACCCGGCCCGGCGTGCCGACCACGATGTGCGCGCCGTTTTCCAGGCTCGCGATCTGCGCGCGCGAAGGCACGCCGCCATACACCGTCACGACCTTGATGTTGTCGTGCGCCCGGGCGAGGCGGCGGATTTCCGTCGCCACCTGGTCGGCGAGCTCGCGCGTCGGGCACAGCACCAGCGATTGCACGGCGAACCAGCGCGGATTGAGCCGGGTCAGCAGCGTCAGGCCGAAGGCCGCGGTCTTGCCGCTGCCGGTGCTGGCCTGGGCGATCAGATCCTTGCCCAGCAGCGCGGGCGGCAGACTCGCGGACTGGATGGGCGTCATCTGGTGGTAGCCCAGCTGCTGCAGATTGTCGAGCATCGCAGGGCTGAGGGCCAGTGTGTCGAAACCGGTACTGGCGGAGGAAGAAGAGGCGTTCATGGGCCCGATTATCCCGGGTCACGCCCGGCCAGTGCGGCGCAGGGCTGTAGAGGCAAGGACTTGCCCCCTGCGTCATTGCGTCCGGTTACGTTATAAACAGGGTATTCCCATAGGAAGGCACATGCCACCCAGCCCCAGTGCGCCCAGCCTCAGCGACAGCAATGCCATGCTGCGCCTCATCATCGATGCGGCGACAGGAATGATGGCCTATTTCGAGGCCGAAACGCTGTGCTGCCGCTTTGCCAACCATGCGTATGCGACCTATTACGGCTTCGAGCCGGGCGAGATGCTGGGCAAGCATCCCTGGGAGATCATGGGAGCGGAAAGCTGGCAGGCCATCGCCGTGCATGTGGAGCGCAGCCTGCGCGGCGAACATGTGCGCTACATACGCCAGGCGCGCTCGCCGCAGGGCCTGCCGCGGGAAATCGAAGTGCGCATCACGCCGCACCTGGAACAGGACAGGCTGCGCGGCGCGGTGGTGCAGGTGATCGACCTGAGCCTGGGCCGCTCGGTGCAGCAGCAGCTCGACGAGAGCGAGGAGCGCATGCGGCTGTTTTCCGCCGCCACCCATGAAGCCATTCTGATCCACCGCGAAGGCGTGGTGCTCGATGCGAATGCGGCCATGCTGCGGCTCATAGGCTACAGCCTCGAAGAGCTCCGCGGCCAGTCGGCGCTGCAGTATCTGGACAAGGAATTCTGGCCGCTGGCACTTGAAGGCATTCAGAGCCGGCGCAGTACTTCCTACAAGGCCACCGTCAGGCACAAGGACGGCCACAGCATTCCCGTCGAGATCGACGGCCTGCCCATGCCCGGCGGCGACGGCGCGCAGGACTTCCGCCTGGTCGTGATCCGTGACGTCACGGCCCACCAGCAGGCCCAGGCCCAGATGCGCTTCCTCGCCGAGCACGACGCGCTCACCCGGCTGCCCAACCGCTGGTATCTGAGCGAGCAGCTCGGGCAGTTGATCACCCGCGCGCGCCAGGAGAACCTCGCGGTGGCGGTGCTGAGCCTGGACCTCAAGCATTTCTCGGCGATCAACGATTCGCTGGGCCACCAGGCGGGCGATCAGGTGCTGTGCGAAGTCGCCCAGCGCCTGTGCAGCTGCGTGCGCGGCACCGATCTGGTGGCGCGCGCGGGCAGCGATGAATTCATCGTCGTGCTCGCCGGCGGCACGTCGCGCGCGGAAGCCGAACTGATCACCCGGCAGATGGTCGCGATGCTCGAAATGCCCTGCCATGTGGCCGCGCAGCAGTTGGTCATCGCTCCCGCGATCGGCATTGCGATCTTCCCCGAGGACGGCGAAAACGTCGAGGCCCTGCTGCGCAATGCAGGCGCGGCGCGCTATCTGGCCAAGGACAACAGCCACCAGCCGTTCGCGTTCTACACGCCCGCGCTCGAAAGCCGCGCCAGCCGCATGCTCAACCAGGAGCAGCTGCTGCGCCAGTCGATTGCCCTGGGCGGGTTCGAGCTGCATTACCAGCCCCAGGTGCGCACCGACAACGGCGCGCTCGCGGGCTTCGAGGCGCTGGTGCGCTGGCGCCATCCGGAGCGCGGGCTGGTCAGCCCCGAGGAGTTCGTCGCGCTGGCCGAGGCCCGCGGCCTGATCACCGCCATCGACCGCTGGGTGCTGCGCCAGGCCTGCCGCGAAGCCTGCGCCTGGTATGCGCAGGGCATGCCGCGCGTGCCCGTCGCGGTGAACATGTCGGCGCAGGAATTTCGCCACAGCGACCTGGCCAGCGATGTCGCCGCGGTGCTCGCCGAAACCGGCCTGCCCGCGCAGCTGCTGCACATCGAGCTCACCGAAAGCACGCTGATGCATTCCGACGCCCAGGTCCAGCGCACGCTGCACGCGCTGCAGCAGCAGGGCGTGCAGATGGCGATCGACGATTTCGGCACCGGCTACTCGTCGCTGGCCTACCTCAAGCGCCACCCGATTCACCAGCTCAAGATCGACCGCTCGTTCATCACCGACCTGCCCGGGAACGAAGACGACGCGGCCATCGTCACGGCCATCGTGCAGATGGCCAGGAGCCTGCGCCTGCGCACCGTCGCCGAAGGCGTGGAAACGCCCGAGCAGTTCGCGCTGCTGCGCACGCTGGGCTGCGAGATGGCCCAGGGATACCACATCGCGCCGCCCATGCCGGCCGAGCAGGCGCTGCAATGGCAGAAAGATTACTGTCATCCGCAGCAGGCACAATAGGCCATGGAACAGTTCACGCACGACCGTGCCATCACCCGGCACACCACTCCAGAGCAGGCGCTCACCCACATTCAACAGCTCTACCGTGAGCAGGTCGGGCATCTGCGCGACGCGATGCAGCGCTTTGTCGCCGGCGAAACGCCGTCCTCGCCCATCCATGCGTTCTACCCCAAGGTGCGGGTCCATACCCACACCGTGGCGCGCGCCGACACCACGCTGGCCTATGGTTTTGTCGAGGGCCCGGGCATCTACGAAGCCACGCTCACGCGGCCCGACCTGTTCGCCGAGTACTACGCCGAACAGCTGCGCCTGCTGCGCGCGAGCCATGACATGGATTTCGAAGTCGGCCTGAGCGACAAGCCGATTCCCATCCATTTCTCCTTCGCCGAGAACGACCACATCGAAGGCTCGCTCACGCCCCAGCGCCGCATGCTGATGCGCGATGTGTTCGACCTGCCCGACCTCGAGGCCATGGACGACGGCATCGCCAACGGCACCTGGCAGCCCGAGCCCGGTGGCGCCATGCCGCTGTCGCTGTTCACCGCGCCGCGCGTCGACTATTCGCTGCACCGGCTGCGCCACTACACCGGCACCGCGCCCGAGTGGTTCCAGAACTTCGTGCTGTTCACCAACTACCAGTTCTACATCGACGAGTTCATTCGCCTGGGCCATGCCGAAATGGCCAAGCCCGACAGCGAATACATCGCCTTCGTCGAGCCCGGCAACGTGGTCACGCGCCGCACCGGCCTGCCCGCGCAAGCCATCGACGAACTCGGCAGCCCGCCGCCGCGCCTGCCGCAAATGCCCGGCTACCACCTGGTGCGCGCCGACAGCAGCGGCATCACCATGGTCAACATCGGCGTCGGCCCGGCGAATGCCAAGACCATCACCGACCACATCGCCGTGCTGCGCCCGCATGCCTGGATGATGCTGGGCCACTGCGCGGGCCTGCGCAACAGCCAGCAGCTCGGCGACTACGTGCTGGCCCACGCCTATGTGCGCGAAGACCATGTGCTCGACGAGGAACTGCCGCTGTGGGTGCCGATTCCGGCGCTGGCCGAAATCCAGGTCGCGCTGCAGCAGGCCGTGGCCGACGTGACGCAGATGCCCGGCAGCGACCTCAAGCGCATCATGCGCACCGGCACCGTGGCCAGCACCGACAACCGCAACTGGGAGCTGCTGCCCAACAACACGCCCCAGCGCCGCTTCAGCCAGAGCCGCGCCGTGGCGCTGGACATGGAAAGCGCGACCATCGCCGCCAACGGCTTTCGCTTTCGCGTGCCCTACGGCACGCTGCTGTGCGTCAGCGACAAGCCGCTGCACGGCGAAATCAAGCTGCCCGGCATGGCCAACCACTTCTACCGCGAGCGCGTGGACCAGCATCTGCGCATAGGCATGCGCGCCATCGACATCCTGCGCGCGGGCGGCATAGAGCGGCTTCACAGCCGCAAATTGCGCAGCTTTGCGGAAGTCGCCTTCCAATGAACGCGACCGTGCGCTGCGCCTGGGCGGGCGCGGACCCGCTGATGCAGCACTACCACGACACCGAATGGGGCGTGCCGGTGCGCGATGCGCGCATGCTGTGGGAGACGCTGATGCTCGAAGGCTTCCAGGCCGGGCTGTCGTGGGAGATCATCCTGCGCAAGCGCGAAGCTTTCCGCGAGGCCTTTGCCGGCTTCGACCCGCAGGCCGTGGCCGCCTTCGGTGCGCAGGACATCGAGCGGCTGATGGGCAATGCCGGCATCGTGCGCGCGCGCGCCAAGATCGAGGCAACGATTCGCGGCGCGCAGATCTACCTCGAGATGCAGGCGCGCGGCGAAGACTTCGCCGACTACTGCTGGTCGTTCACCAAGGGCCAGCCCCTGCCGGGCACGGGCCATGCGACGCAGACCGCGCTGTCCGCGCTGATCTCCAAGGACATGAAGCGCCGCGGCTTCAAGTTTGTCGGGCCGACCATCGTCCACGCCTGGATGCAGGCCGTGGGCATGGTCAACGACCATGCCCCCGCGTGCTTTCGGCACCAGCAGGTGACGGCAGCGCCAAAGGGCACCTGAGGACCGAAGCCGCTGAGGTCGCGACATTGCGGCGATTTGGCGGTGCTCGCGGCGTGATGCCTGCCCGCCCATGGGGCACGACAGGCATGGGAGCGGTGTTCGGGCGGCGTGGGCTCAGGCCAGCCGCGGCTTGACCTTGCTGGCCGCGAGCCGGGCGCGCGCGCGTGCCAGCTCGACATCGTCGTGGCGCGCCAGCGCCACGCCCATGCGGCGCCGGGCGAAGCTCTCGGGCTTGCCGAACAGGCGCAGGTCGGTGCCGGGCACGGCCAGGGCTTCCTCGACGCCGTCGAACACCATGTTCTCGCCGTCGACGCCGCCATAGATCACCGCGCTCGCGCCCGCGTTGCGCAGCGAGGTGTCGACCGACAGGCCCAGAATCGCGCGCGCATGCAGCTCGAACTCGCTTTGCCACTGCGTGCTCAGCGTGACCAGGCCGGTATCGTGCGGGCGCGGGCTGACTTCGCTGAACCAGACTTCGTCGCCGCGCACGAACAGCTCCACGCCATACAGGCCCAGGCCCGCGGGCTGGCCGTCGCGGTCCATGCCCAGGTTGTGGGTCACGGCCAGCGCAATCGCCTGGGCGCGGTCCAGCGCCGTCGGCGCCATCGCCTGGGGCTGCCAGCTCTCGATGTAGTCGCCGCTTTGCTGCAGATGGCCCACAGGTGCGCAGAAATGCGTGTGCACCTGGCCGTCGGCGCCGCGCGCGCGCACCGTCAGCAGCGTGATTTCGTAGTCGAAATCGATGAAGCCTTCGACGATCACGCGGCCATGGTTGACCCGGCCACCGGCCATGGCCGTATCCCAGGCCGCAGCCACGTCCTGCGGGCCGTCGATCTTGCTCTGGCCCTTGCCCGAGCTGCTCATCACGGGCTTGACCACGCAGGGATAGCCGATCGCCGCCTGGCCGTCATGGCCGTCGATCGCGGCCTGCAATTGCGCCAGCGAGTCGCAGAAACGATAGGGGCTGGTCGGCACGCCCAGCGTTTCGGCCGCGAGGCGGCGAATGCCTTCGCGGTCCATGGTCAGGCGCGCAGCGCGTGCCGTGGGCACGACGCGCACCACGCCCGCGGCTTCGAGTTCCTCGAGCATGGGCGTGGCGATCGCCTCGATCTCGGGCACGACCCAGCCAGGGCGCTCCTGCTCGATCAAGGCCTTGAGCTGCGCGGGGTCGCTCATCGCAATCGTGTGCGCGCGGTGCGCGACCTGGTGGCCGGGCGCGTTCTCGTAGCGGTCCACGGCAATCGTCTCTACGCCCAGGCGCTGCAAGGCGATCAACACCTCCTTGCCGAGTTCGCCGCTGCCCAGCAGCATGACTTTGGTGGCATGGGAAGAAAGCGGGGTTCCTAGAGTCGTCATGGCAATCGATCCGTAAAAGACAAAGAAGTCCGGGGGCCGGCCATCCGGAGGCCGGCCATCCGGGGGCCGGCCCGGCGCAGGCTGCGCGCCGGCAGCAGGCGTGATTCTTACGCATTTGCGCGCGCCGGTGACGCCTTCCCCCCTATTTTCACGGGTACAAAAAATGGCGATGCACCAGCGCGGTGCGCGGTGCAATGGTGCATTGCAACATCCGCGCCTGCGCAAAGCGCACCCCGGCGCCGATTCCCGATACCATCACGCGGTCCAATTTACTTTGTGGAGACTTTCCAAATGGCGATTCAAACTGTCGGGATCATCGGCGCAGGCACCATGGGCAACGGCATCGCGCAGGCGTGCGCGGTCTCGGGCATCGACGTGGTGATGGTGGATATCTCGGACGCAGCGGTACAAAAAGGCCTGGCCACCGTGTCCGGCAGCCTCGACCGCCTGATCAAGAAAGAGAAAATCAGCGAAGCCGACAAGGCGGCGGCGCTGGCCCGCATCAAGACCTCGACGCGCTACGAAGACCTGCAGTCCGCGCAGATCGTGATCGAAGCCGCGACCGAGAACTTCGCGCTCAAGGTCAAGATACTGCAACAGATCGACGCGCTGCTCGCGCCTGAAGTGATACTCGCATCGAACACCTCGTCGATCTCGATCACCCAGCTCGCCGCGATCACCAGCCGCGCCGACCGCTTCATCGGCATGCACTTCTTCAACCCCGTGCCCATGATGGCGCTGGTCGAGATCATCCGCGGCCTGCAGACCAGCGACGCGACGCATGACAGCGTCAAGGAACTGTCGCTGCGCCTGGGCAAGAGCCCGATCACCGTCAAGAACGCGCCCGGCTTCGTCGTCAACCGCATCCTGGTGCCGATGATCAACGAAGCGTTCTTCGTGCTCTCCGAAGGCCTGGCCACGCCCGAAGACATCGACGCCGGCATGAAGCTCGGCTGCAACCAGCCCATAGGCCCGCTGGCGCTGGCCGACATGATCGGCCTGGACGTGTGCCTGGCCGTGATGGAGGTCTACCTCGAGCAGTTCGGCGACAGCAAGTACCGCCCCTGCCAGCTGCTCAAGGAAATGGTCGCCGCCGGCCGCCTGGGCCGCAAGACCGGCCGCGGCGTATACCAGTACTGACCCGCTGAGCCGCTGGCGCGGCTGTGCATCGTGGCGCCCCGCCGTCTGTGTAAGGAGGACAATAGCGGGCATGACCATGCCCTCTATTGCCGATACGCCCAGCGCCCACCCTTACGAACAGCTCACACCCGATGTGGTGCTGGACGCGCTGGCCTCGGTCGGCCTCTACGGGGATGGGCGGCTCACGGCGCTGGGCTCGTACGAGAACCGGGTCTACCAGGTGTTTCTCGATGACGGCGAACGCGTGGTCGCGAAGTTCTACCGGCCAGGCCGCTGGAGCGCGGCGCAGATCGGCGAAGAACATGCGTTTTCAGCGCAACTCGAAGCCGCCGAGATTCCGGCCGTGGGCCCGCTGACGCTGCAGGGCGCGACCTTGCACCAGCATGCGGGCTTTGCATTCTCGGTCAGCCCCTGGCGCGGCGGGCGCCAGCCCGAGCTCGACGATTTCGAAGTGCTTGAATGGATCGGCCGCTTTCTCGCGCGTATCCACACCGTCGGCGCGTCCCAGCCTTTCGTCACCCGCCCTCAGCTCAATCTGCAGAGCTTTGGCCAGGACTCGCTCGACTGGCTGCTGGCGCAGCAAATGATTCCGCTGGAAGCCGAAACCGCCTGGCGCACGGCCTGCGAGCAGGCGCTCACGCTGATCGCCGGGCGCGCAAGCTCCAAAAACGAGATGCGTCCTTTCGGCCTCGAGGACGCGACCCACATCCGTCTGCATGGCGACTGCCATCCGGGCAATATTCTCTGGACGCCCGTGGACGAGGCCGCAGGCACGGGCGGGCCGCATTTCGTCGACCTCGACGACGCGCGCATGGGCCCGGCCGTGCAGGACCTGTGGATGCTGCTGTCCGGCGACCGCCGCCAGCGCACGCAGCAGCTCGGCGCACTGCTCGACGGCTATGAGCAGTTCCGCACTTTCGACCGGCGCGAACTGGTGCTGATCGAGCCGCTGCGCACCCTGCGGCTGATCCACTACAGCGCCTGGCTCGCGCGCCGCTGGGAAGACCCGATCTTCGCGATCAACTTCCCCTGGTTCGGCAGCCCCGACTACTGGCGCGGCCAGACCGACATGCTCATCGAACAGATCGAAGCCATGCAGGAGGCGCCGCTGGTGGCTTGAGGCTTCTCAGCGCCCGTTGCAACCGCCATAGACCTGGCAGCCGGGTACGGCCCTGCCCTGGGCGTCCTGCCACTGGCGTACGGCGCCCGGTGCGGGCACCGATTCGGGCAGGGGAGCCGCCGCAGGCGCGCTGGCATTCGGGTCATGCAGCACCGTCGAACGGCCCACACCAACGCCGACCGACGCCGGCCCCACGGGCGCCGACACGCCCACGCCCGCATGGCCCGTGACCCGGCCGCCGGGTTGCACGCCCACACCGACACCCACCGGCCCCACGCCCGTGCCCACGCCCAGGCTCGGGCCGCCGCTGCCCACGCCCACGCCTACCGACAACGGCCCGACCGGGATGCCAATGCCTACGCCCATGGAGTTGCAGCCGGCGAGGATGACAAGCAGGGCAGCCGTTGCGGCAAGGCGGGGGATGGGGAGTTGGTACATGGGGATCATTTTGCAGCAGATAGGCGTTTGGGCGGTTAGCCCTGCGCGGATGTCTGGCTTGTGCCTTTCTGCTGGAGGGCGGGCCGTCCACCCTTCGACGCGGCCGGCCAGGCAAGCTCTCAAGAAACAGCTTTTTTTGTCAACTAAATCAATGACTTAGAAAGGACGTAATTTGAGCAAACAGCAGCTGACTATGGGCGGCCTACTCTCAAAATACCGACCCTTCGACAAGCTCAGGGCGAGCGGGTAAAAACCGTTCGTGGTGAGCCCGTCGAACCATGAACGGCCTGTCCTCAAGCCACTCGCAAAAACAGAAAATCCCCTGGCCTGAAAGCACAGGGGATTTGCAGGGGAGCGCAGCCGGAAATTACACCAGCAATGCGTTCACGCGCTTGACGTAAGCCGCCGGGTCTTCGGGCAAACCGCCTTCGGCCAGCAGCGCCTGGTCGAACAGGATGTGGGCCAGGTCATGGAAGTGCACCGAGCCGTCGAGCTTCCTGACCAGCGGGTGCTCGGCGTTGACTTCGAGCACGGGCTTGATTTCGGGCGCGGCCTGGCCGGCCTGCTTGAGCAGGCGGGCGAGCTGGTTGCTCATCGCGTCGTCCTTGACCACCAGGCAGGCCGGGGAGTCGACCAGGCGCGTGGTCACGCGCACGTCGTCGGCCTTGTCCTTGAGCGCATCCTTGAGCTTGGCCAGCAGCGGCTTGAACGCTTCGGCGGCTTCTTCGGCAGCCTTCTTCTCGGCCTCGTCCTGCAGGTCGCCCAGATCCACCGCACCCTTGGCCACGGACTGCAGCGGCGTGCCGTCGAATTCGGTCAGGTAGTTCAGTGCCCACTCGTCGACGCGGTCGGTCATCAAGAGCACTTCAATGCCCTTCTTCTTGAAGACTTCGAGTTGCGGGCTGTTCTTGGCCGCGGCCAGGGTGTCGGCCGTGATGTAGTAGATCGCGTCCTGGCCCGGCTTCATGCGCGCCCTGTAGTCGGCGAACGAGACAGTCGCGCCATCGCTCGTGGTCGAGGCGAAGCGCAGCAGCTTGGCCAGGCGTTCGCGGTTGGCGAAGTCCTCGCCCAGGCCTTCCTTGAGCACGGCGCCGAACTCGGCGTAGAACTGGCTGTACTTGCCTTCCTTGGCCTTGTCGTCTTCGCTGACCACGTCCGTGACACCGTCGGCATCGGCTGCCGCGGCATCGGCCGCCGCAGGCAGGTGCTGGTCGTGCCTGGCCAGGTCTTCGAGCATGGACAGCACGCGCTTGGTCGAGCCTTCGCGGATCAGCTTCACGTCGCGGCTTTCCTGCAGCAGTTCGCGGCTGACGTTGAGCGGCAGGTCGGCCGAGTCGATCACGCCCTTGACGAAGCGCAGGTAGCTGGGCAGCAGCGCTTCGGCGTCGTCCATGATGAACACGCGCTTGACGTAGAGCTTCACGCCCGCCTTCTTGTCGCGGTTCCAGAGGTCGAACGGGGCCTTGGCCGGAATGAACAGCAGCTGCGTGTACTCGGCATTGCCTTCGACGCGGTTGTGCGCCCAGGTCAGCGGGTTCTCGGAATCATGGCTGATCGCGCGGTAGAACTCCTGGTATTGCTCCTGGGTCACGTCCTTCTTGGGGCGGGTCCACAGGGCGCTCGCCTGGTTGACGGTTTCCCACTCGCCGGTCTTGACCATGCCGCCGGGCTGGCGGCCGCCGTTCTCGTCACCGGGAACGAGCAGCTCGCCGTCTTTCCACTCTTCCTTTTCCATCAGGATGGGCAGGCTGATGTGGTCGGAATACTTGCCGATGATCTGCTTGATCTTCCAGGCGTTGAGGTATTCGTCGGCGTCGTCGCGCAGGTGCAGCGTGACCGAGGTGCCGCGCTGGGCGCGCGTGATCTGCTCGACTTCGAAGTCGCCCGTGCCGCCGCTGGCCCAGCGCACGCCCTCGTTGGCCGGCAGGCCCGCGCGGCGCGATTCGACGGTGATCCTGTCGGCGACGATATAGCCCGAATAGAAGCCCACGCCGAACTGGCCGATGAGCTGGGCGTCGGACTGCTGGTCGCCCGAGAGCTTGCGCATGAAGTCCTTGGTGCCGCTCTTGGCGATCGTGCCCAGGTGTTCGATGGCTTCCTGCTGGCTCATGCCTATGCCGTTGTCGGCGATGGTCAGCGTGCGCGCGGCCTGGTCGAACGAGACCCGCACTTCGAGCTGGGGCTGGTCTTCGTAGAGGGCCGTGTTGTTCAGCGCTTCGAAGCGCAGCTTGTCGCACGCGTCGGACGCGTTCGAGACCAGCTCGCGCAAAAAGATTTCCTTGTTGGAGTACAGCGCGTGCGTCACCAGATGCAACAGCTGCGCGACTTCGGCCTGGAAGGAATGGGTTTGCTTGCTCATAGGGTGGAAATGGATTTTCTTGCGGGTTGCGACTTCAAACTAGGCTGCAGATAGGGCCTGGCCCCGGATTATCAAGCCTGGTGCGAGCGATGAAAAAAAAGGGAGCGCCAGGCGCTCCCTTCTTCAGGTGTCGAAGACAAGGGCTCAGAAGCTCTCGTCCGCACCCAGATAACGCCATTGGCCCACGGGCAGGTTGCCCAGCACGACGCGGCCGATGCGGATGCGCTTGAGGCCCACGACCTTGAGGCCGACCTGCTCGCACATGCGGCGGATCTGGCGCTTCTTGCCTTCGGTCAGCACGAAGCGCAGCTGCTCGGGGTTCTGCCAGTCGACCTTGGCGGGCTGGAGCGGCTGGTCGTCGAGCGACAGGCCGTGGCACAGCAGCGCGAGCTGGTCTGCGGGGAAGCGTTCCTGGACATTGACCTGCACGTCGCCATAGACCACGCGCACCAGGTATTCCTTTTCCATCACCGAATCTTCGCCGATCAGCTGGCGCGCCACGCGGCCGTCCTGCGTCAGCACCAGCAGGCCCACCGAATCGATGTCCAGGCGACCGCAGGGCGCGAGGCCCTTGAGCTGCGCGAAGTTGAAACGCGTGGGGCTGCCGTCCTGGTTCCAGCGGCTTTGCGCATTGAGCAGGGCCACGGCGGGCGTATGGCCGTCTTCGGCCTGGCCGCTGACATAGCCCATGGGCTTGTGCATCAGGATGGTGACCTGCTGGTCCTGCACGCCCTTGGCGGCTTCGTCGACCGTGATGCGGTCGGACGGCATGACCATCACGCCCATGGCGGCCACTTCGCCATTCACGCGCACCCAGCCCTTTTCGACCCAGTCATCCGCTTCGCGGCGCGAGCACAGGCCCATGTCGGCCATGCGCTTGTTGATGCGCACCGAGCCGGGCGCGGATTCCTGCGGCGCTGCCGCCTGGGGCGGGCGCTTGACGGGAATCTTGCGCGCGTCGTCGCCCGTGGGCACCTGGTAGGTGCGGATGCCGGTGAACGGACGGCGCGGCGCTTCATCGCTGTGGTCGTCACGGCCGCCGCGCTCGGCACCGGGGCCGAAGGAACGGCCTGCGGGACGCGCGCGCTCGCCACCGCCCGAACGGCGGTCGTCGACACGCGGCTGGGCGGGACGGCCTTCGCCGCCACGGTCATCGCGGCCAGGGCCGCGGCTGTCGAAGCGCGGACCATCCTGGCGCGGGCCGCCACGGCCCTCGAAGCGCGGCGCGCCATCGGGACGGCCGAAACCGCCACCCTCACGGCCACCACCTTCGCGCGGGCCGTCCTGACGCGGACCGCTGGAACGCGGACCGTCCTGGCGTGGACCGCCACCTTGCGGTGCGCCACGGAAATCATCGCGGCGTTCAAAACGCGGCGCGCCATCGGGACGGCCGAAACCGCCGCCTTCGCGGGGTCCGTCCTGGCGTGGACCGCCGCGGAAATCGTCACGGCGCGGGCCGCCCCGCCCTTCGAAGCGCGGCGCGCCATCGGGACGGCCGAAACCGCCACCTTCGCGGGGTCCGTCCTGACGGCCACCACCTTCGCGCGGGCCGCTGGAACGCGGGCCGTCCTGGCGCGGACCGCCACCTTGCGGTGCGCCACGGAAATCATCGCGGCGCGGGCCGGCCCGCCCTTCGAAGCGCGGCGCGCCATCGGGACGACCAAAACCGCCGCCTTCACGACCACCACCTTCGCGCGGGCCGCTGGAACGCGGGCCATCCTGGCGTGGACCGCCCTGGCGCGGGCCGCCGCGGGGATCATCGCGGCGTTCAAAGCGCGGTGCACCCGAAGGGCCGCGCTGGCGGTCGCCATAGGGAGCGGAAGAACGGGCGGCGCCATCACGGCTGCCACCGGGTTTGCCTGCGCGTCCCCCGGCACCGCCGCCCGTGGAACGGGCAGCGGGCGCCGGCGCTGCCGGCTTGGAAGAGATGCGCAAGGTGGCACGCGGCCCGGAGGCAGGCGTGCGGGGGGAAGATGGGGAGGAAGACATTTGCCGCTATTGTCGCCGCCCTGCCCCGCGGCTGCTCGTTACCACACGTTATGTCACGTAGATGACGGTAGAAACCAGCATCCACACTCTGCAGCCGGTGCAAAAAGGAACGCCAGGGCAGCGCGTGGCGCGGCGATTAGCCGAGTAAGGACAAGGGGCAATCCATTCAATCGCCCACTGCCACGCCCTCGGGATGTGAAGCTGTCATGAATTGCGCATTGCGCAGCGCCGCGAGATCGAGCACGCGCAGGCCGCCGTACTCGATGCGGATCGCACCCTGGTCCTGCAGGTTGGCCAGGGCCTCGTTCACGCGCTGGCGCGACAACCCGACCAGGTACGCCAGCTCCTGCTGGGTGATGCGCAGCACCTGGCCCATGCCCGGGTAGAGCACGGGATTGAAGAACGCCGCGAGGCTGCGCGCCACGCGCACTTCGGGGCTCCCCATGCGGTCGTTCTCGCGCGCGGCGATGAACTGCCCCAGCCGTTCATTGAGCTGCTCGAGCACGAAACGGTTGAACGTCAGCGAATGGTCGAGCAGCCAGTGGAAGGTGTCGATCGGCAGGCCCGCGACCACGCTCTTGCGCAGCGCCTGGATGTTGTAGCGGTAAGGCTCGCGCTTGACGACCGTGCCTTCGCCTATCCAGCCGCCCGGCGGCACGCCGGTGAATGTCACCGTCTGGCCCTGCTCGTTGTCGGCGCAGATCTTGAGCAGGCCTTCGACCAGGCCGAACCAGTAGGTCACGGGCCGGCCGACACGGCAGATGTAGTCGCCGGGCAAGGCGTCGCCAACCAGCAGCGCGGCCTCGGCGCGCGCGCGTTCATGCGGCTGCAGCACGCTCAGCCAGGAAATATTGCGCAACTCTTGGGGCGTGGGTTCTCTGCGGCGCTGGTGCAAGGACAGGTCGTGACTCATGGCCATGAGCATGGCCCCCAAACCCCGAGTTGCGGATCGGGGATTTCCCCCCGGCTGCAACGACCATAGGGGCTGGCGCTGCGCGCGTTTTCCCGCTAAGGAGTTTCCCCTGGATTGTCATCGTCAAGACAAAAAGGCGTCAAACCCCTTCCTAAGATCGAGCACAACCAAGCAATATCCGCCTTTGCTTACGTCAAGCCCAGGCTGTTCACTTTCCAAGGAAACGCAATGACCATCACGTTCCCGCATTTGCTGCAAAGGCATGCCGCCGAACGCCCGGGCGCGCCTGCGCTGCGGGAGAAGGAATACGGCATCTGGCAGACCTGGAGCTGGCAGCAGGTAGCGCAAGAAGTGCGCCACTTCGCCTGCGGCCTCACGACGCTGGGTTTCACCCGCGGCCAGAACCTCGCACTGATCAGCGACAACCGCCCCCATGTCTACATGGGCTTTGTCGCCGTGCAGAGCCTGGGCGGCGTGCCGATTCCACTCTACCAGGATGCAGTGGCCGCCGAGATGACGTTCGTGCTGCAGGACGCCGACATCGCGTTTGCTTTCGCCGAGAACCAGGAGCAGGTCGACAAGCTGCTGGAAATCCGCGAGAGCGTGCCCGGCATCCGCCACATCATTTACGACGACCCGCGCGGCCTGCGCCATTACGACCAGCCCGGCCTGATCAGCACCGCCGAGCTGATCGCGCGTGGCGCCCAATGGGACGCAGCCCACCCCGGCGCCTGGGAGAGCGCACTCGCCCAGGTCCAGCCCGACGACGTCTCGGTCATCCTCTACACCTCGGGCACCACGGGCAAGCCCAAGGGTGTGTGCCAGACCCATGCGAGCTTCGCGCAGTCGGCGATGGGCGGCGTGCAGGTCGACGGCCTGAATGCCAGCGACAACGTCATTTCCTACCTGCCGCCGGCCTGGGTCGGCGACCACCTGTTCTCGCTGGCCCAGTGGCTGGTCGCGGGCTTCACCATCAACTGCCCCGAATCGGCGGCGACGGTGTCCATCGACCTGCGCGAGATCGGCCCGACCTACTACTTCGCGCCGCCACGCATCTTCGAAGGCATGCTGACTTCGGTGTCCATCCGCATGGAAGATGCGGCAGCCCCCAAGCGCTGGCTGTTCGAGCGCTGCATGCAGCTTGCGCAGCGCGTAGGCTCGGACATTCTCGACGGCAAGCCCGTGGGTTTCCTCGACCGCGCGCTCTACCGGCTCGGCGACTTCGCTATCTACGGGCCGCTGCGCAATGTGATGGGGCTGTCGCACATCCGCGTGGCCTACACCGCGGGCGCGGCCATCGGCCCCGACCTGTTCCGCTTCTTCCGCTCCATCGGCATCAACCTCAAGCAGCTCTACGGCCAGACCGAAACCTGCGCCTATGTCTGCATCCAGCACAACGGCCAGGTCAAGCTGCACACCGTGGGCCAGGCCGCTCCCGGCATCGAGCTCAAGCTCGCCGACAACGGCGAAGTGCTGGTGCGCGGCGTGTCGGTGCTCAAGGAGTACTACAAGCGCCCCGACGCCACGGCCGAAGCGATCGACGAGCAGGGCTACTTCCACACCGGTGACGCGGGCGTGATCGACGCCGACGGCCACCTGCGCATCATCGATCGCGCCAAGGACGTGGGCAGGACCAACGCCGGCGCGATGTTCGCGCCCAACTACATCGAGAACAAGCTCAAGTTCTTCTCGCACATCAAGGAAGCGGTGTGCTTCGGCCACCAGCGCGACCAGGTCTGCGCGTTCATCAACATCGACTACGAAGCCGTGGGCAACTGGGCCGAGCGCCAGGGCCTGCCCTATGGCGGCTATGTCGACCTGACGTCCAAGCCCCAGGTGCAGGCGCTGATCGCCGAATGCATCGCCAAGGTCAACGGCGACCTGGCGAGCGAGGACGGCATGGCCGGCACGCAGATCGCGCGCTTCCTGGTGCTGCACAAGGAGCTCGACCCGGACGACGACGAGCTCACCCGCACCCGCAAGGTGCGCCGCAATTTCATCGCCGACAAGTACGGCGTGCTGGTCGACGCGCTGTATGCGGGCCGTACCGAGCAGTTCATCACCACCCAGGTCAAGTTCGAAGACGGGCGCACCGGCAACCTGAGCGCGACGCTCAACCTGCTGGACGCCAAGACCTTTGCCCCGGCCAAGGCCGCCGCTTAACGCCGCCCAAGGAACCGCATGCGCACCCAACCCATAGGCGATGTCATCCTCGACATCAACAACCTCAGCCTGCGCTTCGGCGGCGTCAAGGCGCTGACCGACATTTCGTTCGATGTGCGCGAGCACGAGATTCGCGCGATCATCGGACCGAACGGCGCGGGCAAGAGCTCGATGCTCAACTGCATCAACGGCGTCTACACGCCGTCCGAAGGCAGCATCACCTTCCGCGGCAAGACCTTCTCGCACATGAACAGCCGCCAGGTCGCCGAAATGGGCGTGGCGCGCACGTTCCAGAACCTGGCGCTGTTCAAGGGCATGAGCGTGATCGACAACATCATGACCGGCCGCAACCTGAAGATCAAAAGCAATCTGCTGATGCAGGCGCTGCACATCGGGCCGGCCGCGCGCGAAGAGGCCAGGCACCGCGAGTTCGTCGAGCACATCATCGACTTCCTCGAAATCCAGGCCTACCGCAAGACGCCCGTGGGCCAGCTGCCCTACGGCCTGCAAAAGCGCGTCGACCTGGGCCGGGCGCTGGCCATGGAGCCGCAGGTGCTGCTGCTCGACGAGCCCATGGCCGGCATGAACGTCGAGGAAAAGCAGGACATGTGCCGCTTCATCCTCGACGTCAACGACGAGTACGGCGCGACCATCGTGCTGATCGAGCACGACATGGGCGTGGTGATGGACATCTCCGACCGCGTGGTCGTGCTCGACTACGGCAAGAAGATAGGCGACGGCGAGCCGCTCGCCGTTCGCAACAACCCCGACGTCATCCGCGCCTATCTGGGCAACTCGCACTAAAGCGCACAGGAGAGCCCCATGGCATTCTTTCTCGAAACCCTTTTTGGCGGCCTGATGGTCGGCATGCTCTACGCGCTCGTCGCGCTGGGCTTCGTGCTGATCTTCAAGGCCTCTGGCGTGTTCAACTTCGCGCAAGGCGCGATGGTGCTGTTCTCGGCACTGGCGATGGCGCGCTTTTCCGAATGGATTCCCCAGTGGCTGGGCATTGCGCCGGGCATGCTGGGCAATCTGCTGGCCATCGTCGTCGCGCTGGCGCTGATGGTGGTCGTGGCCTGGCTGATCGAGCGCCTCGCGCTGCGCCACCTGGTCAACCAGGAGCCGATCACGCTGCTGATGGCCACGCTGGGCATTGCCTACCTGCTCGACGGCCTGGGCCCTATGCTGTTCGGCAGCGCCGTCTACAGCATCGACGTGGGCATGCCCAAGGACCCGATCTTCATCCTGCCCAACCTGTTCGAAGGCGGCCTGCTGCTGAGCCAGGAAGACCTCTATTCGGCCGGCATCGCCGCGCTGCTGGTGCTGAGCCTGGCAGTGTTCTTCCAGAAGACCAAGACCGGCCGCGCACTGCGCGCGGTCGCCGACGACCACCAGGCGGCGCAATCGATCGGCATTCCGCTGTCGCGCATCTGGGTCATCGTCTGGTCGGTGGCCGGCGGCGTGGCGCTGGTGGTCGGCATCATCTGGGGCTCCAAGCTCGGCGTGCAGTTCTCGCTGTCGCTGGTCGCGCTCAAGGCCTTGCCGGTGGTGATTCTCGGCGGCCTGACCTCGATTCCCGGTGCCATCGTCGGCGGCCTGATCATCGGCGTAGGCGAGAAGCTCTCCGAGGTCTATATCGGTCCCATGGTCGGCGGCGGCATCGAAACCTGGTTTGCCTACGGCCTGGCACTGGCTTTCCTGCTGGTGCGCCCTCAGGGCCTGTTTGGCGACAAGATCATCGACCGCGTTTGACGACCGTTTCAGGAGTTCCCCATGTTTTATCGTGAAAACGGCCAGTTCAAGACCACTTACGCGGCCGACCAGCAGATCTTCCCGATCGCGCAGGACCGCATCGCCATCCTCGCCATCCTGGTGCTGGCCTTCGTGATCGTGCCGATGAGCGTCAGCGACTACACCTTCCAGGCGGTGCTGATCCCGTTCCTCATCATGGCGCTGGCCGCGATGGGGCTCAACATCCTCGTCGGCTACTGCGGCCAGATCTCGCTGGGCACGGGCGCCTTCATGGCCGTCGGCGCCTACGCGGCCTACAACCTGCAGGTGCGCGTCGAAGGCATGCCGCTGCTGCTGTCGCTGCTCGGCGGTGGCATGTGCGCCATGCTGTTCGGCGTGATCTTCGGCCTGCCCAGCCTGCGCATCCGCGGCCTGTACCTGGCCGTGGCGACGCTGGCCGCGCAGTTCTTCATGGACTGGCTCGCAAGCCGTGCGCCCTGGGTGACCAACAACTCGTCGTCGGGCTCGGTCAGCGCCGGCCAGCTGTCGATCGCCGGCTGGGTCATCGACACGCCGGCCGAGAAATACCTACTGTGCCTGGGCCTGCTGTGCGTGCTCGGCCTGCTGGCCAAGAACCTGGTGCGCAGCGCCACGGGCCGCAACTGGATGGCCATGCGCGACATGGACGTCGCGGCTTCGGTGATCGGCATCCGCCCGGTCTACGCCAAGCTCAGCGCGTTCGCCGTGAGCTCCTTCATCGTCGGCATCGCCGGCGCGCTGTGGGGCTTCGTGCACCTGGGCGCCTGGGAGCCGGCAGCGTTCAGCCTCGACCGCTCGTTCCAGCTGCTGTTCATGATCATCATCGGCGGCCTGGGCTCGATCATGGGCAGCCTGTTCGGCGCGGCGTTCTTCGTGCTGCTGCCCCTGGTGCTGACCCATGTGCCGCACTGGCTGGGGCTGCCGCTGTCGACGGCCACCGCGACCTACCTCGAGCACATGATCTTTGGCGCGCTGATCGTCTTTTTCCTGATCGTCGAACCCCACGGCCTGGCCAGGCTGTGGTCCACCGCCAAGCAGAAACTGCGGCTCTGGCCTTTCCCCCACTGAGCCGTTGCCAGGGCGTGAAGCACTCGTCCGAAGTGTCCGCTGCCCTTTCGTGACCCCGGTCCTTACCTTCTACAGGAGACAAATCATGATGTTCAAGAAAGCTGCGCTCGCCGCCGCCACCGCTGCCCTGGGATTCGGGGCGCTGGTCGCGGCCCCCGGCGCCATGGCCCAGGATCAATTCGTGCCGTTGCTGGTCTATCGCACCGGCCAGTTCGCGCCCCTGGGCATTCCATGGGCCGACGGCAAGCAGGACTACCTCAAGCTGGTCAACGCCCAGGGCGGCGTCAACGGCGTCAAGATCGCCTACGAGGAATGCGAAACCGCCTACGACACCGCCAAGGGCGTCGAATGCTACGAGCGCCTGAAGAACAAGGGCAGCGGCGCCTCGGGGTTCGACCCGCAGTCGACCGGCATCACGTTTGCCGTCAGCGACAAGGCGCCGGGCGACAAGCGCGCGATCATCACCATGGGCTACGGGCTGTCGCAATCGGCCAACGGCTCGGTGTTCGAATGGAACTTCCCGCTGCTGGGCAACTACTGGACTGCGGCCGACTCCATCATCCAGGACATCCTGAAGAAGGAAAAGGGCAGCCTCAAGGGCAAGAAGATCGCGCTGGTCTACCACGACTCGCCGTACGGCAAGGAACCGATTCCGCTGCTGCAAAAGCGCGCCGCCAAGGAAGGCTTCGATCTGCTGCTGCTGCCCGTGACCGCGCCTGGCGTCGAACAGAAATCGACCTGGCTGCAGGTGCGCCAGCAGCGCCCCGACTATGTGCTGCTGTGGTCGGCCGGCGTGATGACGCCCACGGCCATCCGCGAAGCCCAGGCGACCAACTTTGCACGCGACAAGATCTACTCGATCTGGTGGGCGGGTTCGGACCACGACGTCAAGGACATCGGTGCCGGCGCCAAGGGCTACAACACCGTGACCATCCACAACACGGCCGAGCGCGACAAGGTGCATGACGAAGTCAAGAGCGCGATCTACGACAAGGGCCAGGGCACGGCATCGAACGCGAGCAGCGTCGGCGCGATGGCCCATACCCGCGGCATGGTGATCTCCATGCTGCAGGTCGAGGCGATTCGCACCGCGCAGGAGAAGTACGGCAAGGGCAAGGTCATGTCGCCCGAGCAGGTGCGCTGGGGCCTGGAAAACCTGAACCTGACGCAGGAAAAGCTCAACGCGCTGGGCTTCGGCAAGATCCTGCGCCCGATCCAGACCAGCTGCACCAACCACCTTGGCACCGACTGGTCGCGCATCGCGCAATGGGACGGAGCCAAGTGGACCGTGGTCTCCGACTGGTACCAGGCCGACAAGTCCATGGTCGATCCACTGGTCAAGGAGTACGCCGACAAGTACGCCAAGGAAAAGAACGTCACCCCCCGCAGCTGCAACTGATGCCGCTGCGCGCCGGCCAGGCCCCGAACGGTGCCTGGCCGGCGCGAACGCACTTTTTTCGATTTCCCCCGCGAGGCTGTTCCCATGTCTGAAACTACTGCCCCCACGCCCGGATCCCCTGCCCCGGCCACCGCCGAGCCACTGCTCGTGGTCAACGGCATCGAGGTCATCTACAACCATGTGATCCTGGTGCTCAAGGGCGTGTCGCTGCAGGTGCCGCGCCAGAGCATCGTCGCGCTGCTCGGCGGCAACGGCGCGGGCAAGACCACCACGCTGCGCGCCATCTCCAACCTGCTCAAGGGCGAGCGCGGAGAAGTCACCAAGGGCAATATCGCGCTCGAAGGCGAGCAGATCGCCCACCTCACGCCCTCGGACCTGGTGCGCCGCGGCGTGGTGCAGGTGATGGAAGGCCGGCACTGCTTTGCCCACCTGAGCATCGAGGAGAACCTGCTCACTGGCGCCTACACGCGCAGCGACAAGGGCGAGATCGCCGCCAACCTCGAGAAGGTCTACAACTATTTCCCGCGCCTGAAAACCAGGCGCCATTCGCAAGCCGCCTACACCTCGGGCGGCGAGCAGCAGATGTGCGCCATCGGCCGCGCGCTGATGAGCAACCCGCGCATGGTGCTGCTCGACGAGCCTTCGATGGGCCTGGCGCCGCAGATCGTCGAAGAAGTGTTCAACATCGTCAAGGACCTGAACTCGCGCGAGCAAGTCACCTTCCTGCTCGCCGAACAGAACACCAGCATGGCGCTGCGCTATTCGGACTACGGCTACATCATGGAAAGCGGCCGCATCGTGATGGACGGCCCGGCCACCGAACTCGCGAACAACGAGGACGTCAAGGAGTTCTACCTGGGCATGGGCGGCGGCGAACGCAAGAGCTTCAAGGACGTCAAGAGCTACAAGCGGCGCAAGCGCTGGCTGGCCTGAACCGCGCCCGCGCCTTTCCACACCGTTCGCCCTGAGCGCGCCCAATTGTTCGCCCTGAACATTCCCGGCCGTTCGCCCTGAGCGCTCCCACACCGTTCGCCCTGAGTCCTGAGCCCGCCGAAGGATCGAAGGGCCGGCCACCACAAGTGAACCCGCCCCAGGAACCCCTCCATGACTGATCATTACGACGCGCTTGAATCGCGCTCCCCGCAGGAACGCGAACAGGCCTTGATGGCGGCGCTGCCGCGCCAGATCGCGCATGCGCAGCAAGCATCGCCCGCATTTGCCGAGATCCTCGCCGGCATAGACCCCGCTGCCGTGACATCGCGCGCCGCGCTGGCCCGCCTGCCCGTGACGCGCAAATCAGAGCTGCTCGCGCGCCAGATCGCGCAGCGCGCCGACAACCCGTTCGGCGGCTTCAGCGCGCTGGCGTTCGGCGCCCAGATGCCGCGCGTGTTCTCCAGCCCCGGCGGCATCTACGAGCCCGAAGGCTGCGGGCGCGACTACTGGCGCATGGCGCGCGCCATCCACGCCGCGGGCTTTCGCCCCGGCGAGCTGGTGCACAACAGCTTCAGCTACCACTTCGTGCCCGCGGGCGCGATGATGGAAACCGGCGCCCAGGCGCTGGGCTGCACGGTGTTTGCCGCGGGCACGGGCCAGACCGAGCAGCAGGTGCAGGCCATCGCCGAGCTGCTGCCCGCGGGCTATATCGGCACGCCGAGCTTTCTGCGCATCCTGATCGAAAAGGCGCAAAGCCTGGGCCAGCCGTTGCCCAGCCTGCACAAGGCGCTGGTCTCGGGCGAAGCCTTCCCGCCGTCGCTGCGCGACTGGCTGGCCGAACGCGGCGTCGCCGGCTACCAGTGCTATGCAACGGCCGACCTGGGATTGATCGCCTATGAAACGTCGGCACGCGAAGGCCTGGTGGTCGATGAAAACGTGATCGTCGAAATCGTGCGCCCGGGAACGAACGATCCCGTGCCCGATGGCGAAGTCGGCGAACTGGTCGTGACCACGCTCAACACCGGCTACCCGCTGGTGCGCTTCGGCACCGGCGACCTGTCGGCCGTGCTGCCCGGCAACTGCCCCACGGGCCGCACCAACACCCGCATCCGCGGCTGGATGGGACGCGCCGACCAGACCACCAAGGTGCGCGGCATGTTCGTGCACCCGGCCCAGGTCAACCAGGTCGTGCAGCGCTTCGCCCAAGTGCTGCGCGCGCGCCTGGTGGTGCGCGGCGAAATGGCCAACGATTCGATGGAACTGCTGGTAGAGATGCCTGAGACCGACCCCGCGCTGCTGCACCAAATTGAGGCATGCGTGCGCGACCTGACCAAGCTGCGCTGCGATGTGCGGCCGCTGGCGCCGGGCCAGTTGCCCAACGACGGCGTGGTGATCGAAGACGCGCGCAGCTATCGCTAGGACGATCTGGATCAATTCAGACCCATTTTTCTTGTC
Source organism: Pantoea sp. 18069 (assembly GCF_902706035.1). Lineage (GTDB taxonomy): Bacteria > Pseudomonadota > Gammaproteobacteria > Burkholderiales > Burkholderiaceae_C > Comamonas. The sequence continues at coordinate 113,584 of NZ_CACSJA010000004.1, read as the reverse complement.
TGTTTTCAGGGAAAACACTTATTTTTCTGTAGGAGCGATTCCAACAATCGTTCTTATCATGAACGTCCCTAAGGAGCCTATTCATGCAGAAGTTGTTCAAGCTGGCGACCATCGCCTTGGCCGCCGTCGCCGCCACCGGAGTTCAAGCGCAGGACTACCCCACCGCAGGCAAGAGCATCACCATTGTGGTGCCATTCACTGCGGGCGGCCCGACCGACCGCGTGGCCCGCGATCTGGCCGAGTCCATGCGCAAGCACCTGAACAATGCGACGATCGTGATCGACAATGCGGCCGGTGCCGGCAGTGCCATCGGCATCGCCAAGGTGGCGCGCGCCACCCCTGACGGCTACACGCTGCTGCTCAACCACATCGGCATGGCCACCGTGCCCACGCTCTACCGCAAGCTGTCGTTCAACGTCGTCAATGACTTCGAATACCTGGGCATCATCAACGATGTGCCCATGACGCTGATCGGCAAGCCCACGCTGCCCGCCGACAACTACAAGGACCTGATCACCTGGATCGGTCAGAACCAGGGCAAGGTCAACCTGGCGAACGCCGGCGTAGGCTCGGCCTCCCACCTCTGCGGCCTGATGCTGCAGTCGACGCTGAAAGTCGAAATGACGCCCGTGCCCTACAAGGGTGCGGCCCCCGCGATTGCCGACCTGATGGGCAACCAGGTCGACCTGCTGTGCGACCAGACCACCAACACCACGGCCCAGATCGAAGGCAAGAAGGTCAAGGCCTATGGCGTGACCACGCCCAAGCGCCTGACCACGCCGGCGCTCAAGGATTTGCCCACGCTGGACGAAAGCGGCCTGAAGAACTTCCAGGTCACGGTCTGGCACGGCCTGTACGCGCCCAAGGGCACGCCCGCCGCCGTGACCAAGAAGATCAACGAAGCGATGCGCCTGGCGCTGAAAGAACCCGAGTTCATCAAGAAGGAAGAACAGCTGGGCGCCGTGATCGCATCCGACGCGCGCACCTCGCCCGAAGGCCACAAGAAGTTCGTGCAATCCGAAATCGAAACCTGGGGCAAAGTCATCAAGGCCGCAGGTGCGTATGCAGACTGACACCCCCTGAGCCGCTTACGCGGCTTGGGCCGCCCCGGCTTCCCCCTCTCACCCTTCGGTGGAGGGGGGCGCCCGGCTAGGGACGACACCATCGCTGCGGGGCGGCCCTTGCTCGGTGTCCCTCATCCGTGGACACGCCCACGGCCTGGGCTTGAAGTTCGTGCCTGCACCGACATAAAGAAGCCAGCCTCATCGGCTGGCTTCTTCTTTCTTGGCAGAGCGGAAGATCTCACCAGGTCACATCCCGCCCCTCGGCCGCGCTGCGCTTGAGCATGTCGATGAACGGCGCCGTGCGCTGGCGCAGGCTCACACCGTCGGCAGCGCCAGCGGGTGCGGCGTCTTCATCCATTTGCTCTGCATCGGCATCGTCCTGCGTCTCGCCGGCTGCGGCGCGCCGGGCTTCGTCCTCGAGCACCGCCTGCTCCAGCGCGGCCAGCGCGCCCGGAATCTGTTCGGCGGTGATGATGCCGGCTCCGTCGGCATCCTTGCCCAGGATGGCCAGCAGCTTGCGGGCGCTGGCGTCGAGCATGATCAGGTCTGCGGTGGCACGGGATTTGAACTTGTAGGGCATGCAATTCCTTCGGTGTACATGTATTCGCGATTGAACGGGTATTCGGACTGGGCGCCAATCAACGCCCCGCTGCCCATCTGGCCGTCGGGATGGGTCACGAGCATCTGGTGCAGCGCGATCCAGCCGCGCTCGAAGCCCATGGCGCAGCCGGCCAGGTACAGCCGGTAGGCGCGCAGCGCGCGTGCGCCGCGTTCGCCATCGGTCTGCTCGGCAAGGATACGCTGTGCCTGCGGCAACTGCGCCTCGAGCGCGTCGGACCAGGCCCACAGCGTGCGTGCGTAGTGCGGCCGAAGATTTTCGGTGTCGACCATTTCAAGCCCGCTTTGCGCGAGCGCATGCAGCACCCGGCTCACATGCATCAGCTCGCCGCCGGGGAAGATGTAGCGGCTGATGAACTCGCCCATGCCCGCGCCGACTTCGACGTTGTCCACGCCGCCCGAAGTGATGCCGTGGATCAGCGCCAGCCCGCCGGGCCGCAGCAGGCGGTGCACGGTGTCGCCATAGGCCGGCATCTGCGCCAGGCCCACATGCTCGAACATGCCGACCGAGGCGATCTTGTCGAACGGCGTGTCGGGCTGCAGCGCGCGGTAGTCGCGCAGGTCGATGCGCACCCGGTCCTGCAGGCCGCGCGCCTGGATCAGCTGGCTCACGTAGGCATGCTGGTTGCGCGACAGCGTGATGCCCTGGGCCTGCACGCCGTAGCGCTCGGCCGCCCAGAGCAGCAGCCCGCCCCAGCCCGCGCCGATGTCGAGAAAACGCTCGCCCGCGCGCAGCTGCAGCTTGCGGCAGATATGGTCGAGCTTGGCTTCCTGGGCCTGGGCCAGGTCCATCTCCGGCGTGCGGAAGTAGGCGCAGGAGTAGACGCGCCGCGGGTCGAGCCACAGCGCGTAGAAATCATCGGACAGGTCGTAATGGAATTCGATCTGCTCGGCGTCGCGCGCCACGGTGTGCAGCGCCATCGAGCGCGTGCGCGCCATGATCTGCGACCACCAGCTCGACGTGCCGCGCACCGGATCGGACTGCAGCAGCGCCGACGCCGCGCGCATGATGTCGCGCACCCGCCCTTCGAGTTCCACCTGGCCTTCGACCACGGCCGCGCCCAGCGTGCCGATATGGCCTGCGGCCAGGGCCGCGAGCGGCGCGAGCGAGCGGAACCGCAGCATGACTTCAGTCGGGGTCTTGCCGACCCGCTCGCCCGAAGGCAGCTCCACGGCAACGGCCACCGGCAAAGGGGCCAGCCGGCCCTCTAGCGTGTGAATCAGATGTTTCATGGCACTTACCATTTTTCGCTTTCATACAAAAGACGGCAATAGCATGGCACCTGCTTCAATAATCGGTCTTGTCCTGCAGACCGAGCGCTTTTTTAGCGCTTGCCGATCAACCGCAGATAGGCGTTGCGCGTGGCCGTCGACACCGCGGCCTGGACCTGTTCATAGCTGGTCTGGTGGCGCGCGAGCAGCCGCACCGACGCGATGGTCAGCGACTTGCAAAACCAGTGGCAGCTGTGCTGCATCAGGAAGATCTCGGCCGTGAGCGTGAATGCCCGCTGGCGGCGCTCGTCGTCGTCCTGCCCCGCAAACACCTGGGCCGCAGCGATGCCGCGCGCATGGATCTTCACCATTTCGCGCATGTCGAAGCTGCCCTGTGGATAAACCCGTTCGATGTAGGGCAGCGCCAGCGGCAGCGTGCTCACGCGCACTTCGGTCTCGTCGACGCCGGAGAAATGTTCGGCGAAGCGCTGGAACTGCTCGGCCAGGCTTTTTTCCGTGCCTTCGAGCAGTGCCCAGATCTGGGTGCGGCGCTGCAGATCGCTTTCACCCAAGGCGCGCAGGTAACCTTCGATCAGGCTGCCCATGAGTTTCTCGATCTGCAGGCGGCCCAGGTGTTCGGCGAGCAGGCGCGTGCGCCGCCGCTGGTCCTGCCGCTTGAGCACATAAACGGCAATGGTGACAATGATTGCCAGCGTAAAGAAGTCCATCGGATCGGGAGAAACAGCGTGAATGAAGCCATGAGTGTAGTCAGCCCGTTGCGACTGCGTGCGCAGCGGCCCTCCCGGCACGCCCTGCGCCTGGCCTGCCTGGCCCTTTGCGCCCTGGTCGGCGGCTGCGCGCTGCCCGACGCAGGCTACTACTGGCAGAGTGCGCGCGGCCAGCTGCAGATGCTGCACGCGGCCCGGCCGGTCACGGACTGGCTCCAGGACCCCGGGCTTGCGCCCGCGCTGCGCAGCCAGCTGCAGCTGGCCCAACGCGCGCGTGACTTCGCGAGCCAGGCGCTGGCCCTGCCCGACAACGCGAGCTACCGCCGCTACGCCGCGCTCGAGCGTCCGGCCGCGGTCTGGAACGTCACGGCCGCGCCGCCTGATTCGCTGGAACTCCACCGCTGGTGCTTTCCGGTTGCGGGCTGCGTCGGCTACCGCGGCTACTTCGCGCTCGCCGATGCGCAGGCCCAGGCGCGGCCGCTCGCGGCGAAGGGCTTCGACGTCCATGTCTACCCCGTGCCCGCGTATTCGACGCTGGGTTACCTCAACTGGCTGGGCGGCGACCCGCTGCTCGACACCTTCGTGCGCTGGCCCGAAGGCGAGCTCGTGGGCCTGCTGTTCCATGAGCTGTCGCACCAGCGCGTCTATCTGGCCGGCGACATGGCATTCAACGAATCGTATGCAACGGCCGTCGAGCGGCTGGGCACCCAGGCCTGGCTGCGGCAGTCGGCCACGGCGGCGGCGGCCGCACCCGCCTGGCAGGCCGCACAGCGCCGGCGCGGCGAGTTTCGCGCACTCACGCAGCGCACGCGGCAGGCGCTTGAAGCCCTCTATGCCGCACCACCGCCCAACACGCTGGCCCAAGCCAAGGCCAGCATCCTGCAGGACTTTCACGCGCGCTACCAGGACCTGCGCGCGCAGTGGCTGGCCTCGCCCGAGCTCGCCACGCGCCCGCAAGCGGCCGAGCAGTCGCTGCAGCGCCTGGACCGCTGGGTGGCCGAGGCCAACAATGCGTCTTTCGGCGCGCTGTCGGCCTATGACCTGTGGGTGCCGGCGTTTGAAGCGCTGTTCGCGCAGCAGGCGGGCGAAGCCGCGCCCTGGCCGGCCTTCCATGGCGCAGTGCAGCGGCTTGCGCGCCAGCCCGAGGCCGGGCGCCTGCAGGCGCTGTGCGCGCTGATGCCCGAGCGCCCCGCAGCCTGCGGCGACGCCGCGCCAGACACCGTCAGCTCAGCGATTCGATGAGATCAATGTATTGCTGGCGCGCCGCATCGCCGTCCGTGCCCTTGAGCTTTTCCCAGGCATCCCACTTGGCGCGGCCCACCATGTCGGTGAAGCTGGGTTTCTTCTCTTCGTTGTCGCCCTGCGTCGCCTGCTTGTACAGCGCATAGATCTTGAGCAGCGTGGCGTTGTCGGGCCGCTCGCTGAGCGTCTTGGATTGGGCCACGGCGGCTTCGAAAGCGGCGTTCAGTTCGGACATGCAGGTTGCTCCTTAAAATCAGTGGATGCGATCGGCCCAGTGTAGTCATCGCAGCCCACCGCCCTTCACGCCACCTCACCCGGACTAACCCTTGCCTGACATCCAGCTTTCCCGCACCCATACGCTGGGCCTGCCCGCCGCCCGCCAACACGCCCAGCGCTGGGGCGAAAAGGCCGCCGAGAAATTCGGCGTGCAGTGCGAATATGAATCCGGCGACACCCAGGATGTGCTGCGCTTCAGCGGCAATGGCGTCGACGGCCAGCTCGTGGTCACCGCGAGCGCGCTCGAACTGCAGGCCGAGCTGGGCTTTCTCGCGGCGATGTTCAAGGACAGCATAGAAGCCAAGCTCAACGCGCAGTTCGACGCGCTGCTGGCCAAGTCCTGACAGACCGTTTCCGTCGCAGGAATACAACGAAGTATGTGCCCAGAACCACATTTCGGGGCAAGCACAAGATAATTGATAATGATTCTCAATATTCAAATCATCTAGCTCCGTGGCCTTGTTGCGCATGCCACGCCCTTGCTGTGCATAGCCTCTACCAAGACCACCATCCCTGGCTGCAAAGCCTGCTGCGCAAGCGTCTGAGCAACCGCGAAGATGCGGCCGACCTCGCACAGGACACCTTCGTGCGCCTGCTGCGTGCGCCCATGCCGCAGGAGGAAATCCGCGACCCCCGGCGCTATCTGGCCACCATTGCCAAAGGCCTGACGGCAGATCTGTTTCGCCGCCGCTCGCTGGAGAGAGCCTATCTGGAATATCTCGCCACATTGCCGCAGGCACTTGCGCCGTCCGCCGAGGAACAGCTCATCGTCCAGCAGACGCTGCTGGAAGTGGACCGCATGCTGCAAGGCCTGCCGCCCAAGGTGCGCGAAGCCTTTGTGCTGGCGCAGTTCGAGGAGCTGAGCTACCCCGAGATCGCCCAACGCCTGGGCATCTCGCTGCGCACGGTGAGCAACTACCTGACGCGGGCCATGGAACATTGCTGCCTGGCCCTGGCATGAAGCCTGTCGACGACGCCGAACGCCGGGCCCTGCACGAAGCCGTCAGGTGGCATGTGCGGCTGCGCGACACCGCGGCTGCGGCCGACGCCCACGACGCGCGGCAAGGCTGGGAGGACTGGCATGTGGCCGACCCGGCCCACCAGCGCGCCTGGCAGCGCGTTCAGGCCGTGCATGCGCAGCTTGCCTTCCTGCCCCCGACCCTGGCGAGCCAGGCGCTGGGCAAGCGCCCCCATAGGACACGGCGCAACGTGCTGCGCAGCCTGGCCGTGGGCCTGGGCGCCGGCACCACCGCCTGGATGGGCTGGCAAGGCCTGCCCTGGCAGGAATGGCGGGCCGCCCACAGCACAGGCACCGGCGAACGCCGGGACATCACGCTGCCCGACGGCTCGCTGCTGGCACTGGATACGGCCAGCGGCGTGGACGTCGACTTCAACGACCGCGAGCGCCTTGTGCGCCTGCACAGCGGCCGCATACTGGTCTCCACCGATTTCGATCCCTTGGGGCGCCCTTTCAGCGTCCAGACCCCGCAGGGCAGGGTACTGGCCCTGGGCACCCGCTTCATGGTGCGGCTCGACGACAACGGCCTGAGCCATGTCCAGGTCGAGGAAAAAGCGGTGCGCCTGTTGCCGGCGGCCGGCGCGCCGCAGCAGTTGGCTGCGGGCGAGCAGGCCTGGTTCAGCGCCGATACGGCGCAAGCACCCACGACGGCCGATCCCTTCGCCGCGAGCTGGCATGAGGGCGGCCTGGTGGCGGTGGACATTGCGCTGGGCGATCTGATCGCCGCGCTGTCGCGCTACCGGCGTGGCTACCTGGGATGCGCGCCTGAAGTGGCGCAGCTCAAAGTCTCGGGCGCCTTCCCGGTCGATGACACCGACCGCGCGCTGGCCGCGCTGGTCAGCCGCTTTCCCCTGCAGCTGCGCAGCCACACCCGCTACTGGGTGCGCGTGGAGGCGCGGGATGCGGCTTCATGAGCCTCTTGTGCGCCCGATCAAAAAAATAAAACCATAGCATCTGGCACAAACAGTTTCTGGGTTTGAGGCAAAAAACACCGGGAAAATCAGCGCCTGATCGGAAAAAATCTGCAGCTGCACTTGCAGGATGGGCAGGGCTTGTCCGGCATACGAGAAAACACCGCCACTTTTCTCCGACACCATGCCACGCCCATCCACGCCACTGCCCCGGGACGACCGCCTTGCCGCCGCGCGGCTGCTGCGTTGGCGTGCCTGGCCTGCGGCCGCATGGGCGGGGTGGATGCTGCTGGCCGCGCCGGGCGCCGTCGCCGCTGCGCCGCAGCCGGCCAGCGAGGCGCGGGCGCAGTTGCTCAGCTTTTCGATTGCCGCCGGCCCTCTTGCCCATGTCATTGCCCAATACGCCAATCAGGCCGGCATAGCCCTGTCTTTCGATGCCGCCCAGATCGGCCCGCGCCGCTCGCCGGGGCTTCAGGGCCGCTACTCGGTGAAAGACGGTTTCGCCCGGCTGCTCGAAGGCACGGACCTGCAGGCCCAGCGCGAGTCCAGCGGCGTCTATACCTTGCGCCCCCATTCTGGCCAGACCGGCAGTGCCGGGAACCTGCTGGAGAACGTCACGGTCAGCGCCAAGGCCGAGATCGGCGCCACCACCGAAAACTCGGGCAGCTATGCCGCCGGCCCGGTCACCGGCAATATCGGGCAGCAGCTGGCACGCGAAATTCCCCAGCCCGTGACCGTGCTCACACGCCAGTGGCTGGACGACCAGGCCCTGCCCGACCTGCACGCGGTGCTGAAAAACACCACCGGCGTGACCGTGGACTACATCGACAGCGAGCGCATCAACTACTACGCCCGCGGCTACCAGATCGACTCGCTGCAGGTCGATGGACTGGGCATCAACCAGGTCACTTCGGCCGCCACCTTCATACAGCCCGACACCGCCATGCTCGACCGCGTGGAAGTACTGCGCGGTGCTTCGGGCCTGCTGCGCGGCGCGGGCAATCCGTCCGCCGTGGTGAACATGGTGCGCAAGCGCCCCACCCAGGAATTCCAGGGGTCGGCGGCGCTGACGCTGGGTTCATGGAACCGGCAGCGGCTGGAAACCGACCTGTCGGGCCCGGTCAACGCCGCCGGCACGCTGCGCGCGCGGCTGGTGGCCCTGGGCGATGACAAGGCCTCGTTCCAGACCGCGCGCCATGAGGATCGCCAAAGCCTCTATGCCGTGCTCGAGGCAGACCTGGGCCCGCGCACGCGCCTCACCACCAGCGTGCAGCACACGGCGCTGGGCGCCACCGGCGCCTGGGGAGGGCTGCCCGCGGCGCTGGACGGCAGCCAGCTCGATCTGCCGCGCAACACCTATCTGGGAACGCCCTGGAATGCCTGGAACCGCAGCAACCGGCAATGGTCCGTCGAACTGGACCATGGCCTGGACAACGGCTGGAAGCTCAAGGCGCAAGCCGCGCGCACCTACTTTCGCTCCGACGGCTTCAAGCAGACCTCGTTTTCCAGTGCCAGCGACACGAACCCCTACCTCGCCGACGTCAACACCTCGATCTACGACGGCGAAGCCAGCAGCCAGAGTGCACTGAGCCTGCAGGCCACGGGCCCGTTCGAGGCGCTGGGCCGCAAACATGAACTCGCGCTGGGCGTGGACCTGCAACGTGTGCGCGCCATCGGAACGTCAGGCTACTGGGGGGTGAGCCCGCTTTACGGCGTGGATATCCGCAGCTGGAACCCCTACACCAGCTACCCGGAGCCCGCCTACCGCGAAGGCAATGGCAATGCCTACTCCGCCCCCACCTCGCATGTGCACCAGCATGGCGGCTTCGCGCGCGCGCGCCTGTCGCTGAGCGACTCCCTCACGGCAGTTGCCGGCGCGCGCCTGAGCTGGTGGGACTACCACGAGCCCGCGACCCCGGGCAGCAGCTACGGCGTGCGCCGCGAGCTGACGCCTTACGCCGGCCTGATCCATGAACTGTCGGACCACATCAGCGCCTACGCCAGCTACAGCAAGATCTTCAGCTCCCAGAACAAGAAGCAGACCGACGGCAGCCTGCTGGCGCACATACGCGGCCAGGATCTGGAAGCCGGATTCAAGGGCGATTTCCTCGATGGCCGGCTGCAGGGCACGCTGTCGGCCTTCCACATCCAGTACCTGGGCGGTGCCATGGAAGACACCGCCTCGCCCATGCCCTGCCTGCCCCACTACCTCGCCGGCCACTGCTATCTGGCCGGCGGCAAGAGCCGCAGCCGGGGCTGGGAAGTCGAGCTGTCGGGCGAGCCCGCGCCGGGCTGGCAGCTCATGGCCAGCTACACCCAGACCCACACCCGCACCCTGCGCGACGCCACGGCCGCCCTGGTCGGCCAGCCCCTGCGCTCGGCAGACCCCCGGCACGCCTTGCGCCTGTTCACCAGCCACCAGCTGGCCGGCCCCTGGCCGGGGTGGACCCTGGGCGCAGGGGTACGGCTGCAAAGCCGCACCTACGCCAGCGTAGGCGATGTGACCACCCGCCAGGGTGGTTATGCGCTTTTTGACGCGCTGCTGGCCTGGCGCATCGATTCCACCTACGCGCTGCAGCTCAACGTCAACAACCTGTTCGACAAGGTCCATTACGCCAAGTTCTCGCCCAACAGCAGCTACTTCAACAACTACTACGGCGACCCGCGCAACCTCACGCTGACGCTGCGCGCGAACTTCTGACACCCGGCAGACCTGCCGCCCCGTTTTTCTTTTCCATAACCTGTGACGTGAATGTGATGAAAAATCGTTCTTACTCCGATTCCCGGCGCTTTGCCGCCAAGCCTCTCGTGCGCCTGATGGCGCAATGCCTGGGCACCGGCCTGGCCATGGCCTCCCTGGGCGCTGGCGCCCAGACCACCGACAAGGCGCTGCAGGAAGTGGTTGTCAGCGACCAGGCCGCGGCCATTGGCGGCCTGCAAAAGAACTATTCGGGCGGCCAGCTGGCGCGCGGCGGCGACCTGGGCATCCTGGGCCGCACCGACCTGATGAACGTGCCGTTCAGCACCACCAACTACACCTCGGCCTATATCGAGAACCAGCAGGCGCTGAACATCTCCGACGTGGTGATGAGCGACGCTTCGGTGCGCACGCTGCAGGCGCGCGGCGGCTTCGGCGAAGACTTCCAGATCCGCGGCTTCAGCCTCGGCATGCGTGACGTCTCGTTCAACGGCCTCTACGGCCTCGTGCCCGCCACGCGCGTGCCATTGGAGGTGATCGAACGCGTCGAAGTGCTCAAGGGTCCGGGCTCGCTGACCAACGGCGTGGGCCCCAGCGGCAGCGTCGGCGGCAACATCAACCTGGTGACCAAGCGTGCCGGCGACGAGCCGCTGACGCGCGTCACGGGCACCTACATGGGCCAGGGCCAGGTGGGCACCCACCTCGATGTGGGCCGGCGCTTCGGCAGCGACAACCAGTGGGGCGTGCGCGCCAACGGCGTGTGGCGCAATGGCGAGGGCAACATCGACGGCGGCCGCCAGCGCCTGGGCCTGGGCTCGCTGGGTCTGGATTACGCCGGCGACAAGCTGCGCTGGTCGTTGGATGCGCTGGCCACCGAAGGCAAGACCAACGAAGTGCGCCCGCAGATCGGCTTTCGCAGCGGCACCACCAGCGTGCCCGCCGTGCCGCACGCGCGCCTGAACTTCTACCCGGGCACGCAGCTGACCGACCGGGCCAAGACCGTGATGTCGCGCCTCGAATACGACCTGAACGACGCCACCACGGTCTATGGCGGCATCGGCTACAGCAACACCAAGTCCTTCCAGCATTTCCCCGGCGCCTGGGGCACCGAGCCTGATGCGCAGGGCAACTTCACTGTCTCCAACGGCTACTACGACGAGTACAACAAGACCCTGTCGGCCGATGCAGGCCTGCGCACGCGCTTCACGACCGGCAGCGTAGCCCATACGCTGGTGCTGTCCGCCAACCACATGGCGCGCGAGACCGGCTACTTCTACGCCGCCAGCGCGACGTCCACCCCGTCCAGCCTCTACAACCCGTCGCCGCTGCCGGTCCTCGAGACGCCGCGCGGCCCGGCCAGCAAGACGGCCGAGCTGGAGCAGCAGAGCGTGGCGATTGCCGACACCATGGCCTTTGCCGGCAACCGCGTGCTGCTGACGCTGGGCCTGCGTGACCAGAGCATCAACCAGAAGAGCGTCAACGGTTCGACCCCCTACAAGGCCAGCGCGGTGACGCCCCTGGCCGGCCTGGTGCTCAAGGCTTCGCGCGACACCTCGATCTACACCAACTACACCGCGGGCCTGAAGGCCGGCTCGACCGCCGGCCCGACCTATGCCAACGCCGGCCAGGTGTTCGCACCGCGGAAGACCAGGCAGATCGAAGTCGGCGTGAAAAAGGACTGGGGCATGCTGATGACGCAAGCCGCGCTGTTCCAGATCACCCAGCCCTCGACCACCACCGAAGGCAACGTGTTCAGCTTTGGCGGCGAACAGCGCAACCGCGGCCTGGAACTGACGGCCTATGGCGAAGTGCAACGCGGCCTGCGTCTGATGGCCAGCGCGGCCTTCCTCGACGCCAAGCTGACGCGCACCGACGGCGGCGTCAATCAGGGCAACGATGCCAACGGCGTGCCCGCGCGCACCTTCAACGTCGGCCTCGACTGGGAGACCCCCTGGGTGCCCGGCCTGAGCCTCAACGGCCGCGTGATCAGCACCTCGTCGATGTACTTTGACGCGGCCAACCAACTGCGCATGCCCGGCTGGAGCCGCGTTGACCTCGGCGCGCGCTACACCACCAAGGCCGGCAACCAGCCCGTGGTTCTGCGCGCCAGCCTGGAAAACGCGGCCAACAAGGCGTACTGGGTGACCAGCACCAACCCCAGCTATGTGACCGTGGGCGCGCCGCGCACGCTGGTGCTATCGGCCCAGATCGACTTCTGATCGCCTAAGTGTGGCTAACACAACCCTTGCTACGTCGTTGCGTCGCCTTGTCGTGCTACTCGCACTGCCTGCGGCTCCGCGCCTAGTAACAACCGCAAATCTTCGATTTGCTGGGTCGTGTTAGCCACTCTGAGTCCGCAGGGCACCGCCAGGGCCAAGACGCCTGGGCGGTGCCTTTGACTTTTCATCCAAAGCAACGAAGCCAATGCAAAGCCACACCATCAAGATCTGGGCCTGGGTGCACAAATGGAGCAGTCTGGTCTGCACCGTATTCATGCTGCTGCTGTGCCTGACCGGCCTGCCGCTGATCTTTCACCATGAGATCGGCCATCTGCTGGGCACCGAAGTCGAAGCCCCGGCCATGCCCAAGGACACGCCGCATGCGAGCCTGGACAAGGTGCTGGACCTGGCGCGCGCCCAGCATCCGGATCGCATCGTGCAGTTCGTCTCCAAGTCCGACGAGACCGACGACATCTGGTACGTCACCATGACGCATACGCCCGCGAACACCGACGACTTCCGCACGGTGATCGTCGATGCGCGCACCACCGAACTGCTGGCCCCGCAGCTGCGCTTCGATGAAGGCTTCATGTGGGTCATGTTCAAGCTGCACGTGGACCTGTTTGCCGGCCTGCCGGGCAAGCTGTTCCTGGGCTTCATGGGTTTGCTGCTGCTGGTCGCCATCGTCAGCGGCGTGGTGCTCTACGCGCCCTTCATGCGCAAGCTCGATTTCGGCACCGTGCGCCGCGACCGCACGGCGCGCGTGAAATGGCTGGACCTGCACAATCTGCTGGGCATCGTGACCCTGGTCTGGCTGTTTGTCGTCGGCGCCACGGGCATGATCAATACCTGGGCCGACCTGGTGATCAAGTACTGGCAGCATGACCAGCTCAGCAGCGTGCTGGCCCCCTACCAGGGCCAGCCCACCGTGGCCCTGGCCGAGCGCGCGCCCGTGCAGCAGTCGCTGGACGCGGCGATGCAGCAAGTGCCCGGCTCCAAGCTGTCCTTCATTGCCTTTCCCGGCACCAGCTATTCCAGCCCGCACCACAACACCGTGTTCCTGCGCGGCAACGAGCCGCTGACATCGCGCCTGCTGCACCCCGTGCTGGTCGATGCCAAGACCTCGGCGGTCACCGCGGCGCCGCAGATTCCCTGGTACCTCACGGCCTTGCTGGTGTCCCAGCCGCTGCACTTTGGCGACTATGGCGGGCGGGCGATGCAGATCCTCTGGGCACTGCTGGACATCGCCAGCATCTTCGTGCTGGGCACTGGGCTCTACCTGTGGCTCAGGAAAGGCCGCACCGCCGCCAAGCCCGCTGCCATGACAACTTCCCCTCAAGAGGCCACACCATGACCGCGACGCGTGCGAAGAACCGCTTTCTTGCCCTCTGGGGCTGGCCGATTGCGTTGGGCGTGCTGACCGGCATCGGCCTGGTCTGCGCACTGTTCAGCGACGGCGGTTTTGGCGACCTGCTGTCGGGCATCTGCCTGGGCATTGTCACGGCCGTGGGAATCTGGCACAGCTTTGTGCGCTCCCGCTGAATCGCCCCGGATGCCGCGCGCACGCGTGACGCGGCTCAGTTGCGCGTCGGATGCGCCAGCCATTCCTTGGCCAGCTCGACCCAGAACGTCGCGCCCAGCGGAATCAGCCGGTCGTTGAAGTCATAGCTCGGGTTGTGCAGCATGCAGGGCCCGCCGCCATGGCCGATCGCGCGGTGGTCGCCTTCGCCATTGGCGATGAAGCAGTACGCTCCGGGCTTCTCTTCGAGCATGTAGGCGAAGTCTTCGGCGCCCATGGTCGGCTCCTGGTCCAGCACCTGGGCCGCGCCCACCACGCGCTCCATCACCTTGCGCGCGAGCGCGGCCTCGGGCGCGGCGTTGATGGTCGGCGGGTAATTGCGCTCGAACACGAACGCATGCTGCACGCCATGGCTGGCGCAGATGCCGTCGATCACCTGCTGCATGCGCTGCTCTATCATGTCGAGCACCGCGACCGAGAACGTGCGCACCGTGCCTTCGAGTTCCACGGTGTCGGGCACGACGTTGCTGGCCTCGCCGCCATGCACCATGGTCACGGAAATCACGCCCGCATCCACTGGCTTGAGGTTGCGGCTGACGATGGTCTGCAAGCCCATGATGATTTGCGCCGCCACGGGCACGGGGTCCAGCACCAGGTGCGGCATGGCCGCATGGCCGCCCTTGCCGCGCACCGTGATCTTGAACTCGTTGCTCGACGCCATGACCGGCCCCGGGCTCACGGCCATCCGGCCTTCGGCCATGCCGGGCCAGTTGTGCATGCCAAACACGGCCTGCATCGGAAAGCGCGTGAACAGGCCGTCGCGTATCATCGCGCGCGCGCCGCCGCCGCCTTCCTCGGCCGGCTGGAAGATCAGGTAGATCGTGCCGTCGAAATCGCGGTGGCGCGCCAGGTGCCGGGCCGCGGCCAGCAGCATCGCGACATGGCCGTCGTGGCCGCAGCCATGCATCCTGCCCGCATGGCGGCTTGCATGCGCAAAGGTATTGCCTTCCTGCATGGGCAGCGCGTCCATGTCGGCGCGCAGGCCCAGGGCCCGGCCGCTCGCGCCGGCGTCGCGCCCGTGCACGATGCCGACCACCCCGGTCTTGCCCAGGCCGCGGCGCACGGCAATGCCCCATTCGGTCAGCTTGGCGGCGATCACATCGGCCGTGCGCACCTCTTCGAAGCACAGCTCGGGGTGGGCATGGATGTCTCGGCGCAGGGCAGCCAGCTCATCGGCCTGCGCAACAATCTCTTCAATCAGCGACATGGACAGAAACCTCCTGCCGTCCATTGTGGCCGCAAGCCGGTATCCCAAGCGACAACCCCGGCATGGACAGTGGTTGCGCGCGCAGCCGGGCCGGCTGCGAGACAATGGCGCAGGGCGCCGCGCACCTGCGGCGCACCGCCAGACTTTCAGCCCCACGAACGCCATGTCCTCTTCCGACAGCCTGTCCCCCGCGCCCGGCGCAGCCACCGTCGTGCGCGGCGCCTGCCCGCACGACTGCCCCGACACCTGCGCGCTGCTGACCACGGTGGTCGACGGCGTGGCAACAAAGGTCCAGGGCAATCCCGCACACCCGCAGACCGACGGCGTGCTCTGCGCCAAGGTCAGCAAATACCCCGAACGCACCTACCACGCCGAGCGCGTGCTGACGCCGCTCAGGCGCTCCGGCCCCAAGGGCAGCGGCCAGTTCACGCCCGTGTCCTGGGACGAGGCGCTGACCGACATCGCGCAGCGATTGCACGCCATCGCGCAGCGCGCGCCCGAAGCTGTCCTGCCCTACAGCTATGCGGGCACCATGGGGCTGGTGCAGGGCGAGAGCATGGACCGGCGCTTTTTCCACCAGCTGGGCGCCTCGCTGCTCGACCGCACCATCTGCTCGAGCGCCGGTGGCGAAGCGCTGGTGCACACCTACGGCGGCAAGGTGGGCATGCGCGTGCAGTTCTTCGCCGAAAGCCAGCTGATCATCATCTGGGGCAGCAACAGCATAGGCAGCAACCTGCATTTCTGGCGCTACGCCCAGGCCGCCAAGCGCGCCGGCGCGCGCCTGGTCTGCATAGACCCACGCAAGACCGAGACCGCCGACAAATGCCATGAACATCTGCAGCTGCGCCCCGGCACCGACGCCGCGCTGGCGCTGGCGCTGATGCACGCGCTGATCCGCAACGACTGGCTGGACCACGACTACCTCGCGCGCCACACGCTGGGCTGGGACGCGCTGCGCGAGCGCGCGCTCGAATGGCCGCCCGAACGCGCGGCCGAAGTCTGCGGCCTGCCCGTGGAGCAGATCCTCGAACTCGCGCGCGCCTACGGCACGACCGAGCGCGCGGCGATACGCCTGAACTACGGCGTGCAGCGCGCGCGCGGCGGCGGCAACGCGGTGCGCGCCATCGCCTGCCTGCCCGCGCTCACCGGCGCCTGGCGCCACCGCGCGGGCGGCCTGCTGCTGTCGTCGTCGGCCGCGCTGCCCGCGCGCCGCGCCGCGCTGCAGCTGCCCCAGCTGCTGGGCGCGCGCCGCCCGCGCACCGTGAACATGAGCACCATAGGCAATGCGCTGCTCGAGCCCGGCGGCGGCGCCTTCGGTGCGCGCATCGAGGCCGTCGTGGTCTACAACAGCAACCCCGTGGCCGTGGCGCCCGAATCGGCCAAGGTGGCGCAGGGCTTTGCGCGCGACGACCTGTTCACGGTGGTCATCGAGCATTTCCTCACGGACACCGCCGACCACGCAGACTACGTGCTGCCGGCCACGACCCAGCTCGAGCACTGGGACATCCACGGCAGCTACGGCCACACCGACGTGCTGCTCAACCGCCCCGCGATCGCGCCCGTGGGCGAGGCCAGGAGCAATGCGCAGATCTTCCGCGACCTCGCCGCGCGCATGGCCGCGCTGGACCCGGCGTTCGCGGCGCCCTGCTTTGCAGACGGCGACGAGGCGCTGTGCCGCCAGGCCATCGAATCCTCGCAGGTCGATTTCGACCAGCTCCTGGAGACCGGCTTCGCCCACCTGCCCGTGCCCGACGCGCCATTTGCCGACGGCGGCTTCGCCACGCCTTCGGGCAAGTGCGAATTTCTCAGCGCCAGCCTCGAAGCCCTGGGCATCAACCCGCTGCCCGACTACCTGCCCAACCACGAACAGCCCGACCCGCAGGGCCCCTATCCGCTGGCGATGATCTCGCCGCCGGCGCGCAACTTCCTCAACAGCACCTTCGTCAACGTGCAGAAGCTGCGCAACGCCGAAGGCCGGCCTCTGCTCGAGATGCACCCGCAGGACGCGGCCACGCGCGGCATCCGGGACGGCGCGCTGGTGCGCGTGTTCAACGCGCGCGGCGAACACCTGTGCCACGCGAGCGTCAACGGCCGCGCGCGCGAAGGCCTGGTCGTGGGCCTGGGCATCTGGTGGCGCAAGGACGGCGCCAACGGCACCAACGTCAACGAGCTGACCCACCAGCACCTGACCGACATCGGCCGCGCGCCGAGCTTCTACGACTGCACGGTGCAGGTGCAGGCGGCGTAGACGGCGCAAGTGCCCCGGGCCGCACGCCCCTGGTGCAACCGGCGGTTTTCTTGCCTGCCCACGGGACGGCGAAGCACCCTAAAAGGGCGGCGCGCCCCCCTCTGGAGCGCTCAAGAAAAATTGCGGACTTTGACAAAAAAAACTGCTTTGACACCATTTTGGCAGCTGATGCACAGTGATTGCACGGCTTTCCAAGCCCGGCCTGCGCTCCCCGCGCCAGGCCAATGGTTCAGACACTTCTTTGAGGAAAAGTCACGATGCAACCCCTTCGCACCGCCGTCGTTTCGGCCATCGCAGCAGTGGCCCTGTGTACGGGGCTCGCCCACGCCGTCACGCTGACCATGTCGGCCGAGCAGCCCGACACCAACTACCACACGGAAAATGCACGCAGCTTCGCCCAGGACGTCAAGACGGCGACCGCCGGAGCGCTGGAGCTGAAAGTGCAGCCCAACTCGCTCTTGCTCAAGCGCCCGGAAGTCAAGCGCGGCGTACAGCAAGGCCTGGTGCCCGTGGCCGACGTGCTGCTCGCGGCCATGGGCAACGACGACCCGATCTTCGAGATCGACAACATTCCGTTTCTCGCGCCGTCCTTCGACAAGACCCTCCTGCTCTGGCAGACCGCGCGCCCGCTGATCGCGCAGCGCCTGGAGAAAAGCAATCTCATCCTGCTGTACGGCAGCCCCTGGCCCACGCAGGGCATCTACACCAAGAAGCCCGTGGAATCTCTCGATGACTTCAAGGGCATGAAGCTGCGCGCCGTCAATGCCTCGGCCTCGCGCATGGCCACGCTCATGGGCGCCGTGCCGACCACGGTGCAGATCGCCGAAGTGCCGCAGGCCTTCTCGACCAACATGATCGACATGATGATGACCTCCTCGGC
The DNA here is from genome assembly GCF_902706035.1 of Pantoea sp. 18069. Lineage (GTDB taxonomy): Bacteria > Pseudomonadota > Gammaproteobacteria > Burkholderiales > Burkholderiaceae_C > Comamonas. The sequence goes on along the minus strand of NZ_CACSJA010000004.1, from coordinate 95,684 downwards.
CACCGGGGTGGACACCAGTGCCTGGGACTACACGCAGTACTTCTACAACCTGCAGGCGGCCGCCCCCTTCCATGTGGCCTACATGAACAAGCGCGCCTTCAATGCCTTGACCGAGCCGCAGCGCAAGGGCCTGATGGAGGCGGCCGCCAAGGCCGAGGAACGCGGCTGGGTGCTGGCCAAGGCCGCGGACCAGAAATACATGGACACGCTGACCGCCAAGGGCATCAAGGTCATGCCCATGCCGCCCAGGCTGGCCGAACAGATGAAGTCCGTCGCCAAGACATTGGCCGACGAATGGGCCAAGAAGGCCGACCCGCAGGCGCTGGAGGTGCTCAATGCCTACCGCAACCATCCGTGACACGGACGCCGCACACGGCGCCGCGCCCAGGCTGAACGCCATGCAGTGGATGGACCGCACGCTCGATGCCGTTGCCTGGCTGTCGGGTGCGCTCGGCGGCATTTCCCTGCTGTGCACTGCGGCGCTGGTCGCGGCCCAGGTGGTGGCCCGCCTGATCGGCACGCAGATTCCCGGGGCCGACGATTTCGCGGCCTGGTCCATGGCCGCCACCGTGTTCCTGGCGCTGCCCTATACCTTGCGCCAGGGCGCGCACATCCGCGTCACGCTGCTGCTGCAGGTACTGCCTGCCCGGGCCAGGCAGGCCTGCGAGGTGCTGTCCACCGTCGCCGCGCTGGTGCTCGTGGGCTGGGCCGCAAAGCATTGCACGCTCTTCGTGCATGAGTCCTTCGTCGGCAACGAGCTGTCGCAGGGCATGGTGATCCTGCCAATGTGGATCCCGCAGCTGTCGATGCCCATCGGCATGTGGGGCATGTTCGTGATGCTGCTCGGGCGCCTGGTGTGCGCCGTGCGCGGCAACTACTGGACGGAGGAAGGCCATGGGTGACGTACTGCAAGCGGTTTTCGTGGTCGCGCTGCTGCTGCTGATGCTGGCCGCGGGCCTGTGGGTATCGCTGGGCCTGCTGGCCTGCGGCGTGCTCAGCGTGATCTTCTTCACCGACGTGCCGGCCGACATCGTGCTGCCCACCAAGGCCTGGGATTCGGCCGCCAACTGGGGGCTGGTCGCGTTGCCGATGTTCATCTGGATGGGCGAGATCCTGTTTCGCACCCGGCTGTCGCAGGACATGTTCGCCGGCCTGGGCCCGTGGATGCGCATGCTGCCCGGGCGCCTGGTGCACGTCAATGTGGTCGGCTGCGGCATCTTCGCGGCCGTGAGCGGGTCTTCGGCCGCGACGGCCGCGACCATAGGCAAGATCTCGCTGCCCGAGCTCAAGAAGCGCGGCTACGACGAAGGCCTGGCCGTGGGCTCGCTCGCGGGCGCGGGCACGCTGGGGCTGCTGATACCGCCGTCCATCGTGATGATCGTCTACGGTGTCGCGGCGCAGGCCTCCGTGGTCAAGCTGTTCATCGCCGGCATCGTCCCGGGGATCATGCTGATGGTGATGTTCTCGGGCTATATCGCCTACTGGTCCTGGCGCAACCCCGGCAAGGTGCCGCCAGCGGATCCGCCCATGCCGCTGCGCGAGATGGTCTATCGCCTGCGCCTGCTGCTGCCCGTGCTGGCGCTGATCGCGCTGGTGATAGGCACGATCTACACCGGCGTGGCCACGGCCACCGAGGCGGCGGTGATCGGCGTCGCCGGCGCCCTGGGCATTGCCGGCCTGAGCGGCTCGCTCACGCGGGCGAGCTTTACCGACAGCCTGATGGGCGCGGTGCGCACCACCTGCATGATCGCCTTCATCATGGTCGGCGCGGGCTGCCTGACCGCGGCCATGAGCTTCTCGGGGCTGCCGTCCAATCTCGCCACCTGGATTTCCTCGCTGGGCCTGAGCCAGTACGGGCTGATCCTGGTGCTGTCGATCTTCTTCATCATCCTGGGCGCGTTTCTCGAAGGCATTTCCATCGTGGTGCTGACCACCTCGGTGCTGATGCCGGCGGTGCTGGCCGCAGGCATAGACCCGATCTGGTTCGGCATCTACCTGATCCTGATCGTGGAGATGGCGCAGATCACGCCGCCCGTGGGCTTCAACCTGTTCGTGATCCAGAACATCACCAAGCACAGCCTGTGGTTCCTGATCAAGAAGTCCTTCCCCTTCTTCCTGATCCTGGTCGCCGCGACGGCCGTCGTGACGGTGTTCCCCGACATCGTGCTGTGGCTGCCAAATGCGATGAAATAGCCGCGCCAAGCCTCACCGCTCCCCGCCCCCTGGCCCCGGCCCGGGGGCTTTTTTCATCGCCGGGCCGCCCCAAGGAAAAACGCGATGGGGGCTTTGCCCTCCCAGGCGCAGCTACGCGCAGCGAGCAAGCGTGGGGGCCAGGTTCATTCCCCCAGCGAGCGCATCCACGGCCGGCCCGCATCTTGCTGCACCCGCTCGGCCGTGGCGTGCGCCACGCCCAGCGCGCGCCGCAGTACTTCGAGCACGCCGGCGGACGCGCCGCGGCGCGCAACGCCCAGCATGGTGATGGGCTGGGGCGCGGGGCAGTCCCACAGCGTCAGCCCGCCCTGCTGCAAGGAGGCGATGACGAACATCGGCGGGATGGCGGCCACGCCGTAGCCATCGTGCAGCAGTTGCAGGATGGATTCGACCGACGGCAGGTTGGTGATGCGCGCGTTTTCCAGCGCGTGGTCCATCAGAAAGGTCTGCAAGTTGGCATGGGGCAGCGAGAAGCGGGAAAAAGTCAGTATCCGGTGGGAGATGATTTCCTTCAACGCATGCGCTGGCGGCAGGCCGCTGCACAGGTCGGGGCGTGAAATCCAGTGCACCGGATAGGCGCAAATCTGGCGCACCAGGTATCCCGTCGACTCGGTCGCGGGCAGGAAGTGCATGTCCTGGAACATGACATCGATGTGCCGGCGCATGAACATCTCCTGCAGATTGCGCGAGGTATCCACCGAGATCTCGAGATCGATCAACGGGCAGGCCGTCGAGATCTCCTTGATCAGCGGCGACAGCCAGGTCTTGACCACGGTTTCCACGGCGCCTATGCGCACCGGGCCGGCCACGGGCGCGTCACGCTGCGACAGCTGGTGCAGGCCCTTGGTCAGCGCCACGATCTTGCGCGACTGCTCGACCACTTCCTGCCCATGGGGCGTGAGCTTGAGCTGGCGCGCGCTGCGGTCTATCAGCTCGATTCCCAGGTCGTCCTCGAGATTGGCGATGCGCTGCGACACGGCCGTCTGCGTGACGTGCATGGCCTCGGCGGCCTCGCGGAAGCTGCCCACGCGGGCCAGGACGATGAGGGTTTCGAGAAAGCGGGTGTTCACGCCGGCAGACTTGCAAAATCCGTGCCCCTTGCCCGTTGGCGTTACCAATGGGCACGCGCCCGCGGCCTGCGCGCCTGAAGAAAAATTGGCTTTTTTCGTCGAAAAAAAGTCGTTTGCCGCAGCGCGGTGAAGTTTGGATGATCACTTCATCGCGGCAGGAAATGTCGCTGCAACGGCATCCAGGAAGACCCAAAATGACGACAGTCCAAGCGGCAGAACACGCAGCCAGCGCGCCACGCAGCGGCGCACCGCGCATCCATTTCGCCGGCGCCGGCGGCATCTATCTCGATTGCGGCGATGCCCGGATCGACGTGGGCATACAGCAGCGCATCTGGGCGCTGGCCAAGGCCTTGCGCGGACCGGCGCATCTCGACGGCATCCGCGAGATCGTGCCGGGCGTGAACAACATCCTGGTGCTGTTCGACCCCCTGCAGCTCGCTCCCCACGCCGTGCGCGACTGGGTGCTCGCGCAGTGGGAGCAGGCCACGGCCGCCGCATCCGCGCCGCGGGTCGTGGACATTCCTGTCATCTACGGCGGCGACGGCGGCATCGACCTGCAGGAGCAGGCCCAGCGCGCAGGCCTGGGAGTGCACGACTACGTCGCGCTGCACAGCAGCGCGCAGTTCCAGGTGATGTGCATAGGCTCCACGCCAGGCTTCAGCTACCTGTCGGGCCTGCCCGAGCGCCTGCATGCGCCGCGCCGCTCGGTGCCGCGGCTGCGCATTCCCCGCGGCTCGGTGGTCATAGGCGGCGTGCAGGCCGGCGTCATGCCCGAAGCCGCGCCTTCGGGCTGGCATATCCTGGGAGTGACTTCGGCGGCGGTGTTCGACGCCACGCGCGCCGCGCCCTGCCTGTTCGAGCCCGGCGACACCGTGCGCTTCGTGGCCCGGGAGGTGATCGCATGATGCAGGTCCTGACTTCGGGCGCGATGAATCTGGTGCAGGACGCGGGCCGCAGCGGCCAGCTGCACCTGGGCGTGTGCGCCAGCGGGGCCATGGACCCGCTGGCGCTGCGCTACGCCAACAGCCTGGTGGGAAATGCGCCCGACGCCGCCGGCATCGAACTGGCGATCTTCCCTTTTCGCGTGCGCTTCGAGCGCGACAGCGTCTTTGCCTGCACGGGCGCCGATGCGCGCATCGAACTCGACGGCCAGCTGATCGCGCCCTGGTGGAGCTGCCGCGCCCGGGCCGGCCAGACACTGACGATCCAGCGCCCCGCGCGCGGCATGCGCGTCTATCTCGGCGTGGCCGGCGGCGTGGACGTGCCGCCCGTGCTGGGCTCGCGCAGCACCGACCTCAAGGCCGGCCTGGGCGGCCTGGGTGGGCGCGGACTCAAGCGCCTGGACGTCCTGCCGCTGGGCGAAGCCGGCGCCGCCGCGCAACGCGGCGCGGGCCTGGGCTGCGTGCCGCGCGAGGTGCCCGCGCTGCTCGCGCAGATTGCCCAGGGCTGCGTCAGCGTGCGCGTGCTGCCGGCCGCCGAGTACGAGGAATTCAGCGCGGCCTCGCGCCAGCATTTCGAGGGCACGCCCTGGCAGGTCACGCCGGACTCGAACCGCCAGGGCTACCGGCTGCAGGGCGCGCAGGCGCTGCAGATGGAGCGCCGCCGCGAGCTGCTGTCCCACGGCCTGGTGCCGGGCACGGTGCAGGTGCCGCCCGCGGGCCAGCCCATCATCCAGCTCGCCGAAGCCAATACCTGCGGCGGCTACCCCAAGATCGCGACGGTCATCGAGGCCGACCACTGGCGCCTGGGCCAGGTGCCGGCCGGCTGCGCGCTGCGCTTCGAACGCGTCGATGTGACCGAAGCCGTCGGCGCATTGCGCGCCCAGCATGCGGCCTGGCGGGCCATGGCCGCGAACCTGCCGCTGGTCGCGACCCGCGTGCACTGAACGCATTTCCCCATTTCCCAATTTCCCACGCCTGCCGCCGGCCCGCGCGCGCGGCAGGCAGGCAGCACTTCACCCCACCGCCAGCAAAAAGGACCTCCACATGAGCAGAACCGTCGACTTGAATTCAGACATGGGAGAAGGTTTCGGCGCCTACCGCATGGGTGACGACCAGGCCATCCTGAAGATCGTCACCTCCGCCAACATTGCCTGCGGCTTTCACGCGGGCGATCCCGAAATCATGGCCCGCACCTTTGCCGATGCCAAGGCGCAGAACGTCTGCGTGGGCGCGCATCCCGGCTACCCCGACCTCTGGGGGTTCGGGCGGCGTGACATGGCGTTCACTCCCGGGCAGATCGAGCGCCTCGTGGCCTACCAGGTCGGCGCGGCCATGGCCTTGTCGACCTATGCCGGCAACCCGATCAAGTACGTCAAGTGCCATGGCGCGATGGGCCACCAGACCTATCACAGCGAAGCCGTGGCGACGGCCGTGTGCCGCGCCGTCAAGGCCGTGGACCCGTCACTGGTCCTGCTGTCGATCGCCAACGGCCAGCAGGACCGCGTGGCGCGCGACATGGGCCTGGTCTCCAAGGCCGAGATCTATGCCGACCGCGGCTATGACGAGACCGGCTTCCTGATCGCCCGCAGCCTGCCCGGCGCGCTGCTCAAGGACCCGCAGCAGGCCGCGGACCGCATCCTGCGCATGCTCGCCGCCGGCGGCGTGGAAACCTGCGAAGGCAAGACCGTGCCCACGCCCATAGACTCGATCTGCGTGCACAGCGACACGCCCGGTGCCATCGAGATGGCCGCGCGGGTGCGCGCCCTGCTCGAAGAAGCGGGTGTCGCGGTCCAGGCCTTTGCCTGAGGAGCGCGCCATGGAACACCCTTTCGTGGAACGCCTTTTCGACCTGTTCGAGCAGTCGGGCGCACTGGAGATGGAATACCTCGGCCCCGAGGGCAGCCTGCGGCTCACACGCGCTGGCAGCGATGCGCGGCCCGTGACGCCGGCCCTGCCCGCGCCCTCCACACCCGCCGCGCAGGAAACGCCGCCGCAGGCGGGCCCGGCCCGGCATGCAATGGCGGCCCCGCTGAGCGGCAATTTCTACCGCGCCAGCGCGCCTGACGCTGCGCCGTTCGCGCAGGTCGGCGCCATCGTCGAGCAAGGTCAGGTGCTGGGCCTGATCGAAACCATGAAGATGCTCAACGAAGTCGAAGCCGAGCACGCGGGCCGGATCATTTCGTTCGCGATCGCCAACGGCCAGGCCGTGCAGGCCGGCGCCGCGCTGCTCGTGATCGAAGCGCTGGAGAGCGCCCATGTTTGACAAGCTGCTCATTGCCAACCGCGGCGAGATCGCGGTGCGCGTCATCCGCGCCTGCCAGGCCGCGGGATTGAAGACCGTGGCCATCCATTCGCTGGCCGACGCCGGTCAGCTGCACGTGCGCATGGCCGACGAGAGCGTCTGCATAGGCCCGGCCCCCGCGACGCAAAGCTATCTGAATCAGGCGGAAATCCTGCTCGCGGCCCAGGCCACGGGCGCGGGCGCGGTGCACCCGGGCTACGGCTTTCTGTCGGAGAACGCGCAGTTCGCCGATGCCGTGGAAGCAGCGGGCCTGGTGTTCGTCGGCCCGCGCGGCGAGACCATTCGGCGCATGGGCGACAAGATCGCGGCCAAGGCCGCGATGCTCCAGGCCGGCGTGCCCTGCGTGCCGGGGTCCCAAGGGGAGCTGCCGCAGGATCTGGCGCGCGTGCAGGCCCAGGCGCAGGAGATAGGCTACCCGGTCATCATCAAGGCAGCCGCGGGCGGCGGCGGGCGCGGCATGCGCGTCGTGCATGCGCCGGGCGAGCTGCCGGCCGCGTTGCGGCTCACGCGCGAGGAAGCCGCGCGCGCCTTCGGCAGCGCCGCGGTCTATATGGAGAAGTTCCTGATCCATCCGCGCCATGTCGAAATCCAGGTGCTGGCCGACGGCCAGGGCCACGCGGTCTGGCTTGGCGAGCGCGACTGCTCCATGCAGCGGCGCCACCAGAAAGTGCTGGAGGAGTCGCCGGCGCCGGGCATAGCGCGCGCCGCGATCGCGGCGATAGGCGAGCGCTGCGCCCGGGCCTGCGTGCAGATGGGCTACCGGGGCGCGGGCACCTTCGAATTCCTGTTCGAGAACGGCCAGTTCTATTTCATCGAAATGAACACGCGCGTGCAGGTCGAGCATCCGGTGACCGAGGCCGTGACCGGCATAGACATCGTGGCCCAGCAGTTGCACATTGCCCAGGGGCTGCCACTGGCCTTGCGCCAGCAGGACATCCAGCCCCAGGGCCACGCCATCGAATGCCGCATCAATGCCGAGCACCCCTGGACGTTTCGCCCCTCGCCGGGCATCGTGGCGCAATGGCAGGCGCCGCACGGCGCCGGCATTCGCGTCGACACGCATCTGGTGGACGGCGCCGAAGTGCCGCCCTGGTACGACTCGCTGGTGGCCAAGGTCATTGCGCATGGCGACACCCGCGACCAGGCCATCGCACGCATGCAGCAGGCGCTGCAGACCATGCGGCTGCAAGGCATAGACCACGGCGCGCCGCTGCTGCAGGCCGTGCTGGCCGACGAAGGCTTCCGGCAGGGCGGCACCGACATCCATTACCTCGAAAATTCGCTGGACCGGCTCCAGACCGCGGGAGCACGCCATGCAGATTGAACGCATCGCGCAGTGGCTGCAGCGCATGCCGCGCAGCGCCATCACGCGGCTCGAATGCACGCTGGGGCAGGCCACGCTGCGCGTGGTGCTGCCAGCCGTTGCCGCGCCGCGCACGCCCGCCACCACCACCACGGTCTGCGCCAGCGGATTTGGCGTATTCCACCCCCTGCATCCGCTGCAGCCGCAGCTCGGCGCCCAGGTCGGGCGCCAGGTGCAGGCCGGCGAGGCGCTGGGCTTCATCGAAGTCTGCGGCATTCTCACGGCGCTGCCCGCGCCCGCGGCCGGCACCGTCACGGCGCTGTGCGCAGCCGCCGGACAATGGGTGCAATACGGCCAGGCCCTGGTGCAGCTGGAGCTGCGCGCATGAGCCCCGGCGCGCCCTCCATGGCGTCCAGCGCCCTGCTGGGCGTGGCGCAGATCGTGATCTGGGGCGGCTCGTTCTTTCTGCTGACGGTGCTGGCCGCACCCATCCATGTGGACACGGGCTGGTCGCTGACCGGGGTCTACGGCGCCTTGACCGTGGGCGCGCTGGTCTCCGGGCTGCTGTCCCCCTGGGCCAGCCGGCGCATCGCCCGGGGCCGGGGCCGGCACATGCTGGTGCTGTCGAGCTGGCTGGTGGCCGCGGGACTGGTGGTTCTGGCGCTGGCGCCCCACTACAGCGTGTTCGTGGCCGGCTGGGCGGTGATCGGCCTGGGCATGGCCGGCGGCCTGTACGACCCGTTGTTCGCCGTGCTGGGCGCGCGCTGGGGCCAGCAGGCACGCGGCGCCATCTATGTGGTGACGCTGATCGGCGGCTTCGCCTCCACCATCACCTGGCCGGCGCTCGCCTGGCTAGAACCCGCACTGGGCTGGCGCACCACCTGCCTGGTCTATGCGGCCTTCATGGCCGTGGTGATGACGCCTCTTTACCTGCTGGCGCTGCCGCCCGATGCCGCCCCCGCGCAGGCCACTGCGCCCGGCCCCGGCACCGACCGCCAGGCGCTCGCCGACGTCGACCCCAGGCTGATGCGGCTGCTGTCGCTGGTGTTCTGCATCGCGGCCATTCTGATGACGGCGGTCTCCCTGCAGATCATCCTGCTGCTGCAAGGCACGGGGCACAGCATGACCGCGGCGATTGCGCTCAGCGCCCTCATCGGCCCGAGCATGGTGGGCGTGCGCGTGCTCAACCTGGCCTTCAGGAACCTGCATGCCATCTGGATGGCGCTGTTCTCGGCGGCCTTCGTCGCGCTGGGCATGCTGCTCATCAGCACGGCTTCGGCCGCCGCGGCGCCCGCCGCCGCGGCGCTGGGCATCGTCTGCTATGGCGTGGGCAACGGCCTGCGCGCGCTGGTGCGCGGCACGCTGCCGCTGGCGCTGGTGCCCGCGCATGCGTATGCGCTGGTGATGGGCCGCCTGGCCCGGTCGTCGCTGGTGTGCCAGGCGCTGACGCCGCTGGTCTGCGGCTTCATCCTGTCGCAGTGGGGCGCGCGCAGCACGCTGTGGCTGCTGGCCGCGCTGGCCGTCGCCAACACCGGCCTGTCGCTGCGGCTGCAGTGGTATCTCAGGCAACAGCGCGCCGGCGGCCTGCACGCCAGCGCCCGCACCTGATCGCTTTTTTCCCTCACTTCGCTGGAACCCCACCATGACCGCGATCACCTTGGCCGCACGCCTGCGGCGCATCAAACCATCTCCGAGCACCAGCGCCGCCGACCGCGCCCAGGCCCTGCAGCGCAGCGGCCGCTCCATCGTCAACCTGGTCGCGGGCGAGCCGGATTTCGACACGCCGGCGCATATCCGCGCGGCGGCGCTGCAGGCCATCGCCGCGGGCGCCACCCGCTATACGCCCATCGCCGGCAGCGCGCAGCTGCGCGAAGCCATCGCCGAAAAGCTGCTGCGCGAGAACGCGCTGACCTATGACGCGCGCGAAATCATCGTCACCAACGGCGCCAAGAGCGCGATCTACTGCGCTTTCGCCGCCACGCTGGGGCCGGGCGATGAAGTGCTGATCCCGGCGCCGTTCTGGGTGTCCTACCCCGACATGGTGCTGGCCTGCGACGCGCTGCCCGTGGTCCTGCCCTGCCCCGAGGACCAGGGCTTCAAGCTCACGGCGCAGCAGCTCGAAGCGGCGATCACGCCCCGCACCCGCTGGCTGCTGCTGAACTCGCCGAGCAACCCGACGGGCGCCTGCTATACCGCCGGGGAATACCGCGCCCTGGCCCAGGTGCTGGCGCGCCATCCCCAGGTCATGGTGATGACCGACGACATCTACGAACACATCCAGTTCACCGACGCGCCCGGCGTGCACCTGCTCGCCGCCGCGCCACAGCTGCGCGCGCGCACGCTGGCGATCAATGGCGTCTCCAAGTCGTATGCGATGACGGGCTGGCGCATAGGCTACGCCGCCGGGCCGCTGGCGCTGATTCAGGCCATGGAAACGCTGCAGTCGCAGACCAGCGGCAATGCGTGCTCGGTGAGCCAGGCGGCGGCCGTCGCGGCCTTGCGCGGCGACCAGTCCTTCGTGCGCGAAAGCGCGGCCATCTACCGCCAAAGGCGCGACCTCATGCTCGCGGGCCTGCGACAGATCCCGGGGCTGGGCTGCCGCGCGCCCGATGGCGCGTTCTACCTGTTCGTCCACTGCGCAGGCCTGATCGGCAAGCGCACGCCCCAAGGCAAGGTACTGGCCGACGACATGGACCTGGTGCTGCACCTGCTCGACAGCGAAGGCGTCGCGGTGGTGGCCGGCAGCGCCTACGGTCTGTCGCCCTATTTCCGCCTGTCGATCGCCACGTCCGCACAAGTGCTGCAAGAGGCGCTGACACGCATCGCGCGGGCGGTAGAGAAACTGCGCTGAGCCCCTGGTTCAGATCGCCAGCCCCAGGATTTCGCGCGCCTTGGCCGCATCGATATCCCGGTGCTCCGACAGCGCAACCATGCCGTGCTTTTCAAGCTGCGCCACGGCCGCGTCCACGGCTTCGGCGCCCAGGTCATAGGCCGACAGGCGCGTGGGCACGCCCAGTCCTTCGAAGAAGTTGCGCGTCTGCGTGATCGCGGCGTTGATACGGCCCTCTTCCGAGCCTTCGGTGATGCCCCAGACGCGCTCGGCGTACTGCAGGAGCTTGGCATGCTTTTGCTCGCGGCGCGCGTCCATCATCGCCGGCAGCACCACGGCCAGCGTGCGCGCATGGTCTATGCCGTAGAGCGCCGTGAGTTCGTGGCCGATCATGTGCGTCGCCCAATCCTGGGGCACGCCCGCGCCTATCAGGCCGTTGAGCGCCAGCGTCGCGCTCCAGACCAGGTTCGCGCGGTCGGCGTAGTCGGGCGTTTCGCTTTCCACGATGCGCGGGCCGATCTCGATCAGCGTCTGCAGCAGGCCTTCGGCAAAGCGGTCCTGCACGCGCGCGTCCACGGGGTAGGTCAGATACTGCTCCATGGTGTGCACGAACGCATCGACCACGCCGTTGGCAAGCTGGCGCGTGGGCAGGGTATAGGTCTTGCTCGGGTCGAGCAGCGCGAACTGCGGGAACAGCAGGCGGCTGGAAAACGGCAGCTTCGCGCCTTCGCCCGCATGGGTCAGCACGCCGCCGTTGTTCATTTCCGAGCCCGTGGCCGGCAGCGTCAGCACCACGCCCAGCGGCGCGGCCTGGGCCACGCTGCGTCCGCCCTTGCGCACCAGCTCCCAGGCGGCGACCGGGTCGGCACCGGGAAGGCGCACGGCCGCGGCGATGAACTTGACGGCGTCGATCACCGAGCCGCCGCCCACGGCCAGCAGGAAGTCGAAGCCGCCTTCCTGGAACTGCGCGACGGCGCGCATCGAGGTTTCCAGCGTGGGATTGGGCTCTATGCCCGAGAACGTCGCGTGCCGGCGCGCGCCCAGGGCGCTGCGCACTTCGGCCAGCGTGCCGTTCTTCTCGGCGCTGCCGCCGCCGACGACGATCAGCACCTGCGCCGTCTCGGGCAGCAGCTTGCCGAGCTTGGCGATCACACCCTCGCCGAAAACAATGCGCGTGGGGTTGCTGAAATCAAAATTCTGCATCGTGGCTCTCCTTGGAATGGGGTCGCGGGGAGGTCATGCAGACCAGCCCCGCTCAAGCACCATTTTGCAGGACAGCGTGCTCAGTCGAGCTTGATGCCCGCCTGCTGGATGATCTCGCCCCAGCGCTTGGCCTCGGCGCGCGCCATCGCGCGAAACTGTTCCGGCGTGCCGGGCAGGGCTTCCATGCCGAAGTCCTGCATGCGCTTGACCACGGCCGGGCTGGCCAGCGCCTTGTTGAGTTCGGCGTTCAGGCGCTGGGTGACGGGCGCGGGCAGGCTCTTGGGCGCCAGGATGCCCTGGAACGCGAAGACTTCGGAGTTCGACACGCCGGCTTCGGCCAGTGTCGGCAGCTGCGGCAGGTTGGCCATGCGCTGGGCCGAGCCAATGGCCAGCGCGCGCACCTTGCCCGACTGGATGATGGGCAGGCCCGACGCCAGATCAAGAAACATGCACGGCACCTGGCCGCCCATCACGTCGGCGACGGCCGGCGCCGCGCCGCGGTAGGGAATGTGCGTGAGGAAGGTGCCCGTGCGGGCCTTGAACATTTCCATCGCCAGGTGGTGCGGCGAGCCATTGCCCGGCGACGCATAGTTGATCTTGCCGGGGTTGGCGCGCGCGTAGGCAAGGAACTCCTGCAGCGTCTTCGCTTCGAACGCCGGGTTCACCACCAGCGCCAGCGGGAAGCGGCTCAGGCCGCCCACATAGGTGAAGTCCTTTTCGGGGCTGAACGGCAGCTTGCTGAACAGATGCTCGTTGTAGGCCAGCACGGCGTTGTCGGCCGACATGATGGTGTAGCCGTCGGCCTTGGCCGTGGCCACCTGCTGGGCGCCGATATTCGTAGCCGCGCCGGGCTTGTTCTCGATGACGATGGTCTGGCCCAGGCCCTGGCGCATGGCTTCGGCCACGGTGCGCGCGAGCACGTCGGTGCCGCCGCCCGGCGGGTAGGGAACGACCCAGCGTATCGCCTGGTCGGGCCAGGTCTGGGCTTGTGCCAGCGCTGAGAAAGGCGCGGCGGCGGTGGCCGTCATCGCGGCCAGAAAATGTCTGCGGTCCATTTTTTTGTCTCCTGGGGAAAGAACCGGCGTCGCCTGGAGCGGGCCGGTGGAATGCGTGTAGAGCGTCCATGGCGCTGGCCGGCACTTCGGTGGTGCCGGTCCCGCACGCGCCCGGGGCGTCAGACGGCGGATTCGGGCGCGGCGATCGTCTGGTCGATCGCGCCGAAAATGCTCTGGCCGTCGCGGCCCTTCATTTCGATGCGGATGGTGTCACCAAACTTCATGAACTCGGTCACGGGCTGGCCGGTCTGTATGGTCTCGATGCAGCGCTTCTCGGCGATGCAGCTGTAGCCCTTGGGCCATTGCATCGCGCTGCCTTCGCCCACGCCCTTGTTGCTCACCGTGCCGCTGCCGACGATGGTGCCGGCGCGCACATTGCGTGTCTTGCAGATGTGGGCGATCAGCTGGCCGAAGTGGAAGGTCATTTCGGGGCCGGCGTCGCACATGCCGACCTTGCGGCCGTTCCAGATCGATTGCAGCGTCAGGTGCAGGCGGCCCGCGTCCCAGGCATCGCCGAGTTCGTCGAGCGTGACCGCGACCGGGCTGAACGCCGTGGCCGGCTTGCTCTGGAAGAAGCCGAAGCCCTTGGCGAGTTCGGCGGGAATCAGGTTGCGCAGCGAGACGTCGTTGGCCAGCATCACCAGCCGAATGCCCTGCAGCGCCTGCGCGGGCGTGCTGCCCATGGGCACGTCGGTGGTGACCACGGCGATTTCGGCCTCGAAGTCGATTCCCATGGCTTCGCTGGGCACGACCACGTCATCGCAGGGGCCGATGAAGTCGTCGGCGCCGCCCTGGTACATCAGCGGGTCGGTGTAGAACGTGGCCGGCACTTCGGAGTTGCGCGCCTGGCGCACCAGCTCCACATGGTTGAGGTAGGCCGAACCATCGGCCCACTGGTAGGCGCGCGGCAGCGGCGCCATGCACTGCTCGGGATTGAACGCGAACGCATGCGGCGCCTTGCCGGCGTTGAGCTGCTGGTACAGGTCCTGCAGCTGCGGCGCCATGAAGGTCCAGTCGTCCAGCACCTGCTGCATGCGGCTGGCAATGCCGGTCGCATAATGGGCCAGGCCCAGATCGCGGGAGACAACAACCAGTTGGCCGTCGCGCGAGCCGTCTTTGTAAGTAGCGAGTTTCATGGTGGCTGGAACTTGAATGCAGGGACAAAAAGGCGCTGCCCGAAAAGGCGGCGATCGAATTACGATAGGGTAAATGAGTTTACCTAAACAAAACAAGTGGATTTTAGTGCATATGGAAAAGGAACGTGCAGGCATACAGTCCGTCGAGGTCGGTTTTGCGTTGCTGGAAGGCCTGGCGCGCGCGCGCGCGCCGCTGATGCTCAAGGAAGTCGCGGCCTCGGCCGGGATGAGCGCCGCGAAGGCGCACCGCTATTTGGTGAGCTTCCAGCGCCTGGGGCTGGTGACGCAGGACAGCCGCACTTCGCGCTATGACCTCGGGCCGGCCAGCCTCAAGCTGGGCCTGGCCGCGCTGACCCGGCTCGACCCCGTGCGCCTGGCGCGCGAGCGCATGCCGGCGCTGCTCGAGGCGCTGCAGCACACGGTCGCGCTGGCCGTCTGGGGCAACCACGGCCCGACCATCGTGCATTGGGAGGAATCGGCGCAGTCGGTCACGGCCAACCTGCGCCTGGGCGATGTGATGCCGCTGCTGTCGTCGGCCACGGGCCGCTGCTTCGCCGCCTACCTGCCGAGTGAAACCACGCAGCGCATGCTCGACGCCGAGATGCAGCGCGCGCGCCAGATCGGCCGCAGCGACCTGCCGCTCACGCCCGACGGCGTGCGCGCCATGCTCGCCGAAGTGCGCGCGCATGGAACGGCGCGCGTGGTCGACACGCTGCTGCCGGGCATCGTCGCCTTCTGCACGCCGGTGTTCGACTCGTCGGGCCATATCGTGATGGGCATCACCACGCTGGGCTCGGTCGCGACCTTCGACCCGGCCTACGAGGGCGCGATCGACACCGCGCTGCGCGCCACCGCCCAGCAGCTTTCCGCCGACCTCGGCCACGCCGGCCACTGAGGCCTGCGGGCGCCCGCCATGCGAACGCCGGTACTGCTGCTGCCCCTGACCGCCGCCGTGCTCGCCGCGCACGTCTGGCTGCTGTGGCAGTTGCCGACAAGGTCGAGCGCGCCCCAAGCGCCGGACCCGGCGCACACCGAGCCCGCGTTCACGACGCGCAGCATCGCGCCGCCCGCGCCTACCCCACCCCCCGCAGCCAAGCCGGCGCCTGTGGCCGCGGCGCCTGCACCCGCGCCCGCGCCCCGGCCGCAGGCCAGGCCCCGCCCGGCCCCGGTGCGCGCCATGCCCGCGCCCGTAGAAATTCCGGCGGAAATTCCCGACGATCTCCCGGCCGACGCGCCAGAGGAAGCGCCGGCCCCAGCCCCTGCGCAAGAAGCGATTCCCACGGCGGCGCCAGAGCCGCCGCCAGAACCGCCGCCTGAACCGCCTGCCCCTGCCGAAGCGCCGCCACCCGCCGAGCCGCCGCCGCCTCCCCGGCCCGAAACCCTGCAGGGCGTGCAGATCGCCGCGCCCGGCGGACAGCCGCTGCCGGCGGACGGCGCGCTGCCGGTGCAACTGCCCCCACCCACGCGGCTGTCATTCGACGTCACGGGCCAGGCCAAGCGCTTCGAGTACCGGGCAAGCGCCGAGCTGCTGTGGCAGCACGACGGCCACAGCTACCAGGTGCGCCAGCAGATCAAGGCCTTTCTGATCGGCTCGCGTTCGCAGACCAGCAGCGGCCAGGTCACGGCCGCGGGCCTGGTGCCGCAGCGCTTCAGCGACCAGGGCCGCAGCGAGAAAAGCGCGGACTTCGACTTTGCGGCCGAACAGGCGCGCTTCACGCCCGCGGCCCCGCCCGCGCCCATAGGCGCAGGCGCGCAGGATCGGCTCAGCGTGTTCCTGCAGCTGTCGGCCCTGCTCGCCGCCGCGCCCGGGCGCTATCCCGCGGGCAGCGAAATCACGTTCACCACCGTAGGCAGCAACGACGCCGAGCGCTGGACCTTCCGCGTGCACGACAGCGAAACGCTGGAGCTGCCGCTGGGCGCCGTGGCGGCGCTGCGGCTCGAGCGCCTGCCGCGCCGCGCCGGCGACCAGCAGGCAACGCTGTGGCTCGCGCCGTCGCTCGACTACCTGCCGGCGCGCATACGGCTGACCCAGGCCAACGGCGACTTCGCCGACCTGCGCCTGCAGTCGCACGCGGCGCCCTGACGGGCGAAACGCCGCGCGCCGCACGGAGATCGAATCCGTGGAATACTGGTGCCAAGGGCCTTTTGCCGGCGACCCCGCCGGCGGCTCTTGAAGTCTGCTGCCTGGCAGCCATATGACTGTCAACGGCAAGACTTTGCAACAGGGGGGGATCACCATGCAAACGCTATACGACTCTGACACTTTTGCGGTGCTCCATATCCGGCCCGACCTGCCGGCCATGGCCGAGGGCGAATCCGCCCCCGCGCAAGAGCTTCACCACGCACAGATGCAGATGCCACGCCACGGTTTCGAAATCGTCGACAAGCGTTCGGGCAAAGAGGTCTACCTCGACGGTTCCTGGGCCGAAATGTTCCAGAAGATCATTCTCGGCTGGCAACAGCAGACGCCCACCCAGGAAGAAGTGGAAAGCACGCTGGACAGCTATGCCGGGCTGGCGCAGAACCCGGTATTGGTGCACTGAGCATACGGCTCAGGATAGGCGGCTTTACGCCGCCTGTCCCGCCGACTTGTAAAGCCGCCGGTACAGCGGCTCGACCACCAGCAGCACGGCCATCAGCCGGCAGACCTGCAGCGCCGTCACGACGGGAACGCCCAGTTGCAGCACCTTGGCGGTGATCGCCATTTCGGCGATGCCGCCGGGCGCCGTGGCCAGCACCATGGTCACCCAGGGCAGCCCCGTGGCCCAGGCCACGGCGGCCGCGAAGACCGCGCACAGCGCCATCAGCCCCAGGCTGCCCAGCGCCACCGTTCCCAGCCACAGCGGCGCGGTGCGCAGGAAGTCGCGTCTGAAGCGCACGCCCAGGCTCACGCCGATCAGCATCTGGGCCGCATTCATCATCCACTGGGGCACGGCCGACAGGTCGAGTCCCGACATCGCCAAGCCCATGGACGCGAGCAGTGCGCCCAGAAACCAGGGATTGGCGCGCTTGAGGCGCAGCATCAGCCAGGCGCCCAGGCCCGTGCACAGCACCAGCAGCGCCAGGCCCGGCGCATGCACCACGCGCACCGCCCCCCATTCACCCGAGCCGTGCAGACCGGTCCACTGCAGCGCAAACGGAATCAGCACCGTGACGATCACCAGCCGCAGGCTGTGGCTGGAGGCGACCAGTTCGGTGCGCGCGTTCTCGCGCTCGGACAGCAGCGTCATCTCCGACGCCGCGCCGATCGCACCCGCGAAATAGCAGGTCGCGCGCAACTGCTGCGCGGGCACCTCGGGCATGCGCGGCGCGTGCACGCGGTAGAGCCAGACGCTGAACAGCCAGCCCAGCCACAGCGCCCAGACAATGCCCAGCAGGATGACCCACCACATGCTGGCCACGAGCGCGGTCACGGCGGGCGTGAAATAAAGCCCGAGCGCCGCGCCTATGGTCCACTGCGCGGCGTTGCGCGCCACGCCCCAGCTCGCGGTCGGCGCGCCGCCCATTGACGCCAGCGAGGTCGCAATCAGGGGCCCCAGCATCCACGGCAAGGGCGTATGCCACCAGAGACACAATTGGGCCGCGGCCCAGGCACCGGCTCCGGTCAGCAGCACGCGCAAGGCAAAATTCATGCGCACCGCGGCCGGGCCGCCGCTCATGCCCGGCCCGCAGGCGGCATGGCCACCAGCGGTCCTTGGCTGCTGCGGCGCAGCAGCGCCTCGAACGCGTCGGCGGGCAACGGCCGGCTGCACAGATAGCCCTGGAACTGGTCACAGCCGCGCGCGCGCAGGAAATCGAGCTGCTCGGCGGTTTCCACGCCTTCGGCCAGCACCGCCAGGCCCATGCTGTGGCCCATGGCGATCACGGCCGCGCTGATCGCCATGTCGTCGGCGCTTTGCGGGATGTCGCGTATGAAGCCCTGGTCGATCTTGAGCACATCGATGGGAAAACGCTTGAGGTGGGCCAGCGAGGAATAGCCGGTGCCGAAATCATCGATCGCCAGCCGCAGGCCCAGCTGGCGCAGCCGGCGCAACACCTGCAAGGCCTCTTCGGGCTGCTGGGCCAGCGCGCTTTCGGTGATCTCGAGCTCGAGCTGCGCGGCCGGAAAGCCCGCATCGGCCAGCGCCGCCTGCGTGCTACCAACGATGTCGGTGAGCATGAACTGGTGCGGCGACACATTCACCGCCAGCGTGATATCGGGCAGCTCCAGCGCGCGCCAGCGCTGGCCCTGGGCACAGGCTTCGCGTATCACCCACTCGCCCACGGGGCCGATCACGCCCGAGCTTTCGGCCACGGGAATGAAGCGCGCCGGGGAAATCAGGCCTTCGACCGGATCGAGCCAGCGCAGCAGCGCCTCGGCGCCCGTGAGGCGGCCGGTCGCGATATCGATCTGCGGCTGGTAGTACAGCCGCAGGTGGCCGTCGGCAAGCGCCTGGCGCAGCCGTGCCTCGAGCTCCAGGCGCTCGCGCGCGGCCTGGGTCATGTCTTCCTGGAAAAAGCACCAGGCATCGGCGCCGCTGTGCTGCTTGGCGACATGCACCGCCGAATGCGCGCCCTGCAGCAGGCCTTCGGCCGTGCCCGCATGCTGTGGATAAAGGCACATGCCTATGCTCACGCCGGTGATCACTTCCATGCCGTCGGGCGTATGCCAGGGTTGCGCGGCCGCCGCGATCAGCCGCTGGGCGAGCTGCGCGGCGTCGATTTCGCTGCTCAGGTCGAGCGCGGCAACGGCAATCTCGTCGCCGGCCATGCGCCCTATCAGGTCCCCGGGCCGCAGCACCGCCTGCACGCGCGCCGCGACATGGCACAGCACCTGGTCGCCGACGGCGTGGCCGTAGCTGTCGTTGAAATCGCGCAGGCGGCTGATGTTGATCAGCATGACCGCGAGCTGGCCGGCCTTGGTCCCGGCCGTCTCCAAGGCCTTTTCAAGCCGGCTGCCGAACCACGCGCGGTTGTCCAGCCCGGTCAGCGGGTCCTTGCGCGAGAGGTACTCGAGGCGCTTTTGCTGGGCCTTTTCCGCGGAAATGTCGGTGAACATGCAGACGTAATGCGTGACGCGGCCATGGTCGTCATGCACCGCGCTCAGCGACATGCGCTCGGGAAACACTTCGCCATTCTTGCGCCGGTTCCAGATCTCGCCCTGCCAGTGGCCGGTGCGGCGCATGCTGTCCCACATGGCTTCGTAGAACGCCTGGCCGTGCAGGCCCGACTTGAACATGCGCGGTGTCTGGCCCAGCATTTCCTCTTCGGTAAAGCCCAGCAGGCGCGTGAAGGCCGCGTTGACCGACAAGATGGTGCTGTTCGCATCGGTCACGACCACGCCTTCGATGGTGTTGTCGACCACCGTCGCCGCGAGGCGCTGGCGCTCTTCCTGCTCGCGCTGCAGCCTGGCGCTGCGCTCGAGCGCGGCGCGGCGCACCGCCTCGGCGCGCAGCAGACGCTGCAGCAGCCAGCCGGCCATCAGCGCATTCAGGAAGATGGAGACATAGCCCTGCCAGTCCTTCCAGCGTGCGACCTGCGACGCATCCTGGGTCCATTGCGTCAGCAATCGCTCACTGCCCGCGAGCCACAGCAGCGCGGTCAGCGTGTACAGCGCCAGAATCCAGTATGGCCAGACCGGCTGGGCTGCGCCCTCTTTTTGCATGTATTTCCTCAATCCACAATCAACGGCCCTTGCTGCGACAATCGCAAGGCTATGACCCAAGCCTATATTCTTACCCTATCCTGCCCCGACCGTCGCGGGCTGGTGCACGCTGTTTCCGGCTTCCTGCTCGAACAGGGCGGCAACATCGAAGAAGCCGCACAGTTCAACGACAGCGCCACCGGCCTGTTCTTCATGCGCGTGCAGTTCGTCTGCACCGACACCGACGCGGCGACGCTCAAGACGGCGCTGGCCGAACTCGCGGCGCGCTTCGAGATGCGCTGGAGCCTGCATTCCCAGTCCGAGAACATGAAGACCGTGCTGCTCGTCAGCAAGGAAGGCCATTGCCTCAACGATCTGCTGTTCCGCTGGAAGTCCGGCCTGCTGCCGATCGACATCCGGGCCATCATCAGCAACCACCGCGACTTCTACCAGCTCGCGGCCAGCTACAACGTGCCTTTCCACCATATTCCCGTCACGGCGGCCACCAAGGCCCAGGCCGAAGCGCGGCAGTTCGAGATTATCGAGGCAGAAGGCGCCGAACTCGTGGTGTTGGCGCGCTACATGCAGGTGCTTTCGAACGATCTGTGCACCAAGCTCGCGGGCCGGGCCATCAACATCCACCACAGCTTCCTGCCCAGCTTCAAGGGCGCCAAGCCCTACTACCAGGCGCATGACCGCGGCGTGAAGCTGATCGGCGCCACGGCCCACTACGTCACGGCCGACCTCGACGAAGGCCCGATCATCGAGCAGGACGTGGCCCGCGCCGACCACACCGACACCGTCGAAGACCTCACGGCCCGCGGCCGCGACACCGAAAGCCAGGTGCTGGCACGCGCCGTCAAGTGGCACAGCGAACGCCGCGTGATCCTCAACGGCCACAAGACCGTCGTCTTCCGCTGATCTCGCCCCATGCCGCCCGCAGCCCCCACGCCTCCCGCCAGCCCGGCTGCGCCGAAAGCGGTGGCGGCCACTGCCGCGCGGCGCATTCCGCCCATCCAGTGCCTGCTGACGTTCGAGGCGCTCGCCCGGCTGCGCAGCGTGACGCAGACCGCCGAGGAGCTGTGCGTGACGCCCAGCGCCGTGAGCCACCGCGTGCGCCAGCTCGAGCAGATGCTCGGCAGCCGGCTGTTCGGGCGCGCCGATTTTTCGCTGACCAGCGAAGGCAGCGCCTATCTGTCGCATGTGCGTGAGGGGCTGGGCGCGCTGCAGCGCTTTCCCGGCAGCTCGGCCGTGCCGGGGCGCCGGCGCCTCAAGCTCGCGGTCACGCCGACGTTTGCGCGCTGCATGCTGATTCCACGGCTGAGCCAGTTCACCGACGCCTATCCCGAAATCGACCTGGAACTGCATGTGAGCATTCCGCTGCTCGACGTGGTCGCTGAAAACGCCGACCTGATCGTGCGCTTCGGCCCGGGCCATTACGCCGACATGGAACATGTGGAAATCGCGCGCGACGTGATGACGCCGCTGGCCTCGCCCGCGTTCGTGCGCGCCCACGGCCCGTTCGAGCAGCCCGCCGACCTCGAAGGCCTGCCGCTGCTGCGCAGCCCGCTCGAGCCCTGGCGCGGCTGGTTCGACGCCGCGGGCCTGGCCTGGCCCGAACCCGTGGAAGGCTCGCAGTTCCACGACATCGGCCTGCTGTGCGACGCCGCGGCCGCAGGCATGGGCATTGCCCCCGTGCGCCTCAAGCTGGGCGCGCCCTGGCTGGACAACGGCACGCTGGTGCGGCTGTTCCCGCTTGACGTGGCCAGCCCGCATGCGCATTACCTGTGCTGGCATACGGGGACCATGGATAGATGGGAATGTGCGGCTTTTGCGCAATGGTTGAGCCAGGCGGTTTCCTGAAGCTTCACGCAAATAAACACCGTTCGCCCTGAGCTGACGGGAACAGCTTCACGCACATAAATACCGTTCGCCCTGAGCCTCCCTGGGCGGGCCCGTCGAAGGGCGTTTCAGGGCGTTGCGGCAAGCCCGTGACTGCGCCGCAAAACAGATTGCGCCAAGACTGGACGCCGTGCGTTCATCCTTCGACAAGCTCAGGACGAACGGGAGAGTAAGCGTCACGCCAAATCAAACCGCACGCCCTCAGCAGACTTCCGCAAGCCATCTGTGCCGCGTTACGCCCCGCCCTCCGACGCCGGCAACACCTTCCCCGGATTGAGCAGATTGCGCGGATCGAGCGCGCGCTTGATCTGCCACATCAGTTCCAGCTCCACCGGCGACTTGCACTGAACCAGGTCGTCGCGCTTGGCCACGCCAATGCCGTGCTCGGCCGAGATCGAACCGTTTTGCCGCGTCGCGAGGCCGTCGACCGCATGCGAGACGCGTGCGTAGTTTTCGGCGAGGAACGCCGCCGCGGGCGCGCCCTTGGGTCGCAAGGGGTTGAAGTGCACGTTGCCGTCGCCCATGTGGCCGTAGATCACCATGCGTGCATCGGGCGCGAGCGCCAGCACCTGGGCCGATGCGTCGGCGATGAAGTCGGCGATCTTCGACAGCGGAATGGAGATGTCGCACTTGATGCTGCCGCCTTCGCGCGTCTGGGCATCCGAGATCTCTTCGCGCAGTTGCCAGAACGCGCGCGCGTCGGCAATGCTCGCGGCAATGGCCGCGTCGGTCACCAGGCCGCGCTCCATGCCCTGCTCGAGAATGGACATCAGCATCGCGTCCAGGCCTTGCGAGTCGCCGCCCGAGGTCAGCTCGATCAGCACCATCCAGTCGTGCGCGCCGGGCAGCGGCGCATTGAATTGCGGCATGGATTCGAGCACCAGCGCCAGCGCCGGACCCGAGATCAGCTCGAAGGCCGTCACGGCCTGGCCGGCCGCGCGCTTGGCTTCGGTCAGCAGTTCCACGGCCGCATGCGGGTCCTTCACGGCAATCCAGGC
This sequence comes from Pantoea sp. 18069, assembly GCF_902706035.1. Classification (GTDB taxonomy): domain Bacteria; phylum Pseudomonadota; class Gammaproteobacteria; order Burkholderiales; family Burkholderiaceae_C; genus Comamonas. The sequence goes on along the minus strand of NZ_CACSJA010000004.1, from coordinate 73,110 downwards.
CACGGCGCTGGCGCTGGGCAGCGGCATCAGCTTGAGCACGGCGGCGGTGATGATGCCCAGCGTGCCTTCGGAGCCTATGAACAGCTGCTTGAGGTCGTAGCCGGTGTTGTCCTTGCGCAGGCCACGCAGCGACGAGTAGATGCGGCCATCGGGCAGCACGGCTTCTATGCCCAGCGTCAGGTCGCGCATGTTGCCGTAGCGCAGCACGGCCGTGCCGCCGGCATTCGTCGAGAGATTGCCGCCGATCTGGCACGAGCCTTCGGAGCCTATGCGCAGCGGAAACAGGCGCCCGGCGTCCTCGGCCGCGGCACGCGCGGCCTGCAGCGTCACGCCGGCCTGCAGCGTCATGGTGTCGTTGACGGTGTCGATTTCCTGCACCTGGTTCATGCGCCGCAGGTTGAGCACCACGGCATCGCCCGCGGCGTCGGGCACGGCCCCGCCCATCAGCGAGGTATTGCCGCCTTGCGGCACCACCGGCACGTTGTGCTGGAAGCACAGCGCCAGCACTTCGCTGACCTGCTGCGTGTTGGCAGGCAGCACCACGGCCAGCGCCTTGCCGTGGTAGAGCTTGCGGTAGTCGGTGGTGAACGGCTGCATGTCGCTGGCGACTTCAATGCAGGCTTTCTCGCCGACGATGGCGCGCAGGCCTTCGAGCACCAGTGCGTAGGGAGTTGGGCTAATGGGGGACATTTTCAATACGCTCCGCGTGTGTCGGCTGCCGCCGGTGTTTCGGCCGGGCTGCCCAGGAAATCGCCCGCGAGGCTGCGCGCCGCCTTGGCGTAGAGCAGCACGTCGACACCGACCGCAACAAACGTGCAGCCGAGATCGAGATAGCGGCGGGCCAGCGCCGGGTCGGAAGTGAGTGTACCGGCGGCCTTGCCGCAAGCAATGATGGTGCGCATCGCGTTTTCTATCGCGGCCTGCACTTCGGGGTGGCCAGGCCGGCCGCGAAAGCCCATGGACGCGGCAAGATCGGCCGGGCCTATGAACACGCCATGCACGCCATCGACCGCGCAGATTTCTTCGAGATTGTCCAGCGCCGCCACGGTCTCGGCCTGCACCAGCAGGCAGACTTCGTCATCGGCGACGTCGAGATAGTCGGCACGCGCGCTCCACTGCGAGGCACGGCCCACGGCACTGCCGACTCCGCGAATGCCCAGCGGCGGATAGCGCGTGGCCGAGACCAGGGCGCGCGCCTGCTCGGCGGTATCGACCATGGGCACGAGCAGCGTCGTCGCGCCTATGTCCAGCAGTTGCTTGATCAGCGCCGTATCGCCCTGCACCGCGCGCACCACTGGGTGGGCCCGGTGCGGCGCGACGGCCTGCAGCGCGCCCAGCGTCGACTTCAGGTCGTTGGGCGCGTGTTCGCCATCGATCAGCAGCCAGTCGAAGCCTGTGCTGGCGCTGACTTCGGCCATGTAGGGATCCGCCATGGAAAGCCAGAGGCCGACCTGGGGCTGCTGAGCGGCCAGTGCGGCCTTGAAGAGGTTTTTTGCGGGCATGTGATCGGTTGGTGGAGTTCGGGCGCAAAAGCGTCTCAGGCAACCCGGTGGAGGGCGGGCAGTGTGGTGTGGGCCAGATGGTCCACGATGTTGTGCGCGGTCATGGTGGCGACCTGCAGGGCTGCATCGCGCGTCACGCCCGCCACATGGGGGGTGAGCAGCACCTGGGCCAGTGCTGCCAGTGGATGGTCGGCGGGCAGGGGCTCGGTATCGAAGGTGTCCAGCCCGGCGCCGCCGAGCTGGCCGCTGCGCAATGCCTCGATGAGTGCGGCCTCGTCCACGACGGGACCGCGCGCGGTGTTGATGAGCAGGCTGCCGCGTGGAAGCAGGGCCAGCTCGCGTGCGCCGATCAGACCCCGGCTGCGCTCGGTCAGCGGGCAGTGCAGGCTCAGGATGTCGAGTTGGGGCAGCAGGCGGTGCAGCTCGGCCTCGGTGGCAAAGCCGTCGGCCTGGCCCTGGGGCCGCAGCACCAGCACCCGGGCGCCCAGGGCACTGGCCAGCTGCGCGGTCGCGCGGCCAATGCTGCCGTAACCGATGATGCCCACCGTGGCGCCGCGGAAGTCGCGGCCCTGCCAGGTGCTGCCGGCCCATTCGCCGGCGCGCACCATGCGGTCCAGCTGCGGCAGTTGGCGCGTGAGCGCCAGCATCAGGGCCACGGCATGCTCGGCCACTGCGCCGGCATTGGCGCCGGGTGCCACGGCCACGGCAATGCCGTGTGCGCGCGCCGCCTCCAGGTCCACGCTGTCCACGCCGGCGCCGTTCTTGGCCACGATGCGCAGCTGCGGCGACGCTGTCAGCACACGGTCGGTGATGGGAGGGGAGCCGCGCAGCACGATGGCCTGCGCGCCGGTCTCGGCCAGGCGTGCGGCCAGCGCGTCTTCGGTGAGGCTGCCGGGCAGAAAATGCAACTGGCCACCGGCCTGCTCAATGATGCGTTGCGCGGGCTCGGCCCAGTGCGGCGCGGTGACGAGAACGTGGAAGTGTGGGGACATGGGTGCAAAGCTCAGTCGATGCGGATGCCTGCCGATTGGATCACCTTGCCGTAGCGGCTCCATTCGTCCGTGGTGAAGCTGGCCAGCTCCTGGGGCGAGCCGGCCCGGGTGCGCACGCCGAGCAGGGCGAATTTCTCCTGGACGTCAGGCAGCTTGAGCACCTGGGTGAGCGAGGCGTTCAGGCGCGTCAGCACTTCCTTGCCGGTCTTGGCCGGGGCGTACAGCGCATACCAGGCGTTGACCTCGAAGCCCGGATAGCCGGCCTCGGCGAAGGTGGGCACATTCTGCAGCTCGGGCAGACGTGATGCCGAAGCCACGGCCAGGGCGCGCACCTTGCCGCTCTTGAGCAGCGGCGAGGCGCTGGTCAAGGTGTCCATGATCATGTCCAGCCGCCCGCCCATCAGGTCCATGGTGTGGGCGTTGCCGCCCTTGTAAGGCACATGGTTGATCTGCAGCTGGGCGCGCTGCTTGAACAGCTCGGCGCCCAGGTGCAGGGGCGATCCGTTGCCGGAGGAGCCGTAGTTGAGGTGGCCCGGCTGCTTGCGCGCCGCCTCCACCAGGGACTTCAGGTCGGTGTAGGGCGAGTCCTGGGCCACGACCAGGACCAGGGGGACCACGCCGATCATGCCGATGGGCGCGAAGTCGGCCACCGCGTCGTAGCCGGGGCGGGCGTACAGATGCGGGCTGACGGCATGGCTGGCCAGCGAGCCCAGCACCAGGGTATAGCCGTCGGCCTGTGCCTTGGCTGCCAACGCCGTGCCTATGGTTGTGCCCGCGCCGGGCCGGTTGTCGATGACCACGGGCTGCTTGAGGTTCTCGCCCATCTTCAGGCCGATGAGCCGCGCCACCGCGTCGTTGGCGCCTCCGGCGGGGTAGGGCACGAGCAGAGTGACCGGCTTGGCGGGGTAGGCGCTTTCGGCGTGGGCCAGCGGCACGCCCAGCGGGCAGGCCAGGGCTGCGGCGCACAGCAGCAGGCCACGGCGGCTCAGTCGGGAAGAGGTGGAAGAATTCATGGTGCTTGTCTCCTGTTGTGATTGCTCTTGCGGCATGGGGCGGTTCCCCGGGTGCGCAGAGCCCCGCTCCATGCTGCGGGCTCTGCGTTGGATCTCGGTGCTGTGGTCTTGGCTTGCTCGTTACGTCAGGCAGGGGCGGGCGGGCCGTATCGCTGCGGCCGCCGGCTCAGGCGTCCAGCCCTCCCTGGCAGACGTACTTGGTGTGCAGGTAGTCATCGAGCCCGTGCACCGAGCCTTCACGGCCATAGCCCGAATCCTTCACGCCACCAAAAGGAGCAGCCTCGGCGGCCAGCGCGCCTTCGTTGATGCCGACAATGCCGGTCTCCAGCGCATCGGCCACGCGCCAGATGCGGCGCGCATCGCGCGAATAGAAATAGGCGGCCAGGCCGAACGGCGTGTCGTTGGCCGCGGCAATGACTTCGGCCTCGTCGCTGAAGCGCGTCAGCGGCGCGACCGGCCCGAACGTCTCTTCGCAGGCGCAGGCCATGCTTGCATCGGCGTCGGCCAGCACCGTGGGCGCAAAGTAGTTGGCGCCCAGCGCCGTGAGGCGCACGCCGCCGGTCAGCACGCGCGCGCCGCGCGCCACCGCGTCCTGCACATGGCGCTCGATCTTCTCGACCGCGCGGTCGTTGATCATCGGGCCGATCTGCGAAGCCGGATCGGTGGCCGGGCCGACTTTCAGCGCGGCGACGCGCGCCACCAGCAGTGCGGCAAAGCGGTCATGCACCGACGCATGCACGAACACGCGGTTGGGGCACACGCAGGTCTGGCCACCGTTGCGGAACTTGGCCGCCATCAGGCCTTCGACGGCGGCTTCGAGGTCGGCGTCCTCGAACACGATGAACGGCGCATTGCCGCCGAGTTCCAGCGACAGCTTCTTGAGCGTGTCGGCCGAGCGCCGCGCGAGGTGCTTGCCCACGGGCGTGGAGCCGGTGAACGTGATCTTGCGCACGCGCGCGTCGGCCAGCCACACATCGACCACTTCGGGCGTGCGTTCGCGCGAGGCGCTGACGATGTTGAGCACGCCCGGCGGCACGCCCGCTTCGTGCGCCAGCGCGACCAGCGCCAGCGAGGTCAGCGGCGTGTCCTCGGCGGGCTTGCAGACCACGGTGCAGCCCGCTGCCAGCGCGGGCGCGATCTTGCGCGCGATCATTGCCGCGGGGAAGTTCCAGGGCGTGATCGCCGCGACCACGCCAACGGGCTCGCGCAGCGCGAACATGCGCCGCCCGGGCACAGGCGCGGGAATCACTTCGCCGTTGGCGCGCGTGGCCTCCTCGGCAAACCATTCGATGTAGCTGGCCGCATAGGCGACCTCGCCCCGGCCTTCGGCCAGGGGCTTGCCCTGCTCGCGCGAGATCAGCCGGCCCAGGTCTTCCTGGTGGGCCAGCACCAGATCGTTCCAGCGCTTGAGAATCTGCGCGCGCTGCTTGGCCGGCGCCCGGCGCCAGGCGGGAAAGGCCGCATGCGCGGCATCCACGGCGGCGCGCGCGTCGGCGGCGTTGGAGTCGGGCACGGCGGCGATCACGGCGCCGGTCGCCGGGTCGGTCACATCGAAGCTGCGGCCGGGCTCGGGCGCAAGCCATTGGCCGGCGATGAAGTTGGCCGTGCGTTGCAAATCGGGGCGTGAAAGGGTCAGAGGCATGGCGGGTCTGGAAAATAGGGGTGGAAGGGTCCGGCCATCAGCTCACGATGCCCAGATGCCAGGGCACGAACTCGTTGTCGCCCAGGCCCAGCAGTTCGCTCTTGGTGGGCTCGCCCGAAGCGTGCCGGAGGATCTGCGCGAAAATGCGCTGGCCCAGTTCGGGCACGGACAGCTCGCCGTCGATCACCACGCCGCAATTGATGTCCATGTCTTCCTCCAGGCGGAGAAACATGGGCGTGTTGCTCGCGAGCTTGATCGTCGGCGCGGGCTTGCTGCCGAACATCGAGCCGCGCCCGGTGGTAAAGCAGATCAGCTGCGCGCCGCTGGCGATCTGGCCGGTGGCCGCGACCGGGTCGTAGCCCGGCGAGTCCATGAACACGAAGCCCGGCTCGGTGATCGGCTCGGCATATTCGTAGACCGCGCGCAGCGGCGTGGTGCCGCCCTTCATGGCCGAGCCCAGCGACTTCTCGAAGATATTGGCCAGGCCGCCGGCCTGGTTGCCGTGGCCTACGACACCGTTGAACTGCGCGTTCTGGCCGGCCGCGTAGCGCTCCCACCAGGCCAGGCGGTCGAGCAGCTTTTGCCCGACTTCGGGCGTGATCGCGCGGCGCGTGAGCATGAACTCCACGCCGTGGATTTCCGGCGTCTCGGACAGGATGGCCGTGCCGCCGTGGCGCACCAGGATGTCCATGGCCGCGCCCAGCGCGGGATTCGCGGTGATCGCCGAGAAGCCGTCCGATCCGCCGCATTCGAGGCCGATCTTGAGGTGCTGCGCGCTCACGCGCGTGCGCTGCGCGGCATTGGCCTCGGGCAGCATTTCCTCGATCGCGCGTATGCCGGCTTCTATGGTCTGGCGCGTACCACCCACCTCCTGCATCACCATGGTGCGCATCAGGCGGCCGGCTTCAAGCCCTTGCGAGTCGACCAGCGCGCTGACCTGGTTGCGCTCGCAGCCCAGGCCCACGATCAGCACGCCGGCGAGATTCGGATGGCGCGCATAGCCCGCGAGCGTGCGCCGCAGCACGTCGAAATGCTCGCTGGGCGACGACATGCCGCAGCCGCTGGTCTGCGCGAACGCGACCACGCCGTCGACATTGGGAAACGCCGCCAGGCGCTCGGGCGTGAAGTGCGCGGCAATGCGCGTGATCACCGTGGACGAGCAGTTCACCGACGACAGGATGCCGATGAAGTTGCGCGTGCCCACGCCGCCGCCCGCGCGCTCGAAGCCCATGAAGGTCGCGCGCTGGTCCTCGGGCACGAAGTCCACGGGGCGCACGTCCTGGCAAAAGCCCGGGTCGCGGTAGCTGTCGACCAGCGTCAGGTTGTGGCTGTGCACATAGTCGCCGGCCTCGAGGTCGCGCGAAGCGACGCCGATCACGGTGTCGTACTTGAGCACCTCCTGGCCGGCGGCAATGGCGCGCGCCGCGATCTTGTGGCCCGCGGGAATCTGCGCGCGGGCGCGCACGCCGAATTCGGCGATCGCCTCGCCCAGGGCAATGGCAGTCTTGGCAACCAGCACGTTGTCGTTGGGATGCAGGCGAAGCAGGGGACTGTGGTTCATGGTGAAACGGCAAGCGAAGTGGAAAAAACCAACGGACAGGGACTCAACCCCTGGCCATCAGCTCCTTGAGATTGAGCTTGCGAATCAGGTCAGTCTCCTGCTGGTAGACGGTCTGGATGTACTTCTGGTAGTCGGGGCCGTCCTGGTACATGACCGGCGCGTCTATGCTCTCGGCGACCTTGCGGAATTCCTCGCTGTTGACGGCCGCGCGGAAGGCATCGCGCAGGCGCTTCTCGATCGCGGGCGGCAGGCCCTTGGGCGCGCCTATGCCGTTGGGCGCTTCCACGACCACGTCGAAGCCGAGCTCCTTGAGCGTGGGCGTGTCCTGGAAACGCGGCGTGCGCGCCTCGCCCCAGGTCGCGAGCAGACGCATCTTGCCGGCTTCGACATGCGGCGCCCAGGAACTGCTGTCGGCCAGCAGTTCGACCTGTTCGCCCAGCACGTCCTGCAACGCGGCCGAGCCGCCCTTGTAGGCAATCGCATTGAACTGCACGCCCGCGGCCTGGGCGAACTGCTCCATGCCCACATGGGTCGCGCCGCCTATGCCGGCGTGCGCATAGGTCACGGTGCCGGGCTGGGCCTTGGCGCGGGCGACCACGTCGGCCAGGGTCTTGAAGGGAGAACGCGCGGGCACGGCAATGCCGAAGGTCTGGCCCGAGGTGCGCGCGAGATAGGTGAAGTCCTTGAGCGGGTCGAGCTGCACCGTGCCCAGTTGCGAGAAGCGCGTCACCGAGATCGGGATCTGGCCTATGGTGTAGCCGTCGGGCCGCGCCGAGGACAGCGCCTTGGTGCCTATCATGCCGGAGGCCCCTGCGCGGTTTTCCAGCGCGATAGGCTGACCCAGCTCACGCGCCGCGATCTGGCAGATGATGCGCATCGAGCGGTCGGCCGTGCCGCCCGCGGGCCAGGGACAGATGAACGTGATCGGGCGCTCGGGGTATGCGGAGGCAAGAACGCGGGTGGGCGCTGCGGACAGGGCAGCGGCGCTCAGGCCGCCGAGCACGAATTGGCGCCGTGCCAGGGAACGGGAAGTCTTCATCGTTGTCTCCGAATGGTTGTTATAGGGTCAGCCACGCCGATTATTCTGAAGATAATGATTGCTTTCCAATGAAATAGCGGACTGTCTTCATAATGAATAAGTTATGAAGAAAGAAGCGCTGCCCCTGCCCCATGAGCCAGATCGATCGCGTTCTTCGTTCCAACCTCAAGCTGCGCCATCTGCAATTGCTGGTCGCGCTCGACGAGTTCCGCCATCTCGGGCGAGCCTCGGAATTCCTGTCGATCACCCAGCCTGCCGTCTCCAAGATGCTCGTGGAAATCGAGAAGATGTTCGAGCTGCAGCTGTTCTCGCGCTCCACGCGCGGCACCGAGCCCACGGCCCACGGCGTCACGGTGGTGCGCTTCGCGCGCTCGGTGCTGGCCGACTACCAGCGCACGCGTGACGAGATCAGCGCCGCCGACAGCGGCGGCGTGGGCCGCACCAGCGTGGGCGCGATGGTGGTCGCGCTGCCCAGCCTGCTGATGCCGGCCATCCTGCGCGTCAAGCAGCGCTCGCGGCGCACAACGGTGATGGTCGAGGAAGGCGATCTGACGCGGCTGCTGCCGCGGCTGCGCGTGGGCGAGCTCGACCTGATCGTCGGGCGGCTCGAGCCCGGCTATGCCTCGCCCGATCTCGAGACCGAGTCGCTCTACGCCGAGCCCATGTGCATCGTGGTCAGCCCCGGCCACCCCTTGGCCGGCGCGGCCAAGCCCAGCTGGGCCATGCTCGCCGAACTGCCCTGGGTCGTGCCCCCACCCTGGGCCTCGTCGCGCTCCAAGCTGGCGCAGATGTTCCACAAGCATTTCCTTGAGCCGCCCGCGGACATCATCGAGACCTCGTCGTTCCTGGCCACGCTGTCGGGCATGCACCAGCGGCCCGCGATAGGCTTTCTGGCGCGCAGCGTCGCCGAGCACTTCGCGCAGCAAGGGCTGGTGCGCATCCTCAAGCTCAAGGTGCCCATAGAGCTGCCGCATGTGGGCATCATCACGCTGCGCGGGCGGGCAAAAACACCGGCCAGCGAGCTGCTGATGGACAGCCTGAGAGAAACGGCCGCCACGCGACCGCGGTAATTTTCATGCCGGCCTGCAAGAAAACTCACGCCACTGCGCCACGCCTTGGCCTACAGTCTGAAGCCATGAACACCGACCGCATTGCCACCGCCACGCCCTCCGAGCGCGCGCGCCGCCAGGCCCAGATAGTCCAGGCGCTGGGCGCGCATGTGCCAGCCCACGCGCTGCTGTGGCACAGCGAAGACACCACGCCCTACGAGTGCGACGGCCTCACGGCCTACCGCCAGCGCCCGCTCGTGGTCTGCCTGCCCGAAACCGAGCCCCAAGTCCAGGCGGTGCTGCAGGCCTGCCATGCCTTGGAAGTGCCTGTGGTCGCGCGCGGCGCGGGCACGGGGCTGTCGGGCGGCGCCATGCCCCATGCACTGGGCGTGGTGCTGTCGCTGGCCAAGTTCAACCGCATTCTCCAGGTCGATGCCTACAGCCGCACGGCGGTCGTGCAGTGCGGCGTGCGCAACCTCGCGATCAGCGAGGCCGCAGCGCCTTACGGCCTGTACTACGCGCCCGATCCTTCAAGCCAGATCGCCTGCACCATAGGCGGCAACGTCGCCGAGAACTCGGGCGGCGTGCATTGCCTCAAGTACGGGCTGACGGTGCACAACGTGCTCGAAGTCAAGGGCTTCACCATGGCCGGCGAGCCCGTCACTTTCGGCAGCCAGGCGCTGGACACGCCGGGCTACGACCTGCTGGCCGCGGTGATAGGCAGCGAAGGCATGCTGGCCGTGGTCACCGAAGTCACGGTGCGGCTGATCCCCAAGCCCCAGCTCGCGCGCTGCATCATGGCCAGCTTCGACGACGTGCGCAAGGCCGGCGCCGCGGTGGCGGCGGTGATCGCCGCGGGCATCATTCCGGCCGGGCTCGAGATGATGGACAAGCCCATGACCGCGGCCGTGGAGGACTTCGTCCAGGCCGGCTACGACCTCACGGCCGAAGCCATTTTGCTGTGCGAGTCCGACGGCACGCCCGAAGAGGTGGCCGAGGAAATCGAGCGCATGAGCGCCGTGCTGCGCGACGCGGGCGCGACGGCCATCACCGTGAGCGAGAACGAGGCCGAGCGCCTGCGCTTTTGGAGCGGGCGCAAGAACGCGTTTCCCGCGAGCGGGCGCATCAGCCCCGACTACATGTGCATGGACTCGACCATTCCGCGCAAGCGCCTGGCCGACATCCTGCTGGCCATCCAGGCGATGGAGCAGAAATACCAGCTGCGCTGCGCCAACGTCTTTCACGCGGGCGACGGCAACCTGCACCCGCTGATCCTGTTCGATGCCAACGATGCCGACCAGCTGCACCGCTGCGAATTGTTCGGCGCCGACATCCTCGAGACCAGCGTCGCGATGGGCGGCACGGTGACGGGCGAGCACGGCGTGGGCGTGGAAAAGCTCAACTCCATGTGCACCCAGTTCAGCGCCGAGGAAAACGCGCAGATGTTCGCGCTCAAGGCCGCGTTCGACCCGCTGGGCCTGCTCAACCCGGGCAAGGTGATTCCCACGCTCAACCGCTGCGCCGAATACGGCAAGATGCTGGTGCGCGGCGGGCAGATCAGCCACCCGGATCTGCCCAGATTCTGAGCGCCCTGCGGGCCCCATGAATATGGGAAAAAAACCCGCTTTGCCGCGCCCGCCCGCCGGACGGCTGGCGGTTTGCACAGGCTGCGTTTATGCTGCGCCGAGGTTACATGTTCAAGCGGGTTGCGGTGCAAGGAGTGCGCGATGTGGCGTGTGTTGATTGTCGAAGATGACGTGCAGACCCGCGAGTTCTTCGCGGCCAGCGTGTCCCATTGCGCACAGCTCGCGCTCGCGGCCAGCCTGGGCAGCGTGGCCGAAGCGCGTGCCTGGCTCGCCACGCCCGGCAATGCGGTCGATGTGCTGCTCATCGACCTGGGCCTGCCCGATGGCAGCGGCCTCGAAGTGATACGCTTCGCTCGGCAAGCGCATCCGGAATGCGAGCCGCTGGTGATCTCCATGTTCGGCGACGAGGACAACGTGCTGGCCAGCATAGAGGCCGGCGCGCTCGGCTATATCCACAAGGACTCGACGCCCGAGAACGTTGCCGACGCGGTGGTGCAGATGAAGCTCGGCGCGTCGCCGATCTCGCCGATGATCGCCCGGCGCGTGCTCTCCAAGTACCTGAGCCTGCACGCCACGCGCGCGCTGCCGGTGCCGTCCACACCCGCGGCGTCCGGTGCCGCGGCAGCCGGCTCGGCGCCGCTGTCGGCCAAGGAGCAGCAGGTGCTCGAGCTGATCGCGCGCGGCTTCTCCTATGCCGAGACCGCGCGGCTGCAGAACGTGAGCGTGCACACCGTGCGCTCGCACATCAAGAGCCTTTACGGCAAGCTCGCCGTGCACTCCAAGAACGAGGCGGTGTTCGAGGCCGCCAAGCTCGGCCTGCTGCCCAGCTATGGCCCGCAGCCGCTGGGCTGAAGATGGTGAGCGCTGGCCTGCTTAGGGCGCTCACCGGCTGCGCATTCGGCTGGCTGCTGTGGCTGGGCCTGGCGGCCGGCGCGCGCGCCGAGCCGCAGTTGCTGACGCAGGCGCGGGCAAGCGTCGTGATCGATGGCGCCGAGCAGTCGTTCGACGCCACCCTGCCCTATGTCTGGGACCGCTGGCACAAGGGCCGGCAGGGACAGGCGGTGTTCGAGATCGCGCTGCAGCTGGCCGAAGTGCCGACCGAACCGGTACTCGTATATTTCATGCGCCTGGGCAATGCCTATGAAGTGCGGCTCAACGGCAACCTGCTCGACAGGCGCGGGCGGCTAGACCGCTTCGACGGCAACGACTACGCCATGGTGCCGCGGCTGATGACGATTCCGGCCGGCGTGCTCGGCCACGACAACCGGCTCGAGGTGCGGATACGCGCCGACCGCGCGCGGCGCGCGGGCCTGGCCAGCCCGTGGGTCGGCACGCGCGCCGAGATCATGCCGCTGTACGAACAGGAATACCTGCAGCGCGTCACGGGCACGCAGTTCGCCGTCATCATGGGCCTGCTGGTCGGCACCGTGGCGCTGGCGCTGTGGTGGACCCAGGTAAACCCGTCGCTGCCCGCGGGCCGGCAAAGAGAGCCGCTGTATCTGTTCGCGGCCATCGCCGAATACATGTGGAGCCTGCGCGTGGGCAACGTGCTGTTCGCCCAGTCGCCGTTGCCCCGCTTCTGGTGGGACATCCTGTTCACCGAAGCCATCGGCGTCTGGATCGCGGCCATGCTGATGTTCAGCGCGCTGGCCGTGGACTGGCGCGGGCGCTTCTCCCTGGCCGCCCTCCAGAAGACCCTGGGCGTCCTGCTGGTGCTGGGCATAGGCTGCGCCGTGGGCGCGCAATGGGGCCATCTGTGGCTGCTGACCGGCTGGTATGCCTGCCTGGGCATCGTCGCGCTGGCCTTCGTCGCCGAGTACACCTGGGCCGCGGTGCGCGGCGGCTCCCTGGTGCATCGCCTGATCGCCGCGGCGCTGATCCTCAACGTCTGCGTGGGCGTGCGCGACTGGGCGGTGTTCCGGCTGCAGATGGCGCTGGGCGGCAACTCCCTGATGCGCTATTCCTCGCTGCTGTTCGGCCTGCTGCTGATCTACATCGTGCTGCGGCGCTTTCGCGAAGTCGCCGCGCAGGTGCGCCACCTGCTGTCGACCATGGCGGCGCAGGTCGCGGCCAAGGAGCGTGCGCTGCAGGCGAGCTATGCGCAGGTGGAACTGCTGGCGCGCGAGCAGGAGCGCGTCACCGAGCGCACGCGCATCCTGCGCGACCTGCACGACGGCGTGGGTGCGCATATCAGCGCGGCCATACGCCAGCTCGAGTCGGGCAAGGCCAGCCACGACGACGTGCTGCTGACGCTGCGTGACTCGCTGGACCAGATCAAGCTGTCGATAGACGCCATGCACCTGCCCGCGGGCGATGTGACGGGCCTTTTGGCCAATCTGCGCTACCGGCTGGAGCCCAAGCTGTCCGCGGCCGATATCGAGCTGCTGTGGGATGTCGACTGGCTCGCGCCCGTCGAGCGCCTGGACGCGGCCGGCATGCGGCATCTGCAGTACATGGTGTTCGAGTCGCTGTCGAACGTGCTGCAGCATGCGCGGGCCAGCCGGTTGCGCATCGAGGCCAAGGCCCGCGCCGCGGGCGTGGTGATCCGCATCGTCGACAACGGCCAGGGCTTCGACACCGGCCGGCCGGTGCGCAATGGCCTGCTGTCGCTGCAGGAGCGCGCGCGCACCATAGGCGCGGCCTTGCGCATCCACAGCGGCGCGGGCGAGACCATGGTGGAAATCACACTGGATTGAGGCGCACGGAAACACAGGGTTTTCCCTTACACCCTTCCGGGGCAATGGCGGCAAACATCGGGGCACAAGCCATCTGGGCTTATCTTCTGGGGCTGCACGCGGGCAAGCCCCGCGCCGCGCAGGAATCCGCTCGAGACCCGGCCCAGGGCCAGCGCCCGAGCCTGTGCCGGCCCGCCGGACGCGGGCGGCAACCAAGGAAATCATCCATGACCCATCGCATCGTGATCGTCGGCGGCGGCGCCGGCGGACTGGAGCTGGCGACCCGGCTGGGGCAGCGCCTGGGCAAAAGCCGCCAGGCCGAGATCATTCTCGTCGACAGCCACCTGAGCCACATGTGGAAGCCGCTGCTGCACGAAGTCGCCGCGGGTTCGCTGAGCCTGTCGGACAACGAGTTCAACTACATCGCCCAGGCCAAGTGGAAGCACTTCCAGTTCCAGATGGGCCGGATGTGCGGCCTCGATCGCAAGAGCAAGACCATAGAGCTCGCGCCGCTGCTGCACGACGATGGCAGCCAGGCCGCACCGGCACGCAAGCTGGCCTATGACACGCTGGTCATGGCCATAGGCAGCGTGACCAATGACTTCAGCACGCCCGGCGCGGCCGAGCACTGCATCTTCCTGGACGCGCCCGAGCAGGCCGAGCGCTTTCACCGCCTGCTGCTGGGCAAGTACCTCGCGGCCCATGCGGGCGACGACAAGCAGGCCCAGCTGCGCATCGCCATCGTCGGCGCGGGCGCCACGGGGGTCGAACTCGCGGCCGAATTGCGCAATGCCGCCCAGCAGCTCGCCGACTACGGCCTGGGCAATATCGCGCCCGGGAACCTGCACATCACCGTGCTCGACGCGGGCAAGCGCGTGCTGCCCGCGCTGCCCGAGCGCATAGGCCGCGATGCCCACCAGACGCTGGAAAAGCTCGGCGTGCAGGTCATCACCGAAGCCGCCGTGAGCCGCGTCACCGCCGACCAGCTAGAAACCGCCGACGGGCGCGTGATTCCGGCCAGCATCAAGGTCTGGGCCGCGGGCATCAAGGCCCCGGACTTCCTGCAGAGCCTCGACGGGCTGGAAAGCAACCGCATCAACCAGCTGGTCGTGCGCACCACGCTGCAGACCACGCTGGACGACGACATCTTCGTGCTCGGCGACTGCGCGGCCTGCCCCATGGACGACGGCAGCGGCAAGAACGTGCCGCCGCGCGCCCAGGCCGCGCACCAGCAGGCCTCGCTGCTCGCGCAGTCGCTGCCCAGGCGCCTGCGCGGCGAGCCCCTGCCCCACTACCGCTACCGCGACTACGGCTCGCTGGTATCGCTGTCGCACTTCTCGGCCGTGGGCAATCTGATGGGCAACCTGATGGGCACGGTCAAGGTCGAAGGCTGGCTCGCGCGCATGTTCTACATCTCGCTGTACCGCATGCACCAGGTCGCGCTGTGCGGCGTGTTCCGCACCGCCTTGCTGATGCTCAGCGACCGCATCGGCCGCAGGACCGAGCCACGGCTCAAGCTGCACTGAACCCGCGCACGGTGTCCGGGGATCAGGGCGAAGACCGCAACGCCTGGATCTCCGCATAGAGCCCGGCGGATACCGCAATCCCTGCCTGCGCGCTGCGTTCGCGCGCCGCAAACCGGCGTTGCGACGGCAGCCGCGCGCCCTGCACCTCTATCGAGGAAAACAGGCTTTCGGCCATCTGCTGCAACTCGGGCAAGGGACGGTTGCCAAAGGCCACGGGATCGAAGGCCAGGATCAATTCGCCATGGGCCGGGGCGGCGCCCGCGCCCGCGTCATGCGCCAGGGATTGCTGGCTGTTCCAGTCGCCGATCAAGGCACCGGCCATCAGCTCCACCATGGTCGCCAGCGCCGACCCCTTGTGCCCGCCAAAGGTGAGCATGGCGCCCTGCATGATCTCCAGCGGATCGCGCGAAGGCGCGCCCTGGGCATCCACGCCGCAGCCCGCCGGCAACTGCGTGCCGGCCCGCCGGTGCAGCTCCAGATCACCACGCGCGATGGCGCTGGTCGCGAAGTCGAACACGTAGGGGTAGGGGCCGGGGCGCGGCCAGCCGAAGGCAATGGGGTTGGTGCCAAACACCGGCTGCTTGCCCCCGGCCGGCGCCACCCACGCGTGCGAGGGCGTCAAGGCCAGGGCCGCGAGCCCATGGGCGGTAAGCGCCTCGATTTCAGGCCACAAGGCCGTGAAGTGCACGCAGTGGTTGATGGCCAGCGCGGCCAGGCCGTTTTCCCTGGCTGCCGCGACCAGCGCCGGCAGGCCGGTTTCAAAAGCCAGCGGCGAGAAGCCGAACTGTGCATCCACGCGGATGATGGACCGCCCCCGCTGCGTCATCACCGGCACGGCATCGCAGCGCACCTTGCCGGCGCGTATCGTCTGGGCCACGGTGAGCAGGCGGTAAAGCCCGTGCGAATGGCATTCGTCACGCTGACCCGCGACCACCACCTGGGCAATGGCCTGGGCATGCGCCGGGCTCAGGCCCAGCTGCGTGCCCGCAGCTTGGGCCAGCGCCAGCAAATGGTCTTGTGGGAAGTAAAGATCGTGGGGCATGGGGCAATGGTCCTCTGCATGGATGGGAGAGCGCGTGGGCCGCGGATGCGCCCGTGCGGTGGAGCCGCTCTTGAACGGCATTTTGCGCCCCGCTGCGGCCCCCTAGGCAATGCCGCGCCAGGCCCGCGGCGCGCGAAACCCCAGCTGCGCTCGGCCCGGCCGCTTTGGCGGACAATCGGCGGCATTTCCGTTTCGCCGATCTTCTGCCCGCCATGACTGCTGCTGACTACGCCCACCTTCTCCAATCCGGCAACGACCTGGTCGCCCAGGCCCAGGCCCTGGCCACCCAGGACTTCGCGCAGGCGCGTGCGCTGTGGCAACAGGCCGGCGCCTTCTTTGCCAAAGCCCACCAGGCCGACCCCGACCAGCACGCGGCCGCGCTGCGCCTGGGCCAGGCCTGGATGGCCGAAGCCCATGCGCTGCAAAAGCAAGGCTCGGCCCACGCGGCCGTGATGTGGACCAATGCCGCGGCCCAGTGCGAGCGCGCCTTCGATCTCGCACCCGACCATGCGCCCACGGCCATGATGGCGGCCAGCTGCCATGCCTGGGCGCAAAACGATGAAGCCGCCCAGGCCTGGGCACAAATTGCAAAGCATCTGCAGCAGCGCGATGCGGATGTGCCGCAGGGGGATGCACGAGGCTAGAAGCAGGCCTCCTGCACATTGGTCATGCGGCGCCCTGTGGTGCATCAGGCGTTGCTGGTTTGTCGAAGGGTCGGTCTTTTGAGAGCAGACCATCCATCGCCGCTGTTCTCTCGAATGGGCAGCCTTCCACGTCCTTGATGTATTTGACAAAAAAGCTGCTTCTCGAGAGGCTCCATGGTTGTCGTCAACCCTTAATGGCCATCCATGCGCCATCGAATTTGCTTTGCTGCGTGAACAGCGAGCACGATCAGCGCAGCCGTCGTGCGCAGTCCTGTTGGCACTGCGCTCCTGCATGCCACCGTTCAGAGCGCACTCCACCACTGCGGCAGCTGGGCCAGCACGAACAGCAGCAGGCCGATGGCGCCGCCCACCAGCGTGCCGTTGATGCGGATGAACTGCAGGTCCTTGCCGATGTGCAGCTCGACCAGGTGCGACAGCTCCCCGGCATCCCAGCGCTTGACGGTGTCGCTGATGTGCTCGGCCAGGAACTGCGCGACATCGGGCGCGAGCGTCACGGCCCAGCGCTCGAGACGCGCGTTCATGGACGCGCGCAGCGCCGGGTCGGCGGCCAGCGACTGCCCGAGCCAGCGGCCCATGGCCGCGGCCTTGCGCGCGATGTGCGAGTGCTCGTCGGCGAGGTCGGCCTGCAGGCGCTGGCGCAGCTGCGTCCACAGCGCCTGCAGGTAGCCCGCGAGCTTTTCGTCGTGCAGCAGGTAGTGGCGCAACTGCTCGGCCTGGGCGGCGAAGTCCGGGTCGGTCTGAAGACGCCCGATGAGCCGCGCCACGGCCGCGTCGAGCGCTTCGCGCACGCGGTGCGCGGGGTTGTGGGCGATGTCGTCGAACAGGCTTTCGAGCGCCTGCGCGATCAGCTCCGCGCCCTTGTCGCCTAGCCAGTCGCTGGGCAGCATCTTCTCCTTGAGCGGGTGCTCGCGCTTGAGCCACTCGATGATGCTCGCGGCGATGAATTCGCGCGTGT
The DNA here is from genome assembly GCF_902706035.1 of Pantoea sp. 18069. Taxonomy (GTDB): domain Bacteria; phylum Pseudomonadota; class Gammaproteobacteria; order Burkholderiales; family Burkholderiaceae_C; genus Comamonas. The sequence continues at coordinate 55,863 of NZ_CACSJA010000004.1, read as the reverse complement.
TCGCGGTCTGCAAAACGGCGGCGATGCGCGCCAGCACGTCGTCGAGCAGCGCCTGGTGGCGCCCGCCCTGGGTCAGCGCCGTCAGCAGCGAGGCCGCGGCGCGCGACAGGTCGACCTGCGACAGCACGGCGCGCAGCGACTGCGTGAGAAATCGCTGCACCTGCCGGTCCTGCACGAGTTCGAGCGCCGCCAGCGCCAGCCGTGCGACCTGCCGCCCCAGCAGCACGCTGTGCGCCGGCGCCGTGAGCCAGCCGGCCAGCCACTGCGCGGGATCGTGCTTGCGGATCAGCGCCAGCAGCGACGCCGGGTCGAGAAAACGGTCGCGCACGAAGTGCGCGAGGTTGTCGCCAATACGGTCCTTGTTGCGCGGAATGATGGCCGTGTGCCGGCCCACCCAGGGCAGGGGAATGCGCCGGAACAGCGCCGTCACCGCAAACCAGTCGGCCAGGGCCCCGACCATCGCCGCTTCGGCCACGGCCTGCACACAGCGCACCCAGAGGCTGGGCGTCAGAAAGCTTGTGACGGCAAACACCAGCGCGACCGCGATCAGCAGGCCCAGCGCCTGCCGTTTCGCCCGTTTCAATGCCAGGGTCTGCTCTTGCATGCTCGGCGGCTCCCGTAAGGATGGCATGCAACCCTACCACGCGCCAGCGATCGTGCGCACGCAGCCCGGCTAGGACGCAGCAGCAGCAGCAGGCGGCAGCGACTGCGCACGGATCTCTCTGCACAGCGCGGCGTGCAGCGGATCGTCATTGTCGCCATGCTCCTGCAGGAAGGCGTTGCGTTCGTCGGCCGACAGCAGGCGCGCGGCCGCGGCCACGTCCGTCACCAGATCATGGCGTGTCTGGGCCATCGTGGTGTCTATGTATTCCAGCGTCTGGAGCATGGACTGGGTCTGCGCCTGCTCCACGCTGCTCCTGGAGGCGGCAAACGAGAACGTACCGAGCTTTCCATGGAACACCGGCAGCACATTGACGCCGGAGAAGTGGATTTTTTCGGCATCCAGGCGTTCGTTGGTAAAGTAGCTTGGCAGCCCGCCCGACGCTATCTTGCGCTCGGCCGGGCTGCCATGCATGATGGAATAGGCCTCCCCTTGCTCGTCGTAGGTCATGAGCAAGGTCCTGGACATCACCTCCTCCAATTGCTTGCCGTGCAGCCCCTCCAGAATGGCTTCCGAAGGCATATTGGTGCCCACGCCGCCATCGACAAACGACTGCATCTCACCGTCCACTTCCATCCTCACCGGCTTGAAGAAAATCGGAATGCCCATGGAAATGCGCCCGGCCAGCGCCACCGGCATGGCGGGGTGGCTGGCGGCGGAGAAATAGGTGGTTTCCTTGCGGTCCGTGTTGTAGCCGGTCAGCACCAGCTCCTTGAACCGGGCCGGCGCCAGCTGGTGCATCAGATGCAGGTCATGGAAAGTGATCATCTGCCCCGTGCGCGGGGACTGCTCGAAGTCCTGGTCACGCAGGCTGGCCAGGCGTGCCTGGTCCGCCGCGCTCAGGCTGCTCCATTGCGGCGTAGCCACCACCTCTTCCCAGTGCCCCCTGAGGTAGCCCGTGACCGAGCCGGCCGAAGCCCGGTCCAGCGTCTCGAGCGCCTGGCCCGCGCCAAAGCCTATCCACCCCAGTTGCACCTGCGGGTAGCGCTGCTGGAAGTTGCCGGGCGAAGACAGCAAAGACAGCATGCTGGTGTCGTTGGACAGCCGCTGGAACGCCGCCGCCGACATGCCGCAAGCCAGGCACACCGCCGTCAATGCCCCCGCCGAAGTGCCCACCACTCTTTTCAGCTCCGACAGCTTGCCCAGATTCTCCAGCGCCCGCAACGCGGGCGGATTGCCAATGCCTTTTGCGCCGCCGCCGCGCAGCACCAGATTCTCGATAGGCGGCGCCGCGCGAACCACGACGATGCGCTGGACCTTGGGCAGATAGGGCCCGCCCGGGTTTTCCACCCAGACCGAGCGGACCTCGGGCGTGTGCAGCCTTTGCCGCTCCATGCCCTGCGCGACCTGCAGGTGCCGGTGCACGAAAAGCCGCGCGTTGGCTGCGGCCTTGCGGAACGTCGCTTCCTTCACATCCCCCCCGGATCTGTGGGCGAGCTCGTCGAGCACGGATGTCATGCAGTTGACCAGCACATCGTTGACCATGGCGGTGGCACGCGACGCGAACGCCTGGCGGCTTTGCGCCGGCATCGCCGCGCAGGAATTGTCCATCGCCGTCAGAAGCTCGGCCCGCAGGATCTGCATGCGCGCGTAGATGGCCTGCGGCGTCAGCGGCAGCGCTCCCGGTCTGGCCACGAACAAGGCCTTCAATGCGTTGAAGACAGCCTGTATGAACGTGACCCGCGCCGGCGTCAACGGGGGCATCGGCAACTTGGGTGGGCCACCGCCAGCAGCGCCCACGGGCATGGGTCCGATACTCATGGGGCCACCATCTGCCAGTCGAGTTCTTCACCATGCATGGCAATGGCACGCACGGCTTCGCGGATGCGGCGCGCCTGGGCCGCGGTGTATTCGAGCCAGGAAAGGAAATCGCACCCAGCGCCCTCCCCGTCGCCCCGCCAGCGCGTCATCACCACCACCAGATCGCTGGTATCCAGCGTGCAGAGGATCTGCTGGCCGTCGAGCGCCACACCATTGATCTGCAGCAGCGTGCTGACCAGGCTGCGGCGCAGTGGCCCATGGATGGCGACCGCATCGTAGGCATAGGCCTCGATCAGCCAATGCCGGTTGTCGGGATGCAGCGTCACGCGCAGCGGCAAGCCGTCATCGAGCAGCAGTTCCAGCGGCTGCTCGCTGCCGGGCGCGCGCTGGGAGTCGAGCGCCTGCATCTGCGCGCTGAACGCCGACCTCATGGCGGTGGAGTGATCGGTCATGCTTTGCGCCAGGAGTTGTCATCGATGGCCGAAGACGCTGGCGCGGCGCTGGACGCGGGCGTCTCGCGTGCCGTGAGCGTTTCCAGCCGGTGCAGCAGGGCCGCGAGACGGCCTTCTATCAGCGTGGCGTCCGCGAGCGCTGCAGCCTGCTGCGGCGTCCCGGGAAAATCGCAGTCCACGAGGCTGATGCCGCCTTCAGCGTCGAGCGCGCCGACCTGCTGCGCCGTCCAGCGGCTGGCGTGTGCCACGCGCAGCAGCGCTTCCTGGCACCGGGCCTGGCTGTCCTCGCCTAGCGTGTCTATCATCTGGTCGACGCCCAGCAGCCAGCGCTGCTGCCGGGACTGAAAACGCAGCTGTATGCAGCGCCTGTCGTCCAGCGCGCAGCGCAGTGTGCCCCCTGCGATCAGCTCGTCAGGCACGGTGCCGCAACGGAAAAGCTCCCACAGCTGCGTTGAAATATGACCCAGATCGTTCATGCGCGCCTTGCAATGCGTTGGCCCCTGGCCGTCTCGCTGCGCGAAAGCGCCAACGTTCCTGCCCTGAGTCCCTGGTACGTAACGCAATGCATGCCAGAGTTCCACCCAGGCCCTGGACGCCGTGGCGAACGGGGCGGCGCGCGCGCATGTCAGGTCGCTGCACGCATCGCATCCCTGCGCGCCCAGTCCAGCGCCGCTGCCCGCTGCGCCGCGTCGGCGCCCGGCGCCGTGCGCTGCGCCAGGATGGCGGCGCGCAGGTCGGTGTCGAGCAGCGTCACGCTGCCCTGCGGCCGGGCCAGGAACGCATCCTGCTCGGCCGGCGAAAGCAGCTGTGCCGCGGCCTGTACGTCGTCCACAAGGTCATGGCGAAAGTTGTGCCGGTTCTGCGCGATGAACACCAGCGCCTGGTCCAGTGCCTCGGTCTTGGCGCGCGCCACCCGGTCGGCCCCCGCCAGGAAAGAGGCGACCCCCAGATCGCCATGGGCGACCGGCATCACGTGCAGCCCGGCCGCATGCAGCTTGCGCTGGTCCGCGTGCACGGCCTGCGGGAACTGTGGATTGCCGGACAGCAAGGTCACGACCGGGTTCACCGCCGGCAGGTACGGGCCCGGTGGACCATGCATCGCGGCGTGGGTCCGGCCTTCGTCGACGAAGGCCATCACCAGCGTTCTGGCATGCGCCTCCTGCAGCGCCTGGCCGCCGAGCCCGCGGAAAACCACCTCCGAGGGCAGGTTGCTGCCGACGCCGCCGTCGGACCAGCGCTTCACCTGTCCCTGCTGCGCGATCTTCACGTCCGCGAACAGGCCGGGAATGCCCATGGAAATGCGCCCTGCCAGCGCCAGCGGCATGTCGGGACGGGTCTGTTCGCAGAAGTAGGCCAGGCGTTTGTCGGACTGGTTCCAGCCGGTCACCACCAGCGCCTTGAAGCGTGCCGGATCAAGCTGGTGCAGCAGTTGCAGATCGCCGAAAGTCAGCATCAGGCCGGTGCGCGGCGCGCTGAAGTCCGGGCGGCGCAGCAGGTCCAGGCGCTGCTGCTGCGCGGCGGTGAAGCGCGCCCACTGCGGCTGGCGCGTGATCTGCGCCCAATGGCCATCGAGGTAGCGCGCAGCCGATAGCGCCACCATCCGGTCCAGCGTCTGCACCACCGCACCCGCATCGAAGCCCAGGCTTGCGAAGCGCACGCCTGGGTAGTTGCGCGCAAAGTCCGCGGGCGTGGTCAGCAGCGAGATGACGTCCGTGCCGTTCAACAGCTGCTGGAATTCCTTGGGCGAAACACCCGCTGCGAGCAGGACCGCCGTCATCGCCCCCGCCGAGCTGCCGACCACCTGCTTCAACGCAGGCAGCAGGCCCAGGTTGTCGAGCGCGCGCAGCGCCGGTGCATTCGCCACGCCGCGCACGCCGCCGCCGGCCAGCACCAGGCTCTCGATCGCCGGCGCCGCGCGCAGCACCAGGATACGGCCCGACGCCAGCCTCTGCAGATGGGGTGCGGGGTCCCACATCGGCTGCATGGAAAGCGCCACCTTCCGGTGCCGCTGCACCCATTGTCCGGCCCGCTGCGCTGCGGCCTGGAAAAGCGCCCAGTCCACGGTATGCGCGCGGCTGCGGATCATTGCGCTGTGCACCGGGTACATGCTGTCGGCCACGACGTCGCTCACCATGGCCGCGGCGCGCGCCGCGAACGCCTGGCGCCACTGCGGCGCGACCTGCTCGCCGGCCTCGTTCATCGCCGCCACCAGCGACGCCTGCAGCGCCTCCTGCTGGTTGATGAGCTGCGCCGTGGTCAGCACGCGCGGCGCGGGCGATGGCGCGAACAGCGAGCGCAGGCCGCGCCATGCGCCCGCCACAACGCCGCGCGCCGGCAACGGCCCCCCAGGCGCGGGCAAGGCACTTGCGCGCGCCAGCGCATTCACGATCGACTCCCGGCCTCGTCCTGCATGGCGATGGCCGCGGCCGCCGCGCGGATGCGGCGCGCCTGGCGCGTGCTGTAGTCCAGCCAGGCCAGCAAGGGCGTGCGCACGGCCCAGTCCGGGTGCCAGCGGCTGATCACCACCACGCGATCACTGCCGTCCAGGCTGCAGACCAGGGCCCGCCCGCCCAGCACCGCGCCGTTGATCAGCAGCAGCGCCGAGACCAGGCTGCGACGCAGCGGCCCGGCCAGCGCGCCCGCATTGCCGACAAACGCTTCGAGCACCCAATGGTGGCTGCGCGGGTGCAGCGAAATCCGCACCGGCAACTGCTCCTCGAGCAGCAGGTCCTGCGCCGCAGTGCTGCCCGGCGGGCGCGACGCGTCCAGGGCCTGCATGCGCGCGTTGAACGCCTGGGCGCAGCCGCAGGCCATGGTGCCGCTGCGCGGCTGCGGCGCGCCAGGCAGCGCGGGCCGGCCTGTGGCCAGCGCGTCCAGCCCGGCCAGCAGCATCTGCAGCTGGTCTTCGACGGCGGCGGCCGTCAGTTGCGCGGGCGCAGCAGGAAAGTCGCAATCCACGAGTTCGACGTCCTGGCCATCGCCCAGGCCGGTCTGCTGCAGCCCCCAGCGGCTTTCATGGCCCACGCGCAGCAGCGCTTCTTCGAACCGGGCCCGAACGCCTTCTTCGAGCCTGTCCGTCGCGCAGCCCACGCCTACCAGCCAGCGCTGCTGCTCGGCCTGAAGGTGCAGCCCTATCCAGCGCCCGCCATCGAGCGCGCAGCGCAGTGCCCCGCGGTCGGCAGCGCCAGATGCGGCGTCGCCGCCCTGGCGCTGGAGCAGGCTGCAAAGTGAGGGAGCAAGGTCGGCAATATCATTCATACCTACCCTGAATGCTCGCGTTGCGCGCCCGCGCGCGCCCGGCGCCGACCCCGCTTTTTCAAGCCGGGCGAGATGCCGTCAGGACCATGGGCGCGCCGGCAATTTCTTGCCCGCGCGGCGCCTACGCCAGTGCCTGGGTCGGACCGAAGAACTCGTAATGCGTCTGCGCCGGCGGCACGCCCAGCGCGCGCAGGCCTTGCAGCACCGCCGACATGAACGGCTGGGGCCCGCAGAAATAGGCCTCGACATCGCGCGATGCAGGCAACCAGCGGCCCAGTTGCTCGGCGTCCATGCGGGCGGGCGCAGCATCCGCCTCGTCATAGCAGTAATGGCATTGCAGCTGCGGGTGCTTGAGCGCGAGCGCATCGATGCGCGCGCGAAAGCCCTGCACTTCGGGCGTGCGCGCGCAGTGGATGAACACCACGGGGCGCTGGCTGCCCAGCGCCGCGGCGAGCATGGGCAGCGTCGGGGTGATGCCCACGCCGCCGCTGATCAGCACCAGCGGCTTGTCGCTTTCGGCCAGCGTGAAATGGCCGGCCGGCGGGAAAATGTCGAGCACATCGCCTTCGCGCACCGCATCGTGCAGATGGCGCGAGACCACGCCGGCGGCTTCGCGCTTGACGCTGATGCGCAGTTCGCGGCCATTGGCCAGCGCCGACAGCGAATAGTTGCGGCGCTGCTCCTGGCCATCGACGACGATGCGCAGGCCGATGAACTGGCCCGGCAGATGCGCCATCACCGCGCCGCCATCGACGGGCACGAGATAGAACGAGGTGATTTCCGTGCTTTCGACCTGCTTGCGCGCGACGCGGAACGCGCGTGCACCGCGCCAGCCGCCCACAGCGCTGGCGTTGCGGTCATAGGCCTGGGTTTCGGCGCCGATCAGGATGTCGGCGAGCTGCTGGTAGGCCGCGGCCCAGGCATCGATCACCGCATCGGTGGCGATCTCGGCGCCCAGCACTTCGCGTATCGACGCCAGCAGGCATTGCCCGACGATGGGGTAATGCTCGGGCTGCACCTGCAGCGCCACATGCTTGTTGATGATCTGCGCGGGCAGGTTGCCCAGGTTCTCGAGCCGGTCGATGTGCTTGGCATACATCAGCACGCTGAACGCCAGCGCGCGCGGCTGGGCACCGCTTTGCTGGTGGGTGCTGTTGAACAGCGCGCGCACTTCGGGATGCTCGCCCAGCAGGCGCTGGTAGAAATGGGTGATCAGCGCTTCGCCGCCGCTTTCCAGCAGGGGGACGGTGGATTGGACAATGGCACGTTGCTCGGCAGTCAGCATGGAAACTCCTGGGAATGCAGGGGCAGGCGCTGCCCCGGATGCCCATGGGTTTGCAATCTGCATGCCAGGCACCTCCCCCCTTAGAATCAATGACTTGGCGCTTCATGCGTCAATTTGACATCAAGAAAAACAGGTCAATTCGACACATAAAAGAGTCAAAATGACAAACACCCACAGCCTGTTGCGCAGCCTCGTCCCTCTGGTCGCCGACCTCGCCGAGGACCTGCCCGAGCGCGAACGCTACCGCCGTCTGCTCGAAGCGCTGCGCACGCTGCTGCCCTGCGATGCGGTGGCGTTGCTGCGCCTGCAGGGCGAAGTGCTCGCGCCCGTGGCCATCGACGGCTTGAGCAGCGACACGCTGGGCCGGCGCTTTCGCGTCGCCGAGCACCCGCGGCTGGCGCAGTTGCTGGCCCATGGCCAGGCGCTGCGCTTCGCGCCCGACAGCCCGCTGCCCGACCCGTACGACGGCCTGGTCGAGCACGCGGGGCCGCTCGAAGTGCACGACTGCATGGGCTGCGCGCTCGTGGTCGGCGGCAGCACCTGGGGCCTGCTGACGCTGGACGCGCTGGCTCCCGGCCGGTTTGCCGACCCTGCCCATCTCGAAGCCCTGCAGGCGTTCAGCAACCTCGCGGCGGCGACGGTCGCGGCCGCGCAGCGCCTGCGCCAGCTCGCGCAAAGCGTGCAGGACGAACGCTCGCGCGCCGAAAGCTACCGCCAGGCCGCGCTGCCCGACCATGCGCGCCGCCCGCTGCTGGGCCAGAGCCCGGCCTTGCGGCAGCTGCAAAAGGACATCGCGCTGGTCGCGCCCAGCGAGCTCAACGTGCTGATCACGGGCGAGACCGGCGTCGGCAAGGAACTCGTCGCCCAGGCGGTGCACGCCCAGTCGCAGCGCGCGGGCCGGCCGCTGGTCAGCGTCAATTGCGCGGCCCTGCCCGACGCGCTGGTCGAAAGCGAGCTGTTCGGCCATGTGCGCGGTGCGTTCACGGGCGCCGTGGGCGAGCGCCAGGGCCAGTTCGAGCGCGCCGATGGCGGCACGCTGTTTCTCGATGAGGTCGGCGAGCTGTCGCTGGCCGTGCAGGCCAAGCTGCTGCGCGTGCTGCAAAGCGGACAGCTGCAGCGCCTGGGCTCGGACCGCGAACACCGCGTCGACGTGCGCGTGATCGCCGCGACCAACCGCCCGCTGGAAGAAGCCGTGCGCTCGGGCCGCATGCGCGCCGACTTCTTCCACCGGCTCAGCGTCTACCCGCTGCAGGTGCCGCCGCTGCGCGAGCGCGGCAGCGACATTCTGCTGCTGTGCGGCTATTTTCTCGAGGAAAACCGTTCACGGCTGGGCGCGGTCGCGTCGGGCGCGGAGCTGGGCACGGTACGGCTAGACGCCGGCGCGCAAGCGGCGCTGCTGTCTTATTCCTGGCCCGGCAATGTGCGCGAACTCGAGCACCTGATCAGCCGCGGCGTGCTCAAGGCGCTGAGCCGCCAGGGCAGGCGCCCGCGCGTGCTCACGGTGACCCTGCAGGACCTCTGGCCCGGAGCGGGCGACGCCTTGCCGGCCGCGCCTGCGCCCGCGCAACTGCCGGCCATCGCACCCGAAGACACCGGGCTGCGCGCCGCCGTCCAAGCCTTCGAGCGCCGCAGCATCGAGCAAAGCCTGGCGCAGCACCAGGGCAACTGGGCCGCGGCCGCGCGCGCGCTGCACATGGACCGCGCCAACCTGCAACGCCTCGCAAAACGCCTGGGCTGCATGCAGCCCTGACGGTTTACTTGCCCTTGACCGCGAGCAGCTCGACGTCGAAGTTCAAGGTCGCATTTGGCGGAATCACGCCGCCCGCGCCGCGGCTGCCGTAGGCAATCGACGCCGGGCAGGTCAGCTTGGCCTTGCCGCCGACTTTCATCTTCTGCAGCGCTTCGGTCCAGCAGGGGATCACGCCATTGAGCGGAAAGTCTATGGGCTGGCCGCGCGCAATCGAGCTGTCGAACTCCTTGCCCGTATCGGGAAAGTAGCCGCGGTAGTGCACGCGCACCGTGTCACGCGCCTGTGGGCTCGCGCCCGTGCCTTCGGTCAGGCTTTGATAGACCAGGCCGCTGGCCGTGGTGACGGGCTCGGCGGCCTGGGCGGCTGCGGCGAAAAATGCAGCCGCGATCAGCGCGGCGGGAATCAGTCGGTTCATCAAAATTCCTTGGAGACGTATCAGACGGCAGGGATGCCCAGCTTGTCGAGCGCGGTGCCCAGGTGGCCCACGGTGCGGTCCACATGGTGCCACTTTTCCAGGCCGAAAAGACCGATGCGAAAGGTCTTGAAGTCCGGCCCTTCATCGCACATCAGCGGCACGCCCGACGCGGTCTGCAGGCCGACCTCGAGAAACTTCCTGCCGCTCTGTATGCCCGGGTCGGTGGTGTAGCTGACCACCACGCCCGGCGCCTCGAAACCCGGGGCCGCGACACTGGGGAAACCGCGCGCCGCCAGCAGCGCGCGCACTTTGGCTCCCAGTGCGATCTGTTCCTGCCTGACGGCCTCGAAGCCATAGGCCCGGGTCTCGAGCATCACATCGCGCAGGCGCAGCAGCGCGTCGGTGGGCAGCGTTGCGTGGTAGGCATGCTGGCCTTTTTCGTAGCCTTCGGCGATCTGCATCCACTTCTTCAGGTCGCAGGCAAAGCTCGAACTCTGCGTCTGCTCTATGGCTTCACACGCGCGTGCGCTGAGCATCACCATGGCGCAGCAAGGCGAGCTGCTCCAGCCTTTTTGCGGCGCGGAAATCAGCACATCCACGCCGGTCTTGCGCATGTCTACCCACATCGCGCCCGACGCCACGCAGTCGAGCACGAACAGCGCGCCGACCGCATGCGCGGCATCGGCGATGGTGCGCAGGTAGTCGTCGGGCAGCAGGATGCCGCTCGCCGTCTCGACATGCGGGGCAAACACCACCTTGGGTCTTTCGTGCAGTATGGCCTCGGCCACCACCTCGGCCGCGCACGGCGCCCAAGGGTCCTGCGCGCCTTCGCCCTGCTTGCGCGCCTTGCAGACCACGGCGCCGCCACCCAGGCCAAAGCCGCCGGCCTCGAAGATCTGCGTCCAGCGGTAGCTGAACCAGCCATTGCGCACGATCAGCACTTTCTCGCCATTGGCGAACTGGCGCGCCACGGCCTCCATGCCGAAGGTGCCGCTGCCCGGCACCAGCACCGCGGTTTCGGCCGCATAGACTTGCTTGAGCGTGCCGAGAATGTCCTGCATCACGCCGACGAAACGCTGGGACATATGGTTGAGCGCGCGGTCGGTATAGACCACCGAGAACTCGAGCAGTCCGTCGGGATCGATCTCTGGCAAAAGTCCTGGCATGAAAGTTTCCTGGAGTAGTTCGGTCGGTGCCGCGCGTCTCCCTGCTGGCGGGCCGGCCATGCAGGCGCAAAGCGACAAAAAGTGAAATCACAGCTTAGCATGGGCCTTTGCGCTCGCCAGCCCCGGCCACGGGCGTGGCGCCGGCCGGCAAGCCTGCGGATGCGGCACTGTCGTACAGCCTCTGTCACAGACCCGGCCCACAATGCCAGGCAGCCCTGCGCAAAACCCGCCTGCGGCTTTTTTGCGCGCTTTGTGATCATCGTCCGGCCCCGCTGCCCACGGCGACCGGACCAACGGATAGACCATGTCGAACACCCTCCCCCTGCAGACCACGGCCCGCGCGTCGCTTCCCTCCGCTACACGCCACGGCCTGGGCTGGACGTTCGCCGCCGCGGCGCTGCTGACCGGCTGCCAGCAGATCCCGCAGCCGCCGACCTACACCACGCCCGCGCTCACGGCCCAGCCGCCACGCATAGAGGCCGGCCAGAGCGTGCGCCTGTCGTGGGACGCGCCGCTGGGCACCAGCTTGCGCATGAGCGGCCTCACGGCCACGCCGCCCGGCGCCGTGCTCGTGCGCCCGGCCCAGACCACCACCTACACGCTCAGCGGCCCCGCGCCCAGCGGCGCGCCGATCACCGCCAGTGTGACCGTCGAAGTGCTGCCGGACGACGAACCGCTGGCCAGGCTGCGCATAGCCGAGCCAGCCACGGGCGCCAGCATTGCTGCGGACTTTCTCGGGCTGGCGCACGACGCAGGCCAGGCGCAGCAACTGATGGGTGATCCGGCCACGGGCCCGGTCAATGCCAGCTACCGCAAGCTGCTGCGCAAACTGCAGAACTACGGGAGCGGGCCGCTGTCTATCCGCATGGACAGCAGCAGTGGCGGTGGCCCGGCCACACCGGCCATGCTGCGCCCGCTGGTGCAGCTGGCGCGCGATCTGCCCACGCGCTTCATTCTTGGCGTGAGCCCGGACGCGCCGGCACGCCGGCTCTACGCCGACCTGCCTGCGGGCACGTTCACGCTGGAGACCGCGCGCGGCGCGAACGACTGCCCAGCCGTCGAGCAGCTGGCGCACGCCGCGCCCCCCCAGGGCAGCCGGCGCTGCACGGCCGGCCCCGGTGCGGGCCTGGGCTTCGAGAGCGCGCTCGGCACCGCCCATATGCTGATGGACTACGCCCAATGGGGCGTGGCCGGCGTGAACCTGCGCAGCGACCTGTGGAATACCGAAGGCACGCTGCAGGCCGTCGAGCCGCAGTATTACGGCATGCTGTTCTTTGCGCAGTTCGCGGGTGCGCAAGGCCAGTGGCTGCAGACGCAGCTCGAGAGCGGCGCGCGGATCAAGGCCTGGGCCGTGCGCGACGCGCGCAACCAGACGGTGCGGGTCGCGGTGATCAACCAGGAGCCGAGCACCCAGGGCACGGTCGCCGTGCAGCTGCCTGCGGGCCTGCGCCAGGCCGTGGTCACACGGCTCACCACGTCCGACCCGCTGCGCCTTGCGGGCCAGACCTTCGACGGCAGCCGCGACGGCCGGCCCCTGGGCACGGCCTACGGCGAAATCCTCGAGGCCGACAGCAACGGCCAGCTGCTGCTGGCCATGGGCGCCAACAGCGCAGCGCTGCTGACGCTCACGCCGTCAGCGCCGTAACCAGGCCGCCCAGGCCCGCAGGCCGTTTTCCGGCAGCGCCTGGCGGCTGGAGAATCAACCGCGCCGTGCGACACGGCGTGCGAGGCCGATGGCGGCCAGCGCAGCCAGCAGCCAGAGGCTCAGCGGGCCGCCGCCACCACCACCACCATTGCCGGTCTCGGGCGCCGTGGGCGTGACCGGGGTCGCCGCCTCGACGGTGACGGACACCGTCCCGGTCGCGGCCGGCCCGCCGTTGACGCTTTCGCAGCGCAGCGTGAAGGTGTTGACGCCCAACTGGCCCAGCACGGCGGACAGCGGCACCTGGCTGCCGGTGGTCTGCTGCGCACCGCTCCAGGTGCCGCCGTTGTCGCCACCGGCGGTGCAGCTCGCTGCGTTCTGCGTGGCCCAGGTCAGGCTCAGCGTGTCGCCGACGCGGGCCGTGCTGGCGGACGCCGCCAGCGCCGTGGTGAAGCCCACCGTGGGCAGCGCAACGTCGATGGAGAACACGGTGCCGTAGCCAAGGGCATCGCCCACCGCCAGGCGGTCGTTGCCGGGCTGGCCGCCCGCGTTGCTCGCGCCGTAGAGCTTTTGCACGCCGTTGGCGACGGCCCCTGCGCTGAGCCCGACCAGCCGTCCGCCCTCGGTCTCGAAGTCGAAGCGATGCAGCACCTCGACCGCATCCGCCGCACGGTCGCCCGCACTGTCGGTCTTCACGCGAAACAGGCTGCCGGCACCGATGGCGCTCCCATCGGCCGTTGACATCAGGCTCGCATCGAGGGCCGTGGTGCCGTAGATGTTGCCGTCCGCGGCGCGTACCAGCGGACCGAAGGGCTGCGCGCCGTCGTCGGCCACGCTGGCGGCGCGGAAGCGGTGGATCAGCGTGAAACTGTCCGCGTCCGACTTGCGGATGCGCCATACCGCTCCGCCTGCCGCGCTGCCGGTCTGCGTGGTGCCGTAGAGCCAGTCGCCGTCTTCCAGCAAGGCGGTCTGCGCGCTCTCGCCGCCCAGCACCAGGCCGTCGCGGTTCCTGGCGAACACATGGAGGATCTCGACGTCGTCCGCCACGGGGCCTGCGTCGAGCGCGGCCTTGGCGATCCGGAACAGCACGCCGCTGGCGCTGTCGCCCCCCGGAATGCCGGGGTGCTCGCCCGGGGCGGTGATGGCCGAGACGCCGTAAAGCGCCTGCTGCGCCTCGCTCCACACCAGGGCGACCGGCGCGCCGCCCTTGGGATGGACTTCGGTGGCGCCCGAGCCCGCCTTGAAGGTGCAGAAGTCGACCAGCCGCGCGTAGCTGCCGCCGGCATCCATGCGCCACAACGTGTTGCCATAGTTGTTCGTGCTGGCGCAGCTGCTCGTGCCCACGCCGCCCGACATGTACACGCTGCCCACGGCGTCGATCGCCATCTGGCCACGCGGCTTGAAGCGCTGCGGCGCCACGGGGCCGCCTATCGCCGGAAACGCGATCTGCTGCGGCGCCGCCAGCGTGGCGCCGGAAGCATCCAGGCTGAACAGCATGCCCACGCCGCTGATCTGCGCCGGGTCGATGGCGGAGGTCGACGATGCGCCATACACCAGGCCCGACGCATTGCGCACAAGGGTGCCGATGTTGGCGCCGATGTCGCCCAGCGGCGCGAAGGCGTAGCTGCCTGCGCTGGAAGGGTCCACGCGGTAGGCCACGCCCTGCAGCAACTGGCTGTAGGCACCGAGGTTGGCCTGGCCGCTGCGCGTGACGCCGTACAGCGCGCCCTGCATGCCGACCACGGGCGGCGTGATAGGCGCGGCGCCGGGCTGCGCGCCCGACATGCCGGTGAAGCGGACCAGCACGGTCGGCTTCCAGGCCTCGCTGCCGATCGCGCTGCCTTGCCCGTACGCGCCAACGGTGCACGCCAGTGCGGCGCTCGCGCCTGCGCAGTTCAGGAGATGCCGCCAGCTGCGGCGTTTCGAAAGGACTGGGTTCATGATTTCCTCGGGTGTGAAGGGGAAGGGGTCGAAGCCGGACGGATGGCCCCCGGCTGCCTGCGCAGCCGGTGCCGCACGATCAGCAGGCCGCACAGCGCGACCAGCAGCAGGGCCGGTGCAGCGCCGCCGCCATTGCCGTAGCTCGTCGAATTGCTGTCCTGCACCGTGTCCTGCGCGTTGACGCGCAGCACCACGGGGTCGGTGACGACCTGCCCGCCCTTGAGGTCGTCCTGGCAGGTCAGGGTGAAGTAATAGAGGCCGCTCGCCGGCGTGACCAGGAAGCTGCCCTGCGCCTGCCGGCTGCCCGCCCAGCCGTCGACGCCGCCGCTGGCCACGCAGGCCGAGGCGCCGCTGCTGGTCCAGGCCAGCGTGGCGGTGGCGCCGGGCGCGAGCAGTGGCGGGTCCACCGTCAGCGTCACGCTGGCCGAGGGGACATTGCCCTGCAGGTCGACCTGGAAAACCGTGCCCTTGTTGTCGTCCGCCTGCTCGCGCCCGACAAAATCGATGTAGGGCTGGCCGCCGTACTGGCTCGCGCCGTAGAGCTTGCCGTCGCGGCCTTTCGACAGGCCGATCGGCATCTTTCCATCGACGCTCTTGCGAAACGAGTGCAGGTATTGGAAGCCGCCATCGGCGTCACCGATGCGCGCGGTCACGATGCGAAACAGCGTGCCGTCGAAGGTCGGGGCGCTGTGGCCGGCCGCGTCGCTGCCGGCGTCGATGGGGCTCTTGCTGGCACCGCCGAGATAGGTCGTACCGTAGACATTGCCATCGGCAGCCACCACCAGATCACCGAGCGGCCGCATGCCCTGCCCGGGCAGCCGTGCCGTGTCGCTCTCGCTGGCAGCGAAGCGGTGCAGCACGCGCAGGTCCTGGCCGTCGCGCCGCATCCTGAACAGTGCCTGCTCCGCGCTGCCGTAGAGGTAGCCGTCCGCGCCTTCGACAAAGGCGCTGCCCGGGCGCATATCCGTGCCGGTCAGCGGCGCCTCGATCAGCAGCTGCGATTCGGGCAGCTCGATCAGCGCTTGCGCAGCCCCGCCCGCCGCGGGCGCGTCGATGCGATAGAAGGACGAGGCACGGCGGCTCATGGTGCGCGTGCCGCCCGCGATGGGCTGGGTCCACTGCCACCACGACAGCAGACTGGCATAGAGCGCACCGTCGCTGCCCAGCGCGATCCACACCGGCTGGCGGGAGCTGCCGGTGTCGCCTTGGGCCAGCGGCGGCGCGTCGAAGCTGTGGACGGTGCTGAAGCGGCCGTCGCCGTCGACCCGGAAGATCCGCCCGTGGCCCGCCGGGCCCGCGTCCAGGCCGTAGAGGTTGTCCTGCGCATCGACCACGAGGGAGCCCACCGGATTGTTCAACTGCCCCAGCGTGGCGTCGAGGATGGACAGGTGGGTGCCGTCGAATTCCGCGCGCAGCACGCCGCCGGCAGTCTGCCCCTGGCTGTCGTTCGACGGCAACGACAGGCCGAACAGCTCGCCCCGGCTGTTCTGGACCAGGCGGCCGGAGAACTGGCGCATCTGGCTGCGCTGGGTGGCGTCGAGGTATTCGACCTGGTAGTGCGCCGGCGTCGGCGGCAGGCGATAGACGCTCGGGTCCGCGCGCCCCCACAGGCTGGACGTGAGCCCGTAGAGCTGGCCGTTGGCCGCATGCAGCGGCGGCGTCGGGTCGGAGACGCGTGGCAATGCCGCGGCGCCGTAGGTGTGGAACGAGGTGATGTGGTTGACACGGACGTCGGCGACCGCCGTCTGTGCGGCGGCGGGCAGAAAGCCCAGCGCGGTGAATACGGACAGTGAGGCCATGGCGGACAGGGCCATGGCCCGGATGGGCAGCTTGCGCATGGGAGGTTTCCGTTCAGAACTTGAAAGTCATCGAGAGCAGCACCGTTCGGCCCGGCCCGGCCATGTAGCTGGTGCCGTTCATCTCGATGTAGTGGTCGTCGCGCACGTTCTCGAGCGCCAGCCGCACGGTGGTCTGCGGGTTCAGCTCATAGGCGGCCCAGAGGTCGTAGACGCGCCACGGCGTCGCATCGGCCGTGATCCACTGGCTGCGGTTGTGTGCGGGGCGCTCGTCGCGCAACCGGGCACCGAGCGTGAGCTTGCGCTCGAGCAGCCTGACGCCGCCGCCCAGCATCAGCCGGCGCGCGGGAGGCAGCACGTACCAGATGTCGGCGCCGTTCGACTGGCCGAGGCTGGTGGGCGGGAAGCCGACCAGGCTGCCGAGCGGAAACGGATCGTAGCCGCCGCGCCCGGTGTCGATCAGCGTGCGGGTGTAGGAGAGCGATGCGAAGACCGGCCCGGCGTCGTACTCGGCCTGCAGCTCCAGCCCGCGAAAGCGCGTCGGATCCTGCAGGTTGACGAAGGCCATCGGTCCGGTGCCGCCGCCGGCCACGCTGATCGGCGACATGATCCGCGCCTGCGCGATGTAGTTCTCCACACGGGTGTCGAACCATGCCGTCTTCAGGCGCAGCTTGTCGCCTCGGGCGAGCAGGCCGTCGAACATCAGATTGGCACCGATCTCGGCATTGCGCGAACGCTCTTCCCTGAGCCCCGGGTTCGGGTAGTAGGGAAAGAGGTTGCCCACGTGCATGCCCCACATCAGCGATTCGGTGATGGCCGCCGGCCGCAGACCCTGGCCGTAACTGGCGAAGAGCTGCAGGCGATCGATAGGGCGCGCAGCGATGCTCAGCTTGGGCGCGAAGGCCCCTGCGTGGCGGTCGACGTCGAAGTTGCCGTAGACCAGCGTATGGGGTGGCCGCACACCCGCGGGGTTGGCGATGCGCCCCACGTACATCTGGCCCTCGCCCTGCAGGCCGTACCAGTCGTAGCGCAGGCCGGCGCTGGCTTCGAGCCAGTCTCCGTACAGCAGCGTGAGTTCCGAGAAAGCACTCGCCACGGTGCGCCGGCCTTCGGGCGTCGCGCCGGTGAACCACAGCGACTGGCCGTCGCCTTGCGGCTGGGCCTGGGGACGCGTCCAGTCGTGGAAGAACTCCCCTCCGGTCTTGACGAGGGCGCCCATCGCCCCGGTCTTCAGGCGCGCGGTGTTCTCGACGGTGGCGCCGACGGTGTTCGTCTCGTACTGGATCTGGAAGGCGCCGTAGTCCAGCGAGGTGCTGGCCTCGCGCTGCTGGTAGGTCTGGGTACGGGTGAAGTAGAGGCTGGAGCGCAGGTCGACCAGTGGCGAGTCCGGGGTCCAGTGGTGGTTGAGCAGCACGGTGTCGCTGCGCACCTGGTTGCGGCTGGCCGTCGCGATTTCGTCCGCGGTGCGCGCGCCTTCGCTGAAGCGCGCGTCCAGCCCGATGTAGCTCAGCTTGAGTTCCTGGTCGCGCGTCAGCCGGGTGGTGGCCTTGAGCAATGCGGACCACTGGTCCTGGCCCGTCATGAGCGAGGTCGGCGCCATGTCCTGCAGCGCGGGGCGGTAGTTGCGCTTGCCCCAGTCGAACTGCCCGACCTTCTTGCGCCCGACCGCCGCCAGCAGGCTGCCGTCTTCGCCCAGGCGCCACGCGCCGGCCAGGCTGCCGGAGAAATCATAGGCGTTGGTGCCGGTGGTGGTGTTGACCCGCGAGCCGCTGCTGCGGCCGTCCCCTATCAGGTCCTCGGCCTCCAGCGTGCGGAAGTTGACCGTGCCGGCGATCATCCCCGCGCCCCCCACCGTGGAGCTGGGCCCCTTGGTGATGTCCACGCCGCCCAGCAGCTCGGGATCGAGGTAGACCGCGCCATTGGAGCCGTGGCCGCTTTGCTGGTAGTTCTGCCGCGTGCCGTCGATCATCACGTTGACCCGGCCGAAGTCCTGCATGCCGCGCAGGTTGACCGATACGCCGGGGCTCTGGCGGCCCTGCGAGGTGTAGACGCCCGGCACGTCGGCCAGCACATCGGAGGTGTTGCGCGGTGGCAGCCGGTCTATGTCCTCGCGCGTCACCACGGCCAGGGAGCCGGGCGTGTCGAAGACCTCCTGGCGCCGGTCGCGCCGGGCCGTCACGGTGGTGAGGGGCAGCGTCACGGCCGGTGCATCGCTCGCCGGCGTGACCCCGCTGGTGGCGCGCTGCGTGGTCTGCAGCACGTAATGGCCGGGGGCCTGCGCGCGCGCCACGTAGCCGGAGCCCGCCAGCAACGCGGCCAGGCCCGTCTCGACGGAAAAGCGCCCCTCGAGCCCGCGGCTGCGCAGGCCCGTGACCTGCTGCGGCGTGAACGACAGCGTGATGCCGGCCTGCCGCGCGAAGCGGTTGAGCGTGTCGTCCAGCGGTCCGGCCACGAGCTGGTAGGCACGCGCGCCGGCATCGGCGAGCTGCGCCGCCGCCGGCGCAGGGGGCGGTGCGACGACCTGGGTCAGGCCTGCGACAGGCAAGCACAGCACGCCGTGCAGGCAGACAGCCAGCGCGGCGGGCCGCAAGCGGGCGGGCGGGGAGTGAAGAGGAGGCATGGCGATAGAAAAGGCGTATGTCCTGTCCATGCCGAACGGGACGCCAGATTTCGACAGAAAAATGAAAAAATTTTCAGCGCATCGACACCTGCACCCAGAAACGGGTCCGGTAGTCGATGCGCACGGGCAGGACGCTGGGCAGGACCGCCAGCAACCGCTCCGTATCGTCGAGCCGGTAGACGCCAGACAGCCGCAACGCGGCCGCGCGCGGGTCGCAGCCCACGTGGCCACGGCGGTAGCGACCGACCTCGGTCAGGAAATCGGCAAGCCGCATGTCGCGCAGCACCAGCGCGCCATCGGTCCAGCCCGTCGGGTCGAGGCCGCCCGTGTCGGCCGGCACGGCGCCGCTTGCGCTGAGCCGGTAGATGGCGCCGGCACGCGCAACAGTGCGCCCGTCATCCGGCGCAGCCTGCGCGGGCTGCATCGCCACCGCGCCCTCCTCGACCACCAGCAGGCTGAAGGCGGGCGCGAGCCGCACGACGAAACGCGTGCCTAGCGCTTCGAACAGGCCGTCGCGCGTCTGCACGCGCAGCGGTCGCCACGTCGATGCCGCAGCATCGGCGCCGGAACGCAGCGCGATCTCGCCGCGCGTGAGAACCAGCAGGCGCTGCAATCCATCGAAGCGCAGCTGCACGGCGCTATCGGTATTGAGCGAGAGCGCCGTGCCGTCCGGCAGCGTCACGGTGCGCCGCTCGCCCTTGGCCGTGGCGAAGTCCGCCGACAGGCGCTGCCACGGCGCGATTTCATGCGTCAGCCAGGCAACCGGGGCCACGGTGGCGGCGCCGATCGAGAGCTTGGCCAGCAGCCGACGGCGGCTCAGCCGCTGCGCGCCGGTCTGCAGGGCGTCGAAAGACGCCTGGCCCGCGCCGCCGGACAGGGCGCGAAAATCCGCCTGCAGCGCCTGGCCGACCTCCTGGGCGCGCAGCCAGGCGCGCTCATGCTCGGGGTGGGCGCTGCGCCACTGCTCGAACGCGCGGTGCATGCGGGCATCGGCGCTGCCCGACTGCAGCCGGGCCATCCAGAGAAAGGCCTGGCGGACGGGCAGGGACTGGGCGGCAGCGGGCCTGGGCAGCATGTCAGGCGGCACTCAGCGCGATATGGCAGTGGTACAGCCCCTCGGCGACGTAGCGGTCGACCGAGCGCGCGCTCACGCCCATGCGTTCGGCGATCGCCCCATGGTGCATCTCCTCGATCTGCGCCAGCAGGAAGGCAGTGCGCACCTTGGGCTTGAGGCCGTCGAGCAACTGGTCTATGCGTGCCAGCGTCTCGACGATGACGAGATGCGCCTCGGGCGACGGCGCGAACTGCTCGGGCTGGCGCAACAGCGCCTCCCGGTAGGCGCGCTCGATTTCCTGGCGCCGCCAGGTGTCGATCACCAGGCCCCTGGCCACCGTGGTGAGAAAGGCCCGCGGCTCGGCAATGCGGGTCCTGCTGCGCGAGGCCAGCACGCGCACGAAAGTGTCATGTGCGATGTCCGCGGCATCCGCCGCATTCGACAGCTTCTTGCGCAGCCACATCTGCAGCCAGCCGTGATGCTCGACGTAAAGCGCCTCGACGGCGGGAACACTGGAGGGCTGCGGCGGTAAGGTGGACACGGCGGGAGGCTCCATTCGGGCGAGCTGCCCCGCACCGTAGAAGCCGGCCGAAACAACTCAAATGAGAATTAATCGCATTGTAGCGGCCATTGCAAAGAATGCGGAAGGGGCATGCGTTTGGGCACGCTCCGCCACTGGCGGGAAATCGCCGCCAGACGTTCGACGGCATCCATCTCTGCGGTGCGTGGGTCGCATTCGGCGTCCATGACCACGGTCTGCCCTCTCGGCCCAGCGCAACGATCCGCTCGCCGGGGCGGCCCTGGCGTCGCCCGAACACCGCCTGCGCGCGGAACCCCGCATCGTCCAGCACCTGCCGGGCATCGGCGCCCGGGTTCGCCTTGACCGACTACGATGGGGAAGGCGCGAATCTGGTGTTCAATATATACCGCTGGGTATGACATGACCCATCCAGCGCCCACCTATACGACACCCCCTTGCCGACCCGCCTCCCACCGCCCTGGCGCGCGATCCGCTGCTGGCCGCGGACGGGCGCCGGCGCTGTCCCACGGCCGCCGCTACGCCCAGGCCCTGGAGCAGGAATGCTGTCATCGGTCTGCGCGCTGCCCCCTCCAAGGAGATTCCATGAAGAAGCGAATGGCGCTTGCGCTGATGATCTGTACCGGCCTGCTGGCCGCGCTGCCTGCAGCCCGGGCCGCGGACTTTCCCACCCAGCCGCTGCGCTGGCTGGTGCCCTACCCGGCCGGAGGCGGATCGGACTTCATGGCGCGCGTCGTCGCCCAGCCCCTGGGCCTGGAGCTGCAGCAGTCGGTGGCGATCGAGAACAAGCCCGGAGGCAACGGCGCGGTCGCCGTCGCCGACCTGCTGCGCGCAGCGCCCGACGGCCACACGCTGCTCAACGTGGACAACGGCACGCTGGTCTTCAACGCCGCGCTCTACAAGAACCTGAGCTACGCGCCGGCGCGCGACCTGGCCCTGGTCACGCTGCTGGCGCGCACACCGATGATCCTGCTGGCCGGCCCGGGCAGCCAGGCGCGCAACGTCCAGGCCTTTTTCGCCGAAGCGCGCCGCGGCCCGGGACGCCTGAGCTACGGCTCGGCCGGTGCAGGCAGCCCGCAGCACCTGGCGATGGAACTGCTCAAGAAGCAGGCCGGTCTGTCCATGACGCATGTTCCCTACCGCGGTTCCGCGCCGGCACTCAGCGATCTGGTCGGCGGGCAGATCCCGGCCGTGATGAGCGACTACGCGCCCGCCAGCGGCTTTCTCAAGACCGGCAAGCTGCGCGCGCTGGCCGTGGCCGACACCCGGCGCCACCCGCTGCTGCCCGACGTGCCCACCTTCGAGGAACTGGGCCTGGCCGAAATGCAGGCCACGGCCCTGATCGGCGTCGCGGTGCGCGCCACCACGCCCGCTGACACCGTGGCGGCGCTGCAGCAGGCCATCGCGGCCGCGCTGCAGCGGCCCGAAGTGCACGCCAGGTACACCGATCTAGGCCTGGAGCCCGTGGCCGGCACGCCCCAGGCCTTCGAAGAGCTGGTGCGCGCGGAAACCGCGCGCTGGCACCCGTTGATTCGCAGCCAGCGCATAGCGCTCGAGTGAGACACGCGCCGCGCGCACGCCCACGTGTTCAGCGCGGCGCGCGCCCGCCGAAGATTCCGCGGCCCACGCGCACCAGCGTGCTGCCCGCGTGCACGGCCGCCTCGAGGTCGGCTGTCATGCCCAGCGACAGCGTATCGAACGCGGCCAGGCCCGGCGCGCCGCTCGCGGCGATGGTGTCGAACAGTTGCCGCATGCGGCGGTGCACCGCGTACTGGGCGGCGAAGTCCGCGCCTTCCTCGGGGATCGCCATCAGCCCGCGCAGCTGCAGATTGGGCAGCAGCGCCACCGCCTGGGCCAGCGCCAGCGCTTCCTCGGGCGGCACGCCGGACTTGGCCGCGCCGCCGTCGGGATTGACCTGCAGGCAGACCTGCAGCGGCGCCATGCCCTCGGGCCGCTGGTCCGACAGGCGCTGCGCGATCTTGAGCCGGTCCACGCTGTGCGCCCAGTCGAAGTGCTCGGCCACCAGCCGCGTCTTGTTGCTCTGGATAGGGCCTATGCAGTGCCAGCGCAGCGGTGCCTGCCCCGGCGGCCAGGCCATCTCGCGCAGGATGGCGATCTTCTCGACCGCTTCCTGGATGTAGTTCTCGCCGAAATCCTGCTGGCCGGCCAGCGCAGCCTCGCGCACCGCGTCGGGGCCGAACGTCTTGGAAACGGCGAGCAACGCGACACTGCCCGGCGCGCGTTCGGCGTCCACGCAGGCCTGGTCCAGGCGCGCGCGGATCTGTTGGAGGTTGTTACCAATCATTGTCATAATCACCGACAAGCGTACCAAACGACAAAGGGCCTTTCGTGGACATCACCCAATTGCTGGCGTTCAGCGTCAAGAACAAGGCATCCGATCTGCACCTTTCCGCGGGCCTGCCGCCCATGATCCGCGTGCATGGCGACGTGCGGCGCATCAATGTCGACGCACTGGACCACAAGACCGTGCACGCGATGATCTACGACATCATGAGCGATGCCCAGCGCAAGGTCTACGATGAATTCCTGGAAATCGACTTCTCGTTCGAGATCGAAGGCCTGGCGCGTTTTCGCGTCAACGCCTTCAACCAGCACCGCGGCGCGGCCGCGGTGTTTCGCACCATTCCCAGCAAGATCCTGACGCTCGAGCAGCTCAACGCGCCCAAGATCTTCGCCGAACTCGCGCTCAAGCCGCGCGGCCTGGTGCTCGTGACCGGGCCCACGGGCTCGGGCAAGTCGACCACGCTCGCGGCCATGGTCAACTACCTCAACGAGACCGAGTACGGCCATATCCTGACCGTCGAGGACCCTATCGAGTTCGTCCACGACTCCAAGAAATGCCTGATCAACCAGCGTGAAGTCGGGCCGATGACGCATTCGTTCGCGGCCGCTCTGCGCTCGGCGCTGCGCGAGGATCCGGACGCGATCCTGGTCGGCGAAATGCGCGACCTCGAGACCATACGCCTGGCGATGACGGCCGCGGAAACCGGCCATCTGGTGTTCGGCACGCTGCACACCTCGAGCGCCGCGAAGACCATAGACCGTATCATCGACGTCTTCCCCGCCGAGGAAAAGGAAATGGTGCGCGCCATGCTGTCGGAGTCGCTGCAGGCCGTCATTTCGCAGACCCTGTGCAAGACCAGGGACGGCACGGGCCGCGTCGCCGCGCACGAAATCATGCTCGGAACCAGCGCCATCCGCAACCTGATCCGCGAAGCCAAGGTCGCGCAGATGTACTCCACCATCCAGACCAGCCAGAACGTCGGCATGCAGACGCTGGACCAGAACCTCACCGACCTGGTGCGCCGCAACATCATCAGCGCGGCCGAAGCGCGCGGCAAGGCCAAGATTCCGGACAACTTCCCCGGTTGAACCCCCTGGCAACCATGACTTCGCCCCTGCGTCCGTGCCACGCCCGCCACCCGCAGGTCGGCGCCGGGAGCGCGCGGTGATGCGCATCCTGCAGCGGCTGCGCCAGACGCAGCAAGCCGAGGCCTTGCGCCAGGAGGCCGAGTCGGCGTTCTTCGCCACCGCCTGGCACCAGGGCAACCAGGGCCCGCTCGTGCCCTGGGAAGCGCGCGCCGTCGAGCTCGGCGCGCGGCCCCTGTCGGCGCGCGCCGCGCTGCGCACGCTGCAGGCGCTGTGGGCGCATGACCGCCATCTGTCGACGCTCACGCCCGAAGCGCTGGCGCGCATGGAGCGCTATCTGCACTTCGCGGCCGTCAAGGCCCAGCGCGACGTCATCCTGCAGGACGAGTACGGCAACTTCATGGTGGTGGTGCTCAGCGGCGAGCTGGTCGTCAATCGCCGCCAGCCCTGGGGCGAAACGCTGCGCCTGGCGCAAACCGGGCCGGGCGACCTGCTCGGCGAAATGTCGCTGCTCGACAGCGGCCAGCGCTTCTCGAGCTGCACCACGCTGGTGGACAGCGAACTCGCGGTGCTCAGCGCCGAAGCCCTGGACGACATGCTGGTGCACGATCCCGCGCTCGCCGCCCAGTTGATCGCCATCCTGGCCCGCAAGCTCTCGGTGCGCCTGCGGGCCGTGAGCAGCCGCCTGGGCCATCAATCGCCCTAGCCCCATCGCATTCTGGCGCAGGCACTGCCCCAGTCACCGGAGAATCCCATGGAACGAGACCAGGCCAGTAAATTCATCAACGATCTGCTCCAGCTCATGGTCAGCCGCAACGGCAGCGACCTGTTCATCACCGCGGAGTTTCCGCCGGCCATCAAGGTCGACGGCAAGATCACCAAGGTCTCGCCCCAGCCGCTGACGCCGCTGCACACGCTGACGCTCGCGCGCTCGATCATGAGCGACAAGCAGATCGCCGACTTCGAGCGCACCAAGGAAAGCAACTTCGCGATCTCGCCCGCGGGCATAGGGCGCTTTCGCGTCAACACCTTCATGCAGCAGGGGCGCATCGGCATGGTCATGCGCACCATCCCGATGACGGTGCCGACCATCGACAAGCTCGGCGTGCCGCAGGTGCTCAAGGAAATCGCGATGTGCAAGCGCGGCCTGTGCATCCTGGTCGGCGCCACGGGCTCGGGCAAGTCGACCACGCTCGCGGCAATGGTCGACTGGCGCAACGAGAACTCGTTCGGCCACATCATCACCGTCGAGGACCCTATCGAATTCGTGCACCCGCACAAGAACTGCGTCATCACCCAGCGCGAAGTCGGCCTCGACACCGACAGCTGGGAAGCCGCGCTCAAGAACACGCTGCGCCAGGCGCCCGACGTGATCCTGATGGGCGAGATCCGCGATCGCGAGACCATGGAGCACGCGATCGCGTTCTCCGAAACCGGCCACCTGTGCCTGGCCACGCTGCACGCCAACAGCGCCAACCAGGCGCTCGACCGCATCGTCAACTTCTTCCCCGAAGAGCGGCGCCAGCAACTGCTGATGGACCTGTCGCTGAACCTGCGCGCCATGGTCTCGCAGCGGCTGATCGCCAAGCAGGACAGCAAGGGCCGGGTCGCGGCCATGGAAGTGCTGCTCAACACGCCGCTGATTTCCGATCTGATCTTCAAGGGCGAAGTCGCCGAGATCAAGGAAATCATGAAGAAAGGGCGCGACCTGGGCATGCAGACCTTCGACCAGGCGCTGTACGATCTGTTCGAGACCCAGCAGATCACCTACGAAGACGCGCTGCGCAATGCCGACTCGGTCAATGACCTGCGCCTGAACATCAAGCTCAACAGCCAGCGCGCGCGCAACCTCGACCTATCGTCAGGCACAGAGCATTTCGCTATCGTTTAAGGCACCCCCTGAGCGGCTGGCGCCGCTTCCCCCTCTCATCCTTCGGTGGAGGGGGACGGCACCATCGCTGCGGGGCGGCCCTTGCTCGGTGCCCCTGACCTGGAGCACGCCAGTTTCAGAGGCCGCTAGCAGTGATGGCACTATGGATACGCTTTGCCTACGTTCGGACCTTTTCCCATCTGAAATTTGATAACTTATGTCTAATCTCTCGAATACCACTCTTTCACGCTCCGTGGCCTTCCTGGGTCTGGGTGTGATGGGTTACCCCATGGCCGGCCACCTCGCGCGTGCCGGCCACCGCGTCACGGTCTACAACCGCAGCCCCGCAAAGGCCACGCAGTGGTGCGCCGAGTACGCCGACACCGCTGCGCCGCGCCACGCCGCCACCCCGCGCGAAGCCGCCGAAGGCGCCGATATCGTGTTCTGCTGCGTCGGCAATGACGACGACCTGCGCTCGGTGGTGCTCGGCGCGCAGGGCGCGCTCGCGGGCATGCAGCCCGGCGCGGTCTTTGTCGACCACACCACGGCCTCGGCCGAAGTCGCGCGCGAACTCAATGCCGCGGCCCAGGCCCTGGGCCTGCAGTTCATCGACGCGCCGGTCTCGGGCGGCCAGGCCGGCGCCCAGAACGGCCAGCTCACGGTGATGTGCGGCGGCGATGCCGCGGCCTTTGCCAGCATCCAGCCCGTGGCCATGGCCTTCTCGCGCGCCTGCACGCTGCTCGGCGACAGCGGCGCGGGCCAGCTCGCGAAGATGGTCAACCAGATCTGCCTCGCGGGCCTGATCCAGGGCCTGTCCGAAGCGATTGCGTTTGGCGGCAAGGCCGGCCTGGACATGGCGCAGGTGCTCGACGTCATAGGCAAGGGCGCGGCGCAGAGCTGGCAGATGGACCAGCGCGGCAAGACCATGGTCGCCGACGAATTCGACTTCGGCTTTGCCGTCGACTGGATGCGCAAGGACCTGGGCCTGGTGCTCGACGAAGCGCGCCGCAACGGCGCACGCCTGCCGGTCACCGCGCTCGTCGACCAGTTCTACGCCGACGTGCAGCAGATGGGCGGCAGCCGCTGGGATACCTCCAGCCTGATCAAGCGCTTGAAATAACCCCCACACCGCGTTTTTGCCTTGGGGCGAACGGTAAACACCCAGCCCCGCAGAAAAAACAGCCGGCATTGCCGGCTGTTTTTTGGAGAGGCTTACGCCATCAAAGCGACGGCGAAGCGTCGGTCGTGACCGGCACCTGCTTGGGCTCGTAACGCGCCAGTTCATCTTCCGAAACCACTTCGAACACGCGCACCACCTTGGTCACGCCATTGACGCCGCGCGCGATCTCGGCCGCGCGCTTGGCTTCACGCGGCGTGACGATGCCCATCAGATAGACCACCTTGGTCTCGGTCACGACCTTGAACGCCGACGCCTGCAGATCCTTGGCGTCCATCAGGCTCGCACGCACCTTGCCGGTGATGAATGTGTCGCCCGAGCGCTGGCTCAGCGTTGCGGTGAACGGTGCGACCGTCGCCTCGTTGACCACGGCGCGCACGTTGTCGACGGACTCGACCAGGCGGCCCAGGGTCTGTTTGTCGGTCTCGTTGCCCACCTCGCCGGTCAGCAGCACCTGGCGGTTGTAGCTGGTCACATTGATGCGTGCCTTGTCGCCCAGGGTCTCGCGAATCCGGTTCGCGGCCTTGACCTCGATGGTTTCGTCTTCGACCTGGGTGCCGGCCGTGCGCCGGTCGACTGCCACCAGCGTGCCCGCGACCATGCCGCCGCCCACCACCAGCGGAACGCAGGCCGACAATGCGCCGCCGAGCAGCACAACAGCCAGGGAGGAACAAACGGCACGGTGGATCTTGAACTTCATAAAGGCATCTCCTGTTCACCTAACAACTGGGCATCCACGCCATCGCACAGGCAGTGCAGCACCAATGCATGCACTTCGCGCACGCGTGCCGCGCGGTCATGCGGCACGCAGATCAGCACATCGGTCTCGCGCATGCGCGTCGACAGGCTGCCGCCGGTACGGCCGCTGAGCACCACCGCCATCATGTCGCGCTCATGCGCGGCTTCGACGGCTTCGAGCGCGCAGGGGTCGTTGCCGGTCACCGACAGCACCAGCAGCAGATCCCCGGCCTGGCCCAGCGCACGCACCTGGCGGGCCAGATAGTGCTGCGCATTGCCGCCGCCGCCCGACACCGGCAGGCTGCCCAGCAGCCCTCCTTGCGCACTCAGGGCAAGTGCGGCGAGTTCGGGACGGTCGCGCTCGAACCCCGTCACGCACAGGGATGCGAACATCTGCGCGTCGGTGACGGAAGGGCCGCAGCCGCAGGCCAGGACTTTGCCGCCACTGGTCACGCAGGCCAGCATGGCCTGCACAGCGGAAGCGATGGGAAGACTCAACGCCTGCGCGGCCTGATACTTCAGGTCGGCGCTGTCGATGAAATGCTGTTGGATACGTTGCTCTAGCATGGAGGCCCGATGATACCTGCGAGGCTACAAACCTTTCGCCATCCCACGGTTACCCGACCTGGCCGTCGACGTCGAAGGCCGCGCGCAGCCATTGCAGGCCTGCGGTGTCGATCAGCACCACGTCGAAGCGGCAAGGCGGCGCTGACGGCCAGCGTTGCAGATAATGCCGGGCCGCGCGCACAATGTGCGCCTGCTTGGCCGCGCCTATGCTCGCGCCCGCGCCGCCATAGCCGGCACGACCACGGCGGCGCACCTCGACAAACACCAGCGTGCCATCGGCATCGCGCATGATGAGGTCAATCTCGCCACCGCCACGCCCGGGCGTCCGATAATTGCGCTCCACCAGCCGCAGGCCTGCGGCCTGCAGACAGTGCAGCGCCTGGTCTTCACCGGCCTGGCCCAGTTGCCGGGTGGTCGACGGCGCCGCGCCCGCTGCGCCCGGATTTTTAAGGAAACCCATTGAGTGCCTCTTTCGCCTCTGCGCTGAGCGCTGCCCACGACGCAGCCTCGGCGCAACATTACCCGCAAGGCGCCCTGTATGTGGTCGCCACCCCGATCGGCAACCTTGCCGACATCAGCCTGCGCGCGCTGCATGTGCTGCAGATCGTCGACAGCATTGCCTGCGAGGACACGCGCCATACCCAGGGCCTGCTGCGCTCCTACGGGCTGGAGCGGCCCGGCAGCCAGCTGCTGGCCCTGCACCAGCATAACGAAGCCGAAGCCGCGCAGCAGGTGATTGCACGCCTGCAGCAGGGTCAGCGCATGGCCTACGTGAGCGACGCGGGCACGCCCGGCGTCAGCGACCCGGGCGCACGCCTGGCCGCGGCCGTGCAGGCCGCAGGCCTGCGTACCATTCCGCTGCCCGGCGCAAGCAGCATCACGGCCGCGCTCAGCGTCGCGGGCGCGGTCGCGCCAACGCAGGCCAGCAGCGGTTTCCTGTTCGCGGGTTTTCTTGCCAGCAAACAGGCCGAGCGCGCAACGCAGGTGCAGCAGCTCGCGCACGAGGCGCGCTGCTGCGTACTGCTCGAAGCCCCGCACCGCATAGGCGAACTGGCCCAGGCGCTGGCGGTTCTGGGCGCGCGCAACGTCACGCTGGCGCGCGAAATCACCAAGCAGTTCGAGGAAATCGTGACCCGGCCCGCGGACCAGCTGCCGGCCTGGCTCGAAGGCTCGCCCCAGCGCTCACGCGGTGAATTCGTGGTCGTGCTGCACCCCGTGGCGCTGCAGGAAGACAGCGGCGAAGGCCTGCGCGTGCTGCGCCTGCTGCTCCCCGAACTGCCGACCAAGGTCGCGGTGCGACTGGCCGCCGACATCACCGGCGCGGCGCGCAACGCGCTCTATGACGCGGCGCTGCAGATCAAGCGCGAAGGCGCTGACGAAGACTGATACCCGTTCGTCCTGATCCGAAGTGCCGAGCTTGGCGAAGGATTGAAGGATGAACGTCCTGCCCTCAACCAGGACCGCTGTCACCCCTGGGTATAAGCCAGCCCCGAAGCCACCCCGCCAAACAGATCGCCTTCGACCTGCGCCGTATCCGGAAACGCCGCGCGCAGGGCACTGCGCAGCGGGCGCAGCGCCGAAGAGCCGCCCGTGAGGTAGATCGCGTCTAGCGCCCGGGCCTGCACGCCCGCGCGGCGCAGGCAATCCTCGGCGCAGGCGACGACGCGCGCCAGCGCGGGTTGCAGATGCATGTCCATCGCTTCGGGCGTGACCTGGGCCTGCAGCTGCGCTTCGAGCCAGCCCAGGTCCAGGGTCTGGGCAGCGCCGCTTTGCGACACCGCGATCTTGCCCTGCTCCATGGTGTTGGCCAGGCGGTGGCCCAGGCGTTCTTCGAGTACCGTCATCAGCCGCGCATGCAGGCGCTCGTCCTGGTAATCGGTGCGCAGTCCCTGCGCTTCGCGCACCGCCTTGGCGGTGTAGAGCCACTGGATCAGATGCCAGGTCGACAGATCGAAGAACACGCGGCTGGGTACTTCGCGCCCGCTTTTTCCATGGTGGCGCAAACCCAGCAGCGGCTGCAGCAGCTCGAGATTGAGCCGCTGGTCGAAATCGGTGCCGCCGATGTGCACGCCGGCCGTCGCCAGCACGTCGACGCTGCGGTCCGGGTGCGCAATGCGCTCGGGCCCCAGGCGCACGACGGTGAAGTCGGAAGTACCGCCGCCGATGTCGACCACCAGCACCACCGACTCGCGGTCCAGGCGCTGCTCGTAGTCGAGCGCCGCGGCAATCGGCTCGAGCTGGAACTGCACCTGGGCAAAGCCCGCGCGGTGCGCAGCTTCGCGCAGCGCGCTTTCGGCCAGCGCATCGCGCTCAAGGTCGTCATCGACAAAATGCACCGGCCGGCCCAGCACCACGCGCTCGGGCATCTGGCCGAGTTCCTTCTGGGCGCGGGTCGCGAGCTGGCGCAGAAACAGCGCGATGATGTCCTGGTAGCTCACCAGGTTGCCATGCACCACGGTCTTGTCCTGCAGCAGCGCGCTGCCCAGCAGGCTCTTGAGCGAGCGCATCAGCCGCCCTTCCTCGCCTTCGAGGTACTGCGCCATCGCATCGCGCCCGTAATGGGTGCTCAGTTCTTCGGCATGAAAAAACAAGGCCGTCGGCATGGCCAGCATCTCGCCTTCGAGGGGAATCAGGCGGGCCGGGCTGCCCGCGACGCGCAGCGCCATCGCCGAGTTGGAGGTGCCGAAATCAATGCCAAGGGTGCTGGGAAACGAAGAAGTCATCAATCAGAGGGCCGCAAGCGAAGTGCGCGCAGAGAAAGTGAACCGGCGGCGGCCAGCGAGAAGGCGGACCGCAAAAACAAAAACGCCCACTGTAAAGTGGGCGTTGAATGTTTGGTTGCGCGAGAAGGATTTGAACCTCCGACCTTTGGGTTATGAGCCCAACGAGCTACCAGACTGCTCCATCGCGCGGTATGTAGTTATTGTACAGCAGATTTAGGCTGCTGCGTCGGAAGTTTGAACTTCTTCGGTGCGTTCCACCAATTCAACGTAGGCCATGGGGGCGTTGTCGCCCACGCGGAAGCCCATCTTCAGGATACGCGTGTAGCCACCGGGACGGGTGTTGAAACGGGGGCCCAGCACGTTGAACAGCTTGGTGACGCTGTCGCGGTCGCGCAGGCGGTCGAAAGCCAGGCGGCGGTTGGCGACGGTGTCGACCTTGGCCAGGGTGATCATGGGCTCGATCACGCGGCGCAGTTCCTTGGCCTTGGGGACGGTAGTCTTGATGGCTTCGTGCTCGATGAGCGAATTCATCATGTTCTGCAGCATCGCCAGGCGGTGCGAAGAAGTGCGATTGAGTTTGCGGAGGCCGTGACCGTGGCGCATGGTGCTTTTTCCTTGATATTTAATTAAATCGGGCAGCCGTATCAGGTACTGCCCGAGGCACTGCCCACCCAAAGGCGGGATGCAAATTATAGCTCAGAGTGTCCAATTCGTCCCTTGAGACGTCGTTGCGTTGCCTTGCCGTGCAATTTGCACTGTCTGCGGCAACACGCCTAGTCTCAAGCGCAAATCTATCGATTTGCTGGGCCGCCTTGGCCCCTCTTTTTAACGCTTGTCCAGGCCGGCTGGCGGCCAGTTTTCGAGCTTCATGCCCAGCGTCAGACCGCGGGAAGCCAGGACTTCCTTGATCTCGTTGAGCGACTTGCGACCCAGGTTGGGGGTCTTGAGCAGCTCGTTTTCGGTACGCTGAATCAGGTCGCCGATGTAGTAGATGTTTTCGGCCTTCAAGCAGTTGGCCGAACGCACCGTCAGTTCCAGCTCGTCCACAGGACGCAGCAAGATAGGATCGAAGCTCGCGTTGTTGCGCGGAGCTGCGCTGCCCGTGATGCCTTCCAGATCGCCGCCTTCGAGCTGTGCGAACACAGCCAGTTGCTCGACCAGGATCTTGGCCGAAGCGCGCACTGCGTCTTCAGCGGTGATGGCACCGTTGGTCTCGATTTCGACCACCAGCTTGTCGAGGTCGGTACGCTGTTCGACACGCGCGCTTTCCACCGTGTAGCTGACGCGCTTCACAGGGGAGAACGATGCGTCGAGCACAATACGGCCGATCGACTTGGTGGACTCATCGCCATAGCGACGCACATTGCCCGGCACATAGCCACGGCCCTTTTCGACCTTGATCTGCATGTCCAGCTTGCCGCCTTGCGACAGATTGGCAATCACATGATCAGGGTTGACGATTTCAACATCGTGCGGGGTCTGGATATCACGTGCAGTGACAACGCCTTCGCCATCCTTGCGCAGGCTCAGCGTGACTTCGTCACGGTTGTGCAGCTTGAACACCACGCCCTTGAGGTTCAGCAGGATGTTGACCACATCTTCCTGAACGCCGTCGATCGAGGAGTACTCATGGAGCACGCCGGCAATCGTGACTTCCGTCGCTGCGTAACCCACCATGGACGAGAGCAGAACACGGCGCAGGGCATTGCCCAGCGTGTGGCCGTAACCACGCTCGAACGGCTCAAGTGCGACCTTGGCACGGTTGTGGCCAAGTTGTTCGACATTGATTGCCTTGGGTTTCAGCAAATTGGTTTGCATGCAGACTTCCTCTCAATACCCCCGGCTCGTTACACCGGTAAGGCTGGTGAAGCGCCTAAACCGCGATGCCTCGCGGTTCAGGGACGGTTTTAGCGAAAATTAGCCGGAAAAATCAACGCGAATACAATTCAACGATCAGGGATTCGTTGATGTCTGCGCCGAATTCGTCACGGTCAGGAGCCTTCTTGAAGGTTCCTTCTGCCTTGTCCAGGCTGACTTCCACCCAAGCGGGGAAGCCCACTTGCTGAGCCAGTTGCATGGCTTCGACGATGCGAGCCTGCTTCTTGGACTTTTCGCGCACGGCAACCACGTCACCGACCTTGACCAGGTAGGAAGCGATGTTGACCGAGTTACCGTTCACGGTGATCGCCTTGTGCGACACCAGCTGACGGGCTTCTGCACGCGTGGAGCCGAAGCCCATGCGGTACACGACGTTGTCCAGACGGCTTTCCAGCAGCGTCAGCAGGTTTGCACCCGTGTTGCCCTTTTTGCCATCAGCAGCTTCGAAGTAGCGGCGGAATTGCTTTTCCAGAATGCCGTACATGCGCTTGACCTTCTGCTTTTCACGCAGTTGCAGACCGTAGTCCGAAGTGCGCTGGCCAGAAGTGCGGCCATGCTGGCCGGGCTTGGTGTCAAACTTCGACTTGTCCGCGATCGAGCGACGTGCGCTCTTCAGGAACAGGTCGGTGCCTTCACGGCGGGAAAGTTTGGCCTTGGGGCCGATATAACGTGCCACGTGATCTTCCTTGTGTCATCTGCCGCAAAACAATTGCGGGAGCCACCTGCTTGGCCAAGCCATGCAGGTGGCGGTGGGCTTATAAAAAATTAGATACGACGACGCTTTTGCGGGCGGCAGCCGTTGTGCGGCACAGGCGTCACGTCCGAGATGGAAGTGATGCGGATGCCCAGGGCACCCAGAGCGCGCACCGACGATTCGCGACCAGGACCGGGGCCCTTGATTTCGACGTCGACGTTCTTGATGCCTTGTTCAATCGCTGCACGACCAGCAACTTCGGAAGCCACTTGGGCTGCGAAAGGCGTCGACTTGCGCGAGCCCTTGAAGCCTTGGCCACCCGACGAAGCCCAAGACAATGCATTGCCCTGGCGGTCAGTGATGGTGATGATCGTGTTGTTGAACGACGCGTGCACGTGAGCGATGCCGTCAGAAATGT
Organism: Pantoea sp. 18069; assembly: GCF_902706035.1. GTDB lineage: Bacteria > Pseudomonadota > Gammaproteobacteria > Burkholderiales > Burkholderiaceae_C > Comamonas. Next base: position 22,069 of record NZ_CACSJA010000004.1, on the reverse strand, counting down.
TCTTGCGAACCTTCTTGCGCACGCGCTGTGATGCGTTGTTTGCGGGAGATTTAGCCATAGTGATCTTTCAATCTCTTTATTTCTTCAAAGCCGCTGCACCCTTACGCGGACCCTTGCGAGTACGCGCATTAGTGCGAGTGCGCTGGCCGCGCATGGGCAGGCCACGGCGATGACGGAAACCGCGATAGCAACCAATGTCCATCAAACGCTTGATGTTCATCGTTGTTTCACGACGCAGGTCACCTTCGATGGTGAACTGTGCAATCGCGTCACGGATTTTTTCGAGATCGCCATCCGTCAGATCTTTGATCTTCTTGGAATATGCGATTTCGCATGCTTCGCAAATCTTGCGAGCGCGGGTACGACCGATACCATAAATAGCGGTCAGGCCGATTTCAGCATGCTGATGCGGCGGAATATTAATGCCAGCGATACGTGCCATATGCGTCCTCTATACTTTCAATCAACCCTGGCGCTGCTTATGGCGCTGGTCTGTGCAGATCACACGCACCACACCTTTGCGGCGGATGATCTTGCAGTTGCGGCAGATTTTCTTGACCGAAGCCGAAACTCTCATTTCATTCTCCTAAAACTTTGCATCCGTTCCGGCCAATCTGCACGGAACTTGTGGCGTCCCCATTTCGGGACAATCTACTAACTCTGAGCTGGAGGCCCCTGGCATCGCCCGGAGCCTCCATAACTTTTTCTCAAGTGCCCGGCGTAGCCTTGAAGTTCGCTTTTTTCAGGAGCGACTCGTACTGCTGCGACATCATGTAGTTCTGCACCTGTGCCATGAAGTCCATGGTCACCACCACAATAATCAGCAGTGATGTACCACCGAAGTAGAACGGAACGTTGTACTTCAGGATCATGAACTCGGGTAACAGACACACGAATGTGATGTACACCGCGCCAGCCAAGGTCAGGCGAACCAGGATCTTGTCGATGTAGCGCGCCGTATGCTCACCTGGGCGAATGCCCGGAATGAACGCACCGCTCTTCTTCAGATTGTCGGCTGTTTCCCGGCTGTTGAAGACCAGGGCCGTATAGAAGAAGCAGAAGAAGATGATGGCAGCTGCATAGAACATCACGTACACCGGCTGACCAGGGGTCAGGGCGCCTGCAATGTCACGCAACCAACGCATCGACTCTCCCGCGCTGAACCAGTTCACCACCGTGGCAGGCAACAAGATGATCGAGGAAGCGAAGATGGGAGGAATGACCCCGGCCATGTTCAGCTTCAGTGGCAAGTGCGAGGACTGGCCACCATAAACCTTGTTACCTACTTGACGGCGTGCGTAGTTCACCAGGATCTTGCGCTGCCCTCGCTCGACGAACACGACGAAATACGTCACGCCTGCCACCACGAGAACAATGAAGATCGCAGCCAGAATGCTCATCGCTCCGGTGCGCACCAGTTCCAGCAATCCACCAATCGAGCTGGGCAAGCCTGCGGCAATACCAGCAAAAATGAGGATAGAGATACCGTTGCCCAGACCACGTTCAGTGATCTGTTCACCGAGCCACATCAGGAATATGGTGCCGGCTGTCAGGCTGACGACTGCCGTGAGGCGGAAGCCAAAACCTGGCGTGAGCACCAGTCCTGCCGAGCTTTCCAGAGCCACTGCAATCCCAAGGGACTGAAAAATCGCCAGGCCCAAAGTGCCGTAGCGGGTGTACTGGGTGATCTTGCGACGACCCGATTCACCTTCTTTTTTCAGCTGTTCGAACGTCGGGACGACATAGGTCATCAGTTGCATGATGATCGATGCCGAGATGTACGGCATGATCCCCAGTGCGAACACCGTGAAGCGCGAAAGCGCCCCACCCGAGAACATATTGAACAGATTGAGAATGCCGCCCTGCTGGCCATTGAACAGCTGCTGCAGCTGCGCTGGATCGATGCCCGGCACGGGGATATGCGCCCCGATACGGTATACGACCAGCGCAAGCAACAGAAAAACCAGCCGACGACGCAAATCGCCGAATTTTCCGGTTTTTGCAATTTGAGCTGCGCTAGTAGCCACGGATGTCTTCTTTCAGAACTTAATCAGGCCACGTTGCCACCGGCAGCTTCAATAGCTGCCTTGGCACCCGCTGTAGCAGCAATACCATTGAGCTTTACAGCCTTGGTGATTGCGCCGCTCTTGATGACCTTCACGACTTTGGCGATTTCACCGACCAGGCCAGCCTGCTTGAGGGCAGCCAGATCGACTTCGGCCAGACCGAGTTGCTCGAGGGCAGTCAGCGTCACTTCTGCATTGAACTTCAGCAGATGCGACTTGAAACCGCGCTTGGGCAAGCGGCGTTGCAGAGGCATTTGACCGCCTTCGAAGCCTACCTTGTGGTAGCCGCCCGAACGCGATTTTTGACCCTTGTGGCCACGACCGGCAGTCTTGCCCAGGCCGGAACCGATACCGCGACCAACGCGGCGCTTGGCGTGCTTGGAGCCGTCTGCAGGCTTGATGCTATTGAGTTCCATCATCAATCCTTTCAGAGGACCTTGACCAGATAGCTGATCTTGTTGATCATGCCACGGACTTCGGGAGTGTCTTGCAGCTCGCTGATGCTATTGAGCTTGCGCAGACCCAGGCCGCGAACGGTGGCGCGATGCGATTCCTTGGTGCCGATAGGGCTGCGCACCAGTTGAATCTTGACAGTTTGTTGCGTCGTCATGTGGACTCCAATCAGGCGAAGATGTCTTCGACCGACTTGCCGCGCTTCGATGCCACTTCCGAGGGGGTCGTGGAACGAGTCAGGGCGTCTAACGTGGCGCGAACCATGTTGTAAGGGTTGGAGGAACCATGGCTCTTGGCCACGATGTCCGTGATACCCAACACTTCGAACACGGCGCGCATCGGGCCGCCGGCGATGATGCCGGTACCCTTGGGAGCGGGAGCCATCATGACGGAAGCGGCACCGTGGTGACCGTTAACCATGTGATGGATCGTGCCGTTCTTCAGGGACACCTTGATCATGTTGCGGCGCGCTTCTTCCATCGCCTTTTGCACGGAAGCGGGCACTTCTTTCGACTTGCCCTTGCCCATGCCAACACGGCCGTCACCGTCGCCAACCACGGTCAGTGCAGCGAAGCCGAGGATACGACCGCCCTTCACAACCTTGGTGACGCGGTTGACCGCGATCATTTTTTCGCGCAGACCGTCGTCACGACCTTCGTCTTGCACTTTGGGGGAAAATTTAGCCATTTTTATCCGCTCCGCTTAGAACTGCAGGCCAGCTTCACGGGCTGCGTCGGCCAAAGCCTTGACGCGACCGTGATAGGCAAAACCTGCGCGATCGAATGCAACCTTCTCGACACCAGCAGCCTTTGCCTTTTCAGCAATGCGCTTGCCAATGACGGCTGCTGCAGCGGCGTTGCCACCCTTGCCGGCGCCGCCGAGCGACGTGCGCACTTCGGCTTCGGCAGTGGAAGCGCTGGCCAGCACCGTGGTGCCGTCGCCAGAGATCACGCTCGCATAGATGTGGAGGTTCGTGCGGTTCACGCTCAGACGCGCCACGCCTTGCTGGGCAATGCGGATGCGGGTCTGACGTGCACGACGGAGACGCTGCTCTTTCTTGGTCAACATATTGCAGCTCCTTATTTCTTCTTGGTCTCTTTGATCGTGATCTTCTCGTCCGCATAGCGGATACCCTTGCCCTTGTAGGGCTCGGGAGGACGAACAGCACGGATCTCAGCGGCCAGTTGGCCCACGACCTGACGGTCGGCGCCCTTGATCACGATTTCGGTCGGGATCGGGGTAGCCACCGTAATGCCGGCGGGCATTTCGAAGTTCACGGGGTGCGAGAAGCCGATGGCCAGGTTCAGCTTGGAACCCGAGGCAGCGGCCTTGAAGCCCACGCCTACCAGCGTCAGCTTCTTCTCGAAACCCTTGGTCACGCCAGTGACCATGTTGTTCACCAGCTGACGCTGGGTACCACTCATGGCGTTGGCTTCACGGGAGTCGTTGGCGGGCTCGAAAGAGAGCTTGCCGTCGGCATTGGTCACAGTGACCAGTGCGTTCTGGGCCAGCGACAGAGTGCCGCCAGTGCCCTTGACACTGATTTGTGCATCATTGATGGACACATCCACGCCAGCGGGGATGGTCACAGGCATTTTTGCTACGCGAGACATTTCAGTATTTCTCCTTCAATGTCACGTTAGGCCACATAGCAAAGCACTTCGCCACCGACACCGGTAGCACGTGCTTTACGATCGGTCATCACGCCTTGGGGGGTGGTAACGATAGCCACGCCCAAGCCATTCATGACTTGTGGAATTGCATCACGGCCCTTGTACACGCGCAGGCCGGGACGGCTCACGCGCTCGATGCGCTCGATCACGGGGCGACCCGCGTAGTACTTCAGGGTGATTTCGAGTTCAGCCTTGCCGTCTTCGGTTTTCACTTGGAAACCGTCGATATAGCCTTCATCTTTCAGCACCTGTGCGATGGCGATCTTCACTTTGGAAGAAGGAGCCGTCACGGTGGTCTTGGCGACCATTTGTGCATTGCGGATGCGGGTCAGCAAGTCAGCGATGGGATCACTCATGCTCATGTTTAATCTCTCCTGCTTGCTTACCAGCTGGCCTTGGTGACACCGGGGATGTCGCCTGCGAAAGCCAGTTCACGGATCTTTGCACGTGCCAGACCAAATTGGCGGAACGTGCCACGTGGGCGACCGGTGATTGCGCAGCGGTTACGTTGACGTGTAGGGTTGGCGTTGCGCGGGAGCTTTTGCAGGCCCAGGCGGGCTGCATCACGCTCTTCGTCGCTACGCTTTGCGTCGCCGGCGATGGCCTTCAGCTCGGTGTACTTGACAGCGTACTTGGCTGCCAGTTTTTCGCGCTTCAGTTCGCGCTGGATCAATGCTACTTTTGCCATACGCTTGCCTCAGTTCTTGAACGGGAAGCGGAAAGCGGCGAGCAGTGCCTTGCACTCTTCGTCGTTCTTCGCAGTCGTGGTGATGCTGATATTGAGACCGCGCAGTGCGTCGACCTTGTCGTACTCAATTTCAGGGAAGATGATTTGTTCTTTGACGCCAACGTTGTAGTTGCCGCGACCATCGAACGAACGGCCCGAGATACCACGGAAGTCACGCACGCGGGGCAGAGCCACGGTGACGAAACGGTCCAGGAATTCGTACATCTGAACGCCACGCAGGGTCACCATGCAGCCAATTGCCTGGCCTTCACGGATCTTGAAACCGGCGATAGCCTTCTTGGCCTTGGTCACCACGGGCTTTTGACCAGCGATCTTGGTCAGGTCAGCCACAGCGTTGTCCATCACCTTCTTGTCGGCCACGGCTTCGCTCACACCCATGTTCAGGGTGATCTTGGTCAGACGGGGCACTTCCATAGTGGAGGTGTAGCCGAACTTCTCTTTGAGTTCAGCCGCGATTTTTTCGCGATAGAGTTTTTGCAGTCGTGCCATGTTTTACCCCTTAGGCCGCCTTGATTTCAGCGCCGCTGGACTTGTACACGCGAACGCGCTTGCCGTCGGCGCTGAGCTTGATGCCCACGCGGTCGGCCTTGCCAGTAGCTGCATTGAAAATAGCCACGTTGGATTGGTGGATAGGCATGGCCTTTTCCACGATGCCGCCAGTGGTGCCCTTCATGGGGTTTGGCTTGACGTGCTTCTTCACGAGGTTGATGCCATCGATCAACACGTAGGAATCGTCCTTGCGCAGCGCCACGACGCCTTGCTTGCCCTTGTCACGGCCAGTCAGCACGATGACTTGGTCGCCCTTGCGAATCTTGTTCATTGCACTTTCCTTTAGAGAACTTCAGGTGCCAGGGACACGATCTTCATGAACTTCTCGGTACGCAGTTCACGCGTCACGGGTCCGAAGATGCGAGTGCCGATGGGCTCAAGCTTGGCGTTGAGCAGAACTGCTGCATTGCCGTCAAATTTAACGAGCGAACCGTCAGCGCGGCGAATACCCTTCGCCGTGCGCACGACCACTGCACTGTAAACCTCGCCTTTTTTGACGCGGCCACGTGGAGCAGCTTCTTTAACGCTCACCTTGATGATGTCGCCAACACTTGCATAGCGACGCTTCGAGCCACCCAGCACCTTGATGCACAGGACGGACTTAGCGCCGGTGTTGTCGGCAACCTCTAACCGAGATTCTGTTTGGATCATTTCAATATTCCCAACTTGCACCAGCTCAGGAAACAGCCCCAGATTACTTCTCAGGGTCTGCGACCAGCCAGTCAGTCTTGGGCCCGTCGTCCACGCCGCAAACCATTTTGCTGCGCTTCCCGCTGGGCAGAAACCTCACGCATTAAACGTGAAGCATTCGATTCTCGCAGAATTTCCTTTGCACGTCAACCGCTTAGGCCATTTTGCCGGCCCTGCGTTGCAGGTCGGCACGGGCCGGCGCGGCGCAATGGCAGCAGAGGCCGGCGGCGATCTCTACGGACTGCGAAAACACTATCAAATCAGTAGCTTGCAAGGCTTGTGCAGCCTGGAAACCCGATTTAATAAAGTGAGCAACCCGCAGCAACCGGGCGTCGGGCGCTCACGGGTTTGGCATTACTGTGCGCGTGGCAAATACTGCAACGCCAGCGACTGGAACGCGGCCAATCCCGCATCGCGACCCAGCTCTTGCTCGATCAAGGCCGCCACGCGCGGCGCGATCGAGACCGCGCGCTGGGCGTCGAGGAACAGCAGGCGGCTGCGGCGCGCAAGCACGTCCTCGACGCTGCGCGCATATTCATGGCGCACCGCAAAGCGCACCATGGCTTCGCTCAGGCCGTCGACCAGCCAGACATCGGCCCCGGGCAGCGCGGCCACGGCCGCGGCTTCCGTGCCGTACGAGTGCAGGCCCTGGGGCGCATTCATGCCCTGGAGCACTTCGCCGGGCAGCGGCGCGCCGACCAGCGGCAGGTTCACCGTGACGCCGCCCGCGCGCTCGGGCAGCTGGCCCGTGGCAAAGCATTCGCGCAGCACGTCCTCGGCCATGGCGCGGTAGGTGGTCCACTTGCCGCCGGTCACCGTGACCAGGCCCGAGCGGCTGCTCATCACCGTGTGCTCGCGGCTGATCTTCTTGGTGTTCTCGCCATCGTCGTCCTGGGGCTTGACCAGCGGACGCAGGCCGACCCAGACGCTGCGCACATCGCTGCGCGTGGGCTGGCGCACCAGGTACTTGCCGGCTTCCGACAGGATGAAGTCGACTTCCTCGGGGAACGGCAGCGGCTCGCGCGCCAGATCGTTGCGCGGCGTGTCGGTCGTGCCCAGGATCACCTTGCCCAGCCATGGCACGGCGAACAGCACGCGGCCGTCGGCGGTCTTGGGGATCAGCAGCGCGTGGTCGGTGGGCAGGAATTCGCGGTCCACGACCACGTGCACGCCCTGGCTGGGCGCGACCATGGGCTTGACTGTCCGGCCCAGCGCCTTGCCGTCGAGCTGGCGGAACAGGTCGACCCACGGACCTGTTGCATTCACAACACACTTGGCGCGCACGCGGTAGACCGTGCCGGTTTCCGCATCTTCGCAGACCACGCCCGCGACCTTGCCGTCTTCATGCAGCAACTCCTTGGCCGGGCAGTAATTGACCAGCAGCGCGCCCTTGGCCGCGGCCGTGCGCGCCAGCGCCAGCGCCAGGCGCGCATCGTCGAACTGGCCGTCCCAGTACTTGACGCCGCCCTTGAGACCCTGGGTGCGCGCCGTGGGCAGCAGCGAAACCGTCTTGTCGCGGCTCAGGAACTCGGTCGCGCCCAGGCCCGCCTTGCCGGCCAGCGCGTCATACATCTTCAGGCCCGCGCCGTAGAACGGCGTGTCGAGCAGGCGGTACGATGGCATCACGAACGCCAGGCGCTGCGCCAGATGCGGCGCGTTGCGCAGCAAGGTGGTGCGCTCGTGCAGCGCTTCGCGCACCAGCGCGATATTGCCCTGGGCCAGGTAGCGCACGCCACCATGCACCAGCTTGGTGGCACGCGACGACGTGCCTTTGGCAAAATCATGCGACTCGAGCAGCAGCACCTTGAAGCCCCGCGCCACCGCGTCCAGCGCCACGCCCAGGCCCGTGGCGCCGCCGCCGATGACGGCCAGGTCGTAGACGCAAGGCTCGGCCAGCCGCGCCAGCAAGGCGGCGCGGTCCGTGTCCAGGGGAAGCGAAGAAGTTGTCATAAGCGGGATTGGCAGCGTGGTTGGGTGAAAATCGGGCGACGCAGACTGCGGGCGGCCACGCCCCCATCAAGGGCAGCGCAACGGCGGGAACAATGTGCGTCACAATCAATGGCGTAATTTTCGCTCTTTTTGTTTCGTTTTTGTGAATAACATGTTCACATTAGCGCGTTTTGATTCGAAATTAGTCTTTAACCTACAGCCAAACTCGCACCAGGAAGAAGCGTGAACCACTCCAACCCCCGCCAACTCCAGTTGCTCGACGCCGTGCGCCAGCAGCAATCCGCCACGGTGGAGCAACTGGCCATCGCACTCGGCGTGACGCTGCAGACCGTGCGCCGCGACGTGCAAAAGCTCGCCGACGCAGGCCTGCTGGTGCGCTTTCACGGCGGCGTGCGCGTGCCCAGCGCCACGGTCGAGAACCTGGCCCACCCCCAGCGCCAGGGCCTGCACGCCGACGGCAAGGCGCGCATCGCGCGGGCCGTCGCCCAGGCCGTGCCCAATGGCTGCTCGCTGATCCTGAACATCGGCACCACCACCGAAGCCATCGCCCAGGCGCTGCTCCAGCACCGGGGCCTGCGCGTGATCACCAACAACCTCAATGTCGCCGCCATCCTGAGCAGCAATACCGACTGCGAAGTGATTGTCGCCGGTGGCGTGGTGCGCTCGCGCGACCGCGGCATTGTCGGCGAGGCGGCGGTGGACTTCATCCGCCAGTTCAAGGTGGACATCGCGCTGATCGGCATCTCGGCGATCGAGGCCGATGGTTCGCTGCGCGATTTCGACCTGCGCGAAGTCAAGGTGGCCCAGACCATCATTGCCCAGTCACGCGAAGTCTGGCTTGCCGCCGACCACAGCAAGTTCGAGCGCCAGGCCATGGTGCAACTGGCCACGCTGGCCCAGATCCACCGCCTGTTCACCGACGCTCCCCCGCCGCCGGCCATTGCGCCGCTGCTCGCCGACGCCGGCGTGCAATGCACCGTGGCCGTATGACCTCCCTACTCCCGACATGACCTACCTGCTAGCCCTGGACCAGGGCACTTCCAGTTCGCGCAGCATTCTTTTTGACGCCCAGGGCCGCATCGTCGCCCAGGCCCAGCTCGAGCTGCCGCAAATCTATCCGCGTCCGGGCTGGGTCGAGCACGACCCGCTGGAAATCTGGCGCACCCAGCTGAGCACGGCGCGCGCCGCGCTGGCCCAGGCCGGCATCCCGGCAAGCCAGGTGCGCGCGCTGGGCATCACCAACCAGCGCGAGACCACCGTGGTCTGGAACCGCCAGACCGGTCAGCCCATACACCATGCCATCGTCTGGCAGGACAGACGCGCCGAGCCCGCCTGCGCCCAGCTGCGCGAAGGCGGCCATGCCGACAGCATCCAGCAAAAGACCGGCCTGCGCATAGACGCCTATTTCTCGGCGACCAAGCTGCAGTGGCTGCTCGACGAAGTGCCGGGCGCGCGCGCCGCGGCCGAGCGCGGCGAGCTCGCGTTCGGCACGATAGACAGCTGGCTGATCTGGCAGCTCACGCAGGGCAAGCGCCATGTGACCGACGTCAGCAATGCGTCGCGCACCATGCTGTTCAACGTGCACAGCAACCAGTGGGACGACGAGCTGCTCGCGCTGCTGCGCATTCCCAAGTCGCTGATGCCCGAGGTGCTGCCGTCTTCCAGCGACTTCGGCCAGACCGCGAGCGATGTGCTGGGCGCGTCCATTGCCATTGGCGGCGTCGCCGGCGACCAGCAAAGCGCGCTGTTCGGCCAGGCCTGCTTCAAGGCCGGCATGGCCAAGAACACCTATGGCACGGGCTGCTTCATGCTGATGCATACCGGCGCGAACTTCCAGACCTCGCACAACGGCCTGCTCACCACCAGCGCAGCGCAGACCAGCGCCACGCGCGCGTTCGCGCTCGAGGGCAGCGTGTTCATCGGCGGCGCCGTGGTGCAGTGGCTGCGCGACGGCCTGCAGGCCATAGAGCACAGCGGCCAGGTCCAGTCGCTGGCCGAAAGCGTGCCCGACTCGGGCGGCGTGATGCTGGTGCCGGCCTTCACCGGCCTGGGCGCCCCCTACTGGAAGCCCGATGCGCGCGGCACGATCACCGGCCTCACGCGCGGCAGCTCGATGGCGCATATCGCGCGCGCCGCGCTCGAGTCCATCGCCTACCAGAGCGCGGCCCTGCTGCTGGCGATGAGCCGCGACGCGGTCGAGAGCGGCGGCGCGCCCGTGAGCGAGCTGCGCGTCGACGGCGGCGCCTGCGTCAACAACCTGCTGATGCAGTTCCAGGCCGATCTGCTGGGCATTCCCGTGGTCCGGCCCGCGGTCGTTGAGACCACCGCCTTGGGTGCCGCTTATCTCGCGGGCCTGTCGTCGGGCGTCTACCAGAGCACCGACGAACTGACCGAGCTGTGGGTTGCCGAACGCCGTTTCATGCCCACGCTGCCCCAGTCGCGCGCCCGGGAACTGATGGCCCGCTGGGAACACGCCGTGGCCCAAGCGTCATTGGACTACACCCCCTGAGCCGCTTACGCGGCTTCCCCCTCTCAACCTTCGGTGGAGGGGGACGGCACCATCGCTGCGGGGCGGCCCTTGCTCGGTGCCCCCGCGCTGAGCCATGCCACATCAAGGCGCAGCGCGACATCCTCTTACAGGTTTCTCTTCTTTCGATCCAAGACCATGAGCACCACATCTCCAATCATTGCCTTTATCGGCGGCGGCAATATGGCCAGCGCCATCATTGGCGGGCTGCTGCGCCAGGGCGTTGCCGCCGACCGCATCGAAGTGGTCGAGCCGTTCGAAGCCGCGCGCGCGGCGCTGCAAAGCCAGTTCGGCATCACGGCCAGGGCCGAAGCCGGCGAGGCACTGGCGCGCGCGCAGCTCGTGGTCTGGGCCGTCAAACCGCAGACCTTCAAGGACGCGGCCGCCGCAGTGGCGCCCCATACCGCCCACGCCCTGCATCTGAGCGTCGCCGCGGGCATTCCCACGGCAAGCATCGCCCAATGGCTGGGCAGCGAGCGCATCGTGCGCGCCATGCCCAACACGCCGGCGCTGATCGGCCAGGGCATCACCGGCCTGTTCGCGCGGGCGGCCGTGGACGCCGCGGGCAAGGAACTGGTCGAACAGGTGGTCGCACCCACGGGCCAGCACCTGTGGGTCGAGGAGGAAGAGCAGCTCGACGCCGTCACAGCGCTGTCGGGCTCGGGCCCGGCCTATGTGTTTCTGTTCCTCGAAGCCATGACCCAGGCCGGCGTAGACATGGGCCTGGGCGCGCACCAGTCCTACCAACTCGCGGTGGCCACCTTCCAGGGCGCGTCGGAACTGGCCGCGCGCTCGAGCGAGCCGGCCGAGGTGCTGCGCCAGCGCGTGACCAGCAAGGGCGGCACGACCCACGCGGCCGTGACCCATCTGCAGGAAGCCGGCGTGCCCGCGCAGTTCATCGCCGCGATGCGCGCCGCCGAGCAGCGCGCCAAGGAGCTCGCCGAGGAGTTCGGCCGCTGATCGGGCACGATCGCCACGCCCTGGTCGCCCGCCTCAGCGCTGCGCTGGCGCCGGCAACGGGCGGCGCAGCAACTCCGCGCCCAGGCCTTCCGCCAGGCCATCGACCTCCTGCTCGCTGAACTCGCGCACGCAGGCCAGCAGCGAGGTGCTGCCCTCGGCCATTGCCAGCGCGTCTGACGCGCTGCCCTGCAGCGCCTCGAGCAAACGCTGGCCCTCGGGCTGCCCGACCTGCAGCTGCCCCTGCCCGTCGCGCTGCACCAACGCGGCCTCAAGCAGCTGCAGACGACCGGCCGCCGAGGCCGCCTTCAGTTCGGACAGCGCCTGGCTGGCACGGTCGGCGGCGGGAAACCGCATGACGATCAGGTTCTGGCCCATGGCGAGTCCTTTCAAGTGCCGACGTGCGGCAGGCCTTTCAACGCAACGCAAACCCCAGCGCCACGCCCGCGAACAGCGTGGCGCCGATCCAGTGGCTCTTGCTGAAGGCCACGAAGCAGCCGGCGCGCGTGCGCTCGCGGATCAGCGTGAAATGCCAGACGATCTGCGCGAGCGCCGCGGCCATGCCCAGCGCCAGCGGCCAGCCCAGGCCGTAGGGCGCGAGCGCCCAGAGCGTGAGCAGCCAGGACAGCGCAAAGAACACCATGACGCCGCTCACATCCCAGCGGCCCAGCGTGATGGCAGAAGTCTTCATGCCTATCTTCAGGTCGTCGTCGCGGTCGACCATTGCATATTCGGTGTCGTAGGCCAGCACCAGGAACATGTTGGCAAGCCACAGCGTCCAGCCGGTCGCGGTGACCGTGCCGAGCACGGCGGCAAACGCGATGACGATGCCGAAATTGAACGCAATGCCCAGAAAGGCCTGGGGCATGGAGAAGAAGCGCTTGGTGAACGGGTAGAGGATGGTGAACAGCACCGCCGGCACCGACCAGGCGACCGCTTCCCAGCGCGTGCTCAGCACCAGGCCCAGCGCGACCAGCGCCAGCACCACGCCGACCACAATGGCCTCCTTGACCGAGACCAGGCCCGAAGTGATGGGGCGCTGCGTGGTGCGCTTCACATGCCTGTCGAAATCACGGTCGGCGATGTCGTTGACGCAGCAGCCGGCGCTGCGCATCAGCACCGTGCCCAGCACGAACACCAGCAGCAGATGCCAGCCGGGGAAACCTTCGGACGCGACCCACAGCGCCGCGAGCGTCGGCCAGACCAGCACCAGCCAGCCCGCGGGACGGTTCCAGCGTATCAGGTCGAGATACAGCGACAGCCTGGAGCGCGGTGCGGCAGGCGGAGGTGTGGAGGAGGAGGAAGCAGCGTGTGACATGGGGTCCGGTGGGAAAACAGGCGTACCGGTCACAATGTAGCGCAGACCCGGCTGAACGAAAAGCCAGGCACTTTCCGCTCCGGATACCGGGGCGGCCCAAGCCGCGAAGCGGCTCAGGGGGGCTCTATTAAGACAGCCGTTCGACGCCCGGCAGATTGCAGGCGTAGACCGCATTGCGCAGCGCGGCAATCGCTTCGTAGCGCGTGAAGCTGCGGCGCCAGACCAGCACCACGCGGCGGCTGGGCGTGACCAGGCCGTCTTCGGTGCGGATAGGCAGGTAGCGGATATGCGGCTCGTCGTTCTTGCGGCGGCGCACATGGTTCTCGAGCGCGTCGCGCGGTACCGACAGGCGCGGCACCAGCGTCACGCCCATGCCCGCGGCCACCATGTGCTTGATGGTTTCAAGCGACGAGCCTTCGAATGTGCGGCGTATGCCTTCGGCATTGCTCGCGTAGCGCGCGAACTCGGGGCAGACTTCGAGCACATGGTCGCGAAAGCAGTGGCCCGAACCGAGCAGCAGCATGGTTTCGTTCTTGAGTTCGATGGTCGACACCGACTCCTGCTGGGCCAGCGGGTGGTTGCTCGGCACGGCGGCCATGAAGGGCTCGTCGTACAGCGGCGCGGTCGCAAGGCCGGTATCGGGGAAGGGCTCGGCGACGATGGCGCAGTCGATTTCGCCGGTGCGCAGCATTTCAAGCAGCTTGACGGTGAAGTTTTCCTGCAGCATCAGCGGCATCTGCGGCGTGCGCTGGATCGCGTGGCGCACCAGTTCGGGCAGCAGATAAGGGCCGATGGTGTAGATCACGCCCAGTGTCAGGGCGCCGGCCAGCGGGTCCTTGCCACGCTTGGCAATTTCCTTGATGGCCGCAGCCTGCTCCAGCACGCTTTGCGCCTGGCGCACGATTTCCTCGCCCAAGGGCGTCACCGAGACCTCGCCTGCGCTGCGCTCGAACAGCTTGACATCAAGCTCTTCCTCGAGTTTCTTGATGGCCACCGACAGCGTAGGCTGCGACACGTAGCATGCTTCCGCAGCGTGTCCAAAATGCTTCTCGCGGGCCACCGCAACGATGTACTTGAGTTCAGTGAGGGTCATGAATTGTAGTCCTGGGCCATGCGGAACGCCTATTGTCGCGGCACTTTGGCATCAGTGCCGATATCGACGTCGCGAAGTCTGATATTTCAACGGTTACATATCATGCCTTGAGATACTCGGCTTTGCCACCCAGCCAGCGCGCGACATGGCGTTCAGCAAGTTGCGGGAAGCGGTCGAGCATCTGCGGCGCGCACTCGCGCGCCCATTCCAGCAAGGCGATATCGGTCGCCAGATCGGCAAAACGCAGCATGGCCGCACCCGACTGCCGCGCGCCCAGGAACTCGCCCGGACCGCGAATTTCCAGGTCGCGGCGCGCGATCTCGAAGCCGTCATTGGTCTCGGCCATGGCCCGCAGGCGCTCCTTCGCGGTCTCGCCCAGGCGCCCGTTGTCGCCGACCGCATACAGCAGCACGCAGGCCGAAGCCGCCGCGCCGCGGCCCACGCGCCCGCGCAGCTGGTGCAGCTGGCTCAGTCCGAAACGCTCGGAATGCTCGATCACCATCAGCGAGGCATTGGGCACATCGACGCCGACTTCGATCACGGTGGTGCTGACCAGTACGCCCATCACGCCCGCGGTGAACAGCTCCATCACCGCCTTCTTCTCGGCCGTGGGCATGCGCGAATGCAGCAGGCCGACCATCACGCCGGGCAGCGCCTCGCTCAGGTCGACATGGGTCGCGGTGGCGTTCGACAGGTCCAGCGCCTCGCTCTCCTCGATCAGCGGGCAGACCCAGTACACCTGCCGGCCCGAAGCCACCTGCGCCGCGATGCGCGCGATGACTTCGTCGCGCCGGCTGTCGGCAATCAGCTTGGTGACGATGGGCGTGCGCCCCGGCGGCAGCTCGTCGATGGTCGAGACGTCGAGATCGGCGTAGTAGCTCATGGCCAGCGTGCGCGGAATGGGCGTGGCGCTCATCATCAGCATGTGCGGCTCCAGCCCGGTGTGCGCGAGCTTTTGCCGCAGAGCCAGGCGCTGCGCGACACCGAAGCGGTGCTGCTCGTCGATGACAGCGAGCGCGAGGTTGTGGAACTGCACCTGTTCCTGGATCACCGCATGGGTGCCGACGACCAGCGCGGCTTCGCCGCTGGCCACGAGTTCGAGCATCGCCGTGCGCTGCTTCTTCTTCTGCGCGCCCGACAGCCAGGCGACTTTCTTGCCCAGGGGCTCGAGGATTTTCTCCAGCCAGCCGACCAGCTTGCCGAAATGCTGCTCGGCGAGGATTTCGGTCGGCGCCATCAGCGCGCACTGCCAGCCCGCGGCAATGCAGGTCACGGCCGACAGCGCCGCGACCACGGTCTTGCCCGAGCCGACATCGCCCTGCAGCAGCCGGTGCATGGGCACGGGCCGCGCCATGTCGGCCGCAATCTCGGCGCATACGCGCTGCTGGGCGCGCGTCAGGCCGAACGGCAGTTGGGCCAGGAACTGGGCATCGAGCGACACTTCACCGGGCGCAGCCTGGGGCAAGGCCAGCGCCGGCGCGCGCAGCCGCGCACGTTCGCGCT
This sequence comes from Pantoea sp. 18069, assembly GCF_902706035.1. Taxonomy (GTDB): domain Bacteria; phylum Pseudomonadota; class Gammaproteobacteria; order Burkholderiales; family Burkholderiaceae_C; genus Comamonas. The sequence goes on along the minus strand of NZ_CACSJA010000004.1, from coordinate 6,542 downwards.
TGGACTGGTATTGCGACAGCTGCTGGGCCAGCAATTCCTCGGCCTTGAGGCGTTGCCAGGCCGGGTGGCTGTGGTCTTCGAGCGTGGCCAGCGCCACGTCGGGCGTGGGGTTGTGCAGGAACCGCAGCGCGTCATGCAGGCTGAACAGCGGCTGCAGCCCGCCTTGGCCAAAGGCCTGGTGCACGGGCGGCGCGGCGTGCGGCGGCAAGGTGTCGCTCAGGTCGGCGCGCTGCAGGGCGCTGGCGATGGCGCGGCGCAGATAGGCCTGCGGCAGCGCCGCGACCGTGGGGTAGACCGGCGTCAGCGCGGCCGGCAGCTCGCCGCCGGCCAGGCGAAACGCCGGGTGCATCATCTGCCGCCCCCAGAACCCGCCCTTGATCTCGCCGCGTATGCGCAGCTGCGCGCCCACGGCCAGGGTTTTCAGGTGCGAGGGGTAGAAACTGAAGAAGCGCAGCTCGCAGCTGCCCGTGCCGTCCTCGACATGCACCACGAGCTGGCGCCGCGGGCGCAGCTGCACTTCGCTGGAGACCACCGTTGCCTCGATCTGCACCGTGGCGCCGTCGCGTGCATTGCGCAGCGGCGTGATCCGCGTTTCATCCTCGTAGCGCAGCGGCAGGTGCAGCGCCAGGTCGATGTCACGCGTCAGCCCCAGCTTGAGCAAGGCTTTTTGCGCGCTGCTGGCGGAGGCTTTGGACGGAGCGGAAGACGGGACAGGCATGAACGGCAGGCAATCTCGGTCAAATGGAAAAGGCACAATAGGGGAACGCTTGCGCGCAAGCCGCGCACCGCGAACGGCACGACAGTCTGAGTAAAAAGGCTACCATGCGCCGGTCCACATTTCGTCAGGTTACCTTTCACGCCCCGCTCCCATGCTCAAGCGCCTCAATGTCCAGCACCTCTCGCAGGGCATGTATCTGCACGAATTCTGCGGGTCATGGCTCGCGCACCCGTTCTGGCGCAGCCGTTTTCTGATCAAGTCGTCGGAGGAACTGGCCAAGCTGCGCAACGGCACCATCCAGGAAGTGTGGATCGATGTGCTCAAGGGCCTCGATGTGCCCGCCGGTGTGGACTGCCTGGTATACGACCCCGACACCGCGACCTTCATCGACCCGCCCAACGCGCGCTCGGCCCGGCCGGAGCGCCCGCGCTCGGCCCACGGCACGAGCCGCAGCAGCATGGACGAGGAACTGCAGCGCGCCGCAAGCCTGTGCCAGCGCGCGCACCCGGCGATCAGCCAGCTGTTCACCCAGGCCCGCAATGCCCAGGGCCTGGACATCCACCCGGTCTACCGCCTGGTCGAGGACATCACCGATTCGATAGAACGCAACCCCAGCGCGCTGACCAGCCTGGTACGCCTCAAGGAAGCCGACCAGTACACCTACCTGCACTGCCTCGCGGTCTGCGCGCTGATGGCGGCGCTGGCCCGGCGCCTGGGCCTGGACGACCACAGCGTGCGCAAGGCCGCGCTCGCCGGGCTGCTGCACGACCTGGGCAAGGCCAGCATCTGCCCCGAGATCCTGAACAAGCCCGGCCCCCTGGACGACTACGAGTTCGCCATCATGCGCACCCATTCGGCCAAGGGCTGGCAGATGCTGCAGTCGATGGACATCGACCCGGCGGTGCGCGACGCCTGCCTCTACCACCACGAAAAGATCGACGGCACGGGCTACCCGCACCAGCTCGCGGGCGAGAGCATTCCGCTGCTGGCGCGCATGACGGCGATCTGCGACGTCTACGACGCCGTGACCTCCAACCGCCCCTACAAGCGCGGCTGGCCGCCGGCCGAAGCGATCCGCCGCATGGCGCAGTGGAGCCGTACCCATCTGGACCACAAGCTGTTCGAAGCGTTCGTGCAGACCGTGGGCATCTACCCCGTGGGCTCGCTGGTACGACTGCATTCGGAGCTGCTCGCCGTGGTGATCGAGCCTTCGGAGATTTCGCTGCTCGCCCCGCGCATCAAGGTGTTCTACGCGATCAGGACGCAGCAGCGCCTCACGCCCTACATCGTCGACCTCGCCGCCCTCACCTGCGATGAGCGCATCGCCATGCACGAGAATCCCGACGACTGGCCGTTTGACGACCTCGAATCGCTGTGGCGCGGGCACGCGCCCAGCGAGGCAGCGGCTGCCGCCTGAACCTGCAGCCGCCGAGCGCCCGTCGCCCGGCGCGCGCAAAGACAACAGGGGCTGCGGCCATATCGTTTCTTTGCGACAATTCCGGCTCCTTTTTTGACCCTTGGAACGGGCCCTGTCCGGCCCTCAAGAACTGCATGTCTTCCAGCCCTCGCGCCTTCACGCTCAGCGACTTCGACTTCGCGCTTCCCGAACCCCTGATTGCCCAGCATCCCACGCCCGAACGCAGCGCCTCGCGCCTGCTCGACGGCCGCGCCGCCCCCTCGGTGCACCGCATCTTCCGCGAACTGCCCGAACTGCTCAATGCCGGCGATCTGCTGGTGTTCAACGACACGCGCGTGCTCAAGGCGCGGCTGTTCGGCGAGAAAGCCAGCGGCGGCAAGCTCGAACTGCTGATCGAGCGCGTGCTCGAAGGCGGCCAGGTCGTGGCGCACATGCGCGTCAGCAAGAAGCCCCTGCCCGGCGCGCGCATCCACATGTGCGGCGGCCTGCGCGGCGATGGCCGCCACAGCGGCGGCTTCGACGCTCTCCTGCTGGGCCGCTGGCCCGACGAGAACGGCCCGCTGTTCCGCTTCGAGCTGCAGGGCCCGGCGGGCGAGACGCCTTACGAACTCATGGAGCGCCACGGCCACCTGCCGCTGCCGCCCTACATCGAGCGCCAGCAGTCCGAAGGCAACGACCCCGACGCGGCCGAAGACAGCCAGCGCTACCAGACCGTGTTCGCCGACAAGCCCGGCGCCGTGGCCGCGCCCACGGCCGCGCTGCACTTCGACGAAGCCGTGCTCGCACGCCTGGCCGAACGCGGCGTGGAGCGCGCAAGCGTCACGCTGCATGTGGGCGCGGGCACCTTCCAGCCGGTCAAGACCGAGAACCTTGCCGAGCACCAGATGCACAGCGAGTGGTATGACATTCCGCTGCCCACATTGGCCGCGCTAGAGCGCTGCCGCCAGCGCGGCGGGCGGGTGATCGCGGTAGGCACGACCACGGTGCGCACGCTCGAGTCCTGGGCCAAGAGCGGGCGCATCCAGGGCGACACCAATATCTTCATCACGCCGGGCTTCAACTTCGAAGTGGTCGACATGCTGGTCACCAATTTCCACCTGCCCAAGAGCACGCTGATGATGCTGGTCAGCGCGCTGGCCGGCTACGACCAGGTCATGTCGCTGTACCAGCAGGCCATTGCCCACCACTACCGGTTCTTCAGCTATGGGGATTCGATGCTTTTGGAAAGAAAAAAGTAAGCACCCCCTGAGCGACTTACGTCGCTTCCCCCTCTCAACCTTCGGTGGAGGGGGGCGGCCGGCTAGGCACGGCAGCCTCGGTGCGGGGCGGCCCTTCCTCGCTGCCCCCTTGCTGGGTCACGCCAGTTTCATGATCTATGCAACTTCATTAAGGTCATACGGGCGACCCCTCCTCCTGAGCCGGCCGCGTCGAAGGATGTACGGCCTCAAGTGAAGTAGTGGCAGAGGCGCTGCCCTTTGACCTCATGCACCGTGACGTCGATGCCATACAGCTCGGACAGCACCTGGTCCTGCACCACCTGCTGCGGTGAGCCCTCATGGGCCACGGCGCCGTCCTTCATGGCGATGATGTGGTCGGCGTAGCAGGCCGCGAAGTTGATGTCGTGCAGCACCACCACCACGGTCTTGCCGCGTTCGTCCACGGCGCGGCGCAGCAGCTTCATCATCGCCACGGCGTGCGCCATGTCGAGGTTGTTGAGCGGCTCGTCAAGCAGCATGTAGGGCGTGTCCTGGCACAGCACCATGGCGATATAGGCGCGCTGGCGCTGGCCGCCCGACAGCTCGTCGAGAAAGCGCTCGGCCAGGGGCTGCAGTTGCAGGTAGTCGAGCGCGTCCTCGACATGGCGCAGGTCGTCGGGTGTGAGCCGGCCCTTGCTGTGCGGAAAGCGCCCGAAGCCCACGAGATCGCGCACCGTGAGGCGCAGCGCCGACTGGTTGTCCTGGCGCAGGATGGCGAGCACGCGCGACAGCGCATCGCTGGCGGTGGTCGCGACATCGAGGCCATCGACGCTCACGGCGCCGCTGCTCATGGGCATCAGCCGGCTGACCAGCGACAGCAGCGTGGACTTGCCCGCGCCGTTGGGGCCGATGATGGCCGTGAATTTCCGGGTCGGAATCTGCAGCGAAACCGCGTTCAGCACCGTGGTGCTGCCGTGGCGCTTGACCACATCGCGTGCGTCAATCATGTCTTGCCCTTGCGCATCAACAAATAAATAAACACCAGGCCGCCGAGGAACTCGACGACGATGGACAGCGCGGTATTGAACGCGAACACCTGCTCGAGAATCACCTGGCCGCCCAGCAGCAGCACGCAGCCCCAGAGCACGGCCGCGGGCAGCACCCAGTTGTGGCGGCGCGTGCCCATCCACTGGTAGGCCATGTTGCTCACCAGCAGGCCGAAGAAAGTCACCGGGCCCACGAGCGCCGTCGAGACCGCGACCAGGCAGGCCATCACGACCAGCAGTTGCAGCACCTGGCGCTGGTAGGCCACGCCCAGGTTCACGGCGACGTCGCGCCCCAGCGCCAGCACGTCGAGCACATGGCGCTGGCGCCAGATCCAGCCCGCGCCCAGCGCCATCAAGAGCAGCGACGGCCACAGCAACTGCAGCTGGATGGAGTTGAAGTTGGCAAACATCCGGTCCTGCAGCGACGCGAACTCGTTGGGGTCTATCATGCGCATCGCAAAACCGGTCAGGCTGCGAAAGAAGATGCCGCCAACCATGCCGACCAGCAGCATCAGGTGCAGGCTGCTGGCCTGGCCGGTGAACAGCCAGCGCATCAGCAGCACGCTGAAGAACACCATCAGCACGATTTCCAGCAGGTACTTGGGCAGCACGCCCCAGGCGACCACGCCGGACGCGCCCAGCAGCAGCACCAGCACCGCCTGCAGGAACAGGTACAGCGCGTCCAGCCCCATCACCGACGGCGTGAGAATGGTGTTGTGGGTGATGGTCTGGAAGACCACCGTGGAAATGCCGATCGCGCCGGCCACGACCAGCATCGTCAGCAGCTTGACGCCGCGATGCTCGATCACGAACGCCCAGTCGGTCTGCACGCCCACGGTCATGAAGGCCAGGCAGGCGAGCACGGCCAGCAGCGCCAGCAGGCCCAGGCGCGTCTGCGGCCTATGCCAGCGCCCGGCCCAGGGCTGCGCGCCGGCGGCGGGGGCAGCAAGTTGCGAAGTATTTTCCATTTCACCCCACCCGCTGCCGCCGGCGTACGATCAGCACCAGGAACAGCGCACTGCCCACCACGCCCATCACCGTGCCCACGGGAATTTCATAGGGCGCAATCACCAGCCGTCCCACCAGATCGCACAGCAGCGTGAGGCCCGCGCCCGCGACGGCCACCCACAGCACGCTGCGGCGCACGTTGTCGCCGAGGATCAGGCGCACGACATTGGGCACGATCAGCCCGACGAATGGAATGCTGCCCACGGTCACGACCACGCAGGCCGTGACGATGGCGACCACCACCAGGCCCTGCCAGACCAGGCGCTTGTAATTGAGCCCGAGGTTGGTGGCAAAGGACTCGCCCAGGCCGGCGACGGTGAAGCGGTCGGCCGCCAGACAGGCCAGCAGCGTCACGCCCAGCGACAGCCAGAGCATTTCGTAGCGGCCGTCGACGACCACCGAGAAATCGCCGTTGGACCAGGCCCGCAGCGACTGGATCAGGTCGTGCTGGTAGGCGAAGAACATCGCCCCGGCATCGATCACGCCGGCCAGCACCAGGCCGACCAGCGGCACGATCCAGGCCGAACGCAGCTTCACGCGCGACAGCACGGCCAGGAACAGCGCCGTGCCGGCCAGCGCCATCAGCGCCGAGACGCCCATCTTGGCCCAGACCGACCAGTCGGGCGCCCACAGCGCCATCATCAGCATGCCCAGGCTGGCGGACTCGACCGTACCTACGGTCGACGGCTCGACGAAATGGTTGCGCGCAAGCATCTGCATCAACAACCCGGCGACGGCCATGGACGAACCCGCGAGAATCAGCGCCAGCGTGCGCGGCACGCGGCTGTAGAGCAGCACCTGGGCGACCATGTCGTCTTCCTGCGAGGACCACAGCGTATTCCACGACACATCGCTCACGCCCACCGACAGGCTCCAGAGCGCCAATCGGCATAGGGGGCCTCCATTCTTGGAGGCACCCCTGCCACACCACCCGGCATGCGGATCCGCACCGGGCGGTTCGAGAGCTTGAGGTCAAGACAATCTTGGCACTCCCAGCCGGTCAAAGTACGCAATCGTCAGCACGATCTTTATGACCCCATTGCTGTTGCGCCACCAGCGACGGCCGTTGACCGCCACTTGCTTTGCAACGTCATGCGTCGCCCCCCGCGCCTTGAGTTCCCGGTAGATGGTCCCGCCTCGCTTCCAATGCTTGAGCT